>CAVRQC010000030.1:0-89014 GCA_963723205.1 uncultured Ignavibacteriales bacterium
TTCCTGCCGCTTTTTTATTTATTCTTCTTTAGTAAGTAAGATTTAATATCGCTTACATATAAGGGAGCCAGCTGTCCTGGAGGGGGTACACTTTTTGTGACATAGTTTGCCCCCAACGTTTGATCACTTCTATTTACACTTTCTGCATTAAGGCTTAGTATGAGACCTAATTTATTATTAAAAAATCTATTACTGACAACACCTACCAACATATAATTCTTCCAATAGTTATTTAAATGATTGTAGCCTCCCTGTGCCATTAAACTGTATTTAAATCCAACAGGCGCTTCATTCATTTTTAAGTTTATAGTTCCGGCAACCGCGTCGCCTTCCATATCCGGAGTTATGGATTTAAACACTTCTACTCCTTGAAGGGCATATTGAGAAATACCTGAAATATCTGTTGCTCTGGATTATTTTCAGTTGAAGGTAAAGGGATTCCATCCAATAGAACCTGGCTATATTTTGGATCTAATCCTCTGATTACAACACCAGTACCTTCCCCACCTGATCTGATTAAGGAAATACCGGGAAGACGTCCGATAGCTTCTGCAGCATTTGCATCGGGATTCTCTTGAAGACGATCAGCCGCAACAACATTTTTAATTACATTTGAATTAATTTGTTCATTAATAGCTCCTTGTTGCCCTAATCGTTGAGAGGTTATAACTACTTCCTTGCCTTTAACGGTAGTGATATTCAGTTCCAGATCCAATTCAGTTGTCCTGTTAGGTTTTATATCTACATCAACGGTCTTAGTTATATAACCAACATATGAAATCCGGACTGTTTGTTTACCCGCTGGGATATTCCGAATTAAATATGTACCATTTATATCGGTTGCGGCTCCAAAATTAAGCCCAATAATCATAACATTTGCAAATGGTAGTGGCGCCTTTGTATCAGAACCTGTAATAGTTCCACTTAAAGAACCTGTTTGGTTAATCTGAGGAAACATGCAATGGACACTGACTATAACAGTACAAAGCATCAGGATTATTATGTCTCTTATTTTATTTCTCATGTTCACTTCTTTGTATTAATAGTAAAAAATAAACTTTTTAAATAACAGAAAAGAATTCATTTTTTTTCTTGATGTATTTTATTCTTTGTAGGCGCTAATTTCTAATCTCCCGCTATAAGTTTAATGTCGTTATAAAGAATGAACGTTTATTGGCTCATTAATTCGTTCATTTTCAATCTTTTGCTGATAGCCGCTTTCACTGTATGCCTTAAAGATATCTATCGGTAAATTTTTATTCATTCTCGCTTTTGCTATAATAGGTCTTACATCAGCATTAATTATTGCATCATTAAATATTCGATTAGCTAATATAATCTCATCATTTTTTTGATGTATTGTCAGTAATTTTTGATTTACTAGAATAGCCTTAGCTAAAGATAATTGTAAGGAATCAATCGAATGTAATAAAGCTGGAATCCTTTTTTCACGGCTGCTGCATTGGTCTATCATCAGCGCCCAGTTGTTTTTGCCCATTATTCCTCCTCCAGCAACCAGTTCGTAAAAGATTCTGGCTAATTCCGGGTTCGGTTCAACAGCATGATCATCGTCTGCCGCATATCTAGTATTAAAATGAAAGCCACCGTATATTCCTTCAGCTAGTAACCTAGCTAAAATTTGTTCTACATTTGTAGAATGATAGTGGTGTCCCATATCTATAAGCACACCGCCATTCTTACCGAACTCTTTAGCTAATATAAATGCACTCCCCCAATCCGATAGAATAGTGCTATATGTTCCAGGTTCAAATACTTTATACTCAATGAGAACCTTAACCTTCTTGTTAGTCGTATTCTTATTAATGCTTTCAATCTCAATAGCAACATCTTGTAAGGATTTTTTCGTGTTTCCTATTGCCTTCCTTAATTCTACTTGCCCCGGATAATTAGAACCGTCCGGGACCCATATTGAAACAATACCATTTGCCAGTTCGGCAGCAATTTTTGCAGATAGAATGGTCTGCTCAACGTAACGGTTTCTTATATTTGGTTCTTCTGTAGATAAGCTGCCTCGATGAGAGCCCCTTAAAAAATAAGTTGGACTTATCGAGCCTAATTTTAAATCACGCTTTTTGGACTCACTTGCAACCTGTTTTGCCAGTTCATAAGAACCTATAATTCCGTCGTATGAATAATCCCAAAGGATGTGGGTTGCAACTCTTTCGACAACTCCGGTAAGTTTATTTACAAATGCAGCGTCATCCAACTTTTCATAAATATCCCTTGCATATCCTGGAGGCATATAATCGCCGAATCTTCCACCACCGAATTTACCAAAAACCCAACTAGGAATTTCCACTTTGAAATTTTCAATTGCAGAAATCGCGTTATTAATACATTCATGGCCAAATTCTTCGTAAAGATATTTAAGACCATATTCTAACTGTTTTTCCTTCATATTTTTTCCCTGCAGCAAATAGTAAAAAATTTATTAGACCCGGATATCTTTCTTAAAGGTTTTCGAAAACCTTTAAGTTATTAGTAAAAAATACAGCTTCGCCACTATAGCCACATCCGCTTAAAATTGTGAGGTAGATCACTTAATGCTTTTCGAAAAGGATTAAGTAAAAACCTAAAAAAATATTTTTAAATTGTCAAGAAAAAAATTATTTTTTTTTACTCCATTGGGTGATAAATTAAATTTTGCAATTCATCGTCTATTTGTTCTTGGCATATATTAGCACCCATTAATGATTTTTTCATCCTTTTGGGGAACATCATTATTTATTAAATTTTCAAATTCATATCTGAATAATGCCAATAGTTTTGGAAAAATCTTGCTAAATTTTACATACTATCTGGTTTTCTTTCAATTACCATAGAATCAATTATTATATCTTGAAAGTCTTTATCAATTTTCCTTGTTTCAATCATTTTTATTAATAAATCAGTCGATGCCTTGCCAATAGCATAAGGATTTTGAAAAACTGAGAAAAATGGAACCCCTAACCTATAAACAATGTTATTATCACCAAATTCACCTAATATTACATCTTCAGGTATCGATAATTTGCTTTTAAGAATAGCTTTTCCTGCCCCATATGTAATTAAACCTCCAATACTAACAATCGCATCAATCTTTATTCCTTTATCCAGAACCGTCAATATTTTTCTGTAGCTATCTTCTTCGCTCCTAGAAGATTGTAACACTAATTCCTGCCTAAACTCTATGTTATTCATTTCTAAAGCCATTTTGTACCCCTTGAATCTGTCTCTTAACATACTTAAACCGAAATTTGGGCTTAAAAATAATATATTTTTCCTTTTCATTTGTATAATCTTAGAGGTTAACTTAAAAGAAGCTTTAACATCATCTATTTTAACGGATTTAAATTTCAAGTCATCAAAAAACTTATCCCAGCATACTATTCTTATTCCTTCTTCACTTATTTTATTATATAATTCATAGTTTTTTTTACTTCCGACAGGGTTCAATAAAATACCATCGGCATGAATATCTGATAAAAATTCTATTTTTTTCCTTTCTTTTATAATATTTTCGTCATGTACTAATAAAAGACATTCATATCCCTTTTTGCTTGATTCCTCATACATTCCTCTCACTGCTTCTGAGAAAAATGAAATTCGCAAATCGGGAACCAATACACCTAAAATTCTACTTCTATTGCTAATCAATGATTTGGCTAATAAATTTGGTCTATACCCAAGTTCACGGCATGCTTTTTTAACTTTTTCCTTTGTTTTATCTGATATGTCTGAACCATTGCTTAAAGCTTTTGAGACTGTTGCTGGTGTGAGAGATAATAAATCTGCAACATTTTTAAGTGTTACTCTTTTTCTTATATGTTTCATTATATTTTTATCAGACTTGAAATAATTATTTCATAATTTTAATAATTTGGCTTAAAATGAAGAATAATTCTATTCTTCATTTTTATTCAAAAATATAGTCCCACATCTTGAATTGAATTTTTGGAAAATGATCGGCTTAACTGTTTTCGAAAAGGTTTAAGTAAATTAATTTTTTTTTATTTAAATGTCAATTATAATGGCAAAAGATTCAAGCTGTAATTCGGATTCTCGAAAGAAAAGAATTGATTACATCGGAAGAAGTTTTGGAAGAAGTGGGTAAACTGAAAAAAGAGATGGAGGAGAAGATTAGGAAGATGGGGAGGGAGAATTAGATATGTATAATTTTTATTTTTGTATTATTCATTTGTTATCGATTTGAGGTAATCATGAATGAACATATCCAACAAGATTTAACAATTTCTCTACTTATTCAAAAATTACAAAGCATCTTAGAAAAAGAAGGTGACTTACTGGTTTATGATTGGGTTGGTGAGTATGAGAACGAAATTAAACTTGATACTAATTTTCAATTAGAAATTAGAATTGCTGATGGAGATTCCCCGAAAAGATTGTTGTTATAGCACTTTTATTAAAATGAGTTGAATACGACTATAATAACAATATAGCCTACCCACAAAATTCCGGCACTATTACTGGCCGTATAATACCATTTCCCTTTTCTATTAAACATATTTCTGTCTAAACTCCAAGAACCCCTGGTATTGAAAATGACATTTGAATGTTGGTCCAAATATTCTTCAAGCAGATTTTTAGAAGCCAATACACGGAGAACTACGCTTGTAAAAAAGATAGAAAAAAAGATAATTAATGGGATTAAGTCTTTCATTATAATTGTTCCCCGTTCGATTTGTTACTTGCCAACTTATTTTGACGACTGTTTTAATTTATAATGAAATAATTAATTTTTCAAGAAATCAGAAAGCAAAATTTTCAAAAATTTGATTTGCAGAAAAGAAGAGATGGATAAGAAGATTAGGAGGATGGGGAGGGAGAATTAGAAATTTTAATAAATCATTTTCACTTTTTGGAACTTGCAGTTGGAACATCGCTCGCTATTTCAAATAAAAAAGAAACCTGTGAAAAGGAAAAATCATATTATTGAAAAGTATTATTTAGGGAAAAAACAATTTTTGGCAATGCATAAATGGATCTAAAACAGAAAAACCAACATCTTCATTAAATTCATATTTTTGCCAAATTTTATTCGAAATCCAATCAATAAATAAAATATTAAAATTTTGATGACTTTTAACAGGTTTATCAATAAGAAAAGCTTTACTATTTTTTTCAATCCATAATTGAGTCTGTAAATACTCAATTAAACTATTACCGCTTTTTACTTTAATAATTCTTTCATCTATGATAAACTCAACTTTGCCGTTACAAGTTTTTATAAAATCACATAAACCTATATTGATCATATAATTATATAAAATATTTCCGTCTTTTTTTTATATGTTCAGAAACCCTATCTTTCCTAACGGTAATTGGACTTAAAAAAATGCCTGCATTTGTTTTAAGAAATTTTTTGTTTATGTTGAAACAACCTGTGAAAACCATTCACCTTCGGTGTTATCCTCAAAAAGGACTGTGTGACAAAGATAGATTGATTTTTATAATAATAAATCTTATTTATTAAAAATTTTCAAAACAATTTACATCCTAATATTAATAATATTATTGTATATAGAACCGAATGTATACTTTATTCCAATAGATGACTGAAAAGTGTAAGTTGTTTGAAGTTGACGCTGCTTCAATAAAATTTCTTTAAGGGATGCTTCTCCTCTTGGTAAATAAAGTTGATCGTGTATGCTTTCTCCATGAAAGTCTAATGATAGAGAAAGACCTTCGGTTAGCCTAATATCCAAATAAGCTTCCATGCTTATTTTATATTTTTTATTAAGATTAGGATATTGCAAAAAATCAAGCGAGCCATAAAAATCTCCCCACGGCTGTTTTATGTCTGCCTCTACTCTGGCAGAATGAAAAAGCAGACTTTCATTCAATTTATTAAAAATAGTTTTATTTATATAATTGAAATTTTTATAACCAAGGTAATATCCAATGGTAAGTATTTTTCTGCTTACATCACTCCAGGGAAATATATTATATTCAACCCCTGGGAAAATACTGTAATCCAAATTTATATTTTTATATGTAGATGAATGTAGATCGACAAAGGCGCCTGCAGACCAATGACTAGAAAAACTTTTCACAATCGAGGATTTTCCATCCCAAGATTTTACTGTGCTTATAATAGTGCCGCTGCTGTCTTTAAAATTTTCTTCTTTAAATACATAATCAAAACCATTTCTAAATCTCCAATCTTCAGTTACTCTATTACCATTAACTGATCCCTCCAACCTCGCTGAACTATTATTTTCTTCGGATTCAAGTCCTCCTCTGAGTCGAACATCAAAAATCCAGTGGTCCCACGGATCTTTTATTTGCTGTTGTAGATTGTTAATATTTTCGTTATCGAAAGAAATATTAATATTATTTACAATTCCGGTTTGAGCAACATAACGCAAAAGTCCAAAAGTCAGAATTTTGGCAATACCTTCCTGCCTTTCGACATCTGTATTTGATTGAAGAGACGAATATGTTAAGTTTTGATCCTGATTATGATATTTTCCCAAACCTATAAATTGAAGATTATATATATACCCTCCGCTAGCCGTTGATTGCCTTGTTATTAAAACATGTATCTGGGCTTGGTTTGGATCTCGGACGTAATTAACAAAAGGTACTTTAGATTGTATAATCTTAAAGTTGCATCTGTTGCAATCCAAAAAAACATTGAGCATACTATTTATACTTGTATGTATATTTACTGAATCTTTACTTTGTTTATTGCATGGATAGGATATGGAAATAAAAAATATAAAAATAAAAATTGCCGAAAAGAAAAAAAATTTTTTAACCATTATACCTTCGTTTTTTAAATTGAATTAATCTTCCTTTAGAATTTTAATTTTACCTTTCACACCGAAGCAAGTAAATCCTTCGTGAAATCGATGATCATTGGGTCAAATATTAAATGGTCCCTTTTTATTTAATTATCTCTAAAACCAATTATAAATTACTTCATTGTGACAAGAGTAATTTTACTTAAAATCACAGAAAGTATTTGCTATTGACGATATAATTAAAAATTGAAAACTTGAACAATATCGTAACATAAATAATCGCAATTTTTTCAGCAGCTGCAAATATTGTAATTCTTGACTTTTTTGTTGCATTCTTTTATACATTCAATAAAACCTCTATTAGTTCTTGTTCTTCAGGTGGTAATATAAGTTCCTTGTTAAATTCAAAAGTTATATTAATAATTACCTTTATTTGGTTATATGTCTAACGACCACATTTAAGCCGCAGCCCATAACTAGAAACTTATATTTATTACTTCTGCCAAAGATTAAGCAAACTGTGCTTAATTTTCCGTTTACGACAAGCACAGTTTGCAAGACTATTAATTAATTTGACTACGTTGAATTTACCTGCCAAAATTGGCAGGCAAGATACTTTTTGCGGTTTACCAACCGAAGCTTTAGCGTAGGTTGGATCATCTACTTTAAAAATCTCTAAAAACCGAATGCGTAAAATAGTTTATCCTGAGCCTGCCGAAGGACTGTCAACTTAAATTGTTTTGTTATATGCCCCTTATTTTTTTGTTTTTCTATATAGTCTATTTTATTTAATCATTAATTTTCTTAAATATTATTTTCTTATTTGACTTCAATTTTTTCTTTACCTGTTGTTCTCGCAAAAATATTCTAGCCGATAATATTTTTTGTTTCAGTGATTGTGCAAACAGTAAATTCAGGTTTCCTTAATTATTTTCTTTCCCAGTACATAATGTCAATTGTGGTATGATATTTTTTAAATATTGTGAATCTTATAATTTCTTTTATCCTGTAATTATTCGTTTTAAAAAAACGAGACACAAATAAATATAATTCCAAATATGAAAAATCCTATAATAAGAAAGTAAATAATGGTTTCACTTTGCTCTTTGTTCCAGTTGGGATTTGGAGTATTTCTTTCCTTAAATTTTAAATAGTTGTCCTTTACCATTAGATGTAAAAGACTAATTATTATTAAACCAATTCCAATGTATAGATATTTTCGATGCATTTATAATTCCATTTAGGCATATAACGATCTTGCGCATAACCCGCCGCCCATAACAAACGACTAAGTTATTTACTCAATGTCAATGATTTGGCAAACCGTGCTTATTTTTCCTTGCAAGCACGGTTTGCAAGTTAATTAATTTTGTAAGATAGTGTTGAACAAGTTTGCCGAACGAAAAAGACAAAGCCGAAAATTGCAAATTACCTGCACCGTTTCTACGGTCGGGTTGATGCGCTTGATATTTCCAATAAGTAAAAAGTTAAATTTGGCATTACCAATTAACTTTAACTTAGGAGGTATCAAATGTATTACACTGGAATTGATCTTCACAAATTTACTTCTTTTTTAACTACTGTTGAATCTAATGGGAAAGTCGTTAAAAAAGATAATTTTAAAAACATTCCTCAGAACTTCATTAAGTATTTCAGCTCTATTCCTGGGCAACATCTCGCCACTGTTGAATCTACTATGTCCTGGTATTGGTTAAATGATCTCCTTGATTCTATTAACATCCCTATGGTCCTTGCTCATGCTAAATATGTTAAAGCTATTGCATACGCTAAAGTTAAAACCGATAAAGTTGATTCACATACTCTTTCTCAACTCCTTAGAATGAACTATATACCTGTAGCACATAAAATTTCTAACCAATACCGTTTCCTTCGCGATGCCCTCAGAGCTAGACTTAAAATTGTGCAGCGACATACTTCTGTAACCAATTCTATGCACCTAATTCTTGCTAAATTTAACTTCGATTCTCCTACTCAACTCGATGGAATAACCAAATTCCAATATGAGCAGTTATCAGAGCTACAAGATCTTCTCAATGAACAAATCCACCATATTGAAAAACAGCTTTATCCTTTCCTTATTCCTAACCAGGATATTCAACGACTTCTTTGGATTCCTGGAATCGGTATTATGAATGCCTTTACTATTCTTCTGGAAATTGATGATATTAACCGTTTCCCTGACCTTAAGAATTTCTTCTCTTACTCCAGACTCACACCTTCTGCACGAAATTCCGCCGCTAAATCCAGACAACGGGCTTCTAAGGACGGTAACAAATATCTTAAAGTTGCTTTCTCTGATGCTGCCATTAGAGCTATTCAGTATTATCCTGTTATTCGTAAGTACCATTCCTCCCTGCTTAGAAGAAAAAATAAATTCATTGCTAAAACTATTATTGCTAAAGAAATTGCCCGGATCGTCTTTTTTGTCCTAAAATATAAATCTGACTTTAACAACAAATTTAAAGGGCAAGAACTTATTCATAGAAAGTCTTTACAATGGCCGCGCATTAAATGCCCCGGTGCCTAACTGATTTGCTCTTAACAGCTTAATCGTTTGCTTTGATTGGGTAGTAATGCGCCTGCCTATTATATATCTGGAATTGTATTGTTTTTTCAATACATCTTCAAGTTCTCTTGAAGATAGTCCCGAAAGATGTTTGGTTGCCTTAGTGCTGCCTTACAGATATTTTTGGCAGTCTTGGTTGTTTAAGGTTAAAATATAGATTACTAAAGCTTTTAGCAGATTACTTTTTTTTGCAAAACTTTTTTTGTCCGGATTGCTATTGACTATTGACTTTTTACTTATTAAAGATGTTTGGCTATTCTGATAAAATTATTAATAATTAGTTTAACAGTAGAATAACTGCTCTAATGCTATTACTTCTCCAGTATAAATATCTAAATAATAGTTCCATCCAGTTAAAACTGAATTGTACATAATGGGCACTTTCCAGACTACTCGGAGTTCGATTGAATCATTTTTAAGTAGTGGATAAATACATTCTTTTATTAAATCAAGATTAATTGATGAACTAGTAATGAGATATTTAGATGGAGAATTACACTGATATGTAATCTCAGTTCCTACAAGTTTTTGTATTATACGTTCTTTACTAATAACATCTTGTTGGGAAATAAAAATATTTTTGTAGTGATGCTGGCCAGATAAACAAACAAATTCATTTGCAACAATTGCATCAATTCGGGTATTCATTACCTCCATACCTTTATATATCTGATTTCCAAAGATTATTTCCCAATCCTTAGTAGCATCATTAATTATAGCTCTTATAGAAATTAAATCAGAAGTATCAGAAACATTAGTGAATTGACTTAAATTCACAATCGCCGACTTTGCTAAAGAAATTGCTTGCATTGAATCTTTTATATCTGAACCCCTCGGTTTCCATATACAACCATGATAATAATCCAACAAACCAAAACTATCTATTTGGGCCAAGTAAGTATTATCAAGTTTTTTATCAAGAATTAATTTTAAGGAATCTAATTCTGTTTGATTCAACTTTTTGATAATAGTGTAATTAGATTGATTTACATAATCATCCGAAGGAGAGGATATATTCTCATTGTTACATGAAGTAAATGCAATTATAAAAATAATATATTCTCATTTTTCATTCCCTTTATGAAAATAATCTTAAAATATTATTGCTTATCTTTCAATTTTTGTTCCATCATTAAATCTTTAATTCAACAAATATTTTTAGATTTAGTAAAAATTAAATATCAAAATTTTTATACTATTATTAATATTTGATAATGTACTTTGAAATATACAGCCTAACGAACCGCAATTAAGCTGCAGCCCATAACTAGAAACTTATATTTATTACTTCTGCCAAAGATTAAGCAAACTGTGCTTAACTTTTGGTTTAACAACAAGCACAGTTTGCAAGACTATTAATTAACTGAACTTACGCAAAGATACAAAAAAGGAGTAATTTTGTAATAACAAAAGAAGAGAAGAAAATGGACAAAGAATTATTAGAATTGTATTCTGATTATCTATTAAGTTCGTTTTCATATACAACAGCCACAGGGTTGTCAATAATGACAGAAGGAGAAATAAGTCACGATAAAGTGACAAGATTTTTAAGTGAGAGTGATTTCAGCTCAAAAGAATTATGGAAAATGGTAAAACCAACCATCAAAGAAATACAGACAGAAGAAGGAATAGTAGTAATAGACGATACTATAGAAGAAAAACCCTACACAGAAGAAAATGAAATAGTAAGTTGGTATCATGATCATACAAAAGGCAGAGCAGTCAAAGGGATAAATCTTCTATTGTAATGCTTCAAGGGAAAAGTTACATTTGATAAAAAAATAAAGTGTTAAAATATTGTTCATGTTATTCCCGCTCCTATTACTTCGCTACGACATTTTTATGGATGTCTTCGCTTCGTAATTTCCGCTAGGATTTTTATTTATGTTATTTAAACTGCTTGATTTATCGATTGCCAATATTCTGCTCTTTTTTCTTCTGCTTTTTCTAACTTTTCCTCCCGGGGTTGTCGAGGGCCATCATATTCCCCAGGTAGGGCCAAAAGGATTCCCCACCCCAAAACTATATTTAGCGTTTTGAAAGTTAAGTAAAAATTAATAAAAACTTACTATAATTTCGGTTTCATTTTTTTTCTATAAGATTCACCTTTAATAATTATCTGATGAGCATTATGGCATAATCTATCCATCAGGGCATTTGCCATTATGGGATCCGGAAAGATATTACCCCAATCACTCATGGAACGGTTGCTTGTCAAAATAATAGATTTCTTTGAATATCTTGCATCAGTAATGGCATAAAGATATTCTGCGGAGCTCTGATTAATTTTCTTAAAAGCAAAGTCATCAATAATTATGAGATCATACTTTATAATAGCGTTTAACTGTTTAGATAATTTTCCAACTAAATCGGCTTGTGATAAAACAGTAAATAGTTCATGAAAGTTGTAGAAGCCGACAGATAAATACTGTCTGCAAGCAGCATGTCCCATAGCTTTAGCTAGATGACTTTTTCCAGTTCCGGTCGGGCCTATAAAAAATACATTTTCTCCTTTTTCAATAAACCTGCATGTAGATAACTGTTTGATCCGGGAAGCGTTGATTGAAGGGTTAAAACTAAAGTCAAAGCTTTCAAGAGTTTTATCAGACTGTAGACGTGCAGCACTTAGAAGTCTTTGGAGCCTTCTTTGTTGACGTGTTTCCAGTTCATCTGCTAAAATCATTGAGAGCATATCGTTAAATGATAACTGATTCTGAGCGGCTTCCATTAGCCTTAGCTCAAGACTCTCCAGTGTACCGGAGAGCTTTAGCGCCTTAAGCTGCCCTTTTAATTGAGCAAGATTTGACATAAAATGAGTTTCTCTTTCGTATTAAGTTATTGATATTTTGTTTAGTTATCGTTAATAAAATAATCCATTGTCCGCACATAGGCCGATGTTTCATCAGAGATATTCAGTTGCTGCTCTTCTTTGTGTTCCATTAGTTTTTCAATTATTGCCTTAAATATTTTGGGAGAAAGGTGACGGTAATTATCAAGAGCTGTCCTGCTTGCCGCAGACACCATATCGTTTGGATATTTTTTTGCTATATATAATATGCCTTGTGCTTTCCGCATATTTATATACGCATGTGGCGTGAGTATCTTTTTTATAAGTTCACCAAATTCCAGACAAATTGCCTCTGCACTCTTTCTTACCGCATATGGCAGACCAATGTTCAAGGCAGCCTGCATATTTTCCGGGAAGTCATTTAAGTCAGTCTGTCGGGAACCGTTTGGGATTGTATGTTCTTTAATGAGCTTGTCTTCATAATATACCGATACAAGATTATGCCCTACTTTAACCCATACTTTTTTCCCCACATACCGGTGTGGTATTGAGTAAGATTTTTTCTTTACTTGTATATAATGATCAGGATGAACTGCAGCTTCTTTCCAATATGCTGCCTCAAATGCTTCCAATGCCAGAGGCTGAAGTGCCTGTTTTTCCGTACTTGTAAATTCTTCATATGGCTTTAAACCGGTTGTACCGTGAGTTCTTTGTCCGTATGTATTGATAAGCCAGTCAAGCATTGATTTGTTCGCCTCAGAAATTGTTATATTATTATTAAGAGCTTTGAACTTTCCGAACTGCTGCCTTACGGTTTGTACATCCCTCTCTACAATGGGCTTGTCCTTGGGTGTGGCTACACGGCAAGGATTAAGGAAGCATTCATAATGCTCGGCAAGTTCGGCATATGCTTTATTTATAATAGGATTATAAAGGTCCGGTTTAATTACTCCGGTTCTAAGATTATCAAGGTAAATTACTTTTGGTACACCGCCGAAGAAATTGAACATCCTTACATGGGATTGAACAAAACTCTGCTGATCTTGACTAAAGACAAGTTCCACAAATTTAAACCGGCTGTATGAGAGTGTACCTATGAAAGCATAGACTGTACGGTTTCTCTTTAACAGAGGGTCATAGAGCATCCCCATTTTTGCATAATCGATTTGCACTTGCTCTCCCGGTTGATACTCCAAACGGCATGTTGTTTTATTGTTATACAGTACAAATTTATTCTCACGGATAAATCTCTTGAAACTGCTGTAACTTACTTTTCCAACTATTCCGTGTTTTTCTTGTATTACCTCAAATACTGTTTTGGGCTTTATCTTATTGTCTGCATCAGTTATAAGTTTACCAATCTCTTCCTTATAGGGTTGAAGTACCGATTGAGCTTTAGTTGGTCTGCCGGAAAGTTTAGGAATAATACCCGGAAGAACAGACAAGATCTTTTCTTTATCGTAATCGGTTATCCCAAGGGCGGTAACCTCTTTGATGTATTTTCTTATTGTCTTACGGTCTATTCCTGAGAGCTTTGATATTTGACTGATACTCTGAGAATCAAAATAACGTCTGATAACTTCGACTATCTCCATATTAACTATCCTTTGATAAGCCACTTTTTCTCCCGTTTGTTATTTATTGAAAGGGGAAAAATGGACTTAAAATAATTGCTTTACTACTTTGCTAAAGAATAGTTATAGGTGGGGAATCCTTATGGCCCTGGCTGAGGAATCCTTTTGACCCTGGGTGGGGAATGCTTATGGCCCTAATTCAAAAATACTGGGGAATACTTTTGGCCCCTGACACCCGGTCGGCTATCCTTTCTGTTTTTCTTCCTAATAAGTAGTCTTCCGGTGTAAGATAATTAAGTGATGCATGAAGCCTTTGAGTATTGTAAAAGTTTATATAATCTTCAACATAAACCTTAAAATCATCAAAACTAATCGGGGATTTTATCCTTAAGCATTCTTCACTTATTGTTCTATGATATCTCTCTATTTTCCCATTTGCCTTGGGGTTCCTGATTGATGTCTTTACATGGTTAAATTCAGCTGATTTTATGAATTACTTGAATTCTTTTGATATAAATTGCGAACCATTATCGGTTATAATCCTTGGTTTAGCTAAAGGGAATTTTTCTTTTACTTTTTGGATTGTTAACTGGACATCATATTCATTCATTGTATGCCTTACTTCATGATGAAGTACATAACGGGAGTAACCATCAAGTACTGAAATCAAAAATAAGAAGGTGCCTCTGAAGTTCAAGTATTTTATATCTACATGCCAATGCTTATGTGGACAATCCGGCTGCTTAAATCCTGTCCCTTTTATGTTTCTTTTGCTTGTATTCCATTTATTTAACAGCCCGGCTTTCTTCAGTATTCGATAAACAGAAGATGGATGAACTGCTACTATATTTAGGTCAAGCATTTTATATGTTATTCTTCTGTATCCGTCTTTCAGAAAATAATCACTTTCTGCATAATGCTCTCTGGCATACTCTTCAATTGCTTTTACTTCTTCCGGAGTTAACCAGTGGGTCTTTGGTATTTTTCCATTGTGAGAGTTCGGCTTACCAGCTCTTTTAATCCATTTATAATATTTTACTCTGCATAATCCAATATATGGCAAAAGCTTTTTTACCGGAATACCGCTTCTCAGTGAAAGATAACTAACATGCTGAACTACAGAATCTCTTATTTCCAGTTCTACCCACATTTTTCTCAGTACTCCCCATTCAGATTTTTTTTTAACCGGAGGTTGTCTTCTACTATTTCACTGATTAAGGAGTCCTTGTCCTTAAGTTTCTCTTCAAGACGAGCGATTTTTCCTTCTTCTGATTTGCTTGCCCTCTTTTTAGTAAATGTTTCCATGGCTCCGTTAAACAACTCTTTTTTCCAGAGATAAAATAGATTTGGATTGATATTATACTGTTCACATATTTTTCCCACCGGAACTTGGTTTTCCAAGTGTTCTCTTAGGACCTTGACTTTGAATTCTGCCGAGTGTTTTCTTTTTTCGTTTTTCATTTTTACTCCTGAAGTTTATCTATAATTTATTACTTCAAAAGTAACTTTCCAACTTAAGCATTATACTATCGGCATTGTACATAAATGAAAGAGGAAAGATCCCGATAAATTATTTGATAGTTAAAAAGACAAAAACGGTATACGATGAGAAAAAAGGTAAAGACAAAAGAGTAAGCGAAATCACAAAGAATCAAATGTATCAACAGATGTTAAATCAAATAATGAAGAATAAAGTTCAATTTAAGTATGTAATAAATGATGTTTGGTATGCATCAGCAGCAAATATGGTTCATATAAAGAAGAAATTAGAAAAAGAATTCATAATGCCAATAAAGACAAATCGTAAAGTAGCATTGAGTCGAAAGGATAAGATATATGGAAAATATGTTACAGTAAGTTCGCTTGAACTAAAAGAAAACACTATTTATAAAATCTATTTAGAAGATGTCCCATTTGAGTTATATTTAGTCAAAGAAATCTTCAAAAACGAAGATGATACTGAAGGTGTTTTATATTTAGTTACAAGTGATAAGACATTAACATATAATCAAATTACAGAACTCTATCAAAAACGATGGAAGATAGAAGTATATCATAAGTCCTTAAAAAAGAATGCTTCTTTATGCAAATCTCCGGCGAGAATGGTTCGGACTCAGAGTAATCATATTTTTGCATCTATATTTGCTTTTTACAAATTAGAGACTATGAGTATGAAAACAAAACTAAATCATTTTGCGATAAAGGCAAGGATTTATGAAAAAGCTATTAAAGTAGCTTATGAAGAGTTACAGCAAGTTCATCAATTATCTTTTGAATTTGAAAAATAGCTTTTTGCGTAAGTTCAGATAATAATTCATCTTTATATTTAAAGCGAACAGCAAGCCGTTTATTAATAGCTTGAGTTATTTGTTTTTCTATTGCGTAATTTCTCAAAGATAACCTTTAAATGTTATTCGACATATTTTTTTACTACTTGAAATATATAATATGGATAGTACCTAAGAAAATGTATAATTGAAGGGATGCGATTCATCTCAATAAGTAGCCAACTTATAGGATGAGTAATCACCGTTTTGATAGGGATAATCAATTATAAAAATTTCTCCACCCCGATTTCTTTTAGTAAATCAATACATTTCCTTTGGCTATAAGGAGATGTATATTTCTCCCAAAGTGATTTATCGATTTAGGTACTCGTTTTTTAAAATTGCGCACTCCGCCTCATGATGAAGCTTATTAGCTTCTGTATGGATATAGCTCCTTTCTTTTTTTATTAAGAAATAACGTTATTTTAAGCGGTGATGCACTCACCTCCTTTAATTAATAAACCATTTCAAAGAACTAACAGCAAAAAATTTTTCCCAATTCCATAGTTGATTTGTGATTCCCACTATCATTAACTAAGTTTATTAAAATTGAGCAAAAGTATGGTTATAAAAATTATTGCTTATACACTTAATTATAAAATGATATAACAAAAAAAACACTTTTAATAGATAAATAATATTTTTTATTTTCTAAAGCCAAGTTTTATATTTATGTCATAAAAACTATTATAAAGTTCTGAAATTTGATTACCACCATATTCGTTAACCCAAGATTTAAAGGTATTAACCGCTTCTACTAATAAATGAATATAAGCTTGTCTACTGTCCCGGCCCCTAATTTTTCCTTGCTTTAAGAATAAATTTATTTCATCTCTTATTATTTTCCCTTCCTCTCCTTTTGGTACATAGGCTCTATATAATGGATAAATTTGCTTATATATAAGGTTATGAGCATAATCAGGATTTTGTAAATCATTTTGCGATGGTTGTGTCATTGATAAATCTGTAAATGTTTTTTTTGATTCTTGATCAACATCATCAAAAATTTTCTGTTGATTCGCTTTTGCATCAGTATCTGCAATAATCTTATCTAATTTCGCTAACTGTTTCTGTAATTCTAATTTTGACTTATCATCATAGGCTTTTTGTAAAGTGACCGACTTATTGTTTCTACGGTTTCCTGAATTGTTCTTTTTGTCCACGGATTTTGTACCTCTATATTTTTAATTGCTGGGCTTGAACTAATTAAATATTTCTGATATTTATTCCATTCTTTTTTATCATTATTATTTTTAAGGTAACGAGCATAAATAAAAGATTTATGAACATTCCATTTATTTGCATATTGATTAACAATTTCATCAATCGTAATATATTTCTCAATGAATTTTGCATTTTCTTCAGATAAAAACAATCGTTCTGCAAAATTGTCTGCAATTTCCTCTTGTAATTCATCTGTTAATAAATCATCTACACCAGTTATATGATATCCTTGATGGGTTATATAATCAAAATCTTTTAATACATGACAAATTTCATGTGCTAATGTAAACCAAAGTGTTGGATATTTTTTATAAATATTAGTTAGTACTATATATGGTTTTTCTTTATATGAAAATGTTCCTCCTTTTACAGCTGTTTTAGAGATATATGTTTCAACAATTACAGTTACTCCACATTCAAAGATAGCTTGTATAAATCTATTAAATCCATGTTCCAAATCTAATGTTGCTGCTCTTATTTTTGGTATAATGGTCATTAATTTTTTTTCATCATACGGATATGGATTGTGTATTGACTTTATTTGCTCTAGAACTATTTTATTCCAGAATAGTAACATTTTATTTGAACTTTTAATTCTTGATCTGCTAAAAAGAGGTCTCGCATCTTGAAATAAATATTCTTCACGTATATTTTCAATTTGAAAAAATTCTTTTATTCTTTCTTCAATGTTATTATAATCCTGTATAGATTTAATAAACCCTATCCTCTTTAGTGTTTTCAAATCAAAATAATTTGTCAAAAAATTATTTTTCTTTATTATATCTAAAGTATCATTTATATTATCTTGTGTATGTTCTACATACATATCTATTGCTTCATGAATATCCACTTCTAAAAATTGAGCTAATTTAAGTAACATTGGAACATCAAATTTTTGATGATCTCCTTCCAAAATTCGTCCCCAGGTTTTTCGATCTATTAAAGCCAATTTGCAAAATTGATGTTTAGTTAACCCAAGCAATTCATATTTTTCTATAACCGCTTGAATTAAATTTTTGGGTTGATATTGTGGTACAAGATTTTGTAAAGAATACAAATCTTGTTTTTTCATAATTTCTCCATTTGTTTAACCGTAAAATAATTATTTTATTTTTCACATCCAAAAAAGTTGGGAAATTTTTCCCAACTTTTTTGTTCATTTATAATTCAAAATCAAGGTTTTTAAATCAAAAGGAGTATAATTAAAAAATTACAATATTTTTTAATCTTGCCAATAATACAATAATTTATAAAAATAGAAATCACTATTGAAAAAGGCTTCCTTATTTTTTGCAGGTTCTTTAAGCTATTCCGTTCAAAAATAAGAAAGACTTTTTTCTGTAACCCGGATATTTTATAATCATAAAACATAGTATCTATAATTCTATCAAAAATTAATTGTTTGGTCTGACAGCCTATACGTATTTCGCATTCGGATGCTGTCAGCCCTTCACAACTAATTTTTCATCTTATCAATAAATCTTAACATGTATTACTTATTCCACTATGCAAAAAAACCTTGCTTAATTCTTTTTTGTTGACTAATTGATTAAGCAAGGCTTTTTTAAGAACAATACGTTTTAGCTGCCGTCATATTACAACTTTCTTTCAATAAATCTTTATATTATTATCCTATCAAAAAATAATTGCTTGCCTGATTCACACTCCCATGTCTAACGCAAATATTTTTTATATAATCATGTATACCGTTCTTTTTCCTTTGGTCGCAGAAATGCCTGTATGGCATTCCTGCTTACTTTGGTATCCCTATCTTTTGTTTTCAATAAAACAATCCCTTTTCTTCTTATCTTTACAATTCCAATATTGATAGAGCTAATCGCTCTTTTTTGCTCTAACCTATTCCTCTTCTCTCTGATTAAAAAATTTTTTGCCCCTTTTAATTAAGTTGCTGTTTATGGTCTTTACCTATCCTTAGTAGTTAACATTTCTGTTCATGTCTTATTTGTCGGGCAAGGAGAAAAAATACCACCAGCTTTTTTAATATTCGCTTCGCTTTTCTTTTAGTTCCGGCAGTCTTTTTCGCCTTGCCTTTTCTTCAGTCAATCTAAAACCCCTCTGCATAGTTAAGGGGCAAAAAATGTTTTTTGGGCATAGTGTCCTTTAACTTAACATAGGAGATAATACATGAACAATAATCAAGAAAACTTAAACTTTGATTTTGTTTATTTTACCCCACCTCATAAGTGTAAACAACACCTTGTAATTTTAATACAAGAGCATTCGGTTAATTCACTTCATAATATTGTCATTTATCAAAAAAGTAAATGTAAAATTTGTGAAAAAATATTTGAAGAATCTGATGCGGAGGGGATGAAATGAAAGTTTATGAATCAAACCATCCAATTTACCTGCCTTTGGCAGGCAAGCGGGATTATAAAAAAGTCCCGCAAATTAAAATAAAGAATGATGATTTAAGAAAATATGGTTTTAATATTGGAAAAGAATATGCTGTAATATACCAGCCGGGGAAAATTACTCTTATACTTGTTGAAAGAGAAGAGTATAATAATTAAATCTATTTCTCAATTTAAATTATGCCACAATTAAATAATCAATATTTTTTCATTCACAATTCATTTCTCAGTATGGAGTTACTCTATACAAAGTCCATACAATTTCCAAACACAATCAGCGGGATTTTCAGAAGTGCCAAAAATAAAAAAGCCTCAATTCGATTAAAATTGAAGCTTTTTTGTGGGCGCTCACGGATTCGAACCGCGGACCCTCTGCTTGTAAGGCAGATGCTCTGAACCAACTGAGCTAAGCGCCCTTTTGGATTTGTTGTTTGTAGTCTGTTGTATATTCAGATTACATTTGAAAAATTCAAAAAACAAATTTAATTAAGAATGTCACAAACTACAAACACTTAACAACAAACAATTAACTTTTTGAGCGAGCGACGGGGCTCGAACCCGCGACATTCAGCTTGGGAAGCTGACACTCTACCAACTGAGTTACGCTCGCATTGTCAGAACTACCAGTATATAAAGAACTGTAAATATTTGTTAATCCTTTTTTATTAATTCATTGGAAATTTAGCAGTTCAAAAAATCAATGTCAATCAAAAGTAAACCTTTATTCATACCTTCTATTCATTTTTTTATTAGATATTGATAAATTAAAACAAAAAGCATGTTGTTACATAAATGGTGTAATAATTACACTAATCTAAAGTTTTTTAAAAATATTTCGAAAATAGATAGTAATATTGGACATTTACTTATGGCATAATAAATGAGCCGGCTAGTATGGGATATTTCGCTTAAAAGGTTACAAATCCTGTTACAATAAAAATTTATTGAGGTGCATGTATGGATGATAACAAGTATAAAATTCTAGTTGTGGAAGATGAGCATATTGTTGCAGCCGATCTAAGAATGACCTTAAAAAGATTAAACTATTTTGTTACTTCTACTGTCGATAATGGTGAGGAAGCTATTACAAAAGCTGCTTTAGAAAAGCCTGATTTAATTTTAATGGATATCACTTTGAAAGGAAACCTTGATGGCATCGAAACCGCCAAAAAGATTATGTCACAGCTAGGTATTCCTATTATTTATCTTTCGGCTCTGAATGATGAAAGTACTATAGATAGAGCATTATCAACCAAACCATGCGGATATCTGATCAAACCATTTGCACCAGTCGAATTACGAACAGTTATTGAATCAGCACTCACAAAAGCCCACGTATTTATTCATTAACTATATACTAAAAGCCTTTTCAACTAAATCTTTCTGCTGCTGGGTAGATATTTTAGCAGAACCTACAGCAGGGCTAGCGCTTTCAGGTCTCCCGGCATAATATAAATTCTGTCCTTTTG
Organism: uncultured Ignavibacteriales bacterium; assembly: GCA_963723205.1. Taxonomy (GTDB): domain Bacteria; phylum Bacteroidota; class Ignavibacteria; order Ignavibacteriales; family Ignavibacteriaceae; genus CAVQBP01. Next base: position 21,112 of record CAVRQC010000030.1, read on the forward strand.
AAAGATCCCCGGTAAGTCTCGGTACAAGGAAATTCCAGGCACCCATATTCATAGGTTCTTCCTGAACCCAGATTATTTTTTCCGTATTTGAATATCTACTTAATATCTCTTTAATCATTACTTCCTTATAAGGATAAAGCTGCTCTATCCTGACTATTGCAGCCTTTTCATTAAGATTATTAGCATTCCTATATTTAATCAGGTTATAATATACCTTACCACTGGTTAGTATTACTCTTTCAACACCTTCTTTATCACTTATATTATCATCAATTATTTCCAGGAAAGTTCCTTTCAAAAAATCTTCTTTAGGAGATTTTGCCTCAGGATGCCTTAGAAGACTCTTCGGTGTCATAATAATCAATGGTCTTCTTTCCACTTTTTTAATCTGCCTTCTTAGCAGATGGAAATATTGTGCTGGTGTAGTTAAATTGCAGACCTGCATATTATCTTCGGCACAAAGGATTAAGAACCTTTCAAGCCTTGCACTTGAGTGTTCGGGTCCCTGGCCTTCGTAACCATGCGGAAGCAGCATAACAACACTATTAGGCATCTGCCACTTTTCAACAGATGCAACGATAAAATTATCTATTATTACCTGTGCTGAATTTGCAAAATCACCGAACTGTGCTTCCCAGATAACAAGCGCCAGGGGATCTGCAGTGCTGTACCCGTATTCAAATCCTAAAACGGCAGCTTCGGAAAGGAGACTATCCAGCGGTTCAATCTTCGCCTGATCAGGGGACATATGGTTCAGAGCAATATAATCTTCCCCTGTTTGGATATCAGTCAAAGCTAAATGACGCTGACTGAATGTTCCTCTGACGCTGTCCTGCCCGCTCAATCTTACAGGTGTTCCTTCATACAGCAAACTGCCAAAAGCAATAGTTTCAGCAAAAGCCCAATCAGCTTCGATCTCACCATTAATAAGAGTTTTTCTCATATCTAAAGATTTTTTCAGCTTCGGATGAATAGCAAAATCCTGCGGTAAACTGGTAACACCTGTTATAACTTTTTTAAGGATCTCTTCACTTATACTGGTATCTTTAACCGGTACTGCAGATTCAATCTTTTCCTTTGAAACAGCAAGAGGCACATCAGTATTAAATGAAGTCGCCTTCTTCTTAATTCTGTCGAATGCCTGGCTAAGAGTATCAGTTATACTATTCCGCATATTCTCAATTTCATCAGTCGTTAATTCTCCGTTTTTTAATAACTGATTTGCATATATCGCTCTAACGGACGGCTGGTTTTTAATTTTTTCATACAGAAGCGGTTGTGTAAAACCCGGTTCATCACCTTCATTATGTCCATGCCTTCTGTATCCGAACAAATCAATAACCACATCTTTTTTAAACGCCTTCCTGAATTCAAGAGCTAATTTTGTAACTAAAAGAGCAGATTCGGGATCGTCTCCATTTACATGGAATATAGGAGCCTGTATCATTTTAGCAACATCGGTGGCATAAACAGATGACCTGGCATCTTCCGGACCTGTGGTAAATCCGATCTGGTTATTAATTATAACATGAACAGTTCCACCGGTTCTATACCCGCTTAACTGAGAAAGGTTTAAAGTTTCCGCAACAATACCCTGTCCCGCAAATGCTGCATCACCATGGATTAAGACAGACATAATTTTCCTGTGGCTTTTGTTATCTCCCTGCCTGGTTTGTTTAGCCCTGGTGATACCTTCAACAACAGGATTAACCCATTCAAGATGACTGGGGTTTGATGCAACAGAAACTGTAATTGTTTTTCCGTTCCGGGTTTTAAATTCACCTGCGGCACCGAGATGATATTTTACGTCACCTGATCCTTGTATTGATTCAGGATCAACTATATCTTCAAATTCCGAAAAGATAGAATCATAACTCTTGCCAATAATATTTGCTAGAACATTAAGCCTTCCCCGGTGGGCCATTCCAAGAACAGCTTCTTTAATATTATTATCCGCAGCTAAATTTAACAGGTAATCAAGAACGGGAATCAGAGTTTCCGATCCTTCCAGAGAAAATCTTTTATGACCAATAAACCTGTTGTGTATAAAATGTTCAAACGTTTCTGCCATAATTAATTTTCGCAGAATAATTTTTTTAAGTTCATGAGAGAAATCCGGAGTGTTTTTAACCGGCTCCATTCTTCTCTGAAGCCACCTTTTCTCTTCAGGATTCTGAATATGCATATATTCAACACCTATATTTTCACAGTAAGTCTTCTGAAGAATATCCAGGATTTCCCTTAATGTTGCAGTCTGACCTTCAACAAGACCGCCGGTAATAAATTCCCTGTCATAATCCCAGAAAGTAAGTTTATAAGTTGCCGGATCCAATTCATCATGATAAATACACTGTTCACCTAGCGGATCAAGGTTTGAGATAAGATGCCCTCTAACCCTGTACATATTGATTAATTGCAACACTCTTGCCTGCTTTTCGATTTCTTCAGTGTTGGAGGACTGACTAAATGCACCGGGCTGATAATCTGTTTTCCAGGCCAACGGCTGGTTGGGAATTTTAAGTGAACTAAAAATCCCGTCGTAAAAATCATTATTACCAAGAAGAAGATCACTCACTTCTTTTAAGAACAATCCTGATTCGGCTCCCTGGATTATTCTATGATCATAAGTGCTGGTAATATTCATAACTTTGCTGACGCCCAGCTTAGAAATAGTAGCAGGAGACATAGCCATATATTCTGCAGAATATTGAATCGAACCTGTGGCTATTATAGTACCCTGCCCTACCATTAACCTTGGAACGGAAGCAACTGTCCCCAGGGTTCCGGGATTGGTTAAAGTAATTGTTGTTCCTAAAAATTCATCAGGATCGATTTGTCCTTTCCTTGTGCGTTTTACAAGATCTTCATATGTTTCAACAAATTCGGTAAAGTTCATTTTATCAACATTCTTTATATTAGGAACTATTAAAGAATGTGAACCGTCTTTTTTCTGAATATCTATAGCCAGACCGAGATTAATTGTCTTTCTTTTTATGACAGCCGGTTTTCCATCTATAATAGAAAATGCATAATTGAGCATTGGAACTTTCGGAATAGCTTTTATAATTGCCCAACAGATAATATGTGTAAAAGAAATTTTTCTGCTTTGTCTTTTCTGCATATACCGGTTTATAATTAACCTGTTTTCTTCAAGAAGTTTAACCGGAATGGATCTTTGAGAAGTTGCAACAGGTATTGAAAGACTGGTGGTCATATTTTCAAGAATTCTCTCAGAGCTTCCAGCTATTATCCGGGTTTCATCATTCTCACCTGGCTGCGGATACTTGATATTACTCAAATGATAAGCTGAAACAGAACCATTGGAACTGCTCTTTTTTCCGTTGCCGTTTTTATCGCTGCTTACGCTTCCAAAGAAACTTTTCCACTGCTCAGGAACAGCAGACGGATTGTCCTGGTACTGTTTGTAAAGATATTCCACAAACCATGTATTTGCACCAAATTTTTCCAGCTCTTCTTTTTGTTCTTTTGTTAATTCGGTCATTTTAATTTTTTATTTTATTTTTAATTACTATTTAAATATTAATTTCAGGATTGACTGAAAGATAAAGAAATCATCATTAAAATAATATCAGGCAAATCATAAGTTTTACAGCATTATTAGGATATATTAACAATAAAAAAATAAATAATGGCAGACAATAAAAAATTAGCAGATATCAGGGGAAAATATTCAGAATATGAATTAAATAAACTGAATATTAATAAAGACCCGTATAAGCAATTTTCTTTATGGATGGATGAAGTCCTTAAAATGAATATAATCGAACCAAACGCTATGGTTCTTTCAACATCCGACGAAAATAATTTCCCTTCTTCGAGGGTAGTCTTATTAAAAGAAGTAAAGAATGGAGAGTTTGTATTTTACACAAATTACGATAGTAAAAAAGGACATGATCTGTCAGTTAATCCCAAAGCTTCACTTTTATTTTTTTGGCGTGAACTTGGAAGGCAAATCAGGATTTCAGGTACGGTAACAAAAACGAGTAAAGAGGAATCGGAAAATTATTTTTCTTCAAGGCCTTATGAAAGCAGGCTAAGTGCATGGGCATCAAAGCAGAGCAGCATTATTCCCGACAGGAAGTTTCTTGAAGATAAGTTCAAAGAAATAAAAACAAAGTATAATAAAGAGGTGCCGCTTCCACCTTTCTGGGGCGGATATAAGTTATCTCCAATCAGATTTGAATTCTGGCAAGGCAGAGGAAACCGTCTTCATGACAGGATTGTTTATATCCAAGATAAAGATAAGTGGAATATGTTTAGATTATCACCATAAATTCAATACGAATTGATTTTCTCTTTCTAACTAAAAACTCTATGCCGGGAATTATTAATCATTCTATAATTTGCGGATTCCATAGCGGATCACCGGACGGTATAAATTTTATCGGGGTATCCTTAATGAATCCTTTTAACCATTTGGCACAATAATCCATCCCAGCTTCTTCCGAATTTAAATGTCCAATTAGAACAAGAGCTTTCTTTTTCCCCATACTAACAGCATCACGAGCGTACTCGACAGTTTCCCATTCATGGGTTTCACCGGCAATTAACACTTCCACATCGTCTCTTTCCAGAGATTTAATTTGAGACATTGAACCTGGCGCTCCAACTACCAGTGCAGCATTGGTTACTTCCATATCAGGATTTCCAACTACCCGTACTGCTGTTGCATTAAATTTTTTCTGCAGAGAAGAAGCAAGCTTTTTAACAGTCATTTTAGGTAATACAAAGATAAGATTATTTTTATCCTGCAGATATTTTCCCCACCCCAGCTTGGAAATCATTCCCGTAATTATACCGTCGGGATTAATCATATGCCAGTGATCATGAAATCTAAAAATAATCAAATGATTCTCTTTAATAAAACGCATCTTTTCAGTAACAACATTATCATCTTCGAACTGAGCAGTTTCATCGTAATGATTATAATAAGTAGGTTCATGCGTAATAATAAAATTCAGGCCCTTTGATTTAGCTTTTTTCAGCACATTAAATGTTGCCATAAAAGTTATTGCTATTCCTTTTACTTCATCATCCGGATTGCCGCCTTTAAAAGTATCAACGGTTTTTAACTGCCATTGACATGTAACATTATTTTTTATCAGGTTAACAATTTCAGTTGCAGTCATTGCATTCCCTTCATCTGCAGAAGAATGGTTTTTACTCTCCGGAATAACTAATAATATCAAAAGAGATAACAGGCTGATTATTCCTTTTCCCATGATATATCACTGATAATTATATTGAATGATTTTAAGAATTAGTATATAAGGATAATATAATAATAGAACTGATAGAAAATAAATATTAGACATAGGATATTACGGAATAGCTCTAAATAAAATATCTGCATTTTATAAATTGAAGAATCTGAAATTAAACAGATTCACGCTATTATACTCATTTCTTTCAAAAAACCGTTTTAGATCTTAATTCCCAGAATTGAAAATACCATTATGAATTTATTGCATTTATGAAATTGAGAAGGTTTATTTTACTTATTTATAAGGACTTACAGCAGTTTTTTTTTGGCTTTCTTTTTGATTGAATCTTACGATTTGAATTTTTAACCAATAAAAACTTTTCAAAATGTACAAGATAATCTCAGCTGAGTTTTTAGCACCAAGCATTAAAAAATTTGTAATTGAGGCTCCTAAAATTTCAAAGAAAAGGAAAGCCGGCCAGTTTGTAATTATTAGAATAAATGATTACGGGGAAAGGATACCCTTAACTATTGCAGATTCAAATATAAACGAAGGTACAATTACTATAATTGTACAAGGAATAGGTAAAACAACTAAAGAACTGAACAATCTTAATGCAGGAGACTTCATACATGATGTTGTTGGTCCTCTTGGAAAGCCGTCACATATTGAGAATTTCGGGACAGCAGTTTCAATAGGCGGCGGAGTTGGAACCGCAATAGCTTTTCCGACTGCTGTGGCACTTAAACAAGCCGGGAATCATACAATTTCTATTATAGGCGGAAGGTCCAAAGAATTTGTTATCCTTGAAGATGAGATGAAAAATGTGTGTGATGAAGTATTTCCGACTACCGATGATGGAAGTTATGGGTTTCATGGATTTGTAACTCAAAAACTTCAGGCATTAATTGATTCAGGGAAGAAAATTGATTTTGTGCTGGCAATAGGCCCAATCCCAATGATGAGAGCAGTTGCAGAAGTAACCAGACCGCACGGTATACAAACCGTTGTAAGCCTGAATCCTGTTATGGTAGACGGAACAGGGATGTGCGGCGGATGCAGGGCTACTGTTGATGATAAAACAGTTTTTGTTTGTGTTGACGGACCCGAATTTGATGCACATAAAGTAGATTTTGCTACTCTTGAAAGAAGAAACAGAACATACAATGTTTTCGAGAGAGAAGCACTGGATCATTTATGCAATATAGATGCGATGTTCCAGAATAAATTAAACCAAACTAAAGTATAAATCAGTGTTTTAATGATGGGAAAATTATCAAATAAAGAAAGAATGAAAATCCAAAGGCAGGCAATGCCTGAACAGGATGGAAGTTTAAGAAGAAATAATTTCAATGAAGTAAATCTTGGTTTTACAGAAGAACTAGCAAGACTTGAAGCTCAAAGATGTATTCAATGCCCAAAGCCTACATGTGTTGAAGGATGCCCGGTCGGTGTTAAGATTGGTGAATTTATATACCTTGTTTCCGAAGGTAAATATGTTGAAGCAGCTGCAAAAATAAAAGAAGATAATATGCTACCTGCAATTTGCGGAAGAGTTTGTCCACAGGAGGAACAATGCGAAGTTAAATGTGTAGTAGGAAAGAAAAACGAACCGGTTGCAATCGGAAGATTGGAAAGATTTGTTGCTGATTATGAAAGAGAAAAGGTCGGTCTAAGACAACCGGAATTAAAACCTAAGACAGGGCGTAAAGTCGCAATAATAGGAAGCGGACCCGCAGGTTTAAGCTGTGCAGCCGATTTGATCCAGATGGGACATGATGTAACTGTGTTCGAAGCTCTTCATGAACTGGGCGGGGTTTTAATCTACGGCATTCCTGAATTTCGTCTGCCTAAAGAAATTGTAAAAGTAGAAATAAATGCATTAAAAGAGCTTGGCGTAGAATTTCAGACAAATGCTGTTATCGGATTCACCGACACATTAGATGAACTTCTGCAAAATGGCTATGATGCTGCATTTATTGCTGTAGGGGCAGGACTTCCCTATTTTTTAAACATTGAAGGAGAAAATCTTAACGGTGTTTATTCTTCAAATGAATTCTTAACAAGAGTTAATTTAATGAAGGCTTATAAGTTCCCTGAATTTGATACCCCTGTTTTTGATTGTAAAGACAAAAATGTAGCTGTATTCGGAGGCGGAAATACGGCAATGGATGCTGTAAGAACTTCCAAACGGCTGGGTGCTAAAAATGCATATATAATTTACAGAAGATCCGAAGTTGAAATGCCTGCAAGAAAAGAAGAAGTTCATCATGCAAAACAGGAAGGGATCGAATTTAAATTTTTATCCAACCCACTGAAATTTAACGGTGATGAAGACGGCTGGTTAAAATCCGTTGAATTACAGAATATGGAACTTGGTGAACCTGATGCATCCGGCAGAAGACGTCCTGTTCCAATCCCCAGTTCAGAGTATACACTAGATATTGATATGGCAGTTATTGCTATCGGAAATGGTTCCAACCCGATAATCCAGAAAACTACTCCTGATCTGCAGTTTAACAAGTGGGGAAATATTATTGTAGACGAAGAAACAATGAAGACTTCAAAAGAAGGAGTCTTTGCAGGAGGAGATATAGTTACGGGCGGTGCAACTGTTATACTTGCGATGGGTGCAGGAAGAAAAGCTGCAGAAGCTATCAATGAATATCTGAAATCTTCAACTAATTAGTATTATCAATATTGATTGCTTAAAATGATATTGAATAAAGCATAGATCTATGATTAGTTATGATCTTTTCCAGTGCCCTGTCACATAAATAACTATACTTGCAGTTTCTAATGAAATCTATGTATGATTTTATTTTGATAATTTCCAATTTATTTCTACCATGGAATGCTCCTGACACCCCTGAGTTATAGGAAATATAACTACGAATAAATATAAATTGATCTAAACAGATACGAATACATTCGAGGTTGTTTCAACTCGGCTGTCATGGTCCAAACCATGACAGTACAAATAATTAACGATTTACTTAAGTTATCCCACTCACTCTCTGTCAAGGATTGGTCCTTGACAGCCGTGAGTTACTAGATGTATCCCAAATTCAATGTATACATATTGATTCTAATTAATCAAGAAATCAATCTTAATTCCCATACTAACGACTGATAGTTAGTAACAACCAAATATTATAATTAGAAATGCTAGTGACAGAAACACTAGTTTAGAATTTAACTTCAACTAAATTTAAGAAACTAATTTCTTTTTTAAAGTAGTTATGAATTAAATCGATTGACTGCCTTTGACCATCCCATGCCAGCAGCTTTTTGGCTTCGTCAGGATTTACCCATTTAAATTCAGAATGCTCATTACTTATTTTTACTTTTGAGAAAAAACTAAACCGAGCAGCAAATACGGGTAATAGTATAATATTGTCATTCTCATGCGAATAAAAAGAATCTACTTTTGGAACAACCCAAAGTTTTTCAGGTACAATTCCTGATTCTTCTTTTATCTCCCTTAAAGCAGTTTGGTATGCTCTCTCGCCTTCCTTTATTTTTCCATTTACCATTTGCCACAGGCCGGGATAAATTTCTTTTTCCGATCTTTTTAAAAGCAGGAATTCTATCCCATCATTTGCTTCCCTGAAAATATGAGCTTCAATCATTTGAGAAATAATATCCATTTGATGCTCCCTTATTTTAATCAATTATTTTTAAGAAAAAAGTAAAGGGAAACAAGTGGAGTTAACGAAACTTGTATCTTTTTTCTTACGTTAGTCATTCAATTGTTAATATTTTAGAAAAATGCTCTTACTTCTGCTCTTGCTGTATGAACAACCGGGCTTCCGGCTAAAGCTCGTCCGTTGTAACTTAAAGTTGACTGCAGATTGGTAGAAATTCTATAATCAAAATTTATTCTTAAAAAATAATTTTTACCAATCTGATTACCCTCGGTTATTTCAAAAGGAATTACATTTTCAAGAGTATTTGCAGAGAGTTCATTCCTTTCAAATTCTACGTTTAATCTGCCCTGTGTAGCAAACGACAAATTGAATCTTATTGTCTGTGAATTAATATCAATTATTGTAGGATTTGCCGGGTAGTCGTCTTGGCTTCTGCCGGCTTTTATTTTAAAACCAACTTCAATATTCCTCTCGGGTCTGTATGAAAAATCTGTTGTAATATTATTATTAGTTATTAATCTTTGCCTATTGGAAGTTGGAGGAGCATAAACATTATCGGTTTCATTTACCAGGTCTGTCTGGTTACTCATTTCTTCAATCATTCTGAAATTTATCCTAAGGCTCCTTTCCCTGTTAAAAGCTCTTTCCACTCCCTCGTTATATTGATTAAGACTTTTTGTTTGAGAATACCTGAATCGAAGGGAAAAATCCTGGTTATTTTCAAATAAAAAAGCATCCTGCTGTATAAAATTTGAACCGGAAATAGTTTTATCCGGATTCTGAAAATATGAGAAATGAAGCAGATAAATTTTACTATAATCCTGCTCTGTACTGTTTTCTTCCACTCTCCATAGAGTCTCGGTTGACAAAGGAGAAAATATTTTCCAAGCAAGTGAAGACTTATTAAACATTTTAGCAAATTCAATTTTCCAGTTTGTACTGGTTTTCAGATTAATCACCGGATATAATTTATCGGTAGGAACTGTTACACGAATATAGTCGCCTTCATATAATGTCGGTTCGAATTCATTTTCATCCGCGACACCGTTATTGTTAAGATCCCCTAAATATTTATAGTTGCCAGTCCCCTGGGGTACTTTTACAAATACTTTTTCAAGCTTGGCGGATTTTTGGGTAGATACCTCATAATAAAAATTACCTCTTGCAGGTTCCCATAAATTTAGTTTTGTTTGAGACCTGATTAATATCGTCTCATTATCTAAATAGCCCTTTTCTTTAAATGCTTCTTTATATTTTTTCTTTCTATAAGAAAAGTTTAAAGTTGATCTCAGCTGTTTAATTCCGTTAAAGCTCAGTTGATAAAACTGCGCTATTGATTTCGATTCATCAAACATGATCCCGTTTAAAGGCAGATAATCTTCCCGCAATGAATATTTTGCAGAAAGATTAAATCCGCCCAATTCAACCAAATCAAGGAATGGATCGATTTCATAATATTTTAGACTGGTAGATAATAAAGAATCTTTCTGGTCCGTTTTGTCATTTTTATTCTCAGCTAAAAATTCGACTCCTGGTTTCAGCTTCCACCACTTATAAAAACCGCTTCCGCTCTGCCGGAGCCAATAACTTCTTAAAGAAAGATTTTTTGTCTGTACATAATCCAAATTATAATTTATCTGAAAAGCTTTATTATCAGAAAATTTTAAAATATTATTAAACCTATCGGAACTGAAATCATTTCCTCTTCTTAAAAAACCGGCAGTTGAATTAATATTCAACAATTCGTTTGGTATCAGATTTAAGTTGATTTCCCGTAATTCCTCATCAACATTTTGTTCAGTTGAAGTAATATTATAATACCGGTTGAATTCGACTTCATTAATTCTATCCAGTGATGTGAATTTATTTTGAACAAATCTGTCCTTATAAGACAATCCAATCATTCCAAAATTAATGTTCCCGATTCTGACATGTTGAGGATTTATTTTTAAGAAAATATTTCTCGCATAACCATAATTATTCTTATCATCAATACCGGAGAATCTATTTTTATCCCAAAGGCTACCTGCATATTCCAGGTTTAGAGAAACATCTTTAGTAGGATTAATGTCCAGAACAATATTGGCCTCCTGTTTTAATTCAGGAAGAGGCAAAAAGACCTCCGGCAGATATGTTCCGTTCCCTTTTCCAACAAACAGGAAATTTCCAAGTGATTGCCTTGTATAATCTCCCTGCCCATCACCAACAAAGCTAAAAGAAACGTTATAGAGTGCACTTGTATTACCGGGATCATAACGATAATAAGAAAACGGCTGGTTATTAATAACCGTATCAACTTTAACATAAAGACCCTGTATAACACCGAGCGAATCGGGTGTAGCAAGCGAAATTCCCGATTTAACAGCTTTGTATCTATTATCTCCAGCTGCAGCCAGTATTTTTTTATCGCTTTCGGACAACGCAATATCGATAGGAGCATCCTGGTTATCTCCTTCTCTTAAATATTGAAACTGGATACCTAAAGCATTGTCTAATAATTTTGATTGAACCCCTGTTCCAAAAAAATTTCTGGAATATTGCTGGGCAGAATATTCAAAGTCGATGGAAATCCTGCTGTATGATGTTATTAATCTTTTGGGAGTAAAAGTAATCTGTGCATTTGAATAATCTATTGTATAGTCATTTCCTTCCCCTCTTTTCATTTCTATACCATCCAGATATACTTTTTCGGTACCTGCCAAAACTACAACATCTCTTTCACCATTTATGCCTGATAAAATATAAGGTCCCTGAACTCCATCGATTCCATTAAAATTATTAGTAGTAAATTTTCCCCTTGAACTTGCAACTGCAACATAACCATTTGTATTCTTTATATTGAACTCACCCAGCAGGCCCTGCAACTTCCGGTCGATAAAACCGAACTCTCCCTGTTTTTTTTGTAATTGATAATCACCGAAAGTTCCTGTTGCCAACGGATGTTTTATTTGAATGAAAACTTTATCAAGTTCATCGAGCCTCTCTGTATTTCCTTCCGGTTGAATGGGAGTATTTTCATCTGTTAAAGCAGCAACCACTTCAATATCATCGGATAACCTGCCGGACAATTGAAGTCTTAATCCGCTATTCAAAGAAAAGTCATGATTAGTGCCAACTGTAAAACCCCTGACTAAAGTTCCGCTTTTCTGTATGCCGCTTCCAAAGATTGATTCTGCAGAAAAACCTTCCTGTTCAGCTGACGCCACTTTGATTGTATCGCCCAACTCTTTGTTGTACCTGATAACCAAACTGCGGTTTTTATAATTTTTTTTCAATCCAAGGTTATAAGATTTATAAGTAACAAAGATAGTATCAAAAATCGAATATGCTAGTGAATCGGATAGACTAAAAGAATTTGTTTTATAAGAAAAGCTGTACTGTTTATCTGTAAGGATTTTGTTTCTTAACCTTATAATCTCTGAATTAGGTACAATTGAAATCCGTGATAAAGTATAATAATTATTAAAATTTGCAGGAATTGTATCGGTAACAATACTGGAATAAAATTTTATTTGTGCTTGAGAGATTGATTGCACTAAAAGGAAGAAAATAATAATTAATAACTTTGATTTTAATTCCAAAAGATGAAACTAGTTTTGTGACTTTGAAATCTAAAGTTATGAATTGCTTTTATCAAGTCTATATTGATTCGATGTATAATATAATATCCTTTTTCCCGATATTCTGAAATTGTCTTAATCTGTTAAAGGGAAAAAATCTAGCTAATTCTTCAATCCAATTATAACAATAGTATTACGGCAAATACTTTCTCATTATGCCTGCTTCAGAATAATTGTAAAAGTTGTACCTTCATTCTTTTTACTTTTTACAACTAATTCAGCCTCATTAAGTTCAACATATTTTTTTGTAAGAGCTAATCCCAATCCTGTCCCTTCAAATTTCCTTGTATATCCGTCATCCTCCTGGGAAAAAGGTTCAAATAATTTCTGCATATAACTTTTGGAAATACCTATACCGGTATCATTGATATCAACCGAAATTTTGTTTTCATTACTACGCATAATAATTTCGACATATCCTTCATTTGTATATTTAATTGCGTTATCAATTAAATTCTGAAACGCCTGTGTTATTGTATATTCATCAGCTTTAACTTCGGGTAAACCTATAACAACATCAAACTTTAAATCTATATTTTTTCTTTTTGCCGTTGGTGTAAATTCATTTACCAGATTTTTTAATAGCGGGTTTAAGTCCAATGATTTTATACTAATTTCCTGCTTACCGGTCTGCAGCAGCGACATATTCAAGATTAGATCAATTGTACGCAGCAATCGTTTACCGCTATGATTTATTGCCTCAAATGCATCTTCAAATTCATTATTCATCCGCTCTTTTAATTCTTCCCGGATCATATAGCTATAACTAAGAATTATATTCAGCGGGCTCCTGATTTCATGCGATACCTGTGCAAGGAAATTGGATTTCAGCCTGTCAGATTCTTCGGCTTTTTCTTTGGCAATAATTAACTCTTTTTCCGTTAATTTAATTTCATGAATATCACTGACCGTACCGGAAGTACCTAAAATATTTTTGTTTTCATCATAGGACATCCTAGCATTCACTTCTACCCAACGGTATTCATTCTTTTTAGTCTTAAATCTTGTTGTAAACCTGATAAATGGTTTTTTCTGGTAAATAATATTAACAAACTGATCGACGCAGTATTTTTTTTCTTCAGGATGAACATAGTCGAGCAAATTTTTACCGATTGTTTCTTCATTTGAATAACCGGTTATCTCTGTCCAAAAAGGATTAATGAATGAAATGCTTCCTTCGGCATCTGTCTGGAATATGACTTCCCTAACCTGTTCAACTACCGAGCGGTATTTCCTTTCACTCATTTCAAGGATTTTTCTTGCTACCTTGTTTTCAGTAATATCACTTAAAGCTCCTATCGTACCGATAATTTCCCCCTTACTGTTTTTATAGGGTGAGCCGCTAACATTAACCCAGAAGGAACTACCATCTTTTTTAAAAACCCTAATTTCATATCTATCCGATACCCCCGAATATCTAAGTTTGGTTTTTTGAAGAACTTTTCCCCAATCTTTTCTCACAAGAAATAAATTATAAGCATAATTCCCTATTACTTCTTCCAAAGAGTACCCGGTCATTTCACATAATCTTTTATTTGCAAAAATAATCCTATCATATAGATCCGAAATGATAACTCCTTCAGTTAAACTTTCAACTAAATTTTTATGAAGTTCTTCATTTTCTCTTAGAGTTTCTTCCGCTTTTTTCAAGGAATCAAAGTCAAAACATGAGCCCATGAAACCTGAAAAATTTCCATTCTCAGCAAAAACCGGTACGCCTTTTTCCATTATCCAATGGTATTCATTATCATATCTTCTTAACCTGTATTCTATTACATATTCCTTCCTGGAATCGAAATTCTTTTTATAAGTTGAATAGCAATAGTCAAGATCTTCCGGATGAATACTTTTCGTCCAGCCTTCCCCTTTTTCCTGTTCGAGAGTTTTACCAGTAAAATCAAGCCAAAGTTTATTAAAGTAAAAAATGCTTCCTTTAACATCTGCCACCCAAATCATAAACGGAGCTGAATCAGCAAGATTTGTAAAAATATTTTCATTAGAAAATAAATTTGATTCAAGAACAACTTTTTTTTCAGATTTTTTGCGATTTTCTTTCATACTTTAAAACAAATATAAAATTTTATCAACTATAATTACAGCATGATTCTTTTCTACTAAAAGGAGAAAAAGACTAGTATAAAATAATTTTTCCACTTTAGTTTTGTGAGATGGGCAAAGTAAAATTGACACAAGTACCCTTATTAATTTCACTAGTAACTTCTATTTTACCTTCATTTTTTTCAATGAATTCTTTGGTCAGCAACAATCCAAGTCCTGTCCCCATTTCATTATTAGTTCCCGGCGTAACTTTTTTTACATTCAACACAAATAATTTATCAAGTGATTCTTTATCCATACCCGTACCTTTATCTTCTATACTGGTTTTGATACAATTATTTTCTCTTACTGCAGAGATTTCAATATATCCGCTTTTATATGAGTATTTAATTGCATTAACTAGTAAATTATAAAAAACTGAATTCAACATATTTGCATCTGCATAGATAGATATTTCCTTATTCACATAATTAATAATCTTAACATATTTTTTATCCGCCATATTTTTTAATACCGCGGCATTGTCCTCTACTATTTTATGCAAATTTAAACAAACAGGATTAAAATCTATATCTTTGATCTGAATTCGTGAAAATTGGATCAGGTTGTTAAGCAGACTATGGATCTGCCTGCTGGAAAGATATAGGGATGAAATGTAAAGCTGGATATCTTCATGACTTAATTCTTTGTATTCGTTTTTCAAAATTTCGGAAAATCCTATCACCGAATCAAGGGGGTCTCTTAGATTAAAAGATATAATGGAATATAATTGATCTTTTTTTTCATTTAAATCTTCCAGTTCTTTAGCAAGCAGACGATATTTTTTTTCGCTGGCAATCAGCTTCTCTTCCATTTTATTTTTGTATATAGCCATCTCTATAGTTGAGAGCAGCACCCTTTCTTCAAAAGGTTTTAAAATGTAGCCATAAGGTTCTGTTAATTTAGCACTTTTTAAGGTTTCTGTATCTGCGTATGCAGTTAAATAAATAATTGGAACATTCATTATCCCTTTAATTCTTGCAGCGGCTTCAACACCTGTGATAGGACCATTCAGCATAACATCCATAATAATCAGATTCGGTTTTTCTTCAACAGCTTTTTTAATTGCCTTTTCTCCGGATGCCACAATATCCAGGACATCATAATTAAGGTTTAAAAGCATCCGCTTAAGATCAAATGCAACAATGCTTTCATCCTCAACGATTAATATCTTTGCTTTTTGTTCTTCCATAAAAACCCCAATTTTTATACTATGGATTTTGAATTTTCAATAATTGGAAATGAGAAAATAAACGAAGTCCCTTCGTTCAACTTACTTTTAACTTTTATGTGGCCATTGTTTTTTTCAATAAATTCTTTAACAAGTAATAACCCAAGTCCCGAGCCATATTCTTTCTCAGTCCCGGGTACAGAGCGCATATGTTCTTTAAATACTTTTTTTAGGTCGCTTTTACCTATTCCAACCCCAGTATCTTCGATGTATACTTCAATCTGGTGTGGTTTGTTAAAAAAAGGAATGATTTTAGTGTAGATTCTTATTTCACCTCCTTTTTTAGTGAATTTTATAGCATTAGATACTAAATTCTGAACAACAGAATTCAACATATCTTCATCAGCCAAAATAGAAGCATCATTATTAATATCCGTTAATAGATTCAACTGTTTTTTAAGTATATTCCCTTTCAGCATCCTCAAACTTTTTTGTATTGTCTTTTTCATACTGAGCTTAACGGGGAAAAATTCAAATGTACCCATCTGGAATCTTGAAAACTGGAGGAGATTTGTAGTCATTCCATACAGGCTCCTTGCTGATTCATTTATAACTTTCAGGTATTCTTTAATTTCGTCCTGTGTGAGTGAATCAAATTCATTTGTTAAAATATCTGCAAAACCAAGAAGTGAATTAAACGGGCTTCTCAGATCGTGAGAAATAAGGGAAAATAATTTATCTTTGGAACTATTAATCTCCCTAAGCTCAGCTATCATCTTATTTCTTTCTTCTTCTACTTTTTTACGTTCAATTGCACGGGAAATAGGGTAAGAAATAACTTCCAATATCTCTCTTTCTTTTTCTGTATAAGTACTTTCGTTTTGGTAATCCTGAACCACAAGAGCACCAATAGTATTATCCAGAATTTTTAACGGGATACCAAGCCAGATTGCTGACGGAGAACCGATTAATTCTACTTTTCCATCATTAACAAATTTCTCATCAGTCATTCTGTTTATAAGAGCCGGCTTACCGGATTTAATCACATACTCGGTTAAACCCCTGCCAAATTTTTTAGGGGATGCTTCTGTATCAATCTGATCGATAAAATAAGGAAAAGTCAGGGAATCATTTTCTTTATCATACAAAGAAATATAAAAATTATCTGCAGGCATTAATTTTCTAATTGAACTATGTATAAACTTATAAAATTCCTGAAGATTTGCTTCAGTATTTGATTCTTCAAGTATTTCCAAAATAATGTGCTGTACTCTTTGCTGCTTTATTCTGGGAGTAATATCCAGCCCGGAATAAAGTGCAAGAATCATTTCACCTTTTTCATCCCTGTCTTCTCTTTTATGCCAGTTAATAATTTTTTCTTCCCCTGTTTTTGTAATTACCGACATCTCAATAATATTGTCGTTGTTATCTTCATCAATCAACTGACTCTTTTTATTTTTACTGATAAAATCAGTCACTTGTTTGCCAACTATTTCATTTTCTTTATAGCCTAAAAGAACCAAACCTTTTTCATTTATAAAAGTAATTTTCCCCTTATTATCTGCAATTATAATAATCATTTCTGCAAGGTTAAGAATAGAATTAAGACTATCTTTTTCATCGTATAAACTAATTATAAGCTGATTCAGCTTTGTTATTTCTATCAGAATACCAAGGCTATAATTTATTTTATTTTCTTTGGTTTTAATTAAAAAAGAAATATCCTCCACCCATTTTAGTTCTTGATCTTTACTCTCTATTAAATAATTTAATATATATTCCTCAATAACATCCTTTTCGGAATCAATTTGATAATTTGATTTTTTATTCTTTACAATTTCCTTAACTATGCTGGAGAAACCTTTTTGGTTAATTTCATCCTTTGTATAACCGGTCAATTTTAATATTGAATCACTCATAAAATCATATTGCTTTGTATCAAAATCGTATTTATAAAGCACATTATGTTTATTTATCAAAAGATGATGCAATTGATTAGAAGTGGTAGTAACAGATTCCAGGATTATTCTATGCTTGTTATTTTCAGCCATATTTCTAGAGTAATAAACTATTGATAAGTAAATTTAATAATTTTTTAACTTATTATTACCGGGACATATTTTACATATTTATATTCTCCTAAAAATTAATTTATTTATAACCTTTTTAGAAATAATATTTTCCAGAAACTAAAATCCAATTTATCAAATATTTCAATTATAGGATATACTTATTTTTTTCAGGAAATATACTCTTAAATCCGGTTTGGTTTTTGATCATTAATAGATGAAGAAAAAATTATGTGTGAAGAACATTTGAAGATACAAAATAATTAATTAAAAGGATAAAAAATTGTAAGTAGTTTCAGATTAAATCATTTTGATAAATTTAATGTTGAAAAACAATCCCTATGTATAATAAACATGAAAAATTAGTGCCCAATCTTGACTATTTTGCTCATAAATGGTAATTTTATGTAGATTAAATCTAAATAATAATAATGAATTTTTAGCGATATTAAGATGAGAACAGCAGCAGAATTAAAATTCGGAGAAAAGGTTATAATAACCGGCATTAATGAAAATCACCCCTCATCCAGAAGGATTCTGGAAGTAGGATTTACGCCGGGGCAAGAAATAGAGTTAATGAATAAATCAATATTTAATGATCCGTTAGCTTTTTCGGTTAGAGGAACTTTAATTGCTATAAGGAAGAATGAAGCAGATTGCATAATAGTAGCATGAGCTTCCAAACTTTAGATAAGGTTCCGCTATTAACACTTGTAGGACCTCCAAACTCGGGAAAAACAACGCTTTTTAATTATCTTAGCGGAAAAAACCTAAAGACAGTAAATTACCCTGGCGCAACGGTCGAATATTCAATTGCACAGCTTAATGAAAAGTTTAAATTTAATGCTGAAGTACTTGATTCCCCCGGAATTATAAGTCTAGCTCCCAATTCGCCTGATGAATTTATTGCAGTTAATTCATTATATTCTCATCCCGAGTACGGCATACCGGACTTGGTAATAGTAACCATTGATGCTAGCCAGATGTCGCGCCACCTGCTCCTTGCCAAACAATTAATTGATTCCGAATTCAATGTGATAATTGCGCTTACAATGGTTGACATCCTGAAAAAACGCGGACTCGACATTTCAGAGAAAGAACTTGTTACAGAATTAAATTGCAGCGTTGTTAAAATTGATGGCAGAACCGGCGAAGGGGTTACCAATCTGGTTGGAACTATTGAACAAAATTTAGAAAGGATTAAATCAAATAAAAAGAAACAGCCGGTAAAGTTTGATATTAATACAGACTTTAATTCTATTTTAGATTCATATAAATTAATTGAATCTATCGAAAGTAAAGTAATTCATAAAAATTCCAACAATGATAAAATCAATGTTGAATCGGCAAATAAAAGTTTAAAAGTGTTAAACAGTTTTATCAGAAATAAAAATAATTTTGAGCCCGATCGAACTACATTAAAAATAGATAAGATACTGCTTCATAAGGTATGGGGATTATTTTTCTTCTTTACAATTATGGCTATTACGTTTACTTCGATATTCTGGCTGGCGGAACCTATTATGAATCTGGTCGATCTTCTGTTCTCTTTTTTATCTGCTGAAGCTCTACAACTTTTGGGTAATAACTGGTTTGGTGATTTAATTTCAGATGGTTTGATCAGCGGAACAGGAGCGGTCATGGTTTTTGTTCCGCAAATATTAATTTTATTTTTAATACTGGGTCTTCTGGAAGATTCAGGATACCTGTCACGCGGGGCAATGTTAATAGACCGGCCGCTTTCAAAGATTGGTTTAAATGGAAAATCTTTTGTACCGTTGCTTTCCGGTTTTGCGTGTGCAATACCGGCAATAATGGCAGCCAGAACGATCTCAAACAAAAGAGAAAGATTCTTAACAATTTTTGTAATCCCCCTTATGAGCTGCAGTGCAAGACTTCCTGTTTATGCATTATTAATAGCTTTTTTAATCCCGGCAGATAAAGCCTGGATCGGAGGATTAGTTCTTGCATCTATTTACGTATTCAGTATTGTAAGTTCTATAATTGTTGCTGCTATAATGAATAAATTCAGCCATAAACTTGTCAGGGAAGAAGACAATTCTTCATTTATATTGGAACTGCCAGCATACAGGCAACCTAAATTAAAAGTTGTTTTAAATAATTCTTTAACAAGCGCCAAAGTTTACCTGAAAAGAGCGGGTCCAATAATTCTTTCATTTGCATTAATACTCTGGGTTTTGACATATTTCCCGAATTATAATCCCAAAATTGATACCCAAAATATGACACAGGAACAGGTCAGGCAGGAAAAAAGCGCCCAAAGATTATCAACCTCTTATGCATCCGATATTGGGAAAATAATTCAGCCTGTTATGTCCCCCGTTGGTATGGACTGGCGGGTCGGAGTTTCCTTAATAGCTGCCTTTACTGCACGTGAAGTTTTTGTTAGTTCTATGGCATTAATTTTTAAGGTAACTTCAGATAATCAAAATGATCTTCAAACCTCTTTATTAAATGCAATGCGGGATGCAAAAATCGGGAATACCGGGAAAAAACTCTTCACTACTGCAACTATTACCGGGTTAATTATATTTTTTATTTTTGCACTTCAATGTTTATCGACCGTAGCTATATCAAAAAAAGAAACCGGGAGCTGGAGAATACCTATTCTTCAGGTATTAATATTTACATCAACTGCTTATATTCTGATGTTTATTACTGTTAACGGATTACGGGCTTTAGGGATATCTTAAAATACAATTTTTGCAAAATATCAGCACATTCCTTCATTTCTAATAACATGTATCTTGTATCATATCTATTTCATGCTGAAAAATTTATATTATATGAAAGGTTAGAGAAAGAATCTTCAGAAAACGTTTCAGATAAGTTAAGAAGGAAGAGAAATATGAACAATATTATTTATGAAGGCAAGAAACACGATAAACTTGGTACTTTCTATAATATCTTTCTCCTGCTTATTGCGGTTTTATTATTCGTGTTTTACTTATAAAACAGAATTTTAATTATTTATAGTAAGGACGAATTAACATTTCGTCCTTACTATTCCCTTACGATTTTACCCTTCAGTTCGTACCGCCTTTGCATGTATATCGGTTTTATTTGTTATTTTATTTTTACTTGCCTGCAAAGTGCTTTTTACCCCGGTTTTAATTAATTGAAAATCATCAACAGATATCGTGTCACATTTAAAACCGCCGGATATTGCTTTTGAAATACTTTTATTAATATCGGAACGAGCTTCACCAGAACTGCTGTAAGATTTATACACTTCAGCCTGGTAGACTCCATTCTTGTTGCTGACAAATGTCAATGTACCACTATTGCTTTTATAAAAAGTACAAACCATCTCGGGATTACTTTTATCCTGATGGATGGGATTTCCATATATCTTTATGACATCAGTAAGTTTTTTACCTATCATATTATAAACATTTATATCCTGAGCAATTAACCTACCGGATAACAGACATAAAAATAAGAGTATAATTACTTTTATAATTTTCATTTAATACCCCTTGAATTATTAATGAATGAATAATTATTCTCAAAAAAATATATAATACAGACCTGTTGTATACAGAAAGGTAAATAATTCGATTAGATTTATCATTTATCATTTCAGCCACATAAGCTAAAATTATAATTAAAATTACTATAATTTCGAGTTATATTCAATTAAAATTCAAAATAATAAAAGAGTTCAGAAAAGTTTAATAAGATAAGTTTAATCGAAGAAGCTCAATTGATTTGAAGTATCGATAATAGAATCAAAAGATTTACCTAGAAGCACCAGAACAGAATCCGCAATTGGTTTTAATTGTTTTTCAATATAGTGCTTGTAATCGATATCTTCATGCTTAAGCTCGACTGGTATAGGCCCTCTCTTTGTCATTAAATATTGAATTGAACCGCTGTTCCTATCAATCATCTTTGCTGCCCTTACCTGAGGCGGGATATTTTTAACATAATCCTCCAGATTTTTTCTTAACCGCTTCTTATAAATTAATTTATCATCAAACGCGCCTTCATTTACTCTTTTTACAATTGATTTTATCCAATCAATAACATCTTCATCATTAAAAATTCTACGGTACAATTCAACCTGAAACTCCTTAGCTAATTTAGTCCAATCCGATCTAACAAACTCCATCCCTACAAATTCCAGAACGTCTTTCCCGTCTTTCACTAATAATCCGGCATATCTTTTTTTTGCTCCCGTTTCCCCTCCCCTTGCCGGAGTTATTATAAATTTGCTGTAATATTTTTCATATTCCAATTCTAAAAAAGAATCCAAGCCAAAATCTTTTGTAATTCTTTCACTCCAATATGAATTCAAACTTGCAGCAATCTTTTCGCCGTATATTTTTCCTGTGCTTTTTTTATTCAATTTTACAAAAAGAGAATCGGTATCACCGTAAATAACTGTATATCCGTCATTCTCCAGTTTTTCTTTGCTCCCGAGAAGCAGCCAGTGCCCTGTACCGGTAATTGCATTAGGAAGATCATGATGATAAAACCTGCACCCGTAAGATCCCATTACACCATAAAAACTATTCATTAAAATTTTAATTGCCTGCGAGAGATGTTTATCATTATTTTTTTTAGCTTCTTCTCTCCGGTCCATTAATTTTCCTATAAAACCGGGAAGGATATTTTCAGTCCTGGAAAATTTGTAACCACCCGGAGTTTGTAATGTGTTAATATCATTTCTTAATAAGGACAGAGGATCAATTTTAAAGGTCTGAATAATTGATGGATAAAGTGATTTGAAATCTAGAACAACAACATCGTTATAAATTCCGGGTTTTGGATCAATAACATAACCGCCCGCAGCATGAGATGTTTCTTTAATATCCTTAACATTCGGCGCAACAAAACCTGCTTTGTGCAATCTGGGTAAATAGAAATGATCAAATGCTGCAGTCATCATTCCTAGCTGCTCCATCAGCAATCCGGATATTTGACTTCTTTTTACACTTAAATCAATTAATCCTGTTTTTTTAAAGATTTCTGAGACGAGCACTGCATCATTCAGATTATATTCAGCAAGTTTAATCTTATCTTCAGCAAACATTCTTTCAATTTCATATACCTTACCTTTTTCAGCAATAGTCTTTCCTTCACCTAAAAGTTCCTGGGCAACAGTTTCAAGCTTGTAATCTTCAAATGTGTAAAAAGCGCTCCTTAAAAATATCGGTCCGTCCATTACAACCCTGCCGGGTATATCGGCATAAAATCTTCCTGATTTCATTTTTCTAAGTGTTACCGGAAAATCCCCTCTTCCTATCTTAAATGATATATTAAATTCCCTGCATTTTTTTTCAAGAAACATTAAATCAAATCCTATAACATGCCAGCCTATAATAATATCAGGATCACAATTTCTAAACCAGGCAATAAAGTTATTAAGCATTTCCTGTTCAGAATTGAAATAAGTGATTATATCGTCACTTTTATCTTTTGAATCACCTACCATAAATACTTTTTTCGTTTCCTCTGCTTTTCCTGTCAAGTGAACAGCTATTGAATAAAGATTGTCCTGCTTCATTCCTGTTTCAATATCAAGAGAAGCAACCGTAAATTCAGTTAGCATCTTACAAGATTTAATTTTAGGATTATAGAAAGAGAGCACTTGACTATTGATTGATTCTTTTAATTTATATTCCCCTTCAACGAGGCACTGAGCATTTATATTTTTTTCCATTAGGAAGCGCCTAACAGGATCAATGTCAGATTCATAAACTCTGAAATTATCAGATCTGAAGTTTTCTGCCGCAGCTTTTAATTCTCGCAGTGTGTTAAAATAGAGTGCATCTACGGATTTACCGGAAAATGATTTAAGCTTTGAATTTTTTCGGTAATATTTGGAACTATTTTCTTTTAGATCACATTCTTTTTCAACAAAGAAAACCGGTTTGAAATTACTAATTACTATTTCTACAGGTTTTGAATTTTCGGTAGTACCATATAAAAATAATATATTCCGTCCCCTGGTATCCTTCCATGCGGTGGTTAATAAAAAGACCTTAATGGGTTCCAATTTTAATACCTTAAATATTTTTGTATTTGTATATACCGGCAATACAAAATTCATTTCAATATCTATAATATATAAAACTTATGAGTTTTTGTTTAGTTGCCTGGTTCAAATTTTAACGGACAATGTATAATGAAGGTTCAATTTTACTTGTTTTCCTGCTGATATCACAATATTTATTTAATAAAATCCTTTTTGCAAATCATTAAGAAAACTTCATAAAAATTTCATAATAGCTTTCTATAATTGCTATGGAAATATTCAAATAAATTTTTACAAGTTGAGAGGTTGATGTGAAAAGGATAAAAAATCTATTATTTCTTTTTTTAGTAGTCATAGTAACAATGAGTTTCAGTACCGAGCAAATACAAAAAAAAATAATCCTGGATGAATTTTATTCCGAATTTCTTTCATTAAACCTGATTCATGCAATGCAGTCAGCAAAAGTATTATATCATCTTTCAAAGCAGCCCTCATTTAGTAAAGAGCTTCTTGAATCGGAATTAGACAGAATTGACGATAATATCCATTATGGTAATGCACAAATAAGCAAGATGGTTATACATGCTTCGGAAGAAAATAAAGTAAAGATTTCAAAATATTTAAATAGTATTGATAAACATCTTGCTGCAGCATATATAGATATAAAAACAATTCGAAAAGACCTGCAAACCGATAAAAATATTTCACCATTTCTGTCCGATATTTATTACCAGCTGAAGAATGCCGAATACCAGGATCATAAGGAAATAAAGCAAATTTTAAAGTTCAAAATTTATAAAGAACCAGTAATAGTAAAACAATAAAGGAGAAAAAAATGAAAACAAACAAAATTCTAAAAGCATCAGAAAAGATTTTTCTCGTTATTCTGATTGCAATTGGAACAACATTAATAACAGAAAAAATTTATTCAAATACGAAAGAAGCTGTTTATCCCGGGTTCAAAGTTGATAATTCTACAGCTTACCAGGACACAACTTATCTGACCAAGGGAAAAACAATACTGAATGAATTTAGCGATGCCTTTGAAGCTGCCGCTGCAAAAATAAGCCCATCTGTGGTACCAATATTTGCGGAAGAAGTAAAAACAGTTCAGAATCCATTTGATTCACCGGAAAGTCCTTTTAAACAGTTTCTTGGACCGGATTTTTTCAAAGGCTTCTTTGGCAGTCCTAATGAAAAAGAAACAATTCATAGTCTTGGTTCAGGGGTTATTTTAACTTCCGATGGATATATATTGACTAATAACCACGTAGTACATAATGCAAACAAACTAACTGTTGTACTTAATAAGAAAAAATATCATGCAAAAGTAATTGGAACCGATCCTCAGACTGATCTTGCTGTTATTAAAATTAATGTTAAAGACTTACCTGCCGCCACGTTAGGCAATTCGGATAATTTAAAAATCGGACAGTGGGTTATCGCTGTTGGAAATCCTTTTGAATTGATGCATACAGTTACAGCAGGGATAATAAGTGCTACAGGAAGATCCTCAATAGGACTTGCACAATATGAAGATTTTATACAGACAGATGCTGCCATAAATCCAGGTAACAGCGGCGGAGCTTTAGCAGACCTGGATGGCAGAGTAATTGGGATCAATACTGCAATAAGCAGTCCGTCAGGTGGTAATGTAGGAATTGGATTTGCTATTCCAATTAATATGGCCAAGTCAATAATGGAACAATTAATAAAACATGGTTCTATATCACGCGGATACCTGGCTATTATCCCTCAGGATATAACTAGCGATCTTGCAAAAGCTATGAATCTTAAAAGTACTAACGGTGTACTGGTTGGCGACGTAGTAAAAGACGGACCGGCAGATAAAGCAGGAATGAAAACAGGCGACATTATTTTGGAATTTAATACCAAGAAAATTGATAATAGTGTTCAACTAAGAAATTTAGTTGCAGAAACAAGACCTGACACAAAAGTACCGGTAACGATTCTGAGAAATAATGAGAAAAAAGAATTAGAAGTTACGTTAGGGAAACGGCCAACGAAAATGACAGCCAGCTTGAATTCAAATCAGAATTCTGAGAAAGCTTATACAAACGATAAGTTAGGCTTGTCAGTACAAAACCTTACAGCAGATATTGCTAAAAAGTTAGGTTATTCCGGAGAAGAAGGTGTTATTGTTACTAAGGTGAAACCGGGAAGTCCAGCTGATGACTCAGGAATTCAGGTGAAAGATTTAATCAAGGAAGTAAACAAAAAAGAGATTAAATCTGTTTCGCAATTTGAAAATATTATTTCTCAAACTAAAGGAAACACCGATGCATTTCTAATTCAAAGAGGAAATACATCATTCTTTGTAGCAATAGGCCTATCATCTTAAATATAAGTTAATAAAAAACCCGCTTGCATAAGCGGGTTTTTTTAACTTCACATAATTTATATTATTCCATATGTTCTTTATAATTAAATCCTTTTGAAGGATCCCGCAGAGTTAAAACCGGACATGGAGCTTTTCTTACAACTTTTTCTGCAGTACTACCGAATAAAATATGCTCCATCCCCGTATGACCATGTGTTGCAATAATAATTAGATCAACATTTTCTTCCCTGGCAGTTTCGATTATTTCAATAAAAGGTTTCCCCGTTTTCACAATTACATTTACTTTCAATTCAGAGGGGATCTCTTTTGAGGCAAGGTTTTCCAGTTCCTCTTTAGCGCGTTGATCCAGATCAATATTGATAGATGGAACAGCAATCTGACCCATGCTGAAATCTGGCGGATATACAACTGGTTCAACTACATAAACCAAGGTCAATTCTGCTTTAAAATGTTTTGCAAAGTTTACCGCATATTTAAGAGAACTTTTGGAATAATCGGAAAAGTCAATTGGTACCAGTATTTTTTTTATGTTAAGTTTCATATTCACTCCCTGATTATATTTCCTGATATTTTTTTTGAAGTGTATAATATTGTTCATTTAAATGACGAAGTCTTACAGTAATTATGTGAGAAATTCCTTGAAGAATTTTTATCCCCTTTTTGGGATACTTTTCAATAAATTCATCAAGATCGGGTTTAAATATTACAGCGAGGCGAACATCAGTATTAGCTAAAGCCGAAGCTGATCTTTTCTCTCCATCAACTAGAGCAAGTTCGCCAAAAAAATCTCCTTTCTTAAATGTTGCAAGCGAAAGCATTTTATTATCATCGGTCCTTTGCACTGTAACTTCCCCTTCACGGATAATGTAAAGCCCTATTCCCGGATCACCCTGATAAAAAATATATTCACCGGCAATATAACTTCTATTGTGAATTATATTTCCTAATATTTCCAAATCTCTTTTATTAAGAGATTTAAAAGGAGGAATGGCTAAAAGAGATTTTTCCAGGTTAGCCTTTTCGGTAGGAGATTTAAAAAGGTTTGCCCAGAAGCCACTGTGAATTGCCTCAGCATTATTTTCGGCCATAATATTTTACCTGCTAGTTAAAAATACCTAATTCCGCTACTCTCCAAAGTTTTTGGCAAGGGAACCTGTTTTCATAAAGTGCTCTACCTACAATAACAGAATCTATTCCCATAGGAATTAGTTTCTGTATATCCATAAGTTCATCTTTATTTCTAATTCCCCCGGAATGTGTAACTTTGGCATTTGTAATTTTAGCAACATCAATAGAAAGCTCAATATTGGGTCCGCCCATAACTCCATTTTTTAATATATCCGTCACAATAAATCTTTCTACACCCATATCCGATATCTTTTTTGCAAACTCTTTGTATAATATTCCTGTGTTATGTCTTCTGCCTCTTATTACAAGCTCATTATTTACTACATCAAGCGAAACTGCGATTTGAGCAGGGCCATATTTTTCAAATACTTTTTTAAATTTATCAAGATTCTCAATAGCCATTGTACTGATAATTAGCCTGCTTATACCTGTATCAATTAAAGCATCTGCATCATCCATAGTTCTAATTCCGCCTGCAAACTCAACCGGTATAATTACCGATGAACAAATCTCCTCAACAATTTTATAATTTCTTCTTGTATGTTCATGAGCTCCATCAAAATCA
Organism: uncultured Ignavibacteriales bacterium; assembly: GCA_963723205.1. Lineage (GTDB taxonomy): Bacteria > Bacteroidota > Ignavibacteria > Ignavibacteriales > Ignavibacteriaceae > CAVQBP01. The sequence continues at coordinate 49,003 of CAVRQC010000030.1, forward strand.
ACAATATGTAGAAGTTTTGCATTTTCAGTACGCCAAATTTTAGCCATTTCGACAGGATCACTGCCATATTCCTTGCAGTCTAATTCGGGAATCCCTTGTACTACTCTTACAGTTTTACCGTTCTTAATATCTATGGATGGAATAACTAATAAATATCTCATTAATAAACCCCGAAAATATGCTTTAAATTACTTAATTGTGCTGAAAAAGTCTAAACTAAATCAATGATTGATTGATTGATATAGGTAACGAATAAGATACAGTGTATAAAGGTATATGAGATGAAAAAATTAATGTTTTTACACCTTATATTTTAAGATTATTTAATTTATAATTTAATAATCTTACCTTTATAATTCCCATTTCCCTCCGTTCTTTATTATTGAATGACTAATAATCAGTTTTTGAATTTCATTAGTACCTTCAAAAATTTTTAAAATCCGCGCATCTCTAAAATATCTTTCCAGTGGTAATTCTCTTGAAAATCCCATGCCTCCATGAATCTGCAACGCTTTATCTGCAACCTCTGCCATTGATTCCGAGCAGAATAGTTTAATAATAGCAGCTTCCAGGGTAACATCTCTTTTATCATCATACTTTTGTGCAGTCCTGTAAACAATGCCTTCCATAGGGTAAATCTTAGCAGCAATTTCAGCAAGCATAAATTGAACAGCTTCAAATTTAGAAATTGATTTACCAAATTGTTCCCTGCGCTTTGCAAAAGTAGTTGATATTTCGAGGAGCTCTTTCGACGCCCCGAGACAGCAGGCACCGAGCCCTAACCTGCCTGCATCTAATGTAGTCATGGCAATACGAAATCCTTTTCCATCATGTCCGATAATATTTTCTTTTGGAATTTCAACATCCTCAAAAGTTAAAGTGCTGGTAGTACTTCCTTTAATTCCTAATTTCTTTTCAGGAGGGCCTATAATTATACCTGGTGTATCTGCTTCAACAACAAAGCCGCTAATACCATTAGATGTTCTGGCAAAAACAGAAAAAACATCTGCAATACCTGCATTAGTAATCCATATTTTATTCCCATTTAAAATCCATTTATCTCCTTTTAATTTAGCTGATGTTTTAAGGTTAAATGAATCTGAACCCGCACCAGGTTCTGTTAAAGCAAATGCAGCAATCTTTTCACCTGAAGTTAACTGAGGAAGATATTTTCTTTTTAATTCTTCAGAACCGCCAATATAAATCGCATTTGTACCAATTGACTGATGGGCACCAATAAAAGTAGCAGTTGAACCGCAACCTCGGGAAATTTCTTCCTGCATAATGCAATAACCGATTTCTCCAAAACCACCACCACCGTATTCTTCCGGGAACGTTACTCCAAGAAACCCAACCTCTCCAAGCTTTTTAATTAATTCTGAAGGGATGTCTTCTTTCTCATCAATAACAGATGCAATAGGTTTTATTTCGGAATCTGTAAATTCTTTTACTAATCCTCTTAACATCTTTTGTTCTTCTGTAAAAGCGAAATCCATTTATTACTTTATATTTTATTAAAATTTATTTTTGTCTTATTTGAATAGAAATATTCCGGGTAAAAATATTAAGTTTGTAAAGATAAAGAAATTGAAATTTTGATTCATAATTATAAAGTAAATTATTCAAGTGCATATTAAATATCCATAGAATATTTAGACTGCAAAAAATCGTAAAGATAACTCAATCCAATAAACACTTTTGAATAATAGTCATTTCATTGTATATAATATAATAATAGATTTGGTACCGTCAGCTATTTTGAAAATAACGCAAAATGGAAAATCTGTGAATAATTAAATATGAATAAAAAAGATTTATTTTTAGAAAAGTATTAGAATTTGAGTTATTTTGCAAAAAATAGTCAATAATCAAGAATTATACATAATTCAGAAATAATCTTAAATACAATCACATAATTTTTCTTAAAACACAATCAAAGTATAAAAACCTAATTTTTGACCTATTTTCTTGACTTTTCCTACTTTAATAAGCATATTTGACATCAATGAGCAAAGATTTTGTATTGAATACATCCAGGAACGATAAACTCAAGATTACAGTATTTGGTGAAAATAATTTAAATCAGTCGCCATGTGTTATTTTAGTTCATGGATTTAAAGGGTTTAAAGATTGGGGATTTGGCCCTTATATTGGAGAGTATCTTAGCAGAAAAAATATTTTCGTAATTACTTTTAATTTTTCACATAATGGAATTGGTGAAAATTTAACTGATTTTACTGAACTGGATAAATTTGCAGAAAATACTTTTTCTTTAGAAATTTTGGAATTATCAGAGATAATTAAAGCTTATAAAAATAATTATTTCTGTGAAAGTAATAACCAGCCTGTGGGTTTACTCGGGCACAGCAGAGGTGGTGGTATTTCTCTTTTAACTTCAAAACAGAATGATGATGTTAAGGCTGTCGCTGTATGGGCTTCTGTATCCGATTTTGACAGATATTCAAAACGCCAAAAAGAAGTATGGAGAAAAAAAGGAGTTTTTGAAGTATTAAATACCAGGACAAAACAAGTTATGCGGCTGAATGTTTCCCTTCTTGATGATCTTGAACAAAATAAAAATACTACTTTAAATATTGAAGATGCGGTAAAAACTTTAAATAGACCTTTATTTATTGCTCATGGTGAACAAGATTTAGCTGTCCCCATTAGAGAAGCAGAAACTATATATAACTGGTCAAATACAAATATGACTGAGTTTTACAAAATTCCAGGGACAGGACATACTTTTGATGCTAAACATCCATTTGAAGGAAGCAATCCCAAGCTTGATTCATTGCTGGAAAAAACAGAAATATTTTTTAGAAATAATTTATTTTGAGGAATAATTATGAGTGCAAACAACAATGTGAAATATTCAATTGCTTCAGGATTTTTAACAAATATATTTTCTTACCGGCTCTTTTGGATTTTTTCTTTTTCACTTTTAACTGCAGTAAGTGCACAGATAGCTATTCCTGTTAAACCGGTTCCATTTACACTTCAGACTATGATGGTTCTTCTTTCAGGTGCTTTTCTCGGAGCCAGAAACGGAGCTTACAGCCAGATTATTTATGTTTTTTTAGGAAGCATCGGATTACCACTATTTGCAAACGGTTCAATGGGGCTGGCAGTTTTATTAGGGCCAACCGGCGGTTATCTTTTAGCATTCCCTGTTGCTGCTTTTTTAGTTGGTTATTTAGTAGAATCAAATAACAAATATTTCAATGTTGTGATTTCAATGTTCCTGGGCAGTTTAACAATTTTAGGTATCGGAATTTTATTCTTAAACCTGTTCTTTGTTCATAATTTTCTTGAAGCATTGAAAGCCGGCGGAGTAATTTTTTCTGTTTGGATGGTTATAAAAATATTTGCCGCCGCCAGCATTTATTTCGGAATATCAAAAAAGTATTCTAAACTTCCGAAAAATAATTAGACAATTTTCTCTGATATTATGCAATTAAAAAATATCATCTTTATTCTATTCTTTGTTTTTGCTATCGGGTTATTTGTATGGAGCTGCAGAAAATTATACAAATATATGATGGTTGCAAAAAAGAAAGATGACAGGTTCGATAATATCGGTGAAAGGCTGAAAAAAGTCTGGACAATTGCATTTAGTCAATCAAAGCTGTTAAGAGATCCTTCAGCAGGTATTCTTCATTTTTTAATTTTTTGGGGCTTTGTTCTTTTTCTTTTTGTAGTAGTTGAAACTATTATTCAGGGATTTTATTCTTCATTCAGTTTAGCTTTCACCGGTCCTTTTTATTTATTTATTACTTTTATACAGGACATATTCGGTATACTGATAATAGCTTCTTGTTTATATGCTTTATATAGAAGATTTGTTAAGCATATTAAAAGACTGGAAGTTGATATTATTGGTAAACTTGATGCTACAGTTATACTATTATTAATTATGATTGTTGTTATATCCATGTTCGGTGAAAATATCTCGGAGATCGCAAAGCATAATTTTATTCTAGGTAAATACGAATTCAGACCAATATCTTCTTATTTAAGTAATTTGTTTTATGGAAACAATACAGAGAATGCAGCAACATTTTACGAAATCTTCTGGTGGTCTCATATAATTTTTGTCTTCGGATTTTTGAATTATCTCCCTTATTCAAAACATTTTCATGTAATAACATCAATTCCAAATACTTATTTTTCTAAATTAAAACCGAGGAAAAACACTTTAGATCCTCTGAACCTGGAAGATGAATCAACAGAAGTTTTTGGTGCTGCGGATATTGAACAGCTTTCCTGGAAACAAATACTTGATGGTTACACATGCACCGAATGCGGAAGATGTACCTCAGTCTGCCCCGCGGCAACTGTTGGGAAATCATTGTCTCCCCGTAAGATAATTGTTGATATAAGAAGAAGAACCATCGAGAAAGGACCTCTGGTTACAGAAGGAAAAAAAGATGCGAAAATATTTGAAAAAACGCTTGTACACGATTATATTTCAGATATTGAACTTTGGGAATGTACTACCTGCAGCGCTTGTGTTCAGGAATGCCCGGTTATGATTGAACATGTTGATTCAATTGTAGATATGAGAAGAAATCTTGTTTTAACTGAAACTCAATTTCCTTCTAACTTAAATAATGTTTTTAAAAGTATTGAAACTAACTATACTCCTTGGGCATTTAATCAGGCTGATCGCGCAAACTGGGCGGAAGGCATGGATATAAAAACTATGTCCGAAGATTCTGATTGTGATATACTTTTTTGGGTCGGGTGCGCTGGTTCTTTTGACAGTAGGTATCAAAAGGTTTCGCGTGATTTTGCAACAATTATGCAAAAAGCCGGGATAAATTTCCGGATATTGGGAACTGAGGAAAAATGTAACGGTGATACTGCCCGAAGACTGGGAAATGAATATCTTGCACAGATGATGATTCAGGAAAATATTGAAACTTTAAATAACTATGGTGTAAAGAAAATTGTAACCGCTTGTCCTCATTGTTTTCATTCACTTGGTAATGAATACAGACAGTTTGGCGGAAATTATGAAGTGATGCATCATTCACAACTAATTGAAGAATTAATTGATCAAGGTAAGATTAAGCTCGGAAAAGATGATAATAAAAAAGAAAAAGTTACATATCACGATTCTTGTTACTTAGGCAGGTATAATGATGTATATAATGCTCCCCGAAAATCTATAAAGGAGAACAAGAATTTAGAATTTGTTGAAATGCAACGGACCAAGAGTAAAGGATTCTGCTGCGGAGCCGGGGGAGGCAGAATGTTTCTTGAAGATGAAGAAGGAGGAAAGATAAATTTAGAACGTACTAAAGAAGCACTTGAAACCGGGGCAGCAACTGTAGCTTCGGCTTGTCCGTTTTGTATGACCATGTTGACAGACGGTGTTAAGCATTTTGAAAAATCGGAGGAAGTGGCAGTAAAAGATATTGCCGAAATTGTTCTAGAAAACCTAATTAACTAAATTAACATATTCACTTTTTTTTATAGGAGGATTCATGAATAGATATGAGGACTTAATGCAGGCAGTTAGAGATCTACAGACTGATTTTGAAAAATTCTTTGAAAAAGGTCAGGCTGCAGCCGGAACGCGCGTTAGAAAAGGATTAAGCGATTTAAGAAAATTGGCTCAGGAAGTTCGTAAAGAAATTCAGGATGTTAAAGCTCAAAGAAAAGCCGAAAAAACTCAACCATAATTTTCACAGCTTTTCTTTTTATAAGGCTGAATTACAAAATAATTCAGCCTATTTTTTTATGACAAAAATATTTTATATAACTTTTAGCTTTTTATTAATCCCTCCGCTGATTTTTGCACAGATTATTCCACAAAGAAACTCTGTAGTCAGCATAACCATTTCTGCTGTAGGCGATTTAATGTGCCATTCTTTACAATATAATTATGCAGAACTGGAAAACGGCAAATATGATTTTAATCCCTCTTTTAAATTCGTCAAGAAATATTTTGAAAATTCCGATTTTGTATTCGGGAACCTGGAAACAGTTACAGCAGGCAGATCCCGCGGCTACTCCACCTATCCCCTGTTCAATAGTCCTGATGAATATATAACTGCATTAAAAAATGCAGGTTTCAATCTTTTAACCACGGCAAATAATCATGCATTGGACAAGGGGAAAAGAGGTGTTATCAGAACAATAGAACAACTGGAAAAGAATAATATTGGTTATACAGGTACATTTAAATCCAAAAGAGACAAGGATTCAATAAGAATTTTTAATATAAAAGGGATAAAAATTGCATTCCTTGCTTATTCCTACGGAACCAACGGAATTCCTATTCCGAAAAATAGTCCGTACCTAATAAATCTGATTGATACATCCTTAATTCATAAAGATATTAAACTAGCCCGGAAAAATGGAGCAGAAATTGTTTTAGTCTATTTTCATTTCGGATACCAGTATTCCAGAAAACCAAATGATTTTCAGAAGCAGATTGTAAACGAAACAATAAATGACGGAGCCGATATAATAATTGGAGGCCATCCGCATGTTTTGCAACCGGTACAGTATTTTAAAACCAGAGGCGCAACACTTGATTCAGGTTTTGTTGCATACTCAATGGGTAATTTCATTTCAAACCAGAGAGACAGGTACACTGATGCAGGGATGATATTGAATATTACTATTTCAAAAAGTACTTTTAGTGATTCAATTTATATTTCCAATGTCAGTTATACACCGACATGGGTTTTCAGGGGTGAAATAAACGTTGGGATAAAACCTCATGCAGAAAAAAATGAATTTTTAATCATACCATCCGAAGAAGCATTTAGCTCAACTTCTTACAGTTTTCTTAATTCCTATGATTTATATAAGATAGAACAATCTATCAAAGATACAAAAAATATACTCATAAAATATACTCACCAGATTAAACTTTATGATTATAAAAAAGATATAATTCAAAACCTTAAGGAACTTGCTGCAGTGCGTTCTTTGGCAAGACCTAAAATATTCTGGAATTTATCCCGTGATAAAATTAGTATATTCAGTTTAGTCTATCATTCAAGATAAAACTTCTTACTAAGTTTATTATTTTTAAAACTAAATTTTTATTTTTAAAATAATAGGATTTGTTAGTTACACAAAAATAAATAGATTATACCTTTTTCTAATGTACTGCAAACTAATTATTAAAAATTTTACGATATTATCAAATTTCTTCATCATATTTTCATTTTAGCTAAATAATTTACATTATTATTTATGGGAATATTATGCGAATACTAATTGTAGAGGATGAAGAATCCCTGGCTTTACGAATAAAAAGCATACTCGAGAGCGAGCAATATACTGTCCAGGTATCTTTTGATGGTGAAGAGGGGCTAGAAAATGCATTAGCCGGGGAATTTGATTTAATCATACTTGATATACTCCTTCCCAAATATGATGGAATTCAAATCTTGAATGAGATCAGGAAACAAAATTTAAACACGCCGGTACTATTGTTAACGGCAAAGGTAGCTGTAAAAGATAAGGTTGAAGGACTGGATGCAGGAGCTGACGATTATCTTACAAAACCTTTTGCAATTCCTGAATTGCTTGCAAGGGTAAGGTCGCTATTACGGAGAAAAAGTGAAGTAAAAACCTCAACCATTTCTTTAGCTAATTTGGAAATAAATACAACTACACATGAAGTATTTAAAAATAGTAAAAATATTAATTTGACTGCAAAAGAATATTCTATACTGGAATTTATGATATACAATAAAAATCGTGTCTTATCACGATTGTCTATTGCAGAACATGTGTGGGGAGATAATTTTGATTTGTTCAGTATGACAAATTTTGTTGATGTTCATATAAAAAATTTGAGGAAAAAAATTGAAGACGGTCCTGAAAATCATATTATACAAACTGTCAGAGGCGTTGGTTATATGTTAAAGGATAGCAATGAAAATTAGATCGCGGTTAACCCTTTGGTATTTTTCAATCTCTTTTTTCATTCTGATAATATTTTGCGCCGGGACATATTACGGGGTAAGAAATCTTCTTTTCAGTACTCTTGATAAAGAACTGGATGTTATAGCATCAACGATCGAACAAAGCTATAACCTGGATAAAGATGATTTTTCCGAATTAAGCAGAGACCCTGATTCTGTTGATTTTTCTCAATACTACCTTCTATTATATAACAGGAATAAATACCTGGTATACTCTTCAAGAATAGCCCGTAGATTTTCTTTTAATATACCTCTAACAGTTGAAAAATATAAGATCTCATATCTTGTTGATAGTAAAGTACCGGACAGGAATGAATTTTTTAACTCCCGAAAAAATGGAAATGTTACGTTCCGCTTAATGAACAGAAGACTTATAACTAATAACAGGACTGTCGGCTGGATTACAGTTGGCCTGCCAATCGGTCACATTGAATACTCAATGGATCATCTAATATATTATATTTTGGTAGGAGGTTTCATAGGGATTCTTTTAATATCTGTGGGAAGTTATTTTCTTATTCAAAAAACATTGAGCCCGGTAAATGTAATTACAAAAAAAGCAAACCAGATTAGTAAAAATAACCTTGATGAAAGGATCAAAATAGATAACCAGGATGATGAATTAGGTCAGCTCTCAATCGTATTGAATAACCTGCTTAACAGACTTCAAACTGCATTCGAAAGCCAGCAGCAGTTTATGGCAGATGCTGCACACGAATTAAAAACTCCTTTATCAATATTAAGATCCAACTGGGAAAGTGAACTGAATAATCCTGAAATTCCATTAGATTTAAAAGAAAAATTCGTAAAAGATATAGAAACTATTACCAGGCTTAATCATTTAATTAACAATCTTCTGTTGTTATCACAAACGGAATCACCTAAATCACAATTCGAATTTAAGAAGGTAAGGATTGATGAGATTTTAAGAGAAGCAGTTTCCGATATAAAAATTTTAGCTGATATAAAATATCAAAAGATCACTATTAAAAATTTTCTTCCCGAGATAGTTCTTGGAGATAAATTAAGATTATTCCAGCTCTTCTTCAATCTTTTGGAAAACGGGGTTAAATATACACCTGAAGAAGGAGAAATAACTTTAAATGTTAAATTAAGTTCTGATTTTATTATTGTTGAAATTAGTGATAACGGACCTGGAATTCCCAAAGAAGATCTTCCGTTTATATTTAATCGGTTTTACAGGGTACAGAAAGATCGAGCCAGGAAAACCGGCGGCACTGGGCTGGGACTTTCGATCTGCAAATTAATTACTGAGCTGCATAAAGGAAAAATAGAAGTAAACAGCAAAATTGGCGAAGGAACCGCCTTCAGGGTGATGCTTCCGCTTTATAAATCATAGCAACAATTCGGAAATAGCTGCTCTATCTATTGTAATTTCAAAGGTAAGTTTATTCAATCATTCTAAACAAATATCCAGACAATTACTACCTAAGTACTGCATAAACTTTCCTGTAATTTCTCTTCACATATCCTTCATCATTTTTTCATTTTTCAACATTACTTTAACGGTAAATAAATATTAAGAGTTAAATAATGAAAAAAAATCATTTACATTTAGGAAAAATTCTGGGAATACCCATAGGAATAGATTATTCGTGGTTTTTAATTTTCTTTTTACTTTCATGGGTATTGGCAACGACATATTACCCTGCAGAATATAAACACTGGAATCAAGTTGAATATTGGATAGCAGGTACTTTAACATCCATATTGCTTTTCGGAAGTGTTTTACTCCATGAATTGGGACATTCTATTATTGCGATCAAATATAAAATAAAGGTTAAAGAAATAAATTTATTTATATTCGGGGGAATTTCTGAAATCAGCGGTGAACCTCCAAAAGCTTCCTCTGAATTCTGGATTGCTCTTGCCGGACCAATTGTAAGTCTTCTTTTAGCAGGCGTTTTCTTTGTATTAGAAAAAGATATCCATATTTTTTTATTAACTGCATTATTTGAATATCTTGCATTTATAAATTTCATATTAGTAGTTTTTAACTTAATACCCGGCTTTCCGCTGGATGGCGGAAGGGTATTCCGGGCAATTATATGGGGGATTACGAAAAATTTCAAAAAAGCAACTAATGTCGCAGTAACTGCAGGCAGAATATTTGGTTTTCTTTTTATTTTATTTGGTGTTTATCAAATTTTCGGCGGGAATATCCTGGACGGATTATGGATCTCTTTTATAGGGTGGTTTCTTGATAATGCTGCCGTCTCTCAATTACAGGAACAAAAAGTTCATGATCTTCTTACAGGGCATAAAGTTTACGAAGCTATGAGTCAGGATTACGGTATAGTGAGCGATGACTCAACCTTGCAGGAAGTTGTTGATAATAATTTCCTGGGAATAAATAGAAGAGCACTTTTCGTTAGAAAAGATAACAAAATTGCCGGTTTAATTACCTTACATAGATTCAATATAATTGCAAAAGACCAATGGGATAATACATTTGTTGAAGATGTAATGATACCGATTTCAAATGCCGAGAAAACATCAGCCGATGCAGAGATCTGGGATGCAATGACTAAACTAAATTCCGAGGGTGTTAATCAGCTCCCTGTTATTAATAACGGCGAAGTCGAGGGAATATTCAGCAGGGATAATGCTATCAGCTTTATAGCAGAATTGAGAATCCATACTAACAACGGTAAAACTTAATATTCAGTTAACAATTCATAATTACTTACCTCCTATAAATATGCCGGTCACATTAAAATGACCGGCATATACTCCATATGTGATTTAAAAACATCATGACTGAATACTCACTAGAAAAATAAAAAGGCTTCACTTAATCTTCATCTCTATAAATTACTTTATCCATGTTTTATTATAAAAATAAATTACCGGAGGAAAAAATGGAAAAGATAAAATATCTTAAGTTGTTTAGATTATCTATACCTATTTTGATTTTGGGCCTATTTATTTCCACTTCAAATATATATGCCGGGAATAATTTTGTTATGCCTAATAACAATAAGTTAATGAAAGAAGTTATAGATCATATCGGAAGATATTATTATGAACAATTTAATGTATCGGCAAACGATGGTGTTGTAACTATAAATGGACAAGTAAATTCTTTAAATGATAAATACAGAATCTTCGATATTGTATCACGTATACCCGGTGTTAAAGATATTAAAGATATGATTGTTGTTAATGCTGCTGATGTTCCGGACCAGGTAATTAAGCAGAATACAGAAGAAACAATTCATGATGCTACTTCCATTATGGAACCTGATAGAATAAAAGTAAGTGTTGATAACGGAATTATCTTTTTAAATGGAACCTTAAGTTATTACCGTGAGAAGAAAACAGCAGAATCAATTGCCACCTGGCAGAAAGGTGCAGAAGGAGTTGTAGATAATTTGAAGGTATTATCTCATAAAGCAGTTGTAAGTGATGCAAACCTTCAGATAATTTTAAGCGAAATAATGTCAAAAGATTTCCCTCTTGAAAAAAATGTGAATATTTCGGTTAAAGACGGAATTGCATCTATATCAGGAGAAGTACCAAGGCTTTCTGATAAGTATTCAATTGAAGAAGACTTTTATCCGGTACTCGGCATAAAAGGGGTTGTTGATAATCTAACTGTTAATCCCCAACTTTATTTCTAAATCTTTAATTCATTATACCTTCTCATTCGCACAAGCGGATGAGAAGGCTGTAATACAACCGGGAAGAAATTTTTAGACTTCTTTTTCCCGGGATAGCAATAACTATAAGGATTTCCTATTTTTTTTATTAAAATATTTGGACAACCCGTAACCAATAATTAAAATAATAATGAAAATACCAATAATTAAAAGATGTTTTTCAACACTTTCAACAATCGGCTTCCATTTCTCACCGGCGTAATATCCTAAAAGTATAAATGCAGCTGACCAGAAGAGAGCACCCGAATAAGCATAAATAACAAATATATGAACTTTCAATTTTGTTGAACCGGCAATAATAGCAACTATGTGCCTGACCCCTGGAATAAAATATCCGAAGGTTAAAGTCCATTTTCCCAGTTTTTCAAACCAAAGTTCCCCCTTTTCAAGATTTTTTTCAGATATGTGTAAAAATCGACCTGCTTTTTTTAGAGCGATTATTCCAAGAAACCTGCCCAATGTATAACTTACGGTTATTCCCGAAATACTTCCTAAAAAAGCAACAGCAATTGTTGGGATTAAAACCAATTCATTTTTACTAACCAGGTAGCCCAACAATGTAAGAATTGTTTCATCCGGAAATGGCAATCCTATTATACCCGTTGAAAGCAAAACAAAAATTGCCAGGTAACCGTATTTCACAAGCCAATAATTAATTGGGAATAAAAGCATCTATATCTAATCTGGAATAATCACTTAAACTTGTTCTTAATTTTATCAAATAATCGGATGGTTTGAGTGAAAGAAGCCTTTAAAGAAGAAGTTCAACTATAAATTATCCCTATGAGTTTTCAAAAAAAATCAATGATTTAACGAATAAACCTAAAGCTTATTTTAAAATTATACAAACCTGATGTTATGTAAGTAACACCCGAAAAAGCCGGTCGCTGATACAAAATGCAATTACTTTCATTTCATTTAATAACATCATTCTTAATGTTTCCCGAATTAAGCGGAATCATATAATATATTTTTCCGTTAAATTTAAATCGCTTCCCTTTCCGGAAATTATCATTATCTTTCAGTTCAGGAACAGCCAGCCATGGACGGGTTTTCTTTAACTCATCAATTTCTTTTTTCAGATTTTCAATCTCATTCTGTTGCTTTTGTGTTCTTTCCTCCAGCATTTCAATTTTATCCTTCAATTTAGATTCAACACTATCTTTATCTTTTTCCTGAGCATTTATTTCATTTGATATAAAAACAGAAGAGATTACAAACAAAATAAATATAAGAAAACTTGAAGTAGATTTATTTTTCATTTGCTCACCCTTTTTTAAATAGTTCACACAATTAGACTGATTATAATATCTCTTTGTTCCGGATATTTACTTTATAAGAAATTATATAAGAATATCATAAAATCTATGCTCTTGTATATTCAAACTGATATCTTGATTTTTTTACTGCTTTTTATATTTTTTTTTCATATTATTTAAAAGAAAAATGGGGACTTTATGAAAAAGCTTGCTTTCCTTTTTATTATACTTTACACTTCTTCGTTTCCGCAAGCATATCCTGTAATTCCAGATTTTTTAATTAGTGGAGACGATAATTCACCATCTACATATATTCAAAATAGTCCAAAGTTATATTTAGTTGATAATAATAATTTTATTGTATCATGGGCCGATTACCGTGAAGGATATGCTTCAATATATGCCCAGAAATATGATAAAAACGGGAACAAGATAGAGCAAAATTTTAATTCAGAAAGTAATACAGGAATTTATTTAAACAAGAATGGTTCACTCCTATCGTTAAACACAGTTAGTAACACAAGCTTTACCGGAGATACATATTATAAAATATTTGCACGATTATTTAATTCAAACAATATTGAGTTAAAAAATGAAGACATTTATAATGGTATCCGGCCCTGGTGCGGGACCGGATATATACCAGGGGGTGAGAATATTTCTGCTTCGGAAAACTCTTTTTATTTTTTATCCAATTATGGAGGAAATCTTGCTTTAGCAAAAATAGAAGAAATCGGGACTATTAAACATTTTCCATTTGATAGTATTAATTACATCACACAAATCACATCTTCAGCCACATCTAACGGTAATTATTTTTCTGCCTGGGTTAAGGGAACTAATTATGATTCATCAGCCATGGGTTTATATGGTGTTTTTATTAACCCGGAAGATTCTATAATTAAAAAAGAATTTTTAATATATGAAGTTGCGGATAGTATTGATGAGTGGAATTATCTTTTTTATTACGACTTACGATCGGTTGCATTAAATGATTCAACCTATAAACTTTTCTGGCTGAATAATAAATCACTTATGCTTTATTCAGTAAAACTCAATACCGCTGGCGAAATAATTTCAGATATTGATAGTATAAAATTTTCACAACCAGATGATAAATATTCGGTATTTTCAAATATGATTATAACCAATAAGCAAAACGATGGTTTTTATCTGAAAATTTTATGGAGAACCGATACAGATCCTCCCATATATAAAAATTCATTTATTAAATATTCTCCAAATGGTGATTTACTAAGTATTTATTCCGGAGAAAGAACCCCCGGGTATTTAAATAATATTTTTTATGCCGGTTCAGGTAATTTTTTTGAAGTGTCATCATACAATCAAGATGTTTATTTAATTAAAATTGATACAGCACAAATCATCGACAGCTCAAAAATAAATGATGACAAATCAGGCAGCAATCAAATTAACCAGAGGTTAGTTAATTACGGGAACGATGGTGTTTTTGAAATCTGGAAGGACGAAGTAAAATCTTACGGTATCAGCATAGACAAGAATGGAGTTTTTACCGGCAGTAAAATGGAATTAGACAATACCAATATCTCCTTTTTTCCTGATAAGGAATTCCTGACAACATGGATAATAAAAGATAATGATTCAACGTATGCTGCAGGTTATTCAATATACGATAGTAATTTCAATGAACAGTTTAGTAAGACTTTAATTACAAAAAATACTAATTACAATCTGAGAGTGAATACTCACATAATTTCGGATTCTGTATTCATAATATTATTAAATGAAACAGATGAGATTAAGTTGATAAAAGAAGAAAGAAACGGCAAAACGGTTGCCGAAAAAATTATAAGTACAGGTTCTATTGTTTATGGTGAAAAAATGTATTTTGATGATTACGAATTAACAAAGAATGAACCTGATTATTTCTGGTTATCATGGAGCAATCATCTGCAAAAATATTCGCTTAATTTTGAGCAGTTATCGGATGAAAAAATATTTAAATACGGCATAAGCTCTTATTTAGGTGATGATAAATTCTTAGTGGTAATGAATAACTATGATTTCTTCTCAAACGTAACATCTATCGGGATGGTTCTTAATTCCGATATGGATACTTTAAAGTCTTTTCCTATCGGTTATTTTCCAAATGATAATTACAACTTACAAATTGGAAGGATTTCAAATAACGAATTTCTAACTATAAGAAAATATGGAAAAAGTTATTACGCGAGAGCATATACAAACGAAGGCGTTGCTAAAAAAGATTCTTTTCTTATTAATGTAAACTCGACTTCATCAACGTCAAATCTTAATTTTACAGTGAACAATGATAAAGTATATTTTTCCTGGTCCGATGCAAAAACTCCGGGCAAAGGATATGATGTGCATTGTAATATTTTTAACTTATCGACAATAACTGACATAAAAGAGAATAGTATAAAGACACCCGATAATTTCTTCCTCTATCAAAACTATCCAAATCCCTTTAATCCTTCTACAGTTATAAAATACGAATTAGCAAAACCTGGTTTTGTACATATAACACTTTATGATGTACTCGGAAGGAAAATAAGGGATCTTTTTACCGGGAATCAGGAAGCCGGTGCACACGAAATAAATTTTGATGCTTCAAATTTTACAAATTCATTAAGTAGTGGAATTTATTTATATAGAATAGTTGCAGATTATAAAGAAGGAATTTATCGAAGTACAAAGAAAATGGTTTTACTAAAATAAATATTGGTTAACCTGATTGTAATAATTTCAGGCAAAGTCTTCTAATATCCTCTCTATTAAGCGGATTATAAATAGAGTCATTTTCTTTATTATAATTATACCAAAGAATTTGACCGGTTCCGGCATCAACTAGAACCAGCTGCATCTGAAGTCCCCACAACTGATAGTCATTAACTAATGTATTCTGGTATATCTGCTGGAACATTTGCTTCTGTGCCATATAGTATTGCTTTGTAGCTTCTGAAGTACCAAAAGCCATTCCGGTTATATATAAAAAATACCTGGTATTTGTTCTGTTTAATAATTTTCTTAAACCATGAACTATCGGAAACATTTTTTTTTCATTCCTGAACGCTTCCAGTGAATCACGAATCATATCAAATTTTAAAATTGCATTCTCATAATAGCTCGGCATTGTTTGACTGCTCATTGAAGGATGGTAAAGTATTTTTGAATATTTAGAGATAAAATCCCCCCTGTCAATTAATTCTTTCAGAATATCAGCCACATTTCTCGATATTAAAACATTATAACCGATTTTAGATCTTTCAATTTTACTGTCTTTCTCTGCATACTCTATTTCAGGAAATAAAATAGAAATCGTATCTATCTCTGGAATTGCAGTTTTGGAAGCAATTTGTCCTAATACCGGTTGTATACAAATCATTACTAAAACAACTATAATCTGCAAAACTAAGTTTCTAATTAAATTCATTTATCTCTTACTAATATTAAAAATTTTTTCAAAATAAAATTACCGGTATTATAAAAAAGTGAATAAATAATCGTAACAAACTATATATCTCCACTAATTGATTAAAACTAACTTTAATTCCCGAGTATAGCAACGAAAATTTTCTATAGAGATTTAATAAAAACCCGCTCCACAATAAAGTAAAGCGGGTACTCCATTTCCCTACTACTTAACTTTTGAGGGATGTTAAATATGGGACTTGAAATAAGTTAGATTCATATCCATAAAGAATCAAGATAGTATATCACAGTCACCATAATAAATGAGTTACAGCATATGAGAATGTGTTTATAAATAGCAGTTAATGGACATTAAATCCGATAGCATAACCTATTATTTATTATACATTTATGCCATCTTATCTTAATTATATTAATTTACAATTTTTCATTTTCAGAGTATTTATCTAATCCAACTTTATTTCAATCAACATGGATTTGCTCATTCTCAATAACAATATGGTTGAAATGAATTCGTTCAAAATCTAAGAAAACATTTAAGTACTAAATCAATTCTTTAAGCAATGAGTATATCAATATAGAAAATTACCCCGGATATGATCACTTATAGTCTATTTTCTTGCGTATTAGGTTAAGGCATTAAAAATATTTTTGAAAGGGCAAAGCTATGCAAGGAATAAAAAAGTATTTATACACTGTCATTACGCTTGTTTTTATTTTAAGTAATCTTCTGTACGGTCAGAATAATTCACCTCTTATTTCTGATTTCAGAGTTAATGAACAAGGAGGCAATTCGGTTAAAAATACAACTAAAACAGCAATAAACAATAACAATATTTCAATGGTTGTATGGCACGATTACAGGGAAGGAACCTCTAATATATATGCCCAGTTAGTACGCGCAAATGGTGAATTAATTGGCAATAATATAAAAGTCAACAGCACGGAAAATGATGAAGATTATACTACACCGGATGTAGCCGTAAATGAAAATAATCAATTTTTAGTTGCCTGGTCTGATAAGAGGGACGGGTATAAAATCTATGGCCAGATTATCGATGAAAATGGTAATTTTGTTGGAGATAATTTTATTATAAGTGATGAAAATATTTATTCGTATCAATCTCAGCCCACAATTGCATCAAATGGTAAAGAGTTTATTGTAGCTTGGCGCGATGGAAGATACGGTTCAATGTATGATATTTTCGCTCAGAAATTAGATCAGGACGGAAATAAAATTGGTGAAAATTTTATCGTAAATGCTGATTCACAGTCTGTTTCAAAATACAGTCCGGATATAGCAATAAAAAAAGACAGCAGCTATATAGTAACCTGGTATTTTTATAAAAACGGATTATATACTCCTGCATCAATTGTAAGAGATAAAAATAATAATATCCTCTCTTCACAAATTGAGGTGAGCGACTCAAGCTATAGTTCTTTCAATAATTATTATCCTCAAACAGCAGTGGCCAATTCCGGATTTGTAATTGTATGGTATAGAATTGTTAATAGTCAATATAATATAGTTGGTCAATTGTTAAATTCGAAAGGAGAAAAAATCGACTCAAATTTCGTTATTAATGATGTTGAGAATTCTTACCGCTATTCTCCGGCTGTTGCATCGGATTCATCCGGAAATTTTGTCGTAACCTGGTATGACTATAGAAATAATTACGCCCAGGTTTATGCACAGAAATTTGTAAATGATACTGTCTCAGATGTGAATTTTAAGATTTCCGAAGATCAATTCACCGGTTCTAAATCTTATGTATCCTGCGGAATGAATGACGGTGATTATTTGGCTGCTACCTGGCTTGATTACGGAAACCCAGCAGAATATAGAATTTTTTCCAGGCTGTTTGATTCAAACGATCAACCTGCTACTCCCGGTACAAGAGTTGATATAGATTCTCTTTCAAGTTCGGAGACCGATCCAAAACTTGCGGTAATGAACGACGGCAGTTTTATTATAACCTGGACAGATACAAGAAGCAGAACTTACAAAACATATTTTCAGAGGTATGATGCAGAAGGTAATCTATTAGGAACCAATATCAATAATGATGATAATGGAACGCAGTATAATCCCCAAATAGCCCTTTTGAAAGACGGCAACTTTCTTTTAATATGGAGAGAATACTCACGAAACATATACAATCAAAGTGAAGTATTAGGACAAAAATATTTCAAAACGGGTGAAAAAATAGGCGATGCTTTTATTATATCATCTATTAATAGAGAAGGTGATGTATATGATCCCGATGTATGTTCAAATAGTAATGGTGATTTTGTTGTAACCTGGCAGAAAAGACACGGCAGCATATATTCAATAGTTGCAGAGAAATTTGATAATGACGGTAA
Organism: uncultured Ignavibacteriales bacterium; assembly: GCA_963723205.1. Classification (GTDB taxonomy): domain Bacteria; phylum Bacteroidota; class Ignavibacteria; order Ignavibacteriales; family Ignavibacteriaceae; genus CAVQBP01. Next base: position 67,699 of record CAVRQC010000030.1, read on the forward strand.
TATAATTAAGAATAATTTCCTCGTAACAAATGATACTACTTCATATAAGTACAGACCAAGAGCAGGGATTGATTCTCTCGGCAATTTTGCAATTACATATTATAGTTATAAAAATAATAATTATGACATTTTTCTACATCGGTATAATAGCTCAGGTGTAGAACTGGATTCAGCAGTTGTTGTTAATGATGATAAGACTCATTCTACTCAATATTATCCTGATATATCTGTTAATCCCGCGGGAAATTGTATTGTTACATGGTATGATTACAGAACTACTAATGGAGTATATTTCCAGGAATACAAAAATATCGGTTCAACCGATTCATTCGAAAAAGTCGATTCAAATATGGCAGTTGCAGATTATGTTATTTCAAATTGCACACCAACAGTCAGTTTACAGGACAACGGAGAATTTGTAATTTCATGGACTGAATGGAACGGCTCTGTCACCGGCTCATACAATAACTTGAAATTCAGGATATATAATTCTGATTTGAATCCTCTTACAGAAGTAATGAATGCGACAATATCCCAGGAAAGAAATCAAATAAACCAGGATATTGTTTTTAAAGACAATAAAATTTTCAATGTATGGCAGGATAACCATGAACATGGAGTCGGATATGATATTTGGGCTAATGTATATAATTTTGATTATTTAGTTACGGGTGTAAATAATAAAACAAGTAATACCCCAATAAGTTTTAAGCTTTCCCAGAATTATCCGAATCCTTTTAACCCAACGACCACAATACAATATGCAGTTCCATCTGCAGAGACGGGGCATGCCCCGTCTCTACGACAAGTGGTATTAAAAGTTTTTGATATTCTCGGAAGAGAGGTAGCAACTTTAGTTAATCAAAGACAAAATCCTGGACAATACCAGGTAACTTTTAATGCAGGTAATTTAGCAAGCGGAACTTATTTTTATAGATTAAGAGCAGGTGATTTTGTACAAGTAAAAAAAATGTTATTACTGAAATAGGAATTAGCTAGTTGTATTTGTTTGTCATATTGAAATTAATCAAGGACTCATGATTTAAATTCAATATTCCTTTATGTAAAATTATAAATATCATACCAACACTTTGTAGAGGCGGGGCATGCCCCGTCTCTAAATAAGGTATATATTATTTAATTTTAATTATTAGATTTTTCTACAGTTATCACCAGTTTTCCTTTGTGTTCACCTTTGTCAAACATCTTCAGAGCTTCCGGAACTTCATTTAACTTGAATGAACCTTCTATAACAGGCTTTAATTTACCTGATTCGAAAAGTTCAGTTAAATAATTTAAATCTTTATTTTGCTTCAGGGCTACAATGCATATATCCTTTTTTTTGCAAAACTTAATAAATGACTTCAAGAGAAATGCTTGTAAAAGACGGCCTGTTGAACCCCCTACAGTAACATAAATTCCATTAGGTTTTAATGATTTAGTGTAATTAAAAACCGACCGGTTCGTTTTAACATCAAGAATTAAATCATAATTTTGGCCGTTTTTTGTAAAATCTTCTTTTGTATAATCAATAACATAATCATAGCCTAATGAGTGCATAAAGTTCAATTTTTCTGTACTGTCAACACCGGTGATTTCCGCATTATATAGTTTGGCAATTTGTACACCTAAGGTTCCGACACCCCCGCCAGCACCATTGATTAAAATTTTTTGACCATTTTTAATATGTCCTTTATCAATTAATCCCTGCACGGCCAGTGTTCCGGCCTGAGGTATTGCCGCAGCTTCTTCGAATGTCATTTTAGGTGATTTAATAGCGAGCATTATTTCATTAGTGCAGACATACTCGGCAAAACCGCCCCACTTGCCGCTTAAATCCCCGAATACTTCATCCCCGGGTTTAAACTTCCTTACGTTTTTCCCGATTGCTTCAATCCTGCCAGCTATATCTGAACCGAGTATTTTTTTATTTGGTTTTAATAAACCGTTTATAATACGGTTTATAAATGGGATTCCATGAAGCAATTGCCAATCCCAATCATTAATTGATACTGCATATACTTTTATTAATACCTCGTTTTCCTTCGGAACAGGTTTTTCAACCTCTTCAATTTTAAGGACTTCAGGTGGTCCATATCTTTCATAAATAACGGCTTTCACAAGCATTCCTCTGAATTTTTTAGATTTTTGTTTTTCTGCCCCACAGTTATTGCCACATTTCCTCTTTTATGCCTATCTCAACATAGCAGTGAGATTCTGCATTTTGTTCTAAGGATAACTTCTATCAGCAATGGATTATACTTTCCTTTTTCAATTATTTTTTTTATAAAATCTAACCAAAGATATTTGAAATTTCGAAATTCGCTATTCAACCCTGAACTCATTCTATAATCCTTCTCTTTCAAAGAGAAAGATATATTATCACAAAAAACTATTCCTTATTATTCTTGTCTTAGAATATCAACAATAGTGATTCTTATGCTTTGTTATGATACAAGCCTTTCCTTTGTTAAGGGAAAGGTTGGCTGGAGTTCAACTAATGCATCTTACCGTTATGAAAATCCGAGAGATTTTTTCTTAAATATTACTGATTAAAATTCTAAATCCTCTTTACGCTTTACAGATATTCCGCCAATTATCTTCTTGCTGCCGGTTAAAAACAATCATAAATTTTAAAATAACGATAATGGAGTGATATGAACAGCATTAAGAAATATTCCTTTTTTATTTCGCTTCACCTTATACAATCGAAAAATGGACTCTTGCCAAATTGTGTCGAATTTTATTTCATAAGTTTTATTTTGATTTGCCAAGTTCACTTTTATATAAACAATGACATGGTCTGCACATAGCAATTTTACAATCTCCAAATTTGACATACTTTATGTACTGTTATTTCAGCTACGAAATAATTTGAAAGCAATAATCAGTAATATTTCAAAAAGGTTCACTCAGTGAATTCTACTACATCTGCTGTAATAAAATACTTAGCCTGCGTATATAATACCGTATTCAATATCTCCGCGTCATGTCGTACGTTCACCAGTGCCAGTTTTTTCCTTTCAATATCACCATACTTTTCTTTATAGTTTTTCCATAAGTCCTTAATTGAGGCATCATATAGTTTATCGACTCCAGCAACTTTAACAAAGCCAAAGATACTAACTTCGGACCCCTGGAAAATACTAAAACCAAGCAGGTAACCCTGGGTTGCTGTTCCGCTTATATCTTTAGCTACTATATTAAAATTGGGTTGTGATAGCTCGACACTCGTAACAATATTGGAATTAAATGCGCCCCCTGTTCCACATCCAGAAATTGAAAAAAAGAGAGTTATAATAGCAAAAGAAAAAATGATTTTTTTCATTTCAGTTCTCCTATATTATAATTGTACATATATTTAATATCAACAGTGAGGATGTTGACATCCAATTACTATCAGGTCCTCTCATGTTTATTTTGACACTATCCTTAATTTATTTTATTTACTTTTCAAACTAACTCATCAAAAAATATTAGATAAAAACTAAAAAGTTTTTTACCGTATTTTGTTATTTATGTTTTAATGTAATAACTACATTCCCTTTTTTATGCCCTTTATCAACATAAGAATGAGCCTCTGCAATTTGTGCCAAGGTATAGGTTTTATCAATTACTGCCTTTATCTTACCGGATTCAACAAGCTCCTTTATCAAATCCAAATCTTTAGCTTTATCGCTTCCTGATCTTAAACCGGTAAATGCAATCCGGGCTTTTTTTGCACTCATTTTTGATGTCCAAAGCATCTGAAAAAGAATTGCAGTACTGATAGCAGCAGTAAGATAAATACCATTTCTTGTCAATGAATTTTTACAATTAGGAAATGAATTCTTGCCCACTGTATCAAAAATAATATCATATTTTTCACCGTTTGCTATAAAATTTTCTTTTGTATAATCAATAACTTTATGTGCTCCAATGGATTTTATCATTTCTACATTCGATGTACTGCATACTCCGGTGACTTCAGCACCGAAATACTTCGCGAACTGCACAGCATAAGTTCCTACGGCACCCGAAGCTCCAATGATGAGCACTTTTTGATCTTTTTTAATCTTGCCGTTATCCCTGAGAAATGGAAGAGCAGTTAAAGTACCGTATGGAACTGCAGCAGCTTCATTATAATTGACATTTGAGGGCTTTGCAGCAACAGCACCCTCCTCCGGCATACAGATATATTCACAATGAGTACCTTCACAAGCACCAAAAACATAATCACCGGTTTTAAATAATTTTACATCTTTTCCAACAGATTCAATTTCTCCTGAAAACTCAGAACCGAGAATTGGATTTTTAGGTTTAGTTAAACCTGTTGCAAGTCTTGCAAAAAATTGATTACCCTGCCTGAAGATTGAATCGACTGCAGTTATGGTGCTAGCATATATTTTAATCAACACTTCTTTGTCTTCGGGAACTGGTTTTTCGATTTCTATCAATTTAAGAACATCCGGTGATCCGTATTTTGCATGTACAATAGCTTTCATATAGTTATCCTGTTTAATGAAAAGAAAAATTCGTTTTAAGGTATTAATTATTTGCTGTTACTGCCTGTTTTTGATTTTTTACTCCCTTAATCAAAAGCCAGAAAGTTAATGATAATTCTCCGATTCCGGCACATAAGCCGACTATCCATTGCAGAATTTCTTCATGCCCGGGAACAAGGAAATTACCAAAACTATCTGCTAAATAACTTATTGATGCAATTATCATTAAAATGCCTAAAATTCCTGGGAACAGATCAGATTTATATAATAAATATCCAAGGATAAAACAATGAACTCCGAAAAATGCTCCGGCGATAAGATATCCTATATTATGCATATTGAGAAATAAGAGAACCATTGCCTGCAGCTGACCTGCTTCAAATACGTTCAAATATCCTGCACCACTCAGAAGAGACAGGGCAATAAAATGATTGAGTAAATTAATACTTGCAATAGCAGGATGTGCAAGCAATCTGAAAGAAGCAGCCAGCAGTGAAAGTGTCTTACTTACCGGTCTTAACAGTACATATAAAAGTATTGCAACTGCGGCGTCACAAAGAAACGCAACTAAATCACTAACAAAACCGACTCTGAAGAGCCATTCTGAATTCACAATATTATCAACTGTCTCCGTAGCATTACCCGGAACAATAATACTTGAACGGACGAAACCCTCACTGAAACCTGCACATATTATAATTATTAAGTAAAGAACTCCGGTAATTCTGGCCATCTTTTTTATTGAATTCATTTTACTCCTAAATGTAATATGAAGTTAATTTTTAATATTATGAATTTACCGAATTTTTTTAAGTAACTGATTTATCAATCCAATTCATAAATCTTTTATACATCAGTTACTTTCGTCCGCTTTCTCTTGAAATTATAGAGGTCAATATCAAACCAAGACCTAAACCTGCTATCATACATCCAACAAATACTAAAGCTGATGTCTGTAAGAAAAAGAAACCGGCGCCAAGGCCAAGAAGTAATCCTCCTCCAATACCTCACGTACTCTTATCTTCTTTTTTATCTGATTTTTCCATTTTAATTTTCTCTCCTATTATTTAACTATTTTTATTAAAGAAATTAGAATTTCAGGTATTTTGAAAATCTCTTTTTCAGTTTGAGTTGTTCTTTTCAGAATCTTCGTTTTTAATCTTCTCCAAATTTTTCACAAAGAAATGTAGCTGCGTTTACTGGTCCGTTCCATTGTGCTAATTCATTCTTAAACTTATTTACTTCTTCTTTGGCTTTATTATTATTTAAGATTTTTTCTATCGCTCTAAGAATTTTTTCAGCGGAAGCCTCTCTTTTAAAGATTCGTATTGCGAAACCTTTTCTTACACAAGCATCCAGGTTGGCCTGCTGCTCGGCATGCATTCCTATCCCTACAATCGGAGTCCCGGACAAACAGGCATTCATAACAGTATTTTGGCCGCCGTGAATAACAGAAACATCAGCTAAAGGATTAACTCTATGGGCCGGAAGAAAATCTGTAATGATAACATTATCGGGTATTTTAATGTTCATGTTATTTATGTGGGATTTAACCGGGGCTATAATTCTATATGGTTTGTCTTTAAACCCCTCAATTATTTCTGCAATAAGTTTGGGTTTGCCTGAACTTCCCATCGCAAAATAAACAACTGGTTTATCCTTTGACATATTCAGAATTTCTTCAGGTATTTCCTGTTTACTTTTATATGGCAAAGGACCTATATAATGCAAATTTGATCTTATATTTTTCAATCCTACCCATTGAGGAATATCAGCTAAAAGAGTATAATCCCCTTCCAGTACTTCAATAAAGTTTTTAAACTCTCTAATTCCATATTTTTTCGCAAGGATATTAAACGATTTTGCCGGCAGTTTCATCCTGAGGACCAAATTACTCGCAAACCTGTTAAGCTGCTCTTCACTGAATATTTTTCTTAACCAGGGATAGTTCCTTCTGTCCGGCCAGCTTTGCAGTCCTGCTTCGTAATATTCAGTAATACTTGTTGAATGAAGAACATTTATAAAAGGAACTTTCGCAATACGAGTAGAAATAAAGATACTCTGACACCATCCGGTAAGAACGCAGGCAGGATTTATCTCTTTAAATAGTTTTATTTCGTTTTCTACCCTGGGTGTCATCTCCCCGGCAGAAAAGTAACCAACAGTATTTAAGGTTTCCCCGTTAAGTGCTTTCTTAACATGCTGCAGTTGTTTTTCTGTTAAACGGGGTTCCATTCTTATTAGATTAAAACCTTCATCTTCAATTAAATTTTCAAAATTCCCGCCATAACTAAGAAAAAGGATATTAAAATGATCTCTACAAGCTTTTGCAATTTCTATATGTCGACCTGTTTCTGCGAGATTATATCCTGCTACTGCAAAAATTATAGTTTTCATTTTTACTCATTCTATCTTTTTTATATAAATATCTTTTATTTAACAATTCTTGAAAAATTTGTCCTCTCTCCGTCTAAAGTAATAATGCTGCGGCCAGCAGGTTTTAAATATTTCTCCTGATAATATTCGGAACCAACATCTTGAACAATTTCGAGATTATAGTTTTGTAAAAATGAAGATATTTCGTTTTTATTAATCCCAAATAAAAACGGACAATGATGCTTTTCCGACCAATCCATTAATTTTTTTGCCACTTGGGTTTTCCTTTCGATCACATCCCGCAAAATGTAGGTAAACAGTAGATAGCTTTTATTGGAAAGTTTAGATGCAAAGTTAAAAACTTCATTAACCGCATCACTGTTTAGGTATTGAATAACCGCCTCAAATATTACAAGAGTTCTTTTGTTATAATCAAAAGAAGTCTTACTTAAAGCAGTTTCTGTTTTCATTTCATTAAAATCCACAGGGATATAATTTACCGCTGCAGGTAATTTTCCATAAAATTTTATTAATTTTCGTTTCTTATATTCCTGGATTTCCGGAAGATCAATCTCATAAATTACTTTTTGTTCAATTCCTTCTATTCTTAATGACCTAGTGTCAAGCCCTGCACCTAAAATTAATATTTGCTGCACATCTTGTAATACCTGCGAAGTTTTTTCATCTATGAATTTGGTTCTGCAGATCTGCCCTCCGATTATTCCCGGGATCACTTTATCAGCAAAATAAATATAATTGTTGCGTATAAATTTGAACTTTAAGATGAAGTTCAGGAAAGAATTTGTTAAATGATAAATGACCGGATCGTTAAATAATCTTTTATCATCGGGTTCATACTGTTCAATAAGTCTGAAAGCCGCCGCACCAAATGCAGTATTCCCGCTTTTATTTTTCATTATCACCTTTTACTTTTTTATAAAGCCGCAGCTTATTTCAACAATATCATTTTTTTTGCTGCCGAATAATTTCCGCTGGTTATTCTATAAAAATAAACCGAGCTATTAAGCTTACTAGCATTGAATTCGATTTCATAAAATCCTGATTCTTTATATTCATTCACCAATGTAGCAACTTCATTTCCCAGGACATCATATACCTTTAATTGCACATGTGGTAGAGACGAGGCATGCCTCGTCTCTACATTTTGGATCAAATATTTAATTGTTGTTGTCGGATTGAAAGGATTCGGATAATTCTGATAAAGTCTGTATTCTTCCGGAAGTTCAACAGATTCATTTACACCAGTTGCATTATTCACGATTGAAAAAGTTTCCGCATCTGCAAATGTAACATCTCTCAGACTTGTATTTACAGCTGCAATCCTGACACCATATTCTCCAACAGGAGCATCTGATAGATCTATACCTACAGTGTTATTTGTATAAGTGTTATCACCTGCACTATTATCCCCATATGTGCCGTCATCAAACAGCTTCGGATGAAATGCACTTCCACCTTCGGCACCTAATGCTCTGAAATAAATTAAACCGTCCTGAACAGCTTCAAATGTAACCAAATGAATAGGATGGTTTATATCGGTTATATAAGCTTCGATGGATGCCTTAGTCGAACCGTCATTCATTACATAATTTGGAGTAAAGTGAATACCGCTTATTTGCGGTTCACTTGAAACTGCATCCGACATAATATTACCAATCCAGATTTGGGGAGGATTACTATATGCAAGGAAACAAAATTTATCCCCATTTCCATTAATAGAAGGATATGCTGATGCAGAGAAATTAAATCCCCCGATTTCATTACCTATTCCATCAATAGTAACCAGGTCAAGATGCGACCAGGAGACCCTGTCTACAAAAGTTATGGGCAATCTTCCGTTTGCACCATGAATAATTGCACCGGAACCATTTCCTGATATTTGTACCTTTCTGGCAGTTCCTGCTGCATCTATTCCACCAATAACTTTTACCGGATCACCTGTACCCAGCGGTTCAAAATAAACATTGATCTCATCATAATTCTTTGCTGAATTAAATTCTCTTTTAAAGACAAGATAAACATCGTCATCAATGTTTGTTGCAAATGGCTGATTTCCTAATGCATAATCACACAATTTATAGAACGTATTTCCATCAGCAACAATTGCATCACCTCTATTCAGATCTCCGTTTTCAATTTTAAATGTTCGTGTTCCAAAGATTATTTTTGAACCATCTCCATTAATATCAAATCCATCGGTGAACGAAGTATTATAATTGTACTCGCTTCCATCTCTTCCATAAACCTGGGATGCTACATCAAGGTAGTTGAATATCAGTTTCAGGTTTGAATTGTTCGCACTAACACTCCACACACCTGATCCTCTCGAATCCCGGTCAACGTGAAGAAAAAATACTGTTCCTCCGTCCGCTGAAATTCTAGGCGGAAGAGGTATTTCTGGTGGGATAGGAGCCCTGTTTGTATCAGGATTGGGAAGTAAAGGAGCTAACTGCAACCTTGCACTTCCGTCCTTATTAGCTATAAAGATTTTTCCATAATGAGTCCAGATCACTCTTTCTCCGTCAGAGCTAATATCGATAAATGGTCCGGTTCCGATAGTCTGGAAATCATAAACAAGTGTTAGCTTTTGACCTGAGGTACTTATTGTATAGACTTTTACCTGTGGTCCTCCGGTTGCAAACACAATAGTTGAACCATCAGCACTCATCTTCATATCGATGATAGAATAGTCGGTTTCAAAACTGCTTATTTGTGTTAAGTGTACTGCATCTACAACTTCGGGCTGGGCAAAAACCCGGAATGAAAAAAGAAGAATAAACAATATAATCGAATGAGCAAGAGTTTTGTCTTTTAAAAAACACATGACTCACCTCATCTAAATTTGAAGTATATATTTATTTCTTAGAATTAGAATTTATTTTGTAATTAATACGGCTAAACTCTCACTATCCTCGTCAAAAGATTAGCTTCAAGATCTGAAAATAAAATGGATGTTTGCGGAATATTGTACAGTTAATTTATAACTTTATTAATAAATTCTCAATGTGAATATTAAAACAATAAAGAATATTCGAATTATTATCCATGCAGCGGCTCTTCTTTCATCTCAAAAAGGTTACCATCAAAATCAGAAATAAAAATCACCATACCTGTCCCCTTCGGGACTTTTATAACTTTTAAACCTGCTTCTCTGCACTTATTTAAAATATTTTCCAAATCATTTAGCATCAAACAGGAATGGGAGATTTGCTTTTCAGGTGCTTTATATGCCCCATAAACCAATATCTCATAATGAACATTTTCATTCTTGTAATTAATAATTAAAAGTTCTTCACTAATACCAAAAATAGTATGAGTCATTTCTTTATTAAGAACTTTGGTTATTAATTTTTCGAGACCCAGTATATTGACAAAAAAGCGATCCGCATTTTCTTCACTGCTGGCACCAAGACCGGTATGGACAAACTTCATTGATTATTCCTTTTAATTTTCATGCGGTTTTATAATAATTTTAAGTGATTCATTTCCGTCTATTACCAGCTTAAATCCTTTGTCGGTATCTTTTAACGGCAGTCTGTGAGTAATAAGATCATTAACTTCAATATTTCTTTTTGTAATAAGGTTGAGTGCTTCTTCAATATCAGGCGGTCCGCAATAATATGAAGTGATTATCCGTATTTCTTTTCTCCAGAAATCGTTAACAGGTACAACAACCTCTTTTTCAGGTCCCGGCACTGTAAATAAAACTACAACACCGCCCATATCGACAGTTGCCCAGGCTTGTTTGAAAGCAGCCATTGCAGAGGTTGTAATAATAACAGCATCAGCTTTTTTGCCAGTGAAGCTGATTAGTTCTTTAAGAACATCTGTACTTGCATCAATAACATGATCTGCACCAAAACTTTTTGCCAGATCAAGTCTTTTTTTATTGATGTCAGTTGCAACCACTTTAAAATTTTTGTGTTTAGCAAGTTTTATATGCAAAAGTCCGGACATACCCGTTCCAAGAATAAGAACTGTATCCCCTTTTTGAATAGAAGCCAGCCTCTGAGCTCTTACAACACAAGCCAGCGGTTCAATAAAGGTTGATTGATCGTAGCTTACATTATTAGGAAGCAGATAAGAACCATTTGAAACCAATTCTTTTGGTACAAGGATATATTCGGCAAATCCTCCTGGGAGCCTGTCTTTTACACTGGTGCATTGAGGGTAATGCCCCTTTAAACAATAACTGCATTTAAGGCAGGGAACTTTGGGTGCGATAAAAAGCCTGTCCCCTACTTTAAATTTGTTAACTCCCTCACCAATTTCCACAACATCAACACCCACCTCATGGCCTTGAACCAGCGGAGCTCTTGGAAGACGGTACCATTCAACAATATCACTGCCGCAAATTCCGCATGAATTAACCTTTACCAGTATTTCACCCGGACCAGGAGTAGGAGTTGGAATTTCTTCCAACCGGATATCACTATTGTTATACCACATGGATACTTTCATATTCTCCTCCCTGTCAAATTAAGAATTGAATCTCCCGTCAATAATCAACCTCTTTAAGATTTCTTATTCCTTAAATCATTATAGAGTTCAAGAGCATTTTCAGGAGTTTCATTATTATGAACGACTGCTCTAACTGCCTGTATCATTGCAATTGGTGATTCTGCCTGAAATATATTCCTGCCCATATCAACACCGGCTGCACCCTGCTGTATTGCATTATAAGCCATTTTCAGTGCATCCGGTTCAGGTATTTTTTTTCCGCCTGCAATTACAATTGGTACTGGGCATGAGGCTGTAACGGTTTCGAAATCCTCCGGAACATAATACGTTTTAACATAATGCGCTCCAAGCTCGGCACAGATACGTGTAGCTAATCTAAAATATTTTGCATCACGAACCATATCTTTTCCGACTGCAGTTACTGCAAGTGTAGGAATACCGTAACGTATTCCCATATCTACCATTTTTGTCATATTAATAATTGACTCCCTTTCATGTTCGCCGCCAATAAAAACCTGCACAGCCATTGCTGAGGCATTCAAGCGAACTGCATCTTCAATATCAACTGCCAGAGATTCATTGGAAAGTTCTTTAAGAATACTTGTTCCGCCTGAGACTCTTAATACAATAGATTTTTGTGTATCGGCAGGAATAATTGTCCTTAATATTCCCCGTGTAAGCATTAAAGTGTCTGCATACCTTTCTAACGGAAGTATATTTACATCGATCCTTTCCAGTCCGGTAGTTGGTCCTTGAAAATAACCATGGTCGATAGCCAGCATAACTGTCTTGCCGCTTGCCGGATTAAATATTCTGCCAAGCCTGTTTTTCATTCCCCAATCAAGAGAGTTAGATCCTTTTAGAAAATAATTTTTAGATGTCTGCAGAATATCCGTGTAATATTTTTTTGCTTCATTGTTTCCATCAACATCCGGCATATGAAATCTCCTTAATTAAATATTTTTAAAAGTTATATTTTCCGCTGTTTATCAATAATATTTTATTTATAATTGACAGGTGAATACTGCTCACTCTATTTTGATTTATGATAAATTATTACATTTAAATAGAATAGAGATATCACCCACTTTTTATTATAATTAATTTAAATTTACAAAAAATATTTTTCAATTGAATCCTAGTAAAAAGAAATCTTAAGAAGGGTAAAATTCTATAGCTTGTACAGAGTAACTTGCTAAATCAGTTTTATTGCTCTTGTTAGTATAATTTAATATTTTGTTTTTATAGTTTTATATCCCGTCTAAAATCCGGGAAATTATTTTCAGTCATAGTTTAGTTTAGTTTTAACTTGTGGAAATAATTTTTATTCTCGCGTCAATTTCATTGTTTTATTTCGACCGGCATAACATATAATTCAAGTATATTATTTAAAATATTTTTTTATAAAACACCATATTATTACATACAACAAAGGAAATAATTATGAATGCAGATCAAATTCAAATCTACACACAAAAAGCTATTGACCTAGCAATTGAATACGGACCTAAAATAATCCTAGCGATTATTGTCCTTATCATTGGTCTTTGGATAATAAAATTGTTTATCAAAGGTCTGAACAAAGGAATGGAAAAAGGTGATGTCGATATTTCTCTCAGGAAATTCCTTGGAAATCTGGCTGGAATATTATTGAAAGTTTTGCTTTTAATAAGTGTTGCTTCAATGATAGGTATTGCCACAACATCTTTTATAGCAATTTTAGGTGCGGCAGGTTTGGCTGTTGGTTTAGCACTGCAGGGCGGTTTGGCTAACTTTGCAGGCGGTATTATTATTTTAATTTTTAAACCATTTAAAGTCGGAGATTTTATTGAAGCACAAGGTTATTTGGGAACAGTACGTGAGATTTCTATTTTCACTACTATATTGAAAACCCCGGATAACAAAACAGTTATTATTCCTAACGGTGCGCTATCTAACGGCAGTATGGTAAATTTTTCTACTGAACAGACAAGACGTGTTGAATTTGTTTTCGGCATCGGTTATAATGATGATATCCTAAAAGTTAAAAATGTCTTAAACTCTATTGTGGAAGCAGATACAAGAATATTTAAAAATCCTAAACCTATTATTGCCGTCGGAGAACTTGCCGACAGCTCAGTAAATTTCAAAGTAATGGTATGGTGCAGTTCTTCCGACTATTGGAGTGTTTTTTTCGATACTAACGAAAAAGTTAAACTGACTTTTGACAAAGAGGGAATTTCAATTCCTTTTCCCCAGAGGGATGTGCATATGTACAATGAAAAATAAATAGTCTCTTGTAATTTAAAGTCTTACCTTATAGCTTTTTTATGCTAGACATGTATGGGCAAAACCGGGAGACTTCATATTAAATGATTATTTTTCTCCGGGATTTTGTATTTATATCAATACATCGATTGGAATAGTCTATATATAATTCTATTTTTTTTATAGCAAATGAATCGTAAAACTGCACCTTTCATCTCCCCTTAAAACAGATTTTTCCAAGTTTACATTCACCTGTCTGCCAAATAAACTTTCGTATATTCTTTTTTGAGTTCCTAACGAACATTCACACAAGATTTCAGGAACATCTTTTTTAATTATAAAAGGACAGTTACATGTATTCCATATTTTTTCATTCTCCTTTATTATACCTTTATCTTTATCATAATCAACCGAATCGGCCCAAAGTCTTTTAATAAAACTGAAAACGCATCTACTTGTGCTTTGCGTGGATTTGTAGGAATGTCCGTATTAACCCTTTTAAGTGATACAAGTTAATTTATTTTCTTTTAATAGACAAGATATTTATCATGAAGTTGATTTTATAAGGGTCTAATGGTTAAAAATCGTCAAAGAGTCATGGTGAACGCTTTGATAGCTATGAAAGAAAAGAACAGTCTGGATTTACAGAATTTTTTTTATTTGAAATTTAAAGTAACAGCCAAGATTCACATGTAAAAGCCATGTCCGCTCTGAATATTCGATAAAAGGAAGACAAAGACTGATTCAAAGCAGCCATATGAAATTATTATTTAGCAGCACAATCAATACAAACGTGCTTACCGTTTTTTAATCTTCCATAACCTTCAACTGTCATCTCGCCGCACTCTTCACACACGAAACCTGCAAAGCTGTCTTTTTTCTGTTCAAGTTTGTAATCAAATACTTCTGAAACGTCCATGAGTTTTTCTTCAGGTGCATTTAGAACATTGTTGATTAAAGGATCGACTACTTCATGAGGAACGCTGCTTGCCGGAATTCCTTTTTCCCTGTATTGTTTGAAGAAATCCGATTGTTTGTTTTGAAGCATCGCTTCCGCTTTTGGTGTAACACGAACTGCTTTCCCGGAATTTCTGTCAACAAGAGTAAGCGCCCATTTACCTTTGTGTGTTTTTTTAATATTGCCTTTACCAAATGTTGTTCCCATTATTACCTGCAACCCGTCTGCATAGCAAGTAGCACAGTGGTCTTCCCCTAAATCAACGAAAGCAACTATCTGTCCGTCCTTCGCTCTTTCAACGCCTAGTTTATTCATGCCTGCAGCTCCTACTCTTAGACCAAGCGGCATTGCTGGACATTTATGTCCATGAAATTTTTGTCCGAATTCTAACCATTCTTTTGGATTTATATTTGACATTTTATTTGTCTCCTGATTTTTATTTGAAAAAATATTGAATTTGTAAAGTTGTTAATGAATTAGTTTTACTTGATGCAAACTGAAATTTATTGTCTAAAGAAAATTTTATATAGTTCCCTTTTAACAGGTATGAATAGCCGATTAAGTACCAGGGATCATTATTTGTTGAGGGATTTAAATCATTCAATTGCTCAACGGCGAGGGTAACTAAATTTTTCGAATCGAACAGATAATCAGCAAGTGCATAATAACCGTAAGCTTTTCGATCGCCGAGATGAGCTTCAATGTATTCAGATTGCAATTCAAAATCGTCAATATTCAATTTCCCTTCAAAACCAAAGCGGAAATCATTCCCGGTAAATGAAAAATTATTTCCAAATATTTTACTGAACTGTAAATCATGAGCAGCCCTGTACGAAAGGTTATAACCTAACTCTAATTTAGATTCTGAATGGTGGATAAGATACAAACTTGCATGGTTTACGTAAAGAAAATTTCTTTGGTTTGAAACATTGTTAGCGCCGTTCCCATTGAAGAATCCGAGGCTGAGAAAACCAGTTTTGTTATCCTCTAATTTTAATTCAACGCCTATATCTCTTGCCATAGTTTCCGCACCGGGAACCAGTGCATTAACAACGTCAGCTCTTTCATCAAGCGGTATCACATAGTCGGGCTGCTTCCTTTGCAAACTGAAATGAGGTACGAACTGACCCGCAGTAACTTCAAATTTATTTATCTTATAATTTACAAGTACATCTTGAAGTAGAAATTGAAATTTGACCTGTTGATGAAAAATTGCCTGCAATTTATAACTCCAATTTCCAGTGTTTCCTGGTATTGAACCATTGAGCCACAGCTTTGCTCTTCTAATTGAAAAGTTTGTTTGATCTAAATAATTATCCGAAAAACGGTATTGCAAATAACCATTCCAATTTATTTTTTGCTGTGCTACTACTCTGAAATTAATTGTTGTTAAAAAAACAATAGTTACTATGAATATGATTTTAATTTTTAGCTTCTTTTTCTTCATTAGATTACACCTATAATTATCTTAATAGCTATAGCAAACAATACTACGGCAAAAATTTGTTTTACTATGCTCGACTTAGCTTTATTTACCAGGAAATTGCTTCCGAAATAGGCTCCTATAACTACTGCGATTGCCAATATTATAGTTAAGGTCCAATTAAAGTGCCCCTGTGCGGCATGTCCGAGAAAACCAGAGAAAGAAGAAAAAGTTACTGCAAAAGCCGAAGTTGCCGCGGCTTTTTTTGTTTCATATCCCATCCACATCAGAAGAGGCGCCATTATAAAACCGCCGCCGATACCCAGAAGGCCCGCCATAAAACCTGCAAAGCTGCCAATTATAGCTCCTATAATTGCACGTTTTTTAAATGACATAATTTCTTTAGGTTCCGGTTTTCTTGACATAAGCAGCATTCTGCCTGCAGCAACTAAAACTGCAACGGCAAATAGTATAAGCAAAATATTTACCGGCAATTTATCGGAAACAAGCGCTCCGATAGGAGCAAAGAGAAAAGCGGAAATTGTCATTGCCAAACCACCTTTTACATCCACCAATTTATTTTTGAAATAGGCAATTAATGCGATAAGAGTAGTCAGGCCGTTTAATAACAGCGCTAGCGGTATTGCAACTTCCTTAACCGGAAAGCCAGCCCATTTAAGAATCGGTACATAAATTAATGCACCACCTAAACCCAGCATAGAAAACAAGAAGGAAGCTGCAAGAATTATTATTGAAATAATTAAGTATAACATATAATTACTTCCCTTTGATTAAATAAGTAATCGTTTACTTACTTTACTGATTAAATTTTTTTACTTCTTCAATGCATTCAAAATTAAAGAATACATCCTTTTGCAAAAATTATCAACATTAAGTTCGTTTCTGTTCAGAACTAACTCAATATTAAATGTGATTGGGATACCCATGTACAGCATAGCGACATCTTCCGGATTTATATTTTTATCCCATACACCTTCAGCGATCCCATCTTTTACCATTTTTATTATAAATTGCTTCTGTTCTGTTAAAATTTGATTTAGCTTTTCTTTCAGCTCTTTATCTCCCAAATGAGTTGCTTCGGAAAATAATAGAATTGTAATACCTCTATTTTCCTTAAGATATTTAACATTTTTACACAGATAATTGAATAATTTCTCCTCCGTTTTTACCGGAGCAATAACTATACTTCTCAGGGATCCTACTAAGTCATCTGCAACATCGTCCATTATTCCTTTTATTATATCACGTTTGGTTTGAAAGTGACGGAAAATGGCACCCTCGCTAAATCCGATTCTTTTTGCCAGGTTTCTGGTTGAAAGATTATGCAAACCCTCATCAGCAATTATCTCTAATACAGCCTTTTTAATCTGTTCCTGCCTGGTATCGGTACTTTCTCTTGACATTTTGTTTCTCATTGAATAATTAAGTAATCACTTACTCACTAAGATAAATAAATTATGTTATTGTGTCAAGATGTAGATAAAATAATTTGAATATATTTTTTATTTTCTTATCATTACAATAAACGCATTTCGAATTACAATCTTAGAATTATAAAGGGGCTAGAATTATGAAATCAAACTTGCTGCTGTTTTTATTAACACCAATAATTTTATTGGTTGTTCAGCAACTTATAAAGCTGCTAATTATGAGTCAAATGAGTTAATTTACAAGGACTTCAATAATTCTGCTCAAAATAAAAAATTGGAAGTAACCTTGACTAATGACAGTGTTTTGTTTATTCCTGAAGATGCAGAAATAAGAAATGGCAGTATGCTCTTAAAATTTTCTCCGGATTATTACCCTGCAAAGATTAAAAAAAACAGACTGGTACCAATTACTGATGTCAAGCAGGTAAGTTATAAAAATCATTGGAAAGCTATGGTACCCGGATTTGCTATGGGACTCTTAATTGGTGGTTTAATCGGCGCTACTGGTTTGGTTTTTAATTTTAAAGAAGGTGGAAATCATCCTAAAACTGACTATGGCAGCAATATTTGGTTAGGTAGCTTAAATGGAATTATCATAGGTACTGTTGTAGGGTTTATAGTTGGATTTAATGAGATTTATCAATTCAGTCAATGATTTCCGGATAAAATAAGAATAATTTGTTAAATCTATCCACCAGTTTATATATTATTGTACTTTAAAATAAAAAAGAGGCTCTCGGTTAAGCCTCTCAAAAGTCCGGCTTCGTTTATAACTTCGCCGGACACGGTGGGCAGAGACGGAATTGAACCGCCGACACAAGGATTTTCAGTCCTAAAACTTACTTGAAAACAAGCCAAAAACGCAATATTTGGGCTCTAAAACTCCCCCTATTAGCACCCGAATTGACAATTTTGTTGTAAAATTGTTGTAACTCATGTTTTACAGGTTGTAAAGAAAAAAGTGCCCGTCTGCTGGATAGACGAGCACTGAATTTTAGCCGCTTCAGTGTTAACCTATCCCTTTAAAAGAAATATACTAACAGAGCAGCGACTCAATTCAACATAGTAACTAAACCGTTACGTGTCAAGTTATTATTTTGTTGATTTTTAGAAGTACGTCACATATATAGCAGATAATTATTAACCTAACTCATACAAGACTTTGTAATAATCTCTGCCGTCATAGCAGTTGCCGCTATGTAAATAATTTTTAGAGTTATAAACATAAATTGTTCCGGCGTTCCTGTTTGCTGCGGTCGTGTTAGCAAGTAAGATGCCCTCGATTGCGCTTGAGGTTAACACCTTAAAGTCTGTGTTATTAACTACCGACACCCAAAGATTGCCGCCGACAAGATTATTCACACCGCCAAAGGTAAACAAGTTTGTAGGCAAGCGACCTGCCGAATTTGTGAAAGATACATCGTTAATCATAGCGTCATTATCAGCGTCATAACTCTCACTAAAGCCTTCGATATAACCGGCAAACCCTGTACCGTTCATAAACACAACCGAACTCAAATTTACTCCCTGAGTTATTGCTCCGACATTATGTTTGTAACCCGTCCAAGTCGGCGTGAACCAGGTTAACACACCCTTACAAGAACCGTCTATTTTACTAATCGTCATTATCATGTTGGCGTTTTGGCTTTTCCAAAAAATCATCTTAGGAATATTAGCCATAACGTTAGTCGTTGCCGAGCTTGTTTGCCACATACAAACTTGACCAGCCCAATTATTGTCCGTCCAACCTTCCCAAAGAACAGACGAGGCTGAAGGCGCAAATAATGTGCTGCCGTCAACCTTAAACCTTATTCTCATCCAAAAGACAATCCAATAACCGGTTGAAGTAGCCTGCGTTGACATTTCGTATATTAAAGCCGATTGCGGAGACTGCGACAAACCTGCGTCATTGTCGTAATAAAAACGTAAATTGTGATTTATGTTCGAAGCGCTCTGCGCCGGTTCGGATTGTATTAAACCGGCTTCGCTTTGTAAAAATGCCGGTGTCGGAGACGAGCTTGTTATAAGTTTAATGTGAGGGTCAAAGGCTTGCATGCCTGTGAAAATTTTCCACATTAACCATTCCTTGCCTATATTTGTTCCGTCTGCAATACCCTCAACAGGGTCAAAGCCGCTAAGGTTGTCTGATAAATTCGATAAGTTGTGTATAATTGCCATAATGTTAATTAGCTAATATTATTAAATTATTACTTTGTAAAACTGAAAAGCCCATTCCTTGAATTGCTAAAGCTGTTAAACCTGTCTCGTCCTGTATGACTGCTGATTTCGGTTGCATGTTTGCGATTGCATCAACACTGCGAAACCTTACCAAAACTTTATCTGGATAGTCTGGGCTGTTAAGATAAACAGGTATAACTTCCGTAATTCTGAATTTTACTTCTGCGCCCTGCGCATCAAAAAAAGTGCTCGCCATGTTAACCCGCTATTACTATTAAATTAGTGCTGCTTAAAACAGAGAAACCTTGAGCTTCGATTCCAAGTGAAATAATTCTCGGAGCTTTCTGATCGGCTTGCGTTGTCTCGCAATCTCTGTGCCTGTATAAAATTCCTTCTTTTCCTAGCTGTTCATAAAGTTCGTTAAACTTTATAAGCGAGTCTGAATATTTGTGAACGTTAATCATAACGTCAAACGCCCAATGCTCGGCAAAATCAACCCACTCTCTGTGCCGGTTTATAATCGACTCGTGCATAATGGTTTTTATGTCCGGCTCGTCTCTAACGATTTCCGAATGGTCTAATAAAATCTCAATCATACGTTAGTCCATAAAGTCTGGTCATTGTATTTATTCATTAAATACTTAGCGATTT
The DNA here is from genome assembly GCA_963723205.1 of uncultured Ignavibacteriales bacterium. Classification (GTDB taxonomy): domain Bacteria; phylum Bacteroidota; class Ignavibacteria; order Ignavibacteriales; family Ignavibacteriaceae; genus CAVQBP01. The sequence continues at coordinate 87,949 of CAVRQC010000030.1, forward strand.
TATTTATAGTGTCCGTGCTAATTACTTCACCGAATAATATTCTTTCAGCAATCGAACCACGCAAATAAGAGCCCGCCATAGGTGCGCTGTTATATGGAAAACAACCTAACCCGCCGTAACCGGTGTTTGACAACTCAACCGATGCAGACATATCACATAAATTATTTGTGTTTGTAAACGTGTTGCCGTCAACGTGTATTGCTGCCGTTCCGGTTGTGGTATCAAACGTAATAGCGACAATCTCCCACGTATCTGCAAGTGATGTAATCGGAGCGCCAACAGAAGAAATGTTTCCGCTATTATCTCTGAACCATCCTTCAATTTGCAAAGTCCCGCCAATATTCTGAACACTCACCCTCACACAGTGATTGCCGTTTGTCGATAATCTGTACTGTGCTTCAATAGTGTTAGACGCTGCCGTGTTAGCAGAGTCAAGCTTTAATAAACCAATCCAAGTATAACTGCCGGTTGCTCCCACACCAAAAAACAGTTTTTTATTATAACTCCCGCTTGTCATAAAATAATTATTGCCCGTAAACTTAGGGGTTAAACAGCCCGCTAACACATCCAGATTAGGATTGCTATTTGCGGTATAAACATTTCCGGCGTTTGCGCTGTTTTGCCAATCACCCGCATACGAATAACCCGCATCAGTGTTTAAGCTTTCCGGTCTAATCCAGTGCCGTAAATTTGGCAGCCAAGAAGGAAATAAAAAATCTAACGAACCGCCGCCACTTCCGCTCGGTGCGTTAATCCATTGAGTATTAAAATCAGTAGAATCAATCTTTGATAAAATTTGTCCGGCTGTTCCGCCTGCGGGTACACCAACACCGTCCGTTCCAACATACTTTTTCCATAGTCCTGCAAAATCAGAAGCCTGCGGGGAAACTATCTGAGTAGCCGAAACCAAAAAAGCAACGTAAGTTTTCGTGTTATCAAAAGTTAAGGTAAAACCGTTCCCGCTCGCATCGTCTGCGTAAGCAATATATAAATACATCTGTACTCCGTTCACAATAATAAATTTAGGTTCTAACTTTCCGAAGATTCCCATTACACAACACTCTGC
>CAVRQC010000031.1:0-45737 GCA_963723205.1 uncultured Ignavibacteriales bacterium
TTTAACATGATCATTTTTTTAGTTGCAATATAATTATCGACCGACATCGTATAAAAGTAAATGCCGCTTGATAAATCAGAACCGTTGAATTTTATTTCGTAATTTCCGGCAGTTTCTTCTCTTGCTACCAAAGTTTTTATTTCCCTTCCAAGGATATCATATAATTTTATATATACAAAACTGCTTTTGGGAATTGTGTATTTTATAGTAGTAACAGGATTGAACGGGTTCGGAAAATTCTGATACAACCGGTAAGTATAAACTTTATTTAATGATTCTGAAATTCCGGTTGGTATAAATCCGGGTTGTGAATATTCCGTTAAATTAAACATACTCCATGATATATTTCCAGCATTACCTCCAATAATTATACTTCCTTTATCATTTACAAATACACCAATAGGAATACCGTTTGTTGAAGGATTATTTTGCAGATCTTCATCCCATAATTTCACACCATTAGTATCATATTTTACCAGGAAATAATTATTATATTTATTAATTTGATTATACCCGACAATGTAAGAATTCTGCAGATAATCCAAGGCTAAACTTACAGCAAAATCATCAGTATTTTTAGAACTATTATAAGTTATTGCCCATTTCTGATTGCCTGAAGAATCATATTTTAATGTAACAAAATCATTCTTTATTCCGCTTCCGGTTCCATATCCGGTCAAATAAATATTTCCGTTTTTATCTGCTTTAATATCAGTCACCTCATCCATTGAGTTGTTAGGATCATTCCAGTTTGCATCCCATTGATATATTCCTTCAGAATTAAATTTGACAGTTGTAATATCATCTTTAGTATCACTGCTATAACCAGTTCCTGTTATATAAATATAGTTTTTGGAATCAATAACAATCTTTTTTGCTTCTTCCCATTCGTTTATGCTATTATGATATCTCTTTGTCCATAACCTGCCTCCTGAAGAACTGTACTTTATTACTAAAAAAGTATGAAGTGAATTGGTACTATCGCTTGTACCGGCGACATAAATATTTCCTAATTTATCAATAGCTATTGAAACTACAGAATCTTTTCCATTAACTGCATCATTGTACCTTTGAATCCACTGCAGCTGACCGAATTTATTATATTTAATAGTAACAAAATCATAATTTGAACCTGTACCTAAACTGCTGCCGGCGACATAAATATTTCCGTCCGGCCCAACGGCAATGGCCTGAGGTATATCGATATTACCACCATCGTATCTTTCCTGCCATTGTTCGACTCCGATTGAGCTATATTTAATTGTAGCAAAATCCAAGTTTGAATTTATTCCCATACTTTCCCCGGTCACATAGACACTTCCTTCATTATCTATGGCGATTGCTTTAGGTATATCGGTTGAATTTGCCGGTCCATAGTATCTGCAACCCCATAGCAATTGCCCCTGGGAATTAAATTTAACTGTTATATAGTCTTTATTATCTCCTTTTCCGTTTTGAATCCAGCCAGTTAGAAATGTATAACTTTGATTATCAACAAGCATAGAGGTTACGTGATGCTGAGAATATTCATTTGATCTGACTGTCCAAATCTCTTTGCCATTTGCAATATCATATTTTGAAGTAATTACTTCGTTGATACCGGCCTTTTTACTTGAATCTTCAGATGTTAAAAATATATATTCGGAATCGTTAAGCACCAGGTCCATACCTGTATTAGTACCTTTAATTCCACCACTAAGGAAATTATTGCTCCAGGTTTTATTTCCATTGCTATCAAATTTAATAAGATATATTTTATCGGGATTCTGAATAAATCCTGCTGTATACAAGTTGTCCAAATTATCGAGGGCCACTTTTTGAACAAATTCATTTGTAGTATCAATATATGACTGCTCTGAAATCTTATTCCCGTTTGAATCATACTTTGTTAAAAAAAAATTTGAAAAGTCATTTTTATTTTCATATCCCAACACACTGATAAAATTATCATCAGATTTTATCAATAACGGTGTTTCATACACATTGGATGAAGAATCTTTATTTTCATATTTGCCCCATTTTTGCTGACCATCTTTATCAAGCATAATAGTAAACCACTTTGAATTAAAATTGAGGGTAGTAGCACTTGCAGTTACAAAATGCTGTCCATTTAAATTAGTAACAACACCTATTGCTGTATAGTAATAATTCTTATCAAAATAAGAACTGTTCCAGATAAGCTTACCCTGATCATTATATTTAACAAACTTTATTTGATGAGAGAAAGCTGTACTTTCACCTGAAATAAATATATTATTTGAATCATCAATAACACAATGTGCTTTATAAATTATTGAATCATTATTTGTTTCGGCAGTCCAGACCCGGAAACCAAAACTAGAATATTTCATTATCAGTAAAGAATCATTTACAGCTACATTGTTTTCTACTCTTCCTCCATATCCCAGAAGGATAATATTTCCTTTTCTGTCAAATTGTAAATCGACAGGGCTGGCAAAAGAATTGATTAAGTTCCCATTGTATTTTTTTTCCCATAGCAGGGTTCCCTTAGAATTAAATTTTACAACTAATAATCCACCGGGTATATTATTTTCCAAAGTATGAGCCGCTATATATATATTGTTGTAATTGTCAGTCACTATTATATCAGCAGTATAATTATTGGACTCAATATTATTTGATTTTACCTGCCAGAGACTTACTCCTGAGGAACTATATTTTGTTAATTTAAATCTAAAAAATGGAAATTCATCTGAAAGTTCGTCAACTACTACATATAAATTTCCTTCTTTATCGATCGCAGTATTTTTCGAATTAGCTGTTAAATAGTTATTGGAAGAATCGACAGCAGGATAAGTAGTGCTCCACTTTAATTGAATTAAAGAAGAATCTTGCCCGAATGCCGCAAAATTAAATAGTATCAATATAACTATTATACTTTTCATTTTTTCCTCGGATTAAAATTCAGTAGTGATGCAATTGTAATTTCCTTAACGAGACTTAAAAAAATAAAAATACTATTTATACAATGTAAAAGACGATAAAATGAAAAGAGAGAAGAATTATTTATAGAAAAGAGAATGAGTAGACTAAAATATTTAATGCATTCAACTTTCTCCTAACATAATTTTAATACCAATATACATCAATGTTTTGAAAAAATCACCCGCTTTTCCGAATGGCCTGGATAAATTAATCATTTTTTTACCAGCCAGTTTTCAGGGTTCTGGTTCACTCTTGAATTCCATATCTCAAAATGAAGTACATTTCCTTCAAGGCTTTCTCCAACTCTGCCAATTACATTTCCCGCATTAACTTTGTCTCCTTCAGAAACATATAAATCGGATAGATGACTGTATACGGTTCTATAATCACCTTTATGCGTAATAATTACTACACTTCCGTACCCGGGAATCCAATCAATTGCGGATACCACTCCCTCAGCAACTGCTTTTACATCAAGATCAGAGGAAGCTTTAATATCAACACCATAATTAAGAGTTACCGTATTTAAATTATCATTAACATTTTTACCATATTTTCTAATTACTTCACCATTTTGAATTGGCCAATGAAGCTTTCCTTTCAGATTTGAGAAAGACGAAAAATCTGCCGTATTGAGATTTACATTATATTTTGGTTCTGTGGCTGAAAGATTCACAATATTATTTTGAGGAATAGATTTTTCTACCGGTGTTTTATTCAAACTCGCAAGACGCTCTGCTTCTTCTTTTCTTCTTTGTTCAGCTTCTGCTATAAGTTTAACTATCATTTGGTTTATTTTTGTTTCGGCAATTTTTTTGGCTTCAAGTTCTTGTTTTAACGATGTTTTATCATTCCTGATTGCATTTAATATTTTTTTCCTTTCTTTTTGCTTCGCTACCAAACCATTTTCTTCTTTTTGCTTTTGATCAGCCAGCAGTTTCTTTTCAAGTTTCTCCTTCTCAAGTCTAGTTTTAATTTTATTCAATTCTTTAATATTGTCCCGATAGCTTTGCAGATCTTCACCGCGTCTTTCGGAAAATTTCTGCAAATATTTATACCTGACTAATGCTTGTTCAACAGATTCAGCATCGAGAAGAGAGGCTAATTCATTAACTTCCCCATATTTATAGATTGCCACAACATATTTAGAATAATTATTTTTTAATTTTGAAATTTGTTTTTCGATGGCTTCAATTTTTCTGTTGTTTTTATCTATTTCTTTTTGTTTGGCATTTCCCTGATTTTTAAGCCTTCGTATTAACTTCCGAAGTAAATAATTTTGCTTATTATAATTTTCCAAAACTTCAAAGGATTCTTTTTCTTTTTCAGTCTTCTGTTTCAGTTCATCTTCAAGTTTTGAGATTTCACTTTTTAAATCGGATAGTTCGTTTTTTTTGACTTCTATTTTTTCCTGGTCTTGAGGAAGGATGTTAAAGGTTATAAATAATATTATTAGAAAGATGTAATTAACAGATTTCTTTACCATTGTATTATTGTTGCATCTTGCGGAACTTTAAAATCTATAAAAATATTCTTTTTATTGGCCTTCATACTTTTGTAATCTATTGTTACAATCTGGTTCTCTTTTTTATTCATTACTTCAATATGGTAGGGAACTGCAACATTTTCAAGTAACCCGAACTGAGAATATTTCCCTTCCAATTTTACTTCACCGTCCTTATTTGTAATTTCATAATTAGTAATCCCAAGTTCCCGTATATCTACTTTATATTGAGTAGAAATATCTGTTAAGGAATCTACGTAAGTAATGACGTATTTATCATAGTCAACTCTATAACTTGTCGGTTGTTTATATAGTTTAGAAGTTAGATTTACAGACCCTATAAAGGCATCAAGAAGATCATTAAAAGGAAGGTCTATTTTAAATATATCTTTTAAAACGTCGTTGGTTGATTCCCCCTCGTAAGCGGTATTCTGAAGTGCATCATAAAATACAAAATTTTTATTTGTAACAAGCGCCTGTGCCAGTTCAATTCCAAAAGGTCCCATTATAGTTAAATAAATTGAATCCGGTTTCATTAAAATGACATTAAAAGTTGCACTGTTATTATACTTATTTGACTGAATATGAATTGTACCGGAACCTTCAAAACTTTGGATTCTTCTCCGGTTTGCTTCCAGTTTACTTATAAGCCTTTCCGAAGGTAAAATTTCAACATCTTCTGTCGGCTTTGACGGAACACAACCGGGAATAATTAATATCATATTTAAAAGAACGATAAAATAGAAGATTGTTTTCCTCAAATTTCACCTTTTTCAATTTTCTGTTTTAGTTCACTATTTGTAACATCAAGCTTTAAAGCCTTTTTCCAGAGTTTTCTTGCATAATCCTGCTCCCCAATCTTATACACTATATCTCCAAGATGCTCCAGCATTACAGCGCTCTCCCCGCCAGCATCAATAGCTTTTTGAATAAATTCCTTAGCTTCTTTGTATTTACCCAATTTAAATAAAATCCATCCTTTTGTATCAAGATACGAAGAGTTTTCCGGGTCTGCATTTAAAGCTAAATTTACCATTTTTAAAGCCCGTTCTAAATGTATACCTCTCTCAGATAATGCATATGCATAATTATTATTAATAAGTGCGTTAGATGAATCAATCTTTAATGCTGCCTCATAAACACTGTCAGACAGAACGTGTTCACCTTTATTATCATAAATTAGACCTAAAGTCCCCAGCAAATTAAGATCATCAGGTTTTATGGATAAAGCTTTGTCAAGATATTTTACAGCATTATCATAATCTTTAAGCTGGTTCAAAGTAAAAGCATATGCAGATAAAGCATTAAGATCGGAAGATTTTAAATCAACTGCTTTCTTTTAAATATTTCTTAGCTTCAATATTATTATTTTCCTGTGAAAGCGAAAGTCCGAGGATTAAATTTATGGTAAAATCTTCCGGGAAAGAAACAATTGCTTCTTTCATAATTTTGGCCGCTTCATCATATTTCTTGTTATCATAATAAATACCGCCAAGTCTTATCCAGCCATCGACATTCCATTTTGCAAGCTCAGTAACTTTTTTGAAATTTTTAATAGCAATGGAATCCTGTTTCTCATTTATTGCTATTGCACCAAGATACATTTTGACCTGCCAATCGGTTGTATCTTTATCAATTGTTTCAAACAGGTTTTTTGTAATTGGGAGAAGAGTACTGTCCTTTAAAGTTTGATTAAAATACACTGCTCCTATCCGGATTTTTACATCAAACGAAACATCAGGCTGTTTTAATATATAAGAATATTCTTTTGATGCTTCTCCCCATTCATTTTTAACTATATAAATTTGAGCTTTCTTTTCCCTTGCTTCCAAATCATCCGGTGTCAATTCCAAAATATTGTTTACAATATCAAGAGCTTTATCATATTTTTTGTTTCTCAGGTAAAAATCAACAGCCATTTTCTGAAGTGAGCTATTACCGGGATCAAGCTCCATTAATTTATCTAAAGCTTTTTCCGCAGAATCAATGTTTCCAAGTTTTTCTTCCAGGTCAGCAATATGAATTAGAATATTCCAATCAGGTCCAATAAGTGAAGTTAACTTGTAATAAATTTTAACAGCCTTCATTGGTTTGGAAGCTTCATATAAACGCGCAAGTTTATAATAGGCATTAATATTTGTTGAGTCGACATTTATTAATTTATTCAAAACGACTTCCGCAGAATCTGTTTGATTTCCTGCAGTGTATATATCAGAAAGCAAATCATAATAGTCATCCTGAGTGGAATCCATTTTAACAGCCTTCCGGGCATTTTCCAAAGCCAGTGATAATTTTTTTAGGAAGAAGTAATTCTTCGCTAAAGCATAATATATCCCCGCACTCTTATCAAGCCTGATTGCATCCTGATATTCGAGTATAGCAGATGCATAATCACCTTTAGCTTCAGCAGTAGAACCATTAATGAAATGATCTAAAGCTTCATCCTTAAGTTCGGAATCAGTTTGAGAAAGGATTGTATCTTTTGTTTTATTTTCTTTTACTATTTCTTTCTGGCTGGAACAATTTAATGCTATTAAAGAAATAAAAATAATCGCAAATATTTTACTCATAATTCTCGTATTAAATTTTGAAAATATATTATTAAGTACAAATAATAACAAGGTAATAAGTTTAGCAAAATTATAACTCAAATTTAAATAATTACTATAAATATCTCATTTATTTATAAGGGTATATTACAAAAAGAAACCTTCAGGCTTAAAGGAAACGGATGCTTTATTTAAGACCGAAGGTTTTTCGAACTCGTTCTTGCACTTATATTTGAATTTACAAATTCCCTCTTAATTCCTGTTCTTTTTCAATTGCCTCAAAGAGAGCTTTAAAATTCCCTTTACCAAAACCTCTTGCGCCTTTCCTTTGAATTATTTCATAAAATAAGGTTGGTCGATCAACAACTGGTTTAGTAAATATCTGCAATAAATATCCTTCATCATCTCTGTCAACAAGGATTCCAAGTTCAGCGATTTTATCAATAGGTTCGTCTATTTTACCAACTCTCTTTTCCAGTTTTTCATAATAAACATTTGGAGCCGATAAAAACTCAAGACCTCTTTCCTTCAGTTTAGTTACTGTATCAATAATATCTCCAGTTAACAGAGCAATATGCTGTACACCGGCCCCTTCATAAAAATCCAGATACTCATCTATCTGGGATTTTTTCTTTCCTTCAGCAGGTTCATTAATCGGGAATTTAATCATTCCCCTGCCACCGGCCATTACCTTAGACATTAAAGCAGAATATTCGGTTGAAATATCTTTATCATCAAAACTGATATACTGTGTAAATCCTAAAATATCCCGATAAAAGGCTACCCAATCATTCATCTTTCCAAGTTCTACATTCCCGACAGCATGATCAACAAATTGAATTCCAATAGAAGTAATGCTTTGAAGCTTTGATTCTTTAGCCTGAAATCCAGGTAGAAATAATCCTTTATAATCATTTCGATTAATAAAAGAATGTATTGTATCACCATAAGCGGCGATAGCAGCTTTTCTAATAGTTCCCGATTCATCTTCAATATTATGTGGTTCTTCAAGACCTTTGGCTCCTCTTTTGACCGTTTCAGAATAAGCCCTGTCTACATCTTCAACAAGCAAAGCCAGATCTTTTACTCCGTCACCGTGCTTTGCCACATGTTTTGCAATAGGAGATAAACTATTAAGTGCAGAAGTAAGAATAAATTTTATATTTCCCTGTTCGAGAAAATATGAAATTCTATCCCTCACTCCTGTCTCAAGACCACGGTAACCTGATATTTTAAACCCGAATATATACTGATAAAAATATGCAGCCTGCTTTGCATTACCAACATAAAACTCGATATAATCAATATCCTGTAGACCAAGATGATCGTTGAATTTTTCTTCAACTGGTCTCTCCAAAACTCCTGTATTACTTCTAATTTCAGACATAATTTCTCCTCATTGGTTTTAGTTAATCGAAGATAACAAAAATTTATTTATTTCTATATCTTCCATATCAATGATACTTCCTGATGCTAATAATGCAATCTAACTAACAGAATATTTGAGTCATTAAGTTATTTTTCTAATACTATTGACTCGGATTTTTTTTCTTATAAATTACAGTAAGAAATTAGAAAAGATTTAGAATGGAGATGGAATATGAATACAGATGAAGATATGGTTTGGACTTGTCAATACTGTGGCGTACAAAATACAGTTTGGGTTGATCTGACAGTAGATGATAAACAGGATTTTATTGAAGATTGCAGGATTTGCTGCAGACCAAACCGGATAATTGTAACTGCTGCAAAAGTTGAAGAGGAAGAAGCATTTATTGAAGCCAGGCCTAGTGACGAATAGGAATGAATTGTAATGGGTAAGTATTATCGAACGGCAGTTCTTTTTGATAAGTTACTGTTTATTATTTTATAGTCAAGAATATTTACTACACCATTCATATCAAGATCAGCATTTTCATAACCAATTTTTAATAAATTGGAAGCTACTTCTTTAAAATCGTGATTATTTATTTCACCATTGGAATCGCTATCCCCGGAAATCATACCAAATTCACCATTCCCCAAATCTATTAACGAGTTGCCAAAAGCATTTTGATTACTCAAGGTAAAATCATAATGAACACTATCGTTCAAACTGATGGGAATGCTGCTCATAACCGGTAAATGGTTTCGATGCTTTATAACAATATAACAATTTTGTTCTTTTATATTTTCAAAGGTTAAAGAACTTTTACCGTCTAAAGAAGTCACTTTTCCATCAACCCTTAAAAAAGCTGCTTTTTGTGAGATTACTTTTGATCTGTTTGTGTCATTGGTTAATTCAACCAAGATCCAGTCTACTATGTTTTTGGGTATATTGCTAACATGCTCATCTCCATTATAATTCCAGGGTTTTCTGTTATATGGTTGAGATAATGGAATTAGATTTTCCTTATCTAATTCGTCAGACATAGTAAAATTATTATACGGTCCTTGTAAGAGAACTCTGATATCCAAAGTTACTTTTCTATTCTCCTGTGGAAAGCATATAGTAGAAAATAGCATTATAAATAAAGAGACGAAAATCGATTTTTTCATTGTTTTAATTCTTTATAAAAGGATACTTATGTTTCCTTTTCAAACAAATCACCATTTTTTATTCGCTCCGCACCTTTTAAAGCAAAAACTGCAATAAATATATTAAAAATTAATGCAACTATAAATATAATTCCTATTAATTCAAGTAGATTCATATCTACACCTATTGTTAGTATAACAATATTGACCGGAATCGCGTTAAAATCACCAGTTTATTAAGAAACATAGAAATTTTTACCTAATCCATTATCATTCTTAAAAAAGAAGAACTATCTTCTTCACTTTCCTCTTTTTCCTTCTCTTCTTTTTTATCTTTAGAATTTTCATATTTTGACGGGTCAAATTGAAAACCACTTTTGGGAACATCTTCCTCTTTATTGTCAAGCATAGCTTTAGGACTTTTAACCCTGTATATAGTTGGTATTTCGAGATCTTCCTTATCTATTTCATTAGAGTCCATAAAATTGAAACCTCCTAAATAGTCGCCATCATCAGAAGATTTCTTTTTCTGTACAGTGGAAGAATTCTTTGATACAAGTGCCCCATGAGTATTGTCAAAACCTGTCGCTATTACAGTATAAGATACATAATCGTTCATATCTTCTTTTCTGACACATCCGAATATAACATTTGTCTCTTCACCAGCTGCATCAAAAATAATGTTATTTCCTTCGTTTATTTCCTTAATAGTAAGGTTGCTGGATCCAGTAACATTTAGCAAAACGCTTTTAGCTCCTTTTATATTTATACCTTCAAGAAGCGGACTTGATATTGCCTTTTGTGCAGCTTCGATTGCACGATTTTCACCGCTCGCAATTCCGCAACCCATAAGTGCTTCACCACTATGATTCATTACAGCCCGTACATCAGCAAAATCAACATTGATTAATCCTTCAATAGTAATTATATCAGCTATACCCCTGGTTGCTTCATATAATACTTCATTGGGTTTATCAAATGCTGCAAATGCATTTGTTGTTGTATCGAGAATATTAAGGAGTCTTTCGTTTGGTATCACAATTAGACTGTCAACATATTGCTTTAATTCCAGGATACCTTTTTCAGCGTCCAACATTCTTTTTTTGCCTTCCCAGCGGAACGGTTTAGTTACAATACCCACAACCAAGGCGCCAATACTTTTAGCTATGGAAGCAATAACAGGCGCACCTCCAGTTCCGGTTCCTCCTCCCATACCGGCAGTAACAAAGACCATATCACTTCCTGTTAGAATCTCAGCAATTTTCTCACGGTCTTCTTCAACAGACTTTTTCCCAACATTAGGATCTGCTCCTGCGCCGAGTCCTCTGGTAATGCTTGAACCCACCTGGATTTTATGGGCGGCACCACTGCTGTTTAATACTTGTGCATCGGTATTAACAGCTATATACTCTACACCTGTTAAGCCGCGATTTATCATACTCTCAATTGCATTGCATCCACCTCCACCAACACCAACAACTTTTAACATTGCGGACATCGGCATTCCCTTGTCTATTGTTGCGAATCGTGCCATAGTATCCTCCTTATTGATTTTTATAATTCATCAAAAAATTGCTGAACTCTTTTGACAATAGTTGAAATTTTATTAGTTCTCTTCCCTCTCCCGGGTTTTATCAATATTTGATATTCACTGGACTTTCCACCAGGTATTCCTCTGATTAATCCTGCAACTGTAGCAAATTCAGGACTTTCGATTTCTGTAGACAATCCTTCTCCCAGTTCCTGGGGCATTCCTATTCTTACCGGTAAACCAAAGACTTCGCTTGCAAGTTCTGTACATCCTTTAAGTAATGAACCACCACCTGTAACTACAATTCCAGCTTTAATTTTGTTTTTAAAGCCGGCTACTCTTATTTCATTATCAACTAAAGTAAATAGTTCTCTCATTCTTAAACTGATTATTTGAGTTAACAAACTGATAGGTATTTTTGTATTACCTCTTGCGCCAACACCCTTTATTAAAATATCTTCATCTCTTATAATTGCACTATCTATTGCATAGCCATATTCCCTCTTAAGATTTTCAGCTTCTTCCGTTACAACCCCAAGTGATTCTCTGATATCATTTGTAACCTGATTACCCGCAACACCGATGACCCTGGTATGCTTTATAGCTTTATTATGAAAAATGGCTATATCTGTTGTACCGCCGCCAATATCAATTAATGCTACACCCAGATCTTTTTCGCTCATTTCCAGTATAGAAGAACTGGAAGCAATTGGCTGAAGTATATAATCCTGTACCTGGAGACCTGCTCTCTCGACAGATTTTTTAATATTTTGAATGGCAGGGATCGAAGCGAGTACTATATGGTTAGTTGCTTCCAATCTTGAACCTGACATACCAATAGGATTTTCAATTCCACCCTGATGATCAATTGAGAATTCTTCAGGAATAATATGAAGAATTTGCCTGTCAGACGGAATCCTGATTGTCCGAACATCTGCTTCAAGCCTGTCAAGATCTGCCTTTGTTATTTCTTTATCCTCACTACTGATTGTGACATAATTACGATGCCTCATACTTGTAATATGTTCACCTGCAACACCAACATTAACTACATTTATATCAAAGCCTGCCCTGTTACTTGCAATTGAAACAGCTTCTCTGATTGCTTCTGCTGTCTTGCCGATATTCGCAACCAATCCTTTATGAAGACCTTCGGAAGGTGCAATACCGAATCCAAGAATATTCATTTTGTACTCATCGATTCTTTCTGCAATTACTGCACAAACTTTCGTTGTTCCTAAATCTAATCCGGCAATAATATTTTTTTTCATTCGATTTTCCCTGTAATTTTCCCGTTACTATCAGGACCGGCATAAATATTACCTGCAAATCTTAAGTCTAAATAACTGGAATTTTTTATCATATTATTTAAATCCTTATTTTCCCACAAGCCTTCTAGGTAAACCATTTTTCTTGCTTCTTCACCCCTTCCGAATATTACAGGAACCGGGTATCCTGAAAAAGTTAGTACAATGTCCCCGCCGTTCCTTAAATTAATTTCAGATAAATGATTCAATATTGCCTGGTCAGTCAATTTAATTGATTCAATAATCTTCAATGCATCAAGCAGCCCGTTATTTTTTACATATGTAAATGGCTTTATATTATCATTATTTGCCGGGTTACTAATAACAGGTAAATCAACTAATTTAGTCTTAGGCATAAGCGGTAAAATTTCAAAATTATCCGAGATAAAATATATATCGGTTTTCTTTATTATAATTGCAATCATTTTTCTTTCAGTAACATATGCAAAAATTTCATTTCCTTTTAATTCTACATCTGCTCTTGATATGTAAGGATGTTTTTCCAATCGATCTTTAATAATTGATAAAGGAATATTATTGTAATTCTTAACATCGGATAACTTAGTCTGCTTTAAGTAATCATTTTCAACTAAAAATTTATTTCCCGAAAGTTCTATTTTATTAATATTCATATTAATAATTTTTTTAGGGAGCAAAATTAAATAGAATAAAAATGAAACCAATGCTATAAAAAAGAAAAATCCAAAAATTTTACTTCCTGTTTTCATCATTTTTATTAATTCAACATTCCTACAAACTCTTCATTATATTTCCAAATATCTCCGGCTCCCATTGTTATGACAATATCTTCATCTTTTACAAGTTCAATCAATGTATGAGAGATTTCAGTTTTAGCTTTAATATAAATCACATTCCTGTGTCCGAATTTTTTTGCTGCATCGGCAACGAGCTGACCTGTAACTCCTTCAATAGGATTTTCCCTTGCAGGATAAATGTCAGTACAAATGAAAATATCGGAGTTTAAAAAAATCTTCCGAATTCCTGGTAAAAATCTCTGGTTCTTGTAAATAAATGCGGCTGAAAAACAGCAATCAATCTTCTATTATTCCACCCGCTTCGAATACCCGCAAGTGTTGCACTTGTTTCGGTAGGATGATGGGCATAATCATCAATTACCAGGATACGCTCATTATATTTTACTTCAAATCTTCTATATACTCCTGAAAACGAAGCTAAAGCCTTCTGTATAGTCTTAAAATCAATTCCAAGCTCATGAGCTATACAAACAGCAACGAGGGAATTTTTTACATTATGCAGACCAGGTATTTTTAAATTTATTCTGCCTAACTCATCACCTTTATATTTTACAGTAAATGAACTTGAGAATTGTTTATGTACTATATCTACAGCTTTAATATCCGCCTGTGTGGTTAATCCGTATGTAAAAATTTTTTTGTTAATATGTGGAATAATATCCTGTAAAGCAGGTTCATCCATACATAAAACTATAAAACCATAAAAGGGAACTTTATTAGCAAATTCAATAAAAGCTGATTTAATATCATCCAGATCCTTATATGTATCAAGATGCTCACTTTCCAAAGTTGTTAAAGCAGCTATAGTGGGAGTTAGTTTCAGAAATGTTCTGTCAAACTCATCAGCTTCCACAACAATAAACTCACTACTACCTAAGCGGGCATTGGTTCCTCCCAAACCGCTCAGTTTTCCTCCCACAATTATTGTAGGATCTATTCCTCCCTCAGTTAAAGTAAGCCCAACCATGGAAGTAGTAGTAGTTTTGCCATGCGTACCGGCAATACTGATTCCATACTTCATCCTCATACATTCGGCAAGCATTTCTGCTCTTTTAATGATCGGTATTTTTCTTTCAACTGCAGCTTTCACTTCGGGATTATCAAGTTTCACAGCAGATGAATAAACGAGTACATCTACATCTTCCAGATTTTTTTCAGAATGCCCTTCATATATTTTAATGCCTAAATCGCTCAGATGATTTGTAATGTCGGAAATATTATTATCAGAACCTGAAATTTGAAATCCCTGGTTCAATAATATTTCAGCTATACCACTCATGCCGATACCACCTATACCTACAAAATGTACTTTCTTTATATTCTTAAACATTTGTTTCTATACCTGTTTTTAATTCCTGTATTCGGTTTATTAAATCATTTTCATTCTCATAATCATAAGGCCTAATTACTATTGGCCTTCTTCTGTTTTTCAATCTGATCCTTACAAAGCGAAAAACATTTCTCTTAGAAGAGTCTCTTCTTCTTGAAATAGATATTGAAGTTATTTCTTCTTTATTAAAAACACGTGTTTTAAATCTATCAACAAAGGAAATCCCAACCGGAGAAATTTCCAGGGACTTATTTTTAAAGAGATTATATAAAAGACTTATTAATGAAATCATCACAATAATTGCAAAGAAATAAATAATAGGATCTTTGGTAATAAGAATAAATGTATCTTCAAAAAATTCACCTCTGATAATAGCATATATCATAAATACAACGAAATAAATAATAGTTGATTGATAATAAAACGACATATTGTATTTGAATATACTTTTTTTGTCCTGATTATCGCTCATACTGATCTTGTATATTTAATAATGTTGTCTGCAATAACAGATGTAGCATTTTTTTTACTTAAAAAACCGGCATTTATTTTTAAGCTTTCTAATTTTTCATCGTCAAAAATTAAATTTGTTACTATGCCGGCTAATTCATGTTTTAAATTCTTATCTTCAATAAGTACAGCTGCATTTTTATCTGCCAGAGATTTTGCATTATAATATTGATGATTCTCGGCTACATTAGGAGAAGGCACCAGAACTGCCGAAATGCTAAGTGCGGTTACCTCGGCTATCGTAGTGGCGCCTGCCCTAGAAATTAACAAATCACAAGCAGAATATGCTGAATTCATTATTTCGATAAATGGTTTAACCAATACATTTTCCCGGGTAAACGTCTTGTATTGATCATAATAGTTCTTTCCGGTCTGCCAGATAATCTGAATATTTTTATTAACCAGATCTTCTATGGAACCGGCAACAGCTTCATTAATAGATGCAGCACCAAGACTTCCACCTAAAACCAAAAGGGTTTTCTTATTATCAGCTAAATTGAATTCTCTTAACGCTTCATTTTTATTTATCAAGCTCAAATTTTCTCTTACAGGATTTCCCGTTAATAATAGTTTCTTTTTATCCTTAAAATATTTTTTTGAATCTTCAAAGCTGATATGAATCTCATCAGCATACCTTTCAAGCAGCCTGGTGGTTATACCCGGATAACTATTCTGTTCTAGTAATATAATTTTAGCTCCGACTAAATTTGAGCCGAATATAGCCGGTCCTGAAACATATCCCCCTGAACCAATAGCAACTAATGGCCTGTAATTAATATTAATAAATATTGATTGGAAAATGGATACAATCAGTTTCAACGGAAATAAGAAGTTTTCAAAATTAAATTTGCGCGAAAATCCTTTAATCCAGATCGGTTTAAATTTAAAACCCAATTTCGGAACAACACTTCCTTCTATCTTTGATTTAGTACCGATAAATAAAATATCTGCTTCCGGGACCATACTTCTAATCTTCTCAGCCACTGCAACCGCCGGAAATAAATGTCCGCCGGTTCCACCGCCTGCAAATAAAAATCTATATGTTTTTCTCTTTGTTGTCACTAAGCTGATTAAGTTAATGGTTTTTGCTAAACTTTTTTTCAACCGGACTATTGGTCTGCCCCGTCAGAGAACTAGCTTGTTGACGCGGCAGGCTTGATAATGCAATATTTATAAGTATACCAATTGAAATACATAAAAATATTATTGAAGTTCCTCCATAACTAATAAATGGTAAAGGCAACCCTGTTGTAGGAATTAAACCGGTAGAAACAGCAATATTTATAAACGCATAAATGATAATTGAAAAAGTAATACCGAAGGCTAAAAGCTGCCCAAATTTATCCTTAGCTTTTTTAGCAATTAAAACTCCTGAAACAAAAAGGATAAAGTAACTTACAATCACAACCACAGAGCCAATGAATCCAAGCTCTTCACCTAAAATTGCAAAGATAAAATCACCGTAAGCCTCCGGTAAAAACAGATTACTCTGCATACTATGTCCTAAACCAACACCAAAAGTACCTCCACTCCCTAGACCAAGAATTGCCTGTTTAACCTGGATATTTATATCACCGCCATTATTTAAACTATTAATGAAAGTAAAAATCCTGCTGCGGGAATGTGCGAATAACATTGCAATTGTTCCTACAGCCAACAAGCTAAAAAACAAGGAAGACATTATATGACCAAGCTTAGCACCACCCACATAAAGTAATGTTAAGCTGATAATAACTAAAATAATACCTGTGCTAATATTCGGTTGTATTAAAATTAAACCTGAAATAATAATTACCCAGATAAATAAATAACGGAATCCGTGCTTATAGTTTTTAAGCTTATCACCTTTATCTTCAAGTAAAACAGAAAGATGGACTATCAAAACCAGCTTTGCTACATCTGCCGGCTGAAAAGAAGTAAAGCCTAAATTGAGCCATCTTCCGGCACCTTTATAATCATGTGCTACAAACAAAGTAACAATCAAAAGCCCTGCGGTTAAAAAAATTGCAGCTTTACTATAATCTTTATATATATCATAAGGGATAAAGCTGAATATTAACATGCAGAATATCCCGATCACCACTTTGAATACGTGTGAATTAAACAGGTGAAAAACAGAATCAAATTTTATAGCACTATAAGTACTACTTGCACTCATCACCAGTATTAATCCCAGGAGTGACAGAAGAAATACATCGAAGAATACAGTTAGTGCTAATTTTTTTCCTGAGAAACCTGTATCAACCGATACCTGTGAATTATTATTAATTAACATTATAAATTATTAACCGCTTCTTTAAAAATTTTTCCTCTATGTTCGTAATTATGAAACATATCAAAACTTGCGCAAGCCGGAGACAATAAAACGATCTCATTATCTCTTGCTTCCTGGTTGGCTGCAACAATAACATCCTCCAGTGAAGGTTTTACTTCAACTTTAACTTTCGAATGAAAAAAATTAAAAATCTTATCTGCCGACGAACCAATTGCATAAATTTTCTTTACTTTGTCAATTACAAGTTGTTTTATTTTGTTATAATCATTTCCTTTATCCTGCCCGCCAAGAATTAAAAATATCGGTTCGTCAAAACTTCTTAATGCGTACCAGACAGAATCAACATTGGTTGCCTTGGAATCATTAATAAACTTTACACCATTTATTTCTCTTACAAACTCAAGCCGATGTTCAACACCCTGAAAAGTTTTTAACCCTTCTTTAATTTTTTCATTATCAAGATTGAATATTTTTGCTGCAGTTATTGCAGCCATTGCATTTGCTATATTGTGTTCTCCTTTTAGATTTATTTCAGATATATCACAAGTAAACCTTACTTCACCTTCTACATTATACATAACCTGCGTACCTGATAAATAACATCCATTCAACTGCGGTTCATTCAGGGAGAAATAAAATCCTTTACTTGAATAATTTGTTAAAGAATTAATCAAAATTTTATCATCTTTATTAATAATGATACTATCATTATTGTTTTGATTTTTATAGATTTTTAATTTCGAATTAATATAATTTTCAAATTTGTTTTCATACCTATTTAGATGATCAGGAGTTATATTTAATATCATCCCGATATTTGGTTTAAAATCCTTTATTAAATCTAGCTGGAAGCTGGAAATTTCAAGGATAATAAAATCATTTTCTGAAGCTTCAAGAACAACTTCACTAAATGCAGTCCCGATATTTCCTGCCACAAAAGTTTTTACTCCTGAAGTTTTAAATAAATGACCGCAAAGACTTGTTGTTGTTGTTTTTCCATTTGTACCAGTTATAGCAACTATTTTTCCTTTACAAAAGTTATAAGCCAGTTCTATTTCACTTATTACTTCAATATTTTTTTCCTTAGCTTTCACTAATACAGTTGCATTTGATGGTACTCCCGGACTAACGACCATCAAATCACAATTATATACTTTATCTGAATGATCCCCTATTTCAAAATTAATTTTGTTTTCTTTTAAAGCTTCAGTTGACTTTAAAAGATTTTCGTTCTTACCTGAATCCGAGACAAATGGATTACCACCGAGCTTTTTAATTAGTTTTGCGGCTCCAATCCCGCTTCTTACAGCACCTATTACTGATATATTTGTATTCTTTATTTCCATTTTAACAGGCTTCAGACTATTAACGTATTTTAAATGAAGCTAAACTAACAATTGCTAAAATTATTGCAATGATATAAAACCGCATTACAATTTTCGGTTCAGGCCATCCGACCATTTCAAAATGATGATGTATGGGAGCCATCTTAAATACTCTTCTACCTTCACCATATTTTCTTTTGGTATATTTGAAATACAATCGTTGAATTATCACTGAAATTGTTTCCATAAAAAAGACACCGCCAAGAATCGGAATTAATAATTCTTTTTTTATTAATACAGCAATAATTCCGAATGCACCGCCAAGAGCCAGTGAACCTGTATCACCCATAAATACCTGGGCCGGGTAAGAATTAAACCATAAAAAACCAAGCGATGCACCTACAAGAGCCGCAACATATACTGTTAACTCACCGGCGCCGGGTAAGTAAATTATATTTAAATAATCCGAAAATATTGCATTGCCGCTAATATAGCTTATTATAGAAAGGGCAATCATTACAATAACTATTACTCCTATAGCCAAACCATCAAGACCATCGGTCAAATTTACTGCGTTGGATGTTGCTGTAATAATAAAAACGACAACAGGTATATAGAAGTACGAAAAATCAAAATTTACATTTTTTAGAAACGGCACAGTTGTGACAGAATTTATAACCTCGAATTGCGGAGAAAAATATATTACTGCTCCTACTACTAAACCAATTATTACCTGACCTAAAAGTTTATAGCGTGCAATTAATCCGTTTGGATATTTTTTTACCACCTTTAAATAGTCATCCAGAAAACCAACACCGCTTAACCAGATTGTACCTGCCAAGATTAAGATTATATAAATACTTTTGATATCAGCCCAAAGTAAAACCGGGATAACAACGGAAAAAATAATTATGATGCCACCCATAGTTGGGGTACCTGCTTTTGACCAGTGCGATTTCGGGCCATCCACTTTTTTAGCTTCTCCAATCTGCTTTTTCTTTAAAATGGAAATTATTTTAGGACCAAAGTATATTGAAAAGAATAATCCGAAAATCGCTGCAAGTGCGGATCTAAAAGTTAAAAACCGGAAGATATTAAATCCCGGCGGATTAAAAACTTTATTTATATATTCAAAAAGATAGTACAGCATTTATTATTATTTTATACCAATACTTTTATAAACTCTTCCATTTTCATTCTCCTGGAACCTTTAAAAAGTATAATTGAATTTGTAAGCTCCAGGTTTTTCAAGAAAGATTTTAAACTTTCTCTATTCCTAAAATGTTTTTTTATAATTTTCGAATTATTGATTTCATCGGATAAATATTTCATTCTTTTACCGGTTGTATATAATTCGGTAATCTTATTTTTAGTTATATACGGTGCTAATTTTTTATGAAGTTCAATCTCCTCTTTACCTAGTTCAAACATATCTCCCAGCACAGCAATTTTTCTTTTAATGTTTTTTAATTGGAATAAAAACTCTAAAGCATATTTCATAGATTCCGGATTTGCGTTGTAAGTATCATCAACCAGTATAAAGTCTTTAAGTTTTTTAACATCTAATCTTTTATTTACAGTTTTCAATTTCTGAGAACCAGATATTATCTCTTTTTTTGACAATCCCAATTTTAATCCGATAGAAACGGCTGCCAGGTAATTGGAAGCATTATGCTTACCATAAAGAGGCAAAGATTGAACTATTTTTTTATTCTTATAATTTATCTCTATAATAGATCTCCCATCATCCGTATAGCCGCAAAATTTTCCCTCAACATCAATATTAAGATTTTTACCTCCGTAAGGTTTAAAGCCATATGTCAAACTATTTTTGTATTTGCCGGATGTTTTTTTAAGCATCTTATCATCATTATTAATAAAGATAAAACCGTTTTGTTCATCGGTAATTCTGAATAAAGCCGCCTTCTCTTCAAATACACCTTTCCTGTTTTTTAAAAACTCCAAATGAGAATCACCAATATTTGTGATTACTGCAAAATCAGGTTTCGCAATATCTGAAGTATAAACTATTTCACCGAAATGATTAGTGCCAAGTTCGAGAACAAGTATGTCATGTTTTTCGTTTGTACCGAAAATTGTTAAGGGGACACCAATATGATTATTATTATTTCCTTCAGTTTTATTCACGGAATATTTTTCATTTAATAATTTTGCTATCATCTCTTTGGTTGAAGTTTTTCCATTACTTCCTGTAATTGCTATAACCTTTATTCCTGATTTTATTGCAAGTTTATTTCTCCAGATTTTGGCAATATCTCCCAATGCTTTTGTTGTATCTTTAACCGTTATAACAGGTATATCAATATCATTAAAATTTTTGTATTTTTTTCTGCTTATAACAACAGCTACCGCACCATGTTTTATAGCATCTTTTATATAACTATGACCATCGAAATTGTTTCCTTCTATTGCAACGAATAGAGAATTTCTCACCATATTCCTTGAATCAATTAAGACAGATGTAACCGGTTTAAAATCATCCGGATTAAATATTTCAGATGTCGGTACATTAAATAAATCCTCAATAGTTAAACTCATCTTCCTCATTTTATCTATACCATACTTGCAGCTTGTCTGCCTGATAAGGAATAAAGATACTTCTCGGCAATCTCTTTGTCAGAGAAATGATTTCTTACTCCTTTTATTTCCTGGTAATTTTCATGACCCTTACCGGCAATTAAAATAACGGCATTATCTTCTGATTTTTCTACGGCTTCTTTTATTGCTTCTTCCCTGTTTTCAACTACTTCATAATTTGTTTTCGAAATTCCCTTTTTAATATCATTTATAATATCCATCGGCTCTTCATTTCTGGGATTATCTGAGGTAACTATAACATACTTACTTAAATCGCTTGCAATTTTACCCATTACAGGTCTCTTTGTTTTATCGCGGTTGCCGCCACACCCAAAAACAGTATAAACAGGATTTTCCCCGTTTGTAATTTTATTTATTGCTATTAGCGCTTTTTCAAGACTATCAGCCGTGTGAGAGTAATCAATAATACATTTTTTTGAACCGCTTCCGACTACTTCAAATCTACCGGGCACTTGTTTAGTTGTTTTAATGCCTTTAATACAGACTTCCTCTTCTATACCAAATGCAATAGCAACAGCAAAAGCAGCACATGCATTATATGCATTAAATTCTCCTATTAATGAAGTCGAAGCATGATACTCATTTCCATGGTATTCTATTAAGAAAGAAGTTCCTGTCAAATCATACTGTATATTCTTTAAAATAAAATCTGCACCCGGTGTGGTTCCGTAAGAAAGGTGATGTGCTTTGGAGTTTGAGGTTAGAGTTAGACAGTTTTTGTCATCGGAATTGATTACACCGAATGCAGATGGTAATAAAGAATCAAAAAGAATTTTTTTTGCTTTAAGGTAATTTTCAAAAGTACCATGGAAATCAAGATGATCCGAAGTAATATTTGTAAAAACAGCTGCGGAAAAATACAAATCAAAAACCCTGTTAAGAACTAATGAATGCGAAGAAACCTCCATTACAGCATAATCACACCTTTGGTTATGCATATCGAATAAAAGCTCATTCAACTCAACCGATTCGGGTGTTGTAAGCTGTGTTTTAATTTCTTTATTTCCTATATAATTTGAAATAGTTCCTATAAGCCCCACCTTATTTCCATTTGTTTCAAAAATATTCTTAATAAAATATGAAGTTGTAGTTTTACCATTTGTACCTGTTATTCCAATTAACTTCAGCTTCTTTGACGGTTGATCAAAATAAACGTTGGATATTTGAGCAAGAGCCACCCTGCTGTCTTTAACTAATATTTTAGCTAAACCGTCGTGATTAAATATCTCATCTGGTACACTTTTGTTATCTTCCAGAACTACAGCAAAAGCACCATTATTAATAGCATCCAGGATGTACTTATGTCCGTCAGTTTTATATCCTTTTATGGCAACAAAAACCGAGTCCCTGATTACTTTTCTCGAATCATAAAATATCCCGGTAACATCTTTCCTTTGTACTTCTCCGGTAATTTGTATAGCATTTATTTTATTTACTAATGCTGTCAATTCCATTAATATACTACCGTTCCATTTATTGAAGCTTCTTTACAATTTAAAACACAAAGTTCATCTTTATGTATTCTGGTTCCAGGGTTAATGCTTTGAGATAATACTGATCCTGATCCTCTTATTGTATACCTAATTCCAAGTTTGGTTAATAAATAAATAGCATCCCTTATCGAATAATTAGTCAAATCCGGCATAACATTAGAACCGGAAATATCTTTTCCATTAATATGCAGAGAATTAGAGTTCCCTTTAGCAGGAATTATGTTAGGAAAACTATTATTTGACTTTTCAACAGAAGTTATATGCATTTCTTCTTCAGGTAAATTATTCAGCAATTCCGGATCTGCCTTAATCATTCTTTCAGCCACATTCTTAAAAATGGGTGCGGCAACACTCCCACCATACCTGCCAACTTTAGGAGCATTAACTAATATTAAGCAAATTACTTTCGGATTATCGGATGGGAAAAAACCTATAAAGGATGAATTATAGTCGGATTTTGAATATTTACCGTTTTCTAATCTTTGTGCAGTCCCGGTTTTGCCACCAACTTTAAGATTATCAATCTTTGCATTTACGCCTGTACCTTTTTCTACTACATTATAAAGAATTTCTCTCATTTTCTTAGATGTTTCTTCACTTATAACCCGTCTTACCTGTTTTGGAGAATCTTCAAATATAACGGAGCCATTGCCGTCAATCTCTCTTTTAACAATTAATGGTTTGTACAAAATTCCGCCGTTAATTAATGCGCAGTATGATGAAATCAATTGTAGCGGGGTAACCATTAATTCGTATCCGTATGACATAAATGCTTTGGTTACTGCAGACCAATGATTAGGCTTTTTAAGTTTTCCGTCAACTTCACCGGGCAGCTTAATTCCGGTATAATTACCAAAACCGAAAGCTCTTACATATTTATAGTATAAATCATCATTAATCCTTTGTACAAGTTTTGACATTCCAACATTACTCGACTGTTCCATGACACCCATTACAGAAAGATATTTATGTTTATGGGTATCACTTATCCGGACATTTTTAAATTTATAACTTCCGTTTTCTACGTTAATTGTCTCATTTAACCTACAAAGATGCTGGTCTAGTAAAACGGCCATAGTTATTGATTTAAAAGTGGAACCAGGTTCATAAGAATCTGTAATCGCCTTATCTTTTCTATCCGAATCATTAAATTTCCAATAAGTTTCAGGATTATAGTCATTTAAATTTGCCAATGCCAGGATTTCACTATTTTGCGGATTCATTATAATTCCAGTAGCTGATATACCTCTGTAAACATTAAGCCCATTACGTAATTCTTCTTCCAAAATGGCCTGGTATGTTTTATCAATAGTGAGATAAATATTATCTCCCGATACTGCAGGCTGTGTTTCTTCTTCGGCAACAGTAATCATATCTCCGATAGCATTTCTTTCGACCAGCATTTTCCCATCATCACCTTGCAGTATTCCATTAAAAGATTTTTCGATTCCGTTAACTCCACTGAAATCAGTGTTTACATAACCTAAAATATGTGAGGCTAATTTATCGTACTGATAAATCCGCGTCGGATCTTCATTATAAAATAAGCCGGTAACTTTAAAATTCTTCAACAATAAGGCATCCTCGCTGGAAGCTTTCCTCTCGATACAGATTGTTTTTTTTGCATTTTTCATAAGATTCAAATAATGCTTCTCACTTTTTCCAAAAACCGAAGCGAATTTTTTTGCAATCTTAATCCTGCCGGAACCGGAAACCATTCTCATATCCAGGTAAAAGGAAAAGTCATTACGGTTGTAAACCAGCAGTGTATTATTCCTGTCATATATCAATCCCCTGTCCGCTTCAATTTTTTCTAACTTTGTCTGCTGTTTCTGAGCATAATACTTCAATTCTTCACTCTTAACTATCTGAATATCAAACAGCTTAATGACCAATGCCGTAAAGAATAGAAAAATAAAAACAATTACTATTAAGGCCCTTGAATTATTCATATTTATCTTTAACAATTTTTGACACTTTTTCTATTTCACTTTTATCAACAGTTAAAACAACCGGTACATCGGAAGGCTTGACCATTCCGAGTTCTTCAGCAAGCGGTACAATCCTGTTTTCCGCGGTTAAAGCCTGCTGTTGAGCAGATAAACTTAATTTCCAATTCTCAATATTTTCCAGTTCCTGTTCGGCTAAAACTTTTTGCCTAGTCAACTCTTCACAATTTAATTTTATTCCCACATAACCAAGTATGAAAAGAGTAATTGTTACCATATAGAAAAGTGTAAATAGGATTAATGGTTTTGCACTTTTTTTCATATTCTTTCTGCTGCTCTCAACTTTGCACTTCTTGCACGGTTATTAAATTCAATTTCTCTTGGCGTTGGAACCACCGGTTTTTTCGTAAGTATTTTTAACCTGCTTTCTTTATCGCATTTGCAAACAGGAAAATCCTTAGGGCATATACAGTCCAGTGTTTCATATTTGAAATATTCTTTAACAATTCGGTCTTCAAGCGAATGATAGGAGATGATAATAATAATACCACCTTTTTTTAACAGTTCAACACTTTTCTTTAAGAAACTTTCCAGATTATTTAATTCATCATTTACAAATATTCGTAATGCCTGAAAAACTCTTGAAAGAGTTTTTGCAAGATACCTTTGTGGAGTTATTCTGCTAATAATACTGCTTAGCTCTATAGTTGTATTGATTTTATCTTTTTCCCTGTACCTGCAAATCTCCCTGGCAATTTTTTTTGAATTCTTTTCTTCACCAAACCTGAAAAATATCTTTTCAAGATCCTCTTCTGAAAAGGAATTAATAACATCCGATGCATTAACAACTTTATTCTTATCCATCCGCAAATCCAGCTTTGCCTTTTTCCTGTAGGTAAAACCCTTTTCAACATTATCAAGTTGAAAAGATGAAACTCCCAGATCAGCTAAAATACCGTCATAAAGATCAATCGATTCAATTTTTGAAATGATATCGATTTGGGTAAAATTAAAATTATGAAGCTTAATCCGATTTTCATTTTTAAATTTCTCTTTTGAAAAATTAAATGCGTCCAAATCCACATCAGTTGAGACAAGTACACCATTTTTATTGATTCTTTTTAGAATCTCTTCAGAATGACCTCCATATCCTAAGGTAGCATCGAAATAAGTCCCTGATAAATCAGTAATTAAATAATCCAAACTTTCCTTCAACAAAACCGGCTTGTGAAGCTTTTCCATTTACTTAGCCATTACTTTAGCTGCAATCTGTTCATAAGTCTCGTTAGATTTTTTCAGGTACTCTTTATAAATACTGGGATTCCACACTTCAATTTTTTTTAATGCTCCAAGAATTAGAACTTCTTTTTCAATTTTTGCATAATCAATCAATATTTGTGGAATTAATATTCTTGCTTGAGAATCCAGTTTATCTTCCGATGCATATTGCGAAATCATTCTGATAAATTTTGCATCTTCAGGATCAAACGGATTAAGCATGAGCAGTTTATCTTCAATAAGCTGCCATTGATCGAGAGGATATATATCAATACAAGTGGCTGTGCCTTGAGTGATAATAAAAGTCTCATTAGATTCGGGAGAAACTTGCTTCCTTAATTTAGCAGGAATACTTATTCTGCCTTTAGAATCTATTGAGTATGAAAATTGACCTCTAAACATTGTCCAACTCTAATTTGGTTGTTTTCACCACAATTCCCCACAACTCCCCCAAAATACGTTAAAATTTATGGAAATGTCAAGAAGTTTTTTACTTTTTTACCACATTTTTTTATTTTTTCAATTGGATGTATAATATGTCGATGATGAATTCAGGTAAAAATTGAATTTCTGAATGTTTATATCGTGATTAGATTACTTACAAGAACAGAATATAACAGAGTATACAAAAAAGGAAATTAGATGTATAAGATATAAAGGAAAATTCTTTTATCTAATTTTGTTCAGGGAGCTTTTCACTAACTACATCAATTATATTTCTAAAGTGCGGAAGGTCAGGATAATAAAAACTAACTACTTTTACAACATAAGTTCTCCCTTTTTGGAGTTTATTATAAACTTCGGTTGCATTGTGTTTATCGTGGTAATAGTTATTTGCATCTTCAAATACTTCATTGTTTGTAAAAATTAAATACCTGCCCGGTTCATCTCCGAATTTTTCCGAATTTATTACAGTAATTGTTACTTTTTTTTCGGTTAAAAATCTTTCAAAAAAGAGATATCCGAAGATTAAGCTTGTAGTAATAATAATTAATCCTATAATAATTTTTCTATTCGTTAAAGTCATATCACTATATATATAATTTACTTATTGGAAATTTTTCTGTTCCAGGACTGTTTTGGTTCGGAAACCAAAAAATATAAAAGGATAAAAAATGAAATAATTGATAGACCGGAATAAATTAGTATCAAATACAACATAATACTTCCGTTATTTTAATTAAAGGAAAATGATTTTTTAACCCAAACAATCCCTAATTTTTAACTTTTTAGCATGTATTAAAATTCTAACATAAAAGGGGCACAACAATAATACCAATAAAACGTTTCAAAATGTGATTTTTTTTATAAAATGAATTACGGAAAGTGGTAATTTTTGTACTAAAACAAGTAGATTTGTAATAATTTTAATACGTTACATTTTGAGCCAACTGCCGGAATCGAACCGGCGACCTACTCATTACGAATGAGTTGCTCTACCAGCTGAGCTAAGTTGGCTTAAAATTAAGATTAATAAAAGGACAATTAAAAGATTTGGTAATTATCCCACTTAACAAAGGAAGGTGCAAGCTATACCCAGGCATGGCATAAGCTCAGCCTAAGGAAATTCAATCTTAAATTATCTTAATTTCTTTTTATGCCTGTTCTTTCTCAATCTTTTCTTTCTTTTGTGTGTGGACATTTTATGTCTTTTTCTTTTTTTACCGCAGGGCATTATTTACCTCCATTATTTTCATGTGATTTTAATAATTCTTCTGCTCTTTTTCCTGCATCAGAATTCGGATTAATAGCAACAGCTTTTTCGAGCCATTCTTTAGATTTTTTTAAATTTCCAGCTGCTAAATTAACAATTCCTAAATTCAAAGTCCCTATTTGATGGTCAGGTTTGTATTTCAAAGCTTTTTTCATTTCACTAATTGCCGTGGTATAGTCCCCCAAATTATAATAACAAACTCCCATATCAATCCTGGCATCTGCATTTTTAGGATTTTTCTCAAGGTATTTTTTATAACTGTCAATTGCTTTAGAGTAAAATCCTGCGTCATTTTGAGTATGTGCTAATTGAAGTTGTAAATCAGTATCATTGGGATTGGCTTTTAATTTATCTTCAAGTTCGTTTATTTTATTAATACTGCTTAAATCAATATTCGGTTGATTTATATTGCTTTCATTTGTATTCGTTACTGAAACGGGAGGTGTGCTTAAAACTCCGGAAGAAATAACAATTACAACAGCAATTACCAGAATAGCTCCAAAAATTATCAGGAACATTTTAGTATTTAAGGTTTTTCCTTTCTTCGCCTGATTTTTGGATGCAGCAATGTTTCCACTTGCTTTTTTGGGCACAGATCTTTTTTTAACCTGCTTTTTTGATTTGCTTCCTTTATTCTCTAGTTTAATTCCGCATGAAGAACATATAGTATTTTCTATATCATTCTCTTCACCGCAATTCGTGCAAATCACTTTATCAGAATCATTATTTGTGGTACCTGATATATTGTCCTGCTGTACATTATTATTGTCATCTAAATTTGAACCGCAATTAGGACAAAATTTATAATCTTTCTCTAACTTTGTACCACATTCTGGACAAAATTTCTTCATAAATTACTTTGTTTAAGCTTCTTTCATTCCGTTGTCAACAATTTCTTTAAACTCTTTAGAGAATTTAAATGTTGGGACAAAATGTTCAGGTACAAAAACCTGTTCACCTGTTTTGGGATTCCTTGCCTGGCGTGCATTTTTCTTTTTAACTTTATAACTGCCGAAACCTCTTATTTCTATTCCTTTTCCTTCTTTTAAAGATTCTATTACAGTTTTGATGAAACCTTCAATAATGGCTTCTGTTTCTAATTTTGTCAAACCGGTTCCTGCAGCAACTTTATCTACTATATCTGCTTTTGTCATTTTTCACCTTTGTCATTTTGTTTGTAACTCATTATAATTTAATGATTTAAATTATATAAGTAGATATAGAAAATCAATTGATATATTTGTGATATATGCCACCCTGACCAAAATTCATTACTCCAAAAAAATGTAAATTTAAATATATAAATAAATGAAGAATTTTGTAATTCAAAAATAGAGTATATATCAAGAATACCCGTCAATAATTATTTGGCACAAATAATTACTTTTCTTTTACTTTTAGTAGTACCACTCCATGAGATGGAACAACTGCTTTATACTGATTTTCAAATGTACCGATATTTTTTTGCCGCCAAATATCTCTAACCAAACATTTACCATTTAATCCAAGTTGATGGAAACTGCAAGAAATCTCGATCTTTTCATTACCTTTATTAAATAAACCTACAGCTTTAGAACCATCTTGAAGATCTTTAGCCCAGATTTCAAGCTCTCCATCTTTAGAAATTCTGCCAGCCTGTTTCCCAAGCGGATCCTGATCAACAGCAAGAACTTCATCATTAGTAAGTAACCCGAGAGTAAAATCATCCAGCTTAGTCATATCGCAGCCAATTAATAAAGGTGCAGAAAGCAAACACCACATACTAATATGAGTATATTGTTCATTTGGAGTTAATCTTGTAGGATGAAGGTTTTCACCCCATCCGACCATTCCAACAACAAGCATATCAGGATCATTCCAATGTCCTGGTCCGGCATATTTTTCATGTCCGTTTTGATTGAACGCTATATCACTCATACTTTGCCAGGTATCCGTAATATCACCAGTTGTACGCCAGCAGTTACCGCCGACTTTTGCACCCCATTCCCAAACATTTCCCATTCCGTATTGACAAAGACTATAGACTATATCCCGGTTTACTTTATTGAGAGCTTCTCTCATAACAAAGTAAGGTTTCATTAAATCATGTATATTATTTCTATCTCCATCGTAAGAGCACCAATCATATTTAAGATAATCGACACCCCACTCACCATATTTTTGTGCGTCCTTATTTTCATGCTGAAAACTTCCTATGCAGCCACCGCAAGTTAATGGACCAGGTGAAGAATAGATTCCCATTTTTAATCCTTTATCATGAATAAAATTACCAAGAGCCTTCATATCCGGAAACCTTTTATTAGGAATGATATAACCGTTCTCATCTCTTGCTTCACCTTGAAGTGTCGGATCATCTGAACCGGGTTTCGTTTCCCAATAATCATCAATATTAATATATGTCCATCCATGATTAACCAAACCGCTTTTAACCATAGCATCAGCAGCAGCCCTTATTTTTTTATCGCTGACTGAACCAGCAAAACAATTCCAGCTATTCCATCCAAGTGGAGGAGTTAATGCAATTTTATCTCCGCAAATTATTTTAAATTCTTTTTTTGCAGCACCAAGTTTATTGGCTGCCTTTAAAGTAATTGGATATTCTCCTTTTTTATTAATCACACCCGTAATGATTCCTGTCTTAGCATCAAGACTAAGCCCTGGAGGTAAATTTTTTGCTGAAAATTCCATTGGCCTGTTACCGGTTACAGGTATTCTATATAAAAAAGGTGAACCGGGTCTAACACCATAAACCTGTGCACCATTGATTTTAGGTAAAGGAGACGGTTTTGGAGTAAGAATAACATATTCACTTTTTTTAACTTTATCATATTCATTATTTATTTTTTCAATATTGGAAATGGTTTTTGCATCAGGAGATTGCTTCAATATTTCAGCAGATACTTCAGGAGATATTTTTTCTATAGCTAAAGCATACCTTTCTGCAATTTCGGAATAGTTACCAGGGATCCAATCGTTATTCCAGATATTATCATTACGCACCCATGATATTTCCATTAAGTCATTTATTTCCGGAAAATCTTTTTCAATCAGACTCCACAAATATTCTTTAGGATCATGTTCGTAAAGAGAAAAGTAGAAAGCAAATCCACCCTGGTTATTATTTACTTTCACAAATAATTTATTGTCTCCTTTTATTAACTTCAAATCCGCAGTATCCTGGTTTGGAGAGCATCCGCGGTCAATTTTATGATTAATTATCAGGTTATTATTAAGCCAGACTTTCAATCCATCATCGCTACCGAAATAAGCCTTAATAGTTGTATCACGATCACAAGTAATATTTCTTTGAAGGTATACTACACTATTTACCAATGCCGGGAAATTGATAATTGTTCCGTCCGTCCAAACTTGTTTTTTCCAGTTGTATTTATCCTTATCATACTGTTTATTTAAGTTATTATTCTCTTCCGGCGGAAATTTTTCATCAAATGAATTACCGGGTTGAGCAGGAAAAAAACCAACACTATACCAAGCTCCCAGATTTAACTTAAATCTTGAATTAACTTCCTGCTGCTGTTTTATGAAAGCTTCTCTTGAAGCAGCAAGAGTGGCAATCCAGGTATCTTCCTTTATATAATAATCAGGATTTTGACTGAAAGTGACTGATGAAATAGAAAGGAGAATAAAAAGAAAACAGGTAATATTTTTTCTCATCTTAAATCCCTAAAGTTAAATTGAAAATGATTTTTTTATTTACTCTAAATATCATTTTATTGTTTGAACTGATTTATCAAGTAAAACAAATTTTGCTTTGTTTTTAAGTGAAATCATTTTTTGTGCATGTTTTTTAAATATAGATAAAGTCGAGGTATCAGAATTATAAATGGAATTAAGTCCTTGAGGTTCTTGCGGTGGATCACCTATAAACGGATCACCTGGTCTCCATTTAAAATCTTTATGCTGTGGTCTGCCTTCCCCGCTCCATGTCCAAACGTTAGTCCCTGCCATTGGAGATCCGGAAGCAGCACTATCATATACTAGATTTAAAACTTTTTTATAGTATTTATCTCTGGTAGTCGTTGGAGTACCAGAGCTGTACAACTCACTATCCCGCGGAAGACCAAACTCTTCCATTACAATTGGTTTTGCTGCCTCTCTGGCAAAACCTATATGTTTATTGATGTAATCAATCGCTTTTTTTTCTGTTCCCGGATAGGTTTCATCTATCTTTTTTGCATTAAACCATCCCCAATTTTTTGGCCATAAATGAAAAGTCATATAATCAATATATTTAGTTCTATGAGCAGTTAAATAAATTGTTGAATCTTCAATGCTTCCCTTAAGCCCTTCATTTCCCGTTGTAACCAGATGGTTCGGATCAATATTATGAATAAATTGTGCAGTGGTTCTTATCCACCTGAAATATTCTTCGAACCAGTATTTATTTCTTCCCGGTCGAGGTTCATTTGCCAGCTCCCATGACATTATTGCTGGATCTTCATAATAATAATCACCGGTATATTTATTTTTCCTGGTAATAAGTGAATAGACATAATGCAGGTAAAATTCATCAGCTTTTTCATTTCCATAAAAAGTAGCCGAATAATCCATAAAGTTACCATAATTGCCATTAGCAGGATCTATACCACCACCATTGTTTGCCCAGTCATTATACTGAGCCATACCACCAGTCCATTCCCAATAATTATTTAAAAATATTACTGCATGCATATTCCTTTTTCTCATTTCGGAAAGGAGAAAATCCAAACCTTCCAGTAAATTTTCATCATAAATACCAGGTTTTATTTGAATGGCAGGTTTTAATGAATTTGTTATATATGATTCTTCAGAAGCACCTAAAATTCTTAAATTTGTAATGCCTAATGATTTAAGCTCATCAAGTTCCTTAATCAATCTTCCTCTATTTTCTGTTTTACCGGGAGATCCTAAATAGCAGCCATACCATAAATTGACACCGGCATAATAATACGGTTTCCCATTAAGTTCAAAATGAGTTCCGTTAACTTTAACAAAATCAGGATTTCCACCTAAAAAAGAAGAAGAACATGTTTCAAAGAAAAAGAATATAAGTATAATAGAAAAAAAGAAAAAGATTTTACGCATCAGCTTATCCACATAGTTTTTTTGAAATTCAGATTTCATTAAAAATTTAATAGACAATAATTAATCAGATAATACCGACTGATTTACTAAAATATTTTTCTTTGCAATTGAGTTAAATTTGTCGGCATACTCTTTTATTATTCTAAGTGTTGAAGTATCAACTTCATAAACAGAATTATCATCATCTACCATTCCGTTATTTCTGCCAAACCCCCATTTATATGGACCAATTTTAGAAGCGCCTTCACCGCCCCATAACCAGAAAGCTGCACCGGCAACCGGGGAACCAGTATAAGCACTATCATAAACCAGATTTAGAATTGTATTGTAATATTTATCTCTAAAGACTGTAGGTGTTCCGGGAACAATACTGCTGTCGCGCTGCATTCCGAATTCTTCTAAGACTATTGGTTTTCTCAACTCATGGGCTAATTTTATATGTTCATTTATATAATCTACAGATTTAATCTCAGTTGACGGATAAGTTGAATCGGTTTCATTAATATTAAACCAGCCCCAATCCTTCGGCCAAAGATGAAAAGTTAAATAATCGACATATTTACTTTGATTGGCTTTAATATAAACCTCTGCTGTATCAAGGCTTCCAACTGTACCCTCACTTCCTGTAGTGACCAGGTGATTTTGATCGAGTTGATGAATGAACAACGCAGTTGAATTTATCCACCTGTAATATTCATCCAGCCATTTATGGCCTTCTTCTCCCTGGCCCGCGCGTGGTTCATTTGCGATCTCCCATGACATTATAGCAGGATCTTCATAATAATACAAACCGGTATATTCATTCTTCCTGTTTATTAAAGTATAAAGATATTTATAATATATCTCCTTAGCTTTTTCATTTCTATAAAACGAAGCAACATAGTTCATGTATTCGGGATAATTCATATTGGGTACCACCGGATTAACAGTATTATTGTCATCAGCCCAGGCCATATATTGCCCCATTCCACCCGACCATTCCCATGTATTAGTTAAAAAGATTACGGCATGTATATCTCTTTTATTCATTTCGGATAATAGGAAATCTATACCTTTAAGTAAATCTTCATTGTATAAACCCGGTTTTATTATAAAACCTGGTTTAACAACACCATTTTTGATTGATTGTTCAGATGTACCTAATATCCTTAAATTTGTAATTCCTAAAGATTGCAGTTTGTCAAGTTCCCTCATTAATCTTTCTCTATCACCTATTTGATCCGATGCCCCAAAATATGCCGCTGCCCAGAAGTTTGCTCCTAAATAATAATAAGGCTTTCCATTTAATTCAAAATGAATTCCATTGACTTTTATGTAGCTCTTTTTTTCAGGTAGAAAAAGTGTACTACAGGCGTTAAAGAAAAACGAAAATATTGTTATATAAAAAATTGCAATTGCTTTTCTCATAACAGATGCACTTTGGTTATCAAATTAAATATTTAGGAAAAATTTTAATCCATACTATCAAATTATCTCAAGAGGATCATCTTTTTAGTCATTAAATAATTTCCTGTCTTCAGGGTATAGAAATATATACCGCTACTGAATTTGGATGCATCAAACATAACATTATATGTACCTGCTGATAATTCTTTATTTAACAATGTTTCAATCTTTTGTCCAAGCATATCATAAACTGTCAGATTCACATCAGAAGTTTGAGGAATTGCAAATCTTATAGTTGTAGATGGATTAAAAGGATTTGGATAATTTTGCAAGAGTGAATATTCTGCCGGTATTAAAGAATTGTTCTCAGAAACTCCTGTTGTTTTAGGAATTCCATATATTTCAATTTCATTTATCGAGAATGCTGTTACACCCGGCATAGTTAATACAAAAAGGACATATCTTCCGCCGCCTTTTAAGCTGTCCAGAGTCTCCATATTGGATATCCCACCTGTGCCATTTTTTATAGAATATAAAATATCCCATTTAACAAAATCATCCGTAGCTTGAACCGAATACCATTTAGCATAACCATCTTTTGCCCAGCGAATAACTATTTTATTAAATGACATTGACCTTCCCAGATCAATTAGTATTCTCTGGTTATTTCCCGGTACTGCCTGCCACCTTGTAAAATTATTACCGTCAACTAAATTTTCAGGTTTACTAAAACTGAAAGCCACTGTATCATTTGACGAAACAGTGACAGGAGCTCCTAATGCTCTATCCAGTTTATCTGCAGGCATTACTTTAACTGTAAGTGTAAGAGAATCAGTAATATCCCCTTTTGACACTAATTTGTAAGTATTATGTGCTGAATCAGGAAATATTTTCATCGAACCTTTTACAGGGACAGATTCACTATTTATTGTTGCAGAGGAATTTTTAACTACCTGCCAATTGAGTGTTGCACTTTCACCAACACCTACTTGCATGGGCGTAACTGTGAACATCATTATCTGACCTGCAGGCAGTACAGTAAGATTAATAGTCATAGAATCATTAACCTGACCGGAAGTTATGAGTGTATATGATGTTGATAAAGAAGGGAAAACGATTAAACTATCAGCTGCCTGCACGTTTTGACCATTCAGAGTTACGGTTGAACCGTCCTGCGTATCCCAATGCAACATGGTACTATCGCTTTTCTGTATCGTGGTTGCATCAAGATAAAATCTGTATATTGTCCCGGTTTTTGGATCAAGGACAATATCATTATGATGATGAGTATACATATCCATTAATGCAGCTACTGTTCTTGAATGATCATTGTTCTTTGCATTATCATATGTCTGGGTATCGCCCCACCATGACCAGGATAATGCACCGGCATATCCGGTATAATATAACTTTTCATACAAATCCTGGTAAGGTACACCAAAAGCGTCTTCCATAAAAAATTCTGCAATTACTAATGGTTTGTTTAACTCCCAGGTTGAAAACGGATGATGGAAAGGTGACAATCCTGTTCCCGCCCAACTGTAGTAATGAACAGTATAAAAATCTAATGTTCCATCCGTATCTCCGCCTGCATTAATTAACCTGTCATCTCTGTAATAGTTAGTATTTGTAGCGCTTGGAGAATAATATTTATCTATAATTTCCTGTGCTGATATATAAGTACCATGGACAGCTTCATATTCTTTTTCCATTACTGATTTTTGTTTTTCGCTTAAGGAATTGTAAAAGCCGGACTTTGATAATGCTTTTGCAGGTGTATTTACATCGGTATTTGCTACTAAACCCCAGGTACCGTTTGTTACCTGAGCAGTAAGATCTGCCCTATGAATTGCACCGGCAGTTAAATTTACAAACCTTTCAACATCAAATTCAGAGACATGGACTCTATCGCTCCAATTACCTATTTCAGTAAAACCTTCAGGTTCATTAAAAATTTCCCATGCAATTATTGCAGGATGACCTCTTACACCTTCAACCATAGGAATTAATGCGTTATTAATATACGCTCGTATTGCAGATGTATCAGTTAATAATTTTTTATTCCTATTAAGAATAGTTGTATTTAGAGAAGTCTTGAGCATATCATGAGACCAAAGACATAAAAGCAAACCGACTTTATGCGCCCATGCCGAATCCAATATTTGCTTCAAATCAGATATTGTACCTGTTCCAGGACCTATAACCATACCGCTACTATTAAACTCAGGGGTTACAGTACCATCGGTGTGGAGCCAGAACCGCATAGAATTTCCGCCGTCGGCATGAACTTCAGAGAAAATTTCTCCAAACCTGGCAAAATTAGTTGAGCCCGGTCCTATATCACCTGCAAAATTCACCCAAGCTATATTTGAGCCGCTCATAAATATTTGCTGATTATTAAAATCTATCCTGGTATTCTGTGCATTTAAAAATTGTGAAGTAATGATTATAAAAAATAATACTATCCCAAAAGAAGAAAGAAAATTATTTTTTTTTGAAAATAAGAGTAGAAAAATTGCCCATCATGTCTCCATAATGTTTGATAATAAAAATTCATAATAAATAATTTTTTTAAACAAATTTCGCACCACTTTTTAATTTACCTCTTGTATTAATTTATATAAATTTCATTAATAAATTGCATATAAAAACCCTATAGAAAACACGTTTATTTATATCATTAAATTTAAATTATTATATAAATAAATCTTTATAAATTTGATAAAAAATAAAATTAACTTTAATATATTGAAACTTCTGAAAAATTAATTGACATTAATAAAAAATTTAAATATGCTTTGCTGCAAAAAATAAGGCATAAAATGAGAAGCAATAAAATAAATAATGTTGATTTATTCACTTCAGCAGCAAATGATAATTTCAGTAAACATATTAAAACACAAAGCAAACAAGCCTTAGAAATAATAAAATCAAAGATTGATTGGAAAAAACTGTTGAAACCAATAGAGAAAGTAATATCAAAACAAAAAGAAAATAACTCCCCAGCCGGTAGAAGAACAATTGATCTATTGGTTATAGTTAAATGCTTTATTCTACAGACTATATATAATCTTTCCGATCCAAGGTTAGAAGAAGAAATAGCTGATAGAAGAAGTTTCCAAATATTTCTCGAACTCAATACTCAGGATTCAATCCCTGATGAAACAACAATCTGCCGATACCGTGAAATCTTTGCCAGTTTAGGTTTGGATAAGAAATTATTTTACGAATTCAATAAACAACTAAAGAATCTAAATCTGATCGTAGGCAAAGGAACAATTGTCGATGCAACAATTAAACAAGCACAGGCTACTTCAGATAGTAATAGAGATAATGATGCAGATTTTACGAAAAAACGAGGAAAAATCTACTATGGTTATAAAGGACATATTGCTATAGATGAAGACAGCGAGATTATCAAAACCCTTGAGTTTACTTCAGCCAGTCTTCACGATTCGAATGCTTTTGACCAACTGGTTGACTACTCAGAAGAAGCAATATTTGCTGATAAAGGCTATGCAAATAAAACCAGAAGGAAGAAACTGGAAAAGAAAAACATCTTCGACGGAATTCTATCAAAAGGCTACCGCAATAAGCCTTTGAGTCAATCAGAAATAAGACTTAACAAGTTACTTTCAAAAGTAAGGAATAAAGTTGAAAGGCCATTTGCTTATATGAAGCGAATCCTTAATTACCAAAGGTGTAGTTATTACGACTTAAAGCGAAACAGATTTGAATTTATAATGGCAGCATTAGTTTACAATATTAGGAAATTAATAACTGCAACAACATAATATATGATTACAAAGTTGAAAGCTGATTGCATGGTTTTCAATATGTCAAAGAACAAAAAATCAATAATAAATAAAATAAAGAACACTAATATATTTTCTAAAAAATTATTTTAGATGTCTGAAAATTAAATAACCTAATTTTTCAGAAGTCTCATATTATTACTTCCTACCTATATGAAACTTTACTAATAAAAACATCCTGCTTTCTTCCAACAACCAATTTTTATCGTTCTTTAGGTATTAAGTTAATATATTATTTATTATTATTCCGTCAGTATTTTAGATTTAAAATTATTTGATGCAACAGAAGAAACATTTTTCAATTATTCTGACATTATCCACAATAATATATCTTCTGCTTTTTTTATTCTATTTCCTTTACCCCGCCAAATCTATAATCGGATATACTACCATATACATTTCAACATCTGTTTTTTTCATAGTAATATGCTGGCAGATATTTCTGTTAAAAATATCTCAAAGATATATTTATTCCTTTCTTGCGGCTATAGTAATTTTAAGGATTATATTCATACCGGTTCACCCGGTTGGTTCAGATGATTATTACAGGTATTTATGGGATGGAAAGGTACAAGCAAATGGATTAAATCCTTATGCTTATGCTCCGGATGCAAAAGAGCTTACATATCTCCATTCTGATATACTTCCTAAATATGTAAATCATGCTAATATGAAGACTCTTTATCCGCCGTTAACAGAGATTCTTTTTTATGTCTCATACCTTATCGGCGGTGAAAGTTATTTAGGCTTAAAACTTCTTCTTTTATTGTTTGACTTGATGACGATTTATGGAATATTTTTGATTTTAAAAAAACTAAACATTGATAAAAAATACTTATTGATTTATGCTTTCTCACCCCTGCCGATTTTTCAATTTTTCATTGATGCGCACGCAGACGGTTTTGGGCTTGCTTTTATTATTTTTGCAATTTTCTTTTATTTAGACAACAGGAAGATTTTAAGTTATATATTGGTCGGTTTATCAATCTGCATAAAACCAATTGGTTTACTATTTATCCCGCTTTTATTCTTCAATGAAAAATCCTTTTCAGAAAGAACAAAAATTATTTTGCTTCCGGTTTTAATTTGTACAGCAATGTATATTCCTTATGTATTTACCGGCTTACCTTTCCAGGCATTAATAAAATTTGCTGAGAAATGGACCTTTAACGGGGTAGTGTTTGATATACTAAATTCTTTTATGCATAACAATCAAAAGGTAAGATTGATTTGCGGAATAATCTATTTCCTTATTTTCATGTTAATTTTATTTAGAAGAAAAGATTTGCTTGAAAAAATTTACCTGTCAATTTTTTTATTATTAATTTTTTCGCCGGTAGTACATCCATGGTATGTAAGCTGGCTTGCGGTGCTTCTCCCTTTTGTACCAAGATGGAGCGGAATATTTTTCGTCAGCCTGGTCAGCTTAACTGCAATAACAGATTTGAATTATCAGATAAGCGGAATTTGGAAAGAGTATACGATTGTTTTAATATTAGAGTATGTACCGGTAATTGCTATCTTTTTGTATGAAGTATTTAAGTCAATAAAGCCTTCAAGAATGAATTTAAGATAAGAACTCATATCGTTTATAACCTTAGAACGCTCTCAATTCAAATTTCAAATCTTGATTCAAAATGTTAACCTTCAAAGGTTTTATCTTTATTACACTTATTGCTAACTTTGAATGTTTTTATCAACTTCCAACTTTAAACACGGCAAATTTTAAATAAGTTGTTTCTTCCATGGAAGGGATTTGAGGATGGTCCAATGATGCGTCATTGTAATAAATTAATTGAAGAGCTTTTCCCGCCTTATTTGCTGCTGAATTAACAACCTGAATAAAATCATCTTTTTTCAAATGATGCGAGCATGAAGAACTAACCAGGTATCCATTATCATTTATACATTGAATCGCCAATCTGTTTAATTTCTCATAACCTTTCTTAGCTTTTGG
Source organism: uncultured Ignavibacteriales bacterium (assembly GCA_963723205.1). Classification (GTDB taxonomy): domain Bacteria; phylum Bacteroidota; class Ignavibacteria; order Ignavibacteriales; family Ignavibacteriaceae; genus CAVQBP01. Next base: position 39,867 of record CAVRQC010000031.1, read on the forward strand.
GAGATTTTTTTTACTTTTTGCAAACGCAGGCGGATCAATTACAACAATATCAAAACTTTGGTTCTCAACAATTATTTTCTCCAAATAAACAAAAACATCATCAACAATAAAATAAACCTGGCTATTAAATTCATTCAGTTCATAATTATATTTCACATTATCTATTTCATTTTCAGATGAATCTAAAAACGTAACCGATTTAGCTCTGGCTTTTATTGCATGTAATCCGAATCCGCCCGAATTGCAGAATCCATCTAATATATATTTATCTTTAACAATTTTTTCAAGGAAAAAACGGTTATCGCTTTGATCAAAATAGAAACCGGTTTTATGTCCCTTTTCAAAATTTATTTTATACTTTATTGAACCGTCATCTATAACTTCCTCCCCTTTTTCACCCAGGAAGATCTCATCCTCTTCAGGTAAAAATTCTAATTTACGAAAATGAGATTCATGTTTTGTGAAAATATTTTTTGCGTTAAATTCATTTTTCAGAATATTAACTATTATATCAACGTTCTTTTGGATTCCTGCAGAGTATATTTGTAAAACATAAGTATCATTATATTTATCGATTATTAAACCGGGTAAAAAATCACTTTCACTAAAAACCAATCTGAAAGAATTTCTGTTAGGGTAAAGCTGTTTTCTTAGTTCGTATGCAGATTTTATTTTTTCTTCTAAATATTTATCTAAGATAATAATTTTATCTCGGCTTAAAATTCGGACAGTTATTAAGGAATTCTTATTAAAGAATCCTTCACCTAAAAAATTTTGACGGAAATCATAAACTTCAACTAGTTCTCCATTTTCTATATCATCTTTGAATTCTGAGACTTCATTACTAAAAATCCAGAGATGACCGCTTCTGATTCTTTTATCTTCATTTTTTTTTAGAAATAATTTTGCTTTCATATGCTGAGTATAATTATTGTCACCTGGTAATTCTTAAAATAAAAAAATTACTAAGGTCATTATTAAAAATTTGTTAACTTTGGTTATAAGAAAATTTCACACTAAGCTAAAGTCTTATAAAAATGAAAAAAATCATTTTATTTTTTTTGCTTCTGCTTTCCTGCCAAATCCATTCCCAGACTTATAAATATGCAATTCTTTCAAATTTAGATGAAGGGAATGTAAAATCCACAGAAAAAATATTAAAAGTTATTCCCGATATTAATTCAAACAATGAAATTTCTTTTACTGTAATAATCGGAAATTTAACAGCAAATGGAAAGGAGAAAGAACTAGATTCTGTAAAACAAATATTAAGCAGCTTGAAAACTCCTTATCTGATAATACCCGGTAATAATATAAAAGCAAGCAATTATAGTTTAATTCATTTTAATGAGCTATGGAATAATAGAAACTTTTTTTATCAAAAGGATAATGCTATTCATATAGGATTAAACAGCAGTATTTCATGGAATGGGCCAGGCGGACATTTTTCACCGGCTGACCTGGATTGGCTGAATGAAATACTGAATGACTCGGTAAAGAATAAAGCAGACAGTTCCAGCATTATCCTTTATTTATCTCACCCATTAAATAAAAATATTGATAACTGGTTCGAGGCTACAAATATATTAAGCAATTATAATATAAAAGCCGTATTTACAAGTGAGGATGAAACAAAAAAATTAGCTGATTTTAATGGTATTCCAGGTGTTAGTGTCTTACCGGTTTCAGGTAAATCAAGATATCCGGGTTATTTTATTGTTCAAAGCAACAAGGATTCATTAATTATTTCACAGGTAGAAATTGGCCGTAAGAGATCCGAAAAGGTTTTGAATATTATTTCTAAAGAAAAAGATTGTAAAGTTTCGGAAATAGATTCATTGCAGTTTATTGATTACACAAATTGTGTCAAATGGCATAAAGATTTAAATAAAAATATTCCGGCATCAATCGAAACATCTAACAATAAAATATTTGCTGCATCCGAGGATGGAAACATTTACTGTTATAACTTAAAAGGAAATAAAATCTGGGAATATAATACAGGTGAAACAATTATCAGTAAACCGGCCGCAGAAGGAGATGTTCTTTTGGTTGCCACACTGGAAGGAGATCTCTTCTCAATAAATTCAAATAACGGCAATGTAATCCAGGTAATTGGATTGGGAGAGCCTTTAACTTCACAATTATTTATAGTTGATGCAGAAAATCAGGGCTCGAAAACAAAAGGTGTTGTAGCAGGAACTTCGACTGGGGAAATGTACTGTTATGATATTTATACTTTAGAAAACATATGGGAAAATAATTCAGCAAAAGATGCAGTAACAGCGCTTCCTCTTTACACTAAGAACAGAATAATTTATGGAAGCAATGACGGATTTTTATACTGTATTGATGCGAGATCCGGGATATTAAATTGGAAGTGGAAAAATAAAAATTCGGATGATTCTTTTACTGGGTGCAGTCCTGTATCCAATGGAAAATATGTTTACATATCTGCACCGGGGAGTTATATTTATGCCATAGATCTTTTGCTGGGCACTGCAATCTGGAAGACTAAAGATTTTCAGTCGTGGGAATCTCTGGGAATAAGTAAAGATAATGAGAAACTATTTATTAAGGGTTTGAACAATTTTTATATAGCTTCAGCTAAAACAGGCAAATTGATAAAGGGAATTAATTTAGATTATAATATGGATACATCTCCCGTAAAACCGGTTGAATGGAATAATAGAATATTATTCGGTGCTGAAAGCGGAAATGTTTATTTAATAGACCTAAATCACAGTTGGAAAAAATTATTCTTTGCGGGCACTGCTAGATTAAATAATGTTAATCATATTAAAGATAATATTTTTTCCGTTTCAAATATTGATGGCAATATTATAGTTTTTAGTCTAAATAAATAGTCTGGTGAATTATAAATTATGTGTAAATTATAGTAAGCATGAATGCATTGAAAACTAACCATAATGGATATAGGAATGATCGCATGCGTATCATATTTCCTACTTTACTGATCAATTTTTAAGTTCAAATAATTTTATGAGAAAATACGAAGGTATCATTTTTGATATTGATGGAACATTAACTTCCACATTCGATTTAATATTTGCATCTTTTAACTATGTAATGAAAAAATATCTAAATATAGATTATTCTAATGAAGAGATTATAAATTTATTCGGACCAACCGAAGATCAGATTTTAGATGAATTATGCGGAGAGAATGCGGAAAAAGCAAAAGAAGATTATTACAGTTTCTATTCTGAAAACCATCATATGGCTGAATTATATCCCGGAATAAAAGAACTTCTGGAATATATAAAATCAAAAGAAATACATCTTTCAATCTATACAGGAAAAGGCAGGAAAGCTGCAGCTATAACATTAAAGAAGCTTGAAATTTTTAATTATTTTGACTTGATAATTTCAGGAGATGAAGTTAAGGAACATAAACCATCTCCTGAAGGAATAGAATTATTTATAAATAAATTCAATCTGCAGAAAGAAAAAGTTTTGATGATTGGCGATGCACCGTCTGATGTAAAAGCTGCAAGATCCGCCGGCGTTGAAATAGCTTCAGTCTTGTGGGATAGTTATTCCAAGAAGCAGGTTCTTAAATTAAAAAGTGATTATTTCTTTCACTCGGTTTCTGAGTTGTCGGAATTTATTCAGAACAACATTTAATAGAACGCGGATCTTTATGATTAATTATGATTTTTCTGATCTTTTTAATCATAATTTATCATACACGATCATAAAAATCTGCGTTCTATTAAAAACAAGGATTTAATTACCGCATCCAAGATCAAATGGAAATACAAAAGAAACCCTGGGTTCTATCCTTTTTTGCGGTTTATAATCAATGATATTATCATTCTGATCTCTTACAGGAGAAAACGTCCATATATAAACCATTGAAACGATCATAAAAGGATAAGGTTTATAGCCTAATTCAGCATATAGGTAAGAACGATCATCTAACGTAAAAAGGTCTTTTTCATTTTTAATATTTGTTTTATCATAACCTGCTCGTGCAATGAATGAAAGATCCTGAGGTGAAATATCAGCACCAATATGGAGTATTCCGCTTTCAGGATAATTATCTAACCTTTGATAACTGCCCAGAATATTAAAGAGCCCGGCGACATTAATTCCTAATTCACCATAATAACCATTGCCCGGATCAAAATCTGATGAAAGTATTTCTGCTTTACTTTGTATAGCCGAATTACTTGAAGATGTGGTATCTACACTGAATCTTTGAATTTCATATAGTGAATTAAAATATGATGGAAGATAATGGGGATTATTAAATCTCCTTTCAAGCTTTGCAGAAATTGAGACTAAACCCATTCCTGAAGAAGTAAATTGAACTCCCGTAGCCACTCCGCTTCCGAAATTAATAATCTTTGAATAATCTACATATAGAACAAGTCTGGCTAAAGCATTAGAAACTATAGGAAATCCAAGATCCATTCCAATAATATTAGTTGATCCTTCATCGGAAGTGATATCAAGTTTTCTTGTATTGGAATTATATAATCCTGAAGTAACACCTGCGTATTTATTATAATCTGCTGCATAGGTCGCACCGACTTCCAGGTCTCCTATTATAGGAATATTTCCGGCTTCAGAAAATTTAAGAGGTCTAACATACCCTCTTATTCCAACAACCCCGGCTTCTCCAAACTGGCTATATATCGATTCAAAACCGAAATTCCCGAAATCTACATCAAACACAAGACCTATTTTTCTAACATCCAGTGAAGGGCTGTTATTGTATTGATACATGATGCTTCCGTGTCCCAATGTATAATAGTCCAAAGCACCGAGTTTAACATAAACCGGATCGTTTTTTAATCCGTATCTTAAATACCTGATAATACTTAAATAATCTGAAAATTCATTGAAATTTTCTTTTCTCAATTTTCCATTTTGGTCAAAATCGAGACGAAGATCTAATCCGGCGCCAAAATTACCTAATGAAATTTCAGGCATGAATCTTAAAGTATAAAAAAGCTTACCATCTATCCAGTTCAAACCTGCTCCGCCGCCGAAGTATCCCTGGCACGGTCTTGGGAACTGCTGCATAAGCTGCGACTGGTATTGTGCATAACCGGTAAATGAGAATAATAATAAGATTATTGAAACTAATTTTTTTATCATATATATTCCTCTTTTTTTATTTTACCGTACAATTGCCATTTTCTGAATTACATTATCTTTTTTATCCCCTTTTACCAATGTAATTTTATAAAAATATACACCGTTAGCAAGCATATCTCCATCCTGGTCACGTCCATCCCAGTAAATCTTATTGAAATCATAATTTAAATCGGAAGCATGTTTCTCGATCTCTTTCACTAATCTTCCTGCTACTGTATATATCCTGATCTTCAATTCATCCGGTATCTGAGTTAATTTAAATGTAAAATAAGTATCCTTTGGAAAAGGATTTGGATAGTTGTATACATTGAGTAATTTAGGTTCTCCTATTACTGAAAATGATTTATTATATCCTGCTGAATCTACTAAAGTTCCGACAGAATTTTTCCCTATAACTTTAATACTATATTCACCGTCCTTTAGGACCGGAGCATAAGTTACAACATACTTTGGATTAGAGGAATTAAAACTGTAAGAAATTGCTGATTGATTTGAGCCATAGTAAACATGATTCCCATCTAAATAAATTGAGACTGCAGAAGTATCGGTTATTGGAAGTGGAGAATTATCACTTAGGTCTATCTTTATTTCCGGATTTGATGAAACATAATCACCATCCATTATATTTATTCCGTCAAATGTTACATTTAAAGTCGGATGTGAAGTATCGGATTTTACAAAGAACGGAATACTGAATACATTGTTATCCTTGTATAATTCATGAATTTTATTTTCAGGATC
>CAVRQC010000032.1:0-163644 GCA_963723205.1 uncultured Ignavibacteriales bacterium
AGGATGAGTTCATCTTAGTCTTAGTTTTAATTTTAAATAATGTAGCTAAAATGAAAAAAAGAATTGGAATATTAACAGGAGGCGGAGATGTACCTCCTTTAAATGCGGTTATTCACTCAGCTGTTGAACAATCAAAAGAAAAGAATATTGAGCTGCTTGGATTTTTAAATGGCTGGCAGGGTGTGCTGGATGAAAATTATATTAATTTAATGAGTATACCATTAAATCCCTTGATCGGCGGTACTGTTTTACGCTCATCGAGGGTAAACTTATCAAAAATTGAAGATTCAAAAAATAAGATTGAAAGTATTTTATCAAAGAATAATATTGAAGGGCTCATAGTGATCGGCGGGGACGATACTCTATCCAATGCTTTCCTGCTGCAGGAAGTTCCGCAAGTCCTGATTTCTAAAACCATTGATAATGATGTTGGAATATTTAATGAAACAAAAATTATAAATTACTTCACACTTGGTTATCCTACCGCTGCAGAAAAAATATCATCATTTGTCAGCTTAAGCGAAGGATTAAGAACAACAGCTTATTCCCACGAAAGAATTAATTGTAGTAGAATCAATGGGGATGCATGCGGGCTGGCTGGCATTGTCCTCTTCCTTCGGTCACCCGGATTTTATAATAATCCCGGAATTTCCTCTCTATTATAATTCATTATTAAACAAAGCTGCTGAAAAATATAAAAAACAGAAGAATTTAATTATCGTTGTTGCGGAAGGTTCAAAATGGAAAAACGGAAATTACATATCTGCAAGCGAAGATGATAAAGACAGCTTCGGGCACCCGAAGTTCAAAGGGGCTGCTGAAGCACTGGCTCAAAGATTAAAGAAAGATTTAAAAAATGATTTTGATACAAGGAATGTCAATCATGTAAATCCATCGTACCTGTACAGATCGGGGAAACCAAATTTGTTAGACAGTAAAGCCGCAGGAATGCTCGGATGTGAAGCAGTAAATTTGTTTGATAAAAATTTAAAGGAACCTGTATTTCTTGTCTTGAAAAACTCGGGTAACGAATTTAAACCGGAAGAATATTTTTTAAGAAATTTGGATAATATTGAAGATTTTCACAGATTTGTAAATGACATGCTTTATGATAGTAGCCATTTCAATATTACAAATGAAGGCAGGAAATATTTATTAAGAATATTAAAAGAGCTGCCGTATTATCAGTACGGTTTGAAATAAAATGAGTCTGTGACAAGCTCATGCTTCGACAAGCTCAGCATGACAAAGCAGTGTGTCAGTCCGAGCCTGTTCTTGTCAGTCTGAGCCTGTTTACCTACCCTGCAGGTAGGTCGAAGACTGGAGTATTGAAATAAGTAGTGTCAGTCTGAGTTTATTTTAACTACCCTAAAAGGTAGTCGAAGACTGAAGATTATAGGATTATAATAGAGAATAAATAAGATGAATTTTTCTGAAGAATTTTTACAGGAATGCAAAGAGTTAATTGAAAAAATTGATACAAGCGAAATTGAGAACTCAGCAAAGCTCATATCAGAAGTAAGAGAAACGGGGGGAAGACTTTTTATAATAGGTTCCGGGGGAGGAGCAGGACACGCATCTCATGCAGTTTGTGATTTTAGAAAGTTATGTAATATCGAAGCGTATGCGCCATACGATAATGTATCAGAGTTAACTGCCAGGGTAAATGATGAAGGATGGGATACAACTATAATCAACTGGCTGAAAGTAAGCAGGTTTAATTCAAAAGATGCAGTCTTTGTCTTCTCAGTCGGCGGGGGAAATGAGGAAAAAAATATCAGCAGTAACCTTGTGCAGGTTATGAAATATGCCAAAGAGATTGGCGCGAAGATTGCGGGTATTGTAGGCAAAGACGGCGGTTATGCAAAGAAAGTCGGTAACGGTGTAATAATAATCCCTGATATTAACAGTAAAAAATTAACACCTCTCACAGAGGGTTTTCAGGCTGTAATCTGGCATTTATTGGTTTCACATCCCGCGCTTCAGGTCAATACTGCCAAATGGGAATCGGTTAAATAGTGAAAGTGCCAGTCACCTTTAAGGTGACTGGCACTTAAAGTTAGAGAGAGGTTGACAATATTTAAGTCCTGGTTAATTCCCCGGTCATCCTCATAAAATAATATTTTAAAATTTTTTTGATCATATATTAAAAGCAGTTAGCTAATCTGTATTAATAAAAAGGATTATATGAGTCATATTATTAAAGGAGGTAATTATGCCGGATAATATTGGTGGTTATAGAATAATAAAAATATTTGCGGATGGTGCGGAAAGAGATGGAATGCTTGAAATGTACAGGAATCCCATGATCTCAGGTTTAACCACTAATCCTACATTAATGAGGAAAGCAGGTGTAAAGAATTACAAAGAGTTTGCCCTGGATATTCTCTCGGAAATAAAGGACAAACCAGTTTCGTTTGAAGTCTTTTCCGATGAGTTTGATGAGATGGAGATGCAGGCTATGGAGATAGCCTCATGGGGAGACAATGTTTATGTAAAAATTCCGGTAACAAATACAAAAGGTATTTCCAGCAAAAGCCTGATAAAGAAATTATCTTCTGCGGGAGTAAAGATAAATGTTACAGCAATGATGACCTATGACCAGGTAGCTGATATATTGCCAGTTCTAAACAGAAATGTTTCTTCATATGTATCTGTATTTGCAGGGCGGATAGCGGATGCCGGGTATGACCCGGTTTCTATCATGAGCAGTATAGTTGAACTCCTGGAAAACTATCCAAATGTAGAATTGCTGTGGGCTAGTCCAAGGGAAATATACAATATTGTTCAGGCTGAAGCGATCGGATGTCATATCATTACTTTAACTAACAATTTACTAAAAAAGCTTCCTTTGCTTGGAAAAGATTTAACCGATTTCTCCCTCGATACGGTAAAAATGTTTTATGATGATGCAAAAGCTGCGGGATATTCGATAGATTACAGCAGCGACGCTGTTTTAGAGAGAATTAATGATGAGAAGGATAACGGAGAATTGACTATCGGGTAATTTATTCAAATTTCAGATTGTTTATATTAGATTTTCCCTTAACAAAAATTAAATAGAGTAATTAAAGAATTTGAATCCTGTATATTCTGAAAAGCATCTCACAAATTTCTTTATCTTTCTAACCCTTTATCTTTTAGTCATTTCTGCGAATTCCTATTCCCAGACTGTTTACGAACCAATTAACAACGGTGTATATGGTTTTTTGGAAAGGATGGCGCAGAAAGGTTTGATTGAGTTTAATGATGAGATAAGGCCGGTGAGCAGGAAGTATATTGCGGGGAAGCTCGAAGAATTAGAACAGATTAGTTCTGAAGTCAGAGGTCAGAGGTCAGAGGCAGGAAGTCAATCTGCATACACTAAAGTTTCGGCAGACAGGAAGTCAAAAAGCAAATTGACTAGTTTGGAGAAGGAAGAGCTGGATTTCTATCTGAAGGATTTTGGCGTGGAGTTAAAGTTTCAAGGGGGAAGCATTGAAGGTCAAAGCAGTGAAACTTCCGGGTTAATAAAAAAGTTATTCAGCACTATAGAGTTAGGTGCTCTGCCTGTTAAAGATACAACTACTTTTTTGAGTAAAGATCCTTACGGAAGGTTTAGATTTTTTTCTTACGAAGATCCTTTGTTTAAGATAAACGTAAATCCGATTCTTGGTTACTCAAGGGGGACATGGGGAGGAGCAAAATATTCTCATACATGGAGCGGTCTTGCATTCTACGGTTATCTGGGAGATAATGTCGGTTTCAGTTTTTCTTATCGTGATAATACGGAATCAGGTGCCGGTATTGATTCTGCAAAATCGTTTACACCTGAAACAGGAGTTATAGTTGCCAAATCTTCAAAGAATAAAATAGAGTACAGTGAGGTAAATGCGGTATTAAGCTTCAATTGGAACTGGGGGGATATTTCAATCGGGAAAGACTACCTTGAGTGGGGTTACGGCAAAAGCGGGAATATAGTTCTATCCGGTAAAGCACCATCTTTCCCCTTTTTAAGAATGGATATTCAACCAGTTAAGTGGTTGCGGTTTAATTATATTCATGCAATACTTAATTCAAGGATACTGGATTCATCGACTTTTTATTCCACTCCCTATGGATTGGAAAGAAGCCTATACAGGCAGAAATATTATGTTTCACATACGCTTACTGTTATACCTTCCAGGGGGACTGAAATTTCATTAGGCGAATCAATAATATACAGCGACAGGTTTGAGCCTATCTATCTCATTCCCGTTATGTTCTTCCGTCTTGCAGATCATTATGCGAGCAATGCACAAATGGAGACCGGCAGCAACTCACAGTTTTTTCTTGGTGTAAGCAGCAGGAACTTCATAAAAAATACACACCTCTACGGGTCTTTGTTTATTGATGAACTTACACTGGAAGGTTTATTCAATCCTGCAAAGCAGAAGAACCAGTTTGGATTTATGCTCGGCTCATCCGTTACAGACCTTCCTATAGATAATTTAACAATGACAGTAGAGTTTACAAAAATATTTCCCGTTCGTATACTCTAACTGGCTTCCAACACAAACTTATACAAGCTCCGGTTATAATATGGGGGACTGGATGGGGAATAATGCAGACCGGATATATGGAGCTTTAAATTACAGGTTTACCAGGGGTCTCCAGGCTTCATTATGGACCGAGTTTATAAGGAAGGGGGAACAGGGGACGACAACACAGGAATACAATCTGTCCGCAGCCTCCTTTCTTATTCGGAAAAAGAACAAACTATGTCTTCTGGGGAGGAGACATAAATTATGAGATCGTTCATGATCTGTTTGCCGACCTTCATTACAAAAAATTAAGCACAAAAGACATTTCAACAAACCTCACAAAGAACAGCGACGAGTTTTATCTCAGTGTGTATTACGGGATAAAATAGAGAACATTGCGTAAAGGGCATAGCGTCGTTGAATAATCTAATACTTACCAAACAATACTGCATTTAATCCAGCCAGAGTTTCGATAATCAATCCTATCAACGAGAATGACCAGTCTTCACCCGATAAATCGGGCTTCGCCTGGCAGGCAATGCCGAGATTAGTGATAAAACTGAGATATGACTGAATGCTGTATAATCAACAAACTTAACCTTGTCATTCTGAACTTACAATCAGTATATCGTAAGTGGTGAAGAATCTCCAAACATTAATAACTTAAGGTTATTGTTTTAAAAAGATGAAATCGGTTTAATACGTATCGCACATACAGCTTTTCCCCTTTACTAAAGGGGAAAACGGAAAAGGGGTTTAAAAGTTTGAGCTTAATCCAAAAACAACAATAGACATTAAACACATGTTTTTCAGTAAACTTATTTTCCAGTATATTAAGTGGTCGAAGAATCCTCCCAACTTTAATAAAAGGTTAGGTTTTAGATTGAGTATAAATTAGTTTAATACGTACCGCACGTATAGCTCTTCCCCTTTACTAAAGGGGAAGACGGAAAAGGGGTTTAAAAGTTTGAGTTTACAAAAACAACAGCTAAACTAACATTCTAAATTCCGATTCATTATTGATTTAGGAAACAGCAGTCGGGATGAAGAATCTCCAACCTGGAATAACTCAAGGTTGTGCCGGAAAATAAGTAAGAGATTCTTCCTTTTGGTCAGCACGAACTTGAAATTATAATCCAAACCAAATATCTTGGTTAAAAAAATTTTCAACATAAGGGGAGTCCTGGTAATTAATGAAGCAATACTATATTTATATACTGTCCAGTAAATCAAAGACTCTTTATACCGGGATGACTGATAATTTACTAAGACGAACCTTTGAACATAAGAGTAAAAAGATAAAAGGATTTACATCAAGATATAATATAACCGGATTAGTTTACTATGAAATTACAAATGATGCAAAATCGGCAATTGCAAGAGAGAAGCAGATTAAAGGATGGATAAGAAAAAAGAAGATAGCTTTAATAGAATCGATGAATCCTGAATGGAAAGATTTGACATTAGAGTTTAGTGAATAAAGGAATCTTCACCTTGTCCTTTCGACCAAGGGGAGAAATCTCCTTTCTGAAGAGATCGACATTTAAGAATAATCAGAAAATACCTCAGTCGTAAACCTCTTTCGATATGATAAAAATGGAAATTGTCATTTCGACTGAAAGGAGAAATCTCCTTCTCGATTACCAATACATTTACAATAAAAATAAGTATTCACTAATTCGGGATTTACTATAAGAAAGCAGAAAGACAAAGAAACGTGTAATTGAAGCTGAATATTATAAGGACTATAAAATAATTATTACTTTTAATAACGATGTAAAAAAAATAGTTGATATGGAACAGGATCTTTGGGGAACAATGTTTGAACCGTTAAAAGACAAAAACCTTTTTAAATAGTTTAAGGTTGATAGGGATATTCACACAATTGTATGGCCGAATGGAGCTGATTTCTCCCCTGACAGTCATTATGAAATGGGGAGACCTATCGCTGGGAAAACACGCAAAAAATCACAACTTTCTAAAGTAAAATAGTATCTTGTAATCAATGATAATCATTTAATCGAACAAAGTGCTAACGCATAACACTACGAATTGATGAATAATGAGTGATGATTGACGAAAGTATCGCTGCAATGAGGCTGTGCTAAACGCATTCATCAATCAACAATCGAAAATCAACAATCCAAAGACAGTCATAAATCCCAGGTATCAACCCTACAATGTCATTCTGAATCCCGATTCATGATTGGTTTAGGAATTATAATTCGGGATGAAGAATCTCCAACCTTGAATAACTAAAAATGGTGCAGGAAATGAAGTATCAGATTCTTCGTTCAGTCAGAACTACCCAATCATGTAACGAGACTGAAACTCTACCTTTGGTAGATAAATCAGAATGACAATGAAAAGATTAGTGGTAATGCTGAAATCTTTCCAAATCTATGTTAACCGACTTACTCAATATTTGTCATTCTGAACTTACAATCAGTATATCGTAAGTGGTGAAGAATCTCCAAACATTAATAACTTAAGGTTATTGTTTTAAAAAAGATGAAATCGGTTTAATACGTATCGCACATACAGCTTTTCCCCTTTACTAAAGGGGAAAACGAAAAAGGGGTTTAAAAGTTTGAGTTTACAAAAACAACAACTAAAGCTAACACTTCTAAATTCCGATTCATTATTGATTTGGGAAACAGCAGTCGGGATGAAGAATCTCCAACCTGGAATAACTCAGGTAGTGCAAAAAAAGTATAAGATGTTTGTGGTGAATTAACAATTTCCTCCTACTCTGAATTTTAAAAAATGTGCCGGGAATAATCATAATAATTTAGTCTTCTATTATGAAACCTGATTTCGTTACTATAATAATTTTATTATATTTATCAAGTTAAGATAAAGGTGAAATAGAAAGTGAAACTATCCCGATTTGATAGAGTGTTTTTTATTAGTTGTTGTTAAATTAAAGAATGCAATTTTAAAAAATGAGACTTTCAAAAAGCGAAATAAAAACTATAAAGAAAATTATTGCCTGGTACGATAATACAGCTGAAATACACTTATTCGGTTCACGGGTTGATGATAATAAAAGAGGCGGAGATATTGACCTTCTGATATTTTCTAATAAATTAAGATTTAAAGAAAATTTAAAAATTAAAGCAAAACTAAAAGAATTACTTGGTGATCAAAAGATAGATATAATAATTGCTAAAGACAGATCAAATCCATTTGTTGATTTGGTATATGATAAATCTATACAGATAAACTAAGAATTAATTCATAATAATGAATAAGAAATTTGTACTTCTTCAAAGTGAGCTGAAATTGATGAATAATGCAGTGTCAGTTTTAAAATACAGCTATAAAAATTGTAGTAGAATTAAAACAAAAAAGAAATTTACACTTAAGGAACAGGATGCATTTGAAGTTCTTACTTCCCGTTTTGCAAGATTGAGTGACATAATTATTCAAAGAGTATTAAAGACCATTCATTCATTGGACTTAGATGAAATAAGTACTGTAAGAGATTCAATTAATCTGGCAGAGAAAAAGAATCTTATAAAAAGCGCAAATGAAATGATCGAAATGCGTGAACTCAGAAATTCAATTGTTCACGAATATATACCTGATGTAATTAGGTCAATTTATATTAGAACAAAAAAATTAACCCCTGCACTTCTCGAAAATGTAGATTTAATAAATTCATATTGTAGAACCAAATATAAATCACCGGATCAGTTATAACAGAATTTCCTCTCTTTTCAGGATGAGTTCAATATTTACTGCAAAATAAAATTAACTTATCCCAACGACTCTTTTCGGTCACCCACCTTGTATGAGCGCAAACGTCGATCAAGAGTTAGTGTACCCGCTGCACTGGTTGCTCTTCCCCTTTACTAAAGGGGAAGACGAAGATGGGGTTTAATGCTTATGACTAAATACTTCAACAAAAAATCTGAACAGAAAAAACGACGTAATCGCAGGAACAATATGACCTATTGTGAAAAGATTATGTGGATACATTTGCGAAGGAAGCAGCTTGGCTGTAGGTTTTTAAGACAATACTCTGTTGATCATTATGTTATAGATTTTTATTCTCCTGAATTGAAACTGGCAGTGGAATTAGATGGGGCTTTACATGAACAACCAGAGCAAAAGCAAAAGGATATTATCAGACAAAGATACTTGGAAAATTTTAAGATAACATTTGTACATATAACGAATGAAGAGTTTATGGGGAATTCAAATAAAGCATTTAAGAAAATAGAAGATGCAATAAAAGAAATTGAAGCAAAATTGGAAAGACGATAAAGCAAGAGAAAATATCAGAGAACTACTTTTTAATCCCTCCTCGTTCCTCCCCTTTAGAAAAAGGGGAGGTGGATTGGGCACTACGTTAGTTTTATACATACCGTACGTATAGTTCTTCCCCTTTACCAAAGGGGAAGACGAAGAAGGGGTTTAAATTGCAGATATAAAAATTAATATCGCTGTTTGAAAATAATATTAAATGACATTTAGTCAATAAAATGTTTTCCGATAACCTCATTATCCAGTTAGTTAACCCCTCCTCGTTCCTCCCCTTTAGAAAAAGTGGAAGTGGATTGGGCACTGCGTTAGTTTTATACATACCGTACGTATAGCTCTTCCCCTTTACTAAAGGGGAAGACGGAAAAGGGGTTTAAAAGTTTGAGCTTACAAAAACAACAACTAAAGCTAACACTGTCATTCTAAATCCCGATTCATGATTGGTTTAGGAATTATAACCGGGATGAAGAATCTCCAACCTTGAATAACTAAAAATGGTGCAGGAAATGAAGTATGAGATTCTTCGTTCAGTCAGCACTACCCAATCATGTAACGAGACTGCAACTCTACCTTTGGTAGATAAATCAGAATGACAATGAAAAGAGTAGTGGTAATGCTGAAATCCTTCCAAATCTATGTTAACCAACTAACTCAATTTTGTCATTCTGAACTTACAATCAGTATATCGTAAGTGGTGAAGAATCTCCTAACATTAATAACTTAGGTTATTATTTGAAAAAAGATGAAATCGGTTTGATACGTATCGCACATACTGCTTTTCCCCTTTACTAAAGGGGAAAACGAAAAAGGGGTTTAATAGTGTGACTTAATCCAGAAAAAGAATAAGACATTTAAATACATTTTTTTCAGTAACCTCATTATCCAGTTAGTTAACCCCTCCTCCTTCCTCCCTTTTATAAAAAAGGAGGTGGATTGGGCACTGCGTTAGTTTTATACGTACCGTGCGTATAGTTCTTCCCCTTTACTAAAGGGGAAGACGAAGAAAGGGTTTAATTTGCAGATATAAAAATTAATATCCCTGTTTGAAAATAACATTAAATGACATTTAGTCAATAAAATGTTATCCTATAACCTCATTTTCCGGTTAGTTAACCCCTCCTCGCTCCTCCCCTTTAGAAAAAAGGGAGATTGATTGGGCACTACGTTAGTTTTATACGTACCATGCGTATAGTTCTTCCCCTTTACTAAAGGGGAAGACGAAGAAAGGGTTTAAATTTGCAGATACAAAACAGGAAAAATATCCCTGTTTAAAACCATACATATTAAATGACGTTTTGTCAATAAAATGTTATTCTAAGTTGACACTAAATTAAGGTTCGTAGTTGCAAACTGCAAACCTCCCTCCTCCCTTTTATAAAAAAGGAGGTGGATTGGGCACCAACGTTTAAACAATTTGATCAGATATAAAATAATTGTTTATATTACCTTATACGATTCTTATATTCAAGTTAACTGCCTCAATTTTAACAGGTTAAAGCCCAAACTTATTTTACGTGATTTTGTATTGAGGCCGTCCAATAAGTAAAAAACTTAGTGCACAAAGAACCGCTAAAGACTTTTAGATCATCCCCTATTAAAAGGTTCTCATGACGTTGGTAAAATATTTACGCTATAATTTATGAACCAAAATTTCTACTTAATTTTAACATTCTCTTTAGTTTATTCTGCTGCGGGTTTTGCCCAGGTATCTCCGGCGGATTCTTACTTCCCGTCTGCTGTGGGAAATACATGGATTTATCAAACTCCCGTTGGTTTTGACACATTGAAGATTACTAAAGATTCTATGGACAGCGGGGGAAACAAGTTTGTTTTTTATAACAATGATACAATACCTGCATATAAAATCGACTCATCCGGGGAAAATATTTACTATATCTTAAACGGTCTTAACCAGTTTAAGTATCAATTAAACAGCGATTCAGGAGGTGCATGGATTGAAGATTCGGATGCTCCGGTATCAGCAGCTAAAGTAAACGGAGTATTTCCTTACTATATCTTCGGGGAGTCGAGAGCTGTAAAGCAGATTGGCTACTATAAAGTTCCGGGCGATACTTCCTTAGCGGATGATTTCAGCGACGGGGATGACAGCGGGTGGACAGTTAAGTCGGGATCTTTTTCGGTCGATAATTCAGTCCCCAATCCATTATCGGTAAATCAATATTCTTTAGTCTGCAATGAAGCCGGGTATAATCGGCATTCCCTGCAGCCAGGCTTACGGTACCTGGCAGTTCGATATTTATAAAGGAGCCGATGATAATAATCTTGAAGTTGATTTTATTGCCGACAGGATTGATAATGCGATACATCAGAATGGGTATTATCTTACAAATAATTCATCTGAAGCTATTGGACTTGCGAAATCCACTGTCGGTTCTGCACCGGGACTTATGAGCAGCGCAGATAATTATACTGCAAAGGAAGGAACCTGGTACAGGATAACAATTACACGGAATAGTAAAGGGGAATTTTATACTTACATTGAAGGAGGCGAGTTTACTTCCAGGACTTTAATTTCTGTTACTGGTGGATATGGTACAAATCCCGCTGTCGATACCAATTACTCTACTAGTAATTATTTTGTATTGGATCTGAATGTAGGAGATAGAATAAGTAATATAATATGTGAATATAATCAGGGAAATCATTGTATTGAATGATAAGAATAATATTATCATCTTTCTACAAACAGTAACTTTGAAGATTCTTTAGGATACATGGATATCAACCGGAAATCATACTATTGAATCAATTCTCAACCGATAAGCATAGTGGAAGTTATAGTGCAAGGATAATAAATGCTGAATTTAGTTACTAATGGAACTATTGGACTGATGCTAATGCTGATGGGTTAGCTGACAATTGGGATCAAGATTGGTGATCGAAGTGCAATTGCATCAATATAACGGGTAACGATTATTCAATGGCACAATGCTCAAGAATTAGTAATATGCTAATAGATTCCATATTGTAATTTAACAAGAGTTTCAACATGAAATATATAATGTTATATTACTAAATTTATTATCATAGAGTATTAATGCACAATTGGAAATATAGAAATGGTACAGTCTTCAATTATCCTATGGCTACATTTACAACTGAATACTGGTATCTATATATAATAGATTCTTAATGATACTACTGGCAGATCATACTGTTAATCTATTTTATGGGCTAAATGGTGCATACTGATATATTATTTAGATAATGTATGTAATGGGTACAAGTCGGTAATACAACAGATAATTATGCTTCTTTACCTGCAAGTGCTTTTACTCCAATAGTAAATGGAAATAATTATACTTACTCAATGTGGTATAAATCTCCTTATCTAAATGGAGATACAGTAACAGTAAACTATTGGTGACAAAAGCAAAAACAATTGCTTCATCGGATACATGGACTAAACTAGCCTGGACTTTCCAGGCTGACGACAGCACTATTAACCAGCCTATAAAGATCTTTCTTAACCAGGCAGACACTTTATACATTGATGATGTTTCGCTTAAGCCTGCAAACACACTTTTCGATAAAGCTGTTTATAACAGTGAAATATGGCTTGCAGACGGTATCGGGGAATACTATGAATATTCATCGGAAAATGGTGTATTGAGAAGCCTGGTAAGCTGTGTTATAAACGGGGATACACTGTTTACTTCTGTAAGGGACAATAAAACTGCAGCACTTAACAGCTTCAAGCTTTTTCAGAATTATCCCAATCCTTTCAACCCGGTAACCAATATTAATTATAATATTCCGGAGAGGGGAAAGGTTGTAATAAACGTTTACGATATTCTGGGAAGGAAAGTTGCGGGTCTTGTTAATGAAGTGCAAAGTGCGGGTTTTCATTCAGTAAGTTTTGATGCAGGTAATCTGCCTAGCGGGATATACATTTACAGGATCGTGGCAGGAAGGTATGCTGATAGTAAAAAGCTGGTACTTCTGAAGTGAATTCTAATGGAAGCGGCCGCCAGTGGTAATCGCAAACAGTAGCCGCAAACGGTAGCCGCAAACTTTAGTTTGCGCGAATCATTGCACACAATGTAAAACGCTGCAGCACATTTCAGGCTTAACCCTGAGGCTGCCTGATCAATCCTGAAGTAACGCTATTCTATCAGAACTGGAGTTCTGATCTACGAGCTGCGAAAGTACGCAGCGATGTTTTGCAACATACCGCGTAGCTCAGTTCTCCAGAACTGAGGTCCCAGGCTTACGATGAAACAGGTCTTGGAAATATGTATCACACCGGTTGCTGAGACTGCCCAAAAAGTAAGGAAGTGTATAGGTTACACAATAAAAAGACAGCAAATAGAATTAGAAGTTTTATTGACAACAAGTCCTTCTCTTTTCAATTTATCAGCCGAAAATTTTATTGCAGGCTGAGAGAAGGACTACAGGATGAGTTCAATATTTACTGCAAAATAAAATTAACTTATCCCAACGACTCTTTTCGGTATACCACCTTGTATGAGCGCAAACGTCGATCAAGGGTTAGTGCACCCGCTGCACTGGTTGCTTTTCCCCTTTACTAAAGGGGAAAACGGAAAAGGGGTTTAAAAGTTTGAGTTTACAAAAACAACAACTAAAGCTAACACTGTCATTCTGAATCCCGATTCATGATTGGTTTAGGAATTATAAATCGGGATGAAGAATCTCTAACCTTGAATAACTAAAAATGGTGCAGGAAATGAGTGAAAATATATTTGCTGGTCGAATTATCAATTAGCTTCCTGTATCCAAAAAAGATTGGGTAGAACATCCATTGTTTCTGTATGTATATCCTGTTCAACTATTTCAACCGGAATTCAGAAGGATATTGAAAATAGTAACAGCAGACAGCATTATATATCACCCCCAAATGTGTTTGGCTACCCATTGGGGTGTAAATTAAATTTTGCTTACTATTGCTTACCCGGATTCTTTGGTATGAATTAATTGTTAATGAGGATGGAGAATCCATGGTCCCTCTCAGAAAGCTTAATAATTAGAAAGTGCCGGGGAATAGTTAGGGGATTCTTCGTTTTATCCTTCATCCCCAATAAAGTAATGATGATAAAACTCAGAATGACAAAACAGAGGTTGTACAGATAAAAAAAATTATCATTACGAATTGCAATTCTCTCCTGCATTAAATAACATCATAAGAAATCATAATAATCATTAAGATCTGCGTTCTATTAAACATAGCAATGAGGTATCGCTAACGAATTCATCAATTTTAACTACCGGAGCTTTAGCGAAGGTAGTCATCAATCATCAATCGAAAATCATCAATCCCTCACTCCGTGTTCTCAACAATTGCGACCTTGGAATACACATCCTGCCTTTTATCAAGCAGCGGGATGGTTGTTCCTTTAATCCTGTTTTCGTCCAGCAGATCAAGTTCGAGATCTGCAATAACGATCTGCTCCTGGTTTATAACTCCTTCGGCGGCAACTCCGTCACGTGAGAAAGGGAAATCGGAAGGGGTGAAAATATTTGCCTGACCGTAATGCAGCCTCAGGTTTGAGACGGGGAGGTTACCTACTGTACTCGCCATAACCACATACACCTGGTTTTCTATTGCCCTTGCCTGACAGCAGTATTTAACACGCAGGTAGCCCTGCCTGTCGTCAGTATACGAAGGGACAAAAATTATTTCAGTCCCTGCATCAGCAACTATCCTGGCAACTTCAGGAAACTCGATATCATAACAGACTAAAATTGAGATAGGGCAGTAGGTAGTTTTAAATACTTTCAGCTCGTTGCCGTGTTCAATCTGCCATGGATCTTTTTCCCACCTGGTCCTGTGGACTTTATCCTGCGTAAATATTTTACCTTCCGGAGTAAAGAGATAAGCGCGGTTAAAAATTTTATCGTTTTCCTTCGTAAGATGTGTACCGCCTATTAAGTAATAATTATAATCGACAGCATATTTTTGCAGCAGCTCTTCATATTTTTCCTTGTATTTGCTTAATTCATTAATTGCTTTTAATGCATCGGTGCTGTCGATAAAAGACATAAGCTGAATGGTAAAAAGTTCCGGTAAAAGAACAAAATGAGGCTTATATTCCGAAGCTGCAGTTAATACATAGTTAACCTGGTCTTCAAATTCTTCAAAATCTTTTACTTTTCTTAAGTGGTATTGAACCGATGCAATTCTAACTCTCATTATTTCTCCTTTTTGTCAAAGTTTGGATTGTATTTAGGATTTAACCATACAATTAAAGATGCATATTCTAAAGATTGAGTATCGCCGTGCAGATAATTTTCAACAATATCGCAAAACTGAAAACCCTGTTTTAACTGAAACCGCAATACCGGATCATAAATATCTCCCCATATAACCTTAAGACAATATGTATGAGGATCCATTTTTCCGGCATGTAAATAATAATTCGGGAGTCTGCCTGCAGCAATAATTCTTTTCAGATTCAGCCTTCTGCATAACTCTCTTCTCTCCTGGTATATTTTCTGACCAATCCCTTTTTTTCTATATTCAGGATCGACACATACTTCAGCACCATAAAGAGTTTTTCCCTTCGGGTTATGGGTAGAGAACATACCGCCTCCGGTAATTTCCTTCCAGTTATGATCGGGTCCGTACTCATCCCATAGAATAATAAAAGAGCTGGAAGTACCTACAATATTCCCTTCAAGATCGGCTATAAACTGTCCCTCTGCAAAAACTTTAAGATGATTTTCGAGCTGTTCATATGACCAGGGTTTGAGACCGGGATAAACCTTCCTCTGAAGTTCCCTGATATCATCGAAATGCGCAGGAGTAGTGTTTCGAATAATAATCTCTGCTTCAGTATTCATATTACTTTATCTTCTTAATTTTTAATAAGTTACAAAAAAATAAGTTGAGATTGAAAGATGCAGGTCAAGCCACTGATACTTAGTGCCTTATCAAAAAGAAGATTCACCTGACCGAATGAATTAAGCTGGTGCAAGAAAGAGATATGAGCTATTTGCGGCGAATTACCAATTCGCCCCTACATTTAATAACGTCATAAGAAATCATAATAATCATTAAAATCTGAGTCCTATTAAATTTAAAATTTACACAGGATAAATAATTGAATAAATAATTCTATTTCTTTATTATACAGTTCAATTTTTCACTTCCATAGGCTTCTTCAAATATATGAGACAAAATTTTTCAGAAATAAATGAAAGTGTAAATAATTTTGTCTTATCGTTTTTTATACCGGTCCTAAATAGTAAGATTGATGAAACGCTGGATTTTATTAAATCATTTAAAAAAGAGCTTGTACGGTTTAATGATATTACTCCGCATTCAATTGATGAAACAAACGAATATAACAAAAAAACTTCACTGCTGATTGAGAAAAAATTTTCAGGTAACCAGTCTATAAAATTTAATGAAGAATTCCCGCATTTCATTGAAGCGATTAATCATTATTTATCTCCGTTTGATGAGATTATAAAAGAAGTTCAGCCTGATGAAAGATTTATTGTCTCCGGTGAGGATAGATTATTCATAAAGAATTCAAAAAGAATCAAAAAGCTCGCACTTAAAATATCTAGGCTGCCCGGTAAAGCAGTAAATATGCCGAGAAAAATATTTAAGAAAGAACCAAAACCTGTAAAAGTCTGGCATCACAATATCCCATTTAAAAATCTTTCTGTTTTTTATTTAAGAGATAGGCTCTCACGTTCACTTATTGAAATTGTTGAAGATACGGATTTAAATATCAGTTCCGCTTATTCAAAAATCCGGGAAACAGATGAAAGAATAAATAAAATATTTACAAAGGAAACTGAGCAGGAAGAAACCGGTTCTCTTGAGGAATTTTCCTTTGGTGATATAGAAGATGCTATAAAAATCCTGATTGAATTAAAGAATACATTAAAAGAAAAATCAACAGGAAAAGTAGATGCGGTTTTTGCAGAATATAAAGATGTTTACAACAAAGCCGGCACGGTTGAACAACCCAAAAGAAGATTTAATTCCAGAAAGATTAAGAAAGCCAATGACACCTTAAATAATGATTATAAAGAGATAAATAAAGGATGGTTGAATAATTACTTCACTCTGTTTGAGGATTGGAGGTTAAATAAGGAATTATATGTACTTTGCGGAAGCTCGCTGGAAATATATTCGAATATTAAAGAAGAATCTGAAGAAAAGATCGTCGGGAAAATATTACCGGAACTGAAAAACATTTCTGTCCTTCTTGAAAATATTAAAAGCGAAATAAATGATTTTTACGGTAGCAGCGGCGAATTGCTTTCACTCTTATATAAGAAAAGGGATAAAATATTCGGCCAGCTGTCTAATAAAATCATTCCAGCAGTAAGCGAGACTATATTGCGGCAGAATATCCCGGAATTGGCGGGAGATATTGAAATAAATATTGAAAAGATTGTTCAAAATCTTTCATCACAGAGAGCCATCATTAAGCAGAATACTTACAACAGGAAAGTTAAAACTTCGGAAATAGACTATATCTCACCGAAAGAAATAATTTCATTTTCCGGTTTAACAAAGTTCAGTAAATCAATTCAGCATATTAAAAGCAGTATATTAAGAGAAATTCAAAAGGTACAAAGC
Source organism: uncultured Ignavibacteriales bacterium (assembly GCA_963723205.1). Classification (GTDB taxonomy): domain Bacteria; phylum Bacteroidota; class Ignavibacteria; order Ignavibacteriales; family Ignavibacteriaceae; genus CAVQBP01. The sequence continues at coordinate 17,353 of CAVRQC010000032.1, forward strand.
TCGATTTTAGATATAGACCAGATATCCGACTTTAACCTTGACACGGCGATATCAATGTTTAAAAGTGAAGAAAGAACGGGTGAGGATCCGCTTGATATTGCTGTGGAAGGGATTGACAGGGCAATTGGAAAAACAAATGAAGTTGAAAAGATCCTTCTCTCAATAAATAATGAAATAAAAGAAACAGTTGGTGCCAAGGTTAAAGATTTTAATGATGATTTAATAAAGCTAACCAAAACGGAAAATATTCTTGAGATAAAGATCAGAATAGCCAAGGAAAAAGCTCTTCAAAGAACAACGAAATTAAAAGAGGAATCGATTACATGGTTTAAAAATGTTATTCCTGTTGTTGCATCCTCCTATAAAAAAGGACATAAAAGATACAGTGAATTTTATAGAAATGTTAGAAAGCAGTTAGGATTATCGCCGAAAGCTGCTGTCATATCATCTGAAATTTCAGACTTTCTTGCAGATACTCAGTACGCGGTTTCAAAGCTCCCGGTGGTATATAGAAGATTGTTTGAAATTGAAGCGTTAAAGGATGAGAGATTTTTTGAAGGACGGGAAGCTGAGCTGGCAAAGTTAAACAAAGCTTATGAGCATTGGAATAAAGGAGGGTATGCACCTGTCGCTGTTGTAGGTGAAAAAGGGAGCGGGGCAACTACTCTCCTGAATTTTTTTGAAAGAGGGCTTGAAAAAAAACACAATATTATAAGAACGGAAATATATAATGTAATTTATGAACATGAGGAGTTAAAAAATTTTCTGGGCCGCCTATTTAAAATTAATTCGATAGGAAATATGACCGAACTTATGGATTATTTAAATAACCTGCCCTTTAAGCAAATAGTAGTGATTGAAAATATCCAGCATACTTTTTTAAGAAAGGTAAACGGTTTTGTATGCCTGAAAGCCTTGTTCGAGCTGATATCAAAAACCCAAAAGAATATATTCTGGATTACAAGCGCATCTCTTTATTCATGGGAGTATTTGAATAAAACATTAAATATAGCAGACTATTTCGGTTATGTGATCAGGCTGAAAAGCATGGAAGATGAACAGATGATAAAAGTAATTTTAAAGAGACATAAAATCAGCGGTTATAATTTGAATTTCAAACCTGCTAAGGAAGAGGAAACAAGCAAAAGTTTTAAAAAAATAAGCAAAGAAAAGAAACAGGAATATTTATCAAAGCAATATTTTTCTGATCTCAATAAATTTGCTAAAAGCAATATAAGCCTTGCCCTTTTGTTCTGGCTCCGTTCTACAAGAGAAGTTTCGGGAGATACTATTACGATAGGTTCATTAAGGGATATGGATTTTTCATTTCTTTCTTCCCTGGAAACCTCGAAAGTTTTTACACTTCATTCACTGCTTATTCATGATGGCTTAACAATTGAATCTTTTTCAATTATAAATAATTTACCGGAAGCACAATGCAGGCTGATGCTTCTTGTACTTTTAGATGATGGTGTTATAATTCAGAAACAAAGATTATATAAAATAAATCCTCTTTTATACAGGCAGGCAGTTAATCTTATGCAAACTAAAAATATTATTCATTGAAATTAATAAACATGCGAAAAGGCATTTTAATTAAAGTATTTCTTCTCTTTTTATTTTTATCCGGTTTTGTGTTAAACCAGACAGATGACCATTCTTCCTCAAATAATGATTCTGCAAAAGTAATAGTAAAAACCGACACGGTACATGCAATTGGGAAAGAAATAAGCAGAAAAGCTGTAAGAAATAATTCTAATAAATTAATTGAACTTGGACCTCCCCCGATAGAAGAAATTATATCTTTCGGCAAAGTCTTCTGGTCGCTGTTAGTAATTATAATCGGCTTTTTCTTAATTAGAATTGTTTCCAAAACTCTGGATCTGATTGCAGAAAGGAGTACCAGCTATAGGATTACAATAAAAGGATTTGTTCCAATAATCAGGATTTTCGGGTGGGTATTAATAATATATTTAATTGTTGCGGGTATCTTAAGACCGCCGCTTCCAACCATAATTACTGTGGCTGGTGCATTGGGTCTTGGGGTTGGTCTGGCCGCTCAGGATATGTTCAAAAATATTTTCGGCGGTATAATGATATTGTTTGACAGGCCTTTTCAGGTTGGTGATAAAATCGAAATAGGGGATTATTACGGGGAAGTCATTAAGATCGGTCTCCGGTCAACACGGATAGTAACTCCTGATGATTCAAATGTCAGTATTCCCAATGGTGAAGTGATGAGCAAGTCGGTATCAAATAGTAATTACGGTGAACCGAACTGCCAGGTAGTTGCAGAAATTTATCTGCCGATTACAGTCGATACCGAAAAGGTCAGGCAAATTGCCATTGAAGCTGCACAGGTTTCAAAATATGTATTTTTAAAGAAACCTGTGCTTGTCCTTTTCTTTAATGAAGTAAAGGAAAGAAGATCATATTTAAAAATGAGACTGAAAGCTTATGTAATGGATATCCGGTATGAATTCCAATTTAAAAGTGAAATGACGGAAACTGTTATTAGGGAATTGATTAATGAGAAAGTTATAGCACCCGGGGATCTGTTTTGATGAAGACGTAAGATTTGTATGTACTTCCTTATTATATAACAAATTCAGACTGACAATTAACGATTTTAATTCCCTCCGAATTGCTGATTTATGATTGATGAATATTGTTTATACGTTAGCACTTTGAATTTATGATTGTTGATTTTTGATTAACCTGAACAACACATTTTCGTAACACAACCTCATTGCTACGGCTTCAATTTTAACTACCGATTTATCTGCCGAAGTTATAAAACGAAGGCAGAAAATTTATTGTAGGTGGTCATTATTCATCAATTGAATCACATTTCCATTTTGATAATACCGCAGGCGGCACGCGGTCCTGCATTCCCTGAAGGCTGTGATGTATAATCATCTGCTCCTGCATGTACGATAACACTTCTTCCGATTATATTATGCGGTCCGGAGAAAGTCATTAGAGAGTCGACCCATTCGTAGTGAGCTTTGCCGTCCTTACCGGCTACAAGATTGCCCATATCACCGACATGTCTTACTGCATCGTTAGGGCTGCCATGTTTTACACCGTCAGGATTGAAATGTCCGCCGGCTGAACTGCCGTCGGGAGAAGAGCAATCACCAAATTCGTGAACATGAAAACCATGTTTACCGGGAGTTAAACCTTCTACATCCGCAACTATTTTAATACCCCCGTCAACTTTGGTGAAAACAACTGTTCCTTTAACATTATAGCCTTTTAGCGGTCCCAAATTAGCAATTGCTTTATGTATTGCAGTGCTATCCGGTTTTTTCATCATTTTAGCAGGCTCAAAACGATCCCCCTCATCTTTGCCGCAGCTATATAAGACAAAGGTCAATAAAGCTATTAGCAATATTAAGTTTAGTCTTTTAATCATAGGTATCTTCCTCTAATTTTTGAATAATTGATAAATTCTTTACGGAAATCCAGTAAATCATTCGGATTTCTGAATTAATTATATCAGGATTGATTTTTATTATAGTAAGTTAGTAATAAGGGAATGAATTATTTTTGAGTTAAATCAACAGAGCTTATTTTATTGGTAATCGTTATTTAATCTCCAATATGGAAAATTAAACGGGTTTATAGAACTTCTTTATTCTTTCAAAAAAATATAAAATTCCGATAGATGCCAGTATTATAGCGAACGGTTCAATTGTATAAGTAAATCTTGGATCGGCAAAATATAAGAAATGGACAATTGTTATTGTTGCAATAGCAATAATTGAGAAAACCGATGTAAAATTCTTATCGGCAACTATAAATCCGAATATTGCCAAAAGAAGGAGCGGAAATCTGATTCCGATTTTCCAGAAAAAATTAAAACCTCCTTTCCAGCTTTCATCCCATGGAGGCATAGGTCCCCACAAATCCCATAAATTTTCAAGTCTTTCTGAAAAAAAATCTGACGGATTATTGAATGCAAATGATATATAATCATGTAAAGAACCATTCAAGGTCTTTAAATGTACCTTCGGGAAAGAAGCAGTATCGGAATATTCAGTAGTAATAGAAAGATTATGTGCAGCATTCTGACCTATGGTAAAGTATCCTGTCTTGGCATATCCATATGTTAAGAATGCTAATATCACCAGGCAGAAAAAAGCTAAGTATTTGTATACGTAACTATTTTTCCTGATAAATAAATAAAAGCTGAATAAAACTCCAATCGGCAGAAGAGTGGTCCTGATCATTGAAGCCATGCCTAATGCAGCGCCTGAAATTATATATTTCTTTTTTGTAATTAAATAAAGAGATAATGTAATAAAAAAAGCTGCGGGTACTTCAGATAGAAACCAGTGTACATACTTTATTTGATTAGGATAAATAGCCGCAATTACAACTGCAATATACGCTATGTATTTATTACTAAAAGAATTCCGGCATATTTTATAAACAAAATAAACAGTTATTACAGATAAAATTATATTAAGTATGATTAAGCATGTCCCTAAACTAATAAAATTTTTAAGCGGCAGGAAAAAAGCAATAATAAGCGGGAAACCGTTAGGGAAATAAATGGAATAATGTCCTTCAAGCAGCAGCTTTGCCTGTTTAATGTAATTTTGAGAATCAATTGTATAGCACATCCCGTTTACTGCCACCGAATAGATCCTCATTAGCAGTGCTGCAGACAGGATAAAGACTAAATAAAAATTTCCTTTAATTTTTGAAAAAATAAGATTTGCTTGTCCGGAAATTCTAATCACAGATATCTTTATATTATTTAATAATATAGTGAGTAAAAATAATAATAAAAAATCACAATCATGTATTGCTTGAAAGGTATTTAAAGTATTCCAATAGCATACAGTATAAATTTTAGCAGAAAAGTAGTTATGATGCTAAACTAATGTTTACAGGACTACGATATTGAACTTTGATCTGCCCGGGTATTTATGATATTGTTTTTATTAACCAACAGAACTATATGTTGGTCCAAAGAATTAATAATTATCTTAACTGGTATAACCATTTTATTATAACCTTCAAAAGAAGGATAGACATATTAACTCTCTTCGTTATTAATAAGTATCAAAAATATTTTTTAAACGGTTGAAACCGTTAAGGTAAGTGATGATATCTAGCCTCTTCAATTCAATAGATAAATCTATTGGTTAATGAAATGCTATTTTGCTAGAATAACCGCCCACCAGAATGGAAAATATTAAACTTCCTTCACTAAAGTTAAAGTAGTTAAAATGGAAAATGTATTTTTTCTTCCATGCATTCATTCATCCATACAGCCATTCTCTTGTAAGTACGAAAAAAATATTTAAAAAAATCTTAGCCAAATATTTATCAGGAGACTATTCTTCTCCTCTAAGCTTTAAGCTTAAATCCTTTCAGCATCCATTTCCTGGCAAGCACTAATCCAATCGGACTGACGATTGCAATCAAACCGTAAATAAACCACATGAACCCGGTACTCATTTCAGAGGGAAGAGTATTTATTGGGCAATATTGCATTAAGAACCAGCCGGAGTAAAAACCGGTAATAACTTTTGTTAAAAACCAGGGGAACTGACCAACTCCCATGTATAAACCTGTCATACCTTTTGGTGCAACTTCAGCAATCCATTGTAAAAATCTTGGCTGCCACATTGCCTCTCCAATTGTACTTATTAAAACATATAGAAGAAACAAGTATAAGTTTGGACCTACTGTTAATAAGAACGTTGGAATTGCCATTACTGTTGTTCCCAAAATCATCATTCTATAAACATTGGCTTTGGTAGTCAAACCGGCAATAAGAGGTGCAAGAATGAAAATTAATATCGGATTTATATTGGCAAATACTTCGTAGTACTTGCTTGCAACTGAACCGGCTGGAAATGCACGGTTTAAATAATACGGAATAGTCAGCCAGTTATGTGCAAATAAAGTTTGCACAGGGATAAGGATGAAAATGAAAAAAGCAAACCTTTTATCTCTAAAAGGATGATGGGGTCTCTTTTTTAGAAATTCATAAACAGCAATTACAAAAAAGATTACCGCAATTACAAAAAACAGATCAAATTTTATGTCTAATCCTATTACGTTAAAACTTTTAGTGTAGTTAAGCGGATTGTTAAAGCCTAAACCTGAGAATAAAAAGAAAAGCAAAGTAAGTATTGCATAAATAACCAGGGAAGTATTATTTATTTTTTTCTTAGGTGTTTGATTCTCTTCTTCATTCTCATCTTCACCTGCAGTACCTTCTTTCTCCAATTCTTCCTTCACTTTGGCAACTGCTTCAGTGTCTGTCTTTTTGCTTAGTAAAATAACAGTCAATAATAATGCAATAAAGGTTATTATAGTAAAAACCCAAAATACAGCTGTTAACCCGTTGGGTGGAAAGATATCGACAAAATTCTGTCTGGTTAATGAAGAGATAAACCCCGATAAGAATGCACCCAAATTCATAAAGCCGTAAATAGCGCCGTATGCCATGGCTGCAGTTTTAGGGGTAGTGTATCTTTTTACTCCCGCATAAGCTGCAGGCTGGTATAATCCGTAGGCTGCCACCATCAAGAGAAGTCCTCCGTTCATAGTAAAGAACATTGGAGACCAAAGCCCGTTTGACATGTGCAATGTACCGGAGAATGAAATTATAACTCTTGCAACCAGGAAAACAAGAAATGAAATGAATAAAGATTTTCGAACACCGATTTTATCGGAGTAGCCGCCAAGGAGAAGCATCGAAAAAGTTATTCCTCCTGTAACAAAGCTGTAGATTAATCCAGCCTGGGGATCAGTTAAACCAACATTTTCTGAACTGTATTTTCCTAATTCCGTAAGAATTCCAAAATAGACTAATCCTTCAAGAACATACGGGACATTAATTCCCCATAAAGCCTTGGGAGCCTTAATAAAGGCAACAAAAGTTTCTTTCAGCTCTTTGAAAGATTCTTTTACAATTTCAGAAAAACTTTTGATATGTTGATCTTCAACTTTTCCTTTAATTTCTTCTTCGCCCACGAAAAAATTCCTTATAATATGTTAAAAGATATTTAATAATTTTAAAAGACATAATTAATACAGCAATAATAAGAATAATTCTAATTATACCTTCTCCCTTTTTTACGGAGAATTTTGCAGCCCACCAGCCGCCCAGGGCATTGCCGGCAGCAAGAGACAATCCTAATTCCCAATTTATATTATTTGTATAAATAAAAATAATTATTGCAGGAATAGTATAAATAAAAACTATAAAAACCTTGTGCATATTTACATACACTAAATTTAATCTCATTAAATAATGGAGCGCGGCCATAATGATAAATCCTACTCCTACCTGTATAAACCCTCCGTAAAATCCTATAAACACCATAGATACGTAAACCCACGGAGAGATTTTTTCACTATCACTATTTACATATTCTATTTTTGATTTGGGAATAATCATTGAGATGATAATTCCGATCATTACTATGCCCAGAATCGTTTGAAAAGTCTGATCACCGATTCTCACTGCAATTATAGCACCCGCAACAGCCCCGGGTAAAGTGAACAAAGACATTTTCAGGCTTAATTTAAATTTCTGGTATTTTTCCCTTTAAAAGAATAAACAGCAAAGATATTCTGGATAATTATCGCTACACGGTTTGTGCCGTTAGCAAGAGCAGAGTCTAATCCTAAAAAGATCAAGGTAGGAAGAGTTAAAGTTGAACCGCCGCCGGCCATTACATTCATGAATCCGGCAATGATTCCTACAGTAAAAAGTAATATAATCTGGAGATAAATTGACAAATACTATCTATTTATTAGTGTATAACTAATAAGCCCTAAATGATGAAAAATTCAAAAATTATAAAGCCCAAAATACAAATATCAAATAACTTTTCAATCTTGTTACAGACGGATGTTTAATTTTATTTTTACAGAAGAGTGAAAACCTTCGGGGTTACATATTAAACCCTGAAAGTTACTCAAGTAAAACATTTCGCATAAACTTCTCCGGCAACCTTGAAGGTCTTTAAAGTGACCTTTTTAAAGGCTATAGACTATCAAGGTTTAAGCGAACCTTTAAGGCTTGTGAATGCTTGAGTTAAATCTTCAATTAAATCGTCGGGATGTTCGAGCCCGATTGATAAACGCAATAAGTTTTGCGGAGTTTTTGTTTCAGGTCCTTCAACGGAAGCACGATGCTCGATAAAGCTTTCAGGTCCTCCGAGACTTGTAGCGCGGGTAAATAAATTTACACTTGCCGCTAATTGTAAGCCATCATTTTTATCCCCTTTCACCTGGAAAGAAAGCATACCGCCGAATAATTTCATTTGCTCTTTAGCTAGTTCATAACCCGGATGTTCTTTTAAACCCGGATAATGTACAACCTCAACTTCATCTCTGTTGTTTAAGAACTGTGCAATTATCATAGCACTTTTCGATTGTTCCCTGATGCGTAAAGGAAGAGTTTGTATTCCTCTTAAAACAAGCCAGCATTCGAAAGGAGACGGAACTGCACCGCCTGACTTTTGAATTTCTCTTACAAACATAAAAGTATTGTTATCTTCATTTGAAATTACTGCCCCGCCTAAAATATCGCTATGTCCTCCTATATATTTAGTCGTTGCATGAAGAACAAGATCAACTCCCCATTCCAGCGGTTGTTGTGTGATTGGTGTAGCCCATGTATTATCGCAAACTGTTATTATGTTTTTCTTCTTTGCAAAGTCAACTATCTTTTTAATGTCAATAATTTTTAATAATGGATTGGACGGGGTTTCTATCCAGATTAGTCTTGTGCTTTTGTGAAAGGCGTTCTCTATATTTTTAATATTAGTCATATCCACAAAAGTGGATCTTATACTCCATTTCTCAAATAGCTTAATTAAATGTTTTGTACCGTGATAAATATCTTCAGGAGCAATTAAATGATCTCCGGATTTGAGGGATTGGAGAATGCTCATAGCTGCTGCCGAACCTGAAGAGAAAACCGCAGCTAATTTACCGTTTTCCATTTCAGCCAAACATTCTTCAAGTGCCTCTCTGTTTGGGTTATTGCTGCGGGAGTAATTATATCCTTTAGGATAATCTCCATCTTTTTCTCGTTCAAAAGTTGTTGAGAGGTAGATTGGCGGTATAACTGCCCCGGTAGCAGGATCAATTTTTCTCCCCGCATGAACAGATATTGTTTCTATTTTCATAAATCAATTTTTAATTAACAATGCAATTTAATTTGTAATTGTTAATTATTCATTGCTGATTTTTAATTTTAATCCTGCTCTACGGTTTTAAGTATATTCAGGAAATCACTTTCGATAGCCTGTCCTCTATTCTTTGCATACAGAAGATGAAGCTTTTCATAAAGTTCAGGACTAACAATTCCTTCCGCTTTCCATTTAAGAAATTGTTCCTGGATTGCTTTAGGGCGTGATCCCCACTTGAATAATTCATTACCGTTTCTATCAAATGCAACTAAAAGAGGGATGCTTCTGGTACCGTTAGTTAAGTATTGATCCATTATGTCGGGATTTGAATCTCTAAGGATTATTTTAAAATCTATATTATGACTTGCTTCAGCCATCAAAGATAAATAGGGCAGGTTTTGAGCCGAATCCCCGCACCAGTTTTCGGTTATAACCATCCACAGCTGAGGTTCATTTATCTTTTTAATTTCTTCTCTTAATTCAGAAGAAACCTTATAAGTTTTTACTATTCTAGTGCTTCTCTGCAGATTCAGCTTTTTAGTCTCAAATTTTTTCCTGGATTTATCATCAAGCGAATCAGGATTAGTTTCGGTTATTTCATTTATAAACAAATTAAGAAATTCCTGGTAGCCAACTCCTTTTTGATTTATTCGATTCTCAATAATTTTATAATCCATCAATATCACCTTAAAATTATTCAGCAATTAAAAATTATTCATCTGTTCAATTAGATACAAATAAGTAAAAAGAGATTCAATTATTTTGCAAGATTATTAAAAGGAATTGAAAAATTATCAATTCTATAGAAGTGAGAAGTGCCTTTATCCAAGCCTCTGGCAATTATCTTAATTCTAGCTGATTCAGGATAAAGAAGAAGGTAATTAAATGGTCTTAAAGAAGGCAGATTAACCAGATCTTTATGAGTATTTATCCCGGTTTTTAGCAGAACTCTTGGTCCTCCTCCACCTCCGGAAACAATAAACATTTTACCTTTTTCCCGGAATCTTTCATAAGTATGTGCATGCCCGCTTATCATAGCTATAGTTTTTTTAGAATTTAAAAACGGCTGCACAAATACTTCCTGTACATTGATATTATCACCTGTAACTATACTGTTTGAATAAGGAGGATGATGAAGACATACAATAATTCCTTTCACTGAAGAATCCGAATCATAGTATTTTAATTTATTCTCAAACCATTCTCTTTGCTGTGACCATTTATTTCCACTCAGATTATCCCTGTTTGAATCAAGAATAATAAAGACAATATTTCCATATTTTATGGAATACCGGTGAGTTTTTTGGAAAACAGGAAATACCTGTCCCGCATTATAAAGTGCAGCTGAATCATTTCCCCAATATTCATGATTTCCCAATACAGGAATAATTGGAATATTTTCTTTCATAATAGGTTTTAATAAGTTCCGGAGATAGAGCCATGTATTTGTGTCTGAGCCATTTGCTACCATATCCCCAAGCAAAATTAATGCCCCGGGTTTTTCTATAGCAATATTTTTAATAATCTTCTCCCTCTCAATATCGTTTTGTTCTCTCCCTACCATTAGTTCCCATACTGTAGTCCGCTGCATATCACCTACAAGTGCAACAGGAACATTTTTCCCGGGTATAATCAGCGAATCTCGTGAAATTGAAGGATAAACCGGGCTAAGAGGTTTATTCACCTTTATACTGTAAAAATTTATGCCTGCAAAGGACAAAATGATCAGGAATATTAGTAAAAATTTCTTTATCATTATTAAAAAGCTAAAATAAATGTTTTTACTAGCTAAAAATTATAATAGTTTCATTGATTAAAAAATCAACAAGTTTAAAAATTATTTTTTAGAAGAAGCAATTGTATTGAAAAAGTTTATAATTATTGTATAATTGTAACTGATATCATTATTTATTTATTAATAGAAACATTCTGCTGAATTTATGGTAAATTATCTGTAATTAGAAAATTACTTTAGGGAATTTTTATGATAACCGAAACAAAATATTTCACTCCTTCCGAGGCACAGAAAACGTTACCCTTGGTAAAAAAAATTGTCAAGGATATTCTTGATACAACCAAAGAAATGCGTTTAATTGCCGAAGATGTAGATGGAAAAATAGAATCCGGCGATACATGGAACCAAATTCAAAAGATGGTTGGTGATGTAAACGGATTTATACAGGAACTGGAAGAAATAGGATGTCTTTATAAGGATTGGAATTTTACAGTAGGTTTAGTTGATTTCCCGTCTGTTATTGAAGGAAAAGACGTTTATCTTTGCTGGCGAAGCGATGAAGAGGAAATTAAATTCTACCATTCGATTGAAGAAGGATATTCTGGTCGAAAACAAATCCCGGATGATTATTTTGAATGAAGATTTATCTTCTTTCTATTCGCTGCTTAATGTAAAGTTTGTAGTAGTTGAAGCAGTATCATTGGTAGCTACATCTTTTACATTCCACAATATTTTATATGTTCCATAAGAGTAAGTAGAATCCAGGTCGAATTGAGTTTCCAGACCAGTATCGGACATGCTTTCCTTTTCGGATTTATCAACTATTTTTGAAATCAAAGATTTTATTGTATCATTATCAGGTGTAATTAAATTTATTTCATAAGCAAGCGAAGCTTTATACATATTCCCCGCTGCCGTTTGAGTGAATCCTTTTACCCTTGCAGAAGCATCTACTTCCCAGCTTTTATCACCAAGGTCATAAGCAAATGCAGTTGCGTTATATGCTTTCAGCTTTTCTTCCTTTTTTTTACTGCAAGCCTCAAATAACAAAACAAGCAGGATAAAGAATATGATTGAGTATTTCATTAAAAATTCCTTTACAGTATTTTTGAAATATTCGCAGCACAGCTGGTTTTTCTGTGCTGCAATGTCAAACCTTTAAGAATGCTTAGTCTGAAATTCCTTCATAAAATCTACAAGATCTTCAACACCTTTCTTCGGGAAAGCATTGTAGATAGAAGCTCTCAAACCGCCGACAGAACGATGACCTTTTACACCGTTAAATCCAGCGGCAGTAGCTTCAGAAACAAGTGTTTTTTCAAGTTCCTCGGTGGCTAAATTAAAAGTCACATTCATTAATGACCGGCTGTCTTTCTCAGCATGTCCCTTATAAAAACCGTTACTCTCATCAATACATTTATACAGGATTTCAGCTTTCTCTTTATTAACTTTCTCCATTACTTCGATCCCCCCCATATTCTGGATCCATTTAGCCACTAATCCAATTATATAAATGCCAAATGTGTTAGGAGTATTATAAAGAGAATTATTATCGACATGGATTTTATAATTCAGCATTGACGGTAAAGAATCCTGGCTTCTCTCAATCAAATCTTTTCTGATAATGACAGTTGCAACACCTGAAGGTCCCATATTTTTTTGAGCACCTGCATATAAAATTCCATATTTATTAACATCAATTTTTTTACTTAATATATCCGATGAAGCATCGCAAACAAGAGGAACATTACCGGTTTCAGGTTCACTTTTCCACTCTGTTCCATATATTGTATTATTTGAAGTAAAATGTACATAAGCTGCCTCACTATCTAACTTAAGTTCTTCCTGCTTCGGAATTCTTTTGAAATTACCATCTTCAGTAGTAGCCGCAATATTAACTGTACCGACTTTCTTAGCTTCTTTAATAGCTTTTTTTGACCAGCTCCCCGTAACAATATAATCGGCTTTATTACTAGGAGGCATAAGATTTAAAGGGGTCATATAAAACTGCAGACTTGCTCCGCCCTGCAGGAACAGTATTTCATAATTATCCGGTACATTCAATAGTGCTTTTAAATCCTCTTTGGTTTCGAGAATTATTTTATCAAATGTTTTGGAACGATGACTTATTTCCAGGATAGACATTCCAACACCCGGAAGTGCAAATAAATCTTTTTGTGCTTCCAACAAAACTTCTTCCGGTAAGATTGCCGGACCTGCACTAAAATTATATACTCTTTTTTCCATATACTTTCCTCTATTTAAGATGACGAATTATTTTAGATTTTTGATTAATTCTTTTTTATAGTTACAAAATCCCTTTTAAATCAAATATATTAGCAGTCCATCCCTCAATTTCGGTTCAAACCAGGTCGATTTTGGCGGCATAATTTCTCCTGCATCGGAGATCTTCATTAATTCTTCAACAGAAACCGGATAAAATGTAAATGCTGCAGAAACATCTTCACTGTTAACCAGTTTCTCAAGTTCTTTTGTTCCGCGAATGCCGCCGACAAAATCAATATTCTGATTAGTCCGCTGATCGTCTATTCCAAGTACAGGGTTAAACAAGAAATCCTGCAGTATACTTACATCTAAAGTACCTGAAATAGAATCAGATAAGGTGAGACTTGCATTAATTGAATCTTTAATTTTTAACAGATACCATTCACCGTCAAGGTACATTCCGAAAGTTCTTTTTTTCTCCGGTTCCTTCTGGTCACTTTTTTCAATATTAAATTTTTCACTTATCTCCTTGAGGAATTCCTCTCCAGTAAGACCATTTAAATTATAAATAATCCTGTTGTAAGGAAGAATCTTTACCTGGTCTGCCGGAAAAATAACAGCAAGGAAATAATTGTAATCTTCGTTTCCATTGTGCTCAGGGTTTGAATCCTTTTTTATTTTTCTTGCACGGCTTGCGCTTGCTGCCCTATGATGTCCATCGGCAATATATAAGTTTTTAACCTTTGCAAATTCTTCCTTTAAAATTTTATTGTATTCTGCCGGCACAATCCATACTGCATGTTTAATACCATCATCGGCAGTGAAGTCATAAACCGGTTCGGATTCAAGCAAAGTCTTATTTACTATGTTATTAATATCGGGTACACTTTTAAAAGTTAAAAAGACAGTGCCGGTTTGTGCGTTTGTTGTAACTATATGGTTTGTCCTGTCATCTTCTTTAACTTTTCTTGTCTTTTCATGCTTAAGAATTATGTTATTGTCATAATCGTCAATTGAAAAAGCAGCAGCAATACCGATCTGGGTATGCCCATTCATTTCTAGTTTGTACAAATAATAGTGTTCTTCATTATCTGATTGCAGATTTCCTTCTTTTTGTAATTTCAGAAGATTGTCATATGCTTTTTTATAAACTTCCTGTGAATAAATATCGGTAGTATCGGGTAATTCAATTTCCGCTCTGGTTACTCTTAAAAAACTAAAAGGATTTTCATCCGCCAACTCTTTAGCTTCCTGGGTACTAACTACATCATACGGAACACTTGCAATTAATCCGGCAATTCCTTTTTTAGGTCTTAATGCTTTAAAAGGTTTTACAATAGCCATAAACGAATCTCAAAAATTAAAAATTATGTATACTTTAAAATCCCAAAAAATCAAACAATAATCCATTGATTGATAAGTATTTTAGAAATATTATTGCCTGCTGGTACAAGAATTGATTAGAATTTAATAGTATTTTTTATTTTTAATATTCTCTTATTATTTGGTAAGGGGTTCTATTATGAAGATATATAAAAACCTTCTTCTTTATAGTTTTATCTGTCTGATATTTGTTTTCCAGTCATGTGCGACGGCTCCGATTAATCTGACTATTGCAAAGGATGAAATTATTAAATATCATGAATCAGGAAGATATGATGAAGAAACAGGTAAAGTTGTAGATGCAGCAATTGATGAATTTAGTAACATTCAGCCGAACGAAAACAGTGCCGTTATTTTCGATATTGATGAGACGGCTCTCTCAAGTTATGAATACAGAAAAAAATATGATTTCGGTTATGTCCCGGAGATATGGGATAAATGGGTAGGTGAAGCAAATGCACCAGCAATTAAAGAAGTAAAGCGTTTGTACGATTTATTAACCTCGAGAGATTTTAAAATAATTTTTTTAACAGGCAGAAAAGATTATACGTATAAACCAACGTATCAAAATTTAGTCAATGCAGGCTATTCAAAATTTGATACACTAATTGTCAGGAATAATGATGAATATAAAATGACAGCATTAGAATATAAATCACACAAAAGAACAGAACTGGTAAAAAAAGGATACAATATTGTCGGAGATGTCGGAGATCAGCTAAGCGATCTTGAAGGTCCACATCATGGTATTCAGGTAAAAATTCCGAATTATCAGTATTTAATTAAATAATCAATGCCAAATTCAAGTTAAAAAATACAAGCAAAAAGATAAAAGTATCGCTAACGAAAACTTGTTTCTTTCAGCCTGGGAGACTTTTAAATCACCTGCTTGGGTTTATTCATCAATCTTCAATCATAAATCATCAATCCTAAGACCTCTGGGGATTTTTTTTTATATTTGCAATTCAAATAATTTCAAAAAAGATGTAAAATTATGTCGGATATTCCAAAAGCGTACAATCCTTCGGAAGTTGAAGATAAATGGACAAAATTTTGGTTGGATAGAAATTTATTTCATTCGGAGATAGATAAAACAAAGAAACCTTATACAGTTGTTATTCCCCCGCCTAATATTACCGGGATATTAACAATGGGCCATATCCTGAACAATGCAATCCAGGATATTTTAATTAGAACCAAAAGAATGCAGGGGTATAATGCCTGCTGGGTTCCGGGTACTGATCATGCGTCTATTGCAACAGAAGCTAAGGTTACAAATTCTTTGAAGGAAAAAGGACTTGATAAATATGAAATCGGCAGGGAAGAATTCTTAAAATACTGCCGTGAGTGGAAAGATAAGTATGGTGGTATAATTATACAGCAGCTGAAAAAGCTGGGTGTAAGCTGCGACTGGGAACGCGAACGCTTTACAATGGATGATGATTATTATAAAAAGGTTATTGAAACATTTGTTGCATTATATAATGAAAGAAAAATTTACCGCGGCTACAGGTTGGTAAACTGGGATCCTGCATCCCGCTCCGCTATATCGGATGAAGAGGTTATTTATAGAACCGTTAACGGGAAACTCTGGTATCTCAAATATCCTGTTAAAGGGAGTGATGAATTTATAACTGTAGCAACTACGCGTCCGGAAACCATGCTGGGGGATACGGGTGTAGCAGTAAACCCTGATGATGAAAGGTATAAAAGCTTTATTGGTAAAACGGTTATTCTTCCAATAGTAGAAAGGGAAATTCCGATCTTTGCCGATGCCTATGTTGATTCGGATTTTGGAACTGGCGCGGTTAAAGTTACTCCCGCCCATGATGTAAATGATTATGATATGGGAAAAAGGCATAATCTTGAAGTAATTAATATTTTCAATCCCGACGCCTCAACAAATGAAAATGTTCCCAATGATCTACAGGGATTAGATAGGTATGAAGCAAGAAAAAAAGTAGTTGCTAAAATAGAAGAATTAAATCTGCTTGAAAAAGTTGAGGACTACCAGAACAATGTTGGTTATTCCGAAAGAGGAGGTGTTCCGGTTGAACCTTACTTATCGGAGCAGTGGTTTATGAAAATGGAAGAGCTTTCAAAACCTGCGCTGAATGCTGTTAATGAAGGTAAAGTTAAATTTTATCCAGAGCATTGGATAAAAACTTACGACCACTGGATGAACAATATTAAAGATTGGTGTATTTCGCGACAGCTCTGGTGGGGACATAGAATCCCTGTCTGGTATTGTGTCGGTGATGATCATTGTAATATTGAATGTAAAAATCCTATAGTATCCGTCGAGCCGCCTGAAGAATGTCCTCATTGCGGTTCAACTAATCTGAAACAGGATGAGGATGTTCTGGATACCTGGGCCTCAAGCTGGCTTTGGGCTTACGATGTATTTAAAACCGAGGAAGAGCAAAATTATTATTATCCTACAAGTACGCTGGTTACTGCACCGGATATAATTTTCTTTTGGGTTGCACGGATGATTATGGCCGGACTGTACTTCAAAAAAGATATCCCTTTTAAAGATGTATATTTTACAAGTATTATCCGTGATATGCGGGGAAGAAAAATGAGTAAATCACTCGGCAATTCTCCCGATCCTCTTGATGTAATTAAAGATTATGGAGCAGATGCTTTAAGATTTACTGTTATCTATTTAGCTCCTTTGGGACAGGATGTTCTTTTCAGCACCGACAAATGTGAAATCGGGAGAAACTTTGCAAATAAGATCTGGAATGCCGGACGTTTTCTCTTGATGAATACCGCATCTATTAAGATTGATAAAAATTTAATTGATAAGCATATTGATTTCTCCGATCATTGGATTGAGTCACGTTTTGTTCAAACTCTTATTGATCTTAATAAAGCGATGGAGAAGTTTGAAATAAATAATGCGTCTAAAATTGTTTACTCCTTTGTATGGAGCGACTTTTGCGACTGGTATATTGAACTTTCAAAGAACAGGCTCTATTCCGATAACGAAGAAGTTAAATCAGCAGTTTTAAGCAGGGCTATAAATATATTCAAAAAATTGTTAAAGATCGTTCATCCTTTCATGCCGTTTTTAACGGAAGAGCTATGGCATTTAATTGAAGAAAGAGAAGAGAATGAGAGTATAGCAGTTTCAACATATCCTGAAACTGATGAATCTTTAATAAATACTCAGGCTGAAACAGAAATGAAGTTCATTCAGGATATTATAACTGCAATCAGGAATATCCGCGGAGAAATGAATATACCGCCTGCAAAGTTTATAAATGCATTTATTAAAACTTCAGAAATGCATAATTATCAATTAGAATATATTAAAAAGCTTGCACGTGCTGAAAACATAACAGTTGATATAAATATTGAAAAACCTAAAGCCTCGGCATCATCAGTTATAAAGGATGCTGAAATTTATATTCCGCTGGAAGGTTTAATTGATCTTGATGTTGAGAGGAAACGGTTACAGAAAGAAATAATGAGACTTGAAGGCGCATTAGTTGGAATAGATAAAAAATTATCGAATGAAAAGTTTGTAAACAATGCAGCACAGGAAGTAGTTGATAGGGAAAAAGCAAAGAAAAAGGATTGGGAGACAAACCTGAAAAAGCTGAAAAATAATTTGAAGAATCTGGAATAATAATAGATAATCCTGATTTCAGAACATCGATTAACGATTTTTGATCTTTGATTTTTTATCTGCAGACGCGTTAACTTCTTAAATCCCAAATCGTTATCCCTTGTTCTTAAATCAGAAGTATTATATTTTACAAGAAAATAATTTGAGGGGTTTACCATGTACCATACAATAAAAGAATTTTTAGATGACTGGAAAAACGAAAGTGAATCAACAGTAAAAGTATTTTCCAATTTAACAGATGAAACCCTGAATCATAGAATTACTCCGAAAGGGAGAACCATAGGAAGACTTGCATGGCATATTACTGCAACAGTAGGGGAAATGCTGAACAGAACCGGGTTGAAATTTGAAGAATTAAAAGATGATTACAGCTTCCCTCCTCATGCTGCGGATATTATTGAGAATTATAAGTCAGCATCTAAAAACCTCGAAGAACAATTGTCAAGAGACTGGACAGATGAATCTTTATCCGAGCAAGTAAACATGTATGGAGAAATGTGGACAAAAGAAGCTGTACTGATTTCTCTCATAAAACATCAAATACATCATCGTGCGCAAATGACAGTTATTATGCGGGCAGCGGGATTGAAAGTTCCGGGGATTTATGGTCCTGCTTATGAAGAGTGGCAGCAGTTTAATATGAAGCCCATGGAATAAGAATTTTATTCCGTAACATTCCGATTTTGAGTGTGTGATTAAAAAAATAATTGTTCCATTGCTTCTTATAAAATTTAACTTAATCTTTAAAAAAGATTTTGAAATATGAGAAATCGTTATCATTTATCCCGGCCGCTAAAAATTAAGAAAAAGAGAAAAAAAATTGCGAATGATTTACACAACTATTTAGTGAATAGTTTATCGGGCATTACTATATTTAATCATCTTGCCGGAAAAAAAACTATAAACGATAACCAGCAGATAAACAGTTATCATGAAAGGATTGAAACAACATCACGTAAACTGATTGATGTAATGGGAGATATTGTCTGGTCAATAAATCCTCAATATGATACTCTTGAAGATGCAGTACTGAAAATGGAGGGCTTTGCAGTTAAGCTGCTTGAAGTCAAAGGCATGGAAGTACAGGTTATTAATTCAAATGAACTGGAAAATATTAATCTTCCGCTTGAATCCCGCAGAAATATTCTTCTTATATTTAGGGAAATGATTATCAATACGGCTAAGCATTCTAATGCATCTAAAGTAAAAATAGAATTTAGTCTGCTGTATGAAAGTAATATGAATAAAAAATTATATATTAGAGTGGAAGATAATGGTGTCGGGTTTGATACTGATAGGACTTACACGGGGAATGGTTTAAAAAACTTGAAATCACAATCTGAAGCAATCGATGGAGATATTATTATTGCTTCAAAAAAGGGGAATGGAGCTTTGTATTTATTTAGTTTATTAATAAAAAAATAATCACATATTGTACAGGTAATTCTACAGAAGCTCATCTCTACAAATCTAAAGATAGCGGTTTAAAAAAAGAAAAGATGTTTTTGCAGGTTAAAACAAATTGATTTTGATGGCTCGTAGACTTATTCAAATATAATTGATATAAATTGGAATATTCCGGATAAATTTTCATTATCTCAAAATTATCCCAATCCATTTAATCCAACAACAAAAATCAAATATTAAATTCTGGAATAGCGGATGCTAATTTTGCATCCGCTTCAAATGTAGAACTTAAAGTTTACGACATTCTTGGAAGAGAAGTAACATCTCTCATAAACAAACAGTAGCCGCCAGGAAATTATAAAGTAATATTTGATGGAAGCAGTCTAATCAGTAGAGTATACATTTAAAATATTTGAGCAGGTAGTTTTTATAAGTCAAAGAAACTTATTTAAATAATAAAACTATCTTAAAATAACATGTAGTGAACGCAAGTTTGCGTCCCCTACACAATATGCCGTATAAGTCTTTTAAAATCCATTATGATTTTTATACTTTAACTCTTCACTCTTAAATATTGAATACTGAATAAATGGTTTTCATCAGTCCAGACTTTACGTACTTCAAAATTATCCGATACTAATTCAGCAAAACTATCAAGTGTATATTTATATGAGTACTCTGTCAGGATTGATTCATCTTTTTCAAAATAAATAGTTGAATCATTTAAATGAACTTTTTGGTTTTCTTTTGAAATGAGATGCATCTCGATCCTACTTTCCTTATCATTAAAAAAAGCATAGTGTCGAAATTTATTCAAATCAAAATCCGAGTTTAGTTCATTATTTAAATGTTCTAGAATATTTAAATTAAATGCCGCCGTTACACCATCTTTATCATTATATGCAGCCTCAAGAATTCTTTTATCTTTTCTTAAATCTACACCTATAATAATGCCACCGTTTTGTCCGCATATTTTAGCTATTCTCTCCAGGAAGTTTTTAGCTTTTGAAGATGTAAAATTGCCTATTGTAGAACCAGGGTAATAAACTGCCCTATGATCATAAGGTTTGTTAATTTCAGGTAATTCAAAAGCTTTGGTATAATCTGCAGCTAACGGAAAAATATCAATATGCGGATATAATTCATTTAATTCATTTGAAGACTGAATTAAATGAGTTGTTGAAATATCAATCGGTACATACCCGGCCAATCCGGGAATATTATCAAGCAAAAGACGGATTTTAATACTGCTTCCGCTTCCCAGCTCAATTAATAAAGTCCCTTCCCCTAATAAAGAGGACATTTCTTCAATATTGTCTTCCATTATCCTTAATTCTGTCCTTGTAGGATAATATTCATAGAGATTACAGATATCATCAAATAATGCTGAGCCTTTTTTATCATAAAATAATTTACTTGGAAGTCGCTTCGGAGTTAATGAAAGTCCTTCTGCTACTTCGGAGAGAATTTCTTCCTGTGTAATTTCTTCGGTTTTTATAGTCATATACTTTTCCTTATTTCATTGCTTAAGGTTCGTGGTTGACCGAAAAGAATCGTTGTCGAAATGACACTTCCTTACTTTTTGGTCACCCTCGAACCTGCAATATTTTTATTAAATATCTTTTGCTAATCTGATTCCCATGAATTGCCACCTGGCATTCGGTGGAAAGAAATTTCGATAAGTCTTTCTTATATGGGTTTTAGAAGTAACACAAGAACCTCCTCTTAAAACCATCTGACTCGACATAAATTTGCCATTATATTCTCCAAGCGCTCCCGGTAATGTTTTATAACCGGGATAAGGTGAATATGAACTTCTTGTCCATTCCCAGACATCACCGAACATTTGCTTCAGTTCCGTATTTTCTTCCGAAACCGGGATAGGATGAAAATCTTTATTCTCTACAAAATTTCCATTAATATCTAAATTTGAAGCTGCTGTCTCCCATTCTGCTTCGGTTGGAAGCCTGGCACCCGCCCATCTTGCAAAGGCGTCTGCTTCATACAAGCTTACATGGCAAACCGGTTCATCGGGATTGACTTTTTTAAAGCCGGTTAATTTAAAGTTCCACCATTCGCCATCAATTTGTTCCCAGTAAAGCGGAGCATTCCATTGCTCTTTGTCAACAATTGCAGCCCCTTCCGATAGCCACAATTCAGGTTTGCTGTAACCTCCGTCTTCAATGAATTTTATATATTCGCCGTTTGTTATTAATCTTGAAGCAAGACTGAACGATTCTAAGTATTCATTATGCTGCGGAGTCTCATTATCATACGAAAAACCTTTTCCACTGTGACCAATCTTGTATATTCCTTCCTTAAAAGAAATCCATTTAACAGACGGAATTCTTTCAATATTTTTATCTTCTTTCTCAACATATACCGGATGGAGAGGATTTATAGAAAATACATGTTTGATATCAGTCAGCATTAATTCCTGGTGCTGCTGCTCGTGATGTAAACCTATTTCCACAACCTGTACCAATTTCTTAAATGTTTCTTCATCGCTACTTTCTAAAAAGCCAATCATATTTTGATCAACATATTCTCTGTATTGAAATACCTCTTTAACACTCGGCCGGGATAACAAACCTCTTTTAGGTCTCTCAAATCTTTTGCCGGCTTGAACATAATAAGAATTGAATAGATAAGCATATTGCGGATGCAAAGATTTGTAATTACCTGAAGCTTCTTTTAAAATAAATGTTTCAAAAAACCAGCTTGTGTGGGATAGATGCCATTTAGTCGGACTTACATCCGGCATGGATTGTATAACATAATCCTCAGTGATCAATGGTTTACAAATTTCCAATGAAAAATTTCTTACGGCTTTAAACTTATTTAAAAGATACTCCCTTGATAAGACTCTTTCTGCTTCATCATTTATTATTAATACCTCAGAATGATCTTTCATTATAAACATTCCTTAATTTGATTGAAAAAACTGATGTGGATACTGTAGAATAGCCAAATTCCAGTTCTAAAACAATTTGAAAATAATTTCTTATGATAAGGCTAACATTTTATAAAATATGATATTTACAGGTATATGTGATGAATTCATTTTTAGAAGTTTACATATATATACATATTTTTAAAGACATAATATCATAAAATAATATAATGGAAATACTATGAATAAAAATTTACTTATAATTTTTACAGTTTTAGCCCTTTGTACAAATTTTTCCAATGCTTATGCACAACAACCGCAGGGTAAGGATTTTGGATTTGGTATTATTTTAGGCGATCCAACAGGAGGAACATTAAAATTTTTTTCTAATCAAAATAACGCTTTTGTAGTTGATTTTGGTGCCTCATATTTCGGCTCTCCAAGGATTGGAGTCGATTATCTTTGGCAGTTTAATGCTTTTAATTCTGATATAGCAAATTTGTATGCCGGGGCAGGAGGAACTATAGGATTTGGAAGGGGGAACGGATTCTATTATAAGGACAAATATATAAGAGAAAAGAGTAATGTAGGACTTGGAGCAAGGGGCGTTTTCGGAGTTAATGTAATCCCACGAAGAATGCCATTGGAATTTTTCTTTGAAGTTGGTGTTTTAATGTCTGTTGCACCGGATTTCGGATCATCTGCCGATATTGGATTAGGGATGAGATTTTATCCATAAATGAGTATACAAGCACTATATTATATGCTGGTAAACCAAAAAATTTTTATGAAATGCTTTTTGTAAGCTGTAACACATGTTGTTCTTTTTTATAAAAAGATTTAATATCTATACATTCTTAATTTAACGGATTCTTAATTTTAGAAAGGAGAAAAAAATGCCTGTTAGAACTGCCAATGCCGAATGGCGTGGAAACCTGAAAGAAGGCAAAGGAACAATCAGTACAGAAACCGGTACACTAAATAATGTAGCTTATAATTTTGTTTCCCGTTTTGAGCAGGGAGACCAGACTAATCCCGAAGAATTACTAGGTGCTGCTCATGCTGCATGTTTTTCAATGGCTTTGGCCAATTCTATTTCGGGGGAAGGATTCAAGGTTAATTCAATAAAAACTGAAGATAAGGTAAGTATAGCCAGAGTTGAAGATGGATTTAGGATTACAAAAATAGAAATGTCAACTGTAGGTGATGTTGATGGAATAGATGAAAAGAAGTTTAATGAGTTTGCTGAAAAATCTAAAATTGGATGCCCGGTTTCACAAGCATTAACAGGAACCGAGATTGTATTAACTGCTGAATTGAAAAAATAATTTTTCTATAGATTTAAACTGTATGGAGTGGATGCAAAATTTGAGTCCACTCCAAATCAGTCAACTAAAATGCAAATAAAAATTTTTTGTGGGTAAAGACAATATAGTTACCAGAGTAAAAAAGTAAGATGTTGAACAAATTTATTCTTCAGCCAGATCGCTGAATTGTTTATTTTTTTCAATGAAGACCCTTACGTAAGAACAACTGGGAATTACCTTAAAATTGTTTTCTCTTGCATATTCCAACGCATACCCGACAATTTTGGCAGCAATATTCCTTCCTCTTAGATTAAATGGTACATATGTGTGATTAAAATTCAAAACATTATCACTATCATTCTCATATGTTAAGTAAGCTTCTCTTCCTTCAATGAAAGTAAAAAACCTTTT
Organism: uncultured Ignavibacteriales bacterium; assembly: GCA_963723205.1. Lineage (GTDB taxonomy): Bacteria > Bacteroidota > Ignavibacteria > Ignavibacteriales > Ignavibacteriaceae > CAVQBP01. The sequence goes on from CAVRQC010000032.1 coordinate 41,525, forward strand.
TCTATCTTTATTATGTTGAATCTCTAATTCCATAATTTTTCCAGTTTATTCCTTATATTTTTAAAAAGAGCATAATCAATATCAATATATCATAAAAGATTAAGATTAAGAGTATGATTAAGATTAAGTAAAAACAAACATTAAACATTGAACAAAAAATGCATTACATCTCCGTCCCGCACTTCGTAATCCTTACCTTCAATTCTTAAAACACCGGCATTTCGGCATGCGGCTTCTGATCCGAATTTAATATAATCTTCATAGCTTATAACTTCCGCGCGGATAAAACCTTTTTCAAAATCGGTATGGATCACCCCGGCTGATTGCGGCGCTTTCCATCCCCGGTGTATGGTCCATGCACGAACTTCTTTGGGTCCGGCAGTGAAATAACTTATTAATCCTAACGTATGGAAACCGGTCCGTATAATCTTTTCGAGCCCGCTTTCTTTAACTCCATAGGAATCCAGGAATTCTATTTTTTCTTTATCGTCTAGTACGATCAGTTCTTCTTCAACTTTAGCAGAAATTTTTATTATATCAGCATTTTTATTTTTTGCATAATTGATAACTGCTTTTACATAGTCATTATCTTCGGTTAAACCATCTTCACCAACATTCGCGCAATAAATAATATTTTTATCGGTAATTAATCCCGTTTCCTTGAGCAGTATGCGAATAGAATCTTTATCCTTTCCCGGATATAAAGAGGCAGGATTACCCTGGTTCATAAATTTTAATAAATCCTCAGCATCATCTGCAAGGATTTTTGCCGCTTTATCACCTTTAGCTTGTTTCTGAAGCCTGTCAATCTTCTTTTCAAGAGTTTGGACGTCTGCAAGCAAAAGTTCAGTTTCAATTACTTCAACATCTCTTAAAGGATTGATGCTTCCATCTACATGAACAACATTTTCATCATCAAAGCATCGAATTACATGCAGTATTGCATCTGTCTGCCTGATGTTACTTAAAAATTGATTCCCCAGGCCTTCACCTTTACTTGCACCTTTTACAAGTCCTGCTATGTCGACAAAATCGACTGTAGAATAAACAGTGCATGCGGGTTTAACCAATTGAGTTAATTTATCAACTCTTTCATCAGGAACAGGGACTATTGCTTTATTCGGTTCGATTGTACAGAAAGGATAATTTGCTGATTCTGCTTTTTGTGCTTTTGTCAACGCATTAAATACTGTGGATTTTCCTACATTAGGCAATCCGACAATTCCAATACTTAAACTCATTAAAATTATACCGTAATTAAGTTATAAGATTTTCTTTTTATAAATATACTAAGAATATGGTCATCATTAAATTCCAAAAAATAAAAGACAAGGTGATTTGGTTTGTAAAATAAAATGTTATTGATGTGTTCTGAAGAGCGGCTGTTATACCGCTCTTTCGGATAAGTTTTTAAAAGTATAAATTCTGAGATTAGTTATTGTTTGGAAGGAATGAATAATTTTCAGCATAGTAAAGCATTTCTTTTGTGAAATCATCAGGGTATTCAATTTTAACATCGGAAATTTTTCCGTCTTCATAGACTGGTTTTAAAATCGGATTAATAAATCCTTTATAGGCTGGTATATTTAATTTTGCATAACGTTCTCTTACTTCCTTTACCAGATTTGAATCTACTTTTACACTATAAGTCTCAACAAGATTTTTTGCAGACGATAAATCACCTTCGGAGGTGATTCTTTGTATTTTTTTTAATAATCGGCCGAATAATTCTCTTAATTTTTGATAATCATTTATTACAAAAAAAGTTTTTCCGTCTTTAATTTTTTTCTCAATTACATTATCGTTTTCCCCTTTTTCATAAGCCCATTTAGATATTAACAGGCGGTTCCGCATATGAGATTCTTCAATATTATCGCCGGGGATAATTCTTCTTAACTGCTGCAGCAAACCGTTTCGGATGTAACCATTATACTCTGCTTTATATGCGTCATGATTGGGCATGACTCCAATATTGATTAATTTCTGATCCGGCATATAGTAAAGTGAAACAAGATCAGCCCTGGCTTCTTCAATAGTTGAAGCATAGCTTTTCAGAGTTTCTTTCGGAGTCCCGACGCCGGGTAAAATCTGGCCTGATGCATGCCCGATAACTTCGTGCATATCAGTGTGAAGATCAGCAGTTAAAGTTCTGTATTTTTTTCCCTGCTGAACCTCTTCAGAAGAATATGCAAACTCTTCCAATGAACCGTCACCTGCCGCAGCTTCATTATACGAATGAACAATGTTTCCGAGGTTTACGGATTTAGAACCATACTCTTCTCTAATCCATGTTGAATTGGGCAAATTTATTCCAATCGGAGTTGCAGGAGATGCATCACCGCTTTCAACTACTACGGTAATTACTTTTGCAGATATTCCCACAACATTCTTCTTTTTAAATTTTTTGTCAATGGGTGAATTATCTTCAAACCATTGTGCCTGATCGGCTATTGCAGCAATTCTTTTTGTTGCTGCTTTATCTTTTATTGAAACTATAGATTCATATGAACCTTTTATTCCGAGAGGATCATTATAAACCTCAATAAAACCGTTTACTAAATCAGTATTTGATGTTGTATCCTGGCTCCACATAATATTATATTCATCCCAGGTTTTTAAATCTCCTGTTTTATAGAAATCAATTAATTTATTTAAAGTAGCTTTCTGATGAGCATTTTCTGCAACTGAAACTGCCTTCTCAAGCCAGTATACAATTTTTTCAATAGCAGGAGAATACATTCCGTTGATCATCCACTTTTTTTCTTCAACTTTACCGTTGGCTTTTATAAGTTTAGAATTTAGTCCGTACCAAACGGGTCTTGGGTTATCTTTAATTTTTAGTTTATTATAATAATTTTCAACCTCTTTCCCACTTATACCTTCATAAAAATTTACAGAAGATGTTTTTATTAAATCCTGTCCCGTAGCTAAGTTAACTTTTATCGGGGCTATATCGGGATCAAATATTACCAGGGTTATTCTTTTTAGAAACTCATCTGCAGATTCATTCTTTTTTAACGGCAGATTTTTGTTATCGGAGTTTTTAACCAGTTCTATAAAATATTCTTTTGAAAATTCCGGTTTAAATTTTTGATTGGAATAATGATGATGAATTCCGTTTGAGAACCATACTCTTTTTGTGTAGACCATAAAATATTTAAAATTATCTGTATCCCGGTCTCCCTTATAGCTATTAACAATTGTTTCCAAAGTCCTTCTTATCTCAAGATTGTGCTTATAATTTTGGTCATATAAGATATCCCTCCCTGATAAAGCAGCTTCATATAGATAATAAACAAATTCTTTTTCTTTAAGATTAAGTTCATTAAAACCAGGAACTTTATAACGAAGAATTCCTAAATCAGCAAATTGTTCAGTTTGATATTTAAAGTCATTTTTATTCATGGTATTTTGGTCGTCTTTCTTTTGTTCACAGCCTAAAAGAGTTATTGATAAAACCAAGGTAATGATGAATCTAATAAAAAACATGTATCTCCCTTTTAAATTTTAAGATTAAACTTAAATATAAAAATTGTTGTTGCTCATTTCTAAACAGGGGAGGGTAAAAATTTTGTACGGGAAAATATTTTATTTAGAAGCCAGCTTATTCCTGGCGGCTAAAACAGAATCCCTGATTTCTCTTCTTTTCTTAATAACAGGGAGAAAAGGAGAAATAATAGAATCAATCTTCGATTCGGAAATATCAGTTGCATGAGGATTATCAGCCAAATATTTCCAGAGCGGCTTTACTTTATAATTAAAATTTCCATAAATAATAACTGGTGTTCCGTTAGCAATAATTTTTTCACCATCCTTAGAAATTATCCATTGTTCTGCCCAGTTATAAATCCATTCCGCATCTTCCGATAAAAGGCGGGCACATGCATGGCTTGCGGGATACCCGGGAAGCGAAAATTGATGTAATGAGATCCCTCTCTTGTTTTCTATATTAAAATACCAGGGTAAAACCCAGGATGAATCTTCAGTGCTTATTGTTTCCTGTTTTTTCCAGTTTGTAAAGTATAAACCTTCAGGTGTGGGTGTACTTTTTTTCCCCAGGCTTGTAGGTCCCCACCGGACTAAAGTACCATTTTGATATGCTGCAAATGATTCACTCGGATATGAAAATAATAATATCTTTTGCACGGAATCGGGCATCTTTACATTTTTTGGAAAAGGAGAATAAATCATAATATCTGTTGAAACAGTATCGGGGATCATTAATGTATCATGAGCGCTTACATTATCATGATCGATTCTATTTAAAGCTAAAATGATCCTTCTTCTAGGAAAGCCGTATTCCTGCCTCAAGCCTCTTAATGTTTTCAATCCAACCGACTAGTATTTATGGTAAGTAATTTTTAATTCCGGTTTCTTCTTGATCAGCGATGAGTCTTTTAATGCAAGTGAATCAATTACAATATCCTTTTTCTTTTTATGAATTTTTTCCTCTTCACATCCATTTTGTATAAAAAGAAATACAATTGAAATAAATAAGTATAAATGGGAGAGCTTTATATGCATTAATAATCCGCGCAATAATCTTAAACACTAAAATTTATAAAGATGAAAGTGTACTTGTTGTTGATCGACCGTTCACTATATTTTATAAATTCCACAAAATTGTCCCCTGGTTTAATCCATGAATTTTATGCATTATTTGTGTCGGTAATTATGTGCAAAGATTCCAAACATTTTAAAATATGACCGGCTAATATAATATAAATTAATAAATTCCCCTCTCTTTAAATTCCTTAATTAATTTTTCATAACCTGTAAAAAGAATTGCATCCCAGCCAAGTTTTTTAGCGGAATCCGAATATTCCTGAACATCGTCAATAAATATATGCTCGCCGGGAGGTTTTTGAGTGAATTCCCGGACAGCTTTATATATTTCCTCCTCAGGTTTATAAGCCCTCACTTCAAAAGACAAAATCAGCTTGTCAAAATACTTAATAAAATCAAAATCTTTCCAACCGTACTCCTTATGAATGGAATTTGTATTGGACAATAAAACAAGCGTATAATTCTTTTTTAATTCCGGTAAAAGAGCAGTAACATCTTTGTTCTCAATAAAAATTTTTGAGTAGAAATTACAAAAAGTTTCTCTGTCCAATTTATTGCCGAGACTTTCAAGCATTATATTAATAAATTCTTCTTCGGAAAGTTCCCCCTTTTCAAATGATCTATGAATATTATAGTTGTCCTGATAAAATTTTAGGAATCTCTGCCCAAGGTTTTGTTCAATCTTATCCAGTTTATCCAGCATAATATTATAATTAAAAGGCAATAATACATTACCTAGATCAAAAACGAGAACAGAATACTTGTTCATCATATTATTTCAATTTTATAATGTTTTATACAGTTATAATAAATAAACCAATCATTCGATCTCAAAATTTCTGTCGCTTAAACCTGTATTTACTCTAATTGAATCCAAATAAAATTCAAACTTTGAAGTCCCTAAGAATTGCTTGATGTTAAATGGATATTTAATTCCATCTACATCTTTGTAGTCGCTAAAAAAGGATTCCTGAATTAATGTTTTCCCTGAAGGTGAATTTACGGGCTTTTCTTCTTTTACTCTCAGGTAGGTAGTTGTATCGTAATACTCTGTCCATTTCATATCACTGGGAAAATTGAGAATTACTTTATAGGCATTAACACCATTAGCCTTTTCAATTCCTTTAAATTCTGCTTTAATATCGTAAGCATTTAGATATATTAATAACTGTACAGTAGCTTCATATTTAAGCTTTTCGAGTGCCTGTCCCTGCATTTCCTGTATATCGTCGCCGGTAATCATAAAACCTTTAACTCCGTCATAGACAATTTTTTGTTCTGTCGCTCCTAGTTCAATCTTTTGAAAATATTTATCCGGAGCCTTTTGATAAACAACAATATGAATATTCATATTCCGTACTTTGCCGGTAATAAATGTTGTTCTATCCATTACACTTCTTAATTTATTTTTTCCCCCTATAGCGGAAACGTAATCAGCAATTATTTTTTTGCCCTCTGTTGCAGAACTGTCATTCTTATCTATATGATTGTGTAAATAAGGCTCTCTTATTATAAACGATTTCTTATTATTGTTTTCCTTAATCTTATTTTCTGCAACTTCTGGATTGTTTGGAAGAGCAATATTTATTACAAATAACAATAGAAGAATATTTAAGAAATTTATATTCATAGTAAGAATCAGTGGAAATATTTGATCCTTTAAATAATATTCACTTTATCAAAATAAATATTTAATTTTTCAATTGAAAAACAGGGAACAATTCAATTTGACTTTCAAAAAAGAAAACAATGAAAACTTTTTGTATAATTTCTTTTCAATAAAAATCATTTTTTAACTAAAAACTCATATAAAATTACTTAAATGATAAATAGAATAATATTAACTGTAATAATTTTTTCTGAAATAATTTATTCACAGCAATTTACAATAAATGGCAGAATTGAAGATAAAATTACACGTCAACCCTTGGTTTATGCAAATATAAGGGTTTTATCTTCAACTAATGGTACGGCCGCTAATAAAGAAGGTGAGTATGAACTTAAATTGAATGCAGGGAAATATTTGCTGGTTGCATCCTATATCGGGTATAACTCAGATACTCTTTCAATTACAGTAATTCAGAATATAAATAATGTGGATTTCTCTTTATCACCTTCTGATATAAAATTACCTGCAGTTATTGTAAAACCAGGTATCAATCCGGCCACTGCAATAATTAAAAAAGCAATCTTAAAGAAGAAAGAAAGAGATAGAATGTTAAATGATTATGAATTTGAGGCTTATACAAAAGGAATTATAAAAACCCAGCACGACATAACTGCCCGGGAAAACAGGGTGAATGTAGGTCTGGGAGCCAATGATACTATTCCCTTAAAGATATCGGGAATATTAGAGAATGAAAGTAAAGGGTATTATAAAAAACCGAATGACTACAAAGAAATTATTATTGCAAGAAAGCAGACTGCAAATTTTCCACCTTCAATAAATATCCTTACGGGGGGAAGACTTATTAAGAGTTTTTATGAAGATAATATCAATTTTTTGGGCAATAATCTTCCAAGTCCGTTAGCCGATAATGCATTGGACTATTACTATTATTATATAATAAAAACTTTAGCAATCGACAGCCAGGTTGTATATCAAATTCATATGGAACCGGATGATCCGTCTAACCCGGGATTCTCAGGAAATATTTTTATTACGGACAAAACTTATGATTTAATAAAAGTGGATCTTAACTTAAATAAAGCAGCAAATATCGGCGGTATTTTCGATAGTGTTGAAGTGTTTCAGCAGTTCTCACCTTATGATTCCATTTATATGCCTGTAGATTACCGTTTATTTGTAAAAGCAAATGTTTTGGGGCTGGTTAAATTCGGGTTTGAACTAAATTCAATTTTATATAATTATAAAATAAATGTAAAGCTCAATGAAGATTTATTTAGTAAAGCCATAATTACAGTGTTGCCGGGCGTCGATGAAAAAACAAATACTTATTGGAGAAATGTCCAGACTATTCCCAACACTAAAGAAGAACAGGCTGCATATAAAAGAATTGATAGTGTCAGCAGCTTACCCGTTTCTTTCTGGGATAAGTTTCCAATTTTATCTCCCAGAATAAATTTCAGCGAAAATTTTTCTACAAGTGCTCCTTTAGGAATGTACCATTTTAATAGTATTGAGGGACATGCTTTTGATTTCGGTTTGTTTTTTAATGAACTATTTAACAAAAGATTTAATTCGGATCTTAATTTTTCTTATGGCTTTTCCGATAAGAAATTTAAAACGGATTTATATGCACAATACTTGTTTGGTGATTACAGGACATATAATTTATCTCTTCATGTCTTCGATAAATTAAATCTTTTATTTGGTTCATCTGTCGATTACGGTGAACTTGTATCCACTATCTCTTCCTTGTTCTTCAAAAATGATTTCAGGGATTACTATTATTCTAATGGCTTTAAAATAAATCTAAGCGGAGAAGTATTCCCTGTTCTTAGCTTAAGTGCCGGTTTTATTAATCATACCGATAAAAATGCATATAAGAATACCGACTTTTCTATCTTTTATAGAAATGATAAATTCAATGCGAATCCTGAAATTTACGAAACAAAAATCAATGCTTTAACTGCAGGTTTTAAGATAGATTTCAGAGACTATATTGAAGACGGATTTTTCAGGAGAAGAATTCTTCTTGGGAATTCATACATTATTTTCAACGGAGATATTACTTATTCAAATAAAAACTTTTTAAATAGCGGTATCGATTTTACTAAATATGAGCTGTTTGCCCACGGAAGATTAAATACATTTAAATCGGCGTACTTGAATTTTAGAGTTTATGGAATGTATAATAACGGTAAGCTTCCATTTCAGCTTTTATACAGTTCTCCCGGAAATGTTGATGCTTTATATCAGAATTATTCTTTCAGGACTTTAAATATCAATGAGATTTTCGGAGACAGGGTTATAAATATTTTCCTTGAGAATAATTTCCGTGATGAATTATTCAGGCTGTTTAAAATACCCGGTTTAAAGGATTCGGAGATTATGCTTAATACTTTTCTGAATATCGGACTTTCGGAAGTCAGTGATAGATCAAAATCTATCTTGGTTCATGAAGTAAAAACATTTACACATCCATTTTATGAAATTGGATTCGGATTGGGGCATGTTTTAATCCCATTTAAAATTGAATTTGCCTGGAAATTAAATTATAGAGGGAGTAATAATTTTAGAGTGGGAATTAATACCTACTTGTTTTAAAAAAAAAGCGCTCAAAAGAGCGCTCAAAAAGCAAGTTTCTGCAGGACGAAATTAGCTTTTGGGTTTAGCTTCACTAACAATGATACTTCTGCCGTTCAGCTGAGAACCATTAAGAGCCTGAATAGCCTGACTTGCCTCGGATTCGGATTCCATCTCAACAAAACCGAACCCTCTGGATCTACCGGTCTGCCGATCGGTAATCACTTTAGCGGAAACGACTTTCCCATGTGCTTCAAATGTAGAACGTAAAGTATCATCATTTATCGCCCATGGTAGAGAACCTACAAAAAGTTTAGTACTCACTAACTTACCTCTAGGAAAAATAATTAATAAAACAAAACAGCTTTTTAAGCTGTCTTTTTAAAATAGTATTATTATTTCGCAAAATCAAAATAATTTTTAACTATTGCAAAGAACAAATTCCCCTAAATATGATTTATGCTACATTTCTAAAAAAATACCCCACTGTTGTGTGAGGTATTCTCCCCTAAAGGAGAAGGGATAGTGCTTGGGCTATGGATAATCTAATCTAAAATTTCACTATTCTTTGGGCTATAATCCCTGAATAAATGTTGTAAAATAATAGTAATTCCTTCATTTTCGTTTAATTCAATCGATCTTCTCACTAAAAATATTCCCCTTGCATCTCCAATTTTTAATAATGATAAAGCAGCAACCAGCTTCGCACCTTCATCTTCATCCTGTCTGAATATATCCATTAAGGGAATTACTGCCTTTTTAGATCTCATTTCACCTAACATATATGCACTGTTTATCCTTAGATTTTCATTACTGGAATTTAATGCCGATAAATAATTTGCTTCTTTTTTTGCATTTTTATCCACTGGATTTAACGTTTCCTGATTAGTCCAGGAAAATGATATTGCCGTAAAAACAAATAGAATTATTAACAATACAAATCCATTATTTAGCAATCTCATTTTGTTCTATATCTTTTATTTTGTTCATATTTCTTACACTTCAAAAATCATAAATACATATTGACATATCTACCTGATATGTATCATTAGTTATAACAAATGTAACATACATAGATGCTAATACCTCTGAAATAATTAAAATTCTCCCGAAACAGGAATATTTCAAATGATTTTTTCTTAGATTAACGATACTTTTTTAAAAAACAATTACTAAAAAAAATTAGAGATTTAAGCGAAATTTTATAAAACATTGACTAAGAACAATCTTTATTATTCCAGATTATTAGTAATTTTGTTTTATTTAATTAAAATCCGCTTAAATATTGGAGGTTTTCATGTTTGACAGCAATTATAAATTTACCTGCGTAGAAAGATTTTTACGTTATGTAAAATATGATACACAATCTGATGAAGAATCAACATCTTTTCCAAGTACGGAAAAGCAGAAGAATTTATCTAAAGACCTGGCAAAAGAATTAAAAGAATTGGGTCTAAGCGATGCTCATATGGACGAAAATGGTTATGTAATAGCAACTCTTCCATCAAATACAGATAAGAATGTTCCGGCAATTGGATTTATTGCGCACGTTGATACTTCTCCTGCAGTATCCGGAGCAAATGTTAATCCGGTAATTAATAAGAATTACCAGGGAGGTGATATAAAGCTTCAAAAAAATGGGGTTGTCATTAAAGAATCAGAAAATCCGGATCTTAAAAATATGATCGGCTTTGATATAATCACTGCAGACGGAACTACATTACTCGGTGCGGACAATAAGGCCGGTGTTGCAGAAATTGTTGACGCAGTAAATTATTTCCTTTCTCACCCTGAATTAAAACATGGGATGATTAAAATAGGATTTACTCCCGATGAGGAAGTCGGAAGAGGTACAGAAAAATTTGATGTGAAAGAATTCGATGCTAAATATGCCTATACGGTAGACGGACAAAGCAGGGGAGAAGTTGAAACAGAAACTTTCAGCGCCGATGCTGTTACAGTGAAATTTATAGGAAAAAATATCCACCCCGGTTATGGTAAAGGGATATTGATTAATTCAATGAAAGTTGCTTCAGCTTTTGTTAACAGTCTTCCTAAAGATAAGTTATCTCCTGAAACTACAGAAGAAAGAGAGGGCTACTTTCACCCTACTTCATTAAATGGAAATGAAGAATTAACAACAGTTAAATTTATCATCAGGGATTTTGATACAAAGAAATTAAAAGAATATGAAGATATCTTGAAAAATTTAGCCGAAGAAACTATTAAAAAATTCCCCGGTTCAAAAATGGAATTTGAAGTTACCGAGCAATACAGGAATATGAAGGAAATTCTTGATCAGCACCCGCAGGTTGAGAAGAATGCTATTAAGGCAATGGAAAACCTGGGAATTAAACCTATTATGAATCCGATCCGCGGCGGTACGGATGGTTCGCGACTTTCGTTTATGGGGCTTCCATGTCCAAACATTTTTGCCGGTGAACATAGCTTCCATTCAAAAGAAGAATGGGTTGCAGTACAGGATATGGAAACAGCGGTTAAGGTAATTGTTGAGATTGCTAAGATCTGGGAAGAAAATTCGTAGTCGGTGGTCGGGGATTGTTTGTTGGTGGTTGAAATTTAACTGCAAAATTTAAGAACATTTATAACCAGGAGGGGAGAATGTTTAAATCAAGATTTGAAAATCTTGAAATTTATAATTTATCTGAAAGACTTGCTGATTTAATTTGGGAATTGGTTATTAAATGGGAATATTTTGCCAAGAATACCAATGGAAAACAAATAGTAGATGCTTCTGATAGTGTTGGAGCTAATATTGCCGAAGGCTCTGGTAAAGGAAGCAATATGGAATTTAAAGATATTGTAAAATAGCTCGTGGTTCCCTGTTTGAGACAAAACATTGGTTAAGAAGAGCATACAAAAGAAATTTATTAAATGAAAATGACATCGAAGAAATTAAAAATATTTTAGATAAACTTTTACCAAAACTCAGCGCTTATATGAATTTTTTAGAACAGAAGATTAAAAGAAAAAATGAACTCAAATAATCAAATACCAAACACCAACCACCAACTACCAATTCCCGAACTAATGGCCCCTGCCGGCAACCGGACTATGTTATCTGCTGTTGTTAAATCTGGTGCCGATGCAGTTTATTTCGGCGTAGACAAGCTGAATATGCGGGCTAAAGCAGCTAACTTTAAGCTTAATGAACTTGAGGAAGTAACTTCTTTCTGCAAGAAAAACAAAGTAAAAACATATCTTACTCTTAATACAATAGTTCTTGAAGATGAAATAGAAGAACTTGATGAAATTGTATCTGCTGCAAAAAAAGCCGGTGTTGATAGAATAATCTGCTGGGACTTATCAGTAATTCAAAAGTGTAAAGAATATGAAATACCTTTCTGTATTTCTACGCAGGCATCAATTTCTAATTCGCTCGGGGTGGAATTTTATAAAAAACTAGGTGCAGCCAGAGTGGTTCTTGCAAGAGAATGCTCATTAGAAGAAATAAAAAAAATAAGAGAAAGAACAGACATTGAAATTGAAGCTTTTGTTCATGGTGCTATGTGTGTCGCTATAAGCGGAAGATGTTTTATGAGTCACCATTTGTTTGGTAAAAGTGCAAACCAGGGAGAATGCATTCAGCCATGCAGAAGAGAATATGAGATTTATGACAAAACAATTGATAAATCTTTATTAATCGGAGATGATTATGTCTTGTCTCCAAACGATCTTTGCACCATTGAATTTATTGATAAATTAATTGAAGCCGGAATAAATTCATTTAAAATAGAAGGTAGAAAAAGAAGTCCTGAGTATGCTGCAAAGGTTGTATCTGTTTACCGGAAAGCTATCGATCTTTATTTCCAGGGACAACTGACTGATAATAAAAAAAAAGATTTTCTTAAAGAATTGGAATCTGTTTATAACAGAGGATTCTCATCCGGTTTCTATTTTGGTAAACCTAGCTTTGCTGACTACGCGGATATATATGGAAGCAAAGCAACTTCAAAAAAAATGTTTTCCGGCAAAGTTCTAAATTATTATAAAAAAGCAAAGGCAGCTTATATTAGAGTTGATTCAGGAAGCTTAAAAACAAATGATGAAATATTGATCATGGGTCCTACTACCGGAGTTATTAATCTGAAATTAGAGAATATTTTAAAAGACGATGAAAAAGTAGATTTTGTTGGGAAAGGGGATAAGATAACTATTGTTTGTGATACATTGATTCGTCCTAATGATAATGTTTACCTGATTTCAAAATCAGGAAAATAATAAAACCTGCACATCAGTTATGAATTCTGTCTGTCGAAATAGAGATTTAAATTACTGATACCTTTTATTTTATTAAGATCATTAATTATAAACTTACCGTCTAAACTCTTTTTTATTCTCAGGTAAAAAGTATATTCTATTATTCCATCAGGATTTGAACGGATATTGATAATTTCATAGTTCTTACAATAATTAGAAATTATCCCGGAGAATTCTTCAGTTGATGGATCGCCATTTGAGTATGAAAACTGCAGTATATACTGGTTTGAATAGAAATATCGTAAATTCGATTTTGAGAACAATATTAGAATCAAACCTATCATTATAGTACCCGCGATGGCAATCTTATGATAGCCAACTCCTGCTGACATTCCTATTGCCAGTCCGAGAAATATATAAACAATATCGACGGTATCTTTAATTGCCGTTCTGAAACGGATAATAGAAAGTGCACCTACCAGCCCGAATGCTCTTGCAAGATTATTCCCGATTACCATAATAACCAGAGAAGTGATAACCGATAAAAAAACAATTGAATGTACAAAACTTTCGGAGTATCCGGGTCCTTTATAGGTAAAACGATATATTAAGGATACTATAAAACTGCAGATTAAACTAATTAAAATATTTCCTACTATATCAGTTAAAGAAGGAGAAAAAACATTTACCGAACTAAGATTTTCGAGCATTATTTTCTCAATTAAATTGAACGGATTAATAATTTATCTTTAATATACATATCCACACAATTAGCATATTTAGAAACCGCTTCCTTGTTCAGATTGTATTTGTTTATAATTATGGGAACCCAGGATGGTAATATCCTATTATATTTCACTTCAAGAACAAAATTTGAAGGGAATAAAATCTTCATATCTTTTTCTTTAAAAAGAATCATTTATATTTTCTGTTAAAAAACTTCGAATATTCATATCAAATGTAATTCTCAGGTTTGAACCAAATTTGCATTCCAGTGCTTCTCTTTCATATACAATATCAATTATTGGTTTAAGTTTATCTCTTTTTAGGTAGAAGATGAAATTCTCTGCTGATCTTATTCTTTTATCATATTCAATTGAATGATTTTTAATTTTTGATAAGTCTGAAAAATTAATAAAATCATTCATGCTGTTATAGCAAACAGGTGCTCTGTCTTTTGAAACATATACACCATCTTTCCTTTTAATCTCAAAGAAAACATTAGAGTCCTGGGTTAATATATTATAACCTCGAATTCTGAATTTATTCCTGACTTTAATACCAGATAATTTTTCGTAATATGAATTCAGTTCCGGTGTATCCAAGTAAATGCTTCGCACAGTATATTCATTTAAAGGTCTTAATTCCGAGTAATAATCATGCTTGAGATATGGCATCATATCATTCCTCAAGGAATTTTTTAATTTGTCGGGGACAAGATATTTAATTTCGTACCTGACCATCTATGTTGTAAAAAACCTTTCTAAATATTCATAGAATTTTATTTGTTTAATTTCTAAATTGATTTCCTTAACCATACCCGGAAGAAGCTTTTCTTCACTATTGTCCATTTTAACCGATACAAATACAACTTGCCGGTTATTTAAAAATCTTACTTCAGGAGAAATAAACACTACCAATCCCGAGAATTCTTTCTCTAAATTACTGACATTAACTTTCAAGTTCATCCCTTTCTTTATCAAGTCAATGTCTTCAACTTTAACCGGTACTTTGAGGATTATTTCTTTATTGTTTATTACTGCTAAAAGTGTATCGGTAGAAAAAATATTTTTTGCATAGCCTGAAAGCGGTGAAATTATTGTAAGATTATTTTTACGGTTTCTTAAAAAAGAAAGTCTCGACTTTATAGAACTGATCCGGGATTCAATTAAATCAATCTCTTCCTGCTTTACCCCGGTTGATGCATTTTCAAGTTCGGATTTATAAATTTGCTTTTCTATTTCAAGTAAATCCAGTGCCCATTTTTGGGTCTCATATTCTGCTTGCGAACTTAAACCCTTTGCATAAAGTGAACTGATTCTTTGAAACAAAACTTTATGTTCCTCTATTTTTTCTTCTGTATATTTTAACCTGTTTGCAGCTTCTTTGATTACCGACTTTTTCTGCCCAACGTTCTTTGTTTTTAGATTTGCTTTTGCAACATCAAGATCTCCAATAAGAGATATTAGTTGATCCTCAACTTCACTTGAAATTATTGAAGCAATAGTATCCCCTTTATTAATAAATTCTTCATTATTAAGTTTATTAGAAAATTTCAGCGAAATAAATTCTCCTCTTTCGAACTGATTAAGACTGTATTGAGCAGTATGCCCTCTTTCATAGTTCATCATACTTGAAATTATCTGCCCGTTGTTTCCCCTTGTTAAAACCCACTCTTCTATAGGATATACCTGGCAATATGTTTTTATTCTTAAAACCGGGTTAATTAATAGGTTTAGAACCAGGAATATTATAATAACCGAAACCACAGATAATGGGATTATATAATTTTTTTTCCCCGGATAAATCATTTTTTGACTATATGAAAATTTAACAATTTCTTAATACTAGGATATTTATAAGTATAGAACTGCAAAAAAATTCGATTTTGTTACATTTATAATTTCAGTTAAAAAAGGTGCAATTATTGTACCGTATGGTAAAATTGAAGTTAATAAAGCGGGATACAACAATTAAATTTTTTTGAAATTGATAACTTATGTCCCACCCCTTAATAAAATTCAAACTTTTAATATTCCCATTTATAAAACACTTCTTTTTCTCTTTTATTTAATTAAACTTAATGAAAATAATACGTTTTTTATATAAATATATTTAAAAACCAAAATTTTTTTTATGCGCTGTGGGAATTAGAGATAAGTTAAACTGGTTTTTATTTATAGGGGCAGAAATATATTGTTAAAAAGATAAAAAATGTGATTCCGTAAATTCTTTTCAGGTAAATAATCCGACATTATTTTTGAGGTGATAAGAATTCAATTTTTTGATTATACAGATTTATACTTTCAGTAATTATCTTATAAGCTTCTTCCTTATTTAAAAACTCCTGTACAACTACTTCTTTATGTTCCAGTTTTTTATAATCTTCAAAGAATCTTTTTAGTTCTACAGAAGTATGCGGAGGTAGTTCTTTTATATCATTTATATGGTTTACAGACATATCGTTTTTTGCTACTGATATTATTTTATCATCACGCTCATTATTATCAATCATATGCATTGCTCCGATAACCTTTGCTTCAACAATGCATAAAGGATTAACATCGATAGAACAAATTACAAGGATATCCAGTGGATCTCTGTCATCACAATAGGTCCTTGGAATAAATCCGTAATTTACAGGGTAATATACAGCTGAAAACAGAACTCTATCGAGTTTTAGGAGACCGCTTTCTTTATCCAGTTCATATTTACCTTTTGAACCTTTGGGAATCTCTATTATGCTGTTTACAATTTCCGGTACATTTTTACCGCGGCTTACACTATGCCATGGATTGTAATCTTTCATAGCTTAAAAATATTTAAAAGATTTATCATGATTTTTGATATACAATACATAAAATTAATTATATAAGAAAAAGTTGATACTTTGATAAGCCTAATCAAATAGTTATTTTTGAAAATTCATTTAAATTCGAAAGAAAAAATAGTAATGCGGTTTAGTAATTCATTTATTCCTACATTAAAAGAAGTTCCAAATGATGCAGTAGTCAAAAGTCATATCTTAATGTTAAGAGCCGGGATGGTCCGGATGGTTTCAGCCGGGATATATTCTTTTTTACCTATTGGATATAAAGTTATAAGGAAAATATCCGGAATAATCAGAGAAGAAATGAATATTATAGGCGGACAGGAATTTCATCTTCCTGCTCTTAATCCAAGAGAAATATGGGAAGAGTCCAACAGGGTTGAAGCTTTTGGCGATACAATGTTTCATATAAAAAACAGGGATTATGTTTTGGCTCCAACACATGAAGAAATAATGACTTTTCATGCCAGGAATGTTCTTAAGTCATATAAAGAAATGCCGCAGATATGGTATCAGATCCAAACTAAATTTAGAAACGAACCTAGACCGAGAAGCGGTGTTATAAGAGGCCGGCAATTTTTAATGAAAGATTCTTATTCTTTTGATACTTCATGGGAAGGTTTGGATAAATCCTACTTACTTCACGATAAAGCTTACAGAAATATTTTCGACAGATGCGGAATAAAATATTTTGTTGTTGGTGCATCAAGCGGTGCAATGGGCGGAACCGGATCCGAAGAATTTATGGTTAAATCGGAAGCCGGAGAAGATACGGTCGCTTATTGTGAGTGCGGTTATGCTGCCAATGTTGAAGTCGCAACTTCCAGGATAAAGGCAAAAGAGAGACAAGAAAAAAGTATTGAATTAAAAAAAATTCATACTCCTGATGTTAAATCTATTGATGAACTCTGCAATTTTCTCGGGATTAATGAAGAGGAATGTGCAAAATCCAGAGTCTATATATTTCAGGAAAAACCTGTTATGATTTTAATGCTGGGAAATGATGAGGTTAATGAGATAAAATTGGAGAAAGTCTTAGGTGGTGCAGTACGCCCGGCTCATCCTGAGGAATTAGTATCTTATACAAAAGCTTCCGCCGGTTCAATTGGTCCAATAGGATTTAGTGGAAGAATAATTGCAGACAACAGGTTAAAAGACGCAAATAATTTATACAGCGGAGCAAATGATGATGATTACCATTTAGGTGGAATTGATCTCCTGAGAGATGTAAAAGAAATTGAATATAATGATTTAAGAACTGTTAAGGCAGGCGAACAATGTTCTAATTGTGAAGGCACAATCGAAGTATTTAGTTCTATTGAACTTGGACATATTTTTAAACTTGGTACTAAATATTCATCATCCATGGGTGCAAACTTTCTTGATGAGAATGGGAAAGAAAATCCGATTATTATGGGGAGTTATGGAATAGGTGTTGAACGTGTACTTGCCTGTTATGTTGAACAAAACCATGATGAAAATGGAATAGTCTGGGATAATATTCTTGCTCCTTTTCAAATTCATTTAATGGGTTTGAATATGAAAAAGGAAGAGATTATTAAAACTTCCGAAAGTCTATATAATGAATTAACCGCTGCGGGTTTTGAAGTCCTTTATGATGATAGAAGTGATGTCCAGGCTGGAGTTAAGTTTAATGATGCTGATCTTTTAGGTATGCCGGTACAAGTTATTATCGGGGATAGAAAGTTGAAAGATAAAAAAGTTGAAATAAAAATTCGGAAAACAGGTAAAAGATTTGATGTTGAATTAGATAAACTGGTTGAGCAGGCAAGAAAAATAATATAGAATCCTGCAGGTGATTCTTTTCAAGAATTCTTAAATTCATTAAAAACCGCGGCCTTTTTTATCTGTTTTTGAACTTTTTTTTCCTACCAGCAATAATTACTTACAAAAAAGATAAACTATATATATAATTGTTCGATTATATATATAGCTGTAATTATATATTATTTTAAATCAAATTAATTAATAAGGATCTACTACTTTTGGCACAAGGGAATAGGGAATTGAATAATGTTGATGAAAATATAGATTCAGTATTTTTATCAAAAAACAATCATCAACAAAACTTACCCCAAAATAACCATTTTGATAAAGAAAATAATTTAGGCTTGAATAATTATTTATTCAGTGCACTAATGAATAATTTACCAGATATAATTTACTTTAAAGATCTGGAAAGCCGGTTCATAAAAATAAATAATGGTTTTCTTAAAAAGGTTGGGACTTTCTCAGAAAAAGATATTTTAGGAAAAACTGATTTTGAAATTTTTGATTACGAACATGCCGATAATGCCAGGAAAGATGAACTGCAAATAATAAAAACAGGCCGGCCTATAATAAATAAAGTAGAAAAAGAAATATTGCCCTCAGGAAAAATCGAGTGGGTTTCAACTACCAAATTACCTCTAAAAAATGAACAAGGTGAAATTATTGGAACTTTCGGAATGTCGAGAAATATTACTGACAGTAAGATAATTGAGGAAAAATTAAAATCATCTGAAGCCCGCCTCCGGCATCTTATTGCTGCAACAACAGCAGTTCTCTACACTGTTAATATTTCAGATACTGGTTTTAATATAACCTGGGTAGGTGATAATATTAACCAGTTTGGATATACAAATAAAGATGCCGTAACTCCGGATTTTTTAAAAAATCTTATTCATCCAGATGATTATGAATACTTTAAATTTAATAGAGATTCGCTTAATGAAGATAATAGATATGTTCTGGAATTCAGAATCAAGCATAAGGATGGTCATTATATTTGGGTAAGAGATGAAGCAGTTCTCATAAAGGATTCAAATCAAAAACCCTCTGAAATATTCGGTTCCTGGCTTGATATATCTGAACGAATGAAAATGGAAGAGACTCTACTTACCAGCGAGACTCAGCTGTCAAATGCATTAAAGATGGCCCATCTTTGTCATTGGGAGTATGATGTTATAGATGACATTTTCACTTTTAACGATCAATTTTATTCTATTTTACATACCACCGCCAAAGATCAAGGTGGTTACACAATGTCTTCTTATGAATATGTTAAACGATTTGTTCATCCGGAAGACCTTTCGTTGGTAAGTGATGAAATAAAAAATGCAATCGAAGCTAAAGAGTCAAACTATAGCAGTAATCTGGAACATCGTATCATTTTTGCAGATGGAGAAGAAGGTTATGTCTCGGTAAAAATTTTCATTGTAAAGGATTCAAATGGGAAGACTATAAGAACTTATGGTATTAACCAGGATATTACCGAAAGAAAAAAAGCTGACGAAAAGCTTCGTGAAACTTATGCCGAACTGGAAAAAACAAATGAGGATCTTAAAAAAGCAAACAAAATAAAAGACCAATTTCTTGCAAATATGAGTCATGAAATTCGTACACCGCTAAATGCGGTTATAGGAATGACGGGGCTTCTTTTAGACACAAAGCTTAATGATGAACAACGTGATTATGCCCAGACAATTCTGAATAGCGGTGATATTCTTTTAACATTAATAAATGATATCCTGGATTTCTCCAAAATTGAGGCTCAGAAGATTGAACTGGAACAACAGCCTTTTGATGTACGATTCTGTATTGAAGAAGCTCTTGAACTCGTAGCTTCTAAAGCAGCAGAGAAAAAACTGGAGTTAACTTATTCTATCGAAAACGGATTGTCTACAAATGTTGTGGGTGATATTACACGCCTAAGACAAATATTAGTTAATCTTCTTAGTAACGCAATTAAATTTACTGAAGATGGGGAAGTTGTTGTATCTGTTTCGGGGCAATTACAGGATAATTACCGTTATTTGTTACACTTCTCTGTTCGAGATACAGGATTGGGAATCCCGTTAGATCGTCAGGATAAATTATTCCAATCTTTTACTCAGGTTGACGCGTCTACTACAAGAAAATTCGGAGGTACTGGTCTTGGATTAGCAATCAGCAAGCAGCTAAGTGAACTTATGGGGGGAACAATGTGGCTGGAAAGTACCGGGATTCCCGGTGAAGGAACTACTTTCCATTTTACAATGCTGGCTGAATTCTCCGTTGAAAAAGAAAATGAGGAAGATGTATCTGCTCTATATGGTAAAACTGTTTTAATTGTAGATGATAATGAAACCAACAGAAATATTTTGATCCAGCAAACAAAATCGCTTGGAATGAAACCTAGGGGTGTTGCATCTGGTCCTGAAACTATTGAATTATTAAAGAATAATATTTCTTTTGATTTGTCTATTTTGGATTACCAGATGCCTGAAATGGACGGAATTACACTGGTAAAAGAACTTCAGAAATTACCGAATGGTAAATCATTTCCCTATATCCTTCTTTCATCATATGGCTTCAAGGATAAAAGCAGCAACCTTTCTAATTTTACAGCAATTCTAACAAAGCCGATTAAATTCTCACACCTGAAAGATGTTTTATTAACTGTTCTTAAAGGGAATAAAGAGGTTGTTAAAAAGTTTCAGGATATATCTTCAATGCAGTTTGATACGGAAATAGGCAAACGATATCCATTACGATTACTATTAGCTGAAGATAATATAGTGAATCAAAAAGTAGCCCGGCGGTTTCTTGAAAAGGTCGGTTACCATACCGATATTGCTTTTAACGGATTAGAAGTTCTGGAAGCATTAAATCATCAATCATATGATGTCATTTTTATGGATATTCAGATGCCGGATATGGATGGTGAACAAGCTACGCTGAAAATTAGAAAAGATTTGTCTAAAGAAAAGCAGCCAAGGATAATTGCAATGACAGCAAATGCATTGAAGTCTGATCTGGACAGATACCTTTCGGAAGGTATGGATGATTATATAGTAAAACCATTTAAGATTGAAGAATTAGTAAGAGCTTTGATTGATAGCTATAATCAAATACATCCTGTCAAAGCTGAAGAAAACTGATTAGTTTTAACATTCAACTTATATGTTCAATATTACTGCAAACGATGATATAAAAATGATCCATTGAATAAAAAACACATAAAGAGCGAAAGTAAATTTCGCTCTTTATGTGTTAATCTGAAACTTTAAATATTATAAATAATATATCTCATTAATTCTTAGCTATTCTCTTCCGGTTTTCCTCTCATTGAATCCCATATTATATATGCACAAAGAATTGCAAACATAACAAGTGCAACAAGTTCGGCAGAATGTGATTCTGCCCATTCATTATTGATCCAATTGAACCCAAAATAACGAAGTAAAGCGCTTACAACTCCCATTAAAGCTCCGCCCGCAATAAATCCGGAAGCAATTAAAGTTCCGCGTTCTCTTCTGGCTGTATTAAGTTTTTCATCTTTGCTTCTTGTTGAGACATAGTGAGCAATAAGTCCGCCGACTAATAAAGGAGTGTTTAACTCAAGTGGAATATACATACCAAGAGCAAATGCAAGCGCAGGAACATCAATCATAGTTAAAATTAATGCCATTATTGCACCTGCAATATAAAGCATCCAGGGAGCTGGTTGATTTGCCATTAAAGGTTCAATAACAGCAGCCATTGCATTGGCTTGCGGAGCAACCAAAGCATCCGGACCAGTAAATCCGTAAGTCTGGTTTAACAGGAGAATTACCCAGCCTACTGTTGCAGCGGAAACAAA
Source organism: uncultured Ignavibacteriales bacterium (assembly GCA_963723205.1). Classification (GTDB taxonomy): domain Bacteria; phylum Bacteroidota; class Ignavibacteria; order Ignavibacteriales; family Ignavibacteriaceae; genus CAVQBP01. The sequence continues at coordinate 63,695 of CAVRQC010000032.1, forward strand.
AGTTCCTAAGAATTTCCATCTTTCCTGCTTGTATGGTGAGGAACCTAACCAATAACCAATTTTAAGATCTGTTATGAAAGAGCCGGCCATCGATAAAGCAGTACAAACAACCCCACCAATTAATAATGCTGCAACCATCCCGGAAGTTCCGCTTAATCCTGCTGACACTAATATGATAGATGAAAGTATAAGAGTCATCAGTGTCATTCCTGATACAGGATTTGTTCCGACAATTGCAATTGCAGTAGCTGCAACTGTAGTAAAAAGAAAAGAGATAATCAGAACAATTAGCAATCCTAATATTGCAAAGCCAATATTATTTACTACTCCGAAGTAATAATAAACAAAGATTAAAACTGCTGATGTAATTAATGCTAAAGCAATAAACTTCATACTTAGATCTTTATCAGTACGAAGTTTTTCTTCAATGACCTTCTTTTTCCCTAAAATTTCTTTGGCTGCCAAAGAGAAAGCCGAAACAATTATTTTTGAGGACCGGATTATGCCTATTATACCCGCCATCGCTATTCCGCCGATACCTATATGACGAACATAGTTTGAAAAAATTTGCTCTGCAGACATATCTTTGACTAAAAGAGTTACATTTGTACCAAGGGGTTGTGAAAGATATTGCCCTATATAAGCGACTATAGGAATTAGAACATACCATGCAACAAAAGAACCTGCGCAAATTATTGCTGAATATTTAAGTCCGATAATATATCCCAGTCCGGTTACAGCAGCTCCAATGTTTATCTTAAAAACTAATTTTGTCTTATCGGCAATTTGCTCTCCAATTGGTAGAACCCTTGTTGAAAAAACTTCACTCCACCATCCAAATGAAGCAACGATAAAATCATAGAGACCGCCAATAATTCCGCTTACTACAAGAACAACTGCTTGATTTCCTCCTTTCTCGCCGGCAATTAAAACTTCGGTAGTTGCAGTTGCTTCCGGGAAAGGATATTTACCATGCATATTGCTGACAAAGTATTTTCTGAAAGGGATGAGAAATAAGATTCCTAATACACCTCCAAAAAGGGAAGCGAGAAATATTTTATAAAACTCGGCATTAAGATTTAATATGTATAGAGCGGGAATTGTAAAAATAGCACCTGCGACAACTATACCGGAAGTTTGTCCAATGGATTGAATTATTACATTTTCTCCCAAAGCGTTTTTCCTTTTGGTTCCGGCCGATAAACCAACTGCTATAATTGCAATGGGAATTGCCGCTTCAAACACCTGGCCTATTTTTAATCCAAGATATGCTGCTGCAGCCGAAAAAATAATTGCCATTACAATTCCCCATAGTACGGAATAAGTACTTACTTCAGGTACCTCTTTAAATGGGGGCATAACAGGGGTATATTCTTCATCCGGCTTTAATGCTGTATAGGCATTTTCAGGTAATCCCTTTAAATTTTCACCATTAATGTATTTTTCGCTCATAATTAATTCCTGGAATATTTATCAAATATTATTTTATCGACTAATATTTCTGAATTCTCTTTTTCTTGTTCAGAAAAAATCTTCTAATTTTTTAATAAACTTTATAATTCTGAATAATAAATCAATAGTGGATATTACTTGCGTAAATTTTCCCCTTTCAAAAAAGTAAAATAAGACTGGAGATAAATAATTAAGCAATAAAACGGATACTCCCATAAACCCCATTCTATTTAAATAACACTCTAAAGTTAAGTAGAAATCCGGTGATAAAGCAATTTAATTTGTTTAGTCTATATCATTTAATTTGAGTATTTTTTATTTCACTTGGCAAAAAAAACTAATCATTGCTTTGTACGATCTACTAAAGTTTAATTTGTTCATTTCGATTATAAATATAGGTTTTTTATAATTTTTGAAATTAATTATGTCAAAAGAGAGTGAAAACTCACCCATTTTTAATAATTTAAATGCACTTCAGGATATTACTTATTATACTGATTCGAATGGAAAGATCCGAGAAATTTTTGGTAATTGGTTTAAACTAAACAGTTATAATAGTAAAGAAATTATTGGAAAAACACTTGGTGAGTTTTTTAATAAAAATTCAATCAATCTTCATTTTGAGCGCTTCAATCAATGCTTAAATAACGGAAAAGTAATATATGAATGGAGTTTTGAAGAATCGGATAAAACATTTTATTTCCAAAGTGCTTTAACCAGGGTTGAATATCAGGGGACCTATGGTGTTATAGGAGTTATTAGAGACATTACAAGACAAAAAGAGATAGAATTATTTTACAGGGAGCTTGAATTTTCATTCAAGGCTCTTACTAATTCAGCTAACTATGGGATTATTTCGATAAATGAAAACAAAGTATTAGAATATTCAAATCCTGCCGCTTCAATAATTTCCGGTTATACTGAAGATGAACTTTACGGAAATTCAATTGATAAAATATTTTTTGAACCTGGCGAGTTCTACAATTTTCTTGAGCTATATATTAAAGATAAATTTTTTAATAAAGATATCAATGAATCGAATAATCATGTTTCAGAGATTCTTATAAAGAAAAAAAATAATGATAAAATCTTTACTGAAATTACAATCTCTTCTTATGAAATTTTTAATGTTGTTCATTTTGTCATTTTGATTCAGGATATTACTCTTAGAAAAAATGCAGAAACCGAACTATTAAATTCTAAGGAACAACTTAAAATTCAGAATAAAAACCTCGAGGATGCTTTGTCATCTTTACAAAAAGTTCAGGATCAGCTTATTCATTCGGAAAAAATGGCCTCAATAGGTCAATTAACCGCAGGTATTGCTCATGAAATTAATAATCCACTGGCCTTTGTTTCCAGCAATATTAATAGGTTTAATGAATATTTTAATGATATCAATATAATGCTTGATAAATGGAGATTATTCGGAAAAACTGTTTTTAATAATGGTGGGAATAATAAGATAGACGACCTTATGGAGATGGAAAAACAAATTGACCTGGAATTCATAAGGCAGGATTTTATTGACCTAATGAAATATAATTTAAATGGTATAGAAAGAATTAAGAATATTGTTAAGCAGCTTCGAGGTTTTTCTTATTCGGAAGAAGTAGATAATTCTGAAGAGAATATCAATACCATAATGGAAGAAACATTATCTCTTGTCTGGAATGAAATAAAATTTAAGGCAGAGATAATTAAAAATTACGGCAAGTTGTCTCCGGTTGAATGCAATGTAGGTGAATTAAAACAGGTCTTTGTCAACCTGCTTATAAATGCAGTTAATGCTATCAAAGAAAAAGGACAGATTATAGTAGATACATTTTCATTAAAAGATTATGTGTTTATTCGTATAGCTGATAACGGGTGTGGAATCCCGGCTGAAAATATTAATAAGATTTTCGATCCTTTTTTTACAACTAAACCGCTCAACGAGGGTACAGGTCTCGGCTTATGGATTTGTATGTCGATTGTTAAAAAACATGATGGAGTAATAAATGTTACCAGTGAATTGGAAAAAGGTTCTACATTTGAAATCAAGCTCCCCTTAAAGCAAAGAAGGAAAGAGAAAAGGACAAATCATGCAGGATGATAAAAAATTAATAATTCCCGATTATTTACCAACATCATCAGGTAATGATGTTCAAGTACAAAAGGAAAACCAGAACGATTCAGCACAATTTAAAATTCTTTTTGTAGATGATGAAGAACAGGTTATTTCTTCATTAAAAGTTCTTCTGGAGGGCAAAGAATTTGAATGTTATTACTATAATTTGCCCAAAGAAGCATTACGGTTTTTGCACACAACAAAAGTTGATTTAATAGTTTCGGATATGAAGATGCCCGAAATATCCGGAAAAGATTTTTTAATATTAGCTTCGGATATTTCACCTGAATCAATTAAAATAATAGTAAGCAGCTATGAGGAAAAACCTGTTGTATTGGATATGCTTGCCAACGGAATTGCTCATTATTATTTTATGAAACCCTGGGATAATGATGATTTGATTACTATTTTGGATAAATTTTCCAATATAAATTTAAACCTGGAGCAAAGTAAAATTAAACAGTACCTGAGATCTTTTTCAAAACTGCCGCCACCAAAAGCTATTAGTCTACGTTTGAATAAAGTATTAAATAGCCAGGATGTAAATATTAATCTGATAGTTAATGAACTTGAATACCATCCTTTTTTGATAGCTAAAGTTCTTCAAATTGCAAACTCGGTCAGCTTTGGTGTTCGAAAAGAAATATACTCTCTCCGTGAAGCTATTATCCTTATAGGTTTGCAGCAATTAAGAACGTTAGTTATTTCATTTGAACTTCTAAAAAGATTTTTTGATTCTCTCGGTTCACGTTATCAGAATATGATAAATGACTTCTGGAATCAATCATTAAATAAAGCAAATATTGCCAGAAGGATAGCTGAAAAATGGAATGAAAGAGTAGACAGAGATCTTGTTTTTATTTCAGCTTTGCTTTGTAATATCGGGATTATTGCATGGCTTTATACCGAGCCGGATACTTTCCATACTTTTACTCATAAGCTTAGAAACAATCAAATTACAACGTATGAAGCTGAAAAAAAAATGTTTATTTTTGAACACAATAAAATTGGTTCTATTCTGCTGAAGCTTTGGAATTTTCCGCAAAAAATAATCTCTATTGTTGAAAACCACCATTCAACAAAATTGGATGATCCGTACATTCAAATTATTCAACTGGCAGATCAATTATCAAATCCAGAACCGGATGCGCCTCACAATCCAATAATTGAACCGTTGATTGATAAGTTTAAAGAGAAATTAAATTTATAAATAGAAGTTGCTTAACAATTTATTACAAGATTTTTAAAATAAGTCTGTAAGTGCGTCCTTTAAATTTTCAAATTTAAACTTATATCCATGCTCCAATAATTTTTTAGGAACGGCTTTTAAACTTGCGGTAATACTATCTGCAATTTCTCCTGCGGCAAAGGTCAGTGCAAATTTTGGGACTGTAAAGAAAGAAGGTCTTTTCATAACCTTTCCCAGAGTTTTTGCAAATTCATTCATAGTAGCAGGATTAGGTGAACAGGCATTAAATGCTCCATTCAAATTATTGTTATCTAAGAGATAAATGTAAATATTTAAGATATCATCCAGATGAATCCATGGAAACCATTGTTTACCGCTTCCCAAAGGACCGCCAATAAATAATTTAAATGGAATTAACATTTTTTTTAATGCTCCTTCTTTGGTAGTTAATACCACACCGGTCCTTACACTGATACTTCTAATTCCTGCTCTTTCAACTTTCTTAGTTTCGTTTTCCCATATTTTGCACACATTTGCCAGGAAATCATTCCCTGGTTCTTCTTCTTCAGTTAGTAATTTATTCCCTGAATCACCATAATAGTTTATACCTGAAGCACATATAAAGGATTTGGGTTTGTCGGGTAATGAACTGATTACATTCACCAGGTTTCTGGTACTTAATTCACGGCTTTTTAAAATAGTCTCTTTATAATTAGCTGACCATCTTTTCCCTGAGATATTTGCCCCGGCTAGATGAATTACAGCATCTTTGCTATTTAAATGTTCAGACCATTTGTCGGGTTCCTTATAATTCCATTCAAAATATTCGGCTGCACCATGAATAATATTTTTGGTTTTGTTTATGTCTCTTGTAAATATATAAACATTATCACCCCGATTAATAAGAGCTTTGGCTATGTTAGTTCCGATTAAACCGGAAGCACCTGTTATAACTATTTTTTTTGACATTTAATTATTTGAAATTGCTATTTAAAAAGATTTGTATAAAAAAATTTTTTTAAAAAAAACTAATAACGAAAACAATCAAGTATCAAATAATAAATTTTACAAAACAAAGATTGATAAAACAGATGAGTAAAAGATATTTCTTCTTCAATTAATAGTTAAAAGTACAGACAAATTTAGAAAACAAAATTTTACTTCTTAACTTAATCTTCTTCAAATTTTAAAACGATATTCTTCTTTAATATTTCTTTAATTACAGGATGCAAAATTTGTAATGCATTTATCTTTGCCTGGTCAAGGATTCCCAAACGGATAGCTTCTGCCTTAAGGTTATTTATTGTATTGGGAAAATATTTTTCAATAAAATTTGGATTAAGGGTTTGTGAATTAAAATCTACATTGTAAATTATTGATCGTGTGTAATTTATTTCAGTATTGCACAAAACCGGCATGGGCAGAGAAATAAAAACAGTATCTTTATCATCTCTCATATCATCTTTTTCTATTCTCTTTAAATTTATGCATGCATCGATATTTCCATTAATAATTGCCAGCACTTTATTTCTAACATTATTGTTCTCAATCCCTGATGTATCACTTTTAATTGTATCTTTGACAATATAATTGACATTAAAAGCAATAAGTTTATAACTACCCATATTTTCAAGTTCGGATAAAAGAAGCTTTTCCTGACTGGAACTGGAATTGTTATTTTCGATCTTTGAAATGTTGATAATCCCGCTGGATATTCCAATAATTATTAAAACCGCGATTAAAGAGAAAAGGAGAAATATTTTAAAAGTCAGTTTAAACATACAGGAATCAATTTAACGAATAAATAATTCTTTCATAGAGATAAATTACCGTTCATACAAAATTATTTCATTTACTGAGATAAGGGATATATTTTTACTATTCTCAAACCGAAAATTAAGTATAAATAAATTAATAAGTCTTAAATAATCAAACAAAGGTAAATGATGAAAAAGTCTATTCTGATGCTTTTTTTTGTCCTTGGTTTATCTCCTTTTCTTTCCTTAAATCATCTAGATAAATGTTTTGCCCAGGAAGCCGGTTTAAACTTCACTCTTGGTTTTCCTATGGGTGAATTTAAGGACAATGTTAAACGTACAGGATTTGGGATAAGCGGTGAATTTTTGCTCCTTACACCTACTGTTCAAAATCCCTTTTCAATTGGTTTAAATTTAGGTTATATAAATTACGGTAGTGAATCAAGAACAGAACCATTCAGCCTAACTATTCCGGATGTCTTTGTGGATGTCAACAGAACAAATAATATAGTGAATTTTCATGTGCTTTTTCAATTAGCTTTCCCGACAGGAGTTGTGAGACCTTACGCTGAAGCGTTGTTTGGAGGTTCATATATCTTTACGGAAACATCTATTAAAAGCCGGGGGACTGAAGAAGTAGCAAGTTCTACAAACTTTGATGATTTTGCCTGGAGCTATGGTGCCGGTGGTGGATTTCTAATTCAGGTTTATTCTTCTGAAAATCCCGTGGATAAAGTAGGCTCGGTTTTTATTGATCTAAAAGCCAGGTATTTATACGGATCTGAAGCAGAATATTTAAAAGAAGGTTCTGTATCAATTAACAACGGCAATGTTGTCTATAATACATCAAAATCCAAAACCGATTTATTAACTGCTCATATAGGTGCTGTAGTTTATTTTAATTCGTTATTTGTCGAGTAGGTGTTTTAATGTGCCTTTTATTATGGTAATAATTAATGCTTAACTCATAATGATAGGCACATTGAGTAATTCTTGTTCTTGATTTCTTTTAAAGATCTATTTTGTTATTCAAAAAAAATAAATCAATTCTAAAAACTACTTTAATAATAATATTTTTATTTAGTATTTTATCTTATCCAATTTTTTAATAGATATTAAAAAATGTTTTCCAAAGACAATCTCTTCTCTTACATCTGGCGTTCAATAATTACTTCTTGCGCAGTTTTGTCTACGATCTATGTTCCTCTGAGAATTGTTCTGAACCTGGATGAAAGTACATTATTTGTTTCCCTTGATTGGATAATTACGATAACATTCTTCCTGGATTTATTTTATAATATTTTTGTAGGTTTAAATCTAAAAACAAAATCATCCTTCTTTGAAAAAGAGGAAATATCCGGGTATTCATATTTTTGGACTTTTATAGATCTTATTTCTGCCTTCCCGTTTTCTGTAATTGCATGGATACCTTTGCTTCAACTTTTAAGAATAGTTAAACTTGCAAGAGTTGCTCAGTATATGCACGAATTACGAAGACATGTTTTAAGGTTTAGCGATTATCTTAATCTTGGTTTCTTTATCTTCTGGCTTTTAATCCTTATTCACTGGCTTTCATGCGGATGGGTAGTTTTATATACTTTTCCAACCGGAACGGAAGATACTACAAAATATATTAATTCACTTTACTGGTGTGTTCAAACTTTCACTACGGTTGGATATGGAGATATTACTCCTTTAAATAATTCTCAACATATTTACTCCATATTTGTTATGTTGTTCGGAGTCGGAGTTTACGGTTACTTAATTGGGAATGTTGCAAATATTCTTTCCAAAAGAGATCCTGCAAAAGCACAATACTTTAAAAATATTGAAAGTTTAAAAGCATTCTCTAACTTCCGGAATATTCCATTAGGTTTACAGAAAAAAATCCGTGATTATTATGTATATATTTGGAAAAAAAGATTAGGGTATGATGAATCAGCATTTATTTCCCAGCTTCCTGTAGGGTTGCAGAACGAAGCATCTTTATTTCTTAAAAGAGATATACTTAATAAAATTCCTCTCTTTAAAGGAATTGATGACAGGTTTCTGCGTGAGATGTCTCTTCACCTCAGGCCAATGGTATATACTCCGGGTGAATATATCTTTAGGGAAGGTGATAAAGGTAATGAAATGTTTTTTGTCATACAGGGCAAGCTTGAAGTAATTTCAGGTGATGATAAAAAATTGAGGAGTACTTTAAGTGGTGGGGATTTTTTCGGTGAAATTGTCTTATTCAAAAATATTAACAGAACTGCAAGCATTCGTGCCATTACATATAGTGATCTTTACATCCTTGATAAAGAAGTTTTTGATTATTGTTTAAAGAGATTTCCCGAAATTACAGATCAAATTAAAGAGACTGCGGAGAAAAGATTTAACGAATCTAATGAATGATCTAAATCAAATATTTTATTACAATAAACCCGCCTATTAACAGAACAGTAAAAGTAAAAGCAAGTATATTAAAGTATTTATCAATAAATGTTTTTATACTTGGACCGAATTTCCAGATTAAAGCGGAAACAAGGAAAAATCTTGCACCCCTGCTTACAACCGAAGCAATAAAGAACATGGGTAAATTTATCTTAAAGGCACCAGCAGATATAGTAAAAACCTTATAGGGCAATGGTGTAAATCCGGCTGTAAATATTATCCAGAAGTTCCATTTGTCATAAAGATTCTGTACCCTGTAAAACAATTCATGAGTAAAACCGGGAACATGAGCAAAGAAAAAATTAGCAATAGAGGTAAATTCACCTGATGGAGTCCACCATGCAAAATGCCCGATTGCATAGCCCAATAATGCACCTGTAATTGAGGCAATCGTACATGTTAACGCATATTTAAATGCTTTGGCTGTAGCTCCTAAAACTAAGGCAATTAATAGAGCATCAGGCGGAATTGGAAAAAAGGACGATTCTGCAAAGGCAAGTATAAACAATGCAACTCCACCATATGGACTTTCTGCCCAGCTTAGTACCCAATCATACAATTTTCTGACTAATTTCAATTCTATCCCGGATTATGAAAAGCAAACTTATGGAAAATTTTTTGATTTAGAAAAACAATTCTTCTATTATTTACAGCAATTAAAAAAAATAATTTCGTCAAATTTTATGCCTTGTTAATGTTACTACTCTTATTTCTTTAACTTAAATGAAAAAATGTAAAAAATGTATTTGGCTAAGTTCATTATTTTTAGTTATAAGAAATAATGCATAATTTTAATTACCTTTATTATCAAAAATAATTAATTACCAAATATATTATGCAGGAGGTCCATATGAAAAAATTATTTTTCGTGTTTTTCTTTCTTTCCAGCATAACATGCTTATCCTATGCTCAATCGTCTCTTAAATGGGTTGTCGGTGGAAGATTTGGTCTATCTATCGCGAGTGCAGGAGGTGGTTCTGCCGCTGGATTGCAGTTAGGTCCAATGGCCGAATTGCTTTTTAATAAAAATATGGGTGTAGGAACAGAATTAAATATTAATACTCAGGCAGGTACTCCTATAGAATGGGCTGATTACTTTAAATATTATTTTGAAATTCCAGGTAATTCCAATATTAAACCTTATGCAGATGCAGGCATAAACCTTTGGTTTGTTACTGGCGGACCCTATTTTGGAATTCGTTTTGGCGGTGGTGCCAGCTTTAAGGTTGCGCCCAATCTATATATCCCTGCTGATTTACAACTGGGTCCGGTTTTCTATAGTACACCTGGAGTCAGTTATAACTACTATGGTTACCCTTCTAGTTCTTCAAGTACAAGCAATACAATCTTTTATTTTGCTATTACAACGGGCATTAGGTATGAATTACCATAAATCTTTAAAATTTTATATTTAACTTGAATTAAAGCCTTTCAGAAATGAAAAGGCTTTTTTTTTGAAGACATGAATCAGCAAAAAAAATATTGTTATGAATAGTAGAAAATATTGAATAGAATATTAAGAATTAATTTTACTTCTTTGTTCTGGGAGTTTTAGTTTTAATTCACCTTTATATATTTTAATTGTTCATTTTTTAATACTATAGTATAATTAAAACATTAAGTTTAATATCATGAATAAAATATTTCTTCTCTTATTCGCTATTAGTTTCTTTTCAGTTGCTGCATATTCCCAAAACAGGTTTGTAGTTGGTGGCGGGCTAGGTCTTTCAGTTGCCGGAGGTGTTGAAACTTCACCAGGTTTTCAAATTGGACCTATGGGAGAATACTATTTGGAACCTGAAAATAATAGAATGGCTGTGGGAACAGGAATAAATATAAATTCACAATCAGGGACTCCGGTTGAATGGGCAAATTATTTTAAATATTTTATTAATATCAATAAAACAGATATGAAGCCGTATATAGACGCAGGTCTTAGTCTATGGTTTTATCATGGGGGACCTTCTTTAGCGGTTAGATTTGGAGGCGGAATTAATTTCTTGGTAGCTCCTAATATCTATATACCTGCTGATGTCCAATTGGGTCCCGTTTTTGCAACAGGCACTTCCGTCTTTTACTTTGCACTTACTACTGGCATAAGATATGAGATACCATAACGTCACTGTATATTAATTAATAATTTCAATTAGTTATATAACATAAAAACAATTATTCCATTTAGATAATATGTCCTATATTAATGCACATTAATAAATAGAGGATATACAATTGATTGGTCCATAAAGAATATTCTTCTACTTTATTTATTTTGTTCAACTTAGCTTATTGAAAGTTAGAAAATTAATAATTATGTTGCACCCGTAAAATTAAATAATGCCTTATAAACAAAAGAAGGGAATTCTTATGAAAAAAATATTCGTTATAATTCTTCTGGTTGCAGGTATTGCATTTACATCAAATGCTCAAACCAAAAACATGGCTGTAGGTGCTGATTTTGTTGTGTCTATCCCAATCGGGGGTTTAAGTGATGGTGCAAATGTGGGATTTGGAGGTTTAGGTAGCTTTGAGTATGCTTTTATGCCTCAGTTAGTTGGTATAGGCCAAGTTGGTTACATCTCTTATGGTACCAAATCTGCTAATTTAAGTTTTCATACTATTCCGATAGTAGTTGGAGCAAAGTATTTCTTTACACCAGGAGTCGGATTTTATGGCATAAGCCAGTTGGGACTTGCAATTTTTTCTTCAAGTGTTGAAATACCAACATTCTCTTATCTCGGATATACAGTAGGAGGCGGTTCAACAAGCTCAAGTTCAGCGGAATTCTCTTTTGCTATTGGAGCCGGTTATGAAATGCCGGTCAGCCCTAAGGTTGATTTAGACTTTTCAGCTTTGTTTAATTTAATTACAAGCGATGCTAATAATATTCAGATTCGTGCAGGAGCAAAATACGCTTTATAATTAACAATTTAAATTTATTTTTATGCGGTACTATTGACAAATAGTACCGCGTTATTTTTTTAAATTCAGAATAAACCGCATTTTTATCTTTGCTAATCCTTTCTTATTTTTACAAAAATTTTAAAGAAGAAAATAACATATGAGATTTGAACGTTCTGCAGGAATTCTGCTTCACCCCACATCTTTACCCGGCAGGTTTGGTATTGGAGATTTGGGTGTCGAAGCTTATAATTTTACTAATTTCCTAGAGGCGGCGGGTCAAAGGGTATGGCAGATATTTCCACTTGGACCTACGGGCTTTGGTGATTCACCTTACCAGTGCTTCTCTGCTTTTGCCGGCAATCCTTTATTGATCAGTCCTGAGAAACTTAGAGATGAAGGATTGTTATCGGAAAAAGATCTGGAGCATGTGCCAAATTTTAATCCTTCATTCATAGATTATGGCGGGATTATTTATTACAAGCATGAACTTCTGGGTATTGCTTTTGATAACTACAAAAAAAGTTCGGGTGTATTAAAACATCAGTTAGAAAAATTTTGTAATGGTAATAAAGACTGGCTTGAAGATTATTCATTCTTTATGGCTGCGAAAGATTTTCATGAAGGTGCTCTCTGGACAGAATGGGATAAAGAATTGGTATTACGAAAAGTAAACGATTTAAAAAAATGGAGAGTTAAATTATCCGACGGCATTGAATATCATAAGTTTATTCAATTCCTGTTCTTTAAACAATGGCTGGAGTTAAAAAATTATGCAAACAGTAAAGGAATAAAAATTATAGGGGATATTCCAATCTTTGTGGCATATGATAGCGCAGACGTCTGGGCCGATAAAAAATTATTTTCTGTTGATAAAGAAGGAAACCTGAAAACTGTTGCAGGTGTTCCGCCTGATTATTTTAGTGCTACCGGTCAGTTATGGGGAAACCCACTTTTTAAATGGGAGGAAATGGAGAAAGATGATTTTCTATGGTGGAGAAAGAGACTTGCTCATCAGCTTCGTTTGGTTGATATAATCAGAGTTGATCATTTTAGGGGTTTCGATAAGTTTTGGGAAATCCCGGGTGATGCTCCTACTGCTGAAAAAGGGAGGTGGGTTAAAGCTCCCGGAGAAAAATTTTTTAATACCATAAATAAACATCTTGGTGAACTTCCTATTATAGCCGAAGATCTTGGGGTGATAACGAAAGCTGTTAGAGAATTAAGAGATAAGTTTGATTTTCCCGGGATGAAAATACTTCAATTTGCTTTTGGAACCGGAATGGAAAGAAGATTCCTGCCGCATAAATATACTCCCAATTGTGTCGTTTATACAGGTTCACACGATAACGATACTACAAAAGGATATTTTGATAAAGAAAAAAATAAAGATAACGATATCTTTAAGCACGCCCAAAAATATTTGAATTATTTTGGTGATGATCTAACTTTTGAATTAATCAGGTTGGCATACTCGTCAGTTGCTGATTTAGCCGTGATTCCTATGCAGGATATGTTAGATTTAGGAGGTGGAGCCAGAATGAACTACCCCGGTAAGCTAGGTGGAAATTGGACATGGAGGTTTACATGGGATCAGGTTCCATATGACCTTGCCGAAAAATACAGACAACTGGCTGAATTATATGAAAGACCTTCCAAACCTGAAGAAGAAGTTGTTGAAGAGGATAATTTGTAAATTTTATAAAGCAATTTTTGATTTAGTGCAATAAACTGAAGTCAATGTTTGTCTATATTTACATAGAATATTATAAGTTAATACGGATATATAATGAATAGATTTCTAAAAAAAATACTCAACGGTTCTCAAAATAGACAGGAAAGTAATAGTTCAACGGTTAAACCTAACAACGAAAAGAAAATTCAAATCGCAGCTTGTGCATTATTAGTAGAAATAGGTAAAGCCGACAGCAACTTTACAGATGAAGAAAGAAGAAAGATTATTTCAATAATGAAAAATACCTTTAATGTTGAAGAAGATTATGTGAATGAATTAATAGAATTATCGGAAAAAGAATTCGATGAAAATGAAAGTCTTTATGAATACACAACTATAATAAATAATAATTTTACCAATAACGAAAAGTTTGAACTCCTGAAAAACATATGGCGTTTAATTTATACCGATGATAATCTTAACAGGTACGAAGAACATTTGGTAAAAATGATTGGGACACTTTTAAATATTGAGTATAGTAACATCATCGGCGCAAAACTTTTAATTAAAGAAGAATTGAAGAAATAAACTATTTTAGGTTATAAATCTCAAACAGACAGGCAACCAGGGGAATTATCGACATATCCGATTTATCTATTTATGTTAGCTATTATACTAATTAATAGTATTTTTGACTTTTGACTTAAAGCTGATCATGTTTACTAAAAAACATTATATAAATTTATTTTCATCTTCTATAATCGGGGCGGTAAGTTTAATTTTTGTTTATAAATATTCCCTGATTTATTTTAATAACCCCATCCTTTTAGCCTTAGTATATGCAATTCTATTTCTGTTTGTAATATTCTCATTTGATAAGATAAAAATTATTCCCAGGCAGACCGTCAACAATAAATATTTTATATACACAATTTTATTCTTTTTTTTACTCCTGCTTTATTATATATTTTTTACGAATAAAGATGAGGGTTCGTTTGGACTATTAGCAATAAAAAATTGGCTGAATAATTTTTTCAATGGTTCATTCCCATATTTGTTGAAAAATACTTTCCCGGCTTATCCTTCTTTCTATCTCATATCTTCACCATTTTATTTAATGGGATATATTTTGCTTTTAGAAATTTTAATCTGGGTTATTCTAGCATTATTTTTAGTATTAAACTCTATTACGGTCAGAGAAAAGATAATTAAATTATTTTTTCTATTAGTAAGCCCTTTAACTTTTTACGGACTTTTTGAAGCACCAATATATTTTTTAAATGCAGTAATTTTAATAATTCTTATTTTATTATCTGAGAAATATCTAAATCCGCATAAAGTCGATAAAAATTTTATTTTGTTTGCGGTAGTTTTCGGGTTATTCTTCGCGGTAAGTATTGAAGTCATAGCTGTACTTATTTTTTATATGTTCTACTTTTTTAGAAACAATCTGAAAGAACTCTCGCTCTTTCTTGAAATATTGCTTGCAGTTTTTTTAATAACTATTATACCTTTTATTGTTTGGAATCCGATATTGTTTTTTATCAATGGACCTTTGAATTCTTTTTTTAAAGTCCCATGGTGGGTGATAATCATATATTTAGGAATAGCTGTTTATATCGGTTGGATGGTTTCGGATCTTCAGGAAATATTTTTTGCTGTTGGTATTCTTCTAATTATCCCTTCAGTAATTAATTTAATCTATATACATAATGATATATCAAGTTTTATATTTGCTCTGCCATTTTTAATCTTTTCGATTAAGGATTATAGAGTTGAAAAATTTACGGGCAAGATTTTAATCAATGAAAATTAATTATAGAAGCTCCAGATTTCTTAAAATTGATTTTGTAATTTCAATTCGAGCATTCCCAAAATTTTCACTCGGATTATCGGATTCAATATTTGTGGCAAAGAAATAGACATTGTTATTTTTTTCTAAGTATCCAACATACCGGCCTATATTTAAGCCCTCTTTCTCAATTCCCCACCCGGTTTTTGCTCTTAATTTATAATCCGGTTTATTTTCAACAAGCATAATATATTTTACTAACTGCATTGCTTTATGGGAGAATCCAAGTTCTTCGTTGTAAAGTCTTTTTAGAAATTCTATCTGCTCAAATTGGGAAATCTTTAATGTTGCATTCAGCCAGAAATAATCGATTGGCCCGGTTAAAACCTCATTACCGTAATGTTCTCTTTCAACATAAAATTTCATCTTTTCCATCCCAATTTTTCTTGCTAAGGATTGATAACAAGGAACGCAGGAATATTGAAAAGCGGTTCTTAAAACTAAATCCTGGTTCCAGTTATTAAACTGGTACATTGTACTGTCCCAATAAAAAATAAAATTCGAATCGGATATTACTCCTGTTTCAATCCCTACAAGAGAATTAAAAATTTTAAATGTTGAAGCAGGCAGAAATCTTTCCCTGCATCTTTCGATATTATAACCTGTATATGAATCTTCCTTTAAATTGTATAAAAGAAATGAACCCTTCACATTATAATCATCAAAATATTTTTTTAGATTGTTTTTGGTTTCAATCTTTTCCTGGGGGAAAATGAAAGCGGTTGATAATAGAATTAAAAGGATAAATTTCATATTCTATAATTAAGTTAAAAACTCAACTATAAAATAATAAAAATTTATTTTTATTATGAAAAATGCTGCGTACAAGATTACAATAGCTTCAAAAATTAAAAATCGTTGTTCCTTGTTCATAAATAAAATCTTATCTAGTTTAATTCAACTTTTTGATCTCAGAACAAGGATTAACGAACTTTGATTTTAGGTCTTTATTTCAGCCCATCAATACAGCTATAGAAGCATTGATAACGATATCATTAACACTGCATCCACGGCTTAAATCTGAAAATGGTTTATTTAATCCCTGGACAAGTGGTCCGATAGCTTCGGCTTTTCCCCATCGCTGGGCCAGTTTGTAGCCAATATTTCCAGCATTTAAATCAGGGAAGATCAAAACATTTGCTTTTCCTGCGACCTCGCTTCCTGGCGCTTTTCTTTCTGCAATGGAATCAATAACAGCAGCATCAAATTGAAGTTCTCCGTCTATATGAAGGTCAGGCCTTTTGGCTTTAACGTAGGACATAGCCTCCAATACTTTATCGATCTTTTCATGTTTTGCACTTCCTTTAGTGGAGAAGGAAAGCATTGCAATATAGGGCTCTTCACCAGTTAACTTTTTATGGTTATCTGAAGAAGAAATTGTAATGTCTGCCAGCTGCTGGGCATCGGGATCAACTACAACACCGCAATCTGCAAAAGTGTAGGTTTTTTCTGGTTTAATCATTAAGAAAAAGCTTGAAACAATCGAAATCCCTTTTTTTAATCCTATGCACATAATACCTGCTCTTAATACATCGGCTGTTGCTGCGAGTGATCCGCCAACAGCACCATCAGCCAGACCTTCTCTTATCATCATTGCTGCAAAAAACAGATCCCTTTGTACAGTTTCCTTTGCCTGCTGAATAGAAATACCTTTGTTTTTTCTTAATTCATAAAATATGTTGGCAAAATTATCTAAATTTTCAGACTGGAATTGATCTATAATTTTAATTCCGGACAAATCTACTTTTGCTTCGGAAGCTTTGGCTTTAATTTCTTTTTCATTTCCAATAGTTATAACCGAGACAATATGTTCTTTAGTTAATATTTCGGCTGCTTTTAAGACCCTTTCATCGGAAGATTCAGGTAAAATTATTGTTTTCTTCTTTTGAGAGGCTCTCTCTTTTATTTCTTCTAGAATTTTGAGGCTCATAATATCTTCTTTTTTGTGTGTGAATATGAATAACTAATTAAAAAATATATTCAAACTTATAGGATGCTATGAAGAATTCAAAGCAAATAGAAATAGTTTTCATTAAAAACTCTTTAATATTGATGTATTGTTTAACTAGCTTTATGCAGTTTATTCCATTACAAAAAAGCATTAAAATAATGTGATCACCAGGCAAAGAACAATTGAATAATTTTATTATAATTCCTTGATAAACTAAAAATAAATCACTATTTACATAAGTTAAATTATATTGAAAAAATCAGGTGATTCTTCTATAGTTGTTCTAATTAGCGTTGATTTTTGATATTAAAAGCAATAGATTCACAATCTTAATTTAATTATGATAGCCGGTAATATAAAAAAAATAAGGGAGTTAATAGAAAAAAAAGCTGTCGAATCGAAACGGGATCCTGATGAGATTAGACTTATTGCAGTTTCAAAAAATTTTGGGAAAGATGATATAATTTCTGCTTTTAATGAAGGTGTTGGTGATTTTGGTGAAAATAAAGCGCAGGAGTTGGTTTCAAAGTATGAAGAACTTAGTACTATAAATAATAAAATTATCTGGCATTTTATAGGAGTTTTACAGAGAAATAAAGTAAGGTTTGCTGTTCAAACTTCAGAATTTATTCATTCGGTTGATTCTTTGCTTTTGGCCTCAGAAATTAATAAACGCGCCGGTAAAATAAATAAAATTCAGAAAATTCTTTTGGAAGTTAATACTTCCGGTGAAGAATCAAAATCAGGGATAACAGACGAAAGCGAATTAAATGATTTGCTTAAATATTGCAGAGAACTTCCCAATGTTAAACCTGTTGGATTAATGACAATAGCTCCTTATTCTGATGATAAAGATATTATTAGGAATAGCTTCAGTTATTTAAATCAGATAAAAAGTGAATTAAATAATGGAGAAAATGATTTGACGGAATTATCTATGGGAATGACAAACGATTTTGAAATTGCAATTGAAGAGGGAGCTACTATGCTCCGGATCGGTACGGCTATATTTGGAGAAAGAGATTATTCAAAAACATGGGATGAATAAATGATTTCACCATTAAGTATAAAGAAACAGGAATTTAATAATAGTTTCAGGGGCTATGATAAAGAAGAGGTAGAAGCTTTTTTGGAAAAGCTTGCCGATGATTTTGAAGAGCTGCAGCAGGAAAATGAATCGATTAAAAGACAGCTTGATGATGCTAATTTAAGATTATCGGAATTTGCCAGAATTGAAAAAAGTCTACAGGATACTCTTCTTAAAGCACAGGAATCTTCAACCAAAGCAATAGAATCTACAAAAAAACAGACAAGTTTAATGATTAAAGAAGCAGAAATTAAAGCTTCACAAATTGTCGAAAAAGCAAAAAATTATGCAGAAGAGATTAGGAATTCTGTGATTAATTTAAGAGAAGAAAAGGATCTGATTATAGCAAAGTTGAAAGCAATCATTAATTCACAAGCACGTCTTCTTGACATGAGAGTTGCAGATGCAGGTGAAGAAATAGTTTCGGCCAAAGAGATTGAAAATCCAAATAAATTGAATATAGATATTGATAAAATTGTGGAAAATTTACAATGAGTGATCTGATTCCTAAAATTAAAGAAACCGTGGATGTTATCAGAAAAAAAGTAACGGGTGATTGTCCGGTTGGTATTATTTTAGGCACAGGATTAGGTGGTTTGGTTAAAGAGATAAATATTGAACATCAGTTTGATTATGGAGAACTTCCGCATTTTTCATTATCCACGGTTGAATCACATAACGGGAAATTGATTTTCGGTACTATAGGAAATAAAAAAGTAGTTGCAATGCAGGGAAGATTCCACTATTACGAAGGATATTCAATGCAGCAGATTACATATCCTGTAAGAGTAATGAAGTTTCTGGGTGTTAAAACTTTGCTTGTTTCTAACGCATGCGGCGGGATGAATCCTCAATTCAGGAGAGGTGATATAATGATCATGACAGATCATATAAACCTTCTCGGGGACAATCCTTTGATTGGAAAGAATGAAGATGAGCTCGGACCACGTTTTCCCGATATGAGTGAACCGTATAGTAACGATCTAATAAAAATTGCTGAAAATGCTGCATTAGAAAATAAAGTTAAAGTTCAAAAAGGTGTTTATATAGCCGTCCCCGGACCAAATTTAGAAACGAAAGCTGAATACAGGTTTCTGAGAGCTACAGGGGCAGATGTTGTAGGAATGTCTACTATTCCTGAAAATATAGTAGCTAATCACATGGGAATGAAAGTACTGGGAATAAGCATTATAACAGATGAATGTTTTCCTGATTCTCTAAAACCTGTAAATGTAGATGAAATAATTACTACAGCTATGGGAGCCGAACCCAAAATGACTTTAATTATGAAAGAAGTTATAAATAGGTTATGAATGTGAAAAAGACCCTGTTTAATTATCTGACACCAACACTTTTAGGTGTGTTGATGTTCTCCTCGAATTTTTTGAATACAAGTTTATTCAATTTCGGGAATAACAATTTTGCAGTTTGGTTTGTCCTTTCTGTTTTGTGTTTTGCATGCGGATGGTATATTGATAAAACTCTCGGGTGGCATTATGGTGGTAAAGTAATTTTTGCAACTATAATTGGCGCCACAATTATCGGTGTTTTTGTTATTTCTTTTTTCCGTGAATATTTTGGAGCAAATGAATTACTTACAGAGAATTTGATTCTTTATAGTTTAAGAAATATCGTTCTTGGCTCAACTGCCTTTTTTGGAATGTCTGTTGTCGAAGTTTTTTCTATGCAGAAGGATTTTGTTGTGATTAAAGAAAAGCTCAGGATATATGAAGAAGCGGTTAAGGATTCAAAGAAAGAGGCTGAGCTTGAAATTAAAGAAGCAAAAATTAATGCACAAAAAATTATTAATGATGCAGACTTACAATCTAAAAATATTATACAGAAAAAAGATCAAATTGAAAAAGAATTGAAAGAATTTATTCAAACTGAAAGAGAGTTAATAAAGAAATACGAGCGGCAAGGAGAATTCTGATACTCCATATTCCATTATTCCAAATATTGTGTAACACTTACGAGTTATGTTTAAACAAGAAGAAATAAATTATCCTCAAATAGAAGAAAGAATTTTAAAGTTCTGGCAGGAAAATAAAATTTTTGAAAAAAGTATAAGTTCGAGGCCGGAATCAAAATTATTTACTTTTTATGAAGGTCCGCCTACCGCAAATGGTAAGCCGGGAATTCATCATGTAATGTCGCGTACTTTAAAGGATCTGGTTTGCCGTTATAAAACACTTTGCGGTTACAGGGTTGAAAGAAAAGCAGGCTGGGATACTCATGGTCTGCCCGTTGAAATTGAAGTTGAAAAGAAATTGGGGATTAAACACAAAAGTGAAGTTGTTGATTATGGTGTAGAAAAGTATAACCAGGCATGCCGTGAATCTGTGTTTGTTTACCTTGAGCTATGGGAAAAAATGACAACCAGGATGGGGTACTGGGTTAATCTCGATTCTGCTTATGTAACTTTAACTAATAATTATATTGAATCGGTATGGTGGGCTTTAAAAACTCTTTTTGATAAAGGATTAATTTATAAAGATTATAAAATTGTTCCCCAGGATCCGAAATCCGAGACTGTTCTCTCATCACATGAATTAGCTTTAGGTTACCGTGAAACAAAAGATCCTTCGGTTTATGTTTACTTCAAAATAAAGAATTCGGATTACAGCTTCCTTGTTTGGACAACAACTCCATGGACACTTATCTCAAATGTTGCTCTTGCTGTTGGAAGCGATATTGATTATGTAAAAATAAAGATAAATGATAGAAAACTGATTCTAGCAAAAGACAGATTATCTGTTATTGAAGGTGAATATGAAATCCTTAAAGAAGTGAAAGGGAAGGATTTAGAAGGTACTGAATACGAACAGTTGTTTACCTACTTACATGTTGATAAAAAAGCGTTTTATGTTACTATAGGAAATTTTGTAAGCACCGAGGATGGTTCGGGCATTGTACACATAGCGCCTGCTTTCGGACAGGATGACTATGAACTGTCTAAAAAATATAATCTTCCGATGCTGCAGCCCGTTACCAGGTCCGGACTTTTCACCGATGATGTTACTGATTTTGCTGGTCAATTTGTAAAAGATGCAGATAGGGATATCATTTATAAATTAAAACAGGAAGATAAGCTTTACAAAAAAGAAACTATTGTTCACTCATATCCTTTCAGCTGGCGGCATGAAGATGTACCGGTAATCTATTACGCAAGAGAATCGTGGTTTATAAAAACAACTTCTATTGCTGATAAAATGGTTGCACTGAATAAGACGATAAACTGGCAGCCGCCGGAAGTCGGTGCAGGAAGGTTTGGCAACTGGCTTGAAGAGAATAAAGACTGGGCATTATCACGGGATAGATTCTGGGCTACTCCGCTTCCAATCTGGGTAAGCGATGAAGGAGATATATTTGCAATTGGAAGTGTAGAGGAACTTAAAGAAGGATTTATTGAAGAAAACGGAAAAAGAGTTCCTGTAAAAGAATTTAAGCAGCTTGATCTTCATAAGCCATATGTTGATCAAATCCTTTTTGAAAAAAATGGTAAAATTTACAGAAGAACTCCTGAATTAATTGATGTCTGGTTCGATTCAGGTGCTATGCCTTTTGCACAATATCATTATCCTTTTGAAAATAAAGAATGGTTTGAAAAGCATGCTTTCCCTGCAGATTTTATCTGCGAAGGAATTGATCAGACGCGCGGATGGTTTTATACTCTGCATGCAATTGCAACAATGCTGTTTGACAGTGTTGCGTATAAAAATATTGTAGTTAATGAATTAATATTGGATAAAAACGGACAAAAGATGTCCAAATCCAAAGGTAATACAGTTGATCCTTTTATGCTTTTTGAAAAGTATGGTGCTGATTCAACAAGATGGTATTTAATTACAACCAGTCCTCCATGGCGCCCTACTTTATTTGATGAAGATGGCCTGGTAGAAGTTCAAAGGAAATTTTTCGGAACATTATTAAATACTTATTCGTTCTTTGCTTTATATTCAAATATCGATAAATTCAAATTCAAAGAAGACCTTATTGATTATTCTGAAAGACCGGAAATTGACAGGTGGATTATTTCGAAGCTGAATTCATTAATTGTTGACTATAAAAACTGGATGGATGAATATGATATGACACGCGCTGCCAGAGCAGTTGCCAGCTTTACTATCGATCATCTGTCTAATTGGTATGTAAGAAGAAGCCGAAGGCGTTTCTGGAAATCTGAAATGAACAAACAAAAGCTTTCAGCTTACCAGACTTTGTATGAATGCCTGATAAATATTAGTAAATTGGTTTCTTCTATTGCTCCTTTTATTTCGGAGTATCTGTATCAGAATTTGAATTCGGTAACTAATAAAGAAGAATTTGAATCTGTACATTTAAGCATTTTTCCTGAACCGGGTTTTATTGATAAAGAACTTGAAGATAAGATGGAAATTGCTCAAAAGGTTGTATATTTAACCAGAGCAATGAGAGCAAAAGCGAATTTAAAAGTACGGCAGCCGCTTAAAAAAATTATGGTTGTTGTAAAAAAAGAGAAGCAGGATGCTCTTTCCCGGATGAAAGATGTAATACTCGATGAAGTGAATATTAAAGAGTTAATTGTACTTGATAATGATTCCGAAATTGTTAGTAAATCTGCCAAGCCTAATTTTAAATCAATCGGACCTAAATTCGGAAAAAAAGTTAACCAGGTAGCAAATACTATAAAATCATTTTCATCAAAAGAAATTAGTGAGCTTGAATCCGGCAGCCCGGTTGTAATTAATATTAATGAAGAGGAAATTAATATATCTAAAGAGGATGTTGAGATTATTAGTTCTGAAATAACTGGGTGGGTTGTTGAAAGTGAAGAGGACGTTACTGTTGCAATCGATACTGAACTTACAAAGGAACTTATTGCTGAAGGTTTGGCAAGGGAGTTTGTTAACCGGATTCAGAATATGAGAAAAGATGCAGGCTTTGATGTAACTGACAGAATCAAAATAAAATTTACCGGCAGCAAAGAATTGATTGATGCAGTTAATTCTTTTCGCGGATATATTTCTAATGAAACATTAGCTGAAGACTTGTCTTTGCATGTTGAATTGAAAAAAGAAAATAACTATAATGGTGGAGTTACACAAAATTGGAAAATAGGGGAGTTTGGATGCTCCATTCAATTAGGAAAGATTAATTCCCAAAAGGAGAGTTAATAAAATGGCTAAAAGAACTACTAAAACAGCAACATCAAAAAAAACGGTAAAGAAATCTTCTTCCAGAGCTGCCTCCGGGAAAAAGAAAAAAACTGCTGCAAAAACAACAAAGGTTAAAGCAGTTAAGAAATCGGCTCAGGTAAAGAAGTCTACTCCGGCAAAAAAATCTGCTACAGTAAAGAAAACTGCTCCGGTAAAGAAATCTCCAGTAAAGAAAATTTCTTCTGCTAAAACAGTTAAATCTGTTAAGAAAGCAGTTAAAAAATCTACTGACACTAACAAGAAACAGAAAAGGACTATGGCTAAAAGAACAAAAAAGAAAGATGAAGTAAAAGCTGAACCTATTGCAGTTCAAACTGAAAATACTGCAGAAATCCGTGCGAAGGCTATGGAAAAGATAAAAGGATATAGTCAAAAGGATTTAGATCATTTCAGACAAATAATTATGGAAAAACGAGATGAAATAATCGACCAGCTTCAAAATTTAAAAGATCAAATGCTTGATCCCACTACAGGTGAATATATTAATGAGAATTCTCCTTATTCACTCCATATGGCTGAACAAGGAACAGATGCAATGGAAAGAGAAAAGACATTTCTTTATGCACAAAGGGAAAATAAATTTTTAGGTTATCTGGAAGATGCTCTAAAAAGAATTGATGCCGGTACATATGGAATCTGTATAGAATGTATTGAAGAACCACAGCATCTGTGTGATACATGCCCGCTTATTCCTAAAGCTAGGCTGGAAGCAGTTCCTCATAGCCAGTTGTGTTTACCTATTAAGCAGCATCAAGAGAAAAGATGAATTGAAAAATGAAGGATAAAGATTGAAGTTACTTTTTGTATCGCTCGGTATTTTTTTTGTCGATCAGTTATCAAAACTTTTGGTTAAAGGGTTCTCAATCCCTTTCTTAAATATTTATCATCAAGGAATGTATCCTGGACAAAGAATCCCGTTAATCGGTGATCTATTCAGTATAACTTTTGTTGAAAACCCGGGAATTGCATTCGGAATAGATTTTGGTTCCCACTTTAAGTTCATTATTTCAATATTTACTATAGCTGCAACAATAGGACTTTTGGTTTATTTCTATTTTATAAGAGAAAGAAGCTTTAGCTTAAGGCTTTCCTTAGCAATAATTATCGGAGGCGCATTCGGCAATCTTGTTGATAGAATATTCTACGGATATATATATGGATATTCATCATTATTTTACGGTAAAGTAGTTGATTTCTTTGATTTTAGAGTATTTAATTTTTTCTTGTTTAATAGAACCTTTGGAAATTACATTTTCAATTTTGCCGATATGGCAGTAACAGTTGGTGTTATTCTTCTTTTATTTAATTTCCACAAACGATCTGCTAATGATATTATAAGTGAACCGGTAAGCCAACTCCCCGATTTAGTAGAAAATAAGGATTAGCTTGAGAATTCTGGTTGTCTCTTTCATTATTGTAATTGTTGATCAACTAACTAAAGTTTTAGTTAAAGGTTTTTCCATCCCTTTTTTACACATTTATTATCAGGGAATGTATAGCGGGCAGAAAATTCCTGTTATTGGAAATTTTTTTAGGATTACATTTATCGAGAATCCCGGAATGGCTTTTGGATTTGATCCGGGAGCAAATTATAAGCTATGGATATCGATCTTTTCTTTGGTAGCAAGCATTGGTTTAGTAATCTATCTTTATGTAATAAGAAATCAGAAATTATCATTAAGACTTGCAATTGCTTTTATCCTGGGTGGTGCGGTTGGAAATCTTATAGATAGAATGTTTTATGGAATATTTTATGGTTATGCACCTCTATTCTACGGGAGGGTTGTTGATTTCTTGGATTTTGATTTTTTTAATATTAATATACTAGGAAGGCATTTTGAAAGATGGCCTATTTTTAATATAGCTGATTCGGCAGTAACAATAGGAGTTATTATATTACTTTTCTTTTATAAAAAACCCAATCCACAAAATTTAATTGTTAGAGAAATCGATAATAAAATTGAAATAAGTGAAGATGATAATAATAAGACAGAATCAGATTATAGTATAAAAAAAGAAAACTATAAAAATGACCAACCTGGTGAAGGAAAAAACCTACCGGATTGAAGTTCCTTCAGGTAAAAAGAAGGAACGCCTGGATATATTTTTATCCAACTGTATTGAAAATGCAACCCGTTCAAAAATTCAAAAATTAATTGAAGCAAACCTCGTTACGGTAAATGGAAAACAGGTAAAACCCAGTTATCAGGTTCAACCGAATGACGTAATTGAAGCTACACATCCGGTTGATCCTCATCCTGAAAATGCCGAACCAGAAGATATTCCATTAAACATCATTTATGAAGATGAGTTTTTATTAGTTGTAAACAAACCTGCCGGAATGGTTGCTCATCCGGCCTATGCTAATTATACCGGCACACTAGTAAATGCACTTCTCTATCATACCAAAAGTTTGAGTAATGTAAATTTACCAGGAAGACCCGGAATTATTCACAGGCTCGATAAAGATACAAGCGGGTTGTTAGTTGTAGCTAAAGATGACTATACTCATTCTAAACTTGCTTACCAATTTTCAAAACATAATATCGAGAGAGAATACTGGGCTGTATGCTGGGGGCATTTTGATATTAAGAACGGGAAAATTGACAGAAATATTACAAGGAGTAAGAAAGACAGGAAAAAATTTACGGTGAGTGATTCCGAAGGGAAACATGCCGTTACTTATTTCAAGATCCTTCATGAATTTGAATTTGCATCACTTGTAAAATTAAATCTTGAAACCGGGCGGACACATCAAATAAGAGTCCATTTATCTTCAATTAATCATCCTGTCTTTGGAGATCCTGTTTATGGAGGAAGGCAAATTGTCTATGGTGCTGAACTTCCTAAAATGAAAAGCCGGATTACAAATCTTTTTGAAATAATGCAGCGGCAGGCTCTTCATGCGAAAATATTAGGATTTATTCATCCTCACTCGAAAGAAAAAATGAGATTTGACTCAGAGCTTCCTGATGATATGAAAGAGTTGATTGAAAAAATAAAAGTTTAAATAAAGAATGCTTGTATTAGTTGTTGTTGCACAACAAAAGAAGCCTGAAGGAAAATAATTAATCCCGCCATCATAAACCTTTCTTTGTGTCATTATAATTAACAATAATTTTGGCTATTTTTAGGAAACAAAAAATATAAAAATATGCTTTCTATTTATAATACATTTACAAAACAAAAAGAAGAATTTAAACCCATTACCCCGCATAAAATAAAAATGTATGTATGCGGACCAACGGTATATGATTATTTCCATATCGGGAATGCACGTTCTTTTATTATGTCGGATATCATCAGGAAATATCTTGAATTTAAAGGTTTTGATGTTAAATATGTAATGAATTTAACTGATGTGGATGATAAGATCATCAAGAAATCAAATGAAGAAAAAATTGAAGCTCGAACCGTAGCAGAAAAATATACAAAAGCATTTTTTGAGGATATAAACAAGCTTAAAATCAAAAAAGCAGATATTAATCCGAAAGCAACCGAACATATTGAAGACATAATCAGTATGATTAAAGAACTAAAAGCAAACGGACTTGCTTATGAAGCTGCCGGAAATGTTTTTTATGATGTCCGAAAATTTAAAGGGTACGGAAAGCTAAGCGGAAAAAAACTCGATGAACTTGAATCAGGAGCAAGAGTTGAAGTTAATGTTGAAAAGAAGGATCCTCTCGATTTCGCATTGTGGAAAAAAGCAAAAGAGGGAGAACCATATTGGAAAAGTCCATGGGGAGAAGGAAGGCCTGGCTGGCATATCGAATGCTCTGCAATGAGCTGTAAACACTTAGGTGAAACTTTTGATATTCACGCTGGCGGACATGATTTAATTTTCCCGCACCATGAAAATGAAATTGCTCAGAGTGAAGGAGCCACGAGGAAAAAATTTGTAAACTACTGGATCCATTTTGGATTCTTAAATATTGATAATGAAAAAATGTCAAAATCTCTTGGTAATTTTTTTACGGCAAGAGATATTTTAAAAAAGTATTCTGCTGAAGCCATTAGATTAGCATTTGCACAAACTCATTATGCCGGCCCGTTAAATTTTAGTGATGAGCTTTTGTCTTCTGCTGAAAAAGGTTTGGAAAAAATAAATAATCTTACTGAAAAAATAGAAGAAGAAATAAAAGCAAATGTTACCAACGGTGTGACTCCTGAATTTGATTTTGAGAAAAATAAAAGTGATTTTGCATCAGCAATGGATGACGATTTTAATTCTCCACAGGCATGTGCAGTTATATTTGATTTCATTCGCGAAGTAAACAGGACTATTTCTGAGAATGAAAAAATTAATACTGAATTTTATGCTGAAGTTAAAAATTTTCTGAAGCAGACAGCAGAAGGAGTTTTAGGCATACTTGATTTTTCGAAAGTTATAAAACAAAACGGCAGCGAATTGCAGAATGAACTTATTGAACTTTTTATTAAGATAAGAACCGATGCAAAGAAAGAAAAGAATTTTACTTTAGCCGACAAAATCAGGGACGAACTGAAAGAAATAGGAATAACACTTCAGGATTCTAAAGATAAAACAACTTATAAAATTTTAAAATGATTTTAATTGGAAAATATATTTCCGGAGAAATTATCAAAATAATCAAAAATATTAGTGAGCAAAAAGTTTCCGAATAGAATATTGAATAGAACGAAAAGATTTTAGGAAAAGAATAGTTTATGAACAGGAACAAGATTAGCTATGCCAAGCTTTATATTAATGATGATGAACTTACCTACCAAATCCGATTCAGTAAGAAAGCAAAATATCTTCAGTTAAGAATAACATCATCGAACCAGCTTGAATTAATTATCCCTAAAAGATATTCAATAAAAGATGGCAATAAATTCATAAATGATAAGGTTGACTGGATAAAAAAATATCAAAAGAATTTAGTTATACAGGAAAAAAAAGAATTTTACTTATTTGGTGAAAAAATATTAGTTAAACAGAATTTAAATTTCTTTTTAACAAAACATAAAATCAGACTGAACAAAAATATTTTAACCGTCGAAAGTCCAGCTGACAGCAAGGTAACAAAAGAAGAGCTTTTCCAAATCTATATAAGAAGAATTGCAAAAGAATATTTTTTAGAAAGAGTCAAATTCTTTTCAGATCAATTCGGTTTCAGATATAAATCTGTGAAAATAAGAGGGCAAAAAACCAGGTGGGGAAGCTGCTCATCAAACGGCAACCTGTCATTTAATTTTAAGCTGCTTCAATTTAAAAAAGAAATTATAGACTATGTGATTATCCATGAATTATGTCATACAAAACAGATGAATCACTCGCCCAAATTCTGGAAGCTTGTTGAGCAATGTTGTCCTGATTATAAAAACATAAAGAAAGAATTGAGAAATACAAACCTTCGAGATTAGAAAATATTGGCGTAATAACCTCAAAGGTTTGATGATTAATCTTCAGTAACCGGGACTTTTCCTAACACATCTTCAATAGATAAATTTTTTATTTCACCAAGATTCAGAGCTTTAATGCCTTCTTCAATTTTTGTCTTATCTCCAACAACTACAACAATCATTTTATTCGGTACAATATATTTTTCTGCCGCAGTATTTACTTCATTATCTTTTACATTTAATACTTGTGTTATATAGTTATCAAAATAGTCTGAAGGAATATTATATTCCATCATGTTTTCAAGTTGATTTGCGATATTGGAAACGGATTGAAAATCTGACGGATAACTCAACGCAACCAGGTTTTTAGCGCGGTTTACTTCGGTTTCCGGAATTGGTTCACGAATCCTGTTTAACTCTTTAAAAAATTCAACTAGTGATTTATCAGTTACCTCAGTCTGGACAGATGAGTAAGCAATAAAATTACCGGGAATAGGGCCGAAACTGAATCTTGATCTTGCGCCGTAAGTGTAACCATGTTGTTCACGTAAGTTATCATTCAACCTGGAAGTGAATGATCCTCCAAGTATCGTATTCATTACAATAATAGAATTGTAATCAGGTGTTAACCTTTTCGCTCCTATTCTACCGATATAAATAACTGATTGAGCCGAGCCGGGTTTATCAATAAGGTAAACAATTCTTTTTTTAACTTGTTCCGGTTCTGCAATGGAGACCTCTTCTACATTCCCGCTATGCCATTTACCGAAAACATTTTCAAGTTTGCTCTTCAATTCATCTTTTTTAATATCTCCTACGGCTACAATAAAAACATTATTTGATTTGAAATATTCATTATAGAAATTTTTCAAATCATCCGCTGAAAAACTATTTATGCTTTTTTCATTTCCTAGATAGATTCTTCCGTAGGGATGATCACCGTACAAATATTTATTGAAAGCTATTCCAGCAATTGAAGAAGGATTATCGTGCCATTGAGTAATGAGAGTTAAGCGTTCCTTCTTTTTTCTATCCAGTTCATTCTGAGGAAAATCAGGATGAAGAATAATGTCACCCATTATTTTCAAAGCTTCATCAAATTTTGAAAGGGGAGTATGCAAGTCGACTTCAGAATAATACTGTCCTGCTTTAGTCGAAATTTTTGCTCCGAGGAAATCAATTGCATCAGAAAGTTCAAGGGAAGATTTTCCTGCTGTACCTTCATCCATCATATCAAGTGTTATATTGGCAAGTCCTGTTTTATCTTCAGGGTCATTTATGGTTCCTGTTTTAACAACAACATTTAATTGAACAAGAGGTACTTCATGTTTTTCTACCAGGATTATTTTTAACCTGTTTGATAATTCAAAATTCTGAATTTGTGGAAGCTTTAAAGGTTTCGGATCGGGTAGTTTCGGAGGCTTGCTTCTATCAGGATTTTGCGATAGAATTATAGAGCTGAAAAGAAACATAATCATAACAATATAAAAAAATATTTTTTTCATTTTATTTCCCCTCCGTTTTAGTTTGAACAGCCATGTCAGTTTTACCCTTGGGTACAATGCTTAAAACAACCCAGTTATTATTCTGTAAATAAGTCAATACTGCTGCCTGAATATCATCAGGACTTAGAGCTTTATATCTTGAAAGAGACTCATTCGAATAATCCGGATTACCGGTATAATAAAAATAAAGATTAAGTAAGTCTGCTTTTCTGCTTGGCTTTTCAAGATCATCCAGGAAAGAAGCTTCATATTGATTAACTGAACGCTCTAATTCTCTTTGTGTTGGCGGATCTTTTTTAATTTTATTGATTTCATCCTGAATGACATTTTTTAATTTATCTAAATTATGACCGGCACGAGCTGTTGCAATTATTATAAATTCAGAGGAAAGTTTACCAGATGCCTGAAAGGCAGTAACATCCTGTGCTATCTGCATTTCATAAACAAGTTTGTTATAAAGTCTAGAGTTTTTACCCTGAGTAAAAATACTACTTAATATATCCATTTCAGCGTCACCGGGATCAAAGAATGGCGGTGTAATCCAGGCCATATATAAACGCGGGAGTTGAACATTGTCTTCAATAGTGACAATTTTTTCTTCATTTAATTTTGCCGATACCGGATTTAGAGGCGGTACTGGTTTACCTGCAGGTATCTTGCCAAACCATTTTTCAACAAGTTTTAGTGTCTCTTTTGGATTAATATCACCGGCTATAACAAGTGATGCATTATTAGGGACATAATATGTTTTGAAAAAACTTACAACATCATTGTATGATGCTGCATCCAAGTCTGCCATAGAACCTATCGTAGTCCAGTTGTATGGATGACCTTCGGGATATAAATTTTTATAAATATTCTCCCATGCCAAACCATAAGGAGCATTTTCATATCTTTGCCGTCTTTCATTCTTCACCACTTCACGCTGGCCGTCAACTTTTTCAGCACTCATAGAATCGAGTAAATATCCCATTCTATCGGAATCAAGATAGAGAGGCAATTCAAGTGCATTTGAAGGGACATTCTCGAAATAATTTGTCCTGTCACGATTTGTAGAGGCATTATTTTCACCTCCGACCGTTTCAAGAAATTTATCGAAATCTCCTTCAGCAACATGTCCTGACCCTTCAAACATTAAATGTTCAAATAAATGTGCAAAACCGGTATGCCCGACTTTCTCATATGCAGAACCAACATGGTACCATATGTTAACCGAAACCGTTGGTGTTGAATGATCTTCATGTAAAATTATATTCAAACCATTTGGAAGTATATGCCTTTGATAAGGAATTTGAATTTGGCTTTGTGCATGTACCATGGAGCAAAAAGTAAATAGTAAAAGAATACTTTTCTTCATGTTGACTCCTCCTAATTTAAAAACCCCATTAAATTAATTTATATACGGGAATATAATAACCGAAAAATTTTGAAAGAACTTAAACAATGATAAATGGATTAATTACCAGGTGGAAAAGAATGATCTAGTAAAATAAATTGCTGTTAAATATATTTCCTCTCCCTAAAATTAAATTAGGATCCAATCTCTTTTTTAAATTAAACATTTTATTTATGTTTTCTTCCCCATACATTTCAAGGAGATATTTTGTTTTGATTTTCCCTATACCGTGTTCTGCTGAAACTGTCCCTTTTAGTTCAATAGCTTTGGTACAGATTTTTTTATATACTGATTTCCCTATTTCGTATTCATTCTGATCTTTAGGAAGCATATTCAGATGCATATGTGAATTTCCGAAATGTCCAAATATTACGTAACGGAGATTTTCTTTCTCTACTTCATCCTTTGAATAATAGTAGAGCTCTTCAAATTTATTATGCGGAACGGCAACATCTGTTCCCAGCTTTCTCATATTATTTTTAGAAATATATTCATTGACTTTCTCAGGTAAAGAATGTCTAAACTGCATAATATTTTTTTTATCAGAATCGGAAAAAGCAAACCAGGCATTTTCTTCATCTCCGTTAAACTCATTTATTAAACTTATCCATTTTTCCAACAGTAATTCTTCATTTGATTTTATTTCCTGCTCAAACCAGACAGCGGCTTTTGCATCAGAAGGGATCCGGTTATTATCTTCTTTTAAGAAGTTTAAAGAATTTCCATCAAAAAATTCCAATGCAAGAGCATCTATTAAATTTACATCTTTTTTTACTCTTGAGTAATATGAAATTTCTCTGGCCTTTTTTATAAATGAAAGAGAATTCTTTTCATCATTAAAGAAAATAACAGAAGAAAGAATATCATCGGGATATGGAACAAGCTTAACCTTAATTTTAGTAATTACTCCAAGTGTCCCTTCCGAGCCAATAAAAAGATCTATGGCATCCATATCCTTTTTACAATAAAAACCGGATGCATTTTTTGTGTCAGGCATTTTAATGTCAGGAATTTCAATCTCATAGCTATTATTCGATTGTGATTTAAATTTCATAAAATAATTATTTGCTTTGAGATCATTTCTTGTTAAGATTAATTTCTCTCCGTCAGCTAAAATTATTTCCAGTTCCATTACAAAATTTCTTGTCGGACCATACTTAAATGTCTTTTCACCCGAAGCGTTTGTCGCAACTGTTCCTCCTATGAAGCAATTTTTCTCTGTAGGATCAGGAGGATAAAGAAGGTTCTTTTCTCTAAGCACATTCTGGAAATCTGCTAAAATAACTCCCGGTTCCAGAACCGCATAAAGACCTTTTCCATTTATCTCAATTATTTTATTAAGTTTTTCTGTTGATATTACTATTCCGTCCTGCGGAACACTTCCGCCTGCCAGGCCGGTTCTGTTTCCTGCCACGGTAACGGGTATTTTATTCTTGTTAGCATCAATTAATATTTCCGAAATTTCTTCTGCTTTAATTGGAAAATAAACAGCATCACAATTACCTTTGAAATTAGAGGCATCAGTTAAATAGTTTTGTATCTCGTCAGGTTTTGTTTTTACTATCATTTTTAAGTCAATTTTCTTAATATATTTAAGTATTCAACTTGTTCAGTTATTCTTGGAGTTATCCCGTGCCTTCTCTTAAAACCAGGACTAAAGTTAAAATACGAAAGAATTGAATCAAGAGCATCAAACATATCTATCAAAGGGAAGCAGTTATCTCTTAAATAATTTATGAGTTTTAAAGTACGGAATCCATCAAACCAAAATAATTTCTGCCTTTCTAATTGAATTAAAGATTTTGAATTGTCCAAAATCTTGTTCCATGCATTTTCAAAATTATTAATAACAAGAAACTGATAAAAATCCGGGTGAATACTCTCTGCAATCTGCAGATATTCCTGTGAAGATAAAACAACCGCCCTGTTGAACTCTTTCAGCCATTTTTTTAAGATTAAAAAAGAATCAGGATTATATATTAGATATTCATTTTGAACCTGACTTATAAATCTTTTGATTCTCGGTCCGGTACCAAAAGGGACGCGCCAGGAAATTCTTGACGAAGGATAAACAGCAGTAGAATTAATTTTTCCTATTTTTTTTCTTTTTGCAATCTTTTCGAGGAAATAGAAATCTTCTCCGGCTTTACGCTTGTTCATTCCTCCTGTACTAATATAAGTTCCGATATCAAAAGCTATTGTTGAACCAACTGTATGAAAGGCGAAAGTTGAATCAGCCAGTTTTAATCCTAAAATATAATATCTTAGAAATATTTCATAGCAAATAATAGCGGCAGTTGTTTCAGGTTCAACAATTCTATGTTCGAAATTAATAACCGCAGCTGAGAGATTTTTGTTGTTAAAATTATCAATTATAGTCGTTAAATAATTTTTTTTGATAGTACAATCTGCATCAAGGCTGATGATGATTTTTTTCCGGTTTGTTGAATAATCAAAAGCGGCTAGAGCCAGATCCATTCCTATTTTCCTTGCCAATCCTGCACCTGCCTCTTTCAGCGGGAATTCATTTCCCTTTGATGAAGCATCAACCAGACCGAAATGCAGACCTGAAGAGATTATCTTTTTAGTAAATCCGGAATCAATTTTACGGTTAATTATATTACGGATTAATTCAATGCTCTCCCTGTTGTTTTCCTTTATTTCATCACTTGATTGAGCTGTATCGTTAACAACAAATATTATTAGAGTTGAAGAAAAATATTTATTTTCATTCTTCAATAGTGATTCAAGAAGCATCTGAATATTATAATATTCCGAAAGAGCAGGAACAACAATTACTGATTCAATATTGGGAGGCGCATTAAATTCAAGTTTCCATTTTGGCAGGGAATATTTAGATAGATATTTTAGGACACCTTCCGGTAAATTACTCATAACTGCAATTCATTTTTTATAATATTTACAGCGCCTTCGTAATCCGGTCCGTCAATCCAATTTATTTTAATTCCTTCTTTTTCCATTTTGCGGAACCATGTCATTTGTCTTTTAGCAAAATTATGAATTGCACTATTCAGTTTCTGTATCATATCATTATGGTTAAATTCCCCCTTTAGAAAAAGTCCAATATATTTATATTCCAGTCCGAAGAAATTTAACCTTTCGAAATTTATTCCCGAATCAATTAATTTTTTTACTTCATCTACCATACCTGCGTCTAAACGTTCATTCAGCCTTTTTGTAATCCTTGTTTTAATTTCCTCCCTTGATAATTTTATTCCGATGTTTAATGAATTTATTTCCGGGGATGGAATAGAATCGAGAGTCTTGGTTTTTTCAACAATAATAGCTTTAATGGTTCTCTCTTTTTCATTGAGGTCAGTAGTGTTATGCAAATTAAAATTTAATTCTTTTAATTGATTTTTTAGATCAGCATGCGATAGCTTTTTTAAATATTTATATTCATTTGATTCAAAATCAGCTTTTTGCAGGTTGTATTTTTGCAAAACAGAACTCAAGTATAAACCCGAACCTCCAACTAAAAAAGGCAGCTTGCCTTTCTCTTTTACATAATCAAACGATTTTATAAAATTTTCTTTGAATAAAAAAAGATTGAATTCTTCATAAGGCTCAACAATATCTATTAAATGATAATTTACTTTATGTCCGTTTACAAAATAATCGTTGTAATCTTTACCCGTACCTATATTCATACCCTTGTAAACCTGTCGCGAATCAGCAGAAATTATTTCCCCATCGAAACGAAAAGCCAGTTTTGCCGCAAGGTTTGTTTTACCTACTGCGGTTGAGCCGAGAATGGTAACTAAATCATATTTCATATTAATCTTAAGTTAGCTATTGGTTAACGAGTCCTAAATGAGTCTTTCATTAATCAGGTTGTTAAATTCATTTTCAATAATTATTGGCAATGTAATTATCAGAGTATTTAATTCTGCTGTTCTATTAACAGAAATTTTGCCGAAATGATCATTGATAATTTTATTTGCCAAAACCAAACTAAATTCCCAATCATGTTCTAAAGGATTTGACGGTTCAAAAATATATTTAAGAATTTCATCAGGGATACCTGATATATTATCTTTAAATTCAATTTCTATCTTATTATTATTTTCTCTTGAAGTTATAAAGATTTTCCCGTTTTTACCTATGTTTTCACACCAGCTTTTTGTTATATGAAAACATGCCAGGTAAAACTGCTCTTGGTTAATTTTTACATTAACATCCGCTTCAAATTTTTTAAAAATGCTTATTTTCTTTGATTCGGTATATCCGGCCAGTCTGATTAAAATATCATCCATCAAGTCATTAAATTTCAAATTTTCAAGTTCCGGTTTAGTACTATTTTCAAAAAAACCTGATAATGCAAGTAATGTATTTTTAATAGTATTATTTTCTTTGTCAACCGCATCTAGTAGTATATCGGTACCATCAGAGCTTTTATTATTTTTTATATGCATTAACAAATTATCTATCAAACTTGTTGAGTATTTAACATCGTCGGACAAGAATTTCAAAAATGAACCTAAAGAAGTAAAATAATCATTCAGTAAATGTTTAGAGTTATCGCTTGGGAAATTTTCATATAGAAGATCCAAATCTTCAAATTTTAATTTTTCCAAATGACTATCATGCCCGGTTTCTGATTCGATAAATTTATCCCTCTGCTCCATCTTTAATAATCCTTTTAATTATAAATGATTATTATAGTCAAAGAAATCTGGAATTGTTTAGTAAGAAAATTTATTTTGACAAACAAAATAAATTTTATAAATCTAATCTATAATAATAATGAATAACTTAGAAATAGAAAACGGATTATATATCTTTCCTGTACAGATGAACAATTATAAAATTTTGTTAATAAATAAATGCGGCCTGGTTACGAGAAAAAATTATTATTGCACATTGTTATGGTCTATTATCAGGCAGCGGCTTTATGCGTACATCGGCAGAAACAATTTATAAAAGGTTTATTGCTTTTTTTAAAAGCAGACCTACTCTGGAAAAATATTAGATACACCTGATATGAATCAAGAAAACCCGGATTGTCAAATGCTAAAACAAAATATGTTAAAGATTTATCGGAGAAAATTCTCTCTTTTAATAATTAAGATATTAATATATTTATTTTAAAGTCAAAAGCCAGAGGTCAAAATTCACTATAGATAAAATATTTATATTTTTGACTTTTTAATTTTAACATTTTGCTCCAGGTTTCAAACTTAAAAATTATTTAATTTTGTATGAATCTTTAAAAAATATTGAACATCTAATGGATGAAGAAAAACTGATTGAAGAGGCTAAAGCCGGAGATAAAAGAGCTTTAACAGAACTTGTAAAGAAATATGAGCAGACTATTTACAATTTTGCTTTTAAAATTTGCAGAGATCCGGCTAGAGCAGAAAATATAATGCAGGAGACTTTTTTCAGCATGATTAAGTCTTTGCATCAGTTCGACGGGAAATCTAAGTTATCAACTTGGTTATACCGGATTGTTACTAACCATTGCCTTATGGAGGTTAGAAAAAAGAAAAATAGATTTATTTCGCTGGAGAATGATGATGACCTGGTTGAAGACAAATATGTAGCAGATTGGAAATCGCTGCCGTATAAGTCAATTGAAAATGTCGAACTAAAAAAAATACTTGATGAATCTATTAAAAAATTGTCTCCTGATTACAGGATTGTATTTTTGCTTCGGGATGTTGAAGGTTTGTCTACTGAAGAAACTGGAAAAATAACAGAACTTTCTGTACCTGCTGTTAAATCCAGACTTCACAGAGCAAGAGCATTTTTAAGAAAAGAAATTAATGAGGCATTTAAATCATGAATCAAATAAAGGTTACTTGCAAAGTAGTTATGGATCATATCTGTGAAAATCTTGGCGAAGATCTTGATTCTGAAAAATGTATTGCCATAAAGAATCATCTTGATGAATGTAAGGATTGCAGAAATTATTTTAGCTCTGTTGAACAAACGATAGAATTTTACAGGAAGTACAATATTAATCTTCCCGATGAAGCACATGATAGATTAATTAAATCATTGGGACTTAACACTGACTAAAAGGATCAATTATGGATGATGTTCATTATTATGCAACTAAAGTCGAATGGAAAGAAGGAAGAATTGGGGAATTAACTTCCCCTACATTTCCATCCATTAAAGTTGCAACTCCACCGGAATTTAAAAACGGTGTACCAAATATTTGGTCACCGGAGCATTTATTTGTTGCTTCAATAAATATTTGTTTGATGACAACTTTTTTAGCAATTGCTGAGAATTCGAGTTTAGAATTTGTTTCATTTACTTCTGAAGCTACGGGAAAATTGGAAAGAGTAGACGGAAAGTATATGATATCGGAAGTAGAACTGAAACCGGTTGTAAAAATCAAAGATGAAAAATATAGAGAGAAAGCATTACGGATTTTAGATAAATCAGAGAAAGGATGTTTGATTTCAAACTCAGCTAAATCAAAAATAATTTTGAATGCTCAAATAACATTATAAATCTAAGGAGATAATATTAATGCCTATATTCGAATATAGATGCCAGGAGTGCGGAACCAAATATGAAGTTCTTCATAAATCATCAGAAAATCAAAATGATATAATTTGTCCGAAATGCAGCTCATCAAATAATAAAAAACTTTTGTCATCATTTAGTGCTTCAATGGGTGATTCCGGTTATTCGGGAAGCAGCTGTGCAAGCGGTAATTGCGATATCCCTTCAGCCGGTGGTTGTGCTTCGGGGCTATGCGGATTAAACTAACAGGTTAGAGTAAAAGGTAAGATAGTGCTTGCCTTAAAAGTGAAACGCATAAAGAGATGACATCCTTCTTTTTCAATATTTTTACAGTATAATGTTTTTAAGGGTGTCATCTTTCTATATCTGGTTTCCTATCAATTAAAAACTTAATATCGTTTTATGATTTGCCTTCGTTTATTCTTTCTAAGAATCTCTCTGCACTTTTCTTCAAATACGGATCTCTGAAATCAAATAAAGGAAGGGATATAACTTTTTGAAAATATTCCTTTTCTTTTTCCTTATCTTCCATAGCTCTGTACGTTAATGCCATTTGAAAATTTGCAGTAATAAGATTTGGACTTATTTCTAATGCAGTTTTTAACATCTTTTGGGAATCCTGTAAAGTTCCATCAGGAACACTTCCATAAAGCATATTTGCAAATATTCTTTCAATCCAGCTTAACCGGGCAATTTCCCTGTAAAAAGCACCAAGGATAATATACGGAAGAGCATTATTTGAATCTAGCTGGACAGCTTTCTTGGCATTCTTCTCAATTTCCCTTGCATAATTTAACCTTTCTTTCCCACCTGTTAATCTTGCCAGATTACCATATGAAACTGCAGAATAAGTATAGGCTAAAGAACTGTCGGGAAATAAATTTATTAGTTCTGCTGCAAAATTAATTGCTAAGTTAAAATCTGTTTTAGCTTCATCCTGGTTGTGTTCTTTTCTTTTAAATTCTCCAACAGCATTGTAGATCTTAACAATATTTAATAATGCATTATAATTAAACGGTTTGAGATCATATGCTTTTTTGTATAAAGGAAATGCTTTCTCAATTTTGAAATTATAATAAAGAGAATCTCCTTCGGAAAGATACTTTTTAAATCCCTGAGCATTAACTGCTGAAGATAATACGAGTAGAATTAAAAAAAGTGTTTTCAAATATTTCCCCTATTTTTTTGAATCGGGTGGCGGTGTTGTATTCCCTCCATCCAGTACAAATTTCCAGCTGCCGTCTTTTTGTTTTTTCCAGATAGTTACATAATTGCCATAGACAGTATCTTTTGAATCTTTTGTTGAATATATCCAGTTTCCAAAAGTATAACCCAGTTCACCTGATTTAGAGATTTCTGCTTTAACAGGAGACCATTCCAGCTTGGCGTTTCCATTTTTTATTTTTGAATAATATTCTTTCAGTTCTTTTATTCCTGAAATAGGAAATTGTTTATCTCTCATCAAAATTACATCTTCATCAGCGTATTCAGTAAAAGCTGCAGCCATTCCTTCTTTTGCAGATTTTTCTGAAAATTCCTTGTCTGTTTTAAAGAGTTCTTCTTTTGGGCTGTTGTCAGTATCATCAGCAAAATTATTGATGGTAAAAATAATTAGGAAAGGGAATAATCCTGCGATAAATATGAAAGTACTTATTTTAAGTTTTTTCATAATCTTTAATTCCTATTATTAATCTGAAAATTCATCAGTTACACAACCCTGGGAAGCCGAAGAAACATTTTTAATGTATTTGAAAAGACTTCCGCTTTTGATTTTGTAATCCGGCATAACCCAGTTTTTTCTTCTGTTTTCAAGTTCATCATTATTTAATTCAACATCAATACTATTTTTTTCTGCATCAATTGTAATGGTATCACCGGTTTTAACTAATGCTAAAGCTCCGCCTTCCTGAGCTTCCGGAGTTATGTGTCCAACTACAAAACCATGCGTACCGCCGGAAAACCTGCCGTCGGTTATCAAAGCAACGCTTTTACCTAATCCTCTACCCATAATGGCTGAAGTAATAGAAAGCATTTCTCTCATTCCCGGTCCTCCTTTTGGACCTTCATATCTAATTACAACTACGTCACCAGGAACGACTTCATTATTCTCGATTGCTTTTAAGGATTCTTCTTCGGAGTTATAAACCTTAGCAGGGCCGGAAAAACGTAAACCTTCTTTTCCTGTTATTTTGGCAACAGCACCTTCAGTAGCAAGGTTGCCGTATAAAATTCTTAGGTGTCCAGTCTTTTTAATAGGATCTGAAAAAGGTGCAATTATTGTCTGATCTTTTGTTAACTCTTCAGCTTGTTCAAGGTTTTCTGCAATTGTTTTCCCGGTAACAGTTAAACAATTTTCATTTAGAAATCCTTCTTTTAAAAGTAGCTTTTGAACAGCAGGTACTCCACCGACATTATGAAGATCTTCCATAACAAATTTGCCGCTCGGTTTTAAATCAGCAAGATATGGAACTTTGTCTGAAATTTTTTGAAAGTCATCAATAGTTAAATTTACTTTTGCTGCTTTTGCCATTGCTATTAAATGAAGTACAGCATTGGTCGAACCGCCTAATGTAATAATAATAGTAATTGCATTTTCGAAAGCTTCTTTTGTTAAAATATCACTTGGTTTAATATCTTTTTCAAGAAGATTTAAGATAGCCTGGCCTGTGTCAAAGCATTCGCCGATTTTTTCTTTATTTACTGCCGGTGTAGATGAACTAAAAGGAAGACTCATTCCAAGCGTTTCAATAGCAGTAGCCATCGTATTTGCAGTATACATACCGCCGCAGGCTCCTTCACCGGGGCAAGCGTGACATAACACATTATGCAGATCTTTTTCAGTATATTCATGGGAAAGAAATTTTCCGTAAGCTTCAAATGCAGAAACTACGTCGAGCTTTTGATCGTTGAAATGCCCGGCTTTAATAGTTCCGCCATAAATCATAATCGAAGGTCTATTTAATCTTGACATTGCCATAATTGAGCCCGGCATATTTTTATCGCATCCCGGTAAAGCAATTAAAGCATCATACCATTGCGCACGCATAACTGTTTCGATTGAGTCGGCGATAATATCCCTGGAGGGAAGGGAATATTTCATCCCTTCGGTTCCCATCGATATACCATCACTTACACCTATGGTATGGAAAATAAATCCAATTAAACCGGCATTAGTAACACCTTTTTTGACTTCTTTAGCCAGATCATTTAAATGCATGTTGCAGGTATTTCCTTCCCATCCCATACTTACAATTCCAACCTGAGCCTTATGCATATCTGCATCAGTTAATCCGACTCCGTAAAGCATTGCCTGTGAACCTACCTGGGAAGGTGTTTCCGTTAACCTGCTGCTATATTTATTTAACTTCATTATTTCTCCTTGAATTCTATTTTTAATACATAGCTAAAAATCAAATACTAAAAAACAAATTTACAAAATTTATAAATGATAGAAAGACTAATTCTATAGTGCAGTAAATTAATACAGGTTAGAAGTTAAGCTGAAAGTGAAAATCAGAAGCTGAAAATTAAAACATATTTTATGTTTTTATTCGGATAAATTATCATCAAGAAAAGAATATATTTGATTCCATGCTTCATTTGCAGTAGATTCATTATACCCATTTGTATTACCCGGATTCATAAATGCGTGACTAACATTTGGATAAATAAAGATATGATTTTCTTTTCCCTCATCCTTTAAAAGACTTTCGAATATATGAACTTTTTCAGGAGTAATATTCGGATCTTTGTCTGCGAAAATTCCTAATACTGGGCAATTAATTTTTTTAACTTCATTTGTAACATCAGTCAGCCTTCCGTATGCAATAATACATGCACTAAGTTCCGGAATATTTAAAGCTGCCTGTAAAGAATACCCTCCGCCCATACACCATCCTATCGAACCTATTTTTTCACTATCAACGTTGGACAAATTCTGCAAATAAATATAAGCCGCTTTTAAATCGGTTATAGCCCGATCTTTGATTACACTTCCGGAAAATTCCGCTGCTTCTTTTGGATTTGAAGTTGATTTACCTCTGTAAAGATCAATAGCTAATGCAGCATAACCGTCATCGGCAAATGAATCGGCATTTTCTTTAATCCAGTCTGTCAATCCCCACCATTCATGAATTACAATCAATCCGGGAAAAGGTCCATCTCCTTCAGGCATAGCAAGATATGCATGGACAGTATCATTACCACTTTTATATGAAACCATCATAGTTTTTATTTTTAAAGAATCATTTACTACCTGAGAGCCATTATCTTCAGGTTCATTACTTTTGTTTCTGCATTCGATGTTAAATAAAACAATTAATATTACTAAAAGTGAGGCAGAAATAAGTTTTTTCATATCACACCTTATTTCAATTTTGTTTAGGAATAACTGATAATCTGAAAAATGAGAATTGTTTATATAAAATCTTTTATCAGGTAATCGACAATTTTTTCTTTTTTATTAAAGGATCTGATACCGTTTAATCCTAATTTATCTACGGCAAAATTTACCAGGCTGTCTTCACTCATATCTTGATCCTGAGCATAATATTCTCCGGCAAGTAATAAAGCTTCGAGCGGTACAAGTCCGACAATTTCACTCCCTGAAACTTTGACTCCAAGTCTTTCAGCTTCTTTTTTAACTTCTTCATAAGCTACATGTAAAGGCGTAATATTAGAATTAGTTAAATTCATGGAAATCTGGGTAATATCATATTTTTCCAGTTTTACACCCATTGCTTTTACATTCTTCAATCTGCCGGCTTTCCGTATAATTTGTCCGTCTACTTTTAATATGTTACCATCCTTATCTTTTTTAGGAGTACCGGATTCTCTGATTATCTCACTTATTTCCTTAGCATATTTAACATCTTCACTCTGGAGATTTACATTGTAGGCAATTAAGAAAAACCGGGCACCGGTTACAATGGCTCCGAGTATCGGATTAAATTCGGAAGATCCAAAATCAGGTTTCCAATTTTGATTTTTTAATTTTTCCTGTAAACCTTCGTATTCACCTTTGCGGATATTCGAAAGATTAATTCTTTCAGATTTTCTTGCAGAGGATTCATAAAGAAATATTGGAACATTTAATTCACTTGCAATAATTTTTCCGTACTGCTCTGAAATTCTTATGCAATCATTTATTGATGTGTTTTTAACAGGTATAAAAGGAACAACATCTATCGCTCCGATTCTCGGGTGTTCCCCCTTATGATTTCTCATATCAATTGCTTGTGCTGCAGTTCTGCTTAAAGCCAATGCTCCCTGGAGAACTCCTGATTCATCACCTGCAAATGTAATTACTGTTCGATTGTAATCATGATCAGGTTCAAAATTTAATATCCTGCAGTTTGGAATTCCTTCAAGTGAATTCTTGATTTTCTCCAAAGCAATTTCGTTTCTACCTTCACTTAAATTTGGAACACATTCAATAATTTTCATTTTAGATTTTTAACGGAAATGATTTTTTATTATAAACCTAATCTTAATTTTTTTCAGATAAAAATAGGGACAATTCAGAGAAAAAAGATTAATATCATCTATTACTTTTTAATTAGAAATTTCTGATCGTAATTATTTATTAGTGCAGCTGCAACACCGTTGGTCCAGCCAAAACCATCCTGCAGGGGATATTCACCGCCTCCACCGAACAATGTAGTATCTTCAACATTATATTTCTCAAGCATTTTGCCGGTCCTTTGATAGACATTTTCATTTAGTGTAAGCCATCTTTCCTTTATTTTATCAGCTAAAGAA
Source organism: uncultured Ignavibacteriales bacterium (assembly GCA_963723205.1). Lineage (GTDB taxonomy): Bacteria > Bacteroidota > Ignavibacteria > Ignavibacteriales > Ignavibacteriaceae > CAVQBP01. The sequence continues at coordinate 107,832 of CAVRQC010000032.1, forward strand.
TTGAAGGAATATTCCCTTAATCCTTTTATTGAAATCCATTGCAGAGGAGGCCAGCCGTTTGGTGCATCCCACTGCTGACCTGTTTCATTAAGAGTTGTAACTAATCCACCGGGCTTCAGCAATAATGATTTAATTTTTTCTGCCACCTCTTTGGCATATTCCGGTTTCGCAATACCAAAGTATAAGGGAAAGCACCCGGCTAAAGAAATCACATTTGTTTGAGTTCCTGTCCGCCAATTATAATCAAAATAAAATCCTTCCTTTTTATTCCAGAAGATTTTATTAATGAGGTTCCGTCTCTTTAAAGCCTTTTCCTGATAATCATTACTTTTTCCCTGTTCACCTTTTAATCCATAAAAGAATGCCAGCCTGTTTTCAAGAAAATATAAAAGACAATTCAAATCAACCGGTAAAATATTAGTTGTATTTATTTCCGTGAGAGATTTTTGATCCATAAACCATCTGCTTGAAAAATCCCAGCCGGATTCTGCAGCAGATCTAACATTCCTGAAAAATTCAGATCTTCTATTCTTATCAATTTTACTTGAGTTTTCATAATCTGCCTTATATGATTCTTCCCTGGGAACATCATCAAAATCATAGTAACGGTTAAGTACTTCATCGGGATTCAACATTACAACTCTTTCAGAAGATTTTTGGACGTTATTAATATGATTCATTCCGTTCATCCAGAATGAGTATTCTTCTTCTATTTTATCAAGAAACTGAAGACCCCAGGAGTAATCATTTTTATATTTACATATAACATCAACCATTAAAGAAAAGAAAGGCGGCTGCGAACGGGTTAAGTAGTAAATTCTGTTTCCATTTGGAATCATCTTATATTTATCAAGCATGTAGGCAAAATTGTAAACCATATTTTCTGCTGTTGAAATATTCCCGTCTGCCAACAGACCAAGAATTGTAAAGAAACTGTCCCAATAATAAATTTCTCTGAACCTTCCTCCCGGGACAATGTAAGGAAATTTCAATGGTATTAAAGTACTGTTTACATTAATTGCATGGGGAGTCCTTATTAAATATTCCCATAAATCTTTAATATGATTATTCATGGATTTGTTCTCCGGAACTTTAATAGTATCGGTATCATTTGGTATAATAAAATTAGCATAAACAAATTGTCTTAAATCAAAATCAGGCAGACCTTTTACAGAATCATATAATGCTTTTATATATGCCTTATTACGTCTTGGAACGGCATCAACAAAAGTTTTAGAATCACTGAAAATTCCGGAAAGCTGAACATCTTTAAATAAATCACCGCTAAGCTGAGCATAATTGGTCTTTAAGTTCTTATAAGATTCATAAACCTGCGGGTATGGAGTACAGCAGAATAAAAGCTGGAAAAGCAGAATAAGTAAAATTTTTATTTTTATCATGCCCTTATCTTTCCTAAGTTTTGCTCTACTCATTTTTAAGTTTGATGTTGGATTTAAATTATCTCTGCTTATTCATATTTTAGATTATTAAGAATTAACAATTATAACTGATGGAAATTTTATTCATATTAATTGGTTTGATAACCGGTTCAATATTTACATTTTTTGTTTTAAAATCCAAATTTAAAAGTAAAATAGATGTAGCTGAAGAAAGAAAAAGAATATTCGAGGAGCAAAATCAGAATATATCTTCCGATTTGAGTGCCGAAAGAGAAAAAGTTCTTGAATTGAATTCTACTCTTTCTTCATTAAAAGCAGATTATAACAATTTGCAGAAAACTCTATCTGAACAAAAAGAAGAAATTGAAAAGCTTCAGGAAAAATTTGCAGTCGAATTTGAAAACCTGGCAAATAAAATATTAGAAGAAAAAAGCAGCAAGTTTACAATTCAGAACAAAGAGAATCTTGATCAGATTCTTAAACCGCTTGGCGAAAAAATAAAAGAGTTTGAAAAGAAAGTAAATGAAGTTTATGTAACAGATTCAAAAGAAAGGGCTTCGTTAGCAACCCAGCTCAAAAATCTCCAGGAACTAAATCAGATGATGGCTAAAGAAGCCAACAACCTGACTAACGCTTTAAAGGGTGAAACTAAAACAATGGGCAACTGGGGAGAGTTTATTCTCGAAAGTATTTTGGAAAAGTCAGGTCTTGTTAAAGGAAGAGAATATAAGCTCCAGGAAAATTTCACCAATGAAGAGGGAAGAAGACTGCAGCCTGATGTAATTGTAAATCTTCCCGACAACAAATGTTTAATAATAGATTCCAAGGTTTCTCTTTTAGCATATGAAAATTACTCTTCAAGTGAAAACGAAAAACTAAGAGAAAATTCATTAAAAGAGCATATTGCTTCAATCAAGAGACATATCAAGGAATTAAGTTCAAAGAATTACCAGAATATTTACCAGATAAAAAGTCTGGATTTTGTACTTCTTTTTATGCCTGTTGAACCTGCATTTAGTTTGGCAATTCAAAATGATACCCAGCTTTTTAATGAAGCCTTTGATAAAAACATTGTAATTGTCAGCCCTTCTACTCTTCTGGCAACATTAAGAACTATTGCAAATATCTGGCGCCAGGAATATCAGAATACCAATGTACTGGAAATAGCAAAACAAAGTGGTGCATTGTATGACAAGTTCCAGGGCCTGGTGAGTGATCTTATTGATTTGGGAAATAGAATGAAAACAATGAACAATAGTTACGATAACGCAATGAAAAAATTGTATACAGGTAGAGGAAATTTAATAAAGAGTGTTGAGAACATAAAAAAACTAGGTGCCAAAACTTCAAAGTCCCTACCTCAATCTCTCCTTGATAGAGCAAATGATGATGAAGAACATCTTATCGAGTAATTGATTTTAACAATATATATTATAAAGGCAGTTCTAAATGAAAACTACGATTATTAATTTAATGCTGGTTCTATTTTTATGTACTTCAGCATTTTCACAGAAAGAACCATTTACTATTGAAGCTCTTTATAAAGTAAAAAGTGTAAGTGCACCCGATCTGTCTCCTGAAGGAAACCAAATTTGTTTTCAATCCACCGAATATAATCTTGATAAAGGTGAATCAAATTCTGATATTTTTATTGTTAATGATGATGGTTCAGGTCTTGAGAATTTAACGAACAGTAAAGAAAGCGAATCAAATCCATTCTGGAATATAGACGGAAAGAAAATTTATTTTCAAAAAAAATCACAGCTCTATTCTATTTCAATTCCGGGTAAAAAAATTGAAGAGGTTCTGGATTTTCCTACAGGTATAACAAGACCTGTTTTATCGCCCGATGGAAATTTGATTGCATTTACAACCGAAATTTATCCCGAATGCGGTACGAATAAAGAATGTAATAAGAATACTTTAGAATCATCTGAAAATGGTCCGGTACAAGCTTACATTGCTGATAGTTTATTATTCAGGCATTGGACAGAATATTTAGGACAGAAAGAAACTCATATTTTCATTTATAATTTAAGAGATAAAAAATATACAGATATCGTACATAGTGAGCTTGCTTCACTAATGTATAAACTGGGTGGAAATATAAGATATAACTTTTCCCCTGATAGCAAAGAAATTTGTTTTACTAACAATCCCGAAAAAAATCAGGCGAACTCTACTAATTCCGATCTTTATATTGTATCGGTCAATGGCGGCAAACCTGAAGATATTACGCTAAAAAATAAAGCCTGGGATGGAAATCCTATGTATTCCCCGGATGGAAAATATATTGCTTATAAAATGCAGGAACAGCCGGGACATGAATCTGATAGATATAAAATTGCAATTTATAACCGAAACACAAAACAAATAAATGTTTTAACTGAAGACTTTGATAATATGGTTAGTGAGTTTGTCTGGAGTAAAGATTCCAGATTAATTTATTTTACCGCTGCAGATTCGGGTTATACTCCAATATATAAAGTTGATATTGTAACAAAAAAAATAAATGAGGTTTTACCCGGAAGATCTGTTTTCAGTTTATCAATTGGCAAGGATAATTTATTTTATCTTGCTACTTCAGTTGGAAGTCCCAAAGAGATCTATTCATATAATCTAAATGAAAAAGCTGAAAAACAGCTGACTAATTTTAATAAAGAAATATTAAGCCAGGTTGATTTTAGATCTGCCGAGCAAATGTGGGTCCCGGGTGCAGACGGTATAAATGTTCAGGTATTTATAGTTAAACCGCATAACTTTGATCCGAATAAAAAATATCCTTTGATATTAAATGTGCATGGTGGTCCGCAGGGACAGTGGATGGATTCTTTCAGAGGTGACTGGCAGGTCTATCCGGGTTCAGGTTACATTGTTGCATTTCCTAATCCTCATGGTTCTACCGGCAGGGGACAAGCTTATACTAATGAAATCTCAGGTGATTACGGCGGAAAAGTTTATCAGGATTTGATGAAAGTTACCGATGCACTCGAGAAACTTCCTTACGTAGATACTTCGAAGATCGGTGCAATGGGATGGTCATTCGGTGGTTATATGATGGATTGGTTCCAGGCGAAAACGAAAAGATTTAAATGCTTAGCTTCAATGATGGGTATTTTTGATCTTGAATCAATGTGGGGCAGTACCGAAGAACAATGGTTCGTAAATTGGGATCTTGAGGGACAACCCTGGAATTCCGATAATTTTAAGAAATACTCTCCATCTAATTATGCAAAAAACTTTGCTACACCAACTCTGATTATAACCGGGCAAAAAGATTACAGAGTTCCATATACACAAAGCATTCAATATTTTACTACATTGCAGACTTTAGGAATTGATTCAAGACTGATTATATTTAAGAATGATGGTCATTGGCCGGATTTTGTGAAATCAATGCCGCTTTATTATAACGCGCATTTAGAGTGGTTTCATAAATATTTAGGCGGAGTACCGGCACCATATAATTCAAAAGATATGGTGAAAAACATTGCTTTTGAAGACAAAGAATAATAAAAGTCAAAAGTCAGAATGTAAGAATTTTTTTTTGGGGATTTTTAATTTTGATTTTTGACCTATTTACTACCACTCTTTACAATTTCATCAAATTCGGCTTTCTCGACAGGCATAACAGAAAGCCGGTTTCCTCTCTGGATTAATCTCATATTTTTTAGTTTTGGATTTTCTTTTATTTCCTGAAGTGTAACAGCTTTTTTAAATTCTTTAACAAATTTTATATCTACCATAAACCAGATTGGATCTTGAGGATCAGCAGATGGAAAGAAATGTTTATTCTCAGGATCAAATTGAGTATGATCTGCATATCCTTCTTTTACTACCTCACAAACACCCACAACTGCATTTGGATCTGCATTACTGTAATAGAATAATACCGGATCTCCCTTTTTCATTTCGTCCCTCATGAAATTCCTTGCCTGGTAATTTCTTACTCCGTCCCAGAAGGTTGTTTGGTTTTTACTTTTTTTCAGATCTTCAATTGAAAAAACAGATGGTTCACTTTTCACCAGCCAGTATTTTTTAGCCATATTCAGCTCCAATTATTTTTTAATTTTGACATTTGATTTTTGATTTTTTCTTAAATGCAATTCAAATTCATTCCGATTTTAATAAATTGAAATTGAATGATTGCATCAATATATTAACTCAGCAAACTATGAAGAAATTAATCGTATATATAATATTATTATTTGCCATTTCCACTGCGTTAGCGCAAACGAAAGGATCTTTTCAAATTGTAAGGCTCAAATATAATGGCGGCGGAGATTGGTATAACGGTCAATCGGAAGAACCGAACCTTTTAAATTATATAAAAGCACATACTAATATTGTTGTTGATCCCGAATATAAATTTGTTGATCTCGCATCCGATGAAATTTTTTATTATCCGTTTTTGTTTTTAACCGGCCATGGAAACATTGTCTTTACTCAAGATGAAGTTGAAAGGTTAAGAAAATATCTCAACGCAGGCGGATTTCTTTATGTTGATGATGATTACGGTCTGGATAAAGCCTTTAGAAGAGAAATAAAAAAAGTATTTCCTGAAAAGGAATTAGTGGAACTGCCGTTTAATTATGGGCTCTATCATGACTTTTATAATTTCCCAAATGGTGTTCCCAAAATTCATGAACATAATGGAAAACCTCCACAGGGTTTTGGTATCTTTATAGATAACCATTTGGCAGTTTATTATACATATGAATCAAATCCGAGCGATGGATGGGATTCACCGGATGTACATAATGATCCTCCGGCAAAAAGGGAAGAAGCTTTAAAGTTTGGAACTAATTTGGTTATCTGGGCATTATCGCAGTAGAATGGATATTTGATACTTGATTCTCGATGCCGGATGTTAAGCCGAAATTAAATTATCACATTAAATTTATATGAACGATTCAAGTTACTATAAAGAGATTATAAATAAACTTGAGAAATTAACTAAAAGAGAATATTTTCTTGTTGCACTACTGGGTATTCAAACTTCTTTAATTGTTAGTTTGGCTGCATTTGTTCTATTTTCATTTGCAGAAATGATAGGACATTTTTCTTCATCAGCCCGCACCGTTTTATTCTTTATCTTTTTAGTGATTTTGATAGGTTCCTTCCTGTACATGTTCATACTCCCTTTATTTAGATACTTCAATATTTTTAGAAGGACTGATTACCAGAAAGTTGCCGATAAAGTCGGTAGCAACTTTCCTTTTATAAAAGATGATTTATTAAATGCAATGCAGCTGGTTAGTGTTGATAATTCAACTTACAAATATTCCGAGAAATTAATCAATGCAGCGTTTCTTCATGTATATGAAAAAACAAAACAGGTAAAGTTTGAAGCCATCGTAAATTTTAAAAAAGCTAAAAAGTACTTAACATATTTCTCATCAAGCATAATATTTAGTTTTATATTATTCTTATTTCTTCCGGGATTAAAAAGTGCTTCAAACCGGCTTATTGATTTTAACCAGGATTTTATTCAGCCGCCGAAATTTATTTTTCAGATTAAACCCGGGAATCAGCAAATAACAAAAGGTGATAATGTAGATATAACTGTTAGAGTAAACGGAGCTAGACTAAATGAAATTTATCTTGCAGTAAAAGATACTGAGCAGACACACTTTGAACTCAATACTTTAAAGCCGGATTCTCTGGGAATTTACAATTATAAATTAAAAGCTGTAAGGAACAGTTTCAGGTATTTTGCTTCTGCTGAGAACGTAAAGAGTAAAGAATATTCAATTGAAGTGGTGGATCGCCCTATTATAAAGATGCTTTCCGTTACTGTTAATTCTCCTTCATATTCGGGTGTTCCTCAAATTGTACAAAAGGATAACGGAAATATAAGCGCTTTAACCGGGAGTAAAGTTGAAGTTAAACTTTCTTCTACAAAGGAATTGAAAAACGCAGAATTATTATTCAATGATTCAACAACTGTAAGTCTAAATGTGGAAGCAAAAAATGCCGTAGGAAATTTTAAAATCTCAAAAGATAAGAATTATAAAATTCTTTTAACTGATATTTATGGTAATCAAAATTCTTCACCAATTACATATACCATAAAAGCTTTAACTGATTCCTATCCGGCAATAGAAATTATTAATCCTGATAAAGATGTTGATCTGGCAAACGATAATCGTTTACCTCTTTTTGCAAGAGTATCAGACGATTATGGCTTTACTAAATTGAATCTGAATTACCGTTTATCATCTTCAAAATATCAGGCTGCAGAAAACGAATTTTCAACTATCAGTATTCCTATTGACAAAAGCCAGAAGGAAATAGATGTAAATTATATATGGAATTTATCACAGCTCAGCTTATCAGCGGAAGATGTTGTAGTCTATTATCTTGAAATTTTTGATAATGATAATGTGAACGGCCCTAAATCAACAAAATCATCTACATTTGCAATCAGGATTCCTTCACTGGATGAAATTTTGGCTAAAGCTGATAATACGCATAGTGAGGCTCAACAGAATTTAAAGGAAACTTTAAAAGAAGCTGAAGATCTTAAGAATGAACTGGAAAAAATAGATCAGGATTTTAAAGCAGAATAAAAAAGATATTAGCTGGGAAGAAAAAGAGAAGATTGAAAAATCTCTGGACAAATTTGAAAAGATTCAAAGTAAAATAGAAGATACGAAAAAGCAGCTTGCGCAGATGCAGCAGGATTTGCAGAGCAATAACCTGCTTTCAAAAGAAACCCTTGAAAAGTATATGGAACTTCAAAAGCTTATGGATGAATTTTCTTCGAAGGAAATGAAAAATGCAATAGAACGGATGCAGAAAATGCTTCAAACCTTGGATAGAAGACAGGTTCAGGAAGCTATGAAAAATTTAAAGTTCAACGAAGATGCATTTCAGAAGAGTATTGAAAGAACAATAAATTTACTGAAAAGACTTCAGATTGAACAAAAGATTGATGAACTGGCAAAAAGAGCTGAGAAACTTTCAGATAAGCAAAATGAAATAAATAAAGAAACTGATAAAAGTAACCTGTCCGGCAAACAGGGAAAAAATAATCTCAGCGAAAAACAAGATAATGTAACGAATGAACTAAATAATGTTGATAAGGAAATGGATAAACTTTCCGATTTAATGGATAGTTTAAAAGATATGCCCAAAGAAGATATGCAGAAATTAAAAGAAGAATTTGATAAGCAGAAGAATCAGCAGTTATCGCAGGAAGCTTCTCAAAATATTCAGCAGAATCAAATGATGATGGCTCAGCAGAAGCAGGAACAGCTTTCAAAAAATATTAAGAATCTTCAACAGCAGATAGATCAGCTTAAACAATCCATTAACCAAAATAACCTTATGCAGACTTTTAATGATATGAGAAAAGTTATGGATAACCTGGTGGATTTATCAAAGCAGCAGGAGAAATTAAAAAACCGGGTGAAGCAGTCAAATCAAATTTCATCAGCATCCTTAGATAAGGAAAGCGAACAACAGAATGAAATTCAAAATAACCTGGATAAAGTGATGCAGATGATGGGCGATCTTTCTCAAAAAACATTTGCTATCTCACCGGAGATGGGAAAAGAATTAGGTGATGCAAAAAGAGAGATGGGGCAGTCTATTCAATCAATGCAGAACAGGAACAGTAATTTATCTGTTATGAATCAAAGTAATGCAATGGAATCATTGAATAAAGCTGCAACTATGATGCAGAATTCCCTGCAATCGATGATGCAGGGGGGAGGTCAGGGACAAGGAGGAATGATGTCCCTGATGCAGCAGCTGAATCAAATGTCTCAGCAGCAAATGAGTTTGAATAACTTAACTCAAATGCTTCAGCAGGGTCAGCAGGGAAAATTATCCATGCAGCAGCAGGCGCAGCTTCAAAGACTTGCTCAACAGCAGGAATTAATAAGGAAATCTCTTCAACAATTAAATAAAGAAGCTAAAGAATCCGGTGAAGCTAGTAAAATTCCGGCGGACCTTGATCGTGTTACCCAACAGATGCAGGAAGTTGTCTCAGGTATGAATACCGAAAAGCTTGATGATAACATTATACAAAAGCAGGAAAGAATACTTTCTAAACTTTTGGATGCACAACGTTCTATTAATGAAAGGGATTATGAAAAGAACCGGGAATCAAATACTGGAAAAGATATTGTAAGAAAATCACCTGCAGATTTAAACTTTTCTTCAGAGCAGGGTAAAGATCAAATAACCGATGAATTGAACCGTGCGGTTCAGGAAGGTTATACCAGGGATTACGAGGAATTAATAAGAAAATATTATGAAGCTTTACAGAAAGAAAATATCAACAATTAATTATAACTCATAATAATGATAATTATTCATAATCAAACCGGATCAATATGAACAAAAACTTTATTGATATCAGGTAAATGCAAAATCTCTTCTCTTACTTTTACTCCGACATCATGAGATTCTTCGGTAGAAATATCTTTATTTACATCAATATGTATTTCAACATGGAATTTATTTCCAACATAATGGGATTTTAATTCGTTTATTCCCTCAACTCCTTTTACTTTTAATGCTTTATTTGCAATCTCAATAATCACATCTTCATCGGCTGCTTTTCCCATTAAATAATCAATATTTTCTTTTGCAATTTTATATCCGGATCTAAATATAAATAGCGCAATTAAAATACCTGAAATTCCGTCAATATATCTGAATCCTAATTGAACACCGATTACACCTATTATCGAAAGTGATGAAGCTAAAACATCATTCATACTGTCAATGGCGCTGGCTTTTAGTCCCGGGCTTTTATATTTTCTACCGATTTTGGATTGATACTGCATTAAAATCAATTTAATGATGATTGTAGTAACAAGAACTACATACACTTCCGGATTAATGTGGGTTACATAAGGATGCAGAATCCTTTCAATTGAAGCTTTTATTACTTCTATTCCGACAATTCCGGCAAAAAGTGCTATCAAAAAAACAGCAATGGGTTGTGCGGCATTATGACCGAATTGATGTTCTTCATCCGGATTTTTTAAGGATACTTTTACTCCATACAATATTGCTATTGATGCTATAATATCATTTAATGAATTTATTGCATCGGAAATAACAGCAATTGAGTTAGAAAATATGCCTACAATTCCCTTTATGACAAAAAGAAAAATATTTGTTATTAGCGATAAGTAAGTAGCACGCCTTAACGATTTTGCCATTTAACTACCATAAAACTGAAGGTTATCCGAGTTAAAAAATAAATTAGTCACATTGTAGAAATATATATTTTGAATATTAAAATTAAATTATAAATATTAATATTAAAAAAACTTTAAACTCTAACTTATTTTTAAAATTATTCGATAATTAATTGAGACTTTAAATCTCAAAAAAAGATAATATAATGAAAAAAGTCTTATTTTGGCACAAGATTTGACTCAATTTGAAAACATAGTTACGGGGGACATTAAATAATAAACTATATTGAATCATTGTAGCTTGATATAGGTGAATTAAAAATAAAAGCGTTATAATTTTTGAAAATTTGAAAATTTTTACCGGGAAATAGAAGTAATAATTACTTATTAATCGTATTTCTTAAAAATAGAAAAGAAATTAAAAAATATATTCAAGCAAAATAAAAAGGATAAGTTGTGAACAAATTAATTTTTATCGTTGACGATGAAAAAGCAATCTCAAGGTTGTTATCTTATTGGGTAAAAGATAAATGGAAATATGAAGCAGAAGTATTTGATAATAGTGAAGATGCCCTGAGAAAGCTTCATTTAAAACCCGACTTAATCCTTTTGGATATTATGCTGCCCGGGCTTGATGGTTTGGCTACATTAAAAAGAATTAAACAATATGATGAAAACTTACCCGTAATAATTTTGTCGGCTCAAGGTAGTGTTGAAGTTGCCGTAGAAGCTTTAAGATTTGGCGCCTACGATTATTTTCCAAAGCCAATTGATACTCAAAGACTGGAACCAGCAATTAAGAACGCTATTAAACAATATGATCTAACCAGAGAACTGGAAAACCTTAAGGATGATGTTAAAAGGGAATACAGCTTCGATAATCTGATTTCGGCAGACAATAAAATGCAGGACGTTTTTAAACTGGTATCTAAAGTATTAAATAATGACATTACTGTTTTAATTCATGGTGAAAGCGGTACTGGTAAGGAATTGATTGCACGAGCAATTCATTATAATGGAAAAAGGAAAGATAAACCTTTTATTGTTATAAACTGTGCTTCTATACCCCGCGAACTATTGGAAAGTGAATTATTCGGACATGAAAAAGGTTCCTTTACCGGTGCGCATCAGAGGAAATTAGGTAAATTTGAACTGGCTAAAGAAGGGACACTGTTTTTAGATGAAGTAGGAGAACTTGAAATGCTGCTTCAAGCCAAGCTTTTGCGCGTAATTCAGGAAAAGGAATTTGAACGTGTTGGTGGAATTGAAGTAATTAAAACAGATGTACGAATTATTTCTGCAACAAATAGAGACCTGAAAACGGCTGTTGAACAAAAAGAATTTAGAGAGGATTTATATTACAGGTTAAATTCATTCCCAATTTATATTCCCCCGCTAAGACAGCGTAAAGGCGATATACTTGTTTTAGCACATCATTTTCTTGATATGTTTAATAATAAATTAGGTAAAAATACAAAAGGATTTTCAAAGAAAGCTCTTAAGCTCATTTATGAATATAATTGGCCCGGCAATATCAGGGAAATGGAAAATACTATTGAAAGATGCCTGATAATAGCTGAGAGGGATATCATAGATGTCAATGATTTGCCGCCTCATTTAAAATCTTCTGAACCGATATTAAATAATGATCTTAACGGTTCGTTTTTTAATGATGATGAAATTATTCCTTTTGAAAGGTTAAAAGAAGAATCAATTAAACATGCTTTAAAGGTTACCAAAGGTAATATTGTAGAAGCTGCAAAGAAACTTCAGTTAGGAAGAGCAACTATTTACAGGCTAATGGATAAATATAATATAGAGAACAGATTTTTTGAATAATTAAATATCATTTAAACTAATTACAGGATAGCACTAATTATGGATTTTATCAGAATAGAACAGGGAAATGTGCTCGTAGAAAAAGTCAATTTAACAAGAGCTACACTTAAAGAAGCTGAGGAATTTAAATCCCATCTTGTTAAGGATATTCAAAGTGGTTGGCAAAAAATAGTTGTTGATCTCTCGGAATGTGAATTTATTGATTCAACTTTTTTAGGTTCTCTGGTTGTTTCATTAAAAAAAGTTACTGCTATGGGGGGGGATATAAAATTAGTCGGTTTTCAGCCGGCTGTTAATTCTATGTTTGAACTAACAAGAATGTACCGTGTATTTGATTCATTTAAATCTTTGGATGAAGCGGTTCAAAGTTATTTATAAAGAGATATATATGATTTTATTTTTAATTGAAAGATGATTTTTAATGGGAAATAGTGAGAAAAGAAACATACTGGTAATCGACGACGATCTTACTATAAGAAAAATAATTGGACATCATCTTAAAAGAAACGGTTACGATATCTTTGAAGCTGAGGGAGCTGATGAAGGATTTAAACTTTTAAAAGAAGAAAAAATTGATCTTGTCCTTTGTGATGTAACAATGGATGAAATGGATGGTTTTACCTTCTGCAGGAGAGTTAGAGAAGACCAGCATCATCGTGTTCTTCCCTTTATCTTTGTTACAGCAAAAAATACTTTAGAGGATAAATCCGAAGCACTTGAAGCAGGCGGTGATGATCTGATTACAAAACCATTTGATGTTAATGATTTACTTATCAAAGTACAGGCCTTACTAAGGCGGACAGAAATCTATAAAGTATATGGTGCTAAAAAGAATCTTGAACAATCATTCTCGGTTAAAACTTCAAAAATATTATTAGTAGATGATGATCAAATTATTTCAAAAATATTTCAGTATAATTTAGTTCAGGCAGGTTTTGAATGTGTTGTGGCAAATAATGCTGAGGACGGTTTTACTCTTGCAAAAGCCGATCCTCCTGATATAATAGTATCTGATATAATGATGCCTAAAATTGACGGCTATAAATTCCGTAGCATGCTAGTGGACGATTCAGAGCTTAAATCCATTCCCTTTATTTTCCTGACTGCTAAAGAAGAAGAAAATGATATTTTGGAAGGCTATGAATTGGGAATTAATGACTATGTAATTAAAACTGCCGGTCCTAAAATCTTAACGGCAAAAATTAAAGCTATAATTAAAAGTCTTCATAAAGAAAGACAAAAGATAGTTTCCGAACTGCATGTAGCTTCTGAAATACTGGGAGCCAAAGTGGTACCTGAAAAATTTCCTGACTTTGAAGGTTTTGAAATTAAATATTGGCATCAAACCTACCAGGGTATTCCGGGTGGTGATTTTATAGACTATTTTGAACTTAATGATGACAATTTAGCTGTGGCTTTGGGAGATGTTATGGGGAAAAAATGGGGCGCCTGGTATTTTGCTTATGCATATGCAGGTTATATAAGAAGTTCCATTCGTGTTGTTCTTCAATCTGCTGTTGAATATAAACCAAGTGAAATAATGCAACAGGTAAATAAGTCTGTTTATGAAGATTCAAAAATATCAGAAGTCTTTACTACTTTGTCTATTGTTATACTGGACCGGAAAAATAAAACTCTCAAATATACCGGCGCGGGAGATTTGCCTATTATTTACAGAAGATTTTCTACACGGGAAGTAAAAAAAATAAATTCAAAAGGATTGCTGCTCGGTTTTACTTCTAACGGTAATTATAATGATGTAACCCTCCAGTTGGAACAAAATGATATGATTTTTATGATTACCGACGGAATTATGGAGTCAAGAAATGCCCAGGGTGAACAATTTGGCACAATCAAACTGGATAGCGTTCTTGCAGAACTTAACGAATCAAATCTTGACAATCCTATAGACAAAATAAAGGAGGAATTTGAAAAGTTCACTTCTAACAAATTTGAAGATGATATTAGCATAATTAGTATAAGAGTTAAATAAAATACAACACCAGGTATTCTATTTTAAAAATATAATCACTTCGGAAATTCCTGTCTATTCTTCTTGACCTATATTAAATGAATAATTTAAGACTTTTTTGCAAATCCGTGCATAATAAATCATTACTTTAAATTTTTATGAAAAATTTATTGACTAATCAATAAAAAAGTTATAAATTGACCACGATTTTATTTATATCCTTTTAACGAAAACTATTTCTATTTATTCAATTGATAAATAAAACTTAAAGATATGAAAAGGGGATCGCATTTTTTGGATGCCTCCTCTTTAAAAATAATATTGACTTTGACATAGTTTTTTCAGACGTTAAAATTTGTAATTATTTAATAATTAATAAAAGGTGCATGGGCTAGCTTATTGAAGAAATTTTTACAACTTGAAATTGTATTAATCTTTTCTCAAATAACTCCCACATTTGTTTTCTGAATAAATGTTCGCACCTTAATACTTTGCGTCATTTTAAAATATTTTCATTTTTTTTGAAAAAATACTAACACGGTCTATTTAATGCTTATTAATTTTATCAAACTTTGAAGGAGGTTATATGAATAAAGCTGATAAATTTAAGCTTTTATACATATTTGGTATCAGCTTAATGTTTTATTTTATGGGATGTGTGGATACTTCCGTTCAGAACATGCCTTCCAGCATCGATTATAATAGTCAAATTCAGCTAATTAATTTAGCATCTGTCAGCGGAACCGCGACAATTGATGTCGTTAATCATGACGGTTCAATTGATGCTAATGCTCAATTAAGCGTAGGGAGTGCTTATCCGTCAGATACACAGCCATTTAAGGATATACCTTCCGGAACAAAAACTTTTAAAGTTACTTTTTCTAATTCAAGTTTCAATACTGAATTCAAATTAACTATTGATTCGGAAAGAAAAATTAGATTAGTATTACTTAATCCGGATTCGAGTTCAACAAGCTTGGTTAAGCTGGATGAAAGATATACATGGCAGGAGAAAAATAGTGAGCATGCCGGGAATTTATTCCCTAAGGATACCGCTCAAATTTCATTTTTTAACGCTTCACCTGATGTAGCTGTTGATAGTATCCTTGTTCAGGGTATTGCTATTGATTTATCTTCTTCGTTAGCTGTTGGAAAGGGAACATCCTATATGCCTTTCGACCCGGCTAATTATACAATTACATTCAAAGATACTGTGAATTTAGCTACTGCAACTATTAATGCGCAATCGACAGGTAAATATTCAGCGATTTTATATGGTACTCAAGGTAATTTGCAAGCTAAAGTTTATACAGACGATTAGTAATAAAGTTTAAAAATTTCGGAGGAAAAAATATGTTTCGAAAAATTTTTACAGTAGTAAGTATATTATTGCTAATTACATCAGTAGCAATAGCCCAAACAGGAAGGGTGATAGGAAAGGTACTTGATCAACAAACGCAAGAACCTTTAATCGGCGCTAATGTTATTATTGTTGGAACAAGCCTTGGAGCTGCAACTGATGTAAACGGTGATTATATTATTTCCCAGGTTCCCCCTGGAAATTATAACATTAAAGCTTCTTATATAGGCTATCAGGATGTTACTATTGAACAAACAAGAGTTGTCGCTGGATTATCTGCTGAAGTTAATTTTAATCTGCCATCCTCAACTATCGCAACAGGTGAAGTAGTAATTGTATCTCAACGGCCTCTTATTGAAAAAAGCGCTACTAATGCAGTAAGAATTGTTGATGCAGAAGATCTTCAATCTTTACCTGTAAGAAGTATTGCTTCAATTGTTGGTTTACAGGCTGGGGTAGTTCAGCAAAACGGATTAACTTTTATTCGTGGCAGTAGAGCAAATGAAACAGGTTATATCCTAGATGGTGCTGATATTAAGAATGTTTACAGCAGAAATGGGGGTTCTCTTGTTACAGTGGCCCCTGACGCATTACAGGAACTTCTGATTCAGGCTGGTGGATATACTGCAGAATTCGGCAATGCAAATGCAGGTATTATACAGCAGGACTTTAAAACCGGTACAGAAAAATATCATTTCTCTGTAAGAGCTGAAACTGATAATTTCGGAAATGCCAACTCATCCGATAAATTCCTCGGCACTTACTCTTACGGTTATTCAGATTATACAGTTACCTTAAGCGGGCCGGTTATTTCAGATAAATTAAAAGTTTTCTTAACCGGTGAAAATGATTTTGTCCGTGATTATAATCCACAATTTTTATATGGTAATCCGTCTGCTTTTTCTACAGGAGCCTTGCTGGATACAACAAAAGCTTATGACACGGGCTTCAATGGTGGTAATACAAACGACTATCAGATCTTAAACTGGAGCGGCGGTTCAGTACCGGGGCGTATGCAAAACCGGTTTACATTTAACGGTACTGCTTTATTAGATCTTAAACCTTTGTTAATTAAAGCTTCAGGTGCTTTTACATGGCAGAGACAAAGAGCTAATGACTTCACTTTTAATAGTGTAACACCGGTACCTAACACTCCAACAATTACGGATATTACTAATCTTTACGATCTGGAAAGGTTGCCCATCCAGGATAATAGTAATTTGTTCTTGAATTTAAAAGGCACTTATTTCTTAGCTTCAAATTCCTTTGTAGAAGCCAATGTTAATTTTTTGGATTGGCGTAATAAATACTATGACCCTTACGGGGGAGAAAATATATTAGATTACGCTGATAGTTTAAAAGCATCACAATACGGTTGGCAATATGATAATTATACTACAATGCCTCAGGCATATAATTTTTATGGATTTGATTTCGCAAGACCCGGAGATTATTTAACTAGTTATGGAAAAGCATATAGAAATTATTTCGGTGGTTCTGCTTCTATTACTACACAATTAGATAAACATGAAATAAAGGCCGGCGGTTCTTACCAAAGATGGACATTAAGAAATTACACCACCGGCGGTTTAAGTTCAGTGTCAACAAACATTAGAAATAATCCGGATTTAGCCCGGAATACTGATTCTTTAATTGCGCTTACCCAAGATGTTAGTTTTAAATCTTTTAATAATTATGGCTATGATATATTTGGCAATTCGGTCGATTCAGGACCATTTGGCCCAAAACATCCGGTTTTTGCTTCCGGTTATGTACAGGATAAACTGGAGTTAAGCGATTTAATTATTAACTTTGGCTTAAGGTATGACTATATAAATATGGACAGTTATCAATGGTCAAATCCTTTAAATCCACAATATAATGATAAGACACATTTACCCGAGGATCTTCAAAAAGGAGAAAAATTTAGTTTTGTTTCACCAAGGTTAGGTTTTTCATTCCCGGTTACTGATAGAACAGTATTCCATTTACAATATGGTAAATTTGTTCAGGCTCCAAGCTTGGATGTTTCTTATAGAGGCCCTTTCCTAATATCAACCTATCTAACAGCAGCAAATCTTTATCCAAATCCTGTGGGATTTAATTTAAGCCCGGTTAGAACTACACAGTATGAAATCGGCTTTACCCAGCAATTTACTGATTTTGCTGCTATGGATATTACTGCTTTTTACAAGGACATTAAAGGTCAGGTACAGTATACTGAATTGGCTACCGCACCAGGTGCAGCTAAATCAGCTTATGCAACTTTTATTAACCAGGACTTTGCTACAACTAAAGGTCTTGAATTTAGTCTTAAGATAAGGAGAATAGAGAGAGTTAGAGCAGAAGTTAATTATACTTATTCTGATGCAAAAGGAACAAACTCGTTTGTTGGAAGTGGAATTGGTTCTGTTGAGGTTAGCCGTAATGTCCCCACAGTTCTTTTACCATTAACTTATGATCAAACTCATCGTGGATCTATAATGCTGGATTACAGGTTTGGGAAAGATGATGGCGGACCAATTTTACAGCAGTTAGGTGTTAATTTACTTTTTACTTTCAACAGTGGTCATCCATACACGCAAACAGCTAGTGTTGATGTAACAGGTCTTGGACAAGAACGAGCTAATACTGGTGGTTTAATCCCCTGGAATGATTCCAGAAGTAGAAGAACAATTGGTCCTGTAAATCAATCGACTACACCATGGTATTACAATCTCAACCTCCGTGTTGATAAAACTGTTAGTCTTTATGATTTGGATGTTAATTTCTATGTTTATGTCCAGAATTTACTGAATACCAAGAATGTAGTGAATGTATATGATAGAACAGGTAATGCTTATGATGATGGATTCTTGAATTCTCAGGTAGGACAGTCACAATCCCCTGAATTCAGGGATTTATATGCTAATTTGAATCTTGGTAATCAGCAAGCAGCTGGATACATAAAGAATTTTTATTTATTCTCACCACCACGACAAATTAGAGCAGGTGTTTTAATTAAATTTTAAATGTTTTATTAGAGAGTTTACCTCATGAAAAAAATAAATTTGCGGAGGTTATTTATATGAGAAAATTTAATTATTTAAGTTTAATTATACTTCTGATTTTCCTTATAGCAAATCCTTATAATTTTGCTAAGGAAAAAGACAAAAAAAGCAAAAACAGGCTAAGTAAAACGGCTGTAAATCCGGCTTCAAGCGTATCGGATATAAATAATATTACTTCCTGGGTCGGATCTGATGGCTTCCATGATTGGGTTGTAAGCGGATCCTGGAATGGTGAATTTCCAATCGGTTCAGGCGTTGGAGCTATATTTGCGGAAGGTATAGTTTGGGGAGGTTTAGTTAATGATGGTCAATCACCTCTGGTTAGAGTGAATGGAAATACATATGGTTCCGGGTGTGTATCTGATTTTTCTCCTCACAGAGTATTCCGTGTTAGACCCGATTACCAAGCAGGCAATTTAACTCAGGACGCAGCTAGTTTTAACAGCCTATCTTTAGGCCAGGTTTCGCAAGGAGATATTGATGCTCTAAGAGCGCAATATAAAACTGACTGGAACCAATGGCCGGCAGATCAAGGTGCACCTTACGAGGATGTTAATAACGATGGTAAATATGAACCGGATACTGATATTCCAGGTATTCCCGGAGCTGCCCAAACTCTGTTTATAAAGTATAATGATGCACTGTCAGCAGCTAACTATGGCTCTCCGCCAATCGGACTTGATATATCTGAAACCTATTGGTCTTATTCATATGCAGGCGCCTTGGGAAATGTTATTTATAAAAAAGTAAATATTGTTTATAAAGGGACAGCTAAATCATCAGCTAGCTCTGTAATTGATAATATGTACATTGTTCAATGGGCTGATCCTGATGTAGGAACTTCTTCAGATGATTATGCCGGATGTGATACAACATTAAATCTTGGGTACGCATATACTGCCCAGAGTCAAGATGCTACTTATCAAGCTGCAGGATATGGACCGCCTGCTATAGGTTATGATTTCTTACAGGGAGTTGCTCAACATACTGGTAATCCAAATGATAGCGCAATTATTGACGTAAAGTGGCGAAAAGGATATAAATATGTAAATCGTAAACCTATGAGCTCTTTTATTTATTTTGCCGCAACCGGTAGCTGGACAGATCCTGATTTTAATTATAACGGTAGTTTGCAATTTTACAATTTGATGAGAGGAGTAAAACCTAACCCTGTTTATCCTAATGGGGAACCTTTCCCAACAGATGTAGCAGATGTTACACCTGAAGGTACATATCTCGTTGATGGTGATCCGGTCGCAGGTACCGGGAAGCTAGATGGAACAGTCGATCAAGCATCTGATAGACGAATTATGGTAGTTAATGGTCCTTTTAATATGAAACTTGGAGATACAGCACAAGTTGTTGTTGCCCTTGTTGGTGGATTAGGAACAGATAACATTGACGCAGTAAAGCAAATGAAAACAAATGATAATACCGCACAGATAGTATTTGATCAACTCTTTAAATTACCTTCATTATCACCTCCGACGGTTCATGTTGAGCAATTGAGTAATAAAATTATATTGGATTGGGGAGGTGATCAGGCTTCTGTAAATAAAATAGAAAATTTTAACGATCAAGGTTATAAATTTGAAGGTTATGAAATATACCAGCTGCCTTCACCTTCGGCGTCATTATCGGATGGTGTGAATATAGGTACTTTTGATTTAGCCGACGGAATTACAACAATTCTTGATACAGTAAAAGAGGCTGGAGTACTATTACCTAAAATTGTCGTAAGGGGAAAGGATAATGGTGTGCAGCGTTACTTAACAATAACTAAAGATGTACTAAGAGGTAATACGACATTAAAGAATGGCCAGGAATATTATTTTGCAGTTGTACCTTATGCTTTTAATCCTGCTCCATTATTACCATTCCATGCTTTGCAATCAGCAGTACAAATAAAAGTTGGTGTACCACAAAATCCTAATCCAGGTGTTCGATATAGTTCTTTATCAGGCGATACACTTCAGATTGCACACTCAACCGGAGCTAGTGATGGAAGTGCATTCGGTATTGTAGTAGATCCTTCAAAAACTACCGGCCACACTTATAAAATTAATTTTGATACAAGTGGAGGGAAATCAAGCTGGTCGGTAATAGATGCTAATACAGGTGAGACCAAAGCTTCTGGTATAACAAATGAATCAGGAAATAATGAATATCCTATTGTGGATGGTGTTTTGATTAAAGTATTAGGACCCTCTTTAGGTGTAAAAGCAGTTGAGGAATTGGATGCAAATGATGAGGTTGTTGATCCTAAGGTTAGTATTATACCTCCAAGTCTTGGATCAACAGGTTATATTGTGGATAATAGAGCCGGTGTAGCGAACGGTGCTTTTGGTGACAGAACATTTGATAGATTCCTGGAATGGGGAACTGACGATGTTATTATTGACTTTACTAAAAGTTCACTCACATGGGACTATATTAATGAAGATGTACACATTGATCAATCTACCGGGCAACCCTACAAAGCTCCCTTTGCAGTTTTTAGAAAAAAGTTCCCATCCGGTGAAATGGTAAGATTGTTTGCTGGTTTCTGGGATACTGATTCAAACGGTGTATGGGATGTTGATGATGATACATGGGATAGTCCGAATTTCGGTACACCTTCATATGAACCTCTCTATTGCTGGCAGGGATATGATGCTAACGGGAATGAAATTAGTTATGATTCAACAAAAGATGCTCAGTACGTAACCGATAATTCATTAACTACTTCCGCAAATACTTCATTTGGTGTATCAACGGGAGAATTTATTTATCCTTATATTACTGCAACTCTATTTAGCATGTATTCGGATGGTGCTACATTACCAATTGGTCATAAGGTAATATTTTTAACGAACAAACCTAACGGACTGGATGATCAATTTACATATACAGCCCCTGCAGCATCAACCAATTCATCTGATTTAGCAAAAGCAGATGTAAACAAAATTAATGTATTTCCAAATCCTTATTATGGCTTTCAAACAAGGGAAACTGCAAGGGATGCAAAATATGTCACGTTTAGCCATTTACCGGCACAAGCAACAATAAGAATCTTTGATCTTTCCGGAGTTTTGGTTAAAACCATAAATAAAAACGATCCGACACAATTTATCAGGTGGAATCTTCAAAACGATAATGGCTACCCTGTGGCCAGCGGTGTATATGTTGTTTATGTTGATATGCCGTCAATAGGAACTACTAAAGTATTGAAATTAGCAGTTGTACAAGAAGAGCAGATATTGAAAGTTTATTAATTCCGTGTTTGACGGACTAATCCCGGTTCTTATTAGGGAACCGGGATTACTAAAATTTTAATTTAATTGGAGGAATTATGATTTACTTAAACAGATTATTATATATCTTTCTGATATTTGTTTTTGCTGCTATCGAAGTCTTTGGTGGCGGTCAAAACAGGGCCGGTACTTCTGCTGCCCCGGAGCTTAGGATTCCTGTTGGAAGCAGGTATCTCGCAATGGGTGGAGCTGATGTAGCCTTAGTTACCGGTTTGGAAGCAATATATTGGAATCCCGCTGGAGTGGATTTTAGCCAAAACGATGCAAATGCTTTATTCTCCTATAGAAAATATATTGCAGATATGAGCATGAGCTTTATAGCTGCCAGCGGAAGATTTGGTGAACTTGGAACAATCGGTATTTCTTTTAGAGATTTAAGTGTTGGAGATATACCTGTTACGACTAATGATCAACCTGACGGAACCGGGGAAATTATAAGCCCAACATATTTTATCCTTGGACTAACATATTCAAAACAGCTAAGTGATCGTATTTCAATAGGAACAAATATAAATTTGATCAATGAAAGCTGGCAGGGAGTTAGTGCAACAGGATTTAGCTTTGATGCGGGTGTTGAGTATAGAGATCTTTTTTCCGTTCCGAATCTTTCACTTGGGGTAGTTGTAAAAAATCTAGGTGGTACAATGAAATATAGCGGTACTGCATTGTGGGTTAATGCTAATGATCTTAACAGTGATAGGGGAGGAACATTTTATGAAGTAGGTGCTCAATCTTCCGAATTGCCTTCAGAGATTTCTTTAGGTGTTTCGTATACCAGAAATATTGATGAAGATAATAAATTTACTGTTGCAGGTACATTTGTAAACAACAACTATACCTACGATAATTATAGGGGCGGATTGGAATACTCATATAAAGATATGTTTTTCCTAAGGGGTGGTTATCTATATTCACCACAATCAAATTCTGTCACACCGGATATTTTCCAAAATTATACAGTTGGAGCCGGTATAAATTTCGAACAATTCACAAACATAAATCTTTCGTTTGATTATGCTTATGTTCCTGTAAAATATTTTGATGCAAATAATGTATTTTCAATTAGGATGGGATTTTAGAACTAAATTTTAAGCATAAAAATATCTTTTAATGCGATTTATCGAAAAGGTAGATCGCATTTTTTATTTTAAATATTATTAAATAGAGAATTATACAAATACATAATTAATTTCTTAGGACAAAACAAAGGGGATGTAATTATTATTTGTAAAGGACAATTCATCTTTTTTTTGGCAGTATTAAAAGCTGATTACAATTATTCCTTGGTAAAAAGTAAAATCACATATTCTTTTACAAATCCTATAACTAAAATATTTATAGAAGGGAAAATGAATGTTGTAATAAAACAGGATACTATATTTAGAATAAAAGATAAAAAGGATACAACAGTAATGGTGAAAATTGGCTTACCTCATAAATATATTACAAAAAGTAGAAAAAATTCTCTGCTGGGAAAATGGAAATGGAAATATCCGACCGGGGATACAGCAATAACAGAATTTACAAAAGATAAAATGTTATTTAGAATGGTTAATGATAGAAAAAAAGGAACTTACAGTATTTCTAATGATAGATGATTCTTATCAATAAAGGGTATTGTAAATGACAAATATAAATTCTGGTTTAAGGAAAAAGTATTAATTATAAATGGATTTCCGAAAAAAGGTGGTAACTTGTTTTTAAAAATTCACTGAGAAATATTTATTTCTAATGTGTCTTATTAAGAAAAAAGTTCAATTTCAAAGGTTAAGAGTGAACAAAATTCATTTAAAAAAATATTTTAGCTTTTATATTGAAAGTTCTAATGTTAAATAACGGCTGTACAATTGTTTAAGCAACTAAAAAATAAGTTCTAATCCCATCAATGAATAAATAAGTTTTGTAAAATTGATATAATTTATTTATCCTTATAATATTATTTCATCAAAACACGGGCAAATTTATAATGGATGAAAATATTATCCAAAATACAGAAGAATTTAACGAAGAAAATTTTGTTGAAGAAAATAAAAATTTCGTAGATGCCGGAAATTCATTATGGTATAAAGATGGCATAATTTACCAGGTTCATATAAAAGCCTTTCGCGATGGTAATGATGATGGTTTCGGTGATTTTATCGGTCTGATCGAAAAATTAGATTATATAAGAGATTTGGGTGTTAACATAATTTGGATACTTCCTTTTTACCCTTCCCCTATGAAAGATGACGGATACGATATATCCGATTATTTTGATATAAATCCCGATTACGGTACAATTCTAGATTTTAAAAGATTTCTTAAGGAAGCTCACAATAAGGGAATAAAAGTAATTACTGAATTGGTTTTAAATCATACTTCAGATCAGCATGAGTTATTTCAAAAAGCAAGAAGGGGTGAACCCGGTTCAAAACAAAGAGATTTTTATGTATGGACTGAAGTTCCCGATAAATATTTGGATGCACGAATTATTTTCAGTGATTTTGAATCTTCAAACTGGTCATGGGATCCGGTTGCCAAAGCTTATTACTGGCACAGGTTTTATTCACACCAGCCTGATTTAAATTTTGAAAATCCGGAAGTTCACAAGTTCTTATTTAAAGCTGTGGATTTCTGGCTTGATATGGGTGTTGACGGTTTAAGACTGGATGCTGTTCCTTATCTTTATGAAAAGGAAGGTACAAGCTGTGAGAACCTGACCGAAACTCATGAATTTCTTAAAAAATTAAATAAACATGTATCTGGGAAGTATAAAGGTAAAATGCTTTTGGCTGAAGCTAACCAATGGGCAGAAGATGCAGTTACATATTTCGGTAAAGGGGATGAATGTCAAATGGCGTTCCATTTTCCATTAATGCCCAGGATGTACATGGCTATTCAAATGGAAGACAGGTTTCCTATTATAGATATCCTTGAACAAACACCGGATATTCCTGAAAATTGTCAATGGGCTATGTTCCTTCGGAATCACGATGAATTAACACTTGAAATGGTAACTGATGAAGAACGGGATTATATGTACAGGTTCTTTGCAAAAGATAACCGTGCAAGGTTAAATTTTGGAATTCGTAGAAGATTGGCTCCACTGGTAGAAAATAACAGAAGAAAAATTGAACTTTTAAATATGCTTTTGTTTTCATTTCCAGGAACGCCTATTATTTATTATGGTGATGAAATAGGGATGGGGGATAACTATTATCTTGGAGATAGAAATGGTGTTCGAACACCAATGCAGTGGAATTCGGATCGAAATGCAGGTTTTTCAGATACAAATCCGCAAAAACTTTATCTGCCAATAATTATCGATCCTGAATATCATTATGAAGCGATTAATGTTGAAGTTCAGCAGAGAAATCCTTCATCGTTATTATGGTGGATGAAGAAAGCTCTTGCCATTAGAAAAAGATACAAAGCATTCGGGCGTGGAAAAATAGAATTCCTTTCTCCTCAAAATCCGAAAGTTATTGCTTTTCTTAGAATTTTCGGAGATGAAATAATACTAGTAGTAGCAAATCTTTCCCGCTTTTCCCAGGTTGTTGAACTGGATCTCTCCAAATTTATGGGTTATACTCCAATTGAAGCATTTAGTCTGAATAAATTCCCACCAATTGGTGAATTGTATTATATGTTAACTTTAAGTCCCTATGATCACTACTGGTTTGAACTTAAACAAATCAATAAAAACGAAGGATTGAAAAGAGATAAGATTATTCCTGAGGTTTTAAATAAAAATGATGTATTTAAGGAAAAGTTCCTGCTCGATTATATTGAACAGACAGACTGGTTTAAAAAAGGGGAGTTTAAAATAGATAGTATTCAGATCCTTGATAAAATCCAGTTTTCAAGCAGGGACAGCATTTTAATTCTAAAGATTTCCTATGTTGATGAACTGCCTGAAAATTATTTACTTGCAGTGACGCATAATGCAGTTACCTTCAGCGGAGCAGTATTATATGAAAATGCACCTGCAGTTATGGCCGAGTTCAAAGACGGTGTAAATAACCAGATGGTAATTTTCGATGGAATATATGATGAAACTTATCAGCGGAATTTTATGGAGGCTATTTCTGTTAAAAGAAGTATAAAAGGAAATTCAGGTGAGTTAAATTTTTCCAAAGAAAAAAAATTACAGAAATTTTTTGCTGATAGCAGACAATTTTCTGCTTCAAAATTATTAAAGGCAGATAACAGGAACATTGTCATTTTATATAACGAAAACATTGTACTTAAATTGTACCGGAGGCTTGAAGAAGGTATAAATCCCGGAGCTGAAGTATCTGCATTTTTATCGAATTCAACACCGTTTCAAAATATTCATCAATATGCCGGCAAGATTACATTTGAACAGCCTGATAGTGAACCGGTAACCGTAGGTTTGCTTAAAAAATATATTCCAAACCAGGGGGATGCATGGACATATTTTCTTGATGCTGCAAAAAAATATTTTGAAAATCTATACTTGAATAATAAAGGAAAGAAAAGGCACAGGAAAGCTTTAACTAGTTTATTTACTCCTCCTTCACAATTACGAAACGGAGGAACAATTGCAGATGCTGTGGACCACATTTTTATAGAAATGGCCGGGCTTTTAGGTGAAAGAACTGCTCAACTTCATCTGGCACTTAGTTCAAATTATGAGAATAAAGATTTTGCCCCTGAACCATATTCAACATTTTACCAGAGGTCTGTCTATCAAACTCTAAGGAGCACAACAAAAAATGCTTTCAGACTTTTGAGAAAATATTTTAATGATCTTGATAAAGATATTCAAAGAGAAGCCAAAAAAGTATTGGAGTTTGAAGAAGATATTATTGATTATATCGCTCTTATTCTTAGAAATAAAATTAACGCAAAAAGAATAAGGATTCATGGAGATTATCACTTAAGACAAATTCTATTTACAGGAAAAGATTTTATAATAACAAATTTTGAAGGACCTTCTTCGATGTCATTCAGCGAAAGAAGGATGAAGAGGGGAGCTTTAAGAGATGTTGCCTCGATTATATGGTCATTTCATTTTGCAGCTTTTGTAGCTTCCTTCACGGAAGATATACAGAGTAAAGCTGAAATCGCCAGGTCTGAACAATTTGCCCGGCAATGGTGGCTTTATATAGGAAACAGATTCTTAAATTCCTACCTGGATAATATTAACCATTCGGATTTTCTTCCTAACGAAAAAAATGAAATTCAATACCTTTTCCATTTCTACCTTTTGGAGAAAATACTGCAGGAATTAACCAATTGCCTTAAAGAAAATTCCCCATGGTTAAATATTCCATTTAAGGGGCTTCAGTACATGAAAAAATATTTAAGAGAAAAAAATTATTTCTCGTAACTTAATTTTGAAAAATTAGTTGTCCTTATCTTTCTTATATAAAAAACAACATAATCAGACAGATTTTTATGTTATAAATCAACTCTTCTTGTAGTTAAGTCTATTTTTACTATATTTAATATTTTTTCAGATATTTCAAAAAGTAAATATTAGTCAACAGAATTACGGGAAATACAGGTTTACCCTGATTTAACTGAACCTTGTATAATTCATGTCTTTTAATTTGAAATAGTTCTTAAAGAAAATTACTAATCTAAAATGAATAAAGAACTAATATGAAAATCGGTCCATTTCTCTTGGAGAATGGGGAATATGAATTTAAAATCTGGGCACCCAAAGCCGAAGAATTAGCTTTAAAAATCATATCTCCGCAGGAAAAAATAATTAAGCTTGAAGAAGATGAATCTGGCTATTGGGAAGCTAGGGTAAAAGATATTTTACCCGGTACACGTTATTTTTATAGAATTAATAATTCTGATGAAAAACCTGATCCCGCTTCAAATTATCAGCCTGATGGAGTTCATGCCGCTTCTGAAGTGGTAGATCATTCTTCTTTTAATTGGGCAGATAAAAATTGGAAGGGACTGGAATTAAAAGACTACATTATTTATGAAATACATACAGGGACATTTACAAAAGAAGGAACATTTGAAAGTATTATTCCCAAGTTAAAATATTTTAAAAAACTGGGAATTACTGCAATTGAATTAATGCCGGTTGCACAATTTCCAGGGAACAGAAATTGGGGGTATGACGGCGTGTATCATTATGCTCCTCAAAATAGTTATGGCGGACCTGATGGGTTAAAAAAATTGATCAATTCCTGCCATAACTTAGATGTGGCTGTTATCCTTGATGTTGTATATAATCATTTTGGACCGGAAGGAAATTATACCGGGAAATTTGCTTCATATTTTAATCCGTTTTACCATTCTCCCTGGGGAGATGCAATAAATTTTGACGGACCGTATTCAGAGCCTGTTAGGAATTATTTTGTTGAGAATGCAATGTATTGGTTTTTAAACTTTCATATTGATGCATTACGTCTAGATGCTATAGATAGGATTTACGATATGAGTGCTACTCATCTTTTGCTTGAGATTGCCGAGAGAACCCAGCAGCTTTCAAACGAATTGGGAAGAAAATTTTATTTGATTGCAGAAAGTGATTTAAATGATAATAAAGTTATTAGACCTGTTTCCGAATATGGATTTGGAATTGATGCACAGTGGAGCGACGATTTTCATCATTCCTTACATTCTCTTTTGACAGGGGAGAAACAGGGCTATTATCAGGATTTTGGATCTACAAGCGATTTAATCAAATCTATTAGAGATACATTTGTTTATACCGGTCAGTATTCTAAATATAGAAAAAGAAGACATGGTAATTCTGCACTGGAAATGAAACCTGAACGATTTGTGATCAATATTCAAAACCATGATCAGGTTGGGAACAGGGCAATGGGAGAAAGGTTATCTCAGCTAATTTCATTTGAAGAAACTAAACTGGCTGCAGCAGCTTTGCTTATCTCTCCATATATACCTTTGATTTTTATGGGACAGGAATATAATGAAGAAAATCCTTTTTTATATTTTGTAAGCTTTAATGATCAAAATCTTATTGAAGCAGTAAGGAAAGGGCGCCGGGAAGAATTCTTATCTTTCAACTGGAAAGAAGATATTCCCGATCCGCAAAATGAACAAATTTTTTTAAATTCAAAACTAAATTGGGAATTAATAAATGAGGGACAACACAATATATTATTAAATTTTTACAAATTTTTAATTAAAATTAGGAAAATAAATAAAGCTTTTTATTCATTTGACCGTAAAAATTTCGAAATAATTGGAAACGAAAGAGATAAAGTATTAATTTTGAGTAGATGGTGGAAAGAAAATAAGATTACAGCTGTTATAAATTTCAATCGTGAAATGGTTACTACTTTAGTTCCTTTTACCAAAGGTAAATGGAAAAAAATTCTGGATTCAGCAGATAAAATGTGGGCGGGACCAGGTACTTCCACTCCCGATAAAATATTGGGTAAAGAACAAAATATTACAATTAAAAAAAGCAGTATATCTGTTTATGAATTGGAGTAATTAATGAATAGATATGTATGCATTCACGGTCATTTTTATCAGCCGCCAAGAGAAAATCCATGGCTTGAAGAAATAGAAGTGCAGGATTCTGCATTTCCTTACAGGGACTGGAATGAGAAAATTACCGCAGAGTGTTATAGCCCCAATACTGCGGCAAGGATATTAATCAATAATAAAACTGTTGTTGAGATTATAAATAATTATTCCAGGATTAGTTTCAATTTCGGGCCCACACTCTTGTCATGGCTTGAAATACATGCTCCTGATGTTTATGCTGCAATTCTTCATGCGGATAAAGAAAGCAGGAGGAGATTTTCAGGACATGGTTCTGCCATAGCCCAGGTTTACAACCACTTAATTATGCCGTTGGCAAATAAAAGAGATAAAGAAACCCAGGTGATCTGGGGGATTGAGGATTTTAAACACAGGTTCGGTAGAGAACCTGAAGGCATGTGGCTTGCTGAGACAGCCGTTGATATTGAAACACTTGAAGTACTTGCTGAACAGGGAATAAAATTTACAATCCTTGCCCCAAGACAAGCAAACAGAATAAAACTAATAAATGAAAATGAGTGGTTTGATGTATCAGGTTCAAGGGTTGATCCGCGAAGAGCTTATCTATGTAATCTGCCGTCAGGTAAATCAATAAATCTCTTTTTTTATGATGGTATAATTTCCAATGATCTTGCATTCGGAGATCTTTTAATAAACGGAGAAAATTTAGCAAACAGATTATTAAATACTCTGGACGAAAAACCGGTGAAAGGGCAAATAGCACATATTGCTACCGACGGAGAAACTTACGGCCATCATCAAAAGCATGGTGATATGGCTTTAGCTTATTGTATTCATTTTATTGAATCTAATGACTATGCTGAATTGACAATCTACGGTGAATTCCTTGAAAAGTTTCCGCCTGAATATGAAGTGGAAATTATGGAAGACACTTCATGGAGCTGTATTCACGGGGTAGAAAGATGGCGCAGCAACTGCGGATGTAATTCCGGGCGTGATGGATGGAACCAGCTATGGCGAACTCCTCTTCGGGAAGCTCTTGATTGGCTTAGGGATACAATAAATCCTTATTATGAAAAAGAAATCAGCCGTTTTACTCCTGATATATGGAAATTCAGGAATGATTTCATTAAAGTTATTCTTGACAGATCAAAAGGAAACATCAATGAATTCTTATCCAAATATATACCTCAGGAGATATCGGGTGAAGATAGAATAAAATTATTAAAAATTTTAGAAATACAGCGTCATGCCCTACTCATGTATACCAGCTGCGGATGGTTTTTTGATGAAATATCGGGAATTGAAACTGTTCAGGTTATTTTATATGCTGCACGAGTAATTCAGCTTTTTGATGAAGTATACGGAATAAATCTGGAGAGAGAATTTCAGGATATGCTTAAAAAAGCACCCAGCAATATACCTGATATAAAAAATGGTAAAGTTGTTTATGTAAATTATGTTAAACCGGCGATTATAGATTTACAGAGAGTTGCAGCTCATTATGCTGTTTCTTCATTGTTTGAAGAGTATTCGAAAAAAACCGAAATCTTTTGCTATGAAGTTGAAAATATTAAACGTGATTTTAAGGAAGCCGGTAAACAAAAAATTATAATCGGCCGGCTGTTAATGAGATCCAAAATTACTTTTGATGAAAAAATTATTAGCTTCGCTTTCCTTCATCTGGGAGATCATAATATCAATGGAGGTGTAAGAGAATCTCTTTCTGATGAAAGATATCTAAAGATGGATAAAAGTTTAAGCGATGCTTTTTCCAGGTTAAATATTGCTGAAATAATTTTGTTAATTGATAAATATTTTGGAATGCACAATTATTCATTATGGCATTTATTTAAGGATGAAAGCAGGAATGTATTTAATAAAATAATGGAAAACACATTAAAAGATATTGAATATTCTTTTCGCCAGATATATGATAATTATTATCCTGTAATGCAGGCTATGAAAGAATCGGATACCCCGCTTCCCAAGGCCGTTTTAACAGCCGTGGAATTTATCATCAATACCGATTTTAAAAGAATGCTCGAAAGTACGGGCAGTATTGATCTTAAAAAATTAAAGAAACTTTCGAATGAAGCTAAGAAGTGGTCAATAGAATTAGATAAAACTGCTTTAAATTTTGTCGCAAGCCAAAGGATTAATTATTTAATGGAGATATTTAAGCAGCAGCCCGAAATTACCGGATTGATGGAAGAAATAAATATCTCGATAAAAACATTGAGTGAGCTCTCACTTGAACTCGATTTGTGGAAAGCTCAAAATCTTTTATTTTATATTGCCAAAAATGGTCTGGATAACATTAAAAAGAATATAGAAGATGAAGGTGGTGATTATTCAGAATGGATCAAACTTTTTAATGATCTGGAGAAAAATTTACAGGTTAGGATTTCAGTAAATGCACATCCCGAAATCAACTTACAGACTGCAGTTTAATCCATCATTTGGTTTTAAAGCTGCATCTGGTATTATAGATTATCTTTCGAAGCTCGGCATCTCCGATATTTATGCCTCACCGATATTCAAAGCCAAAACAGGCAGTATGCATGGTTATGATATTGTAGAACCAAATCAGCTTAATCCGCAATTGGGAACAGACGAGGAATTTGATTTACTGATTGATGAAGTTAAAGAAAGGGAGATGAGCTGGTTGCAGGATTTTGTTCCGAACCATATGGCTTATAATGTTCAAAACAGGATGCTTATTGATCTTCTCGAAAACGGTTCCAATTCCAGGTATGCCGATTTTTTCGATATTGACTGGGATCATCACCATGCAGGAATGAAAGGGAGAATTCTTGCACCGTTCCTTGGTAAATTTTACCAGGAAGCACTTGAAAACGGTGAAATTAAATTAAACTACGATGAGGATGGTTTAAGTATTAATTATTACGAAACACGACTTCCCATAAAAATAGAATTATATGCCGATGTTTTTTCTTTCAGGCTTGATAAACTGAGACATAAACTTGGAAGAAATGATCCTGATTTCATCAGGTATATGGGAGTATTATTTGCAATTAAATCTTTACCCACTGCAGAAGAGATTGATGAAAGATATAATCAAATTAAATTTATTAAAGGGATTCTCTGGGAATTAAATACTTATAATAATAGCATTAAAGATTTTATAGATGAAAACCTGAAAATTTTTAACGGCATTAAAGGTATCCCTGAGAGTTTCGATTTACTTGATAATTTGTTATCCCAGCAGAACTATAGAATCTCATTCTGGAAAGTTGCTAATGAAGAAATAAACTATAGAAGATTTTTTAATGTTAATGAGTTGATTTCATTAAGGGTCGAAAATGAAGATGTTTTCAACAGGATACATTCATTAATATTTAAACTGTGCAAAGAAGAAAAGATATCCGGTTTAAGAATTGATCATATTGATGGTCTTTACGATCCTTCAGACTATTTAAAAAATGTTCGCGACCGAACCAAAGATATTTATCTCGTTGTTGAAAAAATATTGGATTTTGAAGAAAACCTTCCTGCCTTTTGGCCTGTACAGGGAACAACAGGATATGATTTCCTGAATTTTCTTAATGAAATTTTCTGCCAGAAAAAAAACAATTACAGACTTACTGCCTTTTATAATAAGTTTGCTGAACAAAATAAGACATATAAGCAGATCGTAATTGAAAAGAAAAGATTGATAATACAAACAAGAATGGCCGGAGATGTTGAAAATCTTGCTATCCTTATAGAAGAAATTTCAAGTAAAGACAGGTTTGGCGTCGATGTTACTCTGCATGGTATTGAAGAAGCCCTTGAAGAAATTCTAACCCATTTCCCGATTTATAGAACCTACATCAGCAACACTAAAAATAGAAGGACAGATAAAAAATACCTTTCCGAAGTTATTGAAAAAGTCAAAAATGAAAATCAATTATTAACCAAAGAATTCCAGTACATAGGCAGTCTGCTGACAAAAGATTTCGGTGAAAAGTTTACCATGGAACAAAAAGATAAATCTTTAAATTTCTTAATGAAATTTCAGCAGTTAACTGGTCCGATAATAGCCAAAGGTTTTGAAGATACGGCTTTATATGTTTTTAACAGGTTAATTTCTTTAAATGAAGTAGGAAGCAGTCCTGATAAATTTGGAATCACTTTAACAGAATTTTATAATTTTAATAAGAAAAGATTTTTAAATTGGCGCCATACTATAAATACAACTTCAACACATGATACAAAGAGAGGGGAAGATGTCAGAGCAAGAATAAATGTTTTATCCGAAATTCCTGAAGAGTGGGTAAAGAAAGTAAGGTTATGGAATAAGCTAAATAATAAATATAAAAAGAATAGAAACGGTTATTTAATACCTGATAAAAACCTGGAATATTTTGTTTACCAAACTCTCCTTGGTTCATTTCCTTTTAACATTGAGCACAATGAAAATTATCCCCATCGGGTTAAACAATATTTAATTAAATCTATGCGGGAAGCAAAAGAGCATTCATCATGGACACGGCCCGATATGGAATATGAATCGGCAGCACATTCATTCCTTGAGAATATTCTAACTACCGACTCGGAATTTTATGGAGACTTTTCTTCTTTCCAGAAGAAGATTGCTTTTTATGGAGTATACAACTCCCTTTCACAAACTTTAATTAAAATTACATCTCCCGGAAT
Source organism: uncultured Ignavibacteriales bacterium (assembly GCA_963723205.1). Classification (GTDB taxonomy): domain Bacteria; phylum Bacteroidota; class Ignavibacteria; order Ignavibacteriales; family Ignavibacteriaceae; genus CAVQBP01. The sequence continues at coordinate 142,021 of CAVRQC010000032.1, forward strand.
TCCCGATTTTTACCAGGGGACTGAATTATGGGATCTTTTTTTAGTTGATCCGGATAATCGTCAGCCTGTTGATTTCAATTTAAGAAGGGAATTTTTAAATGAAATTATTAAAATAGATAAAGAATTAAATTCGGAAGATAGAATTACTTTCCTGCAAGATTTATTAACCAATCCTTCTGATGCCAAAATTAAATTGTATATTATTTATAAATCACTTCAGGTTAGGAATGATAATCTTAAAATTTATAACGAAGGAAATTTTATTCCTTTGGAAACAGGCGGAAAATTTAAAGATAATTTAATTGCTTATGCAAGAAACTTTAAAGATAATATTGTTATAACGCTTGCTCCAAGATTTCTTACGGATTTAGTTGAAGAAAACCTACTTCCTGTTGGTATTGATGTTTGGAATGATACTTACATTAAGTTAAATAAAATCAATCCTTCAACGATGAAAAATAATCTTACCGGGGAAATGATTGAGAAAAAAGATAAACTATTGATTGGGGAAATATTTAAAAGCTTTCCTTACGGATTGCTTAGCTGTTAACCGAACATATCAACAACCCACAACCAACTATTTACAGAGAATCCCATTCAATAACTGTTTTTATACCTTTCGATGAATCAACTTCGAATGCCTTGGTAAAATCTGTATAGTGGAATTTATTGGTAATAATGTCTTCGATTGTATCATCCCATTTCAATTTGGCTTTTTGAAGATCACTTATTGCCATTTCATAATGTTGTATACTTGCATTTACACTGCCAAGCCAGACATGGTTCATTAATACCATTTTTCTTATTAATTCATCTCCTAAGATATTTACAGGCCTGTTTCCTCCTGGAATGCCCGATAAAACATAAATTCCATTTATACCTATCGTATCCAGCAACTGGAATTCAAGTTTTGTTATTCCGGCAGCTTCCAAAACGAAATCCATGTCACCCATTTTTTCATCTATATCAGTAGTTTTGATTTGTCTGCCATCGATATATTCTCCCCCAATAGCTTTTAAAAGAGAAGGTCGTTTAGAATTTTCATCAACTATATCCAGACCAAAGACTTTAGCATTTTTTAGTCTTAATGCAACAGCAGATAATAAACCAACGGGACCAAGCCCTGCCACCAGCGCTTTTCTACCCTCAAGCCAGTTGGATGCTTTTACACCGGGTATTCTTGCTTCCTGAAGTAACAACGAATCATCAATTGCCTTTTCAATAACGGACATGGGTTCGGTAAGAACTCCCACTGAAGCAATTTCTTCAGGAACTCTGACAATATACTTTTCACTGTCTACAACGAATTCGGCTTGATAGCCGTGCAAACCTTTAATACCTCTTTCTTTATATTGACCGGTATAACACATATCGCTGCGACCGTTTAAACATGGATAGCATTTACCGCAGCCGCGCCTAACGATAAACAGGGCATAATCACCTTTTTTTACTTTAGAAACATCCTTACCTGTATCAACTACTCTTCCAAACATCTCATGACCGATAATAAGATGATCTTCGTTTGATGGTGCATCTGCTCTTCCACCTTCAACTTCTTCACGATCTGTTCCACAAATACCGACTTTTAAAACTTTTAATTTAATATCATCCGGAAATTGAATCTGCGGTTCATCGGTATCAATTATTTTTAAATTTCCTTTTCCCGGCGTAATTGATAAAGCTTTCATTTTTTTCCTGTTTAATAATAAAATTGTTTATAATCTTCTTCACTGCTCGTATTTCTCTGGTCACTAAGTCGTCTGTCTAAATTTAACGCTGCGCTGATCATTCCGAGATGTGTAAATGCCTGGGGGAAATTACCAAGGGCTTCTCCTTGAACTCCCAATTGTTCTGAAAAAAGCCCCAGGTGATTTGAATATCCCATCATTTTCTCAAAAAATAATCTGGCTTTTTGAAGCTGACCGGAACGGGAGAGAGATTCTATATACCAGAAAGTGCACATAGAAAAAGTTCCTTCACCGGTTTTTAATCCGTCTGAAGCAGCCTCTTTAAACCTGTACCGGTATACTAAAGAATCCGAAACAAGATCGTTTTCAATAGCTTTTAAAGTTGAAAGCCATCTGGGATCTTTTGCGCTTATAAACCTTATAAGAGGCATAAGTAAAGTAGCTGCATCAACTGAATCGGTATCTTTATACTGTGTAAAAGTTTTTCGTTTTTCATTCCAGAAATCAGCAAAGATAGTATTGAAAATTTTATCCCTTTCTTCTTTCCATCTTGAAGGATAAGGGAATGAACTCATTTCAGCTAATCTTACGGCCCTGTCTAAAGAAACCCAGCACATAAACCTAGAATATAAGAAATGCCTTTTACCTCCTCTGACTTCCCATATACCTTCATCTTTTTTATTCCAATTATCGGATATCCAGTTGATCTGCTGTGTAATATCTTTCCAGAAGTCATGAGAAATACGGTTCCCATATTTGTTATAAAGATATACTGAATCCATTAGTTCGCCGTAAATATCAAGCTGAAGCTGATTATTAGCATTATTTCCAATTCTAATCGGTGAGGATTTTTTATAACCTTCAAGATTTGAAAGGATAATTTCATCAGGTACATTCCTTCCGTCAGCAGTATACATTAAACCAAGGTTACCGGCGGACCCTATATCTTCACATTTTTTTTCAACCCATTTCATAAACTGTTCAGCTTCTTTTGTGTATCCAAGATTCAGAAATGCATAAACTGTAAAAGAAGCATCCCTAATCCAGGTATATCGGTAATCCCAGTTTCTGGGACCCCCTATATATTCCGGTAAACCAAAAGTAGGCGAAGCGATTATTGATCCGTGATCATATGATGTTAAAAGTTTGAGTACTAATGCAGAACGGTTAACTGTTTCTCTCCATCTCCCTTTATAATGGGAAGCATCTATCCAGCTTTTCCAGTAATTTATAGTTTCATAAAGTTTTTTAGTAACTAAATCGGGAAGATCGTAATCAAAAGATTTTCCGTCCTTAACAAGTTCAAGTATAAAATCTGCGCTTTCACCCGGCCTCAAAGTAAATTCAGCAAAACCATCACCATTTTTAATTTTAAGAGGGATATTGCTTTTTAGTCTTAAAACAGTTTTATCTTCACCTTCACTTTCGAACAAGATAGTATTATCATGCATATTTGCTTTATGGCTGGATCTTGCATAATTGAATCTTGGTTTACAATTCATCAAATATGTAAGCTCACCTTTTATATTTGTAATCCTGCGCATCAGAATTTTTCCCTCATACATATCTTCAACGGGCATAAAATCTGTTAATTCACTAATGCCATTTTTTGATAGAAATCTTGTAAGAAGAACATTAGTGTCGGGTATATAGAGCTGTTTATTTTTACAATCATCAAGTTTAGGATTTATTTGAAAACACCCGCCTTTATTTATGTCCAATAATGCCGCAAATATTGTAGGGGAATCAAAGAAAGGAAAGCACATGAAATCAATAGAACCATTTAAAGCTACCAGTGCAACCGTATTAAGATCCCCGATAACCCCATAATTTTCAATCGGTTGATAATCACTCACAATTTTTCTCTTTTGTTTACTAAAATGAAAATAATTTTATATCGTTTATAATATATCCCTCTGCTTTATGCTAACATACATAAGAAATCGAAAAAGTTGAGTGCGAAGAATCAAAAACTGTTATTATTGAATATAGATGTAGCTTGAAACAAGATAATTTATTTATAAGCAAATATTCCTTCCATTATCCTGATGAACAAAAAATTTTGTTTTAGCTTATAGATGATTAAAGAAAATTAGATTATTTTTAAAGAAAAAATTTCCGCCATGACATGTCTATTCCTAAAAAATATATATATGATGTTATAATAGCCGGAAGCGGTCCGGCAGGAGCTTCTGCTGCTTATGTTTTGGCAAAAGCAGGTAAAAGAGTTCTTGTCCTGGAAAAAGAAATTCTACCCAGATATAAAACCTGCGGCGGTGGTTTAACATTCAAAGGATTAAATCTAATCCCTTTTAATATTACAGGAATTATTGAGAGGAGCTGTTATACTGTAAATATAAATGATTTTGAAGCTAACGTTTTCATTTTAACAAAAAGAGAAAAACCGGTTGTATCCATGACCATGAGAAGTGAGCTGGATTATCATTTAGTCAAGGCTGCTGAAAAGTTTGGTGCCGAAGTAAAAGATCGAGCTGAAATTAAAGATATAAATAATTTAGAGAGTAATATTGAAGTTGTTCTTGAAAAGAATGAAGAAAAATTCTATTCTAGATTTTTTATTGCTGCTGATGGTGTATTGAGCGTTGCTGCAAAAAAATATTTTGGTAATTCACAAAGAAATCTGGTTCCTGCTTTGGAATATGAAATTTATGTTGCAGGAGATATTTTGTCACGCTTCGGTAATACACCCCGTTTCGACTTTGGAATTGTTCCCGGAGGCTATGGATGGGTTTTTCCTAAAAAAGATCATTTGTCGATTGGAGTATTGAGCATGAATATGAAAAATGGCAACGTGAATAATTATTTTTCCGATTATTTAAAATCACTCAGGATAAAAAAAATCGAAAAATGGGAAAGGCATGGGTTTGTAATCCCTTTAATGTACAGGAAAACATTTGCCGGAAATCGAATCCTATTAATTGGTGATGCTGCCGGTTTTATTGATCCTATTACTGCGGAGGGGATTAGCTTTGCAATTCTAAGCGGACAGCTTGCTGCAGAAGCATTGATAAAAGGGAATATGGACCCGGCAAGAGTATACAAGGAATACAATGAAAAAATATCAAAAAATATTTTACCTGAATTGAAAGCGGGAAAAGTATTAGCAAAATTTATATATAATTATCGGAAGATACGTATTTGGATTGTTAAACTTTACGGGAAAAAATTAAGTGAGCTTATGATAGATGTGGTGATGGGAGAAAAAAAATATAGTGAACTGATTAAGAATCCTTTAAACTATTTCAAACTGTTATTTAAATGGTCAATTAAAAACAAAGAAACACAAAAATTCTTTGATAATATCAATAATATACAAACCAGCTCTTAACATCTCTGAATGCTCAATTCCTGCATGATTCTTTAATTACTTCCGAATTAAAAGTTTAAAGATTAGAGTGATATTTTTCATTAAGGATTAAAATTTTTCTATTCTATAATTCCATTTCTCAAAGAGAGGTTGTTCTGACTAAAATCAGTTCGTTTCATAATTTGTTACAAGTCCACATATTTTATAAATTAAATTTTCAATACATTAAATTATTACGAGGAAATAATGTTTAGAAATATGTTTACCGGCTTAACAGGAATGATAATATTTATTTCTGCCGCAGTTACTTTTGCACAAGGAAATCAAGATTCAACTAAAGATTTACAGCAAACCTATATGGAATATCAGCAAATAAGTCAGAGACTTCAGACTGTCCAGCAAAAAGCTTTAGCTGATTCCGAAATCGCGGAAAAAAGTAAAAGTTTCAGTAGTAAGCTCGATTCAGTTATGATTAAAGAGAATCCTTCCGATAAGGAAAAATTAGCAAAGCGAGATGAGATCATTAATAATTTTCAGAATGCACAACAAAAAGGGGACAAGGAAAAAATGCAGCAACTTCAACAGGACTATAAAACTATTTCCATGGAGCTGCAGGCTCATCAGCGAAAAGTTATGGAAAATGAAAAATTACAAGAAGAAGGAACTGAACTGAATAATGAACTAATACAAAAGATGACAAGTATTGATCCCGGAGTGCCAAAACTTATTGACAGGCTGGAAGTTCTTGGTAAAAAACTTCAACAAGGAATGCAGCAAAATAGTAAGGAATAATATATCCGGCTGAATTTATTTGAAAACAAAGAAGAGGAGTTTCATATAATTATTGAATTTGAAAAATTATAAACTGCGGGTAAAGTAAAAATCCCCTTTTGCTGCAAAAACAAATAATTTTGTAATCCCAAAACGCAAAAAGTATATCTTATTATCGAAGGAATAGAATATTTTTAAGAAAGTACGGAAAATCTCTGATTTCCTAAAAGAGATAAATTTATTATTTTGCCCATAATTGTTTCTATTCTTATATTTGTAGCTCAAAAAATACTGCAATTGGAAAAAACCAATATCTGAACATGGAGAGATGGCAGAGTGGTTGAATGCGGCGGTCTTGAAAACCGTTAAGGATGCAAGTCCTTCCGGGGTTCGAATCCCTGTCTCTCCGCAAGTAACCTTAAAACCTTCTAAAATGAAAAGTTTTTGAAGGTTTTACTGTTTTAAATCTTTGCAAAGAAATAAATCATAATAAATTTAATGAGAATTGCTCTATTATCCGATATACATAGTAATTATTTTGCTTTAGAAGCAGTTATTGATGATATCAAACAACGGGGGGCTGAATTAACAATTAATCTTGGAGACAGCTTTTATGGTCCTATTCTTCCGAAAGCAACTTATGATCTTCTGATATCTTTTGATTTTATTAATATCCGCGGGAATCAGGATCGCCAGATTTATGAAACTAACCAGGAACAGCTAAACCACAATCCAACGATGAATTATGTTATTAATGATTTAGGTAAAGAACCTTTGGATTGGATGAAATCACTTCCGCCTGATAAACAATTAAATGAAAAAATTTATTTGTGCCATGGTTCCCCAGGAAGCGATTTAATTTATCTCCTGGAAGATATTAAATCAGGTTGGAAGGTTGAACACATAAAAATTCCATATAATTATCGGAAAGCTGCAGAAGAAGCGAAGAAACATAAACGCGAAGATTGGGCATATTTTTTAACTACTGGCAGAGGATTAAAATAAATATTTAATAAATTATTATTAAGAAAATAATATTTATGAAAAATGTTTTATGTTAAAAAAGAAAGCACCCAGGAACCGTACAATATATTTAACTAATGAGGAAAAAGAACACTATTCCAAAAGAGTTCTGAAAGCTGATTCATTAAACGATTATGCAGATATTGATAACATAATTAATGGTAATATTTATAATAGCTGTAAGTTTATTCCGCCTGAATCAGTTGATCTTTTATTCCTCGATCCTCCATATAATCTAAGCAAGCAATTTCATAATAATAATTTTAATAAAACTACTGAAGAAAAATATACACAATGGTTCGGTTCATGGTTTAAGCTTTTATTGCCTTATCTCAAGGAAACTGCTACTGTTTATGTCTGCGGTGATTGGAAAACTTCAATATCTATTTACAAGGTTATAAAGGATTATTTAATTGTTAGAAACAGGATAACATGGGAAAGGGAAAAAGGAAGAGGAGCAAAAACAAATTATAAGAATTCTCATGAAGATATATGGTTTGCGACAAAGAGTGAAAAATATACCTTTAACCTGGACGCAGTAAAATTAAAGCGAAAAGTAGTTGCACCTTACAGGGAGAACGGAAAACCAAAAGATTGGGAAGAAAGTGAAAGCGGTAATTACAGGTTAACTCATCCGGGTAATTTCTGGAATGATATAAGCATTCCGTTTTGGAGTATGCCGGAAAATACTGAGCATCCAACGCAAAAACCTGAAAAGCTGATTGCCAAGCTTATACTTGCCAGTACCAATGAAAATGATATTGTATTTGATCCGTTTTTAGGTTCGGGTACAACCGCTGTTGTTGCAAAAAAACTAAAGCGTCATTTTTATGCTGTAGAATTAGCTAAAGAGTACGTTATGCTGAGTTTAAAGAGACTTGACCTGGCTGCAAAAGACAGCAGTATACAAGGTTATGAAAACGGAGTATTCTGGGAACGGAATACATTTACCGAGAGAAAAAAAAAGAATAATTTTTGAAACCTTTTGTTTCTGTGTGGCTTGGGTATTTAAACCTCAACACAGTTCATCTCATTTTTTAACTAAAATAAATTATTATGTAAAACAAATGTCTTCAAAAAAATGTTTACTCGTTATTGATGTTCAAATTGGTATGCTCAATTTGAGCAGATCTTTATATAATGGCGATTTACTTCTTGAAAATATCAAACAATTAATAAATAAAGCCAGATCAGAAAACAGCAAAATTATTTATTTGCAGCATTGCGGAAGTAAAAACAGTCCCTTTGAAAAAGGGATTGAGGGATGGAAACTACATCCTTTAATCACCCCGGAAACAGATGAATATATTATTGAAAAAAAATATTCGGACTCGTTTCAGGATACAAATCTTCAGGAAATCTAACTATTTGTCGGCAAAATAATTACTAACTGAACTTACGCAAAAAGCTATTTTTCAAATTCAAAAGATAATTGATGAACTTGCTGTAACTCTTCATAAGCTACTTTAATAGCTTTTTCATAAATCCTTGCCTTTATCGCAAAATGATTTAGTTTTGTTTTCATACTCATAGTCTCTAATTTGTAAAAAGCAAATATAGATGCAAAAATATGATTACTCTGAGTCCGAACCATTCTCGCCGGAGATTTGCATAAAGAAGCATTCTTTTTTAAGGACTTATGATATACTTCTATCTTCCATCGTTTTTGATAGAGTTCTGTAATTTGATTATATGTTAATGTCTTATCACTTGTAACTAAATATAAAACACCTTCAGTATCATCTTCGTTTTTGAAGATTTCTTTGACTAAATATAACTCAAATGGGACATCTTCTAAATAGATTTTATAAATAGTGTTTTCTTTTAGTTCAAGCGAACTTACTGTAACATATTTTCCATATATCTTATCCTTTCGACTCAATGCTACTTTACGATTTGTCTTTATTGGCATTATGAATTCTTTTTCTAATTTCTTCTTTATATGAACCATATTTGCTGCTGATGCATACCAAACATCATTTATTACATACTTAAATTGAACTTTATTCTTCATTATTTGATTTAACATCTGTTGATACATTTGATTCTTTGTAATTTCGCTTACTCTTTTGTCTTTACCTTTTTTCTCATCGTATACCGTTTTTGTCTTTTTAACTATCAAATAATTTATCGGGATCTTTCCTCTTTCATTTATGTACAATGCCGATAGAAGATTTATCCCTTTGACTGCTCTGCCTTTTGTATGATCATGATACCAACTTACTATTTCATTTTCTTCTGTGTAGGGTTTTTCTTCTATAGTATCGTCTATTACTACTATTCCTTCTTCTGTCTGTATTTCTTTGATGGTTGGTTTTACCATTTTCCATAATTCTTTTGAGCTGAAATCACTCTCACTTAAAAATCTTGTCACTTTATCGTGACTTATTTCTCCTTCTGTCATTATTGACAACCCTGTGGCTGTTGTATATGAAAACGAACTTAATAGATAATCAGAATACAATTCTAATAATTCTTTGTCCATTTTCTTCTCTTCTTTTGTTATTACAAAATTACTCCTTTTTTGTATCTTTGCGTAAGTTCAGTTACTAAGTTAGGAATTGGACAAATAGTTGTATGTGGATTAGTAACCGAGGGATGTGTAGATACAACCATAAGAAGAGCATACAGCCTTGGTTATAAGATTGAATTAGCCGATGATTGTCATAGTACAACCGACAGCAATATACTCTCAGCCGAACAAATAATTAATCATCATAATGAAGTGTTAAAAATATTTTCAGAAGTAAAAAGATCAGACAATATTAATTTCAAAGATTGAACTATTTGTCGGCAAAATAATTACTAAGTAAAATTTTTATTTAGATGCTTTTTGACGAAATTTCAAGGTTAAGGTTAGTTAATCAGCAGGTTAATCATCCTTTTAATAAATCGGCAAAGGATGTTGTAAAGGAAATGGGTGCTTTACAAGCCCAGGATTTCAATATGTCTAAATGGGCTGTAGGAATACGTCTGCCTTTTTCCACAAATAGAACAATAGAAACCGCAATAAATAATGCAGAAATCATCAGGACACATTTATTGAGACCAACCTGGCATATTGTTTCGGCAGCAGATATTTACTGGCTTTTAGAATTAACTGCACCGCAAATTAAGTCATCTTTAAGATCAAGACACAAAGAATTAGAAATAACTGAACTGGTTATAAAAAAGAGTAAGAAAATTATAGAGAATTCATTACAAGGGGAGTTTCAATTGACCAGGGACGAATTGGTAAGTAAGCTTGAAAATTCAAAAATTAAAACTAATAATAACCGGGCATCTCACTTGTTCTTAATGATGGAATTGGATGGTGTGATCTGCAGCGGAATTATTAAAGGGAAAAAGCAAACATATGCTTTACTGGAAGAGCGAGTCCCGGCAAAGAAAATTTTATATAAAGATGAAGCATTGGCAGAACTTGCAAAAAGATATTTTACATCTCATGGCCCGGCAACTTTACATGATTTTACTTGGTGGTCGGGATTATCTATGCTGGATTCAAGAAATGCGCTGGAAATAATTAAGGAAAGCTTTATTTCCGAAACAGTTAATTCAAAGACACTCTGGTTTAAAGATTCATTCAAAAATAAAGAGAAAATGAATAATGAAGTTTATTTATTACCTGCATACGATGAATTTATTATTAGTTATAAAGAAAGAAGTGCGGCAATTGCACAGGAAAATATCAGCAAAGCAGTTTCTTGTAATGGAATATTCAGGCCTGTAATAGTTCATAAAGGAAAAGTCATTGGAATATGGAAATCTGAGAAAAATAGAGATAAAATTTTAATAGAAGCTGCACTTTTCAAATCACATAGTAATTTAACAAGTAGCTTGATAAAAAAAGCTTCTTTATTGTTTGGAAATTTTTTGAGAAAGAAGGTTGAGGTTACTTTTAAATCATAGATTATATGTATTCTTATAATAGGAGCAATTTCTATATGGAAGTAATAAATTTAAACGGTGTTAACTACTTGGAAAATCTGACATGATTTAAAAAACGAAAATACGTATTAATATTTAATGAAAATATCTAGTTTTAATAAAGCAATTTTAATTATTTTATTTGCAGCAGCATATTGTATCCTATCTTTGTCCTGCGCTGAAAAAAAAGAGGATTTTGTTACTTTAAAGCATGGTCATGCACATAATGATTACAAACATCAACACCCATTGATCGATGCTCTTCATAACGGTTTTACTAGTATTGAAGCAGATATCTATCTTATAGATAATCAATTACTTGTGGCACATGAACTGAATGAAATTGATTCTTCCCGCACACTTCAAAGATTGTATTTGGACCCCTTGAAGAAATTAGTGGCGGAAAACAAAGGACATGTTTACAAAACGGATAGTCTTGCAACATATAAAGCACTGGACATGGTCTTAAGAAATTATAAAGGTATACTTACATCATTCGATACAAATGGCGAATATGCAGGCCCGGTAACAGTGATTATTTCAGGTGAAAGACCAGGCGAATATATGAGAAATCAAAAGTTAAGATATGCAGGATATGATGGCCGGTTTTCAGACCTTGCTTCTAGTGACCTGCCATCATTTATGCCATTAATAAGTGATAGCTGGGATAGCTATTTTTCATGGCAGGGAAAGAGACCAATGCCAGCAAATGAATGGAAAAGAATAAAGAGTGCAGTTGATTCCGCTCATGCGAAAGGCAGAATTCTACGATTATGGGGTGTACCCGATAATCCAGGTCCGGCGAGAGATAATATTTGGTCCAAATTACTTGCTGCCGGGGTTGATTTAATTAGTACTGATGATCTTCCCGGACTTAGAAAATATTTTTTGTCTCGTTTTTAAATATTTAATAACCAAAGCAGACATTATCATTTTATATTTTCAAAAATATTTTGGCTAAGTAAATTTCATTCTAAAAAATTTTGACCATTATTTAGATATCTGTGAAAATTTGATCACAAATATATTAGTCTTCAAAAAAAAGAATTATAGGTAAGAATAAATGAAAAATTACCGGATACTTAAATTTTTCTTCATGTTCTTTTTATTCCTGGAAATAAATCCTCTTTTGGCTTCGCAGGATATTAATATAAATAATAAAGCTGCATATGGTGTTATTCATCGGTTAATAGGTGATCGATCGAAAGACATTCTCCTGAAAACAGATTTTGTGAATGATAGTCTCGATGTTTTTGAAATTACTGCTTCAGGAGGGAAAGTTTTAATCCGGGGTAATTCTACTTCAGCCTTAGTGAGAGGTTTTTATGCATATTTAAAGAATGCATGCAATTCGATGGTAACATGGAGCGGTGAACATATTATTCTTCCTGAGAAATTCCCTGACTATAATTCCACCAAAATTGTCTCTCCTTACCAGCTCCGGTTATATTATAATGTGTGTACTTTTGGTTATACAACTGCTTTCTGGGATTGGAAACGATGGGAAAGGGAGATAGACTGGATGGCGCTACATGGAATTAGTATGCCCCTTGCAATGATCGGACAGGAAGCAGTATGGCAGCGTGTTTGGAAAAGTTTCGGCCTTACCGATAACGATCTAAAAGATTATTTTACCGGACCGGCATTTTTGCCCTGGCATAGAATGGGGAATATTAATAAACATGATGGCCCTTTACCTCAAAGCTATCTGGATAAAAGTGTTATTCTGCAAAAGAAGATAATTGACAGAATGAAAGAACTCGGTATGAAACCAGTTGTACCGGCTTTTGCCGGATTTGTACCGCCGGCTCTAAAACGTATTCATCCTGAAGCTGAAATTATCGATATGGAACCTTGGGCGGGATTTGAAAAAGGATGCGGCACATATATCCTTTCACCAAAATCCGACCTTTTCCAAAAGATAGGTAAAAAATTTATTGATGAATATCAGAAGTTATTTGGGAAATTTCACTATTACCTGGCTGATAGTTTCAACGAGATGAAAGTACCCGTTACACCCGAAAACCGTTATGAAGAATTAGCTTCATATGGTAATGCTGTTTTCCAATCAATCAATGCCGGTGATCCTAGCGGTATTTGGGTTATGCAGGGCTGGCTCTTTTACGCCGATTCGGCTTTCTGGGATAAGAAATCAGCAAGTGCTTTGCTTAGTAAAGTACCGGATAACAGGATGATTATTATCGATCTTGCCGATGAAATATTCCAGGGATGGAAAAAGCATGATTCTTTTTACGGAAAAAAATGGATATACAGCATAATACACAATTTCGGCGGGCATAATAATCTTTTTGGAGATCTGAATTTTATAGCCAGAGATCCCTTTGCGGTTTTAAATGATTCCAATAAAGGTAAATTGGTTGGATATGGTCTTTCTCCGGAAGGAATTGAGAATAACGAAGTTGTTTATGAACTCCTGACTGATGCTGCATGGAGCAATAAAGAAATTAATATTCACGAGTGGTTAAAAATTTACAGCACAGCAAGATACGGAGACTGCACTGATGAAATTGAAGATGCCTGGTCGATTCTTTTGAATACGGTTTACAACACCTTTAACGGTAATGCCTATTCATTTCAGCTCAGACCCCCGTTTCCAACAAATGATGTAGATACTTCATATAAAAAGTTGAAAAAAGCACTTCAGTTATTGTTGGAAAATAAAGAAAAATTTGGCAGGCAAATATTATTCAGGAACGATATTGTTGATATTACAGCTTATTATTGGGGTAAAACAATAAATCACCTTCTTTATGAAGCAGGCAATTATTTTAAGAATGAGCAAAAAGAAAAAAGTGACAGAGTATTTAATAGAGCATATTCACTTATGATTAATTTAGATATGTTACTGGCTGAAAGAAAGGATTTGCGCTTGGAAAAGTGGATAGGTTTTGCACGGAAATTGGGGATTAACGTGAAAGAAAAAGATTATTATGAAGAAGATGCAAAAAGACAAATAACAGTTTGGGGCGGGCCATATTTATCCGAATATGCGGCAAAGTTTTGGAGCGGTTTGGTTAAGGATTATTATGCAGCAAGGTGGAAAAATTATTATGAATCTTTAAAATCAGGTATTGATTTTAAAATGAAAACTTGGGAAGAAAAATGGATTATGACACCTTATAAATCAAAAAAGGTATCTATACTTAATTTGTATGAATTTATTAATTCAGTTAATCGGGCTATTCAATAGATTTGATGACCTGCAGGAAGTTTTTAGTGGGAATAGTAAAAGTATTATAAAAAATTAGAGCATTAGGAACACACTAAACAAAAACTTATACAAACACTGACACAAATTTATTTTAGGAGGAAAACCCTTTGTATTAATTCATAAAACCGCTTTAAAACAAACAACCCACTGTTGGGGAAACAGTGGGTGCGACCCGTTACCATCAAAGGGCAGGGGAGAACCCTTTGAAAGGGCCAAATTTTATTTTGCTAGCGGCAAGAATTTACAAACAAGAAGCATATAAGTCAATAACCTCTTATCTCTATTTAGATTCCTATGTGCTTAAAATCACCTTATTTCGCAGAAATTAAAAAGGTCTTTAGATATTCCCTAAAGACCTTTTTAAAGGTTAACCTGTTAATTAGAATGTATATCTTACACCTAGTTGCATCTGCCAGCGTGAAGAAGGATCACTGGCGTATATTGGAGTATTTTCAGTTGGAGGATAATAACTGTATACTTCTCTTCCGGAAGCAGGATCAATACCTTTAGGTGTTAAGGGTTGAACTGTAGGATTTCCTACTATCTGATTCCATTCCCAATCACTGTTTAATAAGTTCATTAGATTAAGAATATTTAAGTTAATAGTAAATCTATGTCCGTCTATAACAGGGATATCTTGTGATAACTGTAAATCAACATATGTATTCCATGGAGCCCTGGTTGCATTTCGTTCGGATATCTGGCCTCTGTGGTTTCTTAAATATTCATTTTCATCAATATAAGCATTGAAATCAGCATATGTTTGTGCTGAAGCAGGAACATAAACTCCATTACTTATTCTTCCCATCAATATATCACTGCTATTTTTAGGTATATACATTAAATCATTTCTATTAAAACCGTCATTGTTAATATCACCATAATAAGTGAAAGAGTATGGCTGACCTGACTGGCCATTATAGAATATTGAAATAAAAGTTGGTGCATTTTTAAGGAATTCATGTGTATATGCAATAGAAGCAAATATTCTATTCTTTATTTCATAATCTGATGTTGTTAACGGTGGATCATTCGGGTTCCCGAAAATTGGGCTGTATCTCATCTGCGACTGAGCTTGGGATGAACCAACACTGTTTACATCCTTTGATGTACCATTTGTATAACCGATGTTAATTGAAATCCGTCTGCAACATTTCTTTGCAATTGTAAAATAAAATTATATGAATAATCCTTGTTTGTATTTGTAAGATACATTATATCATTAAAGTTGCCATTCTTATGATCTGTTCCGCCATATAATGGTCTGTTATCATTTGGACCGTTTCCTGTAAAAGTAGATGGATTATTTATATTTATAATATTCAGCTTATTGTAGAACATTTCATTAATATTCTTTGAATATTGGAATTCGGCAGTACCGATAAATCCAAAAGGTAATTGGCGATCAACTCCAACATCAAATCTTAAAACCTGGGGGAACTTTAAGTTTGGATCTGATAGGTCAACTTCGGATTGAAAACTGCCAGTTCCCGGTCTTGGTTGAGCAGCCGGATTTGCAACTAAATCTTGAGTAATATTTTTCACATAAATTTCAGCAATGGTTGTTCCGGTATTACCATATTGATTTGAAATCCATACATAAGGAGTACGGCCTGCGAAAACACCAACACCGCCTCTAACCTGTGTTACTCTGTCTCCATTAATATCCCAGTTAAATCCCAAACGTGGTGACCACAGCAAGTTGCCGCTTGGAACGTTAGTAGTGCTGTAAGCGGGGTAATAATGGCTCAGAGAATCATTTTTGAATGGTGTATCCGGAAGTGTTGGAATATCAACTCTTAAACCAAAACTTAACCTGAAGTTAGGAATAATTTTCCATTCATCTTGTGCATAAAATCCATATTGTCTTACATTAAAATCTGCTGCCGGTTGAGGATCAGAAGTTCTTGAATAATCTACGGAATATGTTCCGACTTTATTATCAATTAAATCCTGAAGACTATTGTACTGCCAATATCCGGCATATGATCTTATGAAAAGATTAAAAAATGAAAAGAATTCATTATGTGTACCAAGGGTAATTGTATGATCACCGATATAGTATGGAAATTATCAGTCAGCTCAAAAATATTCTGGTTTAATTTATTGGCGGAAGAATATTGATCTGTACCAAAATAAAAATGAGCAGCGTCGTCAACTACGACCTGGGGTGTCAAAGCACCATCGGGTCTACGGTTATCACGTATGGTAGTATAACCGAGCGTTAATTCATTAAACATATTATTTTTGAATGAACTATTTAACTGGGCTACAATATTATTGGTTTTATCCTTCATAACATAAAGATAGGAATCGAAACTGAAATTTGAAGTGGAATTACGATTTCCTAAAATATCTTTTTTTGCATCAACAAAGTTGTAATGAAGACTAAGTTTATGATTTTCAGAAAGGTTGAAATCTAACCTGGCAAAGAATTTTCCACTTGGTTGTTTTGCTGTAAAAAGATTATAACTGCCAATTTTCATTCCTCTGCTTGCCATAATACTCTGAATCTGTTGTGCAACAGCTGCGGTATTGCTGTTAGTGATTGGTTTGATAAAGGCTCGTTATATCCGGTAATTTCACCATTTACAAAGAAAAATTTTTTATCTCTTTCTATTGGTCCGCCGAGGCGAAAGCCATATTGATAATCTTTAAAATCATTTGCAGGTTTATCAATCACTCCTAATTTGTTTCCAACCAACGATTGGTTTCTTCCGTAACCATATACAGAACCATGAAATTCGTTTGTACCGCTTCTGGTAATTGCATTAATATCGCCACCTGTAAATCCACCTAACCTGATATCATATGGTGCAATTACTACCTGGAATTCTTGTATTGCATCCAGGGAAATCGTGTTTGTTCCGGTTTGCCCGCCAGGAGTTCCTGTTCCTGCTAAACCAAACAAATCGTTTTATTGTGTTCTGTCTATTTGAATATTATTATACCTATTGTTTTTTCCGGCAGCGGAATAGTTTGTCCCCGAAAACAAAGGTGGCAATTTAGCAAAATTCGAAAAGCTGCGTGATATAGTTGGCACTTCTTCAATTTGTCTTGTAGTTACATTTTGTGCAGAACCAGTATGATTTACATTAATTATTGCACTCCTGTTTGCGGTTACTGTAACACTGGATAATTCAATGGTTGTTTCGGAAAGTTTTACATCTAATGAATATGCTTCACCTAATTGAAGCCGGTCTATTGTTAATTTCTCAGTTTGATATTCAACAAATGAAACAGTTATTTCATAAGGACCACCAACCCTGAGTCCGGTAAAATTATATCTACCATTTGAGCGGGTTGTTGTACCATATTGGGTATCGGAAGAAACATGAACAGCCAGAATACTTGCTGATGGTAATGGTTGACCATTTTGGTCAGTCACTATCCCATGTATAGATGCTGTTGTAACGCCTTGCGCAAATATAGTATTGAAGCTAAATATTAATCCTGCAGATAGTAATATAAGCCCATGTAAAATGACTTCATAAAACCTCCTATCGGTCTAAAGTATTTGTTTATTTTATTTCAATTAAGAATTTGGCTATTTGGGAAAAATAGTGCCCTTTCTTATATACTAATATCAAGCAAATTTTATTAGCAGGCAATAAAGAATGAAAAATTAATATATTATTAACATAAAGAAGGAAAATATTTCCATAAATCAACAAATAAAATAACACTATTCTTATTCCGAAGGAGCAAATTTTAGTCTTATTAAAAATCACAAATAGCAAAATAATTTATTTATAAAATTATATTTTGTTTTAAAAATAAATATCTTTCGATGCCAGGGTTTATTAAGTGAATATGCCATTTATAAAAGAAATAAAGACAATTAATGCTGCTCTTCTATTTATTTTGATAGTAATAATCGGTATAGGATTTATTACTTATCAATCTATTAATCAAATTTTCGATTATACTGAATCAAAAAATCTATCATATAATACGTTAAATCTAATAGAAGAAATTTTATCGCAGGTTGCAATTGCCGAAGAAGGACAAAGAAGTTATTTCCTGACGGGCAATGATGTATATCTTGATTCTTATCATTCTGCAAGAAATGTTATCAATTCTGATATTGGAAAACTTAAAGATTTGCTTGAAGGAAAATTTATTCAAATTGGAAAAGCCGACAGTCTTATTGTTTTGATAAATAAAAGGATAGTATTTGTTGATAACAAAGTAGTCCAGCAGGAAAAAGGCAAAACAGATATTGAAATAAAAAATATAAAAGCAGGCTTGAGTGAAATTTATGTTAATAAAGTAAGAAAAATTGCATCTTCAATGGAAAATTATGAATATGAACTGCTTAAGCTGAAAGATGAAGGAGCTGTTTCTACAATCAGACGAACTTCAATAACTATTTTAATCGGGACCCTGATTACATGCATTATATTTCTAATGGTATTTTATATTTTAAGCAAAGAAATAGTAGAAAGAAAAAATATTGAAAGTCAAATTAGGGAGGAAAAAGATTTTTCCGAGAGATTACTAAACAGCAGCATTGATGGCATTACTGCTTTTGATAGGAATTTAATCTTTAGTTTATGGAACCCGGGTATGGAAAATCTGACCGGGATAAGTAAATCAAAAGTTTTGGGGAAAAAAGTTTTCGAGGCATTTCCGTTACTTACAAAAATAGGTGAAGATCGTAATATACTAGAGACTTTAAAAGGTAATTATGCGATAGTTAAGGATAAGTTCTTCTCAATTCCTGAAACTAAAAAGAAAGGTTATGTTGAAGCTTATTATTCACCAATTTATAATGCTGACAGGGAAATTGCCGGCGGCCTGGTTATTATCAGAGATAGAACAAAAAGAAAGCTTGCCCTGCAAGCCCTTGAAAAAGCAAAAAAAGATCTTGAAAGAAGGGTGAAAGAAAGAACAGCAGATCTTATAAAAGTCAACGAAGAATTAAGAAAAGAAATAAAGCAAAGGAAAGAAGCCCAGGAACAGATAAATAATTCTTTAAAAGAGAAAGTAGTCCTTTTAAGGGAAATACATCACCGGGTTAAAAATAATTTGCAGGTGATATCAAGCTTACTAAACCTGCAATCGGGATATATATCAGATAAAAAATCTTTGGAGGTTTTCAGGGAAAGCCAAAACAGGGTTAGATCAATGGCTTTGGTTCATGAAAAGCTGTACAGATCAAAATCATTAAATAAAATTGATTTCTCAGATTATATAAACTCTCTCGCAAAGGATCTGTTCAACTCCTACAGTATAGAAAATAAACGGATAACCTTTATTAGTGATTTTAACGAAACTTTTCTTGAAATAGACACCGGTATCCTGTGTGGTCTAATTGTTAATGAACTGATATCCAATTCATTAAAACATGCTTTCCCGAATGGCAGGCAAGGTGAAATCAATATTAGTATGCACCTTAATCCAGAAGATAAATACGATTTAACTTTCAAAGATAATGGGATTGGATTTCCCGATAATATTGATTTTAGAAATACGGATTCTCTAGGACTTCAATTAGTAACTTCCCTTATATCTCAATTAGGTGGTGAAATTGAATTGAAACGGAATGGCTCCACTGAATTTGAAATAATTTTTCCCGCTGGTTCCAGATAAATTAAAATCAAAAGTTCTTCTGAACTCTTTGATTTACTTCATTAAAAAAATCATTCTCAATAATGCTATATTTTACCTTTTGTTTTTCATTTAGAATTGAGGAAATATCCTCTTCTGCTTTTTTTAAACTCTGATTAGAATTATTTCCCTTGGACAAATCTTTAATGTATTGCGATAATATAACTTTTACTTCGGCTGTTTGTTCATCAGTTAATATAACTTTTTGCTTAAGTTTCAGAGCCATAATTTTGGCAACATCAATTTTCTCTGACTGCTGGGAAAATAAGTATGAAGGATATAATAGCAAAATAAAAACAGTAGTAAAAAATAAAATATTAACTCTATCGACATTATTCATTTTTTACTCCCTAAATGAATGTGTTTTAATCTAACATCATATTTACGCAATGTCAAATGATTTTTGTTTTAATTTCAGATTAATCATTAGTTACTATGTCGAATTGTGATCCTATTGTCAAATTGTAGAGATTGGCGATAAAAAAAGACAATACTAAAAAAAATAATAATTTCCCGACAATTAATTAATTGTCATTAATTGTATATATCGATTTTAAGGTTGTTTGTAATTTAATTATTTTTGTAATCGAAAATTGAAAGAAGTTTAAATTTAGTTGAAAAAGACTAAAATAGTTCCCTATAAACTTTGAATATTTTCAAAGAAATAAAGGAATTAATTCAATTTAAATTAAAATATTAAGAAATAAAATTAGCTTGGAAAGAGTTCCACCGTTATTTGAAAATATATTAAGCGGAGGGAAGCTCAATTTTCAGGAAGGAATATATGGCTAGAACTAAGGTTAGAAAAATTGGAATCTTAACCGGCGGTGGTGATTGCCCTGGTCTTAATGCTGTAATTAGAGGTGTTACTAAACCTGCACAAGATAACGGTATGGCAGTCTTCGGAATCATCGATGGTTTTGAAGGACTTGTTGAAGGTAGAGCACGTGAATTAAAAAATGAAGATGTATCCGGTATTCTTGCAAGAGGAGGAACGATTTTAGGTTCTTCAAACAAAGGAGATCCTTTTCATTGGCCGGTTGAAAAAGAAGGTAAAATTGAAATTGTTGATAAGTCTAATGCAGCTTTACGTAATTATGAAATCTGGGGGCTCGATGCCTTAATAGCTATTGGCGGCGATGGCACAATGCATATTTGTAATAAACTTTCCCAAATGGGAATAAATGTTATCGGTGTTCCGAAAACAATTGATAATGATCTTGAAGCTACGGATTTAACTTTTGGTCATGATTCGGCTGTGTATGTAGTATCAGAAGCTCTTGATCGTCTTCATACAACCGCATCCTCTCATCATAGGGTTATTGTAGTTGAAGTAATGGGCAGATATGCTGGCTGGATTGCATTAAATGGCGGGTTAGCAGGTGGAGCAGATATCATACTGATCCCTGAAATACCTTTCTCATGGGAAAAAATATATGATAAAATACTAAACCGGGAAATTATGGGAAAAAAATTCAGCCTGGTGTGCGCTGCTGAAGGTGCTAAACCTATGGGCGGTGGTATGATAACCAAAGGAGAAGATATAAAAAGACATGATCCTGTCCAATTGGGCGGAATTGCTGAGTTTGTGGCTAAGAAGATTGAAGCAAATACCAAAAGAGAAACCAGGGTTACTGTGTTGGGACATACCCAGCGTGGTGGAAGTCCGACTCCATATGACAGAATTCTCTCAACAAAATTTGGAGCATTTGCAATTCAGCTTGCCGCGGAAGGTAAATTCGGCAGAATGGTTGCGTTAAAAGGCAGTGAAGTTAAAAATGTGAAAATTGAGGATGCAATTGCAAGACAGAAATTAGTTAAGCCTGATACACAGGCTTTAATTGCTGCAAAAGCAGTTGGAATTTCATTCGGTGATTCTTAATTATCAGTATTTTTATTAAGTTGATTTTAGTATCGCCAAAGTATATATTTAATCTCTAATTTTTGTTCTTAGTAAATACTGGGGTCGTAGTTCAGTTGGTTAGAACGCCTGCCTGTCACGCAGGAGGTCGCGAGTTCGAGTCTCGTCGGCCCCGCTAAAA
>CAVRQC010000033.1:0-546511 GCA_963723205.1 uncultured Ignavibacteriales bacterium
TTTATAAGTTATTTTTATTAACCTCTCTGCAGAATAAAAAGGGTTAGAAAATAACCGGCACTAAAAATAATTTTAATTATTGTTTTATTCCTTCTGTCATTTGCTGCTGGTTCATCATTTTCATTACATCGGACATATCCATAAATCCCCAGTGCTCAGCCATTTTATCACCATTAAATACTACAACATCCACTGCATTTAGTGTCATAGGTGCTCCTGCCGGCATACCCATAAACGGTTGAGATGCTGTTCCGACAGACGTACAATATCCGAACAGTGTATCCCCGGTAACTGCCATTGAATGAATAGTAGTCTTCATGTCGGGGAAAAGATTGTGATAATATTTAAATACTTCTTTAATTCCCTCAAGTCCTGTTTCGGTTGTAATGGAAGTATCTAACTGATGATCCACTGCGTCTGCCGCAATGTAGGCATCCAGACTATCAACATTTCCGTTATCCATAATTTTGTTAATTGCCACATAAGCAGCTTTGTACTTCTGGTCCATCTGATTCTGCTGGTTATTCTGGCAGGAAACAAATAAAAAAGAAAATGAAACCAGAAAAAGAATTAATTCTTTCTTAAGCATAACGTACCTCCTTGATAATGTTTTAATTATTTCAAAGTGAAAATGTGCAGATATTTAAAAATGGCAATTTGCTCATGCCGGGCAATAAAACTATTGATAATTTGCGGAAATAGGATAACCTAACGTGTGATGGAAATCTCAATTATTTTTATTAAAAACCCGGGCGGTATTTTGTTTATTATTTTATAATTATTGATATTTTACACAAAATTTATCTATGCAAAAAAGTTTACTAAAAAAAGGACATGAAGCTTTAGAAGCCGGTGAATGGGAAAAAGCCAGGCAGCTATTAGAAGATGCTAAGCTCAAGGAAGCTTCTCCCGAACTTTTTGAAGAACTTGCCTGGGCCTGCTGGTGGCTTAATGATTTACCTTGTGTATTTGAATATCGGACCAAATCTCACAACTTGTTTTTAGAAGAAGGGAATAAACTTGGTGCAGCCAGAAATGCATGCTGGATTGGTGTAGATCATATCGAGTTTAAAGGTGAATTTGCAATAGCCAGTGGTTGGCTTAAAAGAGCCGAAAGTCTGCTTGAAGGATTACCCGAATCATGGGAACACGGATTAATGAAAATCTTAAAAGCGAGGTGGGCTTTTCAGGCAGATAAAAACCCGGAACTTGCTTTTAGGCTACTGGATGAATCTTTATTAATAAGCAAATCACACAACTATTTAGACGGCGAAATGCTTGCCGAAGCAGTTAAGGGTTTCATTCTTGTGGTTGAAGGAAAAATTTCAGAAGGCATGCCTCTCCTGGATGAAGCAACTTTGCTGGCAACAACTTCTGAAAAATCAGATTTAAATGTCACAACTATTACCTGCTGTTTTTTAATTGATGCCTGTGAAAGGATTCGCGATTATGAAAGAGCAGCTCAATGGTGTAATAACGTAAAAAAAATTTGCGAACGATGGAGATTTAAAGCCATGTTTGCAAATTGCAAAATGAAATATGCCGGTATATTAATCCAGCAGGGAAAGTGGGATGATGCCGAAGAGGAATTGATGTCGGCTATTTCAGAATTAAAAGAATTTAGGCCGGCTCAAATAAATGCCTGTACAATCAGATTAGCCGATTTAAAAAGAAGGCAGGGGAAATGGAATGAAGCTGAAAGAACATTATCAGAGGTCGATTCTCATCCGCTTAAGCCTCTTTACTTTGCACAGCTTTTTTTTGATAAAGGAGAATACGAAAAAGCTTTGGACCCGGCCGAAAAGTATTTACGAAGGATATCGGTAAAAGAAAAAGCCGAAAGAACTACAGGAGTTGAATTATTAATAAGGATTTATATCAAGCTCGGTAAACTTGAGCAGGCTCAAAAGCTGGTTGATGAATTAAAAGATATAGCTGTGAATATAAATACTCTACCCATAAAAGCAGCTTTGTTGAGCGCAGAAGGAAACTTAAACTCTGCATATAATAATAATGAAACCGCAAAACAAAATTTCGAAGATGCGGTAGACTTATACGATAAGATAAAACTGCCCTTTGAAACATCAACTAACAGAATTTCTCTTTCGGAAGTTCTGATTAAGCTTAACCGGTTTGCACAGGCAGACGGGGAGTTAAATTCTGCAATGTCTAAACTTAAGGACCTGGGTGCTGAGAAAGGTTATGAAAGAGCAAGAAACCTGCTGAAAAATTTGTACAAAGACAAAGCAGATGAATCTGATATGAACAGATTTGAATTTACCGGCAGAGAACTTGAAGTATTAAGACTAATTGCCGAAGGAAAAAACAATGAAGAGATTGCCGAAAAACTCTTTCTAAGTATCCGGACTGTTGAAAAACATATCACAAACATCTACAGCAAAATGGGAATATCGGGAAAATCAGCAAGAGCTTATGCTGCTTCTTATGCAATTAAGTATAAACTGATATATACTTAGTTCAAGTAAAAAGTCAAAATTCAAAAACATCTAATCTTAAAAATTACGTATAGCGTTTTAGAAAATACGTAGTACCCCTGATTTTTATACTGTTGAGATAACTTATTTTTTCTCCTGAATTTATAACTAAAATTAAAGGAGTGACAAAATGAATACAAACACCTTGAAGGAAAAAGAAGTTTCAACAGCAGAACAAAACAAAAAACTGATTCGGAATGTTGTTGATGAAATCTGGAACAAGGGGAATTTTGATTTGCTAAGCGAAATGGTAACAGATGATTTTGTTATACATTTCCCCAGACCCGGTGAAGAAATCAGAGGTCCGGAAAATGTTAAACATTTTTATACAGATTTACGAAAAGCTTTCCCGGATATCCATTTTTCTATAGTAGAACAAGTGGCTGAAGATGATAAAATCGTCATTCATTGGTCTGCTGCCGGTACACATAAAGGTGAATTTAAGGGAATCCCACCAACGGGTAAAAAAGTCAATTTTACTGCAATGGATATAGATAAAGTATCACACGGAAAATTTGTTGAATGCTGGACAAATGTAGATGAGCTTGGTTTATTGCAGCAGCTTGGAGTTATTTCTACTAAAAAATAATTAATAAAAACGTGCATTTTCTTAATAAAAATTCAAAGACAAAGTTATGAACAACAAAAATATATCTGAAAATCTCAAAGTAATTGTTATCGGTGCCGGACAAGCGGGTCTATCAGTAGGATACTATTTAAAAAAACTTAATATTCCATTTATAATACTTGACGCAAATGAACGTATAGGAGATTCATGGCGAAAAAGATGGGATTCACTTCATTTATTTACACCGGCTAAATTTGATGGACTTGCAGGTATGCCGTTCCCTGCTTCGCCTGATTATTTTCCAACAAAAGATGAAATGGGAGATTATCTTGAAAATTATGCTGCACATTTTAATCTACCAGTAAAAACCGGGGTAAAAGTGGATGGACTTTCAAGAGAAGGAAGTTCGTACTGTATTAAAGCAGGAGTCATGCATTTCCAGGCAGAGCATGTGGTTATAGCTATGTCAAATTATCAAAATCCCAAAATACCCGGATTCTCTAAAGAACTTAATAGCGATATTATTCAATTTCATTCATTTAACTACCGTAATCCGTCGCAGTTTCAGGAAGGAGATGTGCTTGTAGTCGGGGCAGGCAATTCAGGTGCTGAAATAGCATTGGAAGCAGCAAAAAATAACCACAGGGTTTGGCTGTCCGGAAGAGATACTGGCCATATTCCATTTAAAATAGAAAGCACTATGGCGAAAATTATTCTTGTAAGATTAGTAATCCGTTTTTTATTTCATAGAATTTTAACCATATATACCCCAATCGGAAGAAAAGCCCGGCCTAAAATTATTTCGCAGGGAGGTCCATTAATCAGAATAAAACCAAAACAATTTATTAACGCGGGAATCAAACGTGTTCCGAAAGTTTCAGGTGTTCAAAACGGACTTCCAACACTGGAAAACCAACAAGTGGTGAATGCAAAAAATATAGTCTGGTGCACAGGTTTTTACCCCTCCTTTTCCTGGATTGATATTTCAATATTCAAAAACCGTGAACCAATACACGAGCGCGGAGTAGTTACAAAAGAACCCGGACTTTATTTTGTAGGTCTGCATTTTCTATATGCTTTATCTTCTGCAATGGTACATGGAGTTTCAAGAGATGCCGAATATGTAGTTAAAAAAATTCATACGAGATTAAATGGAAAGGCTATGTATTAGAGCTATTTTAATTGAATCTTGGTTTCGTATTTCAGGAATGAGCCAAATATACCGTATCCGCCCTGAACATTTGTAAAATCGGCAGCTTCAATTCTTAATGAAAAATCTTCCTGAAAACCTTCCGTGGATGAAATATATGTGGCACTGTTTTTATCAAAAACCCATAATACAAACTTAGCATTTAGAATATCGTAATTACTTACTGAATCAGTTTCTTGTAAATCTGTCAAAGCTTTATTTATAGCATCCATAGGATATTCAATACTGTTGTTCGTGGAAATCTTTGGGTAAACAGGGATATATTTTTCATTCACCAAGTTATACTGAACCGGAACTTCCTTTTGCATATAAACCGTTGTATCGTTGATATTTTTTCTATAATCTATATAAAGAAACGGCTTATAATAAAGAGGCTCTCCGATATAATTAATTAAACGCCAATTTATTGAAAATACATTAGATAGATTACTAGGAGGAATAATTTTATCTCCTTCGAAAATCAATATTCCCGGATCGGGTGTTTGCGTTGACGATTTAAGCACTGTACCATCAGGCAAATCGACCTCAATCTTAAGTTGTTTCTCTTTTTCCAGTTTAAGATTTTTAAGGTAATAGTAAGTTATATTATCAGGATCTCCCGAACTGGTGTCACTGAAAAAGTAATCCTTTCCATCATAATTTAATTTCAATACAGCACCGGGAACAAATGCAGATTCCTTACCATAATCCTCTTTACTGAAACTCCGTATTATAGTTGCATACTGAAGTGTTGTATCACCTCTTATTATACAGTTAAGAGCATATTGTTTCTTAAAATTTACAACAGGAGTGAGATCGTTTTCACACGAAATAATTGAAACTGAAATTATAAGGAATATAAATATTTTTGTTAAATTTTTTTTCATAGCTCTGCCTTTATAGTTGCAGTCGGCAGTATGGGCAGCATATTTACTACCTTTCCTGTACCCCTATCAAAATAGAAAAAGTTTTTCCTGTCGTATACATTTAAAACGCTTACATCTGCATGAAAAAGAAAGCTACCAATTTTGAAAACTTTAGAGAGACTTATATCAAGCCGGTGGTAATCGGGCAGCCTGGCAAGATTTGTCCCTGAAAAAATAATATACGGCATATAAGATTGAAATATTGAATTTATACCAAGACTACTACCCGGTATGTATTTATCATAATATCCTGCTATCTGGGTAAACGGGCGTCCTGAGTTAAATTTCCAGATGGCACTTGATGTCCATCCATTTCCGATATTATATTCGATGAGAAGGTTTACATTATGTGGTGAATCATACCTCGGTGGATACTTAAGATCGTTTACTTCTTTAAATGCTTTACTGAAAGCGTAGGAACCGGTAAAGCTTAATCTGGCAAATTTCAATCCGGTTTTAAATTCTATCCCGTAAGCTTCACCTCTTCCTTCAATAAAATCGGGATCTTCAGGAAAATATTTTTGATCATTTAATATAGGAAGATTATGAGTCACCTTGTAATAGGCCTCCAATTCAATGGAGGTGCTTAAAAAAGGACGGTATTCAAATCCTGAAATATATGTTAAAGCCCTTTCAGGTTTAAGAGAAGCTGGTATTGTAAGCCATGGATCAAAAATCGAGATCACATTTCTTTCGTCAGACAAGGTAGCCATTTCCTGTTGATAAATTCCCCATGCTCCCTTAAATGCAAATAAAGGATTAAACCAATACTTAAAATTTAATCTTGGTTCAGCAAAAAAATCTTGTGCAGTAAGCTGAATAAGATTTACCCTTGTTCCGAAATCAACTCCCAGTTTATCAAATCTCAGGAGTTTATAATCTGCATAAATATTAACATTAGTTCCTCTGTTCCCGATATTGGAAATGGCGCCGAAGGCATTAGTAAGAAAAAGATCGGTGGTAATATCATTAAAATCCAGCCCTAAATAAATTTCATCTTTATTTTCAAAAAAGTAATTAAAAAATATCTTGAAGTTAGAATCTTTTACATGGTTTTTCTGTGGCTTAATACTGCTTTCGTTTGAGATCACCTCACCGTTGAATTCACTTGTATTTATACTGAATTTAACCAGGAAAGGTAAATTTGAAACAAGGAAATAGTTAAAACCAAGAATGTAATTCCTCCAGTTGTAATCGGCTGAACTTTTATTATTCCCATTAATAAAATCTCCGCTAAAAAAGCCGAAAGCTGAAAGATGTACATCTTTCCAAAAATTATCGTCTGCATAATTTATTTTGAAAGCAGCATCATAAAAATTGAGCGGAACGCTTCGGTCATTAAGAAATTTTTTAAGAATAAAATTCGAAATGCTTTTTCTTCCTGTTATTATAAAGGAACCATGTGAAATAGGACCTTCAGCCAATACTTTTGCCGAGAGCATGCTCAATGCCGCCTTTCCCGAATATTTGAATCTGTTTCCTTCTTTGGTAATAAGGTTTAATACGGAAGATATTCTTCCACCGTATCTGGCCTGGAAAGCACCTTTATAAAACTCTATATTGCTTATAATGTCAGGATCAACAACGCCGAACAAACCCATTGCATGAAAAGGGCTGTAAATAGGTACATCATTAAAGAGGACAAGATTCTGATCTCCTGCTCCGCCGCGTACATAAAATTTTGCTGAAACACCGCCAAAACTTTGAACCCCGGGAAGGAAATGAATAGATCTTAAAATGTCAGTTTCTACACCTTTAGGTATTGCCTGGACTTCCTTCATACTAATCCTGTCAAGGCTGAGATCTGTTTCATTTTTTTTAACTTCCCTCTCTCCTATTTTTTCAACTTCTGATAACTGAAGACTTGAAGGTATTAATTGAATATTTAGACGACGCGATTCCCCGGGGTATAATGCAATATTAATTACTTTTGTTTTATAGCCTACATATGAATAATAAATTTTTAAAGATTTTTTTGGTGGTACAGCTGTAATAATATAATAGCCCCGCGAATTTGTAGATGCTCCCGTCTGCAGTTCCTGTATATAAACATTACAGAAGGCTAAAGGTTCTCCAGAAGTTGAATCGGTTACAAACCCGGTTATTACTCCATTCCTCTGGGCAAAAACATTATGAAAGAGAGTTAAAGAAATTAATAAACTAAATATAATAAGCCGGAATATTGCTGCTGGTTTATACATTAAACATATGATATTAATTTAGTTTAGAATAAGCTAAAATATTTTTTGATTAATATAAGTCAGATTTACCGTCCTTAATTTCAGATTCTCCCGGAGATTAAAAGACATTTGAGAAAAAGAATTAAATCGATTATTACATTTTATTTCGCACAATTAATAAATACGAAATAATTATCTTTACTGTAAACATGCAAACCTTAAAAGAGAGAAGCAATGTCTGCATGAATTTAGAAATGTCGAAAATGTAAATTGAATTTTGCTTATTTGATTGTTGTTTCAGTGTACTAACATATCACCATATACACATCTTACAATCAAATTAAGCTATAATGCATTTTGCTCTTCCGCACATTCAAAATTTAATTTATTCTCCCTCTTTTATAACACGAAGAATTTTCCAATATTAACTTATTAATCTCCTGTTTTAACACAGAACAAATCTCGCACGGCTTTTAATAATCAATCAAAGGAATCAAATGGACGAGGTTTCAGTCGATACCGGAATCAAATTGTTTATTAAAAAATGTGATAATGAAGGTCCTCCTTTTAAAGAATTGCTGGTTGGTGTTCCTTATTCGGAAACGGATTTACGGTTTAACAGGAAAAGGATTGATTGGGAAGGTTTCATTCCCTTTATGCAAAATGTAGGGCGAATTTGGAGTACAGAACAGTTAGAGGAAATAGGACGTGATTACGCACGCTCCTATGTAACTAGAGCAGCCAGTATAGTCGGCAAAATACTCTTTTCACCAAAAGACTTTTACAAGTGGGCCTGTACAAAAGGTCATGCGCCATCTACTTTTACTTGTGTTGCATCCAAATTTATAGACATGGGAAAAAACAGGCTTCAAATCATCCTTTGGATGAAAGACGGATATCAACCATGCAAGGAATTCTTTTATATAAATACAGGAGTATTTAGTGAAGCGCCCAAAATGATAGGTTACCCGGAATCATCGGTTTCTATGAGATTAGAAGGTAATTCTGCAGTATATGATATAGAATATATTGATAATCTGAATATTGCTGCCTTTTTCCGTCGCATTATTCGCTGGCCGATTAGTATTTGGTCGGCAGGACGGGAACTTAAAGAAACACTTGAATCCTTACAGAAAAGTTATGTGGAAGTAATTGAAGCCCGTAATACTCTGGAAAAACATGTTGAAGAGCGTACTGAAGAATTAAAACAAACTCAGGCTGCTAAAGACCGTATTTTTACGAATATTTCACACGAGTTTCGTACCCCTTTAACTCTTATTCGTGGTCCTGTTGAGAAATTGTTATCAGAAGAGATAAGAGAAGACGTAAAAGAACATTATAAGATGATCCTTAAAAACACTAATCGTCTTCTTACATTAGTTAATCAATTACTCGATCTTTCAAAACTTGATTCGGGCAAACTGCAGTTTAACTTGAGGAAGATTGATCTCGTTGAACTCATTAAGGGGAGGGCAGCGTCATTTGAATCGCTTGCTAAACAGAAAGAGATTGAATATTCAATCATTACACCGGATTCACCTGCAATCGAATGGTTCAACCAGGATTTTATTGAGAAAATTGTAACAAACCTTTTATCAAATGCTTTTAAATTTACAGACAGAGGTGGAAAAGTTTCTCTATCTTTGAAAATTATAACCTGGAATAATAATTTATTTTCATCAATAGTTAACAACAATACTTCATCACCACAAGTTGAAATCAAAGTTACTGATACCGGAATCGGTATTCATCCGGATCAACTTAATAAAATATTTGATCGATTCTATCAGTTGAATGATTTTCACACAGGAAAACAGGAAGGTACCGGCATAGGACTATCTATTGTGAAAGATATTGTAGAATTATGTAAAGGGGAAATTTCTGTTGAAAGCGAACCAGGTAATGGGAGTACATTTACAGTCAGCCTTCCATTAAAGATTGAACAAAACAATCAGGATCATAATTTTGTGTTGGGTGAAGATAGGGGGATAAATAAACCAAAATTAAATTTGAATCAAAAAATAAAAAAAGAGAAACAAAACAATAATGGCAACATCACACAACTTTTAATTGTTGAGGATAATGCAGATATGCGAAAGTATATACGAACGGGTCTGGATGATATGTATACAATTTGTGAAGCAGTAAATGGTGTAGATGGTTTTGAGAAAGCAATTAAACTATATCCTGATCTTGTAATCAGTGATGTTATGATGCCTTTAAAGGACGGAATAGAATTCTGCAAAAATATTAAATCAAACTGGGAAACATCCCACATCCCGGTAATTCTTCTAACAGCTAAAGCTTCTAATGAAGAAAAGCTTGAAGGATTAGAAGCCGGAGCAGATGATTACTTAACAAAGCCATTTGATTCAAAAGAACTTTTTATCCGTATAAGAAATCTCATTGAACAGCGGAAACTTTTAAGAGAAAAGTTTTCTAAAGAAATAAAAATTTCAGCTGAAAACATTACTTCTAATTCACTTGATAATGAGTTTTTAAATAAAGCGTTTGTAGTAACTGAAAAGAATCTCTCTAATCCAAGTTTCAATTCCGAAACTTTTGCCAAAGAGATGTATTTAAGCAGGAGTCAATTGCACCGAAAGCTGCATGCTGTTACGGGTCTTTCAACGGGGGAATTTTTAAGAACATTCCGTTTAAAACACGCTGCTCAAATGTTATTGGAGAAAAGATACAGTATATCTGAGATTGCTTTTAAAGTTGGATTCAACAGCCCTTCTTATTTCACCAAGGCATTCCGTAAGCAGTTTAATTACCTACCATCGGAGTTTGTGGAGAAGGTGTGAAGGTATAGAGGTATACAGGTTTAAAGGTATAAGGAAATACCAGATACTCGATATCTTTTATCCGGTATCCGGCGTTCCGGGAAAAGTGATCCGCTCGAAATTCTCCCTGTTTTGCTACAAAACTGCTAAATATTGAAACAATAGTTCTAACGCATACCTGATAAAAAAGATTATTTTTAGAAAATTTAGAGTTCTGTACAGATTTTCAAATGGATTTATTCTATTTCTTATTCTGTAAGGAGGTGACAAAGGATATTAGAAGAAAATAAGAAACTTGTTTCACTCATTGCTGATGAAATATGGAATCACAAGACAATAGAAATTGCCGATAAGGTGATGGCAGCAGATGCAAAATACCACGGACCTTATATGCCTAATGGAGCCGGAACGATAGCAAATTGGAAACAAGCTATTACAATGTATCGAGATGATTTCCCGGATCGGAATGAAAAAATTAAATTTATGGTTGCCGAAGGGGATAAGGTGGCTTTTCTTACAATTGGAACGGGCACGAACACCGGGAAAATAGGTGAGCTACCTCCGACAGGAAAAAGTGTTACTGTTCAAAATCTTACTGTTCACCGGATAGATGAAAATAATCATATAGCAGAAACATGGATACTATGGGATAATGTCGCCTTTTTGTCACAACTTGGATTATATCCTCCGACAACAGAATAGGCTGAAGTAGGTGCGAAAGGCTACAATGTTAGCTTTTCCACCATACCGATTTTTCAATACGGTATTTTCTAAGTTTTCGGGTTTGGTAAAATAAATAGGCATTGTGTGTGACATCATTATGTAAAATAAATTTGTTAATAATAACTGGTAGTAACTTTTCATTTCGTCTTTGCTTTTTGAGGCAGACAGGTGAAAAGCTATTCCGTTATGAGCTGGAAGTATGATTTAACAGAATAAAAATGAGTAAAACAAAAAACAAATATGATGCGATTTTGATTGGATCAGGTATGGGTGCCCTGAGCTGTGCGAGTATCTTGACGCAA
The DNA here is from genome assembly GCA_963723205.1 of uncultured Ignavibacteriales bacterium. GTDB lineage: Bacteria > Bacteroidota > Ignavibacteria > Ignavibacteriales > Ignavibacteriaceae > CAVQBP01. The sequence goes on from CAVRQC010000033.1 coordinate 11,170, forward strand.
TTACAAAAGAAAAAAGTGTTGATTCTAGAACGTCATTTTAAATTAGGTGGATTCACTCATACTTTTAAGCGTAAAGGAAATTATGAATGGGATGTTGGCGTTCATTACGTTGGAGAAATGCAAAAATGCCATATTTTCAGAAAAATTTTTGACATTATAACACAAGGTAAAGTTAAGTGGAATAGAATGCCTGACAAATATGATGTCTTCGTTTATCCGGGTCTAAAATTCAATACTTATGCTGGTAAAGAAAGATTCAAACAGGAATTGATAGAACAGTTCCCGAATGAAGAGAAAGGAATTAAAAATTATATTAATGATTTGCGGAAGGCTGTACACTGGTTTTACAGATATTGTGTTACCAGATCAATGCCTAATTGGCTTTCTCCAATCTCAAAATGCTTATTAAAACCAAGCTCCGAACTTGCTTTGATGACAGTTGAAAATTATCTAAACAGCAGGATTCAAGATCGCAAGCTTAAGGCAATCCTCGCTTCCCAGTGGGGTACTTTAGGGTTGCCGCCTTCAAAGTGTGTTTTCACCATCCACGCGTTGATTGTAAATCATTACATTAATGGTGCATTTTATCCGGTTGGTGGTGCCAAGGTGATTGCAGACAGTATCATCCCTATCATCGAAAGTAATGGCAGCAAATTATGTGTTAATCATGAGGTAACTGAGATTTTAATCAAAGAAGGTAAAGCAATAGGTGTTAAAGCAGTTCATAAAAAGGGTAAAGAATTTATTGAAAAGCAATATTATGCTGACATAATCATTTCTGGAATTGGTGCAGATGCAACATACAATCGCTTGATACCGCCGGATATACATCTGCCATTCAGAGAGGAATGCAGGAGAATTGCCCACAGCATTTCCTGTGTAATATTGTATCTGGGATTAAAGGAGAGTCCCCAGAAACTCGGATTACATGGAGAAAACTATTGGCTTTATGCATCTATAGACCACGAAAAGAATTTTTCTGAGAGAAATGAAATCATTCAAGGTAAAGTAAGTCATGTTTTTCTTTCTTTCCCTATCTTAAAAAATCCCTCTGCAAAGTCACACACTGCTGAAATAGTAACATTTATAGATCATGAACCATTCAAACATTGGGCAAATCAACCCTGGTTGAACCGTGATAAAGCGTATGAAGGATTAAAGAATGAAATTACAGAAGCTCTGATCAACTTTACCGACAAGCACATAAAAGGATTAAAGGAACTAATCAATTACAAGGAACTTGCCACACCATTAACCACTGTATCTATGACAGGACATGAAAAAGGATATATTTATGGTTTGCCAGTAACGCCCGAAAGATACAAACTGAAATGGCTTGGTGCACGAACTCCAATTAAGAATCTGTATTTGACCGGAGTAGACACACTCGTTCATGGAGTGGTCGGTGGAATGTTGGGTGGAGCGTTAACCGCTAGTATAGTGATGGGCATTCCTGGTATTTCGAAAATACTTAGAAATTTAATAAGAGAGGTGTAATTCCCCTGGATGAATAACACAAGTATGCAGATGGCACAAGCAAAGAATGGTTTTAATTATTCTTTTGGGTGTTCTTTAGAATATTATTGAAATATTCTATTTAAACTATTTGTTTGCTAATTAAATTTATGCGCAAGCTTATCATATCAGAAAGGAGATAAAAATGCGTACAATATTTTACAAAAGGAGGAATTATGAAAACAAATTATTTTCCAATCCAAGCCTTTTCGATAATCTTTTTGATAATTAAGGGAAAATAATATGAAAGATCAATATAAAAAAATTGCTAAATGGTATGACAAAATTTTTGAACCAATGAACAGTGGTTTAAGAAAAATTGGGATGAAAATGTATCCTGTTAAAGAGAGACTAAATGTGTTGGATGTAGGATGCGGGACAGGTGCCCACCTAAAATTATATCAAGATAAAAAATGCAACGTCTTTGGAGTTGATTTATCACAAGCAATGATTAATGTTGCAGGAAAAAAGTTAGGCGACAATGCCACACTCAAAGTTCAAGATGCAGCCACAACAGGGTTTGAAGCGAATAAGTTTGATTTAATTTTGAGTTCAACTGTCTTACACGAGATGCCCGAAAAAATTAGATTAGAAGTTTTAGAAGAATTAAAGAGAATTCTAAAAAATGATGGCAGAATATTAATTATTGATTTTCATCCCGGTAAGGCTAAAGGTTTTAAAGGGATTTACTCAAAAATTATAATTACAATAGCTGAAATATTTGCAGGGAGAGAACACTTTAAAAATTATCGTCAATATATGAAAAGAGGAGGTCTTCGAAATATTATACAAACTGCAGGACTGGAAATAGTGAGTCAAAAAATTGTTAGTGGTGGAACTTTTGAAATCTTATTACTTAAGACATAAATTTTTGTTCGTAATGTTCTGTAAGCGAAGCTAGTTTTTAATCAAATTTTTACTAGCCGGTTTGGGCATGTTGAAAGGCAAAGCCGAGGGCAAGATGGAGTGGTTAATTACGAGATCATTACAATGGCTCCGACATCAGTTCTTAGCGCAAGTTATTTCATATCAGAAAGGAGATAAAAATGATCTTAGAAAATAATAAGAAAATTGTTTCCCTCGTTGCAGATGAAATATGGAATCAAGGCAAATTGGAAGTTTGTGATGAGATAATGTCTGTTGATGCAAAGTATCATGGTCCGCATATGCCTAATGGTGCCGGAACGAGGGAAAATTGGAAACAAGCTATTACAATGTATCGAAATGCTTTCCCAGATTGTCGTGTTATCTATGAGGAATTAATTGTATGTGATAATATTGTTATTGGAAGATGGAAAGCAACAGGCACACATACAGGGAATTTTCCTGGAATTGAACAAATAACCGGAAAGCAGATTGTTATTAGCGGAATAACTATTTATAAACTTGCAAATGATATAATCATTGAGGCCTGGGAACAGCTCGATCTTCTCGGCATGTGGCAGCAACTGGGCTTTATTTCACTACCCGGTTCAAAACTGAAAGGAGGAAAGAAATGAATGCGAAATTCAACGAATCATCGGTACTTCTACACATAAGCAATTCAATGACAACTTCAATAATCATCTCTATTATACTCATCGTTGCAGCATGCAATGTTATGGCAGAGGCACAAACAGTTGAAGATTCTGCTTCAGTATACGAATTTGTTGAAGCATATCAGGATACATTGAACACCCGTAATGCGGAGGCAACTGCAGCATTCTATACAGAAGATGCGGATTTAATGGCGTTTAACCTGCCAATCGTACACGGAAGGCAGGCTATTGAGAACTGGTGGCGGAATGTCTGGCAGAGTAAATTCAACATACAGGAACCGGAACGGACGGGTAAATTTATTCCGAATTCAGTCAGATTTTTAGCTGACGGTGTTGCATTAGTCAACATACAGACAACAAGCGGAGGTAAAGGTCTTCAAACCAGGAAAACACGCATTACATTTCTGTTAGATCGCCAAAACGGTAATTGGCTTATTTCGGCAGCAAGAGGGATGCCTTCAGAGAGGGATAGCGTTGAGCTGATAAGATCGCTCAAGGCAGTGAAATCCCTGAAGCCACAGATCCGTGCCCTCGTCAGTGCATACGAAGAGGCATTCAACACTCACGATCCTGCGGCCATCAGTGCGTTCTACACCAACGATGCTGATATTGTGGTTCGTAATTCACCGTTGATACACGGCCGTTCAGCTGTCCTTAAATGGTGGCATTCTTATTTTGGCCAACTGAGACCTCGGTGGCTCGACCGGAAACGCTGGTTTGAATCCATGAGAACGATCCTGATTATCGACGAGATCCGGATGATGGCCCCCAATGTCGCTCTGATAAATATCACCGGGACGGCAGCAGTGCAGCAGACTGATGCGGAACCGCCCATCAGGTATGCCCGCGCGACTTGGGTGGTCGTTCGTAAGGCGGGCAAGTGGCTGATTTCAGCGTTACGGGTGCTGCCGAGTGAAGAGGATCATGTTATTCGTCGATAAATTAAAAAGTCAAAGGGAGTATGTATTTCTCCGGTGGAAAATAAAAATTGTATAAAATAATTTTTATAAAAAATGAGAGCATATATAAAAATGAAAAATCATTTCACTTTAATTATCGGAGTGAGCTTGTTAGCTATGAATATAAACCTGGCTCAGAATTCGACCGAACTGTACAAGCTTGTTCAAGAGTACCAACACACATTTAACACCCGCGATGCGGCTGCCCTCTCAGAATTCTTTACCGAAGATGCAGATGTTGTGGTGGGCAACCTGCTTGAAGCAAAGGGCCGGCAGGCTTTAGAGAACTTGTGGCAGAATTACTGGCGGAGTAAGTTCAATAGACAAGAACCGGGACGAAGAGGTACATTTACGATAAATTCTTTAAGAAAGATAACTAACGATGTTGCATTGATTAACCTTCTATCGGTAACTGGTGGTCAGGATTCTTTGGGCGCAGAACATCGGACAAGAAAAGCCCGTGGCACATGGGTAGTGCATCGTCTTAAAGATGAATGGCTCATAGCATCTATATTTATGTTACCGGCAGAGACCGACAGTGTTGTCCTGGGAACTTCTGTCGAAACTGCAGAGACCTTGCAACCACACATACGCGCATTTGTAAAAGCATATGAAGATGCTTACGATAGTCATGATCCATCTGTGGTTACTGCTTTTTTCCGAAACGATGCGGATATCATTGTGCGTAATAAACCGTTGGTTCACGGTAAACAGGCAATTCAGGACTGGTGGAGTTCCTACTTTTCCACCCCAAGGAATTTTAAAGTCATTATGATTATAGACGAAATACGAACGATAACCAATGACGTCGTTCAGGTAAATCTCACCGTTACAGGTGCGATCCCTGGTACAGAGAATAAACTCCAGCCTCTCCGGCAAACCAATGCGAATTGGATTCTTGTTCGCGATGCCGACAGGTGGCATATAACTGCGCTGCGTGTATTGCCCGGGAAGGATGACGTCATTATCCGCCGATGAAGTATTCAAGTTAAAGATAATGGTTAGTTCAACTATTATTTAACTATATCATGGAAAATAACGATTGAACAAAACATATTTTATAAAAATGAAAGTATTTATAAAAATAAAATCTTATTTCTTTTTAGCCGTTGGAATGAGCTTGTTGATTTCAAATGTGATTACAGCCCAGGATTCGACTTCTTCAATGGATACGAAGGGTGGCGTTGAAGCGGTAGGAAAGTTTTCTCCATCAGGCCCGCCACAGAAAAAACCCGATAGGATTGAAGCAGGTAAAAACTGTATTGTTGACTTAATCCAAGCCTATTCTATCTCCGGTACACTGTCCGGTAAAATTGAATTCAATTACCGGATACTTGTTAAAGGACCTTGCGGATCACCTCCCGGAACATTTGATGAAGAGTGGATTGCATATAGGAATTTCAGCGGGAATATTAATGGTACCACTGCATCTGGAAAGATAACCTATACAGCTACTGTCAAAGCAGGGGGTGAAGTCAATGGAATTATTGTACTTGGTCAGGGTCTCGAAGGTGAACTGAATGTTTATGGAAATTTTAATGAAGGAAAACTTTCATACAAAGGATTGTTGAAATAGTATTCTGTTTTCAAACAATTAGAACATTGTCCTATTGAAGGATAGTAAATTAAAAACTCAAAATGGAGGGATTATGAAAAAAGGATATTATACGTTATTCAAAAAAAATCTAATTTGGATTGTCTTCGGAGTTATCCTTATTTCTGGTGTTTTGGGTTGTTCAAAAACAAAAGAGGAACAAAACAAACAAATTGTTCATGAAGTATACGAGAAGGGTATTAATGCTCACGATATTGACTATATGGATTCAATTTTAGCAGACAACTATGTTAGACATTCTCAATCGAGTCCGCCCGGAATGCAGGAAATTAAAAGCAAAGAAATTTTTCTGAAATTCGCTAAAATGCATTTTAAATCATTTCCGGATTGGAATGAAAAAATTAAATTTATGGTTGCCGAAGGGGATAAGGTGGCTTTTCTTACAATCGGAACGGGCACGAACACCGGGAAAATAGGTGAGCTACCTCCGACAGGAAAAAGTGTTACTGTTCAAACTCTTACTGTTCACCAGATAGATGAAAATAATCATATAGCAGAAACATGGATACTATGGGATAATGTCGCCTTTTTGTCACAACTTGGACTGTATCCAACGGCATCTTCTGAAAACAAGTAATGAATTAGTCAACACAAACTAATGTTGTGAATCAAAAAAAATTAACAAACATTAAGCAGCCTACTCAGGTGAAATTGTGAAATACAATCAGCTTTATATAGAACACTTATGAACTTTAAAAGGAGGATCTTATGTATAAGTATTTATGGATAGTACCTATAATCGTTTTATTGAATGCTTGCAACTCAAATACTACCAAGGAAGCAGAACGCAACACTCTGCTCAATACTGATAAAGAATGGGCAGCTGCAGCAAAAGTCGGTGATGTAAAAAAAATCGTTACCTTTTGGTCCGATGATGCCGTGGATTATTTCCCCAACAATACAGCAGCAGTTGGCAAGAATGCAATTCTTGAGTTAGTTAAAAAAAACCGTTCTGTACCAGGATTTACTCTGTCTTGGGAACCTAAGAATGCTGAAGTTGCTGCATCTGCAGATTTAGGTTATACATCAGGAGTTTTCCGGGTTTCAATGAATGATGCAGAAGGCAACCATATAACTAAGAGCGGTAATTATGTTTGCATTTGGAAAAAACAAAGAGGTGGTTCGTGGAAATGTATTGTTGAAACTTCGGTTTTCGGGCAGCCTCTAAATTAATGTAATGAGAATAGCTGTGGATTCAAAAAATTATTAATAGAAATAGCCGTTTCTAAACTAATTATTATGATTATTAATTTACTATAGCAAAGAAAGTAAAAAAATGTTTATTATAATATTTAACAAACTGGGGGACAGCTCAAATGATTTCTAATTGCAATAGCTTTGTAAAATATTCTTCGTTATCAATGGTACTCGAACTGATTTGTATACTTTTATTATTTGCGGGATCAGCCGAAGGACAACAAAAAGAAAATGTTAATGCCGGCGATCTAGTAAAGAAACATGTCGATGCCTGGACCCAGCATAATTTTGATGCAATAGATGATCTTTTTGCCAAAGATGGAATATATGAGGACATCGCTGCCGGTGAGTCTTGGCAAGGAAGAGATAAAATAAAAAATCTCATGAAATCGACTTTGAAAGCAATCCCAAATTTTAATATAAAAATAAATAACTGGTTCTCGGCTAAAGATAAAGTATCCTGCGAATGGGTCATGTCCGGTACCCAAACCGGAGATTTTCCCGATCTCCCTGCAAACGGTAAATCATTTTCAGTACATGGATCTTCGGTAGTCTTACTTGGGGATGGAAAAATTAGGAGATGGACTGATTATTACGATATGTACTCATTCCTGCATCAACTCGGCGCTATGCCCGGGCCTGAATCAAAAGACGATACGAAAGTTGAAAAAAATAAGTCTATGATTCAGCAATATATTGATGAGATGAATAAAAGAAATGAAAACTACCTTAACGACTACTTTGCAGTTAATTATGTATATCATGGACCTAATGGAGATCTTGATATTGAGGGTTTTAAAAAAATGCACCACGAAGTCCTTTCCGCATTTCCTGATCTAGTGATAAAAGCAGAGGATATATTTGCTTCGGGCGATAAAGTTGTAACCCGTTGGAAGATTCGCGGAACACAGAAAGGAATGTTTGTGGGTGTTAAACCAACAGGTAAGGAAATAACAATAAAAGGTATTATAATCAGCCGGTTTGAGAATGGTAAAGTCGTTGAGGAATGGGAAGAAGCTAACGGATTTAACTTAATGCAGCAGCTTGGCGTAATTCCTCCTCCTAAAAATTAAGCTCTATAAGTTTCATAAACTCACTTTATTAATCTGGATTAATTTATAAAGGTTTTCACATTTTAAAAAGTTGGGATGGTAACTGGGGTAATTCACGTTTGCCGCAAACAACACCAATTGAAAACCTTTTTCTTGCCGGGGCATGGACACAACCCGATCCGGTCTGAATAAATCTATATTATCCCGATTTATCTTTATAAAAAATTTTTTTATGAATGATTAATACCATTCATCATATCGTTGCCCATTATCTGACTTTAAGAGTTTAATTCCGTTAAATAATTATTTATATATATTTGATTAAGCTTTTCCTGAATCTTTTTAAGTTATTTTTAATCTAACAGTAAACATTTTTGAAAGGAATTAACCATGACAAAAAACGTAGGTTCAGCAGATAAAATAGTTAGAATTATATTAGCAGTCTTGTTTGCCGTATTAATCTTCACTAAAGTAGTAACGGGGTGGCTGGCTATTGTTTTAGGAATATTTGCTGTAGTTTTTCTATTAACAGCTCTTTTAAATTTTTGCCCGATATGGCTTGGATTGAAAATAAATACAATTAAAAAAGCGGCAAAAGTTTAACTTCGTAGAGACGGGGCATGCTCCGTCTCTATAGAACAGCTTTTTTTAAAATCTTTAATTATTCATTTTACTTTAATAGCAGCAATTTTTTTGAAGCAGAAAAATCATTGACCTGCAATCTGTATATATATGTTCCGCTGGATAAATTACCTGCATCAAAATTAATTTTATAGATTCCCGGTTTTTGAAACCGGTTCACAAGCGTAGTTAATTCTCTTCCAAGTAAATCATATATTTTTAAAGATACGAAACCTTGTTCGGGAATTTGATATTGAATTGATGTCGAAGGATTGAAAGGATTCGGATAATTATTTTCCAATTTATAATTCATGCATACCGGTACTGGTTCATTAATAGCAGTTGGCGATGAATAAGTATAAATATATTTATTTGTATTTATCCATTCATTATTATTCCAGCCTTGTAATACATCTTCAACTATATTGAAATTAGCATCATAAGTCGGGTTTTCTCTTTGATAATTTATCCAGGTTGGACCATCCCAATTATAACCCGTCCACTCAATCCAATAATTATTTTCATTGTATGATTGTGTTTCCCTCCATGAATTTACCCAGCCCGTATTCCATTTATATTCAATATTTTCGATCCAGTTATTATTGCTGTTATAAATTAATGTATCCTTATAACTATTTAACCATTCGGTTCCCCACTTAAACTGGTACCACTCTATCCAATCATTATTGCCATTGTAATATTGGCTTTCTTTCAGGTAATTGACCCAGCCGGATTCAGCCGGTTCGTATTCAATCCATTCTTCCCATAGTTTAATTTGATTATAAATAACAGTGTCCCTTAAATCGGCAACCCAGCCGGAAGCTGTCCAGACATATTCAAACCATTCCACCCAGTTTCCATCAGCATTATAAGATTGTGTTTCTCTTAAATAATTCTGCCATCCGTTATTGGTCCATGTATAGCCAATCCACTCAATCCAGTTATTATTTTCATCATAACTTTGTTCGGATCTTGCATCATTCACCCAACCGGTGTCATTCCAGGCATATCTTTTCCACTCTATCCAATTATTACTCAAGTCGTATTTCTGTTCGTACATATAATAGTTGTCCCAGCCTGTATTGTTCCATTGATAAATTAATATCTCAATCCAGTTACCTCTTTCATCGTAAAATATATTTTGTCTGGTTTCATTTACCCAGCCGGTATCGCTCCATATCTGGCTTACATATTCAACCAGTACATTATCAGCATTTATTTTTTTTAATGAAAGACCTATCTCCTTAATTCCTCTGTTATTCTTCCGGTGCAGATTCACTTTATTATGTTTAATATCTTCCTGAAAAGATTCACGGTTCAAAAAAGATATTTCATTAATCTGAGAGAAGAGATCGGATGGATACCAGAATAAAATAAAAACGACAGGCATTAAAAATTTCATATGTTCTCCTTTAGAACAATTCATCATTACGATAGAGACAAGCCGCAAAGTATTTCTAAGTAATTATTACCATTCCATTTCTTTTTTATCAAATAAAAATTTCCCTGTTAATTCAATCGGTGCTTCGGTAGCCAGCCATACCGGCGTTTCGGCTCCTTTCTTTAATGAACGGGGTGCTATCAATCCGCCCATTTCGGTTCTAACCCAGCCCGGATGAACAGAATTTATTGCAATTCCTTTCCCTTTTAATGGCGCAGCAAATTGCCTGGTAACTGCATTTAAAGCAGTCTTTGAAATACTATATGCGGGTGTTTTACTCCCCATACGATGTAAAGAACCAGAATCACTGGAAATATTAATAACTCTTGAACCTTTTGTCATAAACGGAAGGAATGCTTTAATTACTAAAAAAGGTCCGGTTGTGTTTATAGTTAAAGTTTTCATTAAAGTATCAGGATCGAGTTTTACAATATCACCATTATCAATTAAAACTGCTGCATTATTTACAAGAACTTCCAAACTATTCGATTTTGATTTAAACTCATCAACTGCAAGACTAATGCTTCTTTCATCGGAAACATCCATTTCAAGAAATGTTACATTTAAACCTTTTTTCTTAAGAGACTCTACTGCATTATTCCCCTTTTTACTATTCCTTGCAGATAAAAAAACAGAAAATCCTTTTTGGGCAAGCTCTTTTACTATTTCAAACCCGATTCCCCTGTTAGCACCGGTTATTAATGCAGTTTTCATTTTCTAATTATGTTTTTCTTCTTTTTTATTTATAGTTTTAAGTTCAACTTTAACAGGCTTAACATTCCATATCTTTTGTGCATATTCTTTAATAGAACGATCAGATGAAAATTTACCAATTCTTGCACAATTTAAAATTGATTTTTTGGTCCATTCATCCTGGTTTTTATACAAATTATCAATCTTCTTCTGAGCTTTCAAATAAGACGCATAATCGGCAAAAAGGCAGTAATAATCATATTCCATTAAACCGTCGATAATCGGCTGAAAGATACCGGGTTCATTTTTATTAAAGTAATTTCCCCCAATCATATCAACAACCCGTTTTAATTCAGGATTATTGTTATAATATTCTTTAGGATTAAAGCCTTTCTTTTTCAACTTTAATACTTCATCTGCTAACAGACCAAATATAACAATATTATCATCACCTACTTCCTCCTTTATTTCAACATTAGCTCCATCCATTGTACCGATTGTAATAGCTCCGTTCAGCGCAAGTTTCATGTTTCCCGTACCGGAAGCTTCAAATCCTGCAGTTGAAATTTGTTCTGAAAGATCTGCCGCAGGGATGATCTTCTCGGCAAGAGTGACCGAATAATTTTTAAGGAAGACTACTTTTAATTTATCACCGACATCCTTATCATTATTAACAACATCTGCGACAGAATTAATCAGCTTAATTACCAGTTTAGCCATAAGATAAGCAGGTGCTGCTTTCCCGCTGAATATCACAGTTCTTGGAACCATATCAATATTCGGATTATCTTTAATTCTATTATAAAGTGTAATAATATGAAATACGTTTAAAAGCTGCCGTTTGTATTCGTGGAATCTCTTTATCTGTACATCGAACATAGATTCAGGATTTATTTTAATATCATGCTCATTCTGAATATATCCGATCAGCAATTTTTTTGTCAGCCATTTACTGCTTCGCCAGTTTTCACAAAATTCAGGATCGTTAATGAACTTTTCGAGTTTTTTTAATTCTGTTAACTCTGTAACCCACCCATTCCCTATTTTATCTGTAATTAAACCCGATAAAAGCGGGTTTGCTGTTTTAAGCCATCTCCTGGGTGTTATACCATTTGTAACGTTAACAAACTTTTTAGGAAATAATTTATAAAAATGATGGAAAATAATTTTCTTTAATATTTCCGTATGCAAAGCTGCAACACCGTTTACAGAGTGACTTCCGACTATAGCCAGGTTAGACATTTTAATTTTCTTTTCGGGTTTCTCTCTAACTATAGAAAGTTCTGTAATTATGGAATCATCTGTAGAATAGTTTTCCCTTACAAATTCGATAAACCTTCTGTTTATTTCATAAATAATCATAAGATGGCGCGGAAGTAAATTTTCCATGATTTTTACGGACCATTCTTCCAGGGCTTCAGGAACAACTGTATGGTTTGTATACGAAAAGGTTTTTGATGTAATATCCCAGGCTTCATCCCAGCTTAAGCCTTCAACATCAATAAGAATTCTCATTAATTCAGGTATGGCAATAACCGGATGTGTATCATTAAGCTGGATAGCGGTTTTTTCTGCAAACTTGTCATATGTTTTGTGGTTTATCTTATATTTCCTGATTATATCCTGCAGGGTTGCCGAAACAAAAAAGTATTGCTGTCTGAGTCTTAAATATTTTCCTTTATCAATTGTATCATTAGGATAAAGCACCTTTGAAATATTTTCGGAACTGTTCTTGCTTTCAACCGCGGCAAGATAATTACCACTATTAAAATCTTCAAAATTGAAGGACTTTGTTGCTTTGGCTTCCCACAATCTTAAATTATTTACAGTGTTTGTTTTGTAACCGGGCACCGGGACATCATAGGCAATTGCCATAACATCCTGTGTATCTACCCATTCAAATTTCAATTTATCTTCAGAATTCTGAACTACCCGGCCGTAAAATTTTACCTTATATTCCAGTTTTCTTCTTTGAATTTCCCAGGGATTACCAAACGTAAGCCAATTATCGGCTCTTTCCACCTGGTAACCATTCTCAATTTCCTGTTCAAAAATTCCAAATTTATATCTTATTCCGTATCCGAAAGCTGGCAGTTCCATGGTTGCCATTGAATCCAGGAAACATGCAGCTAACCTTCCCAAACCGCCGTTTCCCAACCCCATGTCATTTTCATAGTCTCTTATTGCTTCAAGACTGTAGCCATTATCTTTAAGGATATTGTAGCATTCATCATAATAACCAAGGTTTATTAAAGCATTTCCCAGCAGTCTTCCCATTAAAAATTCCAGGGATAGGTAATAGACTCTTTTGGTATCTTCCTGGGTATATTTTAACTGGGTTCTAAGCCATCTTCTTACAAGACGATCCTTTATTGACAATGAGAGTGCATAATAAGCATCTTCCCCTGTAGCAGTAAACTTATCCTTTACCAGGTTAAATTCCATATGTTCGGCAAACTGGTTAGTAAGCGAATAACTTTCCAGATTTTCCTTATCTGTAAAGAATACAGAACCGTTTTTAAGTCCCATGAAACCTCTACTTGTTTATTTGTCTATAAATTTTCGAAATAAATTAGTAGCGGATGCGAATTTTGCATCCACTACAACTGTTATCGCAAATACCAATTATTCATTATCGAGTTCCGAAAGAAGGTTTATTACATCAAGATGCTTAGTTACCATATTTAAATGACCTTCCGAATCAACCGGCCATTTTTCTTCCTCCCTGTCGGCGTAAAGCTCAACGCCGTTTCCATCAGGATCAGTAATATAAACCGATTCGGAGACCCCGTGATCAGAAGCTCCCTCAATTTTATAATTAAGTTCAAACAATCTTTTTACTATTCTGGCCAATTCTTTTCTTGACGGATACAAAATAGCAAAATGATAAAGACCTGTATGACCACCGGGAGGAGCTGTAGCTCCTTCACCAGCCCACGTATTTAACCCGATATGATGATGATAACCGCCTGCAGATAAAAAGACTGCCGAATCTCCGTATCCCTGGGTAATTTCAAATCCAAGCAGATCCCTGTAAAATTTTAATGATCTTTCAAGATCAGATACTGTTAGATGAATATGTCCTATTCTGGTTTCCGGATTAATTCTGAATTCCAATATTATCCTTTCAAAAATTTTAGATTATAAAAATATTAAAGTATATAAATGATAATTCAAATAAAAAACTAAGAAGTAATATTAATAGAAACGAATACTCACTAAATTAAAATTTATTTTTGAAAAAATTTTTAGCTGCCTTATTTATTATTTTCATTCTCTTCTTTGATTCAAGATATGAAAACTTATTTTGTTTCGTTTCTAAATATCTTAATTCTTTTTGAAGCTTCAAATAGCTTTCATACCGTTCTTCAGATATTTTTCCGCTTTTAAGAGCATCTATAACCGCGCATTTTATTTCAGATGTATGTGTACAGTCACTAAAATGGCAATCTTCTGCAAAATTTTCAATTTCATTAAAGGTTTCTTCCAAACCCGATTCAGCATTCCACAATTTAAATCCTCTCATACCGGGAGTATCAATCAGCAATCCCCCGTTTTTAAGAACAATCATCTGCCGTGATGTTGTAGTATGTTTTCCCTTTGAATCCTTTTCCCTGACCTCATTTGTCCTCAATATGTCTTCTCCGGCTAAACGATTTATAATAGTTGATTTGCCAACACCCGAAGAACCGATTAACATATAAGTGCTGCTGGGTTGGATAAATTCCATAACCTGCTCTATCCCGACATTATAAAATGAACTAAGACTAAACGAAATAATACCCGGAAATATTTTCCTTACTTCTTCAAGCTTCTCCTGCGGATTACCAATCAGATCAGATTTATTTAAAAGAATAACCGGTTCGGCTTTCATTTCATAAATCATTGAAATATATCTTTCCATCCTTTTAATATTAAAATTCTGATCCAGACTTTGTACAATAAATACGGCGTCTATATTTGATGCAAGAACCTGCTCATCAATTTTTTGTCCTGCGGCCTGCCTTGAAAATTTATTTCTTCTCTCCAATACTTCATGAATAATAACTTTAGATTCTTCTTTAAATATAGATACAGCCACCCAGTCACCGACTTTCGGAAAATCGCTATTACTCCCGGTTGAGTATAATAGCCTTCCTGAAATTTCACCTTGAAACTCCCCATATTCAGTGAAAACTATATACCTTTCCTTTTGTTCATTTATGATTCTACCTGTTTCAAAGCCGGATAATTTATATTGTTCAAATTGCTTTTCGAAAAAACTATTCCATCCTAATGAATTTAATGATTTCAATTTAAGTACTCCTTGCCTTACAAAGGTTATTAAAAATGATTTGAAATTTTGAAAATGGAAATGGATATAGAACAGCAGAAAGACTTTCAGGAATTTAAAAGGAAAAACGAATTTCCCGATAATTACCCATGAAAAATCTTCTGCTATCTATACCTTTACGGCAAGGATATCTTTAGTAGAATAATAACTGAAATTAAATTTGGAACTGAAAGGCATCCAATCCTTTTTAGTTAAAATTAACAATACAAAAGTAACAAATTTTTTTAAAACATTAATCACCAACTTTAATTTTTAATCTTATCGCTTTATTTAACTTATGAAATTTACTTTTTCATTTTATTTGAAATCTCTTCCATCAATTCAATTTGGATCTGCTGAATTTCCATCATTCTTTGCCCATGCTGTACAATCAGGTGATCTATTTTATCATGAAGAAGCCTGATTTCTACTTCAGCTTTTAAATTTACCTGGTAATCATGAAGCGAGCGCATACGGTCTTTTTTTTCCCGCCGGTTTTGACTCATCATAATAACCGGCGCTTGAATAGCAGCAATGCATGACAGAATCAAATTTAACAGAATGAAGGGGTAGGGATCGAATGCTCTTGTTGCCAGGAAGATGATATTAATAATCATCCAAAGTATTAAGAAAGACATAAAAATTATAATGAACTTCCAGCTCCCGCCGAACTTAGCGATACTGTCGGATAATCTTTGTCCGAATGTTAATTTTTTATCGATATCCTGTTCAACATTTCTGGAAATCAAATCTCTTTCCACAATACTGTCAAGCACTTCCTTATCATTATCATTCAGTACCCCCTTCTCTTCCTCCATAACATTTTGCAAATATTGCTTCCTGTATTTATTCAGATCATCGATGCAAACATAACCATGCGGATCAATTTCGAATCCGTCTTTATTGATAAGCTGAAGAATCGCAGTACGAACAGAATCAATAGGACGCATTAGCTGAATCTTTTTTTCTTTCTTACAAATTTGACAAACAACGGGTTCACGATTGAAATTCTTCATATACGTTACTCCAATTACATATAAAAATATTTCAGATATAATATAATGGTGATTTGAAGATAGAAAATTAGTGAAATTATAAAAAGGGCATGGCACAATTTATACATCTAAATGTTAGTTTTAGCAAAAAAACTTTAATTAGTTCACCTGAACTTACTCATGCTCTTGGACTTGCATCCGTGAAATTCCAGGTCTTAACTATTTTCAATGGATAAATCATTTTTAATTTTAAATGCATTGGTGCGCCACTGTACAAGCAAATCTGCCCAGCTTTTTTCAACTTTGGATGTTACAGCACCTTCAAGAATTACCCGGTTGCTGATTACAATAATATGGACAGGCGGATCTTTCATGAATGCATATTTTTGAAAGTCAGGACTTCCGTAAATTGCTTCTGCAGCTTTGTAACGTAACTCATCCGGACCAAAGACTTTCTTTATTTTATCTGTAACAGATTTAACACCTTCTACACCCTTGGTAATTTTTTCGAAAAATGCTTTATCCCATGGAAGATGCACATAACCATGAAGAGTTACATTTCCATCATGTGTACTTACTGTAACCCAATCAAAAACGGTATAAAATAAATTGTTTTTAATTTTTTGCTGAACTTCTTTTGTGATAGTTAAATCGGACAAACGACTTTCCTTTGCCTGCAATGAAAAAGGGAATAGTATCAAAACAACAGCTAATAGTGGCGTTAAAAAATATATACTAAGTGATTTCATTTCTAAATCTCCTTTTTCTTCTTTTACTTTTTCAATGTATAAAGGTTTCTGATTTCGGACACATGTAAAGCATGATATAGAATAGCTTTGAAAGCCCTGCAGATTAATTCTATACTAATATCGACATGAGATAATCTCATCAAAATTATTGATTTAAAAATTAAATTTTATAATTTTTAAAATGAACAGGGAGTGATTACAATTATTCCTCCGGTAATTTTATCAGCTAAACAGGTTGGAAAAGATTAGTGCGGCTTAAAATTTTTACAATTGTACTCGTATGTATTCTTTTAATCGGATTTGCTGGATGCAAAAAAGACGATGGCATTGTCAATGTTGTGTCCGGGAAATATGTTGAAGATTTTGAAACATTATGGAACCATTTCGATAAAGAATACTGTTATTTTCCAATTAAAAATATTGACTGGCAGAATCTTTATAACCATTACCGGCCGGCTGTTGATACTGCATCTTCAATGGAATCCTTCATTTCTATTTGTGTTTCAATGCTTTCACCGCTTCGCGATGGCCATATATATTTTTTATCTCCTGATGAAAAATATATTCCTACATATACAAATACATACCCTAAAAATTATGATGCAAGTGTTTACCAGGCTTTGTATCAACGTTATAACGGCACCATAATTAATAACTCAACCGGTTATGCTATAATCGATTCTATCCTTTGTATTGGAATTAATTCCTGGGCAAAGGGTCAATTTAATACAGCAGATTTTGATAATATCCTGGATACCAATAAGTCAATGCATGGAATTATTATTGATGTAAGAGCAAACGGCGGTGGAAACCAGAACCTCGCCCTTGATGTTGCCGGAAGATTTACATCTCAACAAATAGCCGGCAGTTATTACCAAATACGAAGCGGTCCTGTACATACGGATTTAACTTCTCTGTCCACTATTTGGGTAAGACCTCGTGGCTGGATTTGGACTAAACCGGTAGTGGTTCTTACAGGGCGAAAATGTTTCAGTTCAAACGAAGGATTTATTTCAGCTATGGAAAACATTCCCGGTGTTGTTACTGTTGGAGATACAACCGGGGGAGGAAGCGGTAATCCGAAATTTTATTCTTTTTCAAATGGATGGCAATATACAGTTCCGCAGTGGATCGAATATACTGCAAAACATCAAATTATAGAATGGAATGGCATCTCACCGGATATTTATGTTAAGGCTGATTCCTCAGATTTCGCCGCAGGTGTTGATCCGGTATTTGATTATGCACTTAATTGGATAAAAAGTAAGAATACTAATTAATCCGGATTTATATTATTTGGAGAAGAACTTTGCTCATCTTCCGAACTTAAACTAATTTGAGTAAATCTCCCTGCTTTTTTTAATGCGTCTGTTAATAGATATTCAATCTGAGCGTTAATACTTCTTAATTCATCTGCTGCCCATTTTTCAAGAGCAGCATGAATATTACTATCTATTCTTAATAAAAACTTTTTTTTCTCTGCCATATAATGTTAATTATAATTTTATCCGGCTGCAGCCGCATGCTTTTTTAATGCTGAAATATACCATGCCAGTATAATTACCCATGGATATTTATCAATAAGTTCGGATCTTTTTATAATGGATATATCAACTGATGTGCGAAACTTTACTTTATCAGCTAATTTAACCAGTACCTGACCGGAAGAATCCTGTATTTCATAATCTTTTTTAAAAGCTTTAAATACTATTTTAACTCTTCCTCCTTTTGGTAATTCTATCATACCATGCTGTTTAAATTTTCCACCATTATATTTTGCATAAGGCAAAGTATATCCTGATTGCCTGATTGCAATTTCCGATCTCCAGAAAGAAGGACGGTAAAATATCCATTTTTTATTAAACATATCAATTTCAAGCTGGAAGCCAAATTTTTTTGTTTTTTTTACAGTTCCCAGAATTTCATTATCACTTTTTAATTCATAATATGTTTTCCATACAGAAGGCTGAGTAAACTCTAATTGCTTCCCGTAGAAAGAAGAAAGATTTTTCATAAAAGCTGGTAATTTTATTGATAAAGAGTACCTGTATTTATTACGGGCGTTACCTCGGATTCTGAGACTAATGCAACCATTAGATTATTTACCATTGTAGCTTTTTTCTCTTCATCCAATTCAATTATTTTTTGTTCACTTAAAGATTTCAGTGCAATTTCAACCATGCCGACAGCACCTTCAACTATTTTATATCTTGCAGCCACAACAGCTTCGGCTTGCTGTCTTCGCAGCATTGCCTGCGCTATTTCCTGAGCATATGCAAGATGACTTATACGGGCTTCAATAATTTCAACACCAGCAATATCCAGTCTTGATTGAACCTGCTTCTGCAGACTCTCGGCTATTTCCTGGGGGTTTCCTCTTAAAGATGCTTTATCATTATCACTTTCATCATACGGAAATTCGGATGCAAGAGATCGAATTGATGTTTCACTCTGTATATCAACAAACTGCTCATAGTTTTCAACGTCAAAAACTGCCTTGGCGGAATCACCGACTTTCCACACAATGACAGCGCCAATTTCGATTGGATTCCCATTTAAATCATTTACCTTAATTTTTTCACTGCTGAAATTTCTTATCCTTAAAGATATTTTTCTCTTTATTGTAAAAGGATTGACCCACCAAAAACCGGAATGCCGAACTGTCCCGCTGTATTTACCAAAAAATATTATTACTCTTGAATCATTAGGCTGAACTACCATTAATCCGCTAATTAAAAGAACGATTATCAAAATTCCAGGGATAAAAATCCATAAAAATCCCGGATTTTTTGATTGTATCCCAATAACAAAAAGGTAAACATCTAAAGCTAAAAGCATGAAGGAAATTAATAGTATAACAAAACCATTAATTTTTGAAGCTGGTTTTTCTATTATTTTTTCCATTTTTCTCCCTAAAAAGGTTATTGATATCGTAACAATATCATTTTAATATCAAAAAAGCAAGTTTAAAATCTAAAACATTTGACTACTAATTGAATATTCAAATTAATTTATCAGATGGTTGTTATTTGATTTTTTAGAATCAATATATGTCCTGAAAAGATTTTTTACCCCATTTCTTTCCAGGACATTATAGAAAATTATCAAAAAATTAATTTGCCGCCAACCCTGCAGAACTGCTTTCAAGTCCACCGACGGTTTGGACTGGATGTAACCTGCCATGACCGTTATCTATTCTGAAAACACCGATTGTATTTGTACCATGACTTAAAGCATACAAATATCGGGAATTGCTGCTGACAGCCATATCAATAGGGCTTGATCCTGACCCGGTTGAGACTGTATTGCCGCCGTCATGGAATAAAATAAGTCCGCCGTTATGCACTATTCTATAACCTGAGATATTGCTTGTACCGGTATTCGTTGTATAAGCAAATCTTCCATTCTTTGTTACTACGACCCAGCAAGGTGCTGTTTGCTGATCGTATACAGGACCTGTAATTAAGCTGATTCCACCGTCACTTACATTATATGAAGACATAGCCCCGGCATTAGCGTTTCCGCCGTAAGCATCGGAAACAATCAAACGTCCGCGTTTATCAAATTCAAAACCGTATGGTGTACTACCTGTGGAAAGCTGGCTCACCGGTGCACCGGCAATTCCATCATGCCCGACTATGTATGTATCTATTATATTGGAGGCTTTTTCAGTTACTACTAATATTCTGCCGTTGGGACTGAATTCTATTTGTGCAGGTGCAACACCTGTACCACTTAGAGGCTGCGCTGATCCGCTAATTTGTGAAATTGTTCCATCGTTATTAATCGTGAATCCCGTTATGTTTTCCGGTGTTCCGGAATTCAATACATATAACAATCTACCGTGAACAGTTAAACTAATGGGTGCTGTTCCCCCTGACGGTTTTTTATCAACAAGCGTTAATCCGCTTTCACCTACAGATAAAACCGATACATCATTACTTCCGGCATTTACAGCAAAAAGTAATCCTCTATTAAGAACCAATGCACCTTGTGAACCAAGTCCGGAACCTTTACCGGTTCCCCCCGTAGAAAAAGAACCCACACTTGTTAATGTCCCACGTCCTGATCTGCGATACATTTTAACTTCATTTCCTGCAGCAGAATTAGTAAGTGTATAAACAGCATGTACATTACGGCTGCCGAAGTTTCCGAAACTATGCTTGGCCAAAGCCGGGGCATTGTTTTCATTTGCCGGACCGTTTATTGAGCCAACATCATTTTTTTCACAGCCGGCAAAAATAATAACAAAGAAAAAAAGGACCGTAGAAAAAATTTTTAAGTTCCTCATAGTACCTCCACATTTGGTTTATAATTTGTTTGGGAAAGCAACTTAAAAATGAACGGTCACGAAAATATCACGATAAAGTAAAATTTATATTTTACTTATCCTTGTTATTTATATAAATATGAAAAACTATTTTTAATTGTGTTTAGAAGAAAAGACCGTATGAAATAAAAATTATTTTAAAAGTTTAATGAAACATTTTAATTGCTTAATAAAATTCCGGCGAGTAATTCAATCGGATGGATTACTTCAATTTCCAATCCTTCAGAAATTTGATCTTTACATGATATGCCGCTGGCTAAGATTTTAATGTTACTTTTTTCTCTTAAAGTTTTGATTTGATTGAACAAATCTTCGGTATCTTTCATGCTAACTTCATAATAATCTTTTTTATACCCAAAACTCCCCGCCATACCGCAGCATTCCACATTTGATGTTTCTATATCAAATCCGATTTTTTTCAGTACATTGATGGTTGGTTCTGCCGCTCCGATAGTTTTCTGCTGACAATGACTATGATAAAATATTTTTATACCTGCAGGTAATTTATTTATATCAAATACTTGAGAGAAATCAATATCATCTTCTAGGTGTAATTTATTAAGGTATTCAAAAGGTTCATAACAATGATCTTTTATTTTTGAGAACTGTTCATCATCTTTTATAAAATGTTTATAGTCCCGGCGAAACATTGCAAGTACACTCGGTTCTATAGCTATTACATC
Organism: uncultured Ignavibacteriales bacterium; assembly: GCA_963723205.1. GTDB lineage: Bacteria > Bacteroidota > Ignavibacteria > Ignavibacteriales > Ignavibacteriaceae > CAVQBP01. Next base: position 32,870 of record CAVRQC010000033.1, read on the forward strand.
GTATCCTTTTTCAATCCACTGAATTAAATATTGAGCTGCCTTTTCTGCCCGTCTTGCTGCTGCATTCATTAAACCCTGTGAAAGTGCGGCTCTTCCATCTGGCAATACTTTACTAAGAATCAAATTTATACCAAAAGCATTAAATAATTTGAAAGCGGCTGTTCCTCTTGAAGGATATAAATAATTAGTATAAATATCTGTAAATAATAATACCTTCCTGTCTGCATTCTCTCTTAACCGGGACAATTCTTTTATGTTTTGTGATTGCTCAACTAATGTGTGTTTTGCAAAAACGGGAAGCTTTCTCTTCCGGCTTATACCCAGATATTTATCCATTAGGATTTTTGCAGGCTTACTGCTTTGAATTTTGTTTGATATGTTTGGAAACCGGCTACCCAATTTTGCGAAATGATGGAAATTCCCGAGAAAAAGTTTTTGTAAACTGGCTGTTTCACTTTTTGTATCTGCTGGTAAAAGACCTTTAAAGATATATGAATATTTTGATTTCTCTTTTTCATTTAATCTCTGATGAAGAACTTCGTTTAACCACGGGATATCGATCCTTACCGGGCATTGTGGTACACACCTAGAACAGCCGGTACATAATTCACTAAACCGTGCATTCTCCAGCGTTCCTGTTCCTGCTTCCCATGTACCGCCTATACCCCCCGAATAAGTTTCACCGCCGAATGCATGCCCTCCAACCGACTGAAAATTTGCACAGGAATTCAAACATGCACCGCAGCGAATGCAGTACAAAGCTTCTCTCATAACAGGATCTCTGCGCATTTTCAAACGGCCATTATCAATTAAAACAAGATGAAACTCCCGTTTGTCAGACTTTTTATTATTAAACGGAAACAACGGTAAGTTTAACGGCGGCTTGATTACACTTGTATATGAAGTTAGCGGCTGTCCAGTGCCGCTTGGCGCAAGAAGCTCTAAAAAGATACTCAAATCTTTTAAAGAAGGAAGAACTTTTTCAACACCGGCAAGCGCAATATGTACTGGAGGTAATGTATAGCATAAACGAATATTTCCTTCGCTCTCGACAAGGGCGATAGAACCGGAATCAGCAGCAATTAAATTTGCACCCGTAATACCTATATCGGCTGAAAGAAACTTTTCACGCAGTTTTGCACGCGCAAATTTTGTAAGCTCCTCACCTGTTTCAAGCGGGATATCCGGGTTAAATTTTTCTTTAAATAATTTTGAAATTCTTTCTCTGCTCTGGTGTATTGCCGGCCCTACAATATGTGATGGTTGTTCATCGGAATATTGTAATATGAATTCAGCCAGATCTGTTTCAGCAACTTCTATTTCCGCTTTTTCCAACGTATGGTTTAATTTGATTTCCTCAGAAGTAATTGATTTTCCTTTAACAACCAGCTCAGCATTGTGCTGTCTGCATATCTTCAAAATGTGTTCGCGTGCATCCTTTGCATCTTTTGCCAAATAAAAATGTCCGCCGTTTGCTTTTACCGAATTTTCCAGTTTTGGGAGTAATTCGGTTAGGTTTTCAATTGAATATTCCTTTAATTTCCTTGCATTATCTTTTAGCCATTCATAGTCATCTATATTACCGGTTGCTGTATAATGATTTGTGTTGAAGGTTTTGGTATTTCTTTTTACTGCCGCGCTTTCAATATCAAGAGACATTCTTAAAGCTTTTTTAAGATTATCAGGATTGCTTTTATTTGCTACATCTCTTGGTTTGATCATTCTTTAATCCAGTAAAATAATATGTAATTTGTCGGGACCATGAACTCCTCTGACCAGCTCACCCATGTCGGCTGTTGCACTGGGGCCGGATATAAAAATCCATCCTGTTTCTTCAACCCTATTTTTTAATATATAATTTTCAAAAATGTCCCTGGGGCGGGCAACGATATTTTTTGATTCTAAAATTACAATGTGCTTTCTTGGTAAGAGACTAATATAGCTGTCCAAACCAGGATTGATTGTGATACACACCGAACCTGTGCGGGCCACGCCTGCAAATGCATCAGTTATCCCAACTTCCGTGGTGGCTAACTCATCTGTATCGGGTTTAGTAACTATATTAATTCTTTCTTTAATTTTATTAAATAAATTACCGGGAACAAATTTGGGTTCGGACATTAAAACTTTTTTTGATTCCCCGGCAATTTCAAGTAAGGAATTACATAACGCTTCTTCCGATGATCCAATTTCTTCTGTTGTTGCACCGGCTTTTCGAGCCGTCTCTACGAATTGTGAAATCAGTTTAGAATCATGCATATATGGCATTGAAATAATTCATGTAAACTTATAATAATTAAAACTTATTGTCTACAACAGGAATGGTTTTATATCGCTGATATGCATCTTCCCAAATTTCTTTATCCTTAGGGTGATAATGTTTTAACTCTGGTATATTTGCGATAACCTGTCTTGCGTCTTTCAGATTGTCTAATTCACCAAGTGTAATTAGTTGAACAATGGAATTACCAATTACAGTTGCTTCGGCCGGTCCGGAAATCACAGGAAAACCTGTAGCGTTAGCAGTAAATTGGTTGAGCAGTCTGTTTTTTGAACCACCACCAACAATATGAATTACATCGACTTTTTTTCCGGAAATTTCAACTAAATTCTTTATTACATCACAATATGCCAGGGCTAGACTTTCCAGGACGCAACGAACTATAGCTCCCGGCGTTTCGGGTATCGATTGTGAAGTATTTCTGCAAATGTCCTGAATTAATTGAGGATGATTACCCGGATAAAGAAAAGACGGATCATTCGGAACAAAAAAAGAACACAGAGGTTTTTCCAGTGATGCCATTTTCATTAATTCTGTATAAGATAGATTTTTCCCCTGGGATTCCCAAGTCCGGCGGCATTCCTGGAGAATCCATAGCCCGATTACATTTTTTAACAAACGGAATGTCCCGTAAACTCCCCCCTCATTAGTAACATTAGCTCTTAAGGCATTTTCATTTATTATGGGTTTATCAACTTCCAACCCGACAAGGCTCCACGTCCCGCTGCTTATATAAGCAAAATTATCAGATTGAGCAGGAACTGCAGCTACAGCACTTCCTGTATCGTGTGCTGCAACAGTGATAACATCCATATTCTTATATTGCCCGATTTTTATTCCCGGCTGCATAACTTCCGGAAAAATTTTTTCCGGGATCCCCAGTTTATTAATTAAAGGCCAAGCCCAATCATTGGTAAGAGGATTATACATCTGGGTTGTTGTAGCACTGGTGAACTCAAATACCTTTGAACCTGTTAACCAGAAATTTAATAAATCAGGAGGGGAAAGAAATGTTTTGGCAATTGAAAGTATAGATGATTGTTTTTCAACAAGGGACATAATCTGATAAAGAGTATTTATGGACATAAACTGAATACCTGTTTGGAAAAATATTTCTTCCCTCGGAATTTTAAGAAATACTTTCTCCATCATCCCGGCAGTTCTGTTATCACGGTGATGCACTGGATTGTCCAATAAATTATCATGCTCATCTAAAAGCACAAAATCACACCCCCATGTATCCACACCAATACATGAAGGTTTTGACAAATTCCCTTTTTCAATTCCAATTTTGACCTCATTCCAAAGGCGTAAAATATCCCAGTATAAGGTTCCGTTAACTAATGCAGGAATATTAGGAAAACGATAAAGTTCATTAAGGGACAGGTTTTTGCCATTATAGCCTACTTCCATTACGCGTCCGGATTCACCACCCAGATCTACAGATAATAGTATCTTTTTCGATTTCAAAATAAACTTACTCAAAGTTAGTTACTTTATGAGCCGAGACAATCGCCTCCCGCTTCAGCCGTTCTCCTTTCGTTTGCAATCTTTGCGGCATAATTATCATAATGGTAAACAGAAACAGGATCCGGGTGAATTCCCAATTCTTCTCTTACTAAAGAAAGTAAAGGATATACATCTGTTTCTAAAGCATTGTTGCTCATTTAACGCCTGCTAAAGAAACTTATTTATATTACAGCTAAGTTTAAGAAAATTAAAATTATCAAGAAAATGAAATTAAAGATTATTTTGATTTCTCTGTTTTCCTGGCAGAAGTATATTTATCGATATCATAATTAATCATTCTGTCCGGTATAGGGAGTTTTTCTATTTCAACACCCGAGTCAGTATAAAATTGCGTGGCAAGAGTATCGTGAAAATCAGAAAAGACAACCACTCGTTTAATTCCTGCAGCAATTAAAGCTTTGGCACAGGTTGTACATGACATATTTGTAATATATGCAGTTGAACCTTTTATATTAACACCATGAATGGCTGCCTGGGTTAGTGCATTAATCTCGGCGTGGTTCGTCCTGACACAATGATTATCAACAACAAGACATCCTACATCTTCACAATGAGGCTGATCCGGCAAGGAACCATTGTAACCCGTAGCCAGCACAAACCGGTCTTTCACTAAAACACACCCGCAATGCATTCTCGGACATGTTGCCCTTTCAGATGCGAGCATAGCTAATTTTAAAAAATATTCATCCCAGGAGGGCCTTTTGTTCTTCTTTTTCATTTAAATAAATCACTTTATTGTTTTAAAATTTTAAGGACTCGCAAATGTAAAATACAAAAAAAACAAATTTATTCAAGGAGCAGTTATATAGGTAGGGAGCACAAAACAACTTCTATGATTTATCAACCGAATCTTCCGGTTACATAATCTTCTGTTTGTTTATTTTTAGGATTAGTAAATATTTTTGTTGTTTTATCAGTTTCAATGATCTCTCCAAGCAGAAAAAATGCAGTATAATCACTTATCCTCGCCGCTTGCTGCATATTGTGTGTTACAATTACAATTGTATAGTTCTTTTTTAGTTCAAAGATTAATTCTTCAATTTTGCTTGTTGAAATCGGGTCGAGGGCGCTAGCAGGTTCATCCATTAATATTACTTCCGGCTCAACTGCAAGTGTTCGTGCTATACAAAGTCGCTGCTGTTGTCCCCCGGATAAATTTGCACCTGAATCATTTAAATTGTCTTTAACTTCATCCCATAATGCAGCCTTCTTTAAACTTTTTTCTACAATTTCCTTTAGTATTTTTTTATCTCTGAATCCATTTAATTTTAAACCTGCAACTACATTATTAAATACGGACATTGTTGGGAAAGGATTTGGCTTCTGAAAAATCATACCCACTTTTCTTCTTAAATATACGGGATTTAACGGCATTATATCTTCGCCATCGAACAGTATCTTGCCTGAAATAGTGCCGCCTACAACTTCATGCATCCGGTTTAAGCTTCTTAAAAAAGTTGATTTACCGCATCCCGACGGACCAATTATAGCCAAAACTTTATTTTCATGAATATCAATAGAAATGTTTTTTAAAACCTTAACGCTGCCAAAATATGCATTCAAATCTTTAACTGAAATTTTACTAATTGCATGATGCGGGGTATGTTCTTCTTTTACTGCAACCGAATTCATAAGTTCATTTTGTTTCATCTTAAATAATCTAATATTTGGATCGTGTTATAATTCTAAAGATTAAGCTGAAAATTGAAATTAAAAGAATTAATACAAGCGCCGCTGTCCAGGCTTGATTATTCCAGTCTTTGTAAGGAGACGCAGAATATTCATAGATATATACCGTCAGCGAAGCTATTGGTTGAAAAACATTTGTAGACCAAAACCGGTTTCCAAGAGCAGTAAATAGTAAGGGTGCTGTTTCACCTGCGGCTCTTGCAAGACCTAAAAGAACCCCGGTTGCAATTCCTTTCCACGCCGTTTTTAATACAATTAATAATGATGTTTTCCATTTGGGGATACCGAGCGCTAAACCTGCCTCCCTGTAAGAATGAGGTACAAGCTTAATCATTTCCTCCGTGGTTCTTGTAACTGTCGGAATCATTAATATTGCCAGGGCAACACCGCCGGCGAGAGCAGAAAAGTGTTTCATCGGAATTACTACTAATGTATATGCTACAACTCCCACAACAATAGAAGGAACTCCACTTAAAACATCAGTTAGGAAACGTACTAAAGCCCCAAACTTATTTTTACCGAATTCCGAAAGATATGTCCCTGTTAATATTCCAACCGGAATGCCGATTATCCCCCCAATACCGATTAAAATCAATGTTCCTACAATAGCGTTAACCATTCCGCCGCCAGGTTCACCGATTGGTGTAGGAAGCTTTGTAAAAAAATTAATATTTAAATAGGTTATTCCCTTGGAAATTGTATAATAAAAAACCAGCACTAGAGGAATTATTGTTATAACAGCAGAAATAAATGAGAGAGAAAGCATAACCACATTCGTTGCTTTTCTCCTGTAATATTTGAGTTTATTAAATTTGGTTTTCAACTCCATTTACGTTCAACACCCCAAACTAATAATCGCGCAAAGATATTAATTATAATAGTTATAATAAAAAGCACTAATGCAAGTTCAATTAATGCATTTAAATATAAATTACTTGTGGCTTCTGTAAACTCGTTGGCAAGAGTACTCGCCATTGTATATGCAGGACTCAATATTGAAGCGGAAATTTGAGGCCGGTTGCCAATAACCATAACCACCGCCATTGTTTCTCCCACCGCCCTTCCAAAGCCAAGTATAATTGCCCCTAGAATACCGGACCTGGAGTTGCTGAGAACAACTTTGATTACTTCCCATTTTGTAGCTCCTAATGCATATGATGCTTCTCTCTGACTAGCAGGAACAGATTTAAAAATATCTCTTGATATTGAAGAAATAATTGGCAGTACCATAATTGATAAAATTACTCCTGCCGCCAGCATACCATAACCATAAGGAGCCCCTTGAAAAAACGGAGAGTTTGGAAATTCATTTTGTAAAAATGGTTCAACAACATCCCGCAGCCAGGGGACTAAAACAAATATTCCCCAAAGACCATAAATTACACTAGGAATTCCTGCCAACAGTTCGGTTAAGAACGACAATGGTTTTTCGAGCCATGGCGGTGCTAGCTCCGAGAGAAAAACAGCAACACTTAAACCTAGTGGGATCGATATTAAAAGCGCAATTACCGAAGAGACCATTGTCCCGAAAATCATCGGCAATGCACCGAAATTTTCTGAATATGGATCCCATGTTGTTGATACTAAAAAATTCCAGCCGAATTTTTTTATAGACAGGACGGAATGAGAATACATTTCCCATCCCATAAAAACAACTAATAAAAAGACTAACACCGCAAAAAGTAGTGTTAGTCTTTCAAAAATTATATCGCCGGGATTATTATTGCCTAAAACTTTATTTAAGAAGGAAGATTGTTTTTTTTCTTTGCTCTTCTTAAAATATCTATTAATTTTCTCAAGCGATTCTTTATTATTTACTACATCCACTAGATTATACTAAAGTTTCTTCCCATTGCTTGTAATCTTATTTATTTTTTCAAGGTCAAGTTTTTGTACAGATTTCGGCAGTGGTGCATAATAGAGACTGGTAGCGTCCGCCTGACCTTTAGTTACTGCCCATTTTAAAAACTTAACAAGAGCTGTTGCATGAGAATGATTTTTGATATCCCGGGGAACAACCATCCATGAAAATCCGCAAATCGGGTAAGAGTTTTTTCCGCTGGAATTTGTAATAACTGCACGAAGATCTTCGGGCATATTTTTAGCAGCTCCTGCAGCGGCATCAGAAACGGTATTAAAGTTTACATCAACGAAATTACCATCCTTGTTTTTTAATAAACAATAAGGTAGATTATTTTGTTTTGCATATGCTAATTCAATATAACCAATAGCACCTTTAGATTGAGCAATAATTCCTGCTACACCTTCTGTTCCTTTTGCACCAAGACCAACCGGCCAATTTACCGAAGTACTGTTTCCACATTTTTTTGCCCATTCGGGGCTTACTTTGGTTAAATAACTTGTGAAAATAAAAGTAGTGCCGCTTCCCTCAGAACGGTGTGCAACCAAAATTGCTTTGTTTGGAAGCTTTTTGTCCGGGTTTAATTTCTTAAGCCGTGAATCGTCCCACTTTGTAATTTTTCCAAGATAAATATCTGCCAGAGTTTGTCCATCAAGTTTAATTCCCTGCCCAACGGAAGGAAGATTATAGGTTACAGCAACACCTCCCATGATTATAGGGATATGCAAAACATCTGTTCCTCTTTTTTGTTTAAATGTTTTCATTTGTTCTTGGGTCAACGGAGCATCCGAAGCACCAAAATCAACAGTTCCTTCTATAACCTGGCGTATTCCGCCACCGCTTCCTATAGAAGCATAATTAATTTGAATTCCTGTGTTCTTATTAAATGTATCGAACCATTTAGAAAAAATAGGATAATCAAATGTAGAGCCTGCCCCAGTCAATTTTACTTGAGCAAAGGAAGCTCCGGTAAATAGAGCAATCGATAATATAATAGACGAAAAAAATTTTAACTTCATCTTTATTGTCCTTGTTTAAAATTATAGAAATTTGATTTAATAAAAAACTTTAACTAATTAAAATTCCCAGTAGAAAGTGATTCTCGGTACAACATCACTTTTGTCGCCTCCGTTAGGTGAATTTGCCTGATAAGTAATGACTTCAACATTTGGAGAAACGCTAACATGCTCAACTGGATTAAACTGGAGACCTGCAAGTATTAAATTTTTGCCATCCAGGTTTGAATTTGAATTAGTATTTGGATCATAAGTATCAAAACGACCAACAATTTGTGTCTTTTCACTTAAATTAGCATAAGCCCATATAGATAGACCGAACCCTGTTTTCGATCCCAAAGATCCGCTAGGGGGTGTATACTTATTCTGCTGTGATTTTAAAAATCCTTCAACGCCAATTGAAAATTTTCCTTTTTGCCTGTAATTAATAAAACCGGCACCAACCACAATGTTATCATCCTTTTTTTGAGCCGTTTGTGGTTGTGAAGAATATTCTCCGTAAGCAGTTATTAATAATTCCAGAGACGGATTAAATTCAAGTAAGCCATAAAATGATTTATCTTTATTTGCCTCAGGAGCATTACCTGAACCATTGCCGAATTTTAACCAATATTTCACACTGCCGCTTTCAGATAATTTTCCTTTCAGATCAACTCCAAAATCTCTCGAGGGAACTATGCCCTCTAAATCCATTATTGTTTTTTCTAGAAAACGATGCCCCCATGCACCTTCTGAAACATCATATGCCGGAGTTGGGGAGATACCGAAAATAAGATCGGAACCGGAGAAAATATCTTTCCATTTTAACCAGGCATCTTTTACCAATGTAGTAATTTTTCCGTTATTGGTTATTTCTCCCTGGTCAGCTTCAAGACGAAAGCGGGTAGAAAAATTATCGGAAATTGAGTAGTCGGTTGTTATATAAATTCTCCTGAATTGGAAACCATTGAAATTCTTTTTGGCTGAATCATGCGCCGCTGCATTATAAAAATAATCACCAAACATTAACCCGCTGAATTTTGGGCCTTTCTTGTCCTGTGAATGTGCTGAAACGACTAGGAAAATCACGAATATCGAAAATAGTATCTTTCTCATATTACTTTTTAATTATGTTTGTTATAAAATAAGTTTATTAAAAAGCCCACTAACTAACACCTAAGATACACCAATTCCTATTGCTGTATGTTAAGGAATTGTTAATTTTATGTTATGAATTAGGATGTTTATTCTTGACTTGGTCAAAAATAGATAATTGGATTGCCTCAAATATTACGGGAATATTATGTTCTGATTAATTTTTATTAATAAAAGGAAAGACCTATCTAATATCCCAAAGAGCGCAGAAAGTTTTGTTTTTAATATAAAAACTGCGGAAATTATTCTTTTTATTTTAAATAAGGTGGTTTAAAAATCTTGCCATTGAATTTGTTTGAGAATTACTAAAAATTTAAAATAAACATTTTAATATTTATAGTTAATAAGATTCGATATTATGGAAGCTAAAAAACTTCATAAGGAAATAGTAAAGGTTTTTCAATTTTCAAACTCACAGGATGATCTGTTCGACAATTTCAGGATAGCAATAGATAAAAGGATAAAAGACATAACATTATATAATGCTCTCTTATGGAACAAAGCTCTCTCTATTAATGAGATTTTAATGTTTGCTGAAAAAATCTGTAAAGAAATACCTGAATTTTGTCTCGATATATATTTGTCTGTTGCAAAAATTCTGGATTCAAATTCATTGTATGGAAACAATAAAGAATCAGCTTTCGATTATATAAAAAAGGCCGCCTCGTCTGAAAAAAATTCAATCGAACCCTATATTGTTATTTCCGAAATGTATAATAAAGAATTAAACTTACCTCCCTTTGATCAAATAACGGTCTTCTTTGAAAACGGTTTCCATCTTGTAAAAGAGAAGAGCAAGTTAAGTTTTCTTCTTGCAAGATTATACGGTAAGATTGGTGATATTGAAACGGGGAAAAGTTATCAAAAAAAAGGAGAAGAATACCTGGAAAAAGGAGAATAAAAAAGAAGGGAATAACCTCAGGTTTCTGGTTTTAATAATAATACCCTATAGAAAAATAGAATGTTGTATCCCCCCATACTATCGGATTACCGGCACTCTTTTCAAATAAAAAGCTTTTACCTATAGAGAATTTTGCGGGTCCAATTGGTGTATCAAAAGAAATGCTTGTACCAATTCCATGTTTTAAATCCCCGAACCTTATCTCTTCCTGTTCACCCCATATTGAGCCAAGATCATACCTCAGGCTAAAATATGTATCAAAAAATATATTAAAAGGAAGCTTATACCTATATTCAAGAGACGTAAGAAATATTTGTCTTCCTCTGAATTCGTCTTTTCGAAGCCCAAAAAACATATCCTGGCCGCCAAGAGAATATTGCTCGCTTACCGGGAGAGTTTTATCTGCAAACCCCATTCTTATCCTTGGTGAAAAAGTATGAACTTTTCCAAAAGTAACATAACTTCTGTAATTAAATCCTAAATTAAAATAACCAAGATCGCTTCCTAATGCAGTTTGGGCTGTTTCATAAAAGCCCTTGAAATAAAATCCTCTATCCGGAAACGGATATTTATCCTGTGTATCTATTGTGGAACTTGCCTTTAGGCTCACTAATTTTATTTTATAAGTATTAAATCCTATTTCACCCTGCTTAATTTTTATCTGATCATATTTGTAAGACCCCTGAAAAATTAAATTTCCAAATTTTTCTACTTGTGTGCCAAAAGATAGAGATGTGCCATAGTAAATTTGTCTGTACTCACCACCTACAGAACTGGGAAAATCTTTTTCCGATATGGTTGAGTCGGCAGGTTTATATGAATATGCATCATCAAACTGGTAAAATGCATTAATCCTGTAAGTAAAATAAGTATTAAAAATCCTGTTGGATTTATGCTCTAGAATGTATGACCTGTTTCTAGAACCTCCGAAAAGCAATAAACCCAATTCGGTTCCTGTTCCAAAGAGATTCTCATCTCTTATATCCAAACTTAACTGGAATTTATCTTCATTATCTACCCTGAATCCAAACCTGATAAGACTCGACATTTTTTCTAAAACGTGTATTGTTAAAATATTTTTATTTTCCTCTTTTTTTATAGTTAAAAATATATCATCAAAAAGATTTGTACTTCTTAAATTCGTCAATCCATCCGAAGCTTCGGCATAAGAAAAGTAAGTTCCTAAACCTAAGGGGAATTCCCTAAGAATAATACTTCGGTTTGTATATTTATTTCCGGTAACCATAATTTTTGAAATTTTGCCTTCGTCAAAATATAAATCTAAAACGCCATTGGTCGAATCAAAATTATATTTTTCCAGGTCAGCTAAAGAATATCCAAGACGCCTGTACACTTCTAGAATTTTTACAATTTTAACATAAAGTTTTTTACTGTTAAAAGGTTTACTAATCAATGGACGAAAAACGGAATCGGCTTTCTCCTGTTTTATTAATGAAACACCATACAAATTTACTTTTTTTACCAAAGGATTTTTTTCCAGGATAAAATTTATTTTCGAGCTGCTTCCATAATCCGTAATTTGTGCCTTAACATTTTTATAATCTCCGGTTTCTAAAAGATTACCCAAAGCTTGAATTATTTCATAATTAGATACCGAATCTTTATAAGCAAGTCTGAACAAGGAAGGATATTCTGTAATTGAAATGTTGTTACCAAGAATGGGAGCTTTTACAAAATATTTTTTATCTACATTTTCTAAATTAGAATTGTAGCATGAATCAATTTTTTCTTTGATAGATTTAATTTTACTAATTGTTGATACATAACCTATTTTTACAACGGAATCAATATCTGTAAAATCATCTGCGGCTTTTCCCGATAGGGTCGGTCTTATAACCGTACTTGCTCTATCCAACTGTTCTTCATTCAAAAGCTTCATTGGAATGCTTACAATTTGATCTGCAACCATCCAGGGGTATTCAAGATCGTCTTTTGAATGCAACTTACTGGTGGTATTAACTGCAATTACAAAATTTGCTCCGGCATTATAAGCGATCCTCACAGGTATATTTGCGACCAAACCGCCATCAACTAAAGTAGAAGTATCAATCTTTACAGGTGAAAGCAAAAACGATACACTGGAACTGGCTCGCATAGCCTGGCTTAAGGAGCCGGAATCAATTATAACTGGAGTTCCCGAAACTAAGTTTGTACAAACCGCTCTGAACCTGTATCTCAAATCATCAAAATTTTTTTTAATATGAACCGGGGCCTGTAAAGTAATCATATTCAAATAATTCGAAAGTCTTAGTCCGTTATTAATTGCTGTAGGAATTTCGGGGGTAAGTCCCTTTAATCTTAATGCAAAAATTGCTTTGTCTTCGGTAATTTTTTGATCAACAAAAAGCTCTTTCCTATCCGTTTCCCTGGAAGGGGCAAGAATAGTGGCCCAGTTTGTATTCTTGGCAATAGAATCAATCTGGTTCAAGCTGTAACCGGCAGAATATAATCCACCGATTATGCTGCCCATACTTGTTCCGGCAATAATATCTAAAGATATGTTGTTCTCTTCGAGAGCCTTAAGTACACCTAGCTGCGATAAACCTCTTGCTCCGCCACCGCTTAAAGCTACAGCAATTCGGGGATAAAATCCCGGGACTTTATATTTTAATCCAAATGGCAGGTCCTGTGTTCGGGTAGGTACCGAAATATTATAAACAGTCTGTGAAAAGGTTACAAATGGTAAAAAAAATATTACAAAAATTAATTTTTTAAAGTATACCATTTATGATTACGGTTGTTAGTCCCTCAATAATACAAAATTTCAATATGGAAAAATAAACAAATTTCCCCGATTTATGTGGTCAATTAAATTTGTATTATTTAGATAAAATTTTTCTTAGCGCTTTCTCCTTTGCTGTTGTACTTTAGTATTCTGTTCTGCCTGCTCCATTAATTTCTGCATAAATCCTTTTGATTTTTTTGGATTTTTAACCGGCTGAAGAACCATTCCGTCATGTTTATGATTTATATAATATTGCTGCGCAATTGAAAAGACGTTAAACATAAAATAATAGAGGTTGAGACCGGAAGGGAAACTCATAAACATAATTGTTAAAAATATAGGCATAACATATACCAAGGCCTGCTGCTTTGGATCTTTTACACTCATCTTCTGTTGAACAAACGTAGTTACTCCCATTAGTACTGCTAACCCACTAATTTGGTCTATCCCGAAAAGGGGAAGCTTGAAAGGAAGCTGGTAAATTACATCCGGCTGAGAAAGATCTTTTATCCACCAGAAAAAGGGCTGCTGCCGTAAGTCTATAGCTATTTTCAACAAGCCCCAAAGAGCAATGAAAATCGGCATTTGAAGAATAAGCGGAAGACATCCGCCGGCAGGATTAACACCGTAGGTCGAATAAAGCTTCATTGTCTCTTTATTCACCTTCTGTGGATCATCCTTGTACTTTTCCTTTAGCTCTGTAATCTTCGGCTGAAGCATCTGCATCTTCTTCATCGATTGATAGCTGGATTTTGTCAAAGGATAAAGAACAAACTTGATTATTAACGAGAATACTATTATTACAACGCCGTAGTTAGGAATAAATAAATGAAGAAAATTAAACAACGGAAGGAGTATATATATGGCAATCGGCCTAACCAAAAATTTCAATCCGAAGAAGCTTCCGAAATCTACAATTGCAGACAAATGATTTCCATACTTATTTAATATACCATAATCAACAGGCCCAATGTATAGTGTAAATGTATTTTCTGAAAAATCAGTATTATTAAAGGGAATAATTAATTGGACATTATAATTTTCAACAACACCATTATTTTCTTTATTCTTCCTGTTTCCCTCAATATACGCACCGTCAACCTTTGAAGGATTCTTGGGTGCAATGATTGCAGCAAAATATTTGTTTCTTACAGCAATCCAATCTATTCTCCCGTTAAAACTTTCCTGCTTTTTCTCGTCTACACTTGATGCGTCAACTGCAACCTGGTCTCCGCCATAATAAACACTTGCATCCGAATAAGTTGCCTCATCAACAGAATTATATTCAACAAACCTTATCCCGTTCTTCCAGACGAGATCATATGCATTATTGCTGATGATATCATTCATACCCCTAAGCTCTATTTTACTCTCCAGGCTGTATTTATCACCGTAAAAAACAAATATCTTCTTTATATACTTGTTTTCTGCTACATTTAAAGTAAAAGTAACAATAACCGAATCATTACCTGTGATCTTATATTCCGGTTTACTCAACTTAACATCAAAGTCAAGGTTAGCAGTATTAATTGCCTTTCCATCAACAGAAACAAAAGAAAGATCATAGTCTCCACCTTTGGATGCATTTATGAGCTGGACGTGTGTTTGATAAAAATTTGCACTATCGCCTTCAACACCGGCAGAATACCAATTGTTAAATTTCTTTAAATAATACTTTACAATATTTCCACCACGGGTTGAAAATTCCATCTTTACAAGATCATTTTCAAGAGATATTGTTTTTGCGGGCTTTTGTGAAAAGGTAAAATATTTGCCGTATCCCAGACTATCCGTTGGTGCCGGTTTTTCCTTTTCGGGAATTTCCTTTTTTTCCTTTAAAACATTTTTTTGCTTTTGCTGCAATTGTTCCTGTGTTGTTGTATCGGCAACAAGTGTGGAGTCATTGCTTTTCTGGGGTAATTGTTTTTGTGGTTCGGGTGCGTTTAAATACATCCAAAGTATTAATAAACCACCGATTAATACGAAAGCTAATACAGTTTGTTTATCCATTCAAAATTCCGTTATTTCAGCGGATCATACCCGCCTTTATTAAAAGGATTGCACCTTAAAACACGCCAAATGGTTTTTGCGCCGCCTTTGAATATACCATATTTAGTAAATGCTTCTATTCCATATTCAGAACACGTTGGATAAAAGCGACAAGACGGGGGGAACATCGGCGAAATAAATTTTTGATACCCTTTTATTAGTATTACAAAAAGTCTCCACATTTCAAATCGTGCCTTTAATCTTTAACATTATATCTACAACTTCGGGCATAATGGTTTTTAGTTTTAATTTTTTATCGTTTTTTTGATAAAGCAGGTTTGGAGAAAATACTATCTTCAATAACAATTTTTTTTCTTTGGCACTGCTAAAAAGGATATCTTTATTCAATCTGTAAGATTCTTTTATAAGTCTCTTAAGCCTGTTTCTCCAAACAGCATTTCCTGCTTTTTTAAAAACTGCAGCCGCAATTTTTACTCCCGGCAGTTTAGAATTTTCCTCAATAACAAAAAGAGCTTTAATAATTTTTTGGTTGGAAAAAAAGATTTTCCCTGAAGAATATATCTGCTGAAAATCTTTTCTACTTTTTATTCTTTCTTCAGATGAAAGACCAAAGCGTTTCAAATGAATTATTTCTCATCACTTACTGATAATTTTTTTCTGCCTCTTGCTCTTCTCCTGGCCAAAACTTTCCTACCGTTTTTGGTTTTCATTCTCTCTCTGAAGCCATGCTTATTCTTTCTTTTTCTATTGCTTGGCTGGTAAGTTCTCTTCATTTAATACTCCTTTTTTCAAAAGACTTTAAAAATAAGTATTGATACCATTATAAACAAGATACTTTCTGTTCATATGTTCATGTTAATATTAAAAAAATATTAAATTTTAAAAGAATTAATTTGCACTGCTCGATATAACTTCCTATTTTTTCACTGGGTTAGGCAGTAAAAATTAATGTGAATATCTTGTGGATAATTTTATTTTGTGAAAACGTTTCACAAACAAACCCAACCCCAGTATAGGGCAACAAAAATCAATCGGCGTGGACATATTTAAAGAAAAGGGCTGCAACTCGTTTAATTACGGTTGTTTACCGGTTAACATTTAATGTGGATATTTTGTGGAAAACAAAACTTATATCTCCTACGCGGGAAAACAAAAAAAAGACTAAAATTAATTTATAAAAATTTTTGAGTGTGGATAATTCGTTATGCTTAATTCCGTCATTTTCGAAAAAAATTTAATCTCCAAGCATGAAATTCTCTGGAAAGAATGTTTAAAGATCATAAAACAAAACGTAACATTAATGACCTATAACACTTGGTTCCAGCCCATAAAAGCTCTGGAAGTAAAAGCTTCAACTTTAACGGTTCAACTTCCTAGTCAATTTTTCTGGGAATGGATTGACGAACATTTTAACACTTTAATAAACAAAACTATTCATGAAGTTTTAGGTAAAGATGCAAAGTTAGCATACATTATTAATGAAGAAAAAGAACCTAATGAGCAAATTAAGAAACCTATCCAAACACCTCAACCTGCAGTAAATAAAAACAAACCGGAATTTGAAACATACTTAAATTCAAGATATACTTTCGACAATTTTATTAAAGGAGAGGGAAACCAACTAGCAAGAGCTGCTGCCAGCGCAATCAGTGATAATCCGGGAGGAACCTCTTTTAATCCTTTTTTTGTTTACGGTGGTGTCGGTCTTGGAAAAACACATTTAATACAGGCTATTGGAAATAAAATAGTTAAAAACTTTCCGGATAAAAAAGTTATTTATCTTTCTTCTGATATTTTTACAGTGGAATTTGTTGAAGCAATACAGTCTAACAAAGTAAATGAATTCTCTAATTTTTACAGAAAGATGGATGTTTTAATTATTGATGATATTCAGTTCCTTATAGGAAAAGAAAAAACGCAAGACCTTTTCTTTCATATATTTAATACTCTCCATCAATCCAAGAAACAAATTGTACTATCAAGTGATAAAGCACCAAAAGATTTAAAAGGATTGGATGACCGACTTATATCAAGATTCCAATGGGGATTACCGGCAGATATCCAGCCGCCGGAACTTGAGACAAGAATAGCGATCTTGAAAAAGAAATCAGAAGATTTCGGCTTGATGGTTTCAAACGATATACTGGAATATATAGCAAACAATATAACATCAAATATCCGGGAACTTGAAGGCTGTTTAATAAAGCTGCTGGCCAATTCATCTCTTAATTCAAAAGAGATTAATTTAGAACTTGCAAAAAAGACAGTAAAGGAGATAGCAACAGATAGAAAAGTTAATGTTACAATTGAAATAATTACGAAAAACGTATGCTCTTATCTTAAGGTTGATGAAAACAAAATACGCGATAAAACACGTAAGAAAGAGATTGTCCTGGCTAGACAGATAGCAATGTACCTGGCAAAAGAATTAACAAAATCATCCTTAAAGACAATAGGACTTCATTTCGGCGGAAGGGATCACTCAACTGTAATTCATGCCTGTAGCTCTATAGAAGAACTCAAGACGAAAGATTCTGCTTTAAACGAAATTGTTGAAAGCCTGAAAAACCAGATAGAAATAAGTTCTTCTTAATTAGTCTTTTTTGTTTTGAATATTTAAAAGCTCCCTTTGTGGAGCTTTTTTTTATTTATATTTATTTGTCGGGTGTGTAAAAGTTGTTGTTAACATAAAGTATAAACTGTTAATAACTATCAGTTTATTAACAGGGTGTTTATATGTTTTTATTTTGTAAAAAATAATTAACATCCAAAACATTAATTTTATTTTATTTTTTTACTGTAAAACCAATAAAAAGAACTCATTAACATATCCACATTATTATTATTATTATTAATTTTAAATAATATATTTATTTATAATAATAATGTTGTTATTAACAACTGAAAAGCCATAGAAAATTATAGTATAACCATAGCTTTTTTCATTGAGAATATTGCTTAATATTATTATTTTAAGACATTTAAAAGGAGATTTTATAAATGAAATTCAAAGTAAACAGTAAAGTCTTAGAGAAGCTGTTATCTAAAATAATTCCTGCTGTACCTGCTCGTACTCCAATGCCTATTTTAGAAAACTTTCTGTTTGATATTCATGACGGACTGCTTACAGTAAGTGCAACTGATCTTGAAATAGCCATAAGGTCTTCCATAAATGTTGCCGCAGATGAAAATCTTCAAATGGTAATTCCTGCAAAGCTTTTATTTGATATTATACGTTCACTAGGTGATACTCAAATTAATTTTGAAACGGAACAAAATTCTAAATTAAAAATTTCAACAGATAATGGTGTTTATAATATTGGATTTTCTTCACCTGAAGATTTTCCAGAAATTCCTTCCATTACAAGAGATAAAGAAATTAGCATAAACGGAACTGATATAAAAAAAGCAATTGATCAGACATCTTTTGCAATGAGCAAAGAAGATATGAGACCGGCAATGACAGGAACATTGCTGGAGTTTTCGGAAGATGGTTTGCGTTTTGTTACCACAGATGGGCATAGACTTGTGAAGTATATAAATAAAACTATAGTATCGGAAAAGGATGAACAATATATAATTCCGGAAAGAGCTATCTCGGTTCTCTCAAAGCAGCTGGCAGATAATGATGTTAAAATTTATTTAAGTAAAACAAATATAATGGTTCAATTTACAGATGTTGAGTTTATATCCCGTTTAATTGGGGAAAAATATCCATCATACAATAGTGTGATTCCTCTTGAAAACGAAAACTTATTAAAAGTAAAAACGGGAGATATTTTAGCGGCAGTTAAAAGAATGATGCTCTTTTCAACATCAAATTCAAAGCAGGTAAAATTTTCAATATCGAATGACAATCTAGAAATATCTGCAGAAGATATAGATCACGGTTCGAATGCAAAAGAAAATGTATTTTGCGAATATAAAGGTGAGCCTATGGATATAGGGTTTAATACTTCTTATGTAAACGACATATTATCGCATGTAAATAATGAAGAAGTAATATTTAAGTTACATTCTCCTACTAAAGCATGTATAATTGAACCATCCGAGAACGATGAAAATGAAGAATTGATGTTGCTCCTTATGCCTGTACGTTTAAATAATTAAAAGATGATCCTTTCCTCTGTTTATTTAAAGAATTTCAGAAGTCATAAAAACACAAGTCTAAGATTTTCGGAAAAAATAAATTATATAGTAGGAGGAAACGGGCAAGGAAAAACATCCGTTTTAGAATCAATTTATTTTTTATGTACAACAAAAGGATATAATTCAAAATCAGATATCGAAGTGACAAGGTTTAATGAAAAGGAATTTGAGATAAAAGGTTCTTTCAAAGATTTAACAGAAAATAATATAAGAATTTATTTCTCATTCGAGGAAAACAGGAAATATTATTTTCAGAACGGCAAGTTGATTAATCGTCTTTCGGATGTAATTGGTAAATTTCCCGTGGTTATTTTAACCCCTGCAGATCATTCAATTACCCAGGGTTCACCGGGCGATAGAAGAAAATTTGTCGATTCTGTTATTTCTCAATCAAGCGAAACATATTTAAAATTATTACTGGATTTAAATCGTACTCTCCGGCAGCGCTCTTCACTTTTAACCCGGATCAAAGAACAAAACAGAAGATCACAAATTACATATAGCGAACTGGATGCATGGACATTGAAATTGATTGATATAGGTACCGATATAATTAGTTATAGAATAAAATTTATAAATGAATTTAACTCTTATATAAACGAATCTTATAAAAGAATTATGGGAGCTGATGAAGTACCAAAAGTAACTTATTTGTTTTTGGAAGGGAAAAAACAACCCGAAAACCGGCAAATGATAAAAGAAATATTTCGTGAATTGCTTAATACAAAAAGAGAAGAAGAGTTAAGAAGAACAACAAATTTAGTTGGTCCGCAGAGGGATGAATACATTTTTGAAGTAAATAAAAAGGAATTGAAAACCTTTGGTTCGCAGGGTCAGCATAAAACATTTCAGATTTCATTAAAATTTGCACAGTTCTTTTATTTGAAAGAAAAAACAGGCAAAACACCGATCTTTTTGCTGGATGATGTATTTGGTGAACTTGATGCAAACAGGTCGTTAAAGACAAGTGAGTATTTAAGAGAAACTGGTCAGGCTTTTATTACTTTAACCGATTTTTCCAATATGTCTTTCCTTAAAATTAATGAGAACGATACTCTTATTAGATTAAAACAAGGCGAGGTAGTATATGCCTAACAGTTTTGTAAGTCTGGGTGAAGCAATTGAAAAAGAACCATCTCTGAATAAACTAAAAAACTCAATTAAAGATTATGATGTAGTTACAAATTTTTATGAAATATTTAAAGATTTTGAAAAAATAGCCGTTCCTGTTAAAGTTAAAAACAATGTACTATACTTAAGAGTTGAAAATTCTGTATGGAGAAGTGAACTAAAAATTAAAGAACAAAACATTATTGAAAAAATAAATAAATACCTAAAAGAAGAGAGAATAAAGAAATTAAAGTTTGTCTCTTAATTATTATAAATTTATGATGGATTGAAATATATGTCAAACGCAAAACCAAAAAGCGATTATAGTGCAAAAAATATAAACGTTTTAAAAGGGCTCGAAGCTGTCCGTAAAAGACCGGCAATGTATATAGGTGATGTAAGTGCAAGAGGACTTCATCATTTGGTAAATGAAGTTGTAGATAATGGCATTGACGAAGCGCTGGCTGGTTATGCCGACTTTATAGAAGTTATTATAAACAAAGACGAATCTATTAGTATAGAAGATAATGGAAGAGGCATTCCGGTTGATATGCACCCGGTAGAAAAAAGATCAGCTCTTGAAGTTGTAATGACTGTTCTCCATGCAGGTGGAAAATTTGACAAAAACACTTATAAGGTATCAGGCGGTCTGCATGGTGTAGGGGTTTCTGTTGTGAATGCATTATCCGAATGGCTACAAGTTGAAGTTAAGAGGGATGGAAAAATTTATTTTCAGGAATACAGGCAAGGGCAGCCGTTAAATCCCGTTAAGGAAATAGGAAAAGCCAAAAAGAATGATTCGGGTACAAAGGTTACTTTTATGCCCGATAAGGAAATATTTAAAATAACCAGCTTTAAATTTGATACTCTTGCCGAAAGAATGCGGGAACTTGCATATCTGAATAAAAACATCTCAATAAAAATAAAAGATACCAGGAACGGAGGACAGGAGGAAACATATCACTTTAAAGGCGGATTAATAGAGTTTGTAAAATATCTTGATGAAACAAGAGAATCTCTTCATAAAACCGTTTATATTGAAGGGGAAAAAGATAACACACCAATCGAGATTGCTTTTCAGTATAACAGCAGCTATAGTGATAATATTTTTTCATATGTAAACAATATTAATACAATTGAAGGCGGAACACACCTGGTTGGTTTTAAAACTGCACTTACAAGAACCTTTAATAATTATGCATCTAAGAATAATCTGATTAAGGAAGGCAAGATATCGCTAACCGGTGATGATTTTAGAGAAGGCTTAACGGCCGTGATATCTATTAAAGTTGCGGAACCGCAATTTGAAGGACAAACAAAAACTAAACTTGGAAACAGCGAAACAAAATCTGCGGTTGAAACACTGGTTGGTGAAAAGCTATCTGAATTCCTGGAAGAAAATCCCTCTGTTGGTAAAAAGATAATTGAGAAGTGTCTACGGGCTGCAGAAGCAAGAGAAGCTGCAAGAAAAGCAAGGGATTTAGCAAGAAGAAAAAATGCATTAGACAACATGAATCTTCCAGGCAAACTTGCAGATTGTTCAATAACCGATCCGGAACATTGTGAAATTTATATCGTTGAAGGGGATTCGGCTGGGGGTTCTGCAAAACAAGGAAGAGATAGAAGATTTCAGGCAATTCTTCCTCTTAGAGGAAAGATATTGAATGTTGAAAAAGCTAAACTAAACAAAATTTTAGAGAACAATGAAATTAAAGCAATCATTTCAGCCGTTGGTGCAGGATTGGGAGCCGATTTTGATCAAACAAAATCAAGATACGGAAAAGTTATATTAATGACAGATGCAGATGTAGACGGCAGCCATATAAGAACCTTGCTTCTTACTTTTTTCTACAGGCATATGAAGGATTTGATTACTGCGGGTAAGGTATATATTGCACAGCCTCCATTGTATAAAATAAAAAAGGGGAAAGAAGAACACTATGCCTTTGATGATAATGAACGTGATGAGATATTAAAAAGGTTCAAGGTTAACGGGAAAAACAATTCAAGCCCGGAAGAAGTAGAAGAACAGATAATTGAAGAAGGATCGGTTAAGGGTGTTAACATTTCAAGATATAAAGGTCTTGGCGAAATGAATCCTGAACAGTTATGGGAAACGACAATGAATCCTGAAACCAGAACGGTTCTTCAGGTAACACTTGAAAGTGCTGCAACAGCTGATAAGATATTTGAAACATTAATGGGTGATAATGTTGAACCAAGAAGAGAGTTTATTGAAAAGAACGCCAAGTATGTAAGGAATTTGGATGTGTAGTATCAACAAGCAAAAGATTAGTGCAAAGACGGAGAAAAAGGAAACATGCATTAATGCTTTCATGCAGGTATTCTAAACAAAAAAAATTTTAAACTAAAAAATAGAACTTTTTATTTATTATAAGTTAGAAAGATTATGGCAACAATATTTGAAAAGATAGTTCCTGTCTCTTTAGAAGAGGAGATGAAATCTTCATATATAGACTATTCTATGTCGGTAATTGTAGCAAGGGCATTACCAGATGTAAGAGACGGACTAAAGCCGGTTCACAGAAGAGTGTTATATGGAATGCATGAACTCGGTATGGCTTATAATAAACCCTATAAAAAGTCTGCAAGGATTGTTGGTGAAGTTTTAGGTAAGTATCATCCGCATGGAGATACTGCAGTTTATGATTCAATGGTAAGAATGGTCCAGGAATTTTCTCTCCGGTATCCGCTTGTAGACGGACAGGGAAACTTTGGCTCCGTTGACGGAGATTCTCCTGCGGCAATGCGTTATACCGAGGCAAGGCTTGCCAGAATTTCCGAGGAGATGCTAAGAGACCTAGATAAAAACACGGTTGATTTTGCACCCAATTTTGACGATTCTTTACAGGAACCGGTTGTAATGCCGTCTTATTTGCCAAATCTTCTTATAAACGGAACAAGCGGAATAGCTGTAGGTATGGCTACAAATATTCCTCCGCATAATATATGCGAAGTGATTGACGGGGTGATAGCATTAATAAAAAATCCGGAGATTACTTCAGAAAAATTAATGAAATATGTTACAGCTCCTGATTTCCCTACGGGAGGTATTATATACGGCTATACAGGTGTTAAGGACGCTTATCTTACCGGAAGGGGAAAAATAATTGTAAGAGCCAAAGCAAATATCGAAACACTCAAGAACAGTCGCGAAAATATTATCATAACAGAATTACCTTACCAGGTTAATAAAGCTAATCTAATTGAAAAAATTGCAGATTTAGTCAGAGCAAACAAAATAAACGATATATCTAACATAAGAGATGAATCCGATAGAGACGGAATGAGGGTTGTTATTGAATTAAAAAGGGATGCACAACCACCGGTTGTTCTTAATCAATTGTTCAAGCATACGCAGATGCAGACCACTTTTGGCGTAATAATGCTTGCTTTGGTTAATGGCATTCCAAAAGTTCTAACCCTAAAAGAAACGATGCAGCACTTTATTGCTCACAGGATGGATGTGCTCATAAGAAGAACCAAATATGAACTAGATGCCGCCGAACGCAGAGCACATATCCTGGAAGGATATATAATTGCTTTAGATAATATTGATGAAGTTATTGAGACAATTAAAAAGTCCAGGGACGTTGAAACTGCCAAAAATAATTTGATGAGGAAATTCAAATTATCTGAAATTCAGGCAAAAGCAATTCTTGATATGCGTTTACAGAGATTGACCGGCCTGGAAAGAAAGAAAATAGAAGAAGAATATAAAGATGTTATTAAGTTGATTGAGAAATTAAAAGGTATTCTTGGAAGTGAAGAAAAAAGATATCTCATAATTAAAGATGAATTGTTAGCAATTAAAGACAGATACGGTGATGCTAGAAGAACTGAAATTATTTATAACTATGAAGAATTTTCTTTAGAAGATATTATTGCTGAGGAAGATGTTGTTGTTACAATATCTCATACTGGTTTCATTAAGAGATTTCCTGTCAGCGGCTACAGAAGGCAGGCTAGAGGTGGTAAAGGTGTAACCGGGGCAGGAACCAAAGATGATGATTTTATAGAGCATATGTTTATTGCATCAACACACCAGTATATTTTGTTTTTTACGGATAAAGGAAAGTGTTATTGGCTTAAAGTGCATGAAATTCCCGAGGGTGGAAGAGCAGCGAGGGGAAGATCTGTAATAAATCTTCTTGAGAAAGATAGAAACGAAAATATTACTGCTTTTGTTACTGTAAAAGAATTTAACGATTCTCATTATTTAATAATGGCAACCGAACAGGGAACAATTAAAAAGACAGTTCTATCTGCTTATGGAAACGTAAGGAAAGGTGGAATAAATGCAATTAATCTTAATAAAAACGATAAGTTGATTGAAGTGAAAATGACAGACGGGTTAAATGATATTGTACTTGGAACAAGGAATGGTTTTGCAATCAGGTTTAATGAGAAAGATGTTAGAGATATGGGAAGAACAGCAACAGGTGTAAGAGGTGTTAAATTAGGAAAGGACGATAAGGTTGTAGGGTTACTTGTAATAAAACGGCAGGGAACTATTTTGGTAGTAACAGAAAAAGGTTACGGTAAGCGATCTGACATAAACGATTATAGAATTACAAGGCGGGGCGGTAAAGGCGTAATAACCGTTAAGACTAGTGAAAAAGTTGGTAAAATGATAGCCATGATGGAAGTGCAGGATAATGATGAACTTGTTATTATATCTATACATGGAATGGTAATCAGGCAAAGTGTTAAAGATATCCGTGTAATGGGAAGAAACACTCAAGGTGTCCGGGTTATTAGATTGAATGACGGAGATGGGATTGCGGACATCGCCAAAGTTATTTCTGAAGACGAAGAAGAAGTCGCAATAGTTATTGAATAAAAGTTTGAGTCTGTAAAATAATTTGTGTAAATGATATTTTTCATTAGAGGAAAGGCTCCAATCTTTCCTCAAAAATAATAGAAACCTACCTTTGGTAGGCAAGTTAGAAAGAACAATTGCCCAATTTCTAATGGGCATAGTCCACTTTTTAGATAAATCTCTATAAGCTAAATAAAGCATTTTCTTCAAAGCATCGTCATTAGGAAAAAGAGATCTTGCTTTAGTAACTTTTCTAAACTGACGATGAACTGATTCAACTGCGTTGGTTGTGTAAATAACAGTTCTAATCTCCTGTGGGTATTTGAAAAAAGTAGCCAGGTTATCCCAATTCTGTCTCCATGATTTCAGAGCCAATGAATATTTATTTGACCATCTGTCTTCAAGCTGGGTGAGATTTTCTAAAGCAGCTTCTTCAGTAGGAGCAGAATAAACCGGCTTAAGTTGTTTCATAAATTCTTTTTGATCCTTCGAGGCTATGTACTTTAGGGTATTACGAATTTGATGTATTACGCAAAGCTGTATCTCTGTTTTAGGGAAAACTGTGTTGATTGCTTCAGGAAAACCCTTGAGACCATCAATAGCGGCAATAAGTATATCCTTTACTCCTCGATTCCTCAGTTCAGTTAAAACATTCAGCCAGAAATTAGCTCCTTCTGCTTCTCCTACCCAGAGGCCAAGCAGATCTTTTCTGCCGCTGAGTTCAACTCCAAGGCAGGTATAGGCTGCCTTTGAAGTGACTTTTTTACTGTCATCTCTAACCTTGTAATGGATGGCATCAAAGAAAACTATCGGGTAAATCCCTTCAAGTGGTCTGTTCTGCCATTCTGTTGCAATGTGAACGATTTTATCCGTTATATTTGATACCAGTGTAGCTGAGACATCTAAACCATAGAGCTCTTGTATATGTGACTGTATATCCCTGGTAGTCATTCCTTTTGCATACATTGAGATTATTTTATCCTCAATGGGACCAATAGTCCTTTCATACTTCTTGACAATGACAGGGTCAAATTCCCCATTACGATCTCTGGGAACGGTTATTTCTATTTGACCGTTATCATTTTTCAGAGTTTTACGGGTTTTCCCATTCCGGGTATTTCCGCTGTTTCTACCGGCTGGTGAGTACTTCTCGTATCCAAGATGTTCGGTTAATTCACTTTCGAGCATCTGCTCCAGGGTTTTGGCCATGAGCTTTTTAATAGCTCCATCCTTACCCATTAGATCATCATAGTTTTTGGCTTTGGTAAGATCGGCTTTAAATTGCTCGATAATTTCATTGGTGAGTTCCATAATGTGTAAACTCCTTTTGGATTTTAGTTAAACATATTATTTATTTTCCCAAAAGCAATACCGCTATTGGGAGCATCACTTTCGGGCGCAGAGGATAAGCGCTGCTCCGCTACGCTCCGCAGCGCTTATCCTCAAAGTTATTGTTTAACCATTTACACAAATTATTTTACAGACTCTAAAAAAACAGGGCCCATAAAAGCTGTATCAACACAACTAATATAAGCCCTTGTTACCGGACAGGAGAGTCCGTAATTATGGAATAGTATAATTACTGGTAGAGTTAAAGTCCTGGTTGGTATTTACTATTGTTCCTGTAAATTGAAAAGTAATTTGCATTCCCGTTTGAATAAAGTCTATCGGGTATTGCAGGCATGGCTGAAACGTACCGGCCTGAAACTGTTTGTTTACGTCAATAGTTTGCTGGTAATTTTGAGCAGGAGCGCTTGCCATAACAGAAACTATGTTTATATCAACATTCGGATTTACTGAGAAAATATAGTTAGCCTGCCCGTCTGCTTGCCCTTGAATCTGGATGGTAACAGTGTTGTTCCCGCCTCCGTTTCCTGTATTCGTAATCGTGTAATTTGTAGTTGCTCCAAAATTCTGGTTACCGTTTAACGTTGTACCTGTAAACTGAAAACTAAACTGCATTCCGTCCTGAATAAAGTTATCAGGAAATTGTAAACATGGCTGAAAAGTTCCGGCCTGAAACTGCTTGTTTACATCAATAGTCTGTTTATATTGCTGGGCTGCAACAGAGGTCAAAACAGCTTTCAGATTGATACCGGTATTGGGATTTATAGAAAAAATATAATTTCCCTGACCATCTTCCTGTCCCTGTACCTGGATAGTTATATTGTTGTTATTGGCATTAACCGGATTGTTTTTCTTACACCCTGCAAAAGCTGTAATTAAAATAAAAAATAAAATTAATATTTTATATGTTTTCATTTATTTATTTCCTTAGTATTTATTTTGAATAAATAACATCAGGTATTAAAAACTTTAACATTCTTTAGAGAATTATCATTGTAAATAAAACCTTACCCCGGCAACCATATTGAAATACCCAGGAACATCGGCAATAGATTGGGAATTGTTTTGAACACCTCCAAAACCGAAATTATTATCTGCCAGAGAACCTGCCGTAAGTTCTGTTTCACTTCCAAAGGGGATTAGGTGTTTAAATTGTATAAATGGTTTCACAACACTGCTTACGTTGAATAATGTTCCATAAAAGATAAGTAAGCCCATTTTTAAATCGGAAGATCCGCTATATGTCTGTGTTCCACCAAAACCAATATTTCCAGCGCCTGCGGTTACATCTGAGTTAAGCAGAAGGTTAATTCCGAAACCGATTCCTACAAAAGGTGATAATATAAAATTATTGAAATGGAAACGGTTGATTGGCATAATATCAAATGAAAATACATTTGTTCCGCCTCCGGTAAATCCCTGGCCAACAAAACTTCCGGTACCGTTCATACTATTATACGCATTTTCGTAATAGCTGAAAGATGACCAGGAAACATCAAGGTCAAGATCTAATTTATAAAGCCCGCCGGCGACATCGGGGGGGATAACCTGGTATCCCGCCGTAAAACCGGCATTAAGACCTGTAGAGCTTGCATCGGCAATCTGGTTTCCACCTCCGAAAAAGCCATTTTGCTGTCCTTTCCATGCCCCTGTTAAACCGCTCGCCTTAAACCCAACGAAAGGACCGATATAAAATTGAGCATGTATTACTGTCGAAGAAATTAATATTATCGACAAAAGAAAAAGAAACTTTTTCATGATGACTCTCCTATTGGTTTGTTCAATAAATTTGGTTTCAATAGGCATATGCGAAAAAGGAAAGTGAATAGGGTCATTGAAAAAGAAAAGACCGATTTTTTCAAAATAAGGCAATCTTTCCAGTTAAAAAGAATGAAAAAACCGGAATTCTCTTTAGAATAGTTTTTTTATATTTCTATTTCCTGTCTTATGTTGACAAATTAGATTGACATGAGTATTTTTTGCCAAATAAATTTTCATTTCATATGAAATTGTCCCTTCATAAATTGGTAAAAATTCTTTTTGATTTCCCCGTTCTTTTTAAAATATCAAAATCCAAAAACAACAAGGAGAAGCATAATGAAAAAAGCATTGTTACCGGCAATTGTCCTGGTTTTGTTTTTTAGTTCTACCGCGCTTGCACAATTACCTTTTAAGTTGGGAATTAGAGCAGGTTTGAATATAGCTAACTTATCATGGGATCCTGACTTACCATCCGGAGTTGATAAATCATCTCTTACGGGCTTTAAATTTGGAGCGATGGCTGAATTGGGTTTTATACCTATGTTCGCCTTACAAATTGAACCAATGTATGTTCAAAAGGGAGGAAAACTTAGTGCTTTTGGGGAAGAAATTACAAACAAACTAACATATCTGGATATTCCCATTCTATTAAAACTCAAACTCCCTCTCCCCGGTCCACTTACTCCCTATGTATTTGCCGGACCAAGCATAGGAATTCTTTTGTCCGCTTCTTCTGAAGCCGGCGGGCAGGATACAGATATAAAAGATCAGCTTTCATCTACAGATTTTGGATTAGATTTTGGTGCGGGTGCCGCTCTTGATGTAGCTCCTCTCGTATCATTAATGCTGGACGTAAGATATTCTCTCGGTTTATCTGATATTTTTAACGATACAGCAAAACAGGGGTGGACACAGGAAACCGGTATAGTTGGACAGAAGGTTAAAACCTCAGGCATTCAGATTCTGGCCGGTTTAATGTTCGGATTATAATAATCATCAAAAACGTTTAAGGCGAAAGTTTTCCTTTCGCCTTTTTTATTGACAAAGAATGTTTTGATTATTATGTGTTGTCAAACAAAGGATAATTATTATTAAAGGGGAACAACATTCCGAAATTTCAAATGCAAAATATTCTAATTCACTTTTAAGGAGAGGAAAATGAAAAGAACATTAATTTCGCTTTGCATCCTTTTATTTTTTCTTAGCTCAACTGTATTTGCACAATTGCCATTCAGATTAGGAATAAAAGGAGGATTAAATATTGCAAATTTATCTTTCGACCCAGCTTTACCGACAGGAAATGACAATAAGGCACGGACAGGTTTTTTGGGTGGAGCAATGGTTGAATTTAATATAGCACCATGGTTTGCGATTCAGGTAGAACCAACATATATCACAAAAGGATGTAAATTGACGACAAACAATAGCAGCTACGAAGTTAATGTTAAATTGAACTATCTTGAGATTCCTGTGTTATTAAAACTTAAAATACCTTCACCAGGGAAGATAAATCCTTATATTATTGCTGGACCGAGTATTGGATTTAGGTTATCAGCTAATACAGAAACTCCTGCCGGGGAGTTCGATGTAAAGAACGAAACCCAATCCACAGATTTTGCATTAGATTTTGGAGCAGGGGCCGGAATTTATATTGCTCCTTTTATTGATTTAGTAATAGACGCCAGGTATTCTCTTGGCCTATCAAATTTGCTTAACAATACCGGTCAGGAAGATTTTATAGGAATAAATAATCAGAAAATTAAATCTGCCGGTTTTCAAATTTCAGCAGGTGTAATGTTCGGTTTATAAAAACATTTATTCTTATAGGCGAAAGAGCAACTTTCGTCTTTTTAGTTTAATTTAAAATTGATTTTAAAGATTCCAGGTTGGCTTCAATAGTTTTATCCAAATCATCTTTTGAATGTGCTGTGGAAATAAACAAAGCTTCAAACTGTGAGGGGGCTAAATAAACTCCCCGGGTCAGCATTTCATTGAAATAATTTCCAAACAGATCCGTGTTTGATTTTATAGCGCTTTTGAAATCATTAACTTCTTCTTCAATGAAAAACAAAGTGAGCATTGAACCGACTCGGTTTATAGTAAACTTTTTTCCTGTGGATTTTAGGTTGTCTTTAATTCCTCTTTCAAGGTAAGAAGATTTTTCCTCAAGTTTTGCATAAAGTTCAGGATCCTTCTTTATATGATTTAATGCAGCATAACCGGCAGCCATTGCAAGGGGATTACCGCTTAAAGTTCCCGCCTGGTAAACCGGGCCGCTTGGAGCGACCATTTCCATAATTTCTTTCTTACCTCCAAAAGCACCGACAGGTAAGCCGCCCCCGATTATTTTCCCAAAAGTTGATAAATCGGGTTTTATATTGAATAATTCCTGGGCACCTCCTTTTGCAACTCTGAACCCGCTCATTACCTCATCAAAGATTAAAACGATTTTTTCTTCGCTACAGATATTTCTTAATTCATTTAGAAATTCTTTTTTAGCTTTTACAACACCCATATTACCTGCAACCGGTTCAATAATGACCGCTGCAATTTGGCTTTTATTAGCACTGATTAATTTTTTTACAGATTCAATATCATTATAATCAGCAATTAATGTATCCGCTGCATTTCCTTTTGTAACACCGGGACTTGTCGGGATTCCAAGTGTTAATGCACCGGAGCCTGCTTTTATTAAAAAGAAATCTGCATGACCGTGATAACATCCCTCAAACTTTATTATTTTTTCTTTCCCTGTATAACCGCGGGCAGCTCTTACGGCACTCATCGTAGCTTCTGTTCCGCTGTTTACCATCCTTACTAACTCTATAGAAGGAACTAATTCGGTAATTAACTTTGCTACTTTAACTTCAAGTTCTGATGGAGCACCAAAACTAGTTCCGTTCTCAATTGCTTGAAGTAAAGCTTCTTTTATAAAAGGAGGGTTATGTCCAAACAAATGCGGTCCCCAGCTTCCTATATAGTCGATAAATTCATTTCCATCAACATCAATTAATTTTGAACCATCACCTCTTTTTATGAAAACAGGATTTCCGCCTACTGATTTAAAAGCTCTTACCGGAGAATTTACTCCGCCGGGTATGTATTTATTTGCTTCACTAAATAAATTTTCACTTTTTGAAGTTATCATTTTGATTCTCGTTTAATAGTAAATTTTAATTTATACTTTAATGATTTTAATATTATTTATAAACAAGGATTACTATAATTTACATTCAATCCTTAAAACAACAATACCTTTCAAGCGGCATTAACCTTTTTCTATTATTATTACCGTTATTTCCGGTGTAGAATTATATCTTACCGGTGCAAGCGACATTCCTAAACCTCTGGTTACAACCATAAGCAATTTTTCCCCGTCTTCTTTTGTGAAGTGAAAATTGCCTCTTACATAAGGAGTTTCAATTAGTGTCGGTGATAAATTTTTAAATGGAAACAAAAAAGTTATTTGTCCGCCATGTGTATGACCGGCAAGATAGAGATCGTATTTATACCTTAATGCTGCTTTAAGCAGAAATTCTCTCGGCTGATGTGCCAGGAAGATTTTTAAGGCAAATTTATGTTTTAAATCCGCCAGGCTGTCCAGTTGATTAACAGGGATTCTTTCAACATAAGTATTTGTAATAAAAGTGATTTCTATTCTGGAACTATCAACATTTATATATCGCTTGCCATTGTCTACCATTTGAATCCCCTGTTTTTTAAGTGCTGTTTCTACTTCATTTAAGCTCCTTGAATAATCATTATGATAAGCCCAATTATCATGATCTCCCACGCAGGAATAAATTCCATACTTTGATTTTATTTTAGAAATATATTTTGCAGCCTCATTTATATAGTTCGGAGTTGAAGTAATTACATCTCCTCCCATTAAAACAAGATCGGGATGTGTTGAATTAACTTTGTTAATGTAGTTTGTAAGCCTTTCTTTGTCTGTATACCGGTCCGCCTGAACATCTGAAATAAATGTTAACCTGAAGTTATTTAAAGCATCGGGTAAATCTTTCTTTTTATATTCTACTATTCTTATTGAAACCGTATATTCATCATGGAGTATTCTAAGAGGAACATAAAATAAAAACAAAATAGTAATAAATATTACAGCTTTTGTTTCATAAGAAAGAATTTTTTGCTTGTGTTTGTTCCATAATGGGAAAAGAAGGATTCTAAAAACATCTATAATAAGGAAGAATAAATCGGATTGTACAACTATAAATAAACCTGTCCAGAAAGGATAGATCAAAAAATAATCAAAGAAAAAATTCTGCGGGACCCAGACATAGGTATTAGAGATTGCAGCATAGCTCCAATCAAGAATTAAAAACAAAGGATATAAATTAATCCATACAAGGAAAATAGTTAGAACTGCTTTTCTATTTTTATCCGGAAATTTTGGGAAGACAATCTTAATCGCTTTTGAAAGTTTTTTCGTAAAATAGTATTCAACTAAGGATAATAAAATTACAGCTATAAAAATCCGGATTATATTTCGCATTCAGTATTGGTTTTTAAAGAAAATAATTTGAGTCGGCAATTTATTTATATAAAAGTTCCACTTCAATACAGTTGTTATTCAATTAACAACCTTGCAATCATTTCCATCATTTTTTCGAAATGAGTCCCTCGCCAGTAAATCTTATTACAATTTTTACAATACCAGAAATTATTCTGTCTCTGCTTGACTTTTAAAGGAAGCCGGTCGATAATTTTTTCTTTATTAATCTTTTCCAATTTAGCATTGCATTCCAGGCATCTTTCGAATTCGCTGATTTGATTTTTTAAATTGAATCTTTCCGTAACTTCTTTAAGCTGCAACTCAGGATTTTGATTTCTAATCCAGTAGCCGTGAGTTACTTCTTTTCTTTTTAGAATTCCTTTGTCTCTTGTTAAAATTGTTCTTCTTTCACCTAAGGATATATCAACAATTTCATCATCATTATAATCGTTTTTATACCTGGTATCGAAACCAATCATTCTTAGGTACTTTGCTAATGTTCCGAGATGGACATCTAAAACAAATTTTTTATTTCTTAACGGTTTTGCCCTTAAATGCTGAATGTCTGAAATATCAAGTGATTCAAAAACCGGGTAGACGCTTATATCATCCTTATCATTAACTAAATAAGAGAAGTTAACAGAATTGCCATTTACAAGTATAAGATCAATTTCCGTATGCGGAATTCCCAGGGATTCTATCATATCTTTAATAGAAGTGCGATCTATGAAGTTATATTCAAACCGGGTTTTTCTTTTTTCTTTTGGCAGGAAATCATTTAGTTCTTCATAGAATCTAAAGGAGACAGTTTTCATTATGTTGTTATTCAGATTGAAACGGAGGATGAATTAATTTTAGAGCCGGGATTAACTATTTCTGATTTAAGAAGCCAAAACAATAATCTATCCGGTTAAGTTAGTTTGAACTGAAAACCGGGTATCAATAAAATTATCTTATTTTAATATGCAGCTCTCTTAACTGTTCTTCACTAACCGTAGATGGTGCATCGTCCATCAACGAAACACCGCTTGCAGTTTTAGGAAAAGCGATCACATCACGAATTGAGTTTTCACCTGCAAAAATCATAGCCATTCTATCGAATCCGAAGGCAATTCCCCCGTGAGGTGGAGCTCCGTATTTAAAAGCATTCATTAAGAATCCAAATTTATGTTCAGCTTCTTCATCTGAAATACCCAGTGCTTTAAACATTTTTGCCTGCAGACCGGCATCGTGAATTCTAATGCTTCCTCCCGCAATCTCATTTCCATTTAAAACAAGATCGTAGGCTCGTGCCAGAACTTTTCCCGGATCAGATTCCATATATTGAACATCTTCGAGCCGTGGAGAAGTAAAAGGATGATGCATAGCATAATAACGTTTTGTCTGATCATCCCATTCGAAAAGAGGAAAATCGGTTATCCATAATAAATGTGAACTGGAATCTTTTTTAATCAGTTCCAATCTTCTGGCCATTTCCAGCCTCAACTGCCCCATAATTGTCAGTGCTTTCAGTCTTTCGCCGGAAAGAATAAAGATCAAATCACCTTCTTTTGCATTCAGTCTTTCGACTAAGTTTATTTTCTCTTCATCCGATAAAAATTTTGCTATTGGTGCTTCCAGCTCTATTCCGGAACCTGATGCCTTGACACGCATCCATATCAAGCCGCCGGCGCCAAGTTTCTTTACAAAATCAGTTAAAACGTCAAGCTGATTACGGGTATAATCACCACACCCGGGTGCTACAAGCCCGGATATTATTCCTTTTTTTTCAATTTGTTCTTTGAAGACTTTAAAATTAGTCTTTGAGAAAACATCATTCAAAGTTACCATATTAAGTGCAAATCGCAGATCCGGTTTATCACTTCCATATTTTTCCATAGCTTCATCAAAAGACAGTCTTGGAATTGGAAGTTTTAAATCTTGTTCCCATATTTCTTTAAAAAAGATTTTCATTAAGCCTTCAACAACTTCAAAGATATCTTCCTGGTCAATGAAAGACATTTCAACATCAATTTGGGTAAACTCAGGCTGCCTATCTGCACGGAGATCTTCATCTCTAAAACATTTTACAACCTGGAAATACCTGTCTAAACCGGAGACCATTAATATTTGTTTATATTGTTGAGGTGATTGAGGCAGTGCATAAAATTTCCCTTTGTGTATCCTGCTTGGGACAAGGTAATCTCTCGCACCTTCCGGTGTACTTTTCATAAGAACAGGAGTCTCTACCTCTACAAAATTTTGCTGATCAAAATACTGTCGTGTCAACTGGTACATTTTGTGGCGTAAAAGAAGGTTCTTCTGTATGGCATTTCTTCTTAAATCAAGATACCTGTATTTTAATCTTATATCTTCACTTGTTTCAATTTTATCTTTTATTGGAAAAGGCGGTGTTTTTGCTTCATTTAAAATAACCAGTTTATTTGCCATTACATCAATATGTCCGGTAGCTATTTCTGAATTATCGGTTTCCGGCGGTCTTTTCCTTACAACACCTTCGACTGAAATAACAAATTCACTTCTTAAGTTTCCGGCTTCCAGGTGAGCTTGTTCATTAAAATTAGGTTCAAAAACAATTTGAGTAATCCCATAACGATCACGCAAATCGATAAAAATCAAGCCGCCCAAATCACGTCGTGTATCAACCCACCCATTTAAAACGACATTTTCGCCGATATTTGATTGTCTTAATTCACCGCAAGTATGAGTTCTTCTTTTAAATTCCATTTAATAAAATTTACTCCAAAATTAAAAAATCCAAGCATTAAAAATAATTAATTAAAAAAGGGTATACAAATACCTTATTTTATCACACTTGGGTATCAAGATCAGTTTCTCAAATAAATTGATACGAATATGAGAAACGATATTTGTACAATATGTCATAATTTTGTATCTATTTATTAGTAAATTAATTTTATGAATATTGTAGAATTAATCAGAAAAAAAAGGGACGGAAACCCTTTAACCCGCGAAGAGATAAACCACCTCATATCAACATATACCCGGAATAAGATTCCCGATTACCAGTTTTCTGCCTTTTTAATGGCAGCTTTTCTTAAAGGTTTGAATGAAGATGAAACTTCATCATTAACAAAATCGATGATCAATAGCGGTATAACAGTTAATCTTAATTCAATTAAAGGTGCCAAAATAGATAAACATTCAACCGGCGGGGTTGGTGATAAAACATCTTTAATAATTACTCCCATTGTTGCAGCTGCCGGAGTAAATGTTCCGATGATATCGGGGAGAGGACTTGGTCATACAGGTGGAACGCTGGATAAGCTTGAATCAATCCCGGGATTTAGAACCAATTTAAATTTATCTGAATATAAATCTGTTCTCAGAAAATGCGGTGCGGTTATGATTGGTCAAACCAAGGATATCGCTCCTGCAGATAAATTAATTTATGCCTTACGGGATGTAACAGCAACGGTTGAATCTATCCCATTAATTACTGCCAGCATAATGAGCAAAAAAATAGCAGAAGGAATTGACGGGTTGATTCTTGATGTAAAAACCGGCAGCGGCGCATTTATGCAGAAGATGAATGATGCGGTTGGTCTGGCTGATTCTCTAATTAGTACTGCAAAATCTTTTAATAAAAAAGTTATCGCTTTTATTACCGATATGAATCAGCCATTAGGCAATTATATTGGTAACTGGTTTGAAGTTTATGAATCGATTAAAGTATTAAAAGGAGAAGTAAAAGGTGAGCTTCTTCAGCTTAGTTTAGTATTATCGGGAGCAATGATTTATCTCGGCAATAAAGTCTCATCGATTGAAGAAGGAAGTGTTATCGCACAAGAATTAATTTCTAATGGGAAAGCTTTTGAAAAGTTTATTGAGATTGTAAAACTCCAGAAGGGAGATGTTACATATATTGATAGGCTGGATAAATATTCAAAAGCTAAGTTTATTAAAGAAGTAAAATCAAAAGACAATGGATATTTGCAGCATATTAATAATTATGAAGTGGGGATGGCTTCTTTAGTTCTTGGTGCAGGAAGAGTTAAGATGGATGATAAAATTGATCCTAAGGCCGGGATTATTTTTCATCCCAAGATAGGAGATAAAATAAGCAAGGGAGATGTTCTTGCGGAACTTCATGCTTCTTCCAAAGAAAAGATAAAAGAAGCCGAAGTTAAAATTTTTAATTCTCTAATATTTTCTGAACAAAATGTAAAAAAGCCAAAGCTGATAAAAAAAACACTAAAATAGAGATGTCATCTCTAAATTAATTTTTTTACTTTATTTGCTATTCTTATCATTGCCTCTAATGATTTTTTTACATCCTCTTCAGTTGTAGACCACGAGCAAATACTGATACGCATAGCAACTTTACCCTGCCAAACAGTTCCTCCGCACCAGCAAGTTCCGTCATTTTGAATTTCATTAATTACTTTATTAGTTTCTTCGGGGGTACCGAAAGAAACAAGGACCTGGTTAATTACAACATCATTCAAAATTTCAAATCCGGCTGCTTTCAATCCCTCAGCAAATATTTTTGCATAGTTAGATGTTCTTTCTATTAAATCAGCCAGTCCTGAACGGCCCAATGAATATAGAGCTGCCCATACTTCAACTCCGCGCGAACGTCTCGATAATTCAGGGCAGAATTGAGATGGTTCCCTATGTTCTCCTTGTGGCAGATAAGCTGCAGTCAATGACATTGCCGATCTAAGAGATTCGGAGTTTTTAACAAAAGCTAAACCGGAATCATAAGGTACATTCAGCCATTTGTGTGCGTCGGTTGCCCATGAATCTGCTAGGTTAATTCCATCCGTTAAATATTTTTTTGATGGATCTGCAGATGCCCATAGACCAAAGGCACCATCCACATGAACCCATGCATTTGACGCATGTGCAACTTCACAAACTTCTTTAATTGGATCAAAAGACCCGGTGTTAACATTACCGGCCTGAGTACAAACAATGGTTGGTCCATTTACTTTAGGAAACTTTTTTAATTCCATTCTTCCCTGGTTATCAACCGGAACCCGGATAACTCTTTCTCTTCCCAGACCGAGTAATCCAAGTCCTCTGAACAATGTGGGGTGGGATTCTTCACTAACAATAACGTTTATTGCTGGAGCACTAAATAGTCCGTTAGCTTCAACATCCCATCCGATATTGTTTAGAATGGAATGCCTGGCCGCAGCAAGTGCGGTAAAATTAGCCATGGTTGCTCCGGTTACAAATGCACCTGCACTTTCTGCGGGCAAATCAAAAATCTGAAGAAGCCATTTTAAACATACTTCTTCAAGAACTACACCGATTGGCGAGCCGACAAAAAGTCCGGCATTTTGATCCCATGCAGTAGATAACCAGCTTGCAGCAACAGAAGCCGGTAAAGAACCACCGATTACAAATCCAAAGAATCTCCCGCCTGAAATTCCAATTGTCGCCGGAGAACCTATATCATCAAGCGTTTTAATGACACTCGCGGGGTTAATAGGATTATCCGGAAAAGGTATGTCAAACTCTTTTAATCGTTCAATCGCTTTGTTTGAAGGTGTAACAGAACGGTCGATGATTTCTTCTCTATATTTTATTGCTCTCTGAGCGGTATCTTTTAGTAAATCTCTCATAACATTATATACCTTAAAAAACAATTATTAAAATATCATTATCTGTAATTAAATAAAATTAAAATTTAAATCGGTATTATTTCTCAGGCAAGCGTTTCAATTCTACAAAAGTAGCATTATCTTTAAGTTATCTTTTCATAAGTAAAACGGGAGAACGAAATGCTTTTTATAATTGCAATAATTGCCGCTGTCATTGCATTCATAGTGTTTAGAAATGCAAAGAAAAGAGCAGGTAAACAGGAATCAAGCCTTGCCCTTGCAGGATTTATTGTAGCTTTAATTATCGCAATACTCCAGTGCTGGACGATTATTCCCGCCGGGCATGTTGGTGTAATTGACTTCTTTGGTAATGTGAGTGATCGAACTTTAAAACCCGGTGTAAATGTAGTAAATCCGCTGGCAAATGTTATAAAGTTTGATGCGAGAACCCAGGAAATAAAAGAGGTAATGAACGTTCCTTCAAAAGAAGGACTTGGGGTTGAACTGGAAATTAGTCTTCTATATAGCCTTAGTTTTGATAACGCAAATAAAATTTACAAAACAGTAGGTGAAGACTATGTGGATAAAATATTAATTCCTCAATTCCGATCTGTTGTTAGAGGAGTTACTGCCAGTTATGAAGCAAGAGCTCTTTATACTGTAGAACGAGAGCAGCTTGCTAAATTAATGGAGGAAGAGCTTTCCAAGCTTGTTAAACCCAGGGGCATTACAATTGAAGCAGCTCCACTGCGCCAAATAACATTACCGGCAAGACTGACAGAATCCATCGAGGAAAAATTAAAAGCTGAACAGGAAAGTCAAAGAATGCAGTTCGTTCTGCAAAGAGAAACACAGGAAGCTGAAAGAAAAAGAATTGAAGCAAAAGGAATTGCAGATTTCCAGGAAATAGTTTCTAAAGGAATCAGCGAACAATTGTTAAAATGGAAAGGAATTGAAGCAACCGAAAAACTTGCTGAATCATCAAACAGTAAAATTGTAGTAATTGGTTCCGGTAAAGACGGATTGCCATTAATCCTGGGAAATAATTAAATCTTCTAAATAAGAGCATGTTTTCGAAACTAAATATTTAATTTATTGTGAAGGCTAAAAGCTTTTAATGTTTATTAATTAAGAAGATTTAATTCTTATATCTACCGCAATGATATCTTGATTTTGAGTTACAATTAAAGGATTAAAATCGAATTCTTTTATCCCGGGATGGTCAAGCATCATTTGAGCGGATGATAAAATAACCTTTTTTATTTTTTCAATATTAAATGGTTTTTCACCTCTAACACCTTTTAATATTTGACCGATTTTCGTGTTGAGAATAAGTTCATCAATATCTTTCGAGGTTAAGTAAGCAGATTTTATAGAAATATCGTTATAAACTTCCACATACTTTCCGCCAGTCCCAAACATTATCATTGGTCCGAAAGATTTGTCTACGAATCCTCCTAAAAGGATTTCATGTGTTGGTTCTATGTAAGGCTGAATTAAAAAACTTTTGAGTTTGATATTCCTTTTGTCGAAAGAATATTTTATATCCAGTTCAGCTGATGATAATTCCTCCCGGTTCTTAATATTTACTTTTACAGCATTCATCTCGGTTTTGTGTAATACATCTTTTGAAATTCCTTTTAAAACCATGGGATATTTGAACTTTTTCTTGTTTAATTCATTGGGATTAATAATTAGTGTTTTTACAACGGGCAGATCATAATTTTTAGCGAGTATATTTATTTGTTCACTTGAAAGCCACCCATCTCTTAACTGATTTTTAATACCTGCATTTGCCGGACTTTTTTCCTTTACTACCAAAGAGTGTTTCTGTATTTTATTCCTGTAGAAAAGAATATTTGAAATTACTTCTGCAGGCTCTTCAGGTCTTCTGAACAACGGGAGATTCGTCAGAGAATTATTTCTGTATTTTTCCCAGAATTCCGGTAGCGGCATAACTACCTGGAATACCGGTTTGCCTGATTTTATTGAATTTACATTTTCAATTACATTGAATGCATCAACCATTACAGGTTCGACAAAAATAGTAATTAAAGCATCAACATTATTATCGGATAAAAGGATTTCGTTTACCTCTTTGTATTGTTCCGCTGTTCCGCCGGGTAATAAATCAACAGGATTATTTATGCTTCCTTCGGGATGAACAATTTTTCTTAATTTATCTTTTGTTTCAGCAGATAAAGGAGACAAAATCAAACCCGCTTTATCTATTGAATCTACTGCAAGAATTGCGGGACCGCCGGCATTAGTTACAACTGCTACGCGGTTTCCTTTAGGTGCTGGAAAGTTTTCCAGGGCTTTTGCTGTATTAAATAATTCATCTAAAGTATCAACCCTAATGATTCCAAATTGATTTAGTACGGCTTCTACTACTTTATCATTGCTTCCCAATGCTCCCGTGTGTGATGAGGCGGCTTTCATACCGCTTGTTGTTTTCCCGGCTTTCAGAATAATTACCGGTTTGGTAATTATTCCTTTTGAAAAAAGCTTAATTATTTCTTCCCCTTTTTCAAAACTCTCTAAATAACTTGTTATCGTTTTTATATTATCATCTTCCTGCCAGAAATTGATGATATCATTCTCACAAAGATCTGCTTTATTACCAACGCTGATCATATGGGCAAATTTTATATCGGTTTCTCTTAAAGAGTTTAATATTGCTGCGGCTATTGCGCCGCTTTGAGATAAGAAGCCGGTGGCTCCTTTTTCTGGTCTCTCTGCAACAAATGTTGCATTTAATTTTATATTATCTAATGTAGAGATTACTCCCATACAATTCGGACCAATTAACCTTGCTCCTTTCGCTTTTATTTTTTCAAGAATTCTTTTTTCAACTTTTTCACCTTCTCTCCCAACTTCCCTGAACCCGGCTGTTACTAAAATTATTGAGAAAACTTTTTTCGAAAGAAGTTTGTCAATTGTTTCTTCTGCAGCTGCCTTAGGTACCAAGACTATAGCCAAATCAATATTGTCTCTTATTTCTTCTATGTTGTTATAGCATTTATATTGAAGTATTTCCCTTGCTTTCGGATTTACGGGATAAATTTTTCCGGTATATCCGTATTCTTTAATTGATTTTAATAGTTCGTAACCAATGCTTTTTTCTTTTGTTGATGCTCCCGCTATACAAATAGAAGAAGGGTAAAAGAAATTTTTTATTTTTGAATCCATCTTCGAATAAAATATTTTAGTTATTATAATCTAAGAAATTATATAAAAAGAATTTGTAAAGCGAGATTTAACATGGAAATAATTACAACAATAGAGTTTAAATATGAAAGAGCATAATTCTAACAAATTGGGTGATATGCCGGTAGAAGAATTTAGAAAAATCGGTCATAAACTAATTGATTTGGCCGCTGATTATATTCAGAATATAGAAACTTACCCTGTATTATCACAAGTAAAGCCAGGCGAAATTAAAAAACAGCTCCCCCCATCTCCTCCTGAAAATCACGAGGAAATGGATCAGATTATTTCTGATTTTAATAAGGTAGTTGTTCCCGGCATAACACACTGGAACCACCCCGGTTTTATGGCTTATTTTAATTCAACTGCAAGTATGCCCGGTATCTTAGCCGAACTTCTTATAAGTACATTTAATGTAAACGGAATGGTGTGGAAAACCTCGCCTGTGGCTACCGAATTAGAACAGGTAACTTTAAATTGGTTCAGACAAATGCTTGGTTTAAGTGAAGATTGGTGGGGAATTATTTATGAATGCGCTTCAGTTACTTCTATGCATGCAATTGCTGCTGCGCGGGAAAATCTAAATCTGAATATTCGAAAAGAAGGAATGGGCGGAAGGGAGGACTTATCAAGGTTAAGACTTTATACCTCAGAGCATGCACATTCGTCCATTGAAAAGGGTGCTGTATCACTTGGAATCGGTTTTAACAATGTAACGAAAATTTCAACCGATAATGAATTTAAAATGATACCTGTGGAATTAAAGAAAGCAATTGCAGAAGATAAAGCGAAAGGATGGACTCCCTTCTGCGTAGCTGCTACAATCGGAACAACATCATCAACGAGTATCGATCCATTAAATGAAATTGCCGACATTTGTAGAGAAGAAAATGTATGGCTTCATGTTGACGCCGCACATGGCGGTGTTGCCGCTATGCTGCCGGAGAAAAGAGATATCTTTACCGGCATTGAAAAGGCCGATTCACTGGTAGTAAATCCTCATAAATGGATGTTTACCCCGCTTGATCTTTCTGTTTTTTTTACTAAGAAACCGGACATACTGAAAAGAGCTTTTAGTCTTGTACCAGAATATCTTAAAACCAAAGAAGATTCAGAAGTTATAAATTATATGGATTACGGGGTACCGCTCGGTAGGCGATTTCGTGCATTAAAATTATGGTTTATTATAAGATATTTTGGAGTGGAAGGACTAAGAAACCGGATAAGAGAACATATAAGAATTGCAAATGAAATTGCAGCAAAAATTGATAAGCATGTACTTTTTGAGCGAATGGCTCCAGTTCCTTTCAGTACAATCTGTTTCCGTGCTCATCCGCCTAATTTACAAGATGAGAAGGAACTTGAGGAATTAAATATTAATTTAATGAATAAAATTAATGAAACCGGAAGAATATTTCTTTCACATACAAAGCTGAATGATAAATTTGTAATTCGAATTACAATTGGCAGTATAAGAACATCTGAAATTCATGTAAAAAATGGATGGGAATTAATCAAAAAAACTCTTGAATCAATTCTTGATAACAAATAAAAAGTGGTATACATTCAATGAAATTTATTATTGCAATAATATTTTTAACTAATCTTGTACTTGCGCAGGATAATTATAAAAAATCTGCTGAGTATGAAAAACTTGCAATAAATAACTACCTGAGCAAAAATTACGATTTGTTTCTTGCTAATATGAAAAAGGCGGATGAACTTCGTCCTAACCATCCGAGGATTTTATATAATCTTGCTGCCGCATATTCTGTAAATAATGATAAAAATAAAGCATTCGTTGAGCTTCAAAAACTTATTGATATGAAATTATATTATCCTGTTGAAAAAGATTCAGATTTTGCTGTTTGCTGGCATGATGCTGATTTTAAAAATATAGTTGAAGGTTTTGATAAAAATTTAATACCCGGAGGAAGCAGCAAAACAGCTTTTACGTATCCTGAGAAAGATTTAATTACAGAAAGTGTTGCTTATGATTCTGCAAAAAAGAAATTCTATCTGAGTTCCATTTATAGAAAAAAGATTGCCTGGATAGATAAAAATGGAATCACAGGAAATTTTAAATCTGAAGGTGAAGACGGATTATGGTCGGTCTTTGGTATCAAGGTAGATCCCACAAGAAGAATATTATGGGTATGTACCGGAGCTATTAAACAAACGAAAGGTTATAATCCAGATGATTTGGGGAAAACCGCTGTTTTCAAGTATAATACTGATTCAAAGAAACTGATTAGAAAATATGAATTAAATGATACTAAACATAAACATCTTTTTGGTGATTTAGCTCTAAGCCCAACAGGTGATGCCTATATTTCCGATAGCAGGTTCAATGCAGTTTATAAAATACCTTTTGAGTCAGACAGCATAAAAATGTTTATAGAACCAAACGAATTTATATCGCTTCAGGGACTTGATTTATCTTCAGATGGAAAATATTTATTTCTTGCAGATTATGGATTAGGGTTATTTAAGGTTGATTTGAATACAATAAAAATTGAACATATTAAAACATCTTCTGATTTTACTCCTTTAGGAACTGACGGGCTTTATTTCTACAAAAACAGTTTGATTGCTACACAGAACGGTATAAATCCTCAAAGAGTAGTAAGAATTTATTTAAATAATAATTTGGATACAGTTGAAAAGTATTTAATCCTGGATTCAAACAATCCTTATTTTGATG
Source organism: uncultured Ignavibacteriales bacterium (assembly GCA_963723205.1). Taxonomy (GTDB): domain Bacteria; phylum Bacteroidota; class Ignavibacteria; order Ignavibacteriales; family Ignavibacteriaceae; genus CAVQBP01. The sequence goes on from CAVRQC010000033.1 coordinate 77,248, forward strand.
AGATAACATTGGGAGTAATTGATGGAAATGACTTTTATTATATAGCCAACAGTCAGTGGGGAAGTTTTGATAAACAAGGGGACATCTTCCCAATCGAAAAATTAAAAGAACCAAGAATATTAGAAATAAACTTAGATTAATTAATATGGACAAGTTATTAGAATTTGGTCTGTTATCATTCACTTCAATTTTTACTATGATTAATCCTCTTGGAGTAATCCCGGTTTATACCTCGATGACTGCAAAAATGACTGCTCATGAAGCAAAAGGAGTAGCATATAAAGCTGTGTCTATCGCATTTATTATATTGATTGTCTTTGCCTTCTCGGGAAGATTTATATTTGAGTTCTTTCATATCTCGGTAAACAGCCTGAGGGTTGTTGGTGGAGTAATATTTTTTATGGCAGGTTATGATATGCTGCAGGCAAGATTAATAAGAACCAAATCCGATGATCAGACAACTAAAGAATATGCAAAAGATATTGCAATAACTCCCCTGGCGATCCCGATCATTTCCGGTCCGGGAGCTATAACCGCTGCAATTGTTATGATGAACGATGCCCATGAAATAGGTAAAAAGCTCATGGTAGTTATTGCAATTGTTCTTGTTTTTATGATCACGTTATTTATCCTTTTAGGAGCAAGGAATGTAATAAAATTCTTGGGAGACAGCGGGAACAAAGTATTGATGAGAATTATGGGATTAATCGTAATGGTAATAGCTGTTGAATTTCTGTTTAGTGGATTAACGCCTATTGTCAGGCAAATGCTGATGATTAAATAGCTTCACTTCTTTCTCTCTCCGGTTTGTTAACAACAGCCGGTTAATATATAAATGGACAGAAAAAGGAAATATTACCAATCTTTGTCATCATAAGATATTTCAAGATTTCCGGGGTCATCATCATCCGGTTCATCCTCCCAATCATATTTTTTATAAGGATCCTGTTTGCGGAAAATGAAAGCACAGAGAATTCCTGTAAGCGAGCCGAACAGATGTCCTTCCCACGAGATTGTTTTATCTATAGGAAGCACTCCCCAAACCAGGCTGCCGTATAAAAAAGTAACAACCAGGGCAAGAGCAATTGACCTGTTGTCCCTCCTGATAAGTCCGCTGAAAAAGAAAAAAGTTACTAGTCCGTAAACTAGACCGCTTGCACCAATGTGATAAGCTGTTCTGGCGAAAAGCCAAATAAGAATACCGGGTATAAAATAAACCAGGACAAATACTTTTGATGCAGATTTGGGATAAAAATAAAAAAGTCCTACTCCTAGAAATAAAAGAGGTATTGAATTCGATATTAAATGATTAAAGCTTGCATGAATTAATGGATATGTAATTATACCAATTAATCCTGAGATATGACGCGGTAATAAGCCAAATTTTATAAAACTAATTCCAAAAGTGACTTCAATTATTTTTATTATCCAAAGAAGGATCAGAAATCCAACCGGATAGTATAAGCTTAAAAGAAATTTTCTTTTTTCATCAGTCATTTGAATTATTGTTTTTTAATTTGATTCGTTTACCTTTTCTTTCCTGTAAATACCATACAACTAACCAGCAAAGCAAAGCCCATGTAAACCCGATTGACCAACCTGCCAAAACATCAGTTGGATAATGTACCCCAAGATATACCCTGCTGATTCCAATTAGAAAAGTTAAAATTAATGCAACTGAAATTATGTATACCCTGATACTTTTTTTCTTATGGATACGGGAAAGAAGAAAAGCTTGTGTCAGATAAACAACCGCCGAAATCATAGAATGGCCGCTGGGAAAACTTAATGTATTAACATATACAAGATGAAATATGACAGGGGGTCTTTCCCTTCCCATTAATTCCTTTAATCCCAAACCTACCAGGGCGCCGCCGAAAGTTGCAATTAATATTAACCACATCGCGTTATAATTTTTTTGGAGTAGTAAGAATCCAACTACAACAACAGTAATGATTACAATAACAGTTCCACCACCAAGAGAAGTAATATCGCGCATAGCAAATTCAACCCATTCGGGACCAATAGGCTGATGAAGGTTTCCCTGGACTCTTAAAGATTTCAAAATCATTAAATCAAAATGATTTGTTTCTCCCTCGCTTACAGCATTTGCTATCAAAATGAAGATCAATGCACCCAGGATTATTGCAAAAATCCAGAGCAAAGCTTTAATCTCGGTTTTGTTATTTCTGTGTAATGTGCTAAAAAATTCCATTGATGTGAAATTTATGTCAATATTATTAAGATGATCTTCCCTATCTTAAATTATTTGAAGAATGACCTGTTCTATATACAAATTTAATTAGAATATTGAATAGGTGGAAATTTATGGTACAGGGCAGATGCCGTGGCTCATTTGCCAGAAGAAAGCTGCAAAAATTAAAAGTAATATAATAATCCTGATTATTAGTTTTGCCTTTTTCATAAAAGAAACTAAGAAATTTTTATTTCAAATAACATATATGATATAATCCCGTTAAATCCATATCACTGCTATTAATGAAGTTAAATTAAAAAATCCTTAACTTTACTTTATCATCAATTATTAACAAAACTGTAAATTAAATGAAACCGCAAACAGGAGTATTGCTTATTCAATTAGGTACGCCGGATGACGCTACAGTGCCCGCTGTTAGGAGATATCTGAGTGAATTTCTAAATGATCCGCGTGTAATTGATATCCCGTATCTATTGAGGAAGTTTTTGGTTAATGTAATAATTGTACCTTTTAGAGCACCAAAATCAACAAAAATTTATCAGCAGATGTGGACTGAAAAAGGCTCGCCGCTCTTGATATATAGTGAAGGAGTAAAAGAAAAATTGCAGGTAAAGTTGGGAGATAATTTTAAAGTTGAACTGGCCATGAGATACCAGAATCCCGGTATGGATAGTGTGCTTGAAAAAATGAAGACAGATAATTATAAAAAAATAATAATCATACCCCTTTTCCCGCAATATGCCTCTGCAAGCACGGGCTCAGCTATTGATAAAGCCTTAAAAATTATCAGGAAATGGTGGGTTATTCCCGAGCTAAGTATTGTAAGCCAGTTTTATGATGATAAAGGATTCAATAATGCTTTTACCGAGATAGGGAAGAAATATAATATTGAAGAATATGATCATGTTTTATTTAGTTACCACGGCCTCCCAGAAAGGCAGGTAGATAAAGTATATAATGATGGAAAACCATGTTCCGATCATAATTGTGAAAACGAAATTACCGAAGAAAATAAATATTGTTACAAAGCTGCATGTTATGCTACAACGAGATTACTATCTGGAAAACTGAATATTCCTCAGGAAAAATATACCGTTTGTTTTCAATCGAGGCTTGATGAAAAATGGCTGAAACCATTTACTGATAGGGTTATAGTTGAGTTAGCAAAAAAAGGAGCAAAAAAGCTGCTTGTATTCAGCCCGGCGTTTGTTGCGGACTGCCTGGAAACTATTGTGGAAATCGGGATTGAATACCAAAATCTTTTTGTTAAAAACGGAGGAGAAAAAGTACAGCTTGTAGAAAGTTTAAATGAACATCCCTTGTGGATAGATGCTCTGAAGAATATGGTGACAAATAATGCCGGGTGACAGGTTTGAATAATCAGGTATATGATATTCCGGCAAATATATTAATTCTTTTAGTTTTACCATAAATCATTTGATAATTGTTCCATTATTTCTATATAATAATTTTACTAATAGAATTTATTAGATAATGGAACTCTACCATGCCTTTGCCATTCTTATTGTCTTATCTGCTGCATTTGGTTATATAAACCACCGCTACCTGAGGTTTCCTTTTACTGTCGGTATGATGGTTATTGCTCTTCTCTCTTCCCTGCTGATAGTCGCCATTGGGAATATTAGTCCCGGATTCAAAAAAGATGCTGTTGAAGCAATTCAAAAAATAGATTTTTCTCAAATCCTGCTTAATGTTATGTTAAGCTTCCTGTTATTTGCCGGAGCAATAAATGTTGACCTGGTTAGTTTGAGAAAAGAAAGATATCCCGTTATAATATTTGCTACAATCGGTGTAATAATTTCAACTTTTATTTTTGGAACTTTGATTTATTATTTCATGTTAATGATTGGACGGCCTGTTGACTATATTTATTCTCTTCTTTTCGGAGCATTGATCTCACCTACAGATCCGGTTGCGGTTCTTGGAATATTAAAGGAAGCGGGCATTCCCAAAAGTCTTGAAATTAAAATTACAGGTGAATCTTTATTTAACGATGGAGTTGCAGTAGTCATCTTTGCCAGCATCTATCAGGTTGCCCGGATCGGAGTTGAGAATTTAAATGCCCTCGATGTAGTCCTTCTTTTTTTGAGAGAAGCCGGAGGAGGAATACTTCTGGGTTTATTGATTGGTTATCTGGGTTACATTCTCCTCAAGTCGATTGATAATTATAAGGTAGAAGTTTTAATAACTATTGCTCTTGTAACCGGAGGATATTCTTTAGCTGAACCGATACAGGTTTCAGGACCTCTTGCAATGGTTGCTGCCGGTATAATTACCGGGAATGCCGGGAGAAAGTTTGCTATGTCTGATATAACGCAAAATTATATTGATAAATTCTGGGAAATGATAGATGAAATATTAAATGCTCTTTTATTTATTCTAATCGGTTTTGAAATCTTGGTAATTAAAATTAATCCGTATTTTTTAATAGGTCTTTTTGCAATTGGTGCTTTGCTGGTGGCTCGCTTTATTTCAGTTGGAATTCCGATTGCTTTGCTGAAGTTTAAAAGAGGATTTGTTAAACACAGTATCTGGATTCTTACATGGGGAGGTTTAAGAGGCGGGATCTCGGTTGCACTTGCCTTGTCGCTGCAAGATAATATGTATAAAGATTTTATTGTTTCTATTACCTATATAATAGTTCTCTTTTCAATTATTGTTCAGGGATTGACAGTCGGGAAACTCGTTAAAAAATTGAGAATCCGGGCAAAAATACCTGCAGAAAAAGAGGAGTCCTTGGAGGAAAATTATAAACAGCAAAACATTTAAATTATTTTCGATGTAAATTTTTTATAAATTAGAAAGTATATGACAACGCAATTTAATTTCGAAATAAGAGATTTTAAAATAGAAGATTACAATTCTTTGATCGAACTCTGGAAGTCAGCCGGGCTGCCCTATAAACCCAACGGAAGAGACAGCAAAGAGAAAATAGAATCAGAACTCAATAAAGGAGTTGCAATATTTCTTTTAGCTGAAACGGATAAAGAAATTATCGGCTCTGTTTTCGGAACTCATGACGGCAGAAAAGGCTGGATAAACAGGGTTGCTGTTCATCCGCAATATCGTCAGAAAGGCATTGCTAAAATGCTAGTTTCTGAAGTTGAAAAAAAGCTTGACGAACTCGGTATTGATATAGTTGCTTGTTTAATCGAAGATTGGAACGACAGTTCTATGAAGGTGTTTGAAAAACTGGGTTATTTTAAACATAATGATGTTATATATTTCAGTAAAAGAAAAAATGTAGATACATAATTACTAAATATTTTTCTTAACTGAATTCATAAAAGAACATGATCATAATGAAATATTACTTACTTATTACTTTACTAATATTATTTTCAAATTTTTTTACAATGGGACAGAAAATTAGGCCAATCCGGGATAATGTCGGGTTTTGCTGGAGTCCGTTTGAGATGGATAGTGTTATAAGCTATCTATCCCGCGATTACAAAGGAGAACAATTCAGTTCTAAAAACCTGGTTGCTGCCATTTCTCCTCATGATGATTATTTGTATGCCGGAAGAGTATATTATCCTTTATATAAAATTCTCAGGACTAAAGAGGTTGTAATTTTTGGTGTAACACACGGGACTGTGAGAAAGGCAATGGATGATCCCAGAAATATCCTGATATTTGATGATTACAAATACTGGCAGGGACCATATAAAAAAGTTGAAGTGTCACCTTTAAGAGATTTTATTAAAAAACGCCTGGATAAAGATTATTTTATTACCAGCGATAAAGCCCAGGATATAGAGCACTCGATCGAAGCGGAAATTCCTTTTCTTCAGCATTATAACAAGGATATAAAAATTACTCCTATTATGGTTACTGCTATGTCTTATGACAGGATGGAAAAGATTTCAAATCAATTATCCGGTATAATCATAGATTATATTAAGAAGAATAATCTAAAGCTTGGTAAAGATATTTTCTTTTTAATTTCAACAGATGCGAATCATTACGGCGAAGATTTTGATAATTCACCTTACGGAATGAATGATTATGCTCATATGAAAGCAACAATAATAGATCAGGGTATTGCCAAATCATGTTTAACAGGGGAAATTAATGAAACCAAAGTTAAAGAATTAACCGTGGCTCTTTGGCCTGATTCAACAAGCGACAGAGTTAAACCGCTTTGGTGCGGCAGGTATCCCATTCCTTTTGGATTACTAACCACAATGAATGTTGCCCGGGAAATAGATCATAAGCAAATTGATGGTACACTATTTAAATATTCCGATACATGGACAGAAAAGGTTATTCCAATTAAAAATACACATCTTGGTTTAACAGCTCCTTTTTCATTAAAGCACTGGGTCGGGTTTTTATCTGCCGGTTTTTATCTGCAATAAATTTTCATTTATTTTTGATCAGTCTACTTCCATAAAATTGATAATTGAAAATTTGGTCAATAAGCATGCAAGCATCCATTCTCCTAATCATGCTCTTGAATAACTTAAGACACTAATCTTTGATTTTTAAAGCTTTTATAAGTTTAATTCGGATTTAACTTATATTTACACTTCATTTTATAAATTTATCATTTGACGATGAATCCCTGGAAAGGATTAAAGAACCTTCCGCATAATATGTGGATAATATTTTTTACTACTCTAATAAACCGGGCCGGTACAATGGTTCTCCCGTTTCTTACGCTTTATATGACGAGCAAAGAAGGATTGAGTGCCGGAGACGCAGGTCTTGTTATAGCAGTTTATGGTGCAGGAGCATTAATTACTGCGCCCTTATCGGGTAAATTAAGTGATAAAATTGGTCCTTTAATGTTAATGAAACTATCATTGATTACAACCGGGCTCTTTCTTTTTGCTTATTCATTAGTTTATCGATATTATTTGATCCTGATATTGACTTTTTTACTAGCAATAATAAACGAATCTTTCCGTCCGGCTAATCTTTCAATTATTTCCCAGGTAGTTACTCAGAAGCAAAGGAGAAGCGCATTTGCATTAAATCGTCTGGCGATAAATCTGGGTATGAGCATTGGTCCTGTTATAGGGGGAGTGTTAACCCTCATCAATTTTTCGCTTATTTTTTATATAGACGGATTAACATCAATCTTCGCCGGAATATTTTTAATCTTTGCAAAATGGCAGCCGGTTAAAACTGAAACAGAATCAGATCATGATAATAAAATAATTGATGAAATAGTGCATTCTCATGTTTTAAAGGATAAAAGGTATATTATTTTTTTACTGTCTATTTTACCAATACCTCTGATTTATTTCCAGCATTTGGGCGCTTTCCCTTTATTTCTTGTCCATGATTTGGGTTTTGCAACATCAGTTTACGGGGTTGTTTTTGCAATCAATACAATTATGATCATTTTCATAGAAGTTCCTTTAAATAATTTAATGAGTGACTGGAATGAGAAAAAATCTTTAGCTCTCGGCGCTTTGTTAATAGGAATCGGATTCGGTGCAATGGCTGTTGCTACAAATTTAACTTTAATAATAATTACAACTGTCATCTGGACCTTCGGGGAAATGATCTTTTTTCCGGTTAGTGCATCGCATGTTTCCGGTTTAGCACCTGAAAAAAAGAGAGGGGAATATATGGGCTATTTCCAGATGATGTTCAGTGTTGCTTTTTTAATTGGTCCATGGCTGGGTACTCTGGTTTTTGAATACTATGGTGCTGTTGTTTTGTGGACAGCAACATTTATTTTGGGATTAACTTCAATGCTGATGTTGACAAAATCTGAAAAAAATAAACTTTCTATTGAAAATATTTAATATATTTTAGCATGATTATAGATGAATTTTTACCGGAATACACTTTTTCAAAAAGACATTCCGTAGTAATTTATGCAGATGCGGAAAAGATTTTTAATGTTTTAAAAGAAACAAATTTTAATTCATTATTTATTAGAATTTTAGTATTGCTAAGGGGAATAAAACTTGAAAACATTTCTCTTACACTTTCAGAAAAAAGTTATTTTAAATTACTGGGCGAAGACGAAGGAAAGGAAATTTTATTTGGTATCATTGGGAAATTCTGGAAATGGAAGGGGGGACTTTTTCAGATAAAAAAGGAAGAATATAAAGACTTTAGCTTAACAGGATTTGCTAAGGCCGTATGGGGCTTTTCAGCAGTTTCGCATAATCCCGGCAAGACTACTTTTTCAACCGAAACCCGTGTGCTTTGTATTGGTGATGCGGCTAAGAGATGGTTTTCAATCTACTGGTTTTGCATTGAACCATTCAGCGTAATCATCCGAAAAATTATTCTTTATAGGATTAAATACAGGGCAGAAAGATAGGAAGAAAATCAAATTCCGGATTTTGTTTAATCCTCAATTTTCAGCCAAAGGCGGATGAGCCTCTGGCTGAGAAATCTGCAATTTCAGTTACTTTAACTTATCTTTAAATACCTCTTCAAATTTTTCTACTTTGGGTGCAATAACAAGTGAACAATAACCTTGTGTCGAATTTTTTGCAAAATAATCCTGATGATAATCTTCAGCTTTATAAAATTTCTTAAAGGTAACTATCCGAGTAACAATCGGATTGTTGTATGCACCTGATTTGTCCAGCGCTTTTTTATAATGTTCTGCTTTTTCTTTCTGCTCATTGTTATGATAGAAAATAACAGAACGGTATTGTGTTCCAACATCAGCTCCCTGACGATTTAAGGTAGTGGGATCGTGAGTCTTCCAGAATATTTTAAGAAGTTCATCATAAGAAACTACCTTAGGATTGAAAGTAATCTGGACTACTTCAGCATAACCGGTATTCCCGGTACACACTTCTTCATAGTTCGGGTCATCAGTAGTACCGCCGGAATAACCTGCATTTACAGATTCCACTCCTTTAACTCTTTCAAAAATTGCTTGTGAACACCAGAAGCACCCTTCGCCGAATGTAGCTTTTTCCAGTTTTGTATTTTGTTCCATTTTATCATTTCCGTTTTTTTGAGTTTCTGGTTTTGTTTCGATATATCCGGCAGTTAATGCCAGGGAAATTATTATCAGAATCGCTATTTTAACAAAAAATGTTTTCATAATCTATATTCCTGTTTCGATTTTATACTATGCAAATATTTAAAAGATTCGGCACTCAAGTGTAACGAAATGTTAACATTTTTATAAAAATAGTTTAAGCAATTTAACTTAATCAATACTTAGAGTTGATAAAAAGAAGAATAAATTACAGGAAGATATGAAACTAAGAGCTATGGAAAACCCTGGTATTAACATTTGTTAAAAGAATATTCCGTTACCCTGTTATTCTTTATCAGTAGTTATCAATAATACTTTTTATCGTATCTTCTTCTCATTCCTTCGTGAAGAGGCAGGATTTCTTCTTCATATTCTTCACTGTTTTCATTCACAAAATCGATAAAGATATCATCCGCAATTGATTCGGAGGAATTTTCAGCTTTGGCACTATTACTCTTATAAGTATCTACTGCAGTATTAATTGCGGTTTTAACACTTAAGATTTCTTTTTCAATTTTATCTAAAGAATATTTGAAATCGTCACCTACATATTTATCCAATAAGGCAATTAATTGGTTGGTCTTTTCGACCATCTGATTAGCAGTATTTTGAGCATCTTCAACAATTTTGTTCCCGGTATCTCTAACTTTTTTGATGTATAAGTCCAGATCTTCTTTTAAGTCTTCTCTCAACTGCTGCCCGGTTTTGGGTGCAAATAAAAAACCGACAATTCCACCCACGATAGTACCGGTTAAAAAGTTCACAAAAAAACCTAAACGGTTATTGTGGTTCATAAATCCCTCTTTGGCTAAAAATCTGTTTAAGATATATTAATAAATATAAATATGTTTATCAACCATAATAATTGAAGGAGATATTCTTTAACCTGAACGATTGTATATAAAGCCATTATTTTCAGAATGTTTTCAATAAAAAAAGGTTTCCAAATTTTTGTGAAAACCTTTATAACCATCTTAAAAAATTATGAACTTTAATAAGTTTTTTCTGCTTTATCGGGAACAAACTCATTCTTAAATTCATGATATATATTATTTACCAGGTCATCCGATGATTTTTCCCTGTTTTTGCTGTTTTTATAAACCTGGATAGCTGTTAGTAAAGCCATTCGTAGTTTTTTTATTTCACTCTCAATTTTTTCTATTGTCTCGTCGTAAGTCCCTTCTTTATGTCTTTTGATGAGGATCCTTAGCTCATCGGATTTTTTTACTATGTCATCAACCATATCTAAAGATTGGCTAAAAAGCTGTCTGCTTTTTTCCTTTGTTTTATTAACCAAATCGTCAAAGTTGTCTTTAATATTTTCTCTAACTTCTTTCCCTTTTTTCGGGGTAAATAAAAAGGCAGCCGTACTTCCTATAACCCCCCCGATTAATGCGCCTAACAATCCTTTTCCTGCTTTCATATTTCCTCCATTCATATGTGATACAAACAATTAAAATATAGAAATTATTTCTATTAGCTATTATGTTGCATATCAATAATAGAAGGTTATTTTTAGCTCTATATAATACTCAATTAACTACAGAAAAATAAAATCTACAAAGCTTCCGGTCTGCTTGAAGCTGCAGCGATAACTAACGCTCCGCCTCCAATTATAACATCTTTAAGCAGCATAGATATTTCCGTGTATGATGCCGTATTATGGATAAATCCAGGTAAATCTACAATTAAAACCAGGATGAAAAAGAGCAGAGCTAAAAGTAAACAGGCAAGTCTTGTATATTTTCCTGTTAAAATACTTATTGATGCTGCCAGTAAAGAAAGACCCGATATATAAACCCATATTGTTGGGGCGAAAAAAAATGATGGTAATCCCGCAGCTATTGAACTGCCCATTAATAAATGGATAATTCCAAGGATTCCAATTGGTACAGCGTAAATATAAATTCCTGTTTTAGTCAATCCGTCCATAAAATCTCCTTTTAAAATTCTCTTTTTTACCGGATAAATATGTCATGATAATAAGAGGTTTTAATTAAATTTCTTTAAGTAAGATGAATTATTATATCTTTATATACGTGCTAAAAAGCTACAATTATAAACAATAGTATTAAGAAAATTCTAAGAATGAAAAAATATGTATATCCTTTTTCTGTTGCAACCGGGAATTAGCTATTGATGATACTAACATCTCCTTTTTGGAAAAAAGACTAAATTGAACCATAATTAATCTTGTAATAGGAACTGGAGAATTTATGAATGCAATTGGAAGGGTTGAAAACTGGGCTGATCATCATCACTCCGGTTGGATAGATCCACTAAGAATAATTTTAGGGCTATTTTTAATTGTTAAAGGAGTAATGCTTGTCGGAAACAGCGACCTGATAGTTGCTTCGATCTTAAATACAAAGCTTCAATTTATTGCTTTTTTTGCTGCAATGTACTCAATTGGTTTTCTATTAGTGGGAGGATTATTGATCCTGTCGGGGCTCCTAACACGCATAATTGCTCTTTTTGAGCTGCCTGTGTTGATTCTTGAGATATTTATTCATCTGCCCACAGTTTTTGCTCCTGTTAATTACGAGCTTTCTTATTCAATAATAACTTTGTTTCTGTTGATTTTCTTCCTGGTTTTTGGTTCCGGTCCTCTTTCTGCTGAAAGGTTATTGGAGAAGACAAAAGGCAGGTTCGAATAGTACTTAAGAAATGATAGTAAAAGTAATTTATAGTCTCAAAAACCTTTAGGACTAAGCTTATCTAAGACTTATTTGTAATCAACTAATATTGATAACTGTGTCCAATTTTACCTGGTGTAATATTCTTAATACATTTCCACCAACACCCTCAATATTAAACATAATATTTCTATTAGTGCAGGTTGTATAAGCATGTACAAGACTTTCAATTCCCAAACTTGCAATGTACTCTACTTTGGATAGGTTAATTGTAATACTTTTACTTCCTTTAGTAATTGAATTCTGTACAAGGCTTTGAAATGTCTTGTTTTCGACACCAACAAAATGGTTGTTGTCTATAACGATAATAGATTTATCCGGAGAATACTCAGCATGAATTCCCATAGATCCTCCTTTGAAATATTCTTGTGAAAAAGTGGTTATCTTTTTAACTTAGCTCGCATTAACCTTTTATGACGGGGTTAATCTACAAATTTTTTTGCTTTCAGTCCATAATCATTTTAATGAATCCGCAAATAATAGAACAGCTGATAATTCTTTTTATCGTTTTCATCTATTAATGATTTTTTTACTTCCAAACAACAACCTATTAAAGTTTTATATCAAATTAAAAAAATATTTTTAAACTTGCCGGGTAATTAATGTAAATTAGAAACATAAAATTTCTTTGTTGAGTAAATATTTTCACTAATAATTAAAATTATCCAAACCTGATGTTTAGTAAGGCTATTGTAAGAAAACCATGTAAAAATCTTATAAATGGTTTAACAAGCGCAAATCTTGGAAAACCTGACTATCATCTGGCATTAAAGCAGCATCAAAAATATATCGAAGCTCTTGAAGAATGCGGACTTAATGTTATTGTATTGGAAGCTGATGAAAACTATCCAGATTCCACCTTTGTAGAAGATACTGCACTTTTAACTCCACATTGTGCTGTAATAACTAATCCAGGAGCACCTTCCCGCAAAGGTGAGATTAAAGAAATGCATAATATCCTGAAAAATCACTTCTCAAACATTGAGCATATTTCAGCTCCCGGAACACTGGAAGCCGGAGATGTTATGAAAGCAGGGAAACACTTTTATATCGGCATATCTGAAAGAACAAATCAGAATGGTGCTTATCAATTAACAAAAATATTAGAAAAGTATGGTTATACCTGTTCAACATTGAGTGTGGGAGATACTCTGCATCTTAAATCAGGAGTCTCATATCTTGAGAAAAATAATCTTTTATCTGTTGATAATTTCATCAATAAAGCGGACTTTCAGAAACTTAACTTAATTTCTGTTAATAATGAGGAAAGCTATGCTGCAAATAGTTTATGGGTAAATGATAAAATTTTAGTTCCATATGGTTTTCCAAAGACAAAAGAGAAGATCAAAAATGAAGGTTATACGATAATCGAGATTGATGTATCTGAATTTAGAAAACTGGACGGGGGTCTTAGCTGCCTTTCTTTGAGGTTCTAACCTTAATATTTTTAAGTGAAGTATGAAGAGATGCAGAAACACAGGTTAAACAAATATACAAAAGATAGAGAAGCTATTGAATTAATTAACAAACCGCTCACTCTTTCTCACACCAATTTTTCCAGCTTTGAAAACCTTGATAAAAATGTTTAATTTTGCACCGCACCCTTAGCTCAGTTGGTAGAGCAGTAGACTCTTAATCTATTGGTCGGGGGTTCGAGTCCCCCAGGGTGTACAAATTCATCTTTAAAGGAAATTCATGTGAATTTCCTTTTCTAATTAAAAACGGAAACTTAACTTATATCCCAACCTATCTAAAAAGTCAAACCAGTTCTTTTATATCATTTTTTAATGATAAACATTTTTTTCCTTTATAGATTAAAACAATTGATTTGAATTATTGAAGAAGTAGAAATTGGAAAAAGAGACGGTTTAAAATTCTTTATCTGTCATTTTTTGCGGTACAGCTTTTTTCATAGCAAGAGAACTAACTATTAAAGTAATTATGAATAGAAAAAGAAATACGCTTAATATTATTATAACTAAAGACATTTTTTTGATTTTTTTATTGTTTCATTTTAAGAATTAATTGAATGAATCTATTTGATGTTTACCACATAATCTTGTAAGAGGCTAAGATCGTAGAAATATTATACATTTGCCTAGATAATTGAATATTAGGCATATTCCTAAATAACATGGGTGATATAAAACTGTCCAAACATGCGGAAAACGCGGGAATTCAAACAGGAACGGTTAATCTAGCCGCGGCAATTCGATTCCACAGGGTATATAAATTTTAGTATTTTAGATTAATCGAGTTTGTCCCGCCTTTTAGTGAAATAGTATGGTTTTTCCAGGTAAACACCCCATTCTGACTTTCTGGTAAAATTACCTCCCCTTTTATCCCGCCGTCATTATCTCTTTTTAAGCGGATTCTTATATCTCCCAAACGATAAGGCATTGTACCGTCAATCCAATTTAAGTTTCCTAAATGCGGTTCTATCCTTACAGATTTGAAGCCTGGTCCACCAGGTTTTATTCCACAGACAAGTGATAATAAATAATAAACCGGTGAAGCGCTCCATGCATGGCAATCAGACCTTGTCGGATCAGGTTTTTCTGCAAAGGTTGTTAATCCCATATCAAGCATATGTTTCCAGGGTTCTAACAGAGCGAAAAATTTATCAGCCATCCCGACCTTTTCCAAAGCTTTAATCAAATAAAATTTGAAATAGTAGGAGCTTTGAGCAATATCCTTTTTAGTTAATATTTTATTTAAGATACCTGCCTGCGAATCCACCGGGAAAGTATCGGTTAATATTCCCCAGATATTTGCATGCTGGCTGAAATTTTTCTTTCCGGGAGTATCAGCAATTAATCCTTCTTTGGTATCAAAACATTTTGTATATACAATAGATTTTATCCTGTCCGCCCAATGTAAATATTCTTCCGCTTGTTCAGGAAGATCAAATGATTTTAAAAGTTCGGCGGCTTTCTGCAAAGTATAAACATACTGCAGGTTAACAATTGAAGAGGTGCTGCTGTCTATCCCCGGCGGTACACCGTTATGCCATCCGTCAAAATTTACCCAGTCAACAAAGTTCCACCACTCCATATGACCGAGTAGACCGCTTGAGTCGATTCTGTTATTATACCAATTCAGAACCTCAATAATTCCCGGGATCATCGATTTAATAAACCCGGGTTTATCATATAACATCCAGTAATCATGAACCATTGTAATCCATATCAATGAAAAGGTAGGGATAACCTGTGTCTCATAACTTGGTGAACGGCTTTGGGTTAAACCGAAAAGCAAGCGTGAATCATAAAAAGTTTGAATTGCCTTTCGCATCATAATTGTATCACCTGAAACATATCCGGAGGTTAAACATTGAATCTTTGTATCACCTTCGTATTGAAGCTGTTCGTAGTATGGACAATCGAAAAAAGTTTCGCCGGTACATAATCTTTGTGTACGCCAACCGACATTCCATATATCGCTAAGTGTTGAATCATTACTTTTAAATGATGCCTTTTCTTTAAACGGATATCCTGTAAAAATACTGTGGAAGTCATTTATTGTCATGGGTTCATCCCCGGTTTTAATCTTCATTTGAACATAACGGAATGTTCGCCACCAGAGTGTTTGAAATGTTCTGTCTTTCCCTCCATCGGAAATTATTTTATCCTGGTTTCCTATAATCCTTTTATCCTTAATATCGTTTCTATTCCCCTTTTCCATTTTATCATTAAACAGACTTTCAGCATAGGTTAAAGTTATTTCACTATTATTTCCACCCGAAACGGATAAAACCGGGTAAGCATCAGTTA
The DNA here is from genome assembly GCA_963723205.1 of uncultured Ignavibacteriales bacterium. GTDB lineage: Bacteria > Bacteroidota > Ignavibacteria > Ignavibacteriales > Ignavibacteriaceae > CAVQBP01. The sequence continues at coordinate 92,923 of CAVRQC010000033.1, forward strand.
AATATTTTTGATCAAAAAGAATAATAGCAGTAGTATCTGCAGAAATTATTAATCTTTTCTTTCCATCAACAAATTCTACCGGTACGTCAACATTTGATCGCCGGACCTGTGAAAATCTTTGCGGTTTCTCTTCCATAAACGGAATCTCGCGTGGTACAAGAACATACTTAGAAGGATTACCGAATTCTCTGAAACTCTTTAATGGAGTTCCTTCTTCAAGTTCTTTTGCAGATAGCCAATTTGAGGCATCGTAATTTAATTCCGTCCAGTTCCACGGATGATATTTCATATTAAATATTTCTCCGGGTCCAACAACATAATATTGATGTAAATTTATAGTAAGTGGGCTGTATGCAGTATCATTGTAAACCTTCCAGGTTTCATTTGTATTTACCATGCTTTCTGTTTCCGAATCTCCCTGGAGGATAAATCCTGTACGGTTTGAAAATTGCGCAACGGGTCTGTATTGTGCAAAATTCCAAACAACAGCTGCAATAATATTTTCTCCCTTTTTTAAGTAAGGCAATATATCGATGGTTTCAAATCTCCATTGTAAAAAATCTCCCCTCGACGGACCGTTGCAGATATATTTCCCGTTAACAAATAATTTGTATCTATTGTCTGCAGAAATATGAACAATGAATTCTCCGGTTCCCGGTTTTAAATTGAATTTTTTCCTGAACAGGTAAACTCCGTATTCCTTTCCCGAAATTCCCGGGTATGTTATCCATTTTGCATTCCAGGTTTTGTATAAAACATCATGATTTATTTCATTTATCTCCTGTGAAAAGACGGGAAAGGTTGAAAGGAATACCAATAATACAAATAAAGTTTTCATATAAGTTAAATTGAAATTTTTGAGTGCAGGTAAAATCATTTTTTCGCCCTGTTGCTGTTATCTGTCTCTAAACTATTGTAAAAAAAGAACAGTTACAACCGGAATCTTAAAATGAATATCATTATCAGTTTTTAAATGAACGCAGATCTTTATGATGATTATGATTTTTTATGAGCCTGTTTTTCCATTTGTAATTTTATGCGAGAAAAATTAAGTTTAAGTTATCAAGCCGGAGGGAGATAACATGACTTTGAAAAGGGCTGCCGCGGGGATTCTTTTTATATCAATTTTTATTTTACTTTATATTACATCGTATCCTTCAATCGGCTGGTGGGACAGCGGTTTTTTTGTAACGTGTGCTAACAATCTAAGTGTTCCTGATCCGGGCGGTTCTGTTCTTTATGTTTTGTTAGGGAGAGTCTTTATTATACTATTCTTTTTCCTGCCTGCAGTAAAAGCAGTTACCCTGGTAAATATTATTTCGGCAGGTTTGGCTGCGGTCTTTGCATATTATACTTTTCTAATAATTTTTAATAACCTTCCTCTTCATCTATCCGAATCAGGAAAAGTTATTGCTTCATTTTTTACTTCGCTGTCAATTCCTTTTTTATACAGTATATGGGTTGAATCAACTGCCCAGAGAATATATGTGCTTGGATTATTATTGACCGGCATCCTTATTTACTGCACAATTAAAATATGGTTTTCCAAAGATGAAATTGAAAAGAAAAGGCTTATCTATTTAATTGTATTTATCCTCGGTATAGATTATACTGCTCACCGTTTGAATACTCCTTTAATTCCGATTGTTTTAATATTATTGATTTTTCCTTTCAGGAATGAATTAAAGCAGTTTCGTTTCTGGTTTATTCTGGCCGGTTTGTATTTATTAGGATTTTCTCTCAACTTTTTCCCGTTGATTCGCTCGCAGTCTCATCCGCCTTTTTCTATGGATGACATCCAAAATTTTTCACAGTTGTATGCGTGGATCGATATGAAGCGTTACGGCGAATCGAATTTCTCAATGATTTTTAACCGGCGGGCGCCGTTCTGGAGCTACCAGGTTGATCATATGTATCTTCGTTACTTCGGATGGAATTTCTTAGGAGCACAGGGGAACGAAACCATATTCAGTCAAATTTATTTTTCATTTATTCCGTTCTTATTAGGAATAACAGGTTTTGTTTATTCTTTAATTAAAAAGTTCAAACTCTGGATATTAATCTTTATTACATTTTTCTTCTTCTCTTTTACCCTGGTTGTATATGCTAACATCAGTGAAGGCTTTGAATTTATAAGAGAAATAGATCGCCTTTTTATCCCTTCATTTTTTGTGTTTACTCTCTGGATAGGAATTGGATTATATGTATTGATTAGCCTGGTTAATAATCTATTAATTAAAATTAATATTCCGAAGAAGCTTGTATTAATTAAGTTATTAGCGTTAGGATTTTTGATATTGCCATTAAACATTATCATTACCAATTGGTTCAAGTGTGATAGAAGCGGCTACTACTTCCCTGATGATTTTGCATATAATTTACTAGCCGGCTGCGGCAGGAATGCAATGCTGTTTACCAACGGGGATAATGATACATTTCCTCCGTGGTATTTACAAAGCGTTGAAGCAGTCAGACCCGATATAGCATTAATTAATTTAAGTCTCTTAAACACAAGCTTTTATGTAGAGCAGCTGCAGCGTACATATAATTTATTTCCTGCAAATGCAGATGTGTTAAACCCGGAAAAATTCCGGCCTTCCCGCATTGATTCGGCTGTATCCATAAAAATAGTATTCAAAGATTCCTTAAACGATAAAGAAGATACAATTAAAACAGAATACCAAGGAAGGAACTTCAGAAAAGAGAAAGGATTGCTTCCGCAGGATAAAGCGCTGATCAGTTTACTTGAAACAAATAGTAAAGAAAGGCTCGCATACTTTTCGATTACTGTTGATCCAAATAGTATGGTTGGATTATCTTCTTATTTAAGCACTGCAGGAATGATCCAGCAATTGGTGCCAACAAAAGGAGATTCAATATCGCCTCACCAAATGGAAGATAACCTTCTTAAAAAGTATCGTTACAGGAATTTTAATAATCCGGATGTTTATACTGACAAGACAGTAAATAATTTATTTAATAATTACAGGCATTTATTCATTCAATTATCGCGGTATTATTTGAATAAAGGGAATAAAGAAAAAGCAAAAGAAATTTTTGATTTTATGCAATCAAAGCTGCCGGAATGGAGATTTAGTGAGGAGCAGAATAGAAGTGTGTTGGAGTATAAGAAGAAGTTAGGAGAGTAGTATTACTTTAAGCACTTAATTTAAATGTGGTAAAAATAATTATATCGATGATTAGTTAAGGCTGACTTTTTTGATAAGTTTTCTGGCAAAATCTGCTTCGGCATCTAAAGAAGCTATCATTTCTCCACCAGCATTTGAAAGTCTCGCCAAATCTTGTTTAGGAATAATCCCTTGATCAGAAAAGATCAACAAACTGTCATGGTTTATGTTAGCTCTTAAAAGTCTTTCTAAAATTATAGTAGTTAAACGCGCTTTATCACGATTTGGAATTCCAAATAGAAAAAGTGGTAACTCCTTCCCCTCAATTCTATAATCAATAGGATAGTCCCTTGCATTTTCCATTTCTTCATAATAATAATCTTTTTTAATCTTATCCTCACTAACTATTTTATAAAGTTGTTCTTGCAAATCTTCGTAAAATGTGGATTCGGCTCTTGCACGATTAAGAAAAGTCAAATCATTTATTTTCGTTAATGCCTGTCCAAGTCTGAAAACGCTAATCCCTAATTTATCCATTGTCGATTCTATGAAAATTTCTCCATTTTTAACTTCAATGAAGGTTTCTGATTTTATTTGTTCAAAAATTTTACCTCTAGTTCCTTCCTTAAATTTATCAATATCATTGTCATAACTTAAATGCATTATAGTATGTCCCATATCGGTCAATCGAACTATTCCATTAGACATTTCTCTTAAATAGATTTGATATGGATCTCCGTCGGCAAAGGAGAACGGCGTCTCAATAGCTAATAATTTATCACTCTTTTTGTAAACCTTTATTTCCGCACACAGTAAAGAACAAAGAGCTTTTTGCAATTCATCTATATTAATATTCATTCGTCAAAAAAACTTGGTTGATCAATATTATCCGGGTTTGTTTGAAGACCAGTAACATTACAGTCATTTACTAGACAATGTAACGCGCTATTAATTGTTTTATATCTATTTGTTTCTTCCGCATATCCTTCTGCTTTTTTATTTGCCTTAATGTATTTCTCAGTAGCAGAATGAATATGACATTTTAATCCAGTACGAGTATTTTCTAAATGATTTGAATGATCATGGCTTGGTCCATTATATCTTTTTAAAGTTAATGACTCTCCATTAGGTACTACCCAGCTTATACCACATGAAAAATCATCATCCATATCTAATCCTAAATTTTGTCTCGCATAAATCTCGAATTTTCGCTCAGATCCATCAGTAGCAGTGACTTTATAATTTATCTGATAATGCCCATCCTTATTAATATTTCTAGCCTGTGGATTATTGATTTTTTTAGGGCAATTAAGTAGCTCACCTATTTTATCATCTGTAATACTTTCAAATGCCATATTTCATCATATGGTTTATATTCTTTTTTACTAAACTAAATAAAACCCTTCAATCTTCAAATACTACAAGCATCGTATATATGCTTCTTTTCCATTAGGAACAAAAAATAGTAGATAGTTAAGATATTTGCAATTGTTGATTTAGAAACAAAGTTGGAAGCTTGTTTACCGACAATTCAAAACATTCAAAAATAAATCCATTAGACTAATCTTTTAATTTTTCTTAATTTCCAATATGAGGTTGTTTTTAACAAGAAACTATAAATTAAAGAACGTTACTTTCTTTTGTATAGTAGGAACTGTTGCCGGGGCAGTCATCGGCATTCTGCTCCAGGAAATTGATAATGTTGATAATTTCCGTCCTACTTTTAACGGGCTGTTCATCGGGTTTTTTGTCGGTATTGTTATTGGACTTTGCGAAGAATTCCTTTTCCTGGACAGGTTCAGAACCAAAACATACCTCTTTCTTTTATTATTCCGCACCTTTGTCTACTCATTTGTTTTCGCTTTCTTTATATTGTTTGTAAATTCTACGACAAAATTCTTAACAAAAAATCAATCGCTTCGGGATTCACTTTACTCCTCACTGTTTGAAGAACATTATTTCAGGGATCTTCTAATAGCTATTATATTTGCTTCGGTAATGATTGCACTGCTTCAGATAAGAAGACTACACAGGCCGGGTGATTTAATCAAATATATAACCGGGAAGTATCACCGGCCGGAAGAAATCAATAAAATATTTCTATTCATTGATTTGAAATCCTCGACTTCTATTGCCGAAAGGCTCGGCAACTTGAAGTACAGCGAATTTCTAATCGATTATTATAACGATATGACGGATGCAATACTGATGTCTAAAGCCGAGATATATCAATATATTGGAGATGAAGTTGTCCTTACGTGGTCTTTTGCAGAAGGTATTAAAGATGCAAAATGTATTCATTGCTTTTTTGATATAAGAAATACGATGGAACTGAATAAAGACAGATACCTGAAAAAGTTCAGCGTTTATCCTCAATTTAAAGCTGCAATGCATGCCGGGAGCGTTTCCGTTACCTGGATAGGCACTATAAAAAAAGAGGTTGTCTATCATGGTGATGTCTTAAATACAACAGCGAGGATACAGGACGAATGCAACAAATACGATCAGGTCTTTTTAATTAGCGAGTATATGCTGAAAAATATTAATCTGCCCGAGCATCTCAAATCTGAATTTGTGGGTGAGCATCAATTAAAAGGGAAGCAGGAAAAAGTGAAAATATTCGGACTTAAGGGGATCGCGGAATAATAAGAAAAATCTGATTTTCAAAAATTACTTATTGTTTCTAATTTATCGCAGCATCGCTTTAGGGGGGATGAAAATTTTCATTCCCTACACATTATCATGGATTGACGAAGCCGGACATCGAAATGATTTAATTCTATTGTTTCATCAATGAAAGATCATACCTTGGGTGTCCGTTAAGATGATTAAAATCTTTAAGTGTTGTTAATAATTTATTCCAAAGCTTTTCACCGTCTTTTCCCAGCTTTTCATCAATCATGTGGCTGGTCTGGTAATAATCAACTGCATCTTTTCCTGCTTGAGTAACGACTACCAAATCATTATCATATCCGAATTGAGGAATCCAAACTCCAAACCCCATACCGACATCATTTTTTTCATATAGCTCTTTAAATTGTTTGGCAATATCAAAAAATTCTTTTCTTTTTTCCGGAAGAACGGTAAAATAATCCCAGTGTATAAATTTAGCCTCACCCTCTTTGAGCCGGGGATTTTTAGGACTATAAGAATATTTCCCTGAGCGGGTTATAACTCCGTCTTTAGTCATTTCTATTGTGGATGAGTTTTCATCCATTTTGCTTGTCCATTTGTCTGCTCCTACTTTTTCCCTGACCGCTCCAAACTTTTTATAAATAGAGTCAATATCAGAATAATTTGAGATCTGGATTAGATAAAAAAACTGGTTATCATCTCTTTGGGATGCATATATATCAACACCTAGACTTCCTTCTTTGAACATTCTGAAAATGTCTTTGGTGGTGATTACGTATTTATCGAGCATATTTACTTTTGCTTTTTCTTGGTGAATCCAAAAAAGTTGATTTTTCGGTTTATCCTGTGCATTTACAAGCAAAGTACCTGACAAAAAAACTAAAAGAAAGCAAAGGGAAAAAAATAAATTGAACTTTTTCATAGAACCCTCCTATGTTAAAAGTTGTTTTGGGAGAATTATTTGATTTTTCGGGAACGTAGTAATTTTAATAAAATTAAAAATAATGCTGTTAATAAAAAAGAATTATTTTAAGTAATGATTTCATTATCACATCTGTTAAAAAAGTGAAAATAAAATGAAATAAGAGAAATATCTATGAACACCTTGTGGAGCAAGTTTTGGATTAACTGATGTTAAACAAATCAATTGGAGTAATGAAATATTCGAAAAAGTGTGGAAAGCCACAACTATGTAGGAGAATTATTAGTGTTTTTACTCTCATCCAAAATTCCAACACTCCATTATTCCCTCAGCTATATACCATAATTAGGAGTGTTCCCTCAGTTACTTTTTATCTTCGCTTTCTTAATAATAACTATAACCGTAGTCATTGTTAAAAGTCCTGTAATAAATACCAGCAATAGTATATATGCGTCTTTCCCTTTTGGTATAAAGGAAGCGCATGTTGCCAGAACGTTTTGTATCGTGGATTTTACTACACCATTTGAAGCATCGTCTATCGCTAATTCGAAAGCTGTAGGTAGAATTTCAAAGTTGCTGTTGCGGTTATAGTTAGGGTTCATATACCTTACAATCTTACCGGTTTTATCAACAAAGACCAGCACACCTTTATGAAGAAATCCTCCGGGAGTTCTTTTAAATTCAAATCCTGCAGCATCAACTAATTTATAAATATTTGTACTGTCTCCTGTTAAGAAAACCCAGCCGGAATCGGGAATTTTATGATTGATTAACCCTGTCATTGCACGTTTTTTCTGCGCTGCCATTGCAGGAGTTTCATTTTCATCAAAACTGATGCTGATAACTTTATAATCTTTCCCGGGTTCATATTTAACTTTCCCTATCACATCGGCTATCTCAACCATTAAAGGAGTACAGATTCCTGAGCACCTGTAATAGCAGAAATCAAGAACGGTTGGTTTATCGATAAGATCTTTTAAGAGTACTGTCTCTCCTTTTGAATTAGTGAATTTCAGATTTTGCGGGATTGTCGTACCAAGGTGGCGGACAACTTTTGCCGAGTTATAATCCGCGTAAGCCGAATTTATAACCAGTAAAAAAGCCATTAAAATAATAGAAAGGTGTTTCATTATAGAAGAAATATTTGTTATAACTATTACAAAATTAAGCAAAAACATAAAATTGATTAGTGAAACAAATCAACACCAGGAGATGATGCAGACAGGATTAGGATATAAATTAAGGCCGATTTAATACTCTTAATGTGCCGTTTATAAGCCTTTTAACAGCTGTTAGATGGCTGTTTGATAAAAAAAGATAGTATAATGTGTTTAATATGAAAGATTATCAGCAGGGGGCGAATTAACAAATTCGCCCCTACAGATTTAATTTTAACGGAGGAGAATCATTTTTTTTGTATTTGTAAAACTTCCTGCCTGCAGCCTGAAAAAATATACTCCGCTTGCAAAACCTGACGCATTAAAAGAGATTTTATAATTACCTGCGTGTACTGCTTTGTTAACAAGTGTGGCTACCTCTCTGCCAAGGATATCATAAACCTTTAATTCAACTTTACTCTTCTCCGGAACCTCGAATCTGATTGTAGTTTCAGGATTAAACGGATTAGGATAATTTTGATAAAGTTTAAATTCAGATGGTTCGGAAGCATTTGCTATTTGCCTGACGGAAGTTGCAATTATTTCTCCTCCTGTTTTAGTTTTTATTATACCTGCACTTCCTGCCAGATACCCGGTGTTTTCATCTGTAAAAAACAGGTACTGAAATCCTGTACTGCCGGGTAATTTGTCTGTTAAATCGGACCAGTTATTACCGCCGTCCGTAGTTTTGAATATAACATGTAAAGGAATTCCAAAAGTATCTGTAGTGCAAATTGCATATCCAATACTATCACTGGGAAATTGAATTTGTTGCGGCACACTATGATTATCTATAGGTGCGTCTATCCATGAATCACCTTTATTTGTTGTTTTAAATATTTGTCCTTTCTTTCCAAAGAACCCTGTGGTTGAATTAATAAAAGAGACCCTGCTATTTAAATTCTGATTGTTCGCTCCAACTGCAAGCGTATCCCAGTTGTCTCCGCCATCGGTGGTTCTGTAAAGAGTAGAAAAGCCGGATATAAAACCGAGATTTTCATCAGCGAAATAGACAAATCCTTTATCAAGCTTATCATGATTGATGTTGACAGGATTCCAGGTCGTTCCGCCGTCTGTAGTTTTTACAGCTCCATCACCGGTGCCCGGAGCTCTGTAAACCGCAAAGCCAAGGCTGTTGTTAACAAAATAGACATCTTGGTAAAATGGTTCCCCATAATTTGGATCTGGAGGAACTCCGGTATTTACCTCATTCCATATTATACCGCCGTCAGTGGTCTTTATAAATTTAGAACCGGCTATAAAACCGGTCATGTCGTCGATAAAAAAGATAGAGCCGACACCGGCATAAGAAAGCGCAAAAGAAGAATCGACATAAGCTACATTCCAGTTCTCTCCAGCATCTGTTGTTTTATAAACACTTAGCACGTTAAAACCAGTGATCGACGCAGCATAACCAACGGACGGTGATGAAAAATAAACACCTGAAAAACCCGGATTATCATCGCTTATCTGTGTCCAGTTCCGACCCCCATCCGTTGTTAATAATATTAATCCGTTATCACCAACTGCATAAGCAGAATCAGCAGAAACATGAGTGATGGATCCAATGGTCTTATTATTGTCATAATTGCTTTTATTCCATGTATCGCCACCATCTTTAGTGTAATAAATTACTCCATTATAACCGCCAATGATAGCATTCATGTTACTGTAGGCCGATATCGTATTCAGTATATCATATTTTGGTGAAGCAAAAACAGAATCCCATGTTGCTCCATCATCTGTGCTTCTGCATACTACATACGAATATGTTTCCACTTGATATCCAAGAGCAAAGACTGGAACGCTTTGGGCGCTTCGTTTTAAAATTGCAGGGTAGTAAGCAAATTCCAAATGCTTGAAGTTGTTTTCATTTACTAAGTTTACTTTTGCTTTATTGAAATAGGAAAAATCATCAGTATAATATATTGTTGAGTTACTCCCCACGATTATACCTCTGCCATTTTGTAAAGTTGTTACATCATCAAAGTCTTCAGTAAATTTTTTACTAGGATCATTAGGATTAGGACCTCCAATAGTTTTAACTACATCTCCTGTTGTGCGATCAAAAACTATCATTTCTCCACCGACTCCGACTTTGATAGCATGATTTGGGTCAAATAAATCAAATGAAGAAGCCGGCTTATCAGAAGCATTTATTTCTTTGGTTCCCTCGGAAAAGTTAAATGAAAAAAATGTACTTGTTGAATAATAATAATTGGTCCCAAGAAAATAATAATTAGGAGAAACAAATCGACCTTTTATTGTATATCCTTGTGAATAATCTGACAGATAGGTAGAGACTTGATTCTTTGCAATATCGTATACTATACTTCCATCACCGACGGCCATCACATCACCATTTTCACCACGGAAAGAATAGCGGAAGTTATTTGCCGGGGTTTTGGGAAAAGATTCTTTATAACTAAGCCCGAAACGCCCGATCCCTGAATCAAATTGGGCATACAAATTGATTCCGAAGCATACAAAAAAAAACAAAAGTATAATTTTCTTAAACATATAACCTCCATTTTTTAATTATTATTGTTCTGAGACTCTGCTTTTATAATAGTTTGATAAGGAGCTAAAAACTTTCACACTTTTTTAATATTTGTTTTATATTGTATTTTATTTACTTTATAGAGGAATTGGCAATATGTCTCATTAAACTATCATTTGTCCACTATGACCTTCATTCTGTGTTCACGTGCAAACTTATCGTTACGGATGCCGGTAACCTGCCAGCAGATTTTTAATCCTTCCTGTCCTCCTGCTATCTTAAACCGGTTATTATGAATTTCTTCTTTAACATAAATAGGAGCATAACCGCCGATGCATGTAAGCTGGTACCTGTAGTCTATGTTAAGCGCCTGGAACCAATCAGGCAATGAAACAACAGCTTCTCCGTTTCTGTCAAGTACAACCTCTCCGTCATAAACATTTTTCATTTCTGAACTTTCCACACTTGTGTGATTCAAATATTTATGTTCCGGATCTAAAGGGTCGTCAATTCTGAATTGCTTAGTTTCAGCCTGAATTACCTGGGCATTAAGAATGCCGTTAACTTTAACATTTCCATTTACCCTGAGCCCATATTCTGTAACCGGGTTTGTATTAGGAACCAGTTCAATAGCACTGCTGCCGTCGGTATTCGTAACTTTTAGCCCTGCCTCGTAGGTTTCCAGGCCTTTATGTCTGGATGTGCCATCCGAATAAAAATCAGTTAAGGTATCACCATTGGTATCAACAATATGAAAACTTGTTGCAGCAATTTCCCCTCTGACTTCAACATCACCCTGGAAAGCACCGGCAAGATCACCAGGATTCTGAGCTCTACCATAAACACTTAAACGTTGTCCTGTATCGAGATCCTTTCTTCCGAAGCCTGCGAGAGTAGTTCCGTTATCATCTACTAACTTGATACCTTTACCGGATTTGCCTTTGAGTATAACATCTCCTTCAAAGGTTTCATCACCTTTGTGTAAGGAAGTACCATCGGGAGCAAACATAGTAACAATATTTCCCGATAAATCACGTAATTCGAGTGTATCGTATAAGTCTACAGGTTTGTAGTACTCAAATCCATGGCTGCTCAAATCTCCTATACTGTGGCCATCTTTATCATATATATTTATTGAGTGCTGGGTAATGAGTATACCCGGGTCATCATATCTATTTGTGAGAGCAATACCATCGAGGAAGTCCTCTTCACCTGCGTGTAATGATTTACCATCGGTCAAAACTGCAAAGACAGTATCACCTTTAGCATCCCTAAGAATCAAAGGTTTATCATCAAGAATACCATTAAATGACCCGTAACCGTCCGGCAGGGGGCGGTATTTTACATACCTGTCATTATCCCAAACCAGGAAACGTAGCTGATCAGGTGCTGGCGGAACACTATCTATCCTGAGCCTTCCCTTTGCATAGACACCTGCTACCGGACCAATACCAACGACACCAATATTTTTGTTTGAAACGCCCAACACTCCTGTAAATTCTCCCGCAGAATAACCAACCACACCATTATCGTTTGTTGAAGTCCCTAATACGCCGTAGCTTTCTTTGGAACTACCCCTTACACCAACGTCGAAATTTGATTGCCCTGATACCCCGGTGCCATTATGAGAGCTGCCAAATACACCAATCAGAGTTCCATTTCCCCTTACACCATATGGCGGTACATTTGCAGTTGTTTTGTACAATGTGTTTATTTTAAGATGTTTATTACTTGTATCAGGTATGATTACCAAAGTGTCATTGGGTAATATCGTGGTATCGCCAATAAAGATACCTCCCCCGAAAGTTCCGGTTCCCGTATGTTTAACATCTCCGTTTGAACTAAGTTCATGAGTTATTTCCCCGCCGGCATTCTTTACTAATAAATCCTGCCCCGGCTGCGGTTCTGCAAGAGTTGAATGGCTGTTAAGGCTGTACGGAGAGGCAGTTAGTGCAGTACGGGGAGTAAGCTCCTGATTCCCTTCTACCGTAATACCCAGCCAATACTGCTGATCAAATGGAAGATTTAAAGGTTCAACGCTGCCGAGTACAACACTGAATACACCTTTTGATACAGCTACCTTCTGACTCTCCTGCCAGAGAGTATCACCTCCTTCGGAAACATTGTATAGCCTGAATGTCAGAGATACATTACCATCCTGGACAAGATTACCTTTATTGTCAGTAAGTATCCCCTGGTAGCTGATGGTATTCGGAATTTGAGCGAAGATGAATTGAGTAAAAACAAAAAACAGAAACAGATAGGTAAAATGTTTCATTATACATTCTCCTTGTTTAAATAATTAATTTCTTTGTGCTGTAAGGACTAGATAAATCTCAGAAGATTATTTAATCAGCATCATTTTTTTTGTGCTAGTAAATTCTCCGGCCCATATCCTGTATATGTAAACTCCACTCGCTAATGAAGCGGCGTTAAAATTCAGGTGGTAGCTCCCGGGTTTTTTTGTTTCGTTAATTAATGTTTTAACTTCCTGTCCGAGAATATTGTATATCTTCATTGTTACATGAGATTCCTTGGGAAGATCAAAAATAATTGTAGTTGTGGGATTAAACGGATTGGGGTAATTCTGCATTAATTCAAATTCTTTTGGGATGGAATTCCTGTCATTCTTTTTCACACCGGTAATTGCATCTTCAGAATACCAGAAACCGCTTTGAATCTGATTTACGGAATTTCCGGAAGTGCCGACGATAGGTTCACCGATCGTGCTCATAATCTGATCTGTGCTGCTTCCGGAAATATTGCCGCCGTTTGAAAAAACACTATTTGAAATTTTATACTGGGCAGAGGATTCATTTAAGAAAAAAAACAAACAAAGTGTAACTACGGATACTAAAGTTCTTATTTTCATTTTGCTGCTCCTGTTTTACGATTACTAAAACTTATTTCATTACTGAGCCGGACGATCAAGATTTTATAAGTAATTTTCTTTACTAGCTGAAAAAATTTTCTTTAAACATTCTTATTTATCTGTAATAACTTTCATCCTGTTTTCGCGTGCAAATTTGTCGTTTCGGACGCCTGTTACAAGCCAGCAGACTTTTAATCCTTCCCGTCCTCCCGATATTGTAAACCGGTTATTATGAATTTCTTCTTTGACATAAACAGGAGCATATCCGCCAATACACGTAAGCTGGTATCTGTAATCTATGTTAAGCGCCTGGAACCATTCAGGCAGTGAAACAACAGCCTCCCCGTTTCTGTCAAGTTCAACCTCCCCGTCATAAACATTTTTCATCTCAGAGCTTTCCACGCTTGTGTGATTCAAATATTTATGTTCGGGGTCTAAGGGATCGTCAATTCTGAACTGTTTTGTCTCAGCCTGAATAATACCGGCATTTAGAATCCCGCTGACCATAACATTTCCATTAACTCTTAAACCATATTCTGTCTGGGGATCAGTATTCGGTACTAATTCAATAGCACTGCTGCCGTCGTTATTAGTAACTTTAAGCCCTGCTTCATAGGTTTCCAGACCTTTATGCTTTGATGTCCCATCGGCAAAAAAGTCAACCAATGTATCCCCTGAAAGCTGATTAACTATATGAAGGCTGGCGGCAGAAATTTCACCACCGGCATCAATACCGTCTATTACAGTAAGCTTACCCTTAATTCGTGCACTATGGTCGGTAGTTGTTCCAAAACGGTCAAGTTTCCAGCCTGATGAATCGGAAGAGGCAGTAGTTTGAACAGATCCGTCAGGAAAAGTCAAACCATTTCCGCGAATTTGCACTTTATCTCCGGTAGAAGATTCAACATCTATTCCTCCGGCAAAAGTTTCCAAACCCTTATGAAATGATGTGCCGTCATCAAAGTTCAAGCTGCTGGATATACGTCCGCTGCTGTCCTTAGTGAGAAAGAATGAATCGGTAAGATAAACACGGGGTCTACCAAGAGAATCACTAATTGCCATACCATTACTCTTGAAGCCAATCCGCACCTTTCCGGTTGTGTCAAGGAAATCAACTCCGCCGGCAAATTTTTCATGACCTTTATGAAATGATGTGCCGTCTGAATTAAAACTAGTCAGAGTATCACCGTTAGCAACTACATGCAGGCTTTTAGCATATACCTCACCGCCTACCTGAAGGTCGCCTGTCATTTTACCATCTTTAAGAGCACTGATCGTTATTTGATTTACTCCCGGGCCCTGGAGAGTTGTAATATTAACATTATCTCCTTTCACGAGAGTGATATTATCTCTCAGACCCTGAAGAGATTTAACAACCTGGTTTCGGGCAATATGATGGTCGAAAATTCCGCCGTTTGATACACTTATATTTGTAGTAGGGCCGGTTGGTTTTACTATATCCAGACTAAAAGTAGGATCCTGTATAGCCGATATTCCTCCGCCGCTGGCTTGACCTGCCGAAATAAAAATTGTATCCCCCCTGGTAATAACTGCAGCACCGCCTTCTCCTAATACCATTACGCTGTCAGTCAGATTATTTATGCTTTTTACTACTTTTCCATTTCCTGCAATAGAATTAGCTGAAAAGCTGTAAGCTGAAGAATTTAAAGAGACCCGGGGGGTTAATTCATTGTTATTGCCGACAGATATTCCCAGCCAGTATGGTTTATCAAAAGGAATATCCAGGGGATTTATCTTTCCAAGCACTATATTAAAAACCCCTTTTTTTACTTCAATATTCTGGACTTCTTCCCAAATTGATGAACCGCCGCTTATGGTTTTGTATAAGTCAAATTTTAATTTATATGTACCATCCTTTACAGCGATTCCGTTATTGTCGGTTAAAATTCCCTGGTAGCTCATAGTGTGTGGAATTTGAGCTGAAGCAGTTATCCCCAGTAAAAAATAAAATAAAATCGTAAACAAATTGAGTGTTTTCATTTTGATACCTCCATTATTAAATGTTTTCCTTTATTTTGATGAGAATAATATTTTCAACTTCTCTAATTTTTTATCCAGGTCATTAATTCTCTTTTCAAGTTTTTTATTGGTTGAATTTAACTCTTCAATTTTCGAATCTTTGTCTTTTAAGAGTTGATATAATCCCTGTATAGCTGCCAGTGCGACTCCATCTGCATCAACAGTATTGATGTGCTTATTATCTTCACCGACGTTGAAGGCTTTATAAAAATCCTGCGCCATTGGCCCGATATGCCTGATGGAATTATCCTGGGTTTTGTAGTTCCAGGTATCAATAGGAATTTCAGCTAATCTTTCCAGGATTAATTTTTTATCAACATGAGTAAAATTTGTTTTAGCGTTCCGATCGCTGACGGTAAGCCATGAGCTTCCGCCGGGAGCCAATTGAACACCTGCTGTCGGTGTGGTTCCGCTAATGGCCGTAACCAAACGAACACCCCCTGTTGCACGCACAGCAAACTCGTTGGAAGATGCTGAATTGAAATCGGCCTGATTAGCATCCGCAAAAAGAAAAGTACCGTTATGATTAGAATTAATTTTAGCTTTTTGACCAGCGGCAAAACTATAATCACCCGCAGCTATGTTATCTTCGCCACCGGGTACAGTAGCCCGAAGACCACTTGCCGTATTGTTCAATCCGCCTCCAACAACGGCACGATCTCCGCTTGCCGTATTCCCTTGTCCTCCGCCTATGGTTCCCATAACTGCACTTGCCGTATTGCCTACACCTCCGTTTATATTTGCCCAGTTGCCGCTTGCTGTATTGCTGCTTCCGCCCGCAATAGTTCCGTTATATTGTGCTGTAGCCTGGTTATTATTTCCCCCTGCAACAACGCTATACTGGCCGCTGGCCTTATTTTGAAACCCGCCACCGACAGTACTTTGAGGACCAAGGGCTTGGTTGCTTTCACCTCCTCCTATAAATGTTTCACTCCCTTGAGCTGAATTTCCCTTCCCGCCTCCTATTGTTGCATGTTCGGTCAGAGCTTTAATTGAGTTGCTTTCCCCACCACCCAGAGAAGCCCAGAATCCGGCAGCACTATTGATACTTCCACCACCTATAAATGAATTAGTGCCGTCTACAGTATTCTGATCACCGCCTGCAATTGAAGAGCTTGTACCATTAACAGTATTATTGTCACCTCCGAGAATTGCAGAAGATTCTTCGTTCGCGGCATTAAATTCTCCTCCCGCAACAGTTGCAAAATTTTTAACTGCCTTATTATTTCTTCCTCCGCCAACTGTTGCATAGTGAGCGTCATCTACAGTACCTGTATTATCACCTGCCTGGTTGTGTATCCCGCCGCCGATAGTTCCGTAATTATCGGTTATTAAATTTGCTTCATTAGCAGCACCGCCTCCGCTGATAACTGCTCCTGTAACTCCGCTTGTAATATCATTATCTGCAAATCCACCGATTAAATTAGGACTTGTTGAATTCGGCTCTAATCGCAGTGCAGTTTGATTATTCGATAATTCAAATTTTAAATCCACATCTGAATTAATAATATGATTGATGCCGTCTATAATGATCGAATTGCCGCTTTTGATTTTACCGGCAGTATGTATATCCGGTGTCTCTCCCCCAATTGATATAGCAGGTTGTCCTTCAATATCCGAAATTGTAATACCAGAGCCGCCTACTTTTATACCCGATTTAAAAGTTTCCAATCCTGTATGCATTGATGTCCCATTCGTATCAAAGCTTGTTGTAGTATTCCCACGGGCATCCTTAATCTCTACATTATGACCGGACACTACCAGATTGCCGGATGCATCGATTTTCCAGATACCATCTCCAAGTTTCGGTAGTGTACGATATTTAACAAGACTATCCGAATCCCACACAAGGAAACGCTCCTGGTTGGGCGCTGTCGGAACATCATCTACTTTCAACTTTCCCTGTGCCCAAACACCAGGATTTCCCTTACCAACTACTCCGACAGAATAATTTGAATAACCGGAGACCCCCGGACCCTTACCAACATTTACACCGCTGATTACGGATGTAGCACGATCATCATCCGCCCGAATCAAACTTGAGCGTAAAACCGGTGTATAGATAAACGTGTCACTAATGCGAACCTTTTTAATTAAATATGCAGGAGCTTTTCTGCCTTTATTTTTATTAACCTGGTTTGGTTCCGAAGTTGTTTGTGTTTCAGGCTCAAGCATTAAATAGCCATTATCAAAGATTACTGTTAATGATGAATCTCCACTGGCTTTTACACGAATACCGCCGTTAAATGTACTTGTACCTAAATGTGTGGCATCCCCGTCTGCAATTAAGTTATGCGTTATCTCGCCGTTAGTATTTCTTACTCTGAAGTTTTGTCCCGGCTCAGGATCTGTATTTGAATTAGCACTATTCAGACTATAAGGAGAAGCTGTTAATGCAGTCCGCGGTATTAGCTCTTCATTTCCATCTATTGTAATACCCAGCCAATACTGCTGATCAAACGGTAGGTTTAAGGTTTCAACACTGCCAAGTACAACATTGAATATACCTTTTGATACTGCTGCTTTCTGGCTCTCCTGCCATAGAGTATCTCCTCCTTCAGAAGAATTGTACAACCTGAATATCAGAGATACAATACCATCAGGTACAAGATTACCTTTATTGTCAGTAAGCACCCCCTGATAACTGATAGTATGTGGAATTTGAGCAAATGAATATGAATAGAAAAACAGCAATAGAAAGAAAAACATAGCTTTTTTCATGACAAAGCTCCTTGAAATGTTAGTCCGGGATAGATTTGTATAGAGGTATAGTTTGATCAGGAGCAAAAAACTTTCACACTTTTTTAAAAATTTATTTTTTTTGTTGCTTTTATGAGGATGAAAAAGTACCTTAAAAAAGTAATTCCCCTCTGATTGCTTTAATATAGATTATAAGTTAACAATTCATTCAAAAATGCGATTCTTCAAAGTCAGGCTATTCATTTTTTTTCTTTCTTTTATCACTGGAAGTGCTCTTCTTCATTCACAGGATAAAAATCAAAATGATAAGAGTCAGGGGAATGAAGAGCTATATTATCATGCTGCTGATAGTCTTTGGAAAGTTGCGAAATATGATAGTTCTAATTTTTATTTTAATATGGCAGCCTCGGTTTTCAAAGAAAAGGCTGAATGGAATAAACTTGTATCATGTTATTGGAATATCGGAGTCAACGATACCTATCTCGAAAGATTTGACTCCTCTCAGTTTTATTTAGATAAAGCAATCGAAATAACAGATGATAAAATTTCAGATAAAGATTCCATATTGTTAAATCTATATAATTCAAAGGGGAATATATTCTACAATCTGGGTAATTATGATGATGCATATAAATTTTATAAAAGAACATTAGAAATAGGCCGGAAAAGATTCGGGGATGAAAGCATTCTAACCGGTAAAGGATTTCACAATGTGGGCTTAATTTATTATCGGTGGGGAGATGCCGGGAAAGCAATGGAATATTTTAAAAAAGCACTTTCAATCTGGCTGAAAGCACTCGGCCCTAAAAATCAATATATTGCTTATTGTTATACCAATATTGCAAATGTTCTGTATTTTAAGGGGGATATAGCAGAAGCTGTAAAATATGATGAAAAGGCGCTGCAGATATGGAAAGAGCACCTGGGTGAAAATCATCCTTTTGTTGCTTACAGCTATACAAACCTGTCCAGTTCATATCAATATTTAGGACGGTTTAAGAAAGCATTGGACCTTGCAAGAAAATCATTAGCAATAAGGATGCACCATAGTGAGGGTAATATTGATCTGGCAGAATCTTTAGCATCTGTCGGGAATATATATACTGATATGAAGCAGTTCGACAGTGCTTATTATTATTTAGATAAGTCGAGAGCTCTTCAGAGGCTATCAAAATATAAAAATCACCTTGCGATTGCCACAAATTATGTCAACTTTGCAGAATTATCATTAAAACAAAACCTGTATTCCAAATCGATTAATTATTATGATTCTGCACTTACATATACATATCCCCAAATTCATTCTATAAGTTCCCCGGATGAAGTTAATTACCAGGAAATACCCAGGGATAAAGTTTTTTTTACTTCCTTAACTGAAAAAGCCGGAGCTTATTATCAGAAGTATTTAAATTTCTCACACGACAAAGACGATCTTCTCAATTCTCTGTTGAATTATCAAATTGCATCGCGGGCTTTCGATTATTCCAACAGTGAATATTTACGTGACGAATCAAAATTTCTTTTAAGCAAAAAATTATCCGATATAAACGGGCAAGGATTAGAAACTGCATACCAATTATACCAAATCACCCATAATAATAAATATAAAAAAATTGCTTTTGAATTTGCAGAAAGAAACAAAGCAAGAGTTTTATTCGAAGCAATTAACGAATCGGAGGTGGAAAATTATGCGAATATTCCGGATTCACTTTTGATTCTGGAAAAAAACATTAAATCCAAAATTGCTTTCTATATAACCAAACTTCAGGAGGCTAAAGAAGATAATGATTCAAGTTTAATAGCTGAAAATGCGAATAAGATTTTTGAGATACAGGATAAGTATGATAAATTAAAGGATACTTTTGAAAAGGAATATCCTGAATATCATGAATTAAAATATGCAAAAAACGTTGTTAAAGTTTCCACTCTCCAAAAGGAATTAAAAAAAGATGATGCCCTGCTTGAATACTATATTTTCAAAGATAAATTATTTGTTTTTACGGTAAGGAAGAATAATTTCTATTTAACACAAAAAAAACTGAAATACCCGGTGAACGATCTGGTTAAATTATTTCGATATTCATTGCTGAATCTTGATTTCGAAGGGTATTTAAAAGAATCATATAATCTTTATAAGATTTTGATTAGATCGTCCCGGTTTTACCTGGAAAATGTATCGAAGATTTATATTATTCCTGATGGGATACTTAATTATCTACCGTTTGAAACATTGCTTTCCAAGAGAATTAAACTACAAACTCCTGACTTTTCTTCATTACCTTATCTGATAAAAAAGTATGACATAAGCTATCATTTTTCAGCATCATTGCTTGCTAAAATGAAACTCCATAAGCAGAAAATCATAGACAAAAGATTTATCGGCATAGCACCCGTTTTTGATGATACTGACAAAGATAATAAAAGGATAAATAATTTAATCGATTCTGTATTAATCACTCAAAATAACGTAAGATCAATCGTTGTTGGTAAGAAGAAATATTCAGCTTTGCCCGAGACTGAAAGAGAAGTAAAGGGTATTACAGACTTATTCCTTAGTAAGAATAAACATGCTGAATATTATCTCCGGGATAAAGCGAAGGAAGATCTGCTGAAGTCTGATAAAATTGAGCAATACAGTTTCATTCATTTAGCCACACATGGTTTCATTAATGAAGAAAAGCCGAATTTATCCGGTATACTTTTTACAAGTGAAAGAAAAGGGGAAGATGGTATTTTGTATGCTAACGAAATATATAATCTGAATTTAAATGCTGACCTTGTAGTGCTAAGTGCCTGTGAGAGCGGACTTGGTAAAATTATTAAAGGTGAAGGGATTATTGGTTTAACCAGGGGATTGCTGTTTGCAGGTGCAAAAAACGTTATCGTTTCTCTCTGGCAGGTCGCTGATAAATCAACTTCTGAATTAATGATTGAATTTTACAGAAATATATTAAATGGGGAGGGCTATTCCTCTTCATTGAGAAATGCCAAATTAAAATTAATAAAAGATGGAAAATATTCTTATCCGCTTGAATGGAGTCCTTTTATTTTAATCGGGAAGTAAATTATTGAAACTATTTTCCGATATAAAATTTTGATACAGCTTTCAATTGGTCATGGGAAAAAATTTTCCAATAATACAGTCCGCTCTTAAGCTTTTCATCAAAAGACAGGTTGTCTCCACTTGAGGTTTTTACCCAGACCGTTTTATTTTTATTATTGACTAGAACAATTCTAAATAATGCAGGTAGTAATTTAGATTCCCATTGAAAAATGAAAGGTAATGACAGAGTATCATTTAATTGAGGTTTAATAATTGTTATATCATTTTCTTCTGAACGGATATTCCTGTTTATAAAATTATCTAAAACGGGGTTTGTTTTAAAATCTTCTTTATTGATTTGATTATCAGCAATTAAATTTTCTTCGGTCTTTTTTAATCTATTATTATTTTGTCCAACTTTTTCTTTTTCCCCGGCAAATGAAGAATCAACAACAGGTTTGTTTTTAACAGCAATAACACTTTTTTCAACAGGTGAAAAATAAAAGTAGCCAATGATGAACATAATTATTATTACTGCAGCGGCTGCAAAAATAGAATATCTGTTTGAACCGGAGTTGGAAATGGTTTTCTCGGGATTATAAACTTTAAGTATATCGGCACTAATTTCCTGAATATCTTCTAGATTAATGTTTTGATTAAAAAAATATAATTCGTTTTCTTTTACCGATAAAATTCTTAATACTTCGAGCCCTGTGCCTATCCTGAAGTTTTGATTCCTTAAATTTTTGGGTAACCGAAGAAATTTTAAGCTGACCTTTAAATTCTCCTCACTTAATAGTATTTCAATATTACCGTCATTGCTTTGGTATGATTTTCTGTGTTCATCAACTTTTATCTGCTGAAAATTTAAAGAAACCGTTTTATCGTCAAATTCAAAATCTTCATCAAAGACTTCAATATATTTTTTGTAACATTCTAGGCAGTTGCTTAAATGTTTCCTCACAAAATCTTTTTCTTTACTGCTTAAATCATTATATAAATTTATATAAGCCGCAATAGTTTCGTAATTTAAATGCCCGCCGGATTCAACCAGAATTTTTGAATACTTTTTAACAAAATTTTCCATAAAAAATTATTTTTTCAGCTATATATATAGTTTAAACTTTAACAAAATACTTTCAAAGTATTTTCAATATTAATTATATTTATCCAATATTCTTGCGGAATAACCCGATTTCTTAAGAAACCTGGAGAATTTAATTCTTAATCTTCTGATATGTGTATCCAATGTATTAAGATTTAAATTTATTTCTTCCGCGATTTCATATCTTGTTTTTTCATCTATCAGGTAATTGAATAATTTGGTTTCATCCTGCTTCAATTGAATTTTAAAAATATTAATTTGATTAAATATTTCATTTCCTTCCATAACTTCAAATAATTTTTCCTTGTCGTCGGTTGAAAAATTATTAATAACGGATTCTTCATTTTCTTTATAATCCAAATTTCTTAATTGACTTTCAGGAATAATTTTCTTCGACTTTATTGCCTTATCCAAAAGTACCCTGCATTGAATTTTTATTGTCCCGATTATATATGCTTCTTCATTTCTGATTTCCTTTTTAAAATCGATTTTTGAAACACTTAAAAATATCTGATTTGAGAAATCTCCCGGATCATTGTAAATGGTCTTTTTAAAAAGATCCGAATATTTATTATAAAAACAACTTATAATTTTATAGCCCCGTGTACCGGATGTAAAATATTTCTTATTTATTTCCGTAAGGTTCATCGGTATGAGGTCTTGAGGAATAATGAAAATTCGATTTTTCGAGACAATATAACAAATTTTTACAGATTTGTGGAACAAATAAATGGATTTAATTCATAAAAAGATCCTTTTGAGAAACTAATTTTAAACTGCATTTTGTTCAATATATAAAAAGAATCCCTCAAATAATCGATAAGATTCGATAAAAATCAACGAGACTTAATTGAGGGATCGGACTGTTTAACGAGTTTACCGGAGTAGAATCATTTTTTTTGTTTGAATATTGCTTCCTGTCTGCAGCTTATAGAAATAAACACCGCTTGATAATTTTGATGCATCAAAAGAGACTTCGTAGTTACCGGCGGGTTTTTCTTCATTTACAAGGGTGGCAACCTCTCTGCCTAAAATATCAAATACTTTCAAAACAACATGTAGAGACGGGTCATGCCCCGTCTCTACTGCAGGAATTGAATACTGAATCTTAGTTGAAGGATTAAAAGGATTGGGATAATTTTGATACAGTAAAATTTGATTTGGGATATTATTACTATGGCTGGCAAGGCCTTCTTCAACTGAAACTATTTTTCCTGCTAAATAAGCCAGAACTCCTCCATAACTGGTTCCGAACCACCTGTTCCCGTTATCTTCAATTACTATCGAATTAACTTCGTTATCGGGTAAGCTTGAGTTAAGGGGTGTATAAACAGTCCAGTTCTCACCATCAAGATTTATCAGCCCGCCGTCGGTCCCAATCCATTTAGTTCTGTTTCCATCAACCACAATAATATTAACATTATTGTGTGGTAAATCCGAATTTGAAGTGTTAAAGGTTGTCCAGTTTACACCATCAAAACTAGCCAGACCTCCTCCGTTTGTTCCTATCCATTTAATCCCGGCGCCATCAATTGCAACTGTATTTACAGTGTTATTGGGTAAATCCGAATTTGAAGTGCTGTAAATTGTCCAGGTTCCTCCGTCAAAGCTTGCCAAGCCGCTATTAGTCCCTATCCACATAATACTGTGTTCATCAATTGCCATTGAATTTACAGTATTGTTGGGTAAATCTGAATTTGATGTATTATAAACATTCCAGGTACCACCATCAAAGCTAGCTAAGCCTCCTCCGCCTGTCCACAAAGCTCCGCTTCCGTCTATTGTTAACGGTTTTGCTTGGCTACTGGGAATATCTGAATTTGATGTTGTGTAAACAGTCCACGTGTTTCCATCAAAGCCGGATAAACCGTTGTTGCTGCCTATCCATTTGGTTCCATTTCCATCTACTACAATATTAGTAGTAATATCATCGGGTAAATCTGAATTGGAAGTATTGTAAACGATCCAGTTTTCACCGTCAAAACTAGCGATACCCCCGAAAAAGGTACCAATCCATTTAGTTCCATTCGATTCTAAAGAGATTGATCTGACTGCATTAGTTGGCAAATCAGAATTAAACTGAGTATAATTTATCCATGCAGAGCTGACACCGTCTTCGTTGTAGACTGCTAAACCCTTTCCGGTTCCAACCCATTTATAACCATTTCCATCAATCGATGTTGTGTATACATAGTCATCAGGTATATCAGAATTTGTTGTACTGTAAATAATCCAGTTGGAACCGTCAAATTTTGATAATCCTTCACTTGTTCCGATCCACATAGTTCCGTTTCCGTCAATTGTCATTGAATAAACGTTGTTGCTCGGAAGTTCCGAATTCGATGTATTATAAACTGTCCAGCTTGTTCCATCAAAACTTGCTAAACCGCTGCCCAGTCCGATGCTCGTTCCGATCCATTTAATTCCGTTTCCATCTATCGTTATGGAGTTGATTTTCCCTCCGGGCAAATCTGAATTAGAAGTTTTATAAACAGTCCAGGTTGTTCCATCGAAAGCCGCCAGTCCGCCTCCGTTAGTTCCAATCCATTTAGTCCCGTTCCCTTCAATAGCAATTGAAGTAACATTATTAAAAGGCAAGTCTGAATTAGATGAAGTATAAACGTTCCAGTTTGCACCGTCAAAACTGGCCAAACCTCCCGTAGTTCCTATCCATATTGTTCCATTTCCTTCAACAACAATATCATTTATTGTATTACCGGGTAAATCTGAATTTGAAGTATTATAAATTGTCCAGTTATCACCGTCAAAACTGGCCAGCCCGTCGAATGTTCCAACCCACATAATATCACTGCCGTCAATTGCTATTGCATTAACATCGTAATCAGGTATGTCTGAATTTGAAGTATTATAAACTGTCCATATTTCACCATTAAAAACGGCTAATCCGTCACCCGTTGCAATCCATTTGTTTTCATTCCCGTCTATAATAATTGAAGCAATCCCGTTCGATGGCAAACCTGAATTTGAACTCGTGTATGTTATCCACACGTCGCTTTTCGTAAAGGCTGATGAAATAAAAAATATAAATAATAAACACAAATCAATAAAAACAGACATAAGTCTTTTCATTTTGAACCTCCATGACATTATGGGTAAAATTTACCTTAAGGAATAAACTTTTAAACTATTCGGTTAACAAGAAATTACTGCTTATAATTTATTTTATGGAACGGTTTTTTATAAGAAGGAAAGAAGAGTATTCTTCAGTTCCTTATGTTTTATAGTTTTAAAACGGTTCGGGAAAAATTCATTTTAAAGCTAAAACGAGAAGGAGATGAGAACCGGATTTTATTTTTTAAAGATTATGTTGATAAAAAGAAAACGGAAAATAGAGGATATATTTTTATTCTGCATAAATAATAAATGCAAATTATGACTTTCTAAAAAAAATGCAAGAAAATATTTGGATGAGTGTGATTGGCAGCAAAATAATTTCCTAAATACAAAAATATATAAGCGGATAAATTGGATTAATTAGTCTGGAATAAAAAAGGGCGAAACGTTCGATTCACCCTTTTAGCTATAATTTATTTTTCTGTTAATGCAGCTTCCTTGTGAAATTCCAGTTTTCCCTGATTGCCGAGAGTAACTGCGATATTATCACCGTCATTAAAATTGCCGGCAAGTAATTCCTGTGATAAAGGATTAACCAGGTATTTCTGTATTGTTCTTTTAAGCGGTCTTGCTCCAAAGGTTACATCATAACCAAGTTTTGCAAGCCAGTCTTTTGCTTCATCATTTATATCAAGGACTATATCTTTCTGCTTTAGCATATGCTGAACATTTTTAATCTGAATATCGACAATCTCTCTTATTTCGGATTTAGTTAAAGGTTTAAAGAGAACAACTTCATCAATCCTGTTTAAGAATTCAGGTCTTATAGTTTTTCTTAATAATTCAACCAAAGTAAAACGCAGTTCACCTAAAACATTTTCCATTTCATCTTCAGCTACATGTTCAAGCTTTTCCTGGATTAAATGTGAACCAAGGTTTGATGTCATAATGATAATTGTATTTTTGAAATTGACAGTACGTCCCTGGTTGTCTGTTAATCTGCCGTCATCAAGAACCTGGAGCAAAACATTAAAGACATCAGGATGCGCTTTTTCAATTTCATCCAATAGGACTACAGAATAAGGTCTTCTTCGCACTGCTTCTGTCAACTGACCACCTTCTTCATAACCAACGTATCCGGGAGGTGCGCCGATTAATCTAGAAACGGAAAACTTCTCCATATATTCGGACATATCAATTCTAATCATTGCATGCTCATCATCAAACAGAAATTCTGCCAATGCTCGTGCAAGTTCTGTTTTCCCTACCCCGGTAGTTCCTAAGAATATAAATGATCCAAGCGGCCGGTTTACATCCTGTAAGCCTGTCCGGGATCTTCTGATAGCATTTGCGACTGCTGCAACAGCTTCATTTTGTCCGACTACTCTTTTGTGAAGTTCATCTTCAAGTCTTAGAAGTTTACTCCTTTCACTTTCAAGCATTTTATTTACTGGTATTCCGGTCCATTTGGAAACAACTTCCGCAATATCTTCGGCATCAACTTCTTCTTTCAGCATTTTTTTATTTTTTTGAATGTCAGCAAGTTCTTTAGTTTCATCTTTAAGTTGCCTTTCTAAGGTAGCAATTTTACCATATCTGAGCTCTGCAACTTTACCGAGATCACCTTCGCGTTCATATCTCTCTGCAAGCGTTCTTGCATTATCCATTTCGCTCTTCATATTTCTGATATGCTGGATCTTTTCTTTTTCAAGATTCCAATGCATTCGAAGTGTATTTCTATCTTCTTCCAGCTCACTTAATTCTTTTTTTAATTCTTCAAGTCTTTTTGCTGAAGCTTCATCTTTTTCTCTTTTAAG
The DNA here is from genome assembly GCA_963723205.1 of uncultured Ignavibacteriales bacterium. Lineage (GTDB taxonomy): Bacteria > Bacteroidota > Ignavibacteria > Ignavibacteriales > Ignavibacteriaceae > CAVQBP01. The sequence goes on from CAVRQC010000033.1 coordinate 119,916, forward strand.
TGCTTCTCTTTCAATTTCAAGCTGCTGAATTTTTCTTTCGATTGAATCCAGCTCTTCAGGCATAGAATCAATTTCAATTCTTAATTTTGAAGCAGCTTCATCAATTAAGTCAATTGCTTTGTCGGGAAGAAATCTGTCCGTAATATACCTGTGAGAGAGCTGTGCAGCCGCAACAATAGCACCATCAGTAATTCTAACTCCATGGTGGACTTCATATCGTTCGCTTAATCCTCTTAATATAGAAATAGTATCTTCAATGGTAGGTTCGGTAATAAGAACCGGCTGGAATCTTCTTTCTAATGCAGCATCCTTTTCGATATGTTTTTTATATTCATTTAAAGTTGTAGCACCAATTGCATGTAGCTCACCGCGCGCTAGTGCAGGTTTCAGAATATTAGCAGCATCCATTGAACCCGAAACAGCTCCTGCACCAACCAGAGTATGAAGTTCATCAATAAACAAAATTATTTCACCGTTTGATCCCTGAACTTCTTTTAAAACAGCTTTCATTCTTTCTTCGAATTGACCGCGGAATTGAGTCCCTGCAACAAGAGCACCCATATCGAGTGCTACTATTCGTTTTGTCTTTAGATTTTCAGGGATATCGCCCGAAATAATACGATGGGCAATTCCTTCGGCGATAGCAGTTTTCCCAACACCTGGTTCGCCGATCAAAACGGGATTGTTTTTAGTTCTTCTTGAAAGAACCTGGAGCACTCTGCGTATTTCTTCATCTCTGCCGATTACCGGATCCAGTTTGCCGGCTTTTGCTAATTCATTTAGATCCCTGCCATATTTTTCGAGAGCCTGGTAAGTGTCTTCGGGATTTTGAGTTGTAACCCGCTGAGATCCTCTAACATCTTTTAATGCTGATAAAATTTCGTCATGTGAAATTCCATTATCTCGTAAAAGCTGTCCTGCTTTTCCATCATTATTTGAAAGCGCTAATAAAAGATGTTCTGTTGAAACGAATTCATCTTTTAGATTTTTAGCTTCTTCAGCAGCGTTATCGAAAAGTTTTGCCATATTGTTCGACATCTGCTGGTTACCGATCCCGGCTCCGCTTACCTTTGGAAGTTTTTCCAGTATATCATTTACATTCAGCTTTACACTATTAACATTACCGCCGGTTTTTTGCATAATGGTGTCTGCAATATTTCCTTTTTCCTGGATCAATGCGGCCAAAATATGTTCCGGTTCTAAAATTTGATTTTTGTAGTTTTGTGCAATCTCAAGAGAAGTCTGTACAATCTCCTGAGCTTTCACAGTAAGTTTATTTAAATTAAACGGCATAATTCCTATTTCCTTTCACTAAGTACTTCATAATTCTTCTCCACCTTAATATTTGATACCAAATACCTGATAGATTTTCGGTATCTATGATTCATCTTTTCAACTTATTTTCTTTACTTCAGTATACCAATCGCTTGATTGTTCAAGCATTTTATTTATTCTGTTTACAAGATTGTGCGGATCATTCAAGTTGCCTTCTAAAAGTAATGCTGATTCAAATAACTGTTCCGTAACATTTGAGATATATTCATCTTTTGAATTAGTTTTAAATACTTTCAGCAGGTTTCTGATTAATTTATGATCCTTATTTATTTCCAGAATTTTCTTTTGAATCCCTACATCCTGGTTAGCCATTCTTAAAATCTTCTGCATTTGAGCAGACATGCTGTCATCTTTACTTACAAGTATTGCCGGGCTTCCGCTTAACCGGTTTGATTCTTTTACTTCTTCAACTTTGTCACCCAGGATTTCTTTCATTTTAGACAATAAACTATCGAAATGTTTTTCATCATCTTTGCCAAGCTTTTCAAAACTTTCCTTTTTCTCTTCAACATCTTTTAACTTTTTCAACTTATCAAGTTCAACCGTATCTACCGATTTGAAATCATAATCTTTAAATTTCCTAATTGAACTAACTACAAATTCATCAACAGGATCATAAAGGTACAGGACTTCCAAACCTTTGTTCTTGAAAATTTCAAGATGCGGATCCTGATCAATCGCGGATCTGCTTGAACCTGATGCATAATAAATTTCTTTTTGATCTTCCTTAAACCTGGAAATATATTCTTCAAGTGAAGTTAATCCTTCAGCATCAGTATTGTTGGAAGAATTAAACCTGAGAAGCTGCATAAACTTTTCCGCATTTGTGAAATCAGTATAACCCATTTTGAAAATTCTTCCATGCTCTTTCCAGAACTTAGCATATTCTTCCTCATTGTCTTTTGCTTTTTTAAGAAGATAGGAAAGAGTTTGGCTTGTAACTGTATTAGCAATTTTTGTAAATATGATATTTTCCTGAAGTGTTTCCCTTGATATATTTAAAGGAAGATCTTCGGAATCAACTACACCTTTTACAAAGCTCAGGTATTCAGGAAGCAAGTCTTTATTCTTATGCTGAATTAAAACCCGGCGGACATATAAGTCCAGACCATAATCCTCCCTGTTCATACCAAAAAAATCAAAATTCTTTTTGGGAATAAAAAGAAGACTGTGGAACTGAATCGGTGCATCAACTGAATTATGGATTATATCCATCGGTTCTTCGGAATCATAAGTTAAGAATTTATAAAACTCAACGTATTGCTCTTTCTTTACACTTGTTTTTGGTTCACGCCAGATGGCAGCAATTGTATTTATCTTTTCTTTTTCAAGATAAATAGGGAAAGAAATAAAATTAGAATGTTTTTTAATTACAGTTTCAAGGCGGTATTTTTCTGCAAAGTCTTTAGCATCTTCTTTCAGATGAATCTCTATAATTGTGCCTCTTTTAATTTTATCATCATATTCTGAAATACGGTAATCACCCAAACCGTCTGATCGCCACTCAATTGCCGGCTCATTATTTAAATATGATTTTGTTCTTATAACTACTTCATCAGCAACCATAAATACGGAATAAAAACCCACACCGAATTTTCCTATAATATTGTTCGCATCTGCTGTGTTCTCTTTTAACTGTTTTAAGAATTCAGCTGATCCCGATTTGGCTATTGTACCAATATTACTGATTAATTCATCTCTTGTCATACCGATACCGGTATCCGATACGGTTATCAGTTTTTTCTTTTCATCAAAATTTACTCTTATTTCAAGAGGCAAATCTTTATCAATTATGTCCGTTCCTCTAGTAGATTCAAAACGTATTTTATCCAAAGCATCAGATGAATTTGATATAAGTTCACGAAGAAAAATTTCTCTGCTTGTATAAAGTGAATGAACCAGTATATCTAATAGTTGTTTTACTTCCGCTTTAAAATGATATTTCTTTGCAGCTGTTTGTTTGTCGCTCATTTTTTCTCCTTCTAAAAATTATTTCCTTAATAATGCTAACTTTTCAAATAATTTAACTTCTTCAGATGTAAGATTTTTAGGTGTCTGAATATTCAAGCGAATATACAAATCACCATAAGAACTCTTATAATTTTCTTTCGGCATTCCCATATTTTTTATTTTCAGCAATTTTCCGTTTTCCGATTCTTTCGGTATAGTTAAATTTATTTTTTTATTATTTAATGTTTGGAATTGTATCTTGCCGCCGAGAACCGCAGTATACAAATCGACGTCAAGGTTATAATATAAATCATTTCCTTTTACTTCATAGAAGGGATGATCCAGCACATGAACCGTGAGATATAAATCTCCTTTTTCGCCTCCATGAGTCCCGGGAGCTCCTTGCTTTTGTAATCTTAAAACTTTTCCTTCTCTCGTTCCCGGATTTATCTTTATCCTAAGTTTTCTTCCATCAACAGTTATTTGTCTTTCACCGCCGTTATAGACTTCTTCAAGTGTTAAATTCAGATTAGCTTCATAATCGCTTCCTTTTCTAGCCCTATTAAATGCACTCTCACCTTGTTGTCTTCTTGCACCACCGCCAAAAAAGCTTTCAAAGAAATCTGAAAATCCTCCTATATTACCGAAAAGGTCACCAAGATTTCCGCTGAACTGATAACTGCCTCCTTGTTGACCTCCTGAAGCATACTGTCTAAACCAATCATCAGTGCTACCCGCTCCTGCATTTTGATATTGCCTCCAGTTCGAACCTAATTGGTCGTATTTTTTCCTTTTTTCAGGATCTTTTAAAACTTCATATGCTTCACTGATTTCTTTAAATTTTTCTTCGGCAGTTTTGCTGCCAGGATTTTTATCCGGATGATATTTTTTTGCCAAATCCCTGTATGCTTTCTTTAAGTCGGCATCGGTTGCTGATTTATCAACACCCAGTATTTTGTAATAATCTTTAAAATCCATTTAGTTACCACCGTGAAAAATTTTTTATCAAACCAAAATAGTAAAAAAGGGTAACTAATTTAATAGCTACCCTTTTTTATAAGTTTGCTATATTTCTTAATTAATTTTTATTTCAAGTTCTTTTGGCTTAGCTTCTTCTGCTTTTGGCACAGTAATGATCAATTGACCATCTTTAAAGGAAGCATCAATTAAATCTACTTTTATTTGTGCTGGAAGAGTAAATGATCTGAAATATCTCCCATATGATCTCTCAACTCTATGATATCTGGAATCTTTATCTTCCTTTTCCTGTTTACGTTCGCCACTAATATTCAGTTGTCCATCTGAGAATGAAATCTTAACATCTTTTTTATCAATTCCCGGAAGATCCATTTTTAAAATGTAGTTCTCTTTGTTTTCGGAAATATCTGTTAGAGGAGCCCAAACAGCATTCTCATATTCTTCGTCTCCATCTCCGCCATTTCCGAATCCAAATCTTTTTTCAAAATTATTAAACATTCTGCTGAATTCACGTTCAATGCTTAATAATTCTCTTGCCGGATTCCATCTTACAATTGCCATTTTATTATCCTCCTTTTTTGTTCTATAATTATTATGCACTTAAGAATTTAACAATAGCTGTGCCATTTCCTTAAAACCCCTATAACCCATTGTATAAAAATAAGTTACGGAGATTTAGGCGAGTTTTTTATAATTTGTCAAAATGACTTATAAAAGTGACTATTATCTTGTGATTTTTAATTCTTTTGTCAAGGAACTGACATAATTACAGTGCATCTGATAGGTATATATAGTTTAATATTAAAGTAATATGTGTCTAATCTAATCTTAAAATCACAAGATGATATGAGAGCAGTTAATTGTATTGTAGAAACATATTAATTTAATTATTTTTGCGTTCTTTGATTTAGTTTTTTATGGATAGCAGCAATATAAAAGAAAATATTTTTGTTGAAGATACTATTGCAGCGGTAGCTACACCCCCCGGAATCGGTGCGATTTCAATTATTAGAGTTAGTGGTTCACAAGCAATAAACATTGTAGATTCGGTTTTTATTGGAAAAGAAAAATTAATTAAAGTCCCTTCTCACAGAATAACTTATGGAAAGATCTTTGACGATGATGAAATATTAATTGATGATGTCCTGGTTTCAGTTTTTAAGAATCCTCATTCATATACAGGTGAAGATTCGGTTGAGATTAGTACTCACGGGAATCCATTAATATCTCAAAAGATAATTGAGCTGCTTATTAAAAAAGGAATCAGAACTGCTGAACCCGGAGAATTTACAAAAAGAGCATTTCTTAATAATAAAATAGATCTAGCTCAGGCTGAATCTGTTGTTGATATAATTAACTCAAGAACTGAAGCTTCATTACGCGGCGCGAGAAATCAACTGGACGGAGTTTTATCTAATAAAGTTGAAGAAATTCGGGAACTCTTAATTAATGCTTCTTCATTTGTTGAGCTTGAATTGGATTTTGCAGAAGAAGATGTTGAGTTCATTGATAAAAATGAACTTTTAAAAAGGTTAAATAAAATAAAATCAGAAATTGACAAGCTGCTGGAGACTTATTCATTCGGCAGAGTTATTAGAGACGGAGTTAATGTTGCTATAGTCGGGATTCCGAATGTCGGCAAGTCCTCACTTTTAAATTATATATTAAAAGAATCCAGGGCTATTGTCAGTCATATACCCGGAACCACAAGAGATGTTATTCGTGAAGATGTTTCTATAGATGGAATCTTGTATAGATTATTTGATACTGCCGGGATTAGAATTTCTGATGATGAGATTGAAAAAGAGGGTGTTGTAAGGAGTCGTGAAGCTGTAAAAAATGCCGATGTGGTTTTATTCATAAATGATACTGAACAAAGTTTTTCTTATGAATTACTAAAAGAGTTAAAAATTCTGTCATTGCAGGAAAAAATAATATCAGTGATAAACAAAATAGATGTTCCACATGAAACACTTGAACATGCAGATGTTTACATATCTGCTCTAACCGGAGAAGGAATTGAAAATTTGTTTGTCAAATTAAAAGAAAAATCGGTTGGCAATATAAATTATTCTGAAAAATCGGCTGTGGTTTCAAATGTACGACATTATCAGTGTTTAAGAAAAGCAAAAGAATCATTAATAAATGCGGAAAATTCAATAAATAGTGGATTAACCGGTGAGTATATTTCAGTTGATCTGAGAAATGCTGAGCAAATTTTAGGTGAAATTATCGGAGAAGTAACGTCTGATGATATTCTGAATAATATATTCATGAAATTTTGTATTGGGAAATGAGTTTCACGTGAAACTAATATTCAAAACATTCCAAATTCTAAAGATTGTGTATAATTTGATTTTCGCTAGTAAATTATTCGTTTCACATGAAACATAAATAGGAGATATGAAAAGATTCGATATATTAGTCATTGGTGGTGGACATGCAGGTATTGAAGCTGCATGTGCGGGTGCAAATATGAGTTGTTTGGTTGGACTTGTAACTATGGATAGGTATGCTATGGGTAGAATGTCCTGCAATCCCGCCATTGGAGGTACGGCAAAGGGACATTTGGTCCATGAAATTGATGCCCTTGGTGGAATGATGGGAATAATTGCCGACAGGACAGGAATACAGTTTAGAGTACTGAATAAATCAAAAGGTCCGGCAGTTTGGTCCTCAAGATGTCAATCTGATAGGAAATTATACTCTGAAGAAGCCTATAGAGTTGTTTCAAATACAAAAAACCTGGAAATAATTGAAGATTCTGCCGTAGAAATTATAACTGAAAACAGCAAAGTATTGGGTATCAAAACCGGAAAAGGAGAAGAAATCCAATGTAAAGCATTGATTATCTCTGCCGGGACATTTTTAAATGGATTAATGCATACAGGATTAAAATCTGTAAAAGGAGGTCGATTTGGCGAGAAACCTGCTGTTGGTATTACACAGTCATTAATTGATCTTGGTTTTGAGTCTGGAAGATTAAAAACAGGTACACCACCCAGATTGGCAAAAAATACAATAAACTTTGATATACTCGAAGAACAACCCGGTGATGAAATACCGAAACCATTTTCTTCTAAAACAGATAAATCTAAATTTCCTTTTTTACCGCAGATAAGTTGTCATATTACTCATACTAATGAAACTGTTCATAAAGTACTTGAAAAAGGTTTTTCTCAGTCTCCCATGTTTACCGGTATTATACAAGGTGTCGGACCCAGATATTGTCCCTCGATTGAAGATAAGATAGTTAGATTTGCTGACAAAAAGCAGCATCAATTGTTTTTAGAACCGGAGGGTTTAAATAATGATTTGATTTATTTAAATGGATTTTCGTCATCTCTGCCAGCTGAAATTCAAATTGAAGCAATTAATAAAATAAAGGGACTTGAAAAAGCAGAAATGGTTCGTCCAGGATATGCAGTGGAATATGATTTCTTTCCGCCTCACCAGGTTGATTTAACTTTGGAGACCAAATTAATTGAAGGATTATATTTTGCCGGTCAGATAAACGGAACTTCCGGATATGAAGAAGCAGCTGCCCAGGGAATTGTTGCAGGCATTAACGCTGCTGCTAAAATTAAAGGAATGAAGGAATTTGTATTGAAAAGAAGCGAAGCTTATATAGGTGTTTTGATTGATGATCTGATCAATAAATCAACTTATGAACCTTATAGAATGTTTACATCGCGTGCGGAACATAGGCTGCTTTTAAGACAGGATAATGCTGACCGGAGATTAGTTGGTTACGGTTTTTATTATGGCTTGAATCCCGAAGACGGGCATAAGGAAGTTGTTAAAAGAGCAAAATTAATCGATAATTGTGTTACACTATTTAATTCTCTAAAACTTCATGCTAGAGAGATTAATACATATTTGGGGTTAAAAGGTTCTTCCGGTATTGAAGCAAGTGAATCGGTCTCAAAATTGTGCAAGAGACCGGAATTAACTTTAAAAGAAATTCTGAATTTTTTTAATATTGAAGATTATCCTTTGATTAAGCAATTGCTGGAGGATAGTTTAGCTTTAGAGCAGGTAGAAATTCAATTGAAATATGAAGGTTATATCAAACGTCAGTATGAAAATATACAAAGAATGGAGAAATATGAAGAAACCAAAATTCCTTTAACATTTAATTATTTGATATTAAAATCATTATCGACAGAAGGAAGAGAAAAGCTGCATAAAGTTAAACCCCGCTCTATTGGTCAAGCATCAAGGATATCGGGTGTTACACCTTCAGATATTTCTATTTTATTGGTATATTTAAAGAAATAATTTTAAGGATTTTTTATGGTGGACGTCCAAGAACAATATCTGAGAGAATTAAATACATTTTATTGGGAAAATGGACTTAATCCTGACCCTATGAAACTCGAAAGACTTGCTTATTTAGCTGAAATGGTAGCAGAGAAAAATGAAGGTATAAATCTTATATCAAGAAAAGATGTAGATTCCATTATTGAGAATCATATCTTTATTTCTGCCTATATAAGTAAATTTATTCCCGATAAAGTAAATTATTTTTTAGATATTGGAACAGGCGGCGGATTTCCTGGAATTCCTTTGGCAATTACAAGGCCTGAATTAAAAGGTGTTTTGGTTGATTCTACAAAGAAAAAAATTGATGCTGTAAAAGAATTTATTGATAAGCTTAAGTTAGGAAATGTTGTTGCAGAAAATGACAGGGTTGAAAATGACGAATTCATTGCCCGCTATGCTGACTCGTTTGATCTGGTTGTAAGCCGGGCAACAGTTCCACTTATTATCTTATTCCGTTATGCAATTCCCCTTATTAAAGAAAAAGCTTTCCTGATAGCATTAAAAGGTGGGGACCTTGAAGATGAATATAAAAAAGCTGAAATGAAATACAAAGCTTATATCAGGAAGTCTACAACTTTCGAACTTTTCTATAAACCTTCAAATGTTCGAAATCAAAAAGGTAAAAAGCTTGTAGTATTGGAGCTTCATAAATGAGCTCTTCCGGAAGTAAAAAATTATTTTCGGAAATAAGTAAATTATCAACAGAGCAGCGTAATCCCAATAGTATGAATATTGATAACTGCTCCACTTTTGATGTATTGAAAATAATTAATGAAGAAGATGAAAAAGTACCTTTAGCTGTAAAAAAGGAACTACCTTATATTGAAAAAGCTGTTGAAACAATTGTAAAATCAATAAAAAACGGAGGCCGGCTAATTTATTTTGGAGCCGGTACAAGCGGCAGACTCGGAGTTGTAGATGCTTCAGAATGTCCGCCGACTTTCGGGACTCCCTATGGACTGATTAGTGGTTATATTGCAGGCGGAAAAGAAGCAATGTTCAAGGCTCAGGAAGGTGCCGAGGACTTTGAAGAAAATGGTGCTAAGGATGTAATTAAAGCAGAGGTCACGAAAAAAGACGTTGTATGCGGTATAGCCGCAAGTCGAAGAACACCATATGTTGTCGGGGCGGTTAAAAAAGCAAAAGAATTGGGTGCTGCAACTTTATTTGTTACTACCAATCCAAGGGAACATTTTAATCTGAAAGAAGTTGATATTGCAATATGCCCGGATGTAGGACCGGAAGTGATTATGGGTTCGACCAGGATGAAAAGCGGTACTGCACAGAAGTTAGTACTGAATATGTTAACTACCGCTACTATGATAAGCCTGGGAAAAGTTTATGAAAATATGATGATCGATCTTCAGATGACTAATAAAAAATTAGTTGAAAGATCTAAAAGAATTATTATGACTATAACCGGTTTACCGTATGAAGAATCATCTGAATTTTTGAAAAAAGCCGGCGGTCATGTAAAAACTGCTTTGGTTATGATTAAAGCAAATGTTGATGTTAAAGAAGCAAAAGAAAGACTTGAAAAAGCCGGTGGTTTTGTACGAAAAGCAATTGATATCAAGTAACATTATAAAAACGCAAAGTCCCAGATATTAATAATCAAATAGTTTAATATTAAAGCTACTTGTCTTTAGTATTTTGAATTTTGTCGTCCCGGGGTTCGCAATCAGAACCCCTTTCGTTGTTTTAAAAGTTTTTAATGATAAATAAAAAAAATAAAATAAATGCTAAGTTCATTTGATAACATTTTTGAAATAAAATCATTTAAGAATATAGTTGATAAAATAATTTCTTCGGAAAGTAATATCACTTATATTTCTCCGCTGGTAGGATGTACTAAAAGTTATTTTATTTCACTAGTAGAAAAATTAACGAAGCAAATTGTTGTTCTTTTTCCGGATATACAATCTGCTAATGAGTTTAACGTTGAATTAAATGTACTGGATTTGAATAAGAATGTTCTCATCCTGACTGAATTCAGACCTGAAATTGTTCAGGAAATACTGACGGAAATTTCCTCAAAAGAAAAATTTATTTTATTATCCACTTATGATTTACTGAACTGTATATTTCCGGCCAAAGATAAGCTGGAGCAAAAAACTACAAAAATCCAGGCAGGCGGAGAATTAACATATAATGATTTGGTTGAATACCTTAATCTTCTTAATTATCAAAAGGATAAATTTGTTGAAGTCCCGGGTGATTATTCACAGCGCGGTTCAATTCTAGATTTTTGGTCTTATAGTGAACAAAACCCGGTCAGACTTGAATTTGATGGAGATTTTCTAGAATCGATCAGATATTTTGATCCTGAAAGCCAGCGTTCAATTGAGATAATTGAAAATGCTACACTGGCTGCTCCAATCGATACTGATGCTGTAATCGCAGATTCTTCGTCAATATTTGATTATTTAAACCATCCGATTGTATTAGCTTCGTCATATGAATTAAATAATCTGGCAAATCAAATTATTAATCCCTTTTCCGGAAACTCACAAGAACATGTAAATAATAAAGTGGAAGAAGTTATTAGTGAAGATGATTTTCCTGAAAACCAATCCATTGAATCTGATGAAAACACCAATGTTCTGAAACATGAGAAATATGATTTTAAATCTAAAACCGATGTCAAATGGATCCTGGAAGAAGAAATAAATTCAGGCAGCAGAATAGAACTGGCGTTTACAGAACCTCCTTCAATAAATAGTAATTATGAGTTTCTCTTTTCTGTCTTAACAGATTATGCTGAGAAAAATTTCAATATAATTATTACATCAGAAAATGAACTTCAATCTTCGAGATTAAAAGATTTATTATTAGAATACAAAAGCCCTTCATATGATGGAAAGGAAAACCTAACTGAACTAATAGAGTTGGGTAAGATCAAGATTGTAACTTTAGCTGTTAAAAAAGGATTTCTTTATAAACAAATAGAAAAGAGTATTAGTAAAGATGACGAAAAAATACTTCTATTGACGGATTACCAGATTTTCAGCAAACCATACAGAACAAAATTATCAACCAACAAAAAGTATAAAAAATCTAAATCCAAAGCATTTGCCTCAATTAAAAAAGGAGATATTGTAGTTCATGAAGATTATGGAATAGGGAAGTATACCGGGCTTGAAACAATAAAGATTGGAGATACTAATCAGGAATCGATGAAGATTCTTTATAATGAAGGGGGAATTGTATATGTTAATTTGAATTATCTTACTCTGGTAAAAAAATATTCTTCAAACGATTCGGGGAACGAGCTAACACCCACGCTTTCAACTCTTGGAACTTCAGATTGGGTTAATACAAAGCACCGTGCAAAGAAAAGGATTAAAGAAGCAGCACGGGAACTGATTGAACTGTATGCAAAAAGAAAAGCTACAAAAGGTTATTCTTTCAACACAGATACTGTTTGGCAAAGAGAACTTGAAGCCTCATTTCTTTATGAAGATACACCCGATCAGGAAAAAGTAACGCAGGAAGTAAAAGAAGATATGGAAGCCGAAAATCCTATGGACAGGCTTGTCTGCGGTGATGTTGGTTTTGGAAAAACTGAAGTTGCCGTACGAGCAGCTTTTAAAGCCGTACAAGACGGGAAGCAAACTGCAGTTTTGGTTCCTACGACAATTTTGGCCGAACAGCATTACAATACATTTAAAGATCGTCTTGAACAATTTCCTGTTAAAGTTGAAGCACTTTCAAGATTTCAGACTAAAAAGAAACAAACGGAAATTTTAAAAGGTTTGAGTGAAGGAAATGTTGATGTAGTGATCGGTACTCACCGGCTTATCTCAAAGGATGTTTTATTTAAAGAATTGGGTCTGCTTATTATTGATGAAGAACATCGTTTTGGGGTAATGGCAAAGGAGAAGCTTCGCGCAATGAAGCTTAATGTTGATACATTAACTTTAACCGCAACTCCCATCCCGAGAACATTAAATTTATCTTTACTTGGAGCAAGGGATCTTTCAATTATTGCAACACCGCCTCCTAACAGACAGCCGATATATACCCATGTTTCTGTTTTTGATATCTTTAAGATACGAGAATGGATTTTAAATGAATTAAAGAGAATCGGTCAGATTTATTTTGTCCATGACAGGGTTCAATCAATAGATAAGCTGGCTGTATATTTAACCAAGCATATTCCTGAAATAAAGCTGGCAATTGCTCATGGACAAATGAAGCCCTCAGAATTAGAAAAAGTAATTCATGGTTTCTTAAATAAAAAGTTTGATCTCCTGCTTTCAACTAAAATTATTGAATCTGGAATTGACATTCCTAATGTAAATACAATTATAGTTAACAGAGCTGATCGTTTCGGTTTGGCTGAACTTCACCAATTAAGGGGCAGGGTCGGCAGATCGAACCGCCAGGCTTATGCCTATTTTATAGTTCCATCACTAAATGGAATAAATAAAAAAGCTTTAAGAAGATTAGGGGCAATTGAGGAATTTACTGAAGTGGGTGCAGGCTTTAATATATCAATGAGAGATCTTGAGATAAGAGGAGCAGGAAATTTACTGGGAACCGAACAAAGCGGTTTTATAAATGATGTTGGATTTGATTTATATATTAAATTAATAAATGAAGCTGTCGAAGAGCTTAAATATCAGGAATTTAAAGAAGTATTTAAGAACCTTCCCAAGCATGAAGAGAGAACCGAACCAACCATTGATATCTTCTTTGAAATCGGAATCCCGGATACATATATGCCCGAGCAAACCGATAGACTGAATTTTTATACTGCATTGTATTCAATAAAAAATCTAGCTGAATTGGAAGAATTGAAAGCAGAAATGATTGACCGGTTTGGCCCTATGCCGTTACTGGTAAAAAGATTGATTGCGGCTGCGTTGCTGAAATTCTATGCTTCATATGCTTTATTTGAAAGAGTTATTATCCAGCGAAAAAATATTTTCATAATTCTGCCCAGAGGAGAAAAAGAAGAGTATTATAAGGTAAAATTTGTTGAACTGATGAGATTTATTATGGATAATTACAAGAATAAAGTTAAATTTAACCAGCAGAAAGAAGTAATGAAATTAGTAATTACTAATAATTATAAAACACCGGAAGAACTGCTCGAATTCTTAATAAATTTTTCTACAGCAATAGTAAATCTGTTTAATGAAGATATTATTCAAAATACGCAAATAGAGGAATCCCCATCAAATTCTTAATTCATTTTTTAATGTAGATTAATTTTTAATCTCAATTTTTAAAGCTATTTTTAAATTAGAGAAAAATGTAATTCCGGTTATTATCACATGTTTGAAACATTCTTGAGTTAGACGAAAAGGGTGTTTTTTAATATCATTTTATTTTGTTCTGATATCTATTTAACTTATTTGGTGCGGTTTTTTTAATTCAAAAGGAGAGTATAATAATGGTTAAAAAAAATAAAGAACTTTTCGGGTTAATTTTTATTTTATTCATATCTTTATTTCTGATTACCGGGTGCGGGAAAAAGGAAGAAAATGGAGATGTACAAAAACCGACAACTGTTGATACAGCAAAAAAAATATCCGAAGCTCCTAAAGATACTATCCCGGATATAACCGGGAACTGGACAGGTACATTTGACCAGAGAAGCGCCACAATGAGTGTCATAAAACAGACCGGGAAAGATTTTAGTGCAATAATTACAATTAATTACAGGCAGCCTTTAACAAAAACTGTTAATGGAACAATGGATACTGAAAACAAAACAATTAACATGGAAGATCTTAATGCCTCAAGATTTTCGGGAAAATATAACGGTCAATTATTGGACAATGGAAAGCAAATTAAAGGAAATTTTATAATGAAAACGAATGGCAAATCTTATGGATTCAACTTTAAAATGAAATAAAAGGGAATAATAATAATCTGGAAAGGATACTGTATGAAAAAATATATTTACTTAATTACAATACTATTTCTAAGCTTAATAATTGCATCCTGCGATAACAATACAACTGAACCTACCGTACCGGATAATACCGGGAAAATTTTTATTAACTCAACACCAACGGGTGCACAGATTTTTGTAGATGGTACAAATACTACCAAAGTAACACCTGATAGTACGGATAAATTATCAACCGGAAATCATGATGTAACCTTAAAACTTGATGGCTACCGTGATACGACTATAACAGTAAGTGTTGTTCAGGGACTTACAACATCTAAATTTGTCCAGTTAAACTCTACCGAATCGATTACTCCACATGGTCCGATTAAAATTTATGAAACCATCGGGACAACTGTAGATCAACCCAGCGGTTTGGATTTATCTTCAGGAAAGGCTTATGGTGTTTCCGGTGCCGATAAAGGTAAAGTAGATATTTATTATACATCAAACGGATTCCTTGTTCAAAGTGCAGATCTTAATACAACCCAGGGATTAACAAGAGAGACATTATTCCATGTTGGTGATGGCACAAACCTAAATGATGGAGTAAGTTCAACTAACAGCAGTTTTTGGAGTGTTGTAAAATCTATGAGCGATAGGGAGTCAAATTATGTGTTTTTATATGATGCTGATTCTCATTATTCAAAATTAAAAATTACAAATCATGGGGGTGGCGGCGGTACTGGTGAACCCGCATGGGTTGAAGTTACATGGATTTATAATAATACTGTGATTGATACAAGATTTTAGTTTTAAGTGAATATAAAAAGCCGTGATGTTTCTTCACGGCTTTTTAACTTAAAGGTAAAATAGAAAAATAAAGATTCAAAAAGAAAAATTGTCTTTTCAATAAGACTATCCAAAATTATAACAGCATTTTCTATTAAATTAAGATTATTTTGAAATAGCCAACCAGGTTCCTGAAATTCCAAATATTTTACTTTCGCTCCATGTTTTTATCTGGATAATAAAATTATCACGCGAGACAGAAATTGTCTTAACTTCATATCTTACATTACTATTGGTCGATGCATCCAATTGGTTAACACTTAAAATTACCTCGGGTTTTTTATCAAATGCAGTGTGAAAATTAACTTCCATTGTAATTGTTCTGTCTCCGCTGTTTTTATCCAGAGTGTAATTTGGTGTTGATGAATTTGCTGAAAAGGTTCCGGTCTCTATTTGCTGAGCTAAAGCGGAAAATGAAAATGCAAAAAGAAAAATAAGGACAAATATTAAAGACAACTTTTTCATATTATTCCCTCTTATAATGATATAAATTTTTGTTTGCAATGAACAAAATAATTCGTTTCTGATAATAATACAACATTTAATTATTTATTCGGAATTTTCTTTAATTATATCTTGGCGGAATAAGAGTTCTGTCATTAAAAATATTTGCAGATTAAGACCTTATACCCTAAGTATATGATAAAAATATTCAATTATTGATTCAAACTACTTTATCATCATCATCTTTTTTATCGATACAAAACTTGTCTGGTTATTTACAGGATTATTTGCTATGAGCCTGTAAATATAAACACCGCTTGCAAATGATGAACCATTAAATTTTATTTCCTTATATCCGGCACTCTGTTCCTTCTCCAGCAAGGTCTTCACTTCGTTTCCAAGGATATCAAATATTTTTAAGCTTACTTTGCTGTCAAGCGGTAAATCATATCTTATAGTTGTTATTGGATTAAAGGGATTTGGAAAGTTTTGTGAAAGTGAATATTCCTTTGGAGCCGTGTAGTTTATAATAAATGATTTTTTAAGATTTATACCATTTCCTTTTATAGCGAATTCGATTGTATCTTTTTTGTTAGATTCAACATTTCTCTTTATGTCGAATGAGAATGGTACTTCTTTTTCTTCCAATGTATTTAACATTTTAATTATTTGAATATTATTCTTAAAGATCAGTGCATTAGGTGAATTTATCAGTTTTATCTCAACATTTTTTGCCACCGATATTTTTGACTCATTCTCAAGAGAAATGATTATCCGGTTTCCTTTTGTTCCGGGTGTTACATCATAAATAGTTTGCGGAAATAATAACCCCGAAAGAATTATAACAAATAATATTATATTTTTCATTTATAAACTCCTTTTAAGTTGAACGCCGATAGTTAGAATTTATTATTAACCCCCAAGTCATAAGAAATAATAAAAATCAGCGTTCCAATTATTCTTTTATGGTAAATAAATTTCTACGACCGGATTTTCTCCGGTATTCTGTTTCTTATCCCGGCTTACTCCGTTATAGGTTCCTCTGAAAGATATATTTGATGGAAGAAGTTCTTTTACAGTTTCTCCATTTGATGTAATTCCGAATTGCCGCCAGCCTCCAGCATAATATTTTACATCAGCATTATTAACGGGCTGGTTTTGTGCGTTATTTACTTTTACTCTACATAAAATAGTGAAAAATTCTACTTTATTGTTGTTACCGATATCCTGCTGTTTATCATTTGAAATATATTCATAGGTCATTCTGAAGCTGTAATTATTTGGTAAAAGCTCTTTGGAAGATTCTCCGTTAATTGTTGAACCAAAATCCCTCCATCCTCCGGCATAATATTTAACTGTTCCTTCATCAATCAGTTGTCCCTGGCTGTTTTTAAGTTGAACTGATGCATTAACAGTCTGAAAAACCACAGTTGGATTATTACCAATATTCTGCTGTTTATCATTGTTTGCATACGCATAAGTCATCCTAAAACTGTAATTATTTGTCAGCAGCTCTTTTGAAGCTATTCCGTTTACGGTTGTACCCAAGTCCCTCCAGCCTCCTGCGTAATATTTCACTGTTCCTTCATCCAACGATTGACCTTGACTGTTTTGAAGCTGTACAGAAGCATTAACAGTCTGGAAAATTACATTTGCATCGGTGCCAATATCCTGATGTTTATCGTTGCTTGAATATGAATAGGACATTCTAAAACTGTAATTATTTGGTAGAAGTTCTTTGGAAGCAGTTCCATTAACGGTCGTACCGAAATCCCTCCAGCCACCAGCATAATATTTAACAGTTCCCTTATCGATTAATTGGCTTTGACTATTTTGAAGTTGAACGGTTGCATCAACAGTTTTAAAGACAACAGTTGGATTGGTACCAATATCCTGCTGTTTATCATTGCTTGAGTATGCATAAGTCATTCTAAAACTGTAATTGCCGGGCAGTAATTCCCTGGAAACAGTCCCGTTTTCGATGATGCCGAAATCTCTCCATCCGCCGGCATAATACTTAACGGTTCCTTCTTCGTTAATTAGATTTCCAGAACTATTTTTCAGCTGCACAGTTGTATTAACTGTATGGAAAACAAAAGTGTTATTTTGTGCAGGAACATTGGAAACAGTTTGAGTACCATATTCATAGTTCATTCTTAAACTTAGAGTTGGTTTATCTGTAGAAATAGAAAAAGTCCCGTCTCCGTTGTCAGCAGCATCTTTCCATACGCTCTCATAATATTTTAATGAACCGCCGGTGAGAAGGTTGCCGGAACTGTTTGTTAATTTCACTGCAAAGCCGGTTGTTGCTTCAGGCAGGTTATCTAATAAGTATTCGGTATTATATATTAGCAAGGCATAAGCTTCACTTGTCAAGTTTGAAGTGCTGTCAATATCAACATCATGAAGAACCTGGCTAAGTGTATTTTTAACTGCAGAAATATTGTTCTGCTGAAGCTGGGTTTTGGCAGTGGTGAAGTAATTGGAATATTTAGCTGCTATAGGTTGGTTTTTGATCCAGCCGAGAGAATAAGAGGTATCTATGTAAATTTTTAGAGTATCAAGGAAACCAAGCGTATCAAGTTGTTGATGTATGGATGTTAGTCCGACAGTTTTTATTTTAACTGAGTTATTTTTTATTTCATCAAATTTAGCTTCATCAGAAATTTCTCTTGTAAGTTCTAATGGTATTAATCCTCTGAGATATGCATAAATAATTGTTGGTAAACCAACACCTTTATACCAATAACCTGTTTTTGTTTCTCCAGGTTCTATTAATCCAGCGTAATTCCTCAAACCATTTGGTTCAAAATACCATGATCTTGGTAAAATTCCTGGAAAAGATGATATTGTATTTTTTTGATATTTTGAAGTTATATCGATTTTCGAAGTAGGAATATTAAGGAAATTAATAATCTCAATAGCTTGTAAACTATTTCTTGCATTTGAAATGGTATATTGGAATTTTAATAGTGAATCTTCTGAAGTGATCTTACATTTGATAGTAGGTTTAATCCAAATTGCTGGATAAAAATCACCGAATTTAAGTTGATAAATATTCGACCATAAGCCGTATTTACTTCCATTCCATCCATAGGTTACATAAGGATAATTTGGTGGGGGATTCTCCACAGGTGTATAAGTATATTCATCCTCATAGGAATACATTGAGGAAATTTCATATATCCCATCACCATTTTTATCGAATAACTCAAACGAGCCTGGGACTAAACTTGATTTACGGGAATTTACATCATAATTATTAATAAAAGCTCCATTATGACCATCCCAGCTTAATATCCACAAATAATCAGTTACATTATTTGGGTTATAACCTTCTGCAAAGTCAGCATATTCTGCAATTAACCCAATATCCACGGTACCATCTTTATTTATATCTTTGCAAAAAGATAAACTGCTTAATATATTACCAAATATAATTGGTCCTGAATCCCACAAAATATTACCATCTTTATAAATACCAACAATGGAACTATCTTCTGAATCTGCAAGCTTCTGACAAGAAAAAACCGAGATCCCTTTAAAGTTCTAAAAGGATCTTCAAACTTTTCATCCATATAATAATATGGAATTTTCTTTACTAAAGAATCCATATTAAAATATATAGATAATGCAAATATGCCACTATACTCAGAATTCATTTTTGATTCGATATATTCGGTTATATCATCTGGCGCATTATACGGTTCTGTTCCGGATTGTGCCTCTAAATTGGTATGGCTTAAAATGAGCATTGTCAAAATCAATAAACTTGATAATTTCATTTTGTTTCTCTTTTTTATTAATTAGGTAAATATTGTGTTGATAATTTTATAACCTTTTTACCATAATCAGTTTCATATTTATTATAAGTCTGCAAAATTTTAATCCAATTATCTTCAAATCCATTATCCCATTGATTACCGATTTTATTTTTAAGTTTTTTCTTCATATTCTCTATATATGCTTTAATCGAATATTTTATTTCATTAAGAGATTCCGGCGTTTGCTGATCGTTACTAATTGCGTATCCAGCTATTATATCAGTACATGCATAGTAAAAAACTTGTTGTAACATTCCATAAGATGAAAATATTCTGTTTTGAACATATTTTTTACCATCTTTAAAGTCATCAGTTTTCAACCATTTTTTTAAAGAATCAATTGCAAATTGCATTGCACCATTCATATCTAATGAATCTTTCATTTTACTATATGCATTTTGTAATTTTTTAGAAGGCTCACCATTTTTATAACCAATAAAAAATGGTTCCAGCCAAGATCCATTTTTATCTTTTTTAGGATATCTGATATAATTACCAATTTTTTCAACAAGATAGTTCCCTATTTTTATTGGGCTGGTTATATAAGATACCGGTTTAACATTTTTATGATTCCTAGGCATAGAAATTGTCCCCATACTTGACGATGTTACCGTATAGTATGGATAATCATCTAAAATCTTTTTCTTTTTACTTTTATTGTTTTGTGTATTAATATCCAATTTAGGTTCATATCGAAAAGAGTTCTGGAAAGTTGTTTCTTTTTCCATATGTCCTTTAACAATTTGTGGTGGTACTCCAATTTCTCCGCTGCTGTAAAAACAAAGACTGTCTACATTAAATGTATTTCCCAAAACATCATTCTCTTCTTGGTGTTCATCTCCTAATTTTTGGGGTTTAACAACCCTTATTTTAATCTTGGCAGAATCATTATTTCTTTTTGCTTTTAGTTTAACAACATAACTTGAGTCCTTTGACCAATATCTTCCAACTAACCTAATTAATCCTTTTTCAAGGTTACCTTTATTTGTGTTTCCAATCCACACAGGTTTTTCTGTTTCCCAATACACTCCCATTCTTTTTCCATAATTCTTCCCGGTATCTACACTGACCGGATTGTTGCCCCAAACATCAGAATCTAAGCCACCATTTAATTTTGGTTTACCATCACTACCCGGTTTAACTTCTTCAATTACTAATTTATTAGAAAGAGGATCGGGATATTTTGCCTGGTAATACTTCGTTTCACCAAGTAAAATGGAATCTGTATCAGAGCCAATCTTTATCTTTGTATCTGAACCATCCTTCATCTTAAAATTTCCACCAAAACAAAAACTTGTTGTTTTATCGTAATTATTTCCTGAGTTTTTACTTGAATCAGATTTACTTATTAATATCCCTTTTTTGTTTTTGTTATTCTTCTTTGTGTTCATAAGGATTATTTCATATACTGCAGCTATTCTTAATTTAACTTCCCCGCTGTTGCCTTCTGCTGTATCTGCGACAAATTTGATTGGCTGAGGCACATCATAAAAATATGCTCCCGTATCATTATCAGCTACTATATTTCCCAGGATACATCCGTCAGTTATCCCTATCTCAAAAGTCTGAGTTGAATCAAAATCGACAATAGTACCATCCAATAATCTCTTCTTCAAAGTAATTGTTGCCGTTTCACCCGGTGACAGTGACGGCGGTTGAATATCAATTACCAGGGGACCCGGGGTAAATATTAAAGGGACATAAACATCATTTATTTCTTCTTCTGAAATACTAAATCTTATAAAAGCAGTATCCATATCTGCTTTCATTTCTCCTGAGCTTATAAATTCCAAATGATTTTTCCCATTAGGTTGGAGAGGAATATTATTCAATGTATCTCCCGTTGTTCCATTATCTAAATCCTGTAGGTATCCCAAATCATTTCCCTTTACAATTTGTGCATTTAGTGTTATACCCTGTGGTAATTTGGCTATACATCCTCCGGGTCCTTCTATATGAACTTCCATATAAAAATTCTCGTCATATAATAGCGGATATGTATTTTCAGATACGTCAATTCTATATCTGCTCTTGGGATAAATTAATAGTGAGTCATATTTTATTAAATCTCCAATACTGCTTTTTAATTTTACTATGATTTCATTGCCGGAATAAAATTGATCCTGAATTATATCTATATCGTCTGTTTCTGAAAATGGAATATCAAGATTATCGCCTTGCGGTTGATCGTTTTTATAAAAAGATACATATTCTTCGCCGGCTACAATTTGTAAGTTTATGTTGTCTGTTGAAGTATCAATTTCAACATTTGTACAGCCCCAACCTAATTCATAATATAGGCTTCCTTCTTCTCCGATACATAAATCCTTAGGATAGATCTGAAAACTATAATCTGTTATTAAAGGTGATTTGTAGACCAGATTATAGTGTGGAAAACTGCCGGCGGAAAAACATCCTCCTATGGTAAAACTATCTCCCATTACCTTGTTATTATCATAGTATATTGAATATTTTGCATGCTCCACCTGACCGTTGCATGGCGGGCCAAATCTGAACTGAATATTGTAATAGCCTCCAACCACATCAATTATCTGATAAGACAAATTTCCACCTGTTTCCCAGTCCGTTCCCCCGGTGTTACGACAAGGATAATAGTGTGTATCACTATAATTAATAATAGCTGCAGGTACATCAATCGGTTCCCATTGTAAATCCACACGTATAATATGTTGAGCCAGTGATTTTGAAACTGAATTGTTTTTAGGTTTTATTCCCACCTTCTCCTTAATTATTATTTGAGAATAAAAAGTACCTGAAATAAAAAATATTATAAGAACAGCTAAAGGTAATACTCTCCTCATTTCGCCCCTCTCGATTTTTGAATAAACATTTAATCAATTGCAGAGAGTTGCTTACGTATGGGTCTCCTCTTTTTTTTATTGTTTGCTAATCGGTGTCTCCCTGATTTACCTTTTAAAGCTTAAAGGTTCGTTTTTCGGTTGGTACTGCTTTAAAGGAATTTATGTTGCTTTTAATATTTTTATATGAAATTTAAAAGTCAAGAAAATTAGAAAAACTTTTTTATTTTTTTATGAATTGTGAATATAATTGTCGTTAGTTTGAATATTTATTCGAAGTGTTTATTTGCTAAAGGAAAAGAATTTACTTCACATATTAATGATATAAACCAGGCGCAGATTAATCACTAATCAAATTCAGTCTGGCTTTATCGCTCTTCTTTAAACCACTTGCAACCAAATCATAAGAATCATCTATCCAGTTTAATATCTCCTTATTCGGTACAGAGCCATCTAAAAAAACAGTATTCCAGTGAGTTTTGTTCATATGGTATCCGGGAGTAACGGATGAGTATCTTTCCCTTAAATCGATCGCTTTTTCGGGATCGCATTTTAGATTAATGCTGATAGGATATAATAAGCTTGCTAATAAAAACATCTTTCCCATTACTTTATAAACAGGTGTGTTTTCGTTAAAAGGAAGCTCTTCAGTTACACCATTCTTCTTCAGGCAGTGGTTCCTGATTACTTCAAGATCCAAGGGGCTTAACCTTTATTGTGATGTACTAAGTAAATCTTAAAAAATTTTTGACTTTTGAATTTTTACTTTTGACTTATCTTTTATTTTTGTCGATCCACCTGGCAGCATCTTTTGCAAAATAGGTAAGAAACATATCTGCTCCGGCTCGTTTAATGGATGTAAGTGATTCAAGCATAACTCTTTCTTCATCAATCCAGCCGTTTTGAGCAGCTGCTTTTATCATTGCATATTCGCCGCTTACCTGGTAGGCTGCAGTAGGCATATTGAATTTATCTTTTACCTGCCTGATTATATCAAGATAAGGACCTGCCGGTTTAACCATAACAATGTCTGCACCTTCTTCAATATCCTCTTCTACTTCTCTTAATGCCTCCAACGAATTTGCAATATCCATTTGATGAGAACGCCTGTCGCCGAACGCAGGTGCGGAATCAGCCGCATCCCTGAACGGTCCGTAATATCCCGATGAATATTTAGCAGCATAGCTAATAATAGGTGTCTTATTAAAACCATTATTGTCTAAACCATTTCTTATTGCTGCTATCCTTCCGTCCATCATATCGCTTGGAGCAACTATATCTGCACCAGCTTCAACGTGAGATAAAGATTCTTTAACAAGCAGATCAACAGTTTCATCGTTCAGTATTTCTTCACCTTTCAATAAACCGCAATGTCCGTGTGAGGTATATTCGCATAAACAGACATCTGTAATTACTAATAAATTTTTAATTTCCGACTTTATTGCCCTTACGGCTTTCTGAATTATTCCGTTCGGATCATATGCTTCGGAGCCTTTTTCATCTTTATGTTCGGGAATCCCAAATAGTATTACAGCGGGTATTCCAAGTGATTCAACTTCTTTGCACTCTTTAACAAGTTCATCAACCGATAATTGAAAAACTCCCGGCATAGATTTTACAGGATTTTTCACTCCTTTCCCGGGTACAACGAATAAAGGATATATAAAATCATTTTTAGATAATTCAGTTTCCCTGATCATATCCCGAAGAATTGGGTTATATCGAAGTCTTCTTAACCTTTTAATTGGGTATTGTGCCATCATTCGCTCCAGTTTGAAATTTATAATTTATAATTAACAATGCCTGAATTCAATCCGTTTTTATAATCGTTAATTGTATAATCTCCTTGAATCTTTAAATTTTTCAATCTTTTAATCTTTGAATTATTTTCGCTGTAGTTACGTCTGCATTCTTAATACAATCTCCAACAGATATTCCCCCTCTGTAATTACCGGATAAAAATATTCTCGGGTTATTTTTTTCAAATTCAGCAAAATATTTTTCATGTTCAATATAACCAACGTTATACTGCGGTAT
Source organism: uncultured Ignavibacteriales bacterium (assembly GCA_963723205.1). Classification (GTDB taxonomy): domain Bacteria; phylum Bacteroidota; class Ignavibacteria; order Ignavibacteriales; family Ignavibacteriaceae; genus CAVQBP01. Next base: position 144,326 of record CAVRQC010000033.1, read on the forward strand.
AGCTTTATTCCAGTATCTGTAATCAATAAAAGTCGGTTCTCCGGATATTTTCATAATCGATTCGAATTCATCTCGAGCCTTCTTAAATAGAATTTCCTTATCAATATTACCAATCTCTGGATTCCTGGAACCGCCGATAAATAATGTGAAAGATGCCTGACCTTCCGGTGCACGTTTAGGAAATAAAACCGAGCTCCAGATAGCACCTAGAAATGATTTCTTTTCTTTTGCCGGGATCAAAAATCCAAAACCGTCAAGCGGCTGCTTAATATCGGTTTCATTATATCCTAAATAAAGAACGAGAACGGGCGGGTAATAAATATTATTTAAATGTTCAGATAATTTTTCATCAAAAGGTTTAAATATTCCTGAAGCCGCATAAGCTGGAATAGTTGAAAGTACAGCATCACATTCTATTGATTCATCTAAGTTCCCGCCTTTATAATTAACCTTAAAACCGTTTTCTTTTTTTTCAATTGAATTGACTTCTGCAAAAGTGATTACTTTGTTACCCAGGTATTTTGCGACAGCAGAAGGGAAAACCTGCATTCCATCCTTAAATGAAAACATCTTTGCACTTTGCTTCGATTTTTCCGCCCTCTGTTTTCTTTCTTTAATACTTTTAATTGTACCGATAATTAATCCGCCGTATTTTTCTTCAAGCTCGTATAATTTTGGAAAAGCAGATTTGACACTTAAATCTTCGGGATTACCCGCATAGACTCCTGCAACAAAAGGATTAATTGCATAATCAAGGAATTCTTTTCCTAATCTTCTTTTTACAAATTCTGCAATGCTTTGATAATAACCATCTTTAGAGCGGCCGATAAAAGGTTCTGCCATCAATCTCAATTTGGCAGATGTGGAAAACAACTTTGTTTTCAAAAAAGCTGGGGGACTCATAGGAAGAGGGTAAAGCTGATTATTTCTTAAAATATATCTTTTATTTCCCTTCTTATTTGCATAAACCATTTGATCTCTTAGTCCAAGTTCATCAGCAATTTGTCCGATTAAAGGAGTAGTTTCAAGCCCGCTGTTTGGTCCCCGGTCAAATAGAAAGTTATTCTCATAAACAGACTCCATCGAACCGCCAACTTCTTTTTTCTTTTCAAGAATGGTTACGTCAAAACCATTTTTACTTAATAAATAAGAGGTCGCTAATCCTGAGATTCCGGCACCAAGTGTTACTATTTTTTTTGAGGACATATTAGACAATTATTTATGAATAACATTATAAATTAATTTCTAATCATTTCTTTATGAAATTTTTTACTTCCTTCTTTTACAAATCGTATCATAGCTTTTGCATTTTCAGGTTCAATATCGGGTAAGATTCCGTGTCCAAGATTAAAAATATGGCCGCTTCCTTCACCAAAAGAATTTAAAATTCTATCAACTTCATTTTTTATTGTATTCTCATTTGCATATAAAACTGTAGGATCCATATTACCCTGGATTGCAACTTTACCGCTAATTTTATTTCTTACTTCACCTATATCCATTGTCCAGTCAAGGCCAATTACATCAGCACCGCATTCTGCCAATTCATTTAATTTATAATGAACACCTTTTGAAAATACTATTATAGGTTCATCATTTCTTTTGATTTTATTAATAACTTTAGAAATATATCCTAAAGAAAATTCTTTAAAATCATGAGGAGAAAGAATACCGCCCCAAGTATCAAAAATCTGAATTGCATTTGCGCCGGCTTCTATTTTAGCAGATAGATAATCAGAAACAGCGGTGGATAACTTGTCCAGAATTTTATGCGCAAGAGCGGGATTGTTATAAATTAATTTCTTTACATTAGAAAAATTTTTTGAACCCTTTCCCTCGACCATGTATGTCATAAGAGTCCAGGGTGATCCGCTGAATCCTATTAAAGGAACTCGGTTGTCCAGTTCTTTTTTAGTTAAAGAAACCGCATCCAATACATATTTTAAATCTTTTACAGGATCAATTTGATTTAAATATTTTAAATCATCTTCAGTTCTAATGGGATGATGGAAAACAGGTCCTTTACTTTCGATTAATTCCAGTTCCATTCCCATAGCTTCAGGTATCACTAATATGTCCGAAAAAATAATTGCTGCATCGACACCAATAATATCAACCGGCTGGATAGTAACTTTGGCTGCTAATTCTGGAGTTTTACATAGAGTTAGGAAATCCGCTTTTTCTCTAACCGCTCTGTACTCAGGAAGATATCTACCTGCCTGTCTCATTATCCAGACGGGAGTTCTTTCGACTGGTAGTTTTTTACATGCACGTAGGAAAAGATCGTTTTTTAAACTCACGTTATCTCTCTAATTAATTTATAATTAACCATTAAGAATTTACAATTGTTAATTATCCATTGTTAATTGATAATTTATTTATAGTACTCCACGATTGCCTTCACTAACCCGCTTAGCGTATACTCTTTCGGCATTATATTAACATTAACATAATGGTTTTCAATCGCTGTACGGGTTGTTGGACCAATTGCTGCAATGTCATAATTTTTAAAATATTTTACAGGATTATTTATATGTAAAATTTCCAAAAAATTTTCGAATGTAGAAGGACTTGTGAAAATGAAAAGATCCGGTTTACTGTTTTTCAGTATCTTCAGGTATTTTGCTGTCTTTTCTTCTGGCGGAATGGATACGTTGTAAACCGGTGCGACTTTGATAACCGCACCAAGTTTTTCCAAACCTTCTGGAAGCTCTTCTCTTCCTATTTCAGATCTGGGGATGAAGACCACTTTATCTTTAAGATTATAATTGGATAGTTCCTCCACCACTCCTTCACTGCTGAATTTTTTAGGTATAATATTCACAGGAATATTTAACCTGCTGCAGACAGCAGATGTTTTATTCCCGATGGCAGTAACTCTTAATTCACTAAAATCAATAAATAAATTTAAGTCAGAACATCTTTTAGCAAACATCTTAACAGCATGTGCGGAAGTAAAAATAATAAAATCGATTTTGGTTCTTCCTTTTATAATTTTATCAAATTCCTTCCAGCTGCTTGGAGGCACAATATCAAGAGTAGGAAAAGTAATTACATTTGCACCAAGTTCTTTAAATATTTCGGATGATTCTTTTGATTGCTCTACTGTTCTGGTAATAACTATTGTTTTATTAATTAGAGGCAAATTAGAATTCCCATTTAAATCAGAAATAAGTCCGTGAAGTATAAAATCATATAATTTTTGTTTTTCGTTAAATATCTTTTCTTCGGGATAGTCATTCTCGATAGCTCTGTAGACAGTTCCGTATATGCTGCCAAGAATTAAATCAACTGCAAAGTCATCTTTTATTTCCCTGAATAATCCTTCGGTAACTCCGTTAAAGATTATATCCCGGAAAATTTTTTTGATTTCATTCTCTAAAGTAATAAGATTATCGCAAAATTTTTGATCGCCATTTAAAGTCTCTTTCCGGAAGATCAAAAAGAAATTCTTATCAGACATCATAAAAGAATAAAGAGTAACAACAAAAGCTCTGAGTGCTCCTATAGTACTTCCTTCGGAATGAATTCTGTCTTTTAATAATGAAGTTAATTTTTCCAGCCGGTTCTGCATTATGGAAAAGTAAAGGTCTTCTTTGGAATTGAAGTAGTTGTAAACAGTCCCTTTTGCCACGGAAACGAGTTTGGCAACGTCTTCCATCATCACTTCATGATAGTTCTTCCTAGAAAAAAGTTCGGCAGCAGCATCTAAAATTTTTTCTCTCTTTTGCTTCTTCTTATTTTCTTTTTTCTGAACTGCTATCATTTTGTTTTTTACTCAGCTATTCTCAAGGTAAATTAATCATAATCCAAAAGAATTTGGTCTATTAATTTACTTCAAACGGGCTGCCTTAAATATTTCATCAAGAATTTCCTTTGCACCTGCATCCAGCAGCTTATTAGCTAAATCCTTACCCAGCTTTTCTGCATCTTCTTTTTTTCCGAAGATATTATCCCGGAAAGCTATCTTACCGTTAACAGAGCCCACATAAGCCTTCAGGTAAAGTTCATCTCCTTTTATTTCCGAATAGGTACCGATCGGAACCTGGCAACCCCCCTCGAGTGTTCTGAGTAAAGAACGCTCTGCCAGTACTGCAAATAGAGTTTCCTGGTCATGAACCGGTTTAAGAATCCCAGCTGTATCTTTATCCGAATCCCTTGTCTCAATTCCGAGGGCTCCTTGTCCTACCGCCGGCAGGATTTCCTTTTTACTAATAAAAGATGAAATATTCTTTTCCAGGCCCAATCTTTCCACACCTGCCCGTGCAAGAATTATTGCATCCCAATCGGACTCTAAAAATTTTTGTATGCGTGTAGGTACATTACCTCTTAGCTCAACAACATTTATATCGGGGCGAAGATTTAGAAGCTGGCTTCTGCGTCTTAAGGAACCGGTTGCAACAACTCCGCTTTCTCTTATTGTTTTTAAAGTAACATTTTTTTCTTTTGCAATTAAAACATCTTCAACAGGATGTCTTTTAGGTACTGCAGTTAACTTTAAACCTTTCGGAAGCCGGGTTTGGAGATCTTTTAAACTATGAACAGCAATATCAATATCATTTTCTAAAAGTTCATTTTCTAATTCTTTTGTAAATAAACTTTTATCTCCGATTTTAGATAAAGCTACATCTGTGATTTTATCTCCTTTGGTTTTTATTATTTTGATTTCAACAGAGATATTCTCATTATTTTTTTCAAGTTCACCTTTTATAAAATTTGCCTGCCATAAAGCAAGCTCACTTCCTCTTGATCCGATAATAAATTTATTTTTCAATATCTTTTCCTTCTTTTATTTCATCTTTACCGGCAGTTTTGTTATTATCTATGCCAAATAAATCTCTAAGTAAACTCATCTTTATTGATGTTTCATCAAAGTTATTGTCTGACTGCTTCAGCTTCCTGAGCTCGAGAGTAGGATGATGAAGAATTTTATTTATGATTCTTTTAGTAACGATTTCCAGCTTTTCCTGATCTTCTGAAGAAAAGCGGTTTTTATTTTTTCCAACCTCTTCTGCTCTTACCGTTTCAAAATAATCACGCAAATCTTTAATGGTTGGCGCTACTTCGAGTGAATTGTACCATTCAGTAAAATTATCAACTTCTTCCTGGATAATTTTTCTTACTTTAGGGATCTCACCTTTTCTTTTCTCAAGATTTTGTTCAACAATGATATTCAATGAATCGATATCTTTATAAAAGACATAGTTTATTTCTTTTGATGTCGGATCAATGTCTCTGGGAATTGCAATGTCCATTAAAACCATATTTGCATAATTTCTTTTCTTCATTGCAGCTTTTATATCATCCTTTGTAAGAATTAAATGCTCCGAACTGGTAGCACTTATTATTATATCATACTCATACAGGTATTCTTTAAAATTAGTGAAAGGAATGATTTTGGCATTTAACTTTTGAGCAACCTTTTCTGCCCGTTCGATTGTTCTGTTTGTTACCGCCAGTTTTCCGATTCCTCTCTCCATAAGATGTTTAGCTGCAATTTCGCCCGATTCGCCTGTCCCGATTACCAACGCAGATTTTTTACCGAGACTCGAAAATATTTTTTCAATTAATTGAACGGCGGCGTAGCTTACTGTAACAGCACCTTCGCTTATCTCAGTTTCAGTAATAGCCCTTTTACCGGTTTTAACCGCGAAGTCAAAAAGCCTTTTCATTAAAAAACCGGCAAAGTGAAGATTCTCAGATAATTGAAATGAATCCTTTACCTGGTGATAAATTTGATTATCGCCGATTAGAAGTGAATCTATTCCCGTTATTACTTCAAATAAATGAGTAACAGCTTCACGGGAGAATAGATTTTTAAAGTGATTCGGTCCAATATTATTTACATATTTAACGCTCTGGATAGAATTAAGAATTTCAGAATGCTGTAGGTTTTTGTTTACAGGTATGCCGTAAATTTCAGTCCTGTTACATGTTGAAATTACAAGGCCCTCATTAAAGAGATTTCCTTTTGTTTTTTCAACAAACAGCTTTATCTCATCATCGCCGAAAAAAAGCGCTTCACGTAACTCAATTGGTGCTGTATTGTGGCTTATTGAAACTGCAAATAAATTCATATCCTGCTTATATGCATATCTTTAATAGAAAGAATGAAAACTCTGTGATAAGAAGTTAGTTATTGTTGTAGATAAAATTGCCAATACAAAACCAATTATAGACAACAAAATAACCTTTTTACCCCGCCATTTACCAAATATTTTACTCAAAATGCCGGCACCATATAATATCCAGACCAGAGATGTACCAATCAATTTCGGATCTGCGTAGGAAAAATTCGGGAAGGCTTTTGGAAGCCAAATAATCCCAATTATAATTGCAATAGATAACAGTACAAAACCGATTACTGCAGAATAGAAGCTTAATGTTTCAAGCGTTTCCAGGTTTGGAAGACGGTTAAAAATTAATCCGAATTTATTTAGTTTTATTTCTTTATAAAGGATTAAATATAAAATTCCATATACAGCCGAAATTGAAATTCCGGCGTATCCAAGCAGGGCGCTAAACACATGAAAACCTAACAGGTGATTCCTTAAAACCTCTTTTACTTCAGTTAAGTCCTGTATAAATAGAGAAGATATAACCTGGAATAATATCGATATTATAATTATAAAAGGTCCTGTTCCGCGGATATCGGTAACTAATTCTAAAATGAAATATGCAAAGCTTACCGAAAAAGCCAGGACGGTAAATATTTCAAAAACATTTGTAATAGGAGGATGATCAAAGTATATGGTTCTTAATATTAAGTATATTGCATGTGCCAGTAGTGTTAAAAAAAGAAATAGCCTTTTAGAATTGGAAAATTTTTTTCCCCCCTTTGTAAAATCATAAGAATAAATACTAAATGTAATTATATAAAGGATTGGGAGCAGAATATTAAGTAAGTCTATAAATGATTTCATTTTTCTTAAATTATTGACTAATGGTAACAAAACTATTGAAAACCTAAATAAAGAACAATGTAAATTTGAACTGACAGGTCAGAGAATCACATCAATCTTCATAAATCCAACAATTAAAAAATTTTATAACCCATATTAAACTAGATAAATTATTTGATAATAAACTTGATAACAATTATAAAATACCGGGGATAAAATTCTAACTGTTACAAGGATTAACACCTGCAGAATTGTTGAAATAAAATTTGATGTTATTAACTGCTTCTCATCAGATTGGTAATGTAATTCGGAGAAATAATATCCTGAAGCAGAGATTTCTTCCTTTATTAAAAAGTTTCAACTGACTATCTTTATAAATTGAAGAAAATTTTTTTCTTCTCATTATTTAAACTTGTTTTTTCAGATAGTAGTCTAATTAAAATACTTCAGTAAATAACGGGTTTTGAATTGAAGCATCTTTTATTGTTCTGAAAATATTTTCTTGGGTTTTATTTTATCTAATAGCTATAATGAGTTTTAATTTTTTAAATATAGATATCCTTCATCTATAGGTAAAAGGGGATTAGTTTAATTGTGCAAACTTTCAATTTGTTTAGTAAAGGATTTAATATGAAAAGTCTATTTACGATTTTTTTCTTTTTTTTGCTTATAAATGAATTTATATTCTCACAGGAAAATTTCCAATATATCTCACCTAAAAATAATGCAAAGTTTATATCTCTGAGTTCAAGTATAATAGCCCGTGCAGGGGATAAGCTCGATTTTTCAAACATTCCGGAAAGTGTTGTAAATATTCAGGGAGAAAAGAGCGGAAAGCATAATGTAAAGATAAAATTATCGGACGATGGAAAAACGATTATATTTTCACCCGTTAAAAAATTTGAACCGAATGAAAATGTTAGTGTTGTTATAAATTCCGGTATAAAAACTATTGCAGGTAAATCACTTCCGTCAGTTTCTTTTAATTTTACGACGACACCTCTTGCTGAACCCATACGGATTGATCCACGCTTAACAATCGGTGATTTAATGTTAGATCAAAATGTATTATATAAAAACAATATCAGATCTTCTAACAAATTAAGTAATGTAGAATCAGATACTTTACCAAGCGATTTTCCCATGATTACTATAGATACTGTAGATAATCCCGCACCGGGAAAATTTTTCCTGGCAAATTTTGGTTTTGGTGGTTCCAGTTTTTTAATGGTTGTAAACAATGACGGAACTGTTGAAAATTACAAAAAATTAAGTAGTCAAGGATTGGATTTTAAAGTTCAGCCGGATGGTAATTTGTCTTATGCAGAAGTGATCCAAATAACGGGAGGAGCCTGGCAGTCCCGGTTTATCATTTTAGATTCTACTCTCGCCCCGGTCGATACTTTTCAATGCGGTAATGGCTATTTTGCAGATGTGCATGATTTTAAATTATTGCCCAACGGCCATGCAGTCTTAATAGCGACCGATCCTGAACCTATGGATATGAGTCCTGATGGGGGTGATCCTAATGCAACGGTTCTCGGCTGTATAGTTCAGGAGCTCGATGCTTCAAAAAATGTGATCTTTCAATGGCGAAGCTGGGATTATATTCCGATCAGAGATTCTTATTATGATTTAACAACAAAGACGGTAGATTATTTTCATCAGAATGCCGTCGATATAGATCATGATGGGAATTTTTTACTTTCAAGCAGAAATTTATCTCAAATAATAAAAATTGACAGGAACACAGGTAATATTATCTGGAAATTAGGTGGAAAGGATAATGATTTCGCTTTTATAAACGAACATGAAGAAAATAGTCCGACTTATTTTTCTTATCAGCATGATATAGCGGTGTTAGCTAATGGGGATATAACTCTCTTCGATAACGGCAACCAGCATCTAACTCAATACTCAAGAGCAGTTGAATATAAATTAGATCAGGTGAATAAAACTGCGGAATTAGTTTGGGATTACAGGCATTCTCCGGATATTTTTGCACAGGCAATGGGGTCCGTTCAAAGATTACCGAATGGTAATACACTGGTTGGTTGGGGAGGCGCCGGTAGTGCAGAAGCAAATCCAATACTTACCGAAGTCCATCCTGACAACTCCGTTGCTTTAGAATTGTCTTTCCCGGCCAATCAGACTTCCTACCGTGCATTCAAATTCCAATTGAATAGTCATGGACCAAGCATATCGGTTACTAATTATGATGTGTTGCAGGGAAATACTTATGAATTCAATGACGGAAACGATACAACAGGAATTACTATCAAGTTTAACACGGTTGATGCTTTGCCATATAATGATATTACTGCATCTGTTTTTAACTTTTCACCTCTGAATCCGGGATTCAATACTAATGCTCCGTTAGTTAAAAAGGTATTTTTCACACTGAAAGGAAATGCCATTAATTCTTTTCAAGGTCAAGCCGGTATTAAGCTTGATAATTACCCGGAAGTAACTCATCCTAATAAGATAATTATCTATACGAGGCCGGACAAAGATTCTGTATTTAGTCCCCTTGCTACAAGTTATGATTCTTCCCAAAATGAATTAATGTTTGCTGTATCAGGTTTCGGAGATTATATTTTTGGCACCCCGCTTACTGTTGACTCTGCGTATGCACCCGAACCGATTAAACCCAAAGATGAAAAAATTGTAAACCAGGATAGTTCGGTTACATTGTTCTGGGGAACCAAAGGTATTGTAGCAAATTATCAATTGGAAGTTGCTACGGATTCTTTATTTAGTTCTTTAATTGTTGATGATACTTTATCAACTACCTCCTATGAATTAAGCGGATTAGATAATGATACTAAATATTTTTGGAGAATCAAGGCAACGAATTCTTCCGGAGAAAGTGACTGGTCGGATACTTATAACTTTTTAACAGCCTCTCCTTTTATTACGGTTGTTTATCCAAACGGTAATGAAGAATTTATGGCAGATTCAACATACATAATCAGGTGGCAGGACAACTTAGATGATTTAGTTAATATCAATTTAATTTTAAATGATACTGTTTCAATAAGTATTGCTGATTCTGTCCTTTCTGAGACAAATGCTTACCGATGGACAGTACCTGATTCATTGCATAGAGATTCATCTTATAAGATTGAAATAACCGATGTTGTCGATAATAATATCTATGATTCGAGTGATAAAAATTTCTTTATTAACACAGGTGCCGTAGGAGTCAATGAAGCAGCTGGCGTTTTAGAAAATTACAAGCTTTACCAGAACTATCCAAACCCATTCAATCCTTCAACGGTAATTAAATATGACTTGCCCGGAATTAGTAATGTAACGATTTCAATTTTTAATGTAATAGGGCAGAGAGTTGCTGTTCTTATAAACCGGGTACAAAATGCAGGTGCTCATTCTGTTGTTTGGAATGCACAAAATTTTGCATCGGGTGTATATTTCTACAGGATAAAAGCAGCTGGTATAAATAGTAAGGGTGATTTTATATCATACAAAAAAGCTGTATTAATTAAATAAGAAAAAGAAATGAATACCTTCGGAAATACCAAGATTAATTTTATTATTATAGGATTAATTTTATTTGCATGTTCTTCTTTCGGGCAATCGAATACTCAATTCGAATATGTTAATCCTTTGCCGGGTTCAAAATATGTTTCTCCCGAAACTAACATAATAATAAAACCAGGGGGCATTATTGATAAATCAAGTGTTAATCCTGATCTGATTTTAGTAACCGGTTCAAAAAGCGGAATTCATAACGGAAAATTTTTATTGTCTGATGATTCTAGAACATTAGTGTTCAATCCGGCTGTAAAATTTTCTTCTTATGAAAAGGTTACTGTTCAATTAAGAGATGGAATAAAAACAGCTCAAGGCAAAGATATTGGCTCATTTACTCTCAGGTTTTTTATAAATAGAGAACCTGCAACAAGTGATATCGAAAAAATAAATGATTTACAGGGAGAAAAATATTCTATAGGATTAAATAAAAAACCGGCTTCCGTGTCTTCTATACTAAGTACACCTCCGGTTCTAAAAATGGATACTTCGAACAACCCTTCACCCGGCTATCTGTTTATTGGGGCGTCTCCCTATCTAATGATTGTTGATCATGAGGCTACACCGGTATTTTATCGTAATGTTTCAGGCAGTATTTATGATTTTAAACTTCAGCCCAATGGATTATTAACATATTTTATTTATCCTGTAAGTTGTTACGGGCTTGATAGTTCTTTTAACATAGTTCGTAGATTTAATACTGCCAACGGTTACAGCGTTGATGTACACGATCTAAGGGTTTTTCCAAATGGTCATTATTATATATTGGGAAAAAAACTTGTTTCTGTAGATATGAGTCAAATAGTATCCGGCGGAGATTCAACTGCACAGATTATTGATATGGCTCTGCAGGAATTTGATGATTCAAATAATGTAGTGTTTCAGTGGAGTGCTTTAGATCATTACAAAATAACTGATGCTGATGAACATGTTTTACTTACGCAGCCTACAATAGATTTTGTTCATATGAATTCTATTGAAATTGATAATGACAGAAATATTATAGTATCAGCCAGAAATCTTGATGAGATTACTAAAATAGATCATAATACAGGTAATATTATATGGAGGCTTGGAGGAAAGAATAACCAGTTCACATTTATAAATGACGACAGGGGATTTTCGCGCCAGCACGATATAAGAAGACTTTCCAACGGAGATATAACAATTTTTGATAATGGTGTTTATCATTCACCAGCTTATACGAGTATGGCAGAATATTCTCTTGATGAACAAAATAAAACCGCTACTTTAATTAATAGGTATTCACATAACGATAATATATTTTCAAGAACAAGAGGCGATATAGAAGAACTGCCAAACGGGAATAAGCTGATATCATGGGGTGAAGTAGTTAATCCGGCTGTAACAGAAATAAGACCGGATAATTCCATTGCCTATGAAATGAGTTTTGTAAACTATTTTATGCGATTTCATACTTATAAGTTTTCATGGAAGACGAACTTGTTTACTACAAATGCTGATTCAATAAACTTCGGGACAATTGCAGGAAGTGATTCGACTGAAAAAAAAATTACTTTATCTAACCCCCATGACACCGGTGTAGTCATAAACCAGTTTTTTTGCAAAGAAGCATCTTTCTCAGTCTTAAATCAATTACCTGTTTCCATACCGGCGAAAGATACTGCAGTTATTACAGTTAAATTTGCCCCGGTACATAACGGTATATTTAATAGTGTACTTAATATCCGTTCTATTGATACAAGTATAAGTGGTAAAGTTGGATTAATTGCAAACCAGGTTTATTTAAGAGGAAGGACTCTTAGATTAATAAATCCTATTTCTCCGCCATCTGATCTTAAAGCTGCTGCAATTACCAACAAAATTAAGCTTACCTGGAAAGATAATTCTGATAATGAATCAGGTTTTGTGATTGAGAAAAAACCAGGAGACGCTTTTAGCAGAAATATTTTTTTTATTATTGATACTGTATCTGCTAATGTCACTTCTTATATCGACAGCTTGGTAGTAGATTCTGCTTATTATACATACATGATATATGCATTTAATAATGATACGACTTCATCCTTCAGCAACTATTCGACCAGCAGTATAATTACTTCTGTTAACAATACAAGTGTTGTTAAAGAATATGCTTTGTACCAGAATTATCCTAATCCTTTTAATCCAGCAACAAACATTAAATATCAAATTCCGGAAGCAGGTTCAGTAACAATTGATATATATAATATTCTGGGTCAGAAAGTAAAAACATTATTGGATAAATATCAAACTGAAGGAAGATACTCAATAAAGTTTAATGCATTTGATCTTCCCAGCGGTATCTATTTTTATCGCTTAAAAGTAAATCAGTTTACAAACGTTAAAAAACTGATTTTGTTAAGGTAAGCAATACAATTGGTTAACTTTTATGAAACCGGGCAAGTAATGACGACTTTATATAGAAAATCAAACTGTAGCTTCTATGATGAAATTGAAGAAGAATTGAAAGAGCTGGTAATTGCCCATAGTGTAATTAATATAGAAAATGATGAAAGCATCAATAGAAATTATAAACATACTCCTCTCCCCTTTATAGAAGATGACGGTAAAATCATTTCCGGTTTCGAAGAAATGCAGAGATATCTTGAAGAGTTGAAAAAATTCGTATCCCTTTGGCGTAAATACCAGACAGATGCCTGCTATATCAATGACGATGGGGAGACCTGCTAGTGTCTTTTGAGAATGACAAAAAAGTAAGAAGTTGTTATTTCGAGGCAATGCAATTTATTTTCATTGTGATGACCGAGAAATCTTAATCATTGTAACGCAGGATTTCTCATCCCGGTATCAGAAGGTAAGACGGTATGAATCGGTATTCGAAATGGCAAAAGTACTTTTTGGACAAACCGATATGAAATTTTTGCGGATACTGTAAATGTAAATCTGGAAATATTGCCCCCGTTAGCATAACTGAAAATCTAAGATTCAAAATCGTTAATCGATGTTCTGAAATCCTTCTTAATAAGCATTCGGATCCCCTTTCAAAATTTTTACAATTGTCAGAAATATAATTTCAATATCCAGCCCAAAGGACCAATTTTCAATATACCACAAGTCATGCTCGACTCTTTCCTGCATTGCCTGGCCGTTTCCTTTTGTATCGCCGCGGAAACCATTTATCTGCGCCCATCCTGTAATTCCCGGTTTTACAAGGTGCCTGAAAATATACAGATCGATCTTATCCCGCGATTCAATATTTAAAGGTGTGGGATGCGGCCGCGGTCCCACAATAGTCATATCTCCTTTCAGTACATTCCAGAATTGGGGAAGCTCATCAATAGATGATTTTCTTAATACTTTTCCCAAAGTAGTTATACGCGGATCATTCTTTACTGTTTGAAGGTAATTTCCATCATCATCAGTATCGCAGTTTGGATACCGCATAGTCCGGAACTTATGAGCAAAAAATTTTTTATTATCCTTTCCCCATCTTTCCTGCTTAAAAAATACGGGTCCCGGTGAGTTGAGCTTAATAAATACTGCGATTACAGGGAATAACCACCAGGAAATTAAAAGTAAAAACCCAAGGCTTACAATGATATCAAAAATTCTTTTGAGAGCTATCCAACGAAATTCATTTAATTTTTCTTCCCTAAATGATATTACAGGGAACCTTTCGATAATCGAAAGATTTTTCTTTTTAATAAAATACCTGAAATAGTCCGGGATAATCAGGACACGTTTTGCATAAAGGCCACAGGTTTCTATTACTTCTTTGATTTTTCTTTCTGCTGATGAAGGAAGGGCTATAATTACATTATCAACTGTTTTATTATTTAATACTAGTTTTAATTCTTTTACTTTACCCAGGTATTCGCCGTTAAGGTATGCTTTTTTTTCATCATCAAGAAAGCCAATTACATTATACCCGATATGCAGATTGCTTTTGATTGCTTTATAGAATTCCATCCCGGTATCACCGGCCCCAATTATTAAAACGTTTCTCAAATTTCTCCCTCTTTTTCTCAGGAAAATTAATATTTGTCTTACGAGAAAATTCTCGGAGGAGAGTAACAGGAAAAGAAAACCTGAATACATAAAGATAAAGGTACGAGAAAAGATGACTTCTCCGGAAATAAAGAGGATTAATATTGCAGCTACAAGCTGTATAAAAATATTTTTTATAAGAATTACGAGTTCTGAAATAAATGACCGCGAATGGAAATCTTTATATAACCCGGTAGAGCGGGAGGAGAAATACCATATGATTAATAAAGCAGCTAATAAAAGCCAGGTACTGTTTATAAATTCTAACGGAGATGATAACAAACCGGTAATAGAGCTTACGCAATAAAAGCTCGATACGATTAGCATCATATCGGAAAAGATTCTTAATACATAAAATAGTTTTCGGTTTGAAAGCATAACAAATGTAAATTACATAATATCAAAATCTCACGATATCAGTTCAATAACAGAATTCATAATCCCATTAAATGTCTCTCCGCCGTTACTTTCTTTTAAATTACCGAATACCTAAAAACAATTTTTGTAAGTATAAACATGCGGTCAAAGCTAAAATATTAATTAAATTTCTTTAAACCAAGAAATTCTAATGTCACATAAAAAATAAATTGTGAATTGCTTATTAAATATCTTTTCCAAAGCCTTCGCGGTTCCTGCTTAAATCTATAAAGCCATTCAAGAGAAAAATCCTTCATCCATTCGGGAGCATTCTTAAGATTTTCAGCCATATAATCAAAACCTGCACCTATTCCAATCATGATTCCTCTGTTAAGTAATCTGAAATTAGAAAAGATCCACCTTTCCTGTTTCGGTGCTCCCAGAGACACCCAAATTATATCCGCTCCGCTGTTCTTAATTTCATTCAAAAACGTTTCGTTTTCTGTAATCAGAAATTCCCGGAAAGGAGGTGAGATACACCCGGCTATTTTTATTCCGGGAAATTTTTTTTCAACATTTTTTTTTAACTTATCAAGGGTCTCCGGTGAACTTCCGAAAAAGAAATGTTTTAAATTTTCTTCTACTCCCCATTCTAATGTCTTTTCGAAAAAAGTAGGTCCGAATATTCTTTCAACTCTTTTGAAACCTTTCCACCTGCCGATTACAGACAAAGGCTTACCGTCGGGTAATGCTAAAAACGAATTGTTTATTATCTCCCTGAATTGAGTATCTTTAATTCCTTCAGTAACCGTATGAACATTATTGACAGTCAGGTATGAAGGTTTGCTTTGAGTCTTAAGGTAATTAAGCACTAATTCATAAGTCTCGCGGTAAGAATTCAAATCATCTATATTGGTTCCGAGTACTGAATATTTCATGTATTGGATAGCTATTTACTTTTGAATTTTTCAGGGTATAATTTACTATACAATAGAACAATTACATATTCAATATGTAAAATTAGTTTTTAAAAGCTACTAGGCTTTTTGTAATACCCAAAAACTTTTCTTCATATATTTTGGAACCGGGAAATAGATTGCTCAAAGCTTTTCTGTTTAATAAATGAATTAAAGATAGCTCTTTTAGAATTTCTTCATTTGCAGAATTATACATTTTATAATGAGAATATGGCCATCTTAATGCAAATATTTTCTTAACTGAAAAAGGGAGATATTGAAAAAAAGGAAACAAAAAATGAGGCTCAACCGGAAAGTGTTTGAAAGGTGTTTGAACCCAATATTTTTTCCCGACCCGCATAATCTCTTCAGCAAAATTTTTTTGCAGCGCCTCACCGACATGTTCAATTACGCTGTTGGAGTATACAACAGAGAAGGATTTATCGGGAAACATTTTCATATTACAGGCGTTACCGGTCACATAACTAAATTCTTTTAGCTTACGACCAAATTTTAAATTTAAAAGAGTAATTCTTTTTTCAAATCCTGAACCAATCCATGTTGATTCAACTCCTCCTACATCAAGTATATTATCATTTTTATCTAAATCAAGAGTCTTTACAAATCTGTTAAACCTTGCTTCTCTAAATCTATAGCTAACGGAATCCTCATTTGTGTTATCTGCAAATTTTCTGTATAAGAATTTCATCAAAATTTTAACTTTGATTTAAATAATTTAAAATACTGATAACTGCTTCTCGACGAGTTCTAAAACATCTTCAACCGAAATCATTGACATACAATTATTTTTGGGAAAGTAACATGTTTTTTGAAGACATGGATTGCAGGGGAAATTTTCTTTTTTATGAATATAATGGCTTTTAGAATTGTAAGGATGCCACATAGCTGAATCTCCCGGACCGAATAGTGCAATAACCGGTTTGTCCATGCACACTGCAAGGTTCATCGGTCCGCTGTCCAGGCATATGAAAAGGTCGGAATACTTAATGCTGGCTATTAAATCTTTTAAGCTCGTAGCTTTGAATTCCATTCTCTCATCATTAACCGAAGATAGAATACGGGCCAATATTTCTTTTTCACCTTTTCCGCCGATAACAGTTATCTTTATTTTTCTGTTTTCAGCCAGCTTTTGAATTAATTTAACCCAGTTGCTTTCAGGCCATTGTCTGTATAACCAGCCGGCTCCCGGATGTATTAATACCGATATTTCATCTTTTTTCTTAATTCCGCTATTAATTGAACTTACATCTATTGAAGGAAACTTAACCGGGTATATATTTTCAACATTCATATATTTCAATAAATTTAAATTCCAGTCATACCTGTGGTTGGATTCGGGCTTTTCGGCAGTTTGAGTCAGCAGCAGTCCCCTTGTAGTTATATTGGAATTCAGATAACTGGTATATCCGAGCCTTTCCCTGCAGCCGATCATTAATAAAACGACCTGTGATCTGATATCACCCCTTGGATCAATTCCAATTCCTATTTTTAGTTTTCTGATTCGGAAAACATCGGCCAGTAATTTAAAATACCTTTTCGGGCTCAATGTTTTATTATAATCGGCCCACGGAAATTCCGAAGTAATTACATTTACTCTTTTATCAAATTCGTAGATATTTTCATTTCCGGCTTTTGTTAAAATATAAATTGGAGTTTCCGGGAATTTATTTTTAAGAGGTCCGATCATAACTGATAGAGATGCAATATCTGCCATCTGAAAAGGTTCTATTATCAGGATTTTTTGGTTTTCATCCGGCAGACCGGGTTTGGATTTGCGAAAGCTGAAGGCTTTATAAATGTAAAAAACAACTTTCTCCAGTATCTGCGCCAGAATTACATTTTTTTTTGAATAAGTATATCCCATGTTCAAACAAACAATATTAGAACCAATCATTCAAAAGTGAATGATCATTATCGATTAGAATTTTTTTGTAGTTTAAAGCAATATTTCTGCCGGAAAACCTGGAAGCGGAAATCTCATTAATTTCCCTGTCTATCTGCAGCTTGTCGCACCATAATAAGTATTTTTTCAGTTAAGGTTTGTTCGTCACCTTCCTTTAATAATGCTTCCGTTAACGCCATCATTGACGAACCTGTGTCAAATTTCCGGAATCAGAAATTATTACCGGTTTGCCGCAAGCCTGTGCTTCTATAACGGAATAATTGAACTGTTTAGAGCGGTTTTTTGTAGATAAACTGGGATAAATAAAAATGTTGCACGATCCGGAGCACCTTTCCCATATCTGTAAAATCGTAATATCCCCTGAAATATAAATTTTGCGAATCAAATATTTTTATCTTGTTCTCAAGCTCACCTTTTCCTACAAAAACAAATTTAATTTTCGGATTAGCAGATTCTATTTTTTTTGCAGCGCTTAATATATATTTAATTCCTTTTTCTTTCGCAAACCTGCCTGCATAAAGAACAATTACATCATCAGGTTCCATGCCCCATTCTTTGCGTAGATTATCCCCCTCAATTGTAAAGAGTCTTTTCATCGTAACCCGATTCTGGATTGATAAATACATTTCCGGTGTCAGCTCCTTTTTTTAGTAGATAGTTTTTAGCTAGAAGGGTTCCTGCTAAAAGATAACTGGCCCGGGCGAGTACTTTCTTCCGAATAAATTTTGAAATGAAAAACCTCAGGCATGGAAGAAGCGTTCTCCCAGTTGAAAACAACAGGTTTATAGTTAAATTTCTTTGATAATTTTGCTGATTGATATGAAGAAAACGAATGTGGATTTCTGCTGTTAGTACATAATCGGGATTATATTCCTGCAGATAGTATCTTGAATTTATTAGAGAAAGATAGACTTATATTTATTTTTAAACCGGTATTTAATTTGAAAGACTTTTACCGGTTTAATCTGAGCAAAAAAATTTTTATCCCCTTTAAATGAAGTTAATATCATTACTTCAAAATATTCAGTCAAGCGTTTGGAAAATAAAAGATTCCTCTTTTCATTCCAGGTTACAGCATATATTAAGAGTCTCGGTTTCTTCTCCATCTGCACTCCCTTAATAATCGATAGTATGATTTAATAATTCTTGAAAAGAAATTTAGTACAATAAAAAAAATAGCAGGATATTTATCATAAATAAATGAAAGACCTGGTAAATACTTGTGAAAAATAAATTGTCTTTCCTGTTTTAGCCTCCTATAATGTTCAGAATTTTTGTCAGATGAAGATTTCCCAGAACTATGCCACCGAAACTTTGCGATATCAATATCAAGATAGGAAGGTTTATATATATCTGCTATTCTGCAAAACCATTCCTGGTCCATTATAGTATGAAAATCTTCTCTTAAAAATCCAATATCCTCAATTATTTTTCTGCGTAGAAAAACCCCTGGTTGATTAAATGAGAAACTTCCATATCTTAGTACAAATTTATTAAACTTTAGGGGCTTTTTATAATTAATCATTTCCCCCTTTTCGTTAATAAAAAAAGTATTTCCATATAACCAGTTGACATTTTTATTAAGTTCAAAATATTCTGCAATTTTGGTAAAAACATTTTCACAATAAAAGTCGTCAGAATTTATCCAAGCAATTAATTCGCCACTGGATTTTTTTAATCCTTTATTTATTGCGTTCGATTGACCTGAATCTTTTTCACTAATCCAATAGGACAAATATTTTTCATATTTTTTAATTATATCAACCGTATTATCAATTGAACCACCATCTATGATTATATATTCCAGATCAGGATAATTCTGATTGATTACACTTAATATAGTTTTTTCAATGAATTTTCCTTGATTTAATGACGGAGTTATAATAGATATTTTAGGAAAGGTTTGCATTTGTCACTTTTGAGCTTCAATGTAAAAACTGTTCTCCTGCCTATTATCTAATTCAATAAATGGATGATAACTTGATTTTTTATATTCACATTTCCAGATTTTTTGAAATCCGGCTTCCGATAAAAGATCACTCATATAAGGAAAAGTAAACATCCATTTATGTTGATTTTTTGCTAGAGACTTGGTTTGATTTTCAAAAATAATATTTAGAAAAGGTTCCGGATTTCTATTATCAAATAGAGATAATGCATATTCAAGATCAGGAAGAACAAGTCTTAAATACCCTCCCTTTTTAAGTGTCCTATAAATTTCTTTTAACAGAACTCTTGTTTTATCAATATGTATATGTTCTAATAAATGTGAAGAGAAGTAAGCATTTACTGAAGCATCTTTATATGGTAATTTATTTAATACATTTAAATAATGTACATTATTAAAAACTCCCTCTTTATGTTCAATATATCTGACATCTGAGATTAGACCAAGTAATTTAAGTAATAATGGTAATCCATAAATTCTGCTAATAAGGATATGAGGAGTGATATCTGTATTATACCATCCTTCTGCCGGCCGATTGAAACAACCCAATTGTATACCAAATGAATAGTCTTTTCTCATTAATAAGATTTTTTTTGATTATTATTTCCAAGTTTATGAATGTCGTTCATTTTTTCCCAAAGTAAAAAATGAATCTGAAAAATCATAAGTTCAGAAATAAATGAATATATTACAGCTCCCATTCCGCTAAGGAAAGCTGGCCTATAGACAAAATCTAATAAAAATTTCCTGATAAATTCTTTTGACATTTTATAAAAATTATATCTTTCACCCCTCTGAAACCTCTCTTCTGCTTCAACTCTTGCATATTTAAAATGCTGCTCAATACATCTGAAAATATTATCATACGCCAGATGTTCAATATAATATTTTCTATCAAGTTTTAACCATCGATTTGTATTTTTTCTTAGAGGCTCAATAACCATAGAATGTATTTTAACTTCCGGTAGTTCACCAGATAAAAAAACTGACTTTTTAAAAAATCTTACATGATAGCCACCTGAATCGTGACCATGTTTTACATAAGTTCCAAATACTTTTATTTTATAATAAAATTCAACAACATCGGCTTCATCATTTGCAACAATCTGTCTTAAACGTTTTGCTGTAATATCCGGAAGTCTGTTATCGGGATTGAACATTAAAATCCAATCATTCGAAGTGTGGCCAATCCTTTCAAGCAAAGTTTCTTCCACTATTTCTCTTTTTGGATATCGAATTACTTTGCAACCAAATCTTTCAGCTAACTCTGCACTGCCATCAGTACTCATCATGTCTCCGACAATAATTTCATCAGAAATGTCTACAACTGATTCGAGGCATGCTTTTAACAGATGCATTTCATTATGAGTATTTATTATTGTTGAAATATTAGCCATAATTATCAGTGTAAAATTTACTTATATGGTACCATACAAGTGAAATAGTCATTAATACAGCCCATAAGGAAGATCTATATAATCCCAAATCACCCTCTGTAAAATTTACTATTAGAAAATAAATCCACAAAGCGATTAATGAAATTCGTAAGATTTTGTACTCCAGAATATCAATTTTGACTTTTAAGCTTTTTAAAATTGGGCTTAAAATCAGAACTAATAAAATAAATCCAACAAGACCAGTATCTTGAAAGACTTGTAAATAGCCATTATGGATACCAGAAATGTCAAATTTGAAATAGGAATATAAATCAGCATTCCAAAATGAATTAATCCCAGAACCAAACCAAAAGTTTTTTAACATAATCGGTAACAGTTCATTCCAAACATCATATCTTCCAACTAAAGTTGACCCCAACAAAAAATCTTTATATCCTTCCTTATAAAAAAAACTAGAGAATGAAATATATGAAAATGCCAAAATAACAAATGCGATGGAGACAATTCTTATCTTGTCTTTAATTTTTTTGGTAAAAAAGAAAAAGTGAATGAAAACTATGCTTACAAAAATTGCTATCACGGATGTTCTTGAACCTGTTAAAATTATAAGTGTTCCTAGAGAAAAAAGAATTAAAATATCTATTATTGTTTTTCCGCAGAAGTGAATTTTAAAATATCTTAAAGTAAAAGCTATACAAAGCAGCTTTGCTAATAAGTTCGGCTGAAGCAGATATCCAATATAATTTGCCATATAACCATTTAAATAATAAAACTTTGGATTTATTGCCCAAAGAAAAAGTTCCAAAAAGCCGAAGCAAAGGAATACTAATGATATTGAATTGATTAATTTTAGTGGTTGAAAATCTTTTGTTAGGGATTGAGCAAATAAATTCCACATTATTAGCGAGGTAATTGCGACAAAAAGTCCTCTAAAAACCAGATATGTATATTGAGAATACAAAAGTCCAAGACACAAATAAAGAATGAAAAAATAAACATACTTGGACCAAACCAATTTGTATTTAAATACGAACCAGAAATAGATACAGATTAGAAAAAGTATGGAAAATAATATTTTCCCCTTAAGTGAACCATATTCTGCTACTTTAACTCCAGTAATATAACTTTCAGCAGTAAATCCTTTTATTTGAGAAAAAAGTGTGGGTAGAATTAAAATTATTATTAATATAACAACCTTTAAATAATAGTTATCCCAAATTCGATTAAATGATATTTCTTGAATTTCGGATTGCATATTTTAGTTTCTATATTTTTATAATGATTATTTCTTGAAAAGAAATTTTTTGAAAGCAACAATAATCAATAAAAAAAGATAATCTTTTCCAGATTTTTCTTTTATGATCTTTTTTGACATGAGGAATAATTTCAAATTGAAGGGTTTTCTATATAGAACCTCCTTATAGATCTTTAAGGCTACCAATTTATAATAAGTATTTCTATATTCACTAATCTTTTTATTAAAAATACCTATTTCATTAGCGAATTTAACCACGCGATCAGCGCAATCAAATTCTTTAATCCTTTCATTAATATTTAATTCCATTATTTCTGCTCCAATTATTATCATGAATATTATAAGAAATTGATGTAGTTTTAATGTATCCTACACTTCCTGTTAATGCTAACTTATCTATAAATTCTCCGTCAACAAAAGGTGCTTCAACATTAAAAGGATTTACTTTTAGTGCTTTATTTCTATCAAATACTGCAGTTCCAATAAAAATACCACCTACCTTTGAATTTAATCTCTTTAGTAAAAAATCGATTCCATTTGTTATTTCATGAAGTTTAGATATAATCAACTTTTTATCATTATTTGAATTATTGTTTTCTTCATAGTTTGAACCGACAAACGAAATATTTTCATGTTTTTTAATAAAATTAACTGCGGACAATATATAATTGTTGTCTAAGAATTTATCATCGTCTGATAAAATAATACAATATTGTCCTTGAGCGTAATCTAAAATTGCCTTTCTATGGTTTCCAGCAAATTTTAAATTTTTTGCATTCCTATAATATTTTATTTTCGGATTTCCAAGAAAATTCTTAATTACTTCAATTGTTCCATCATTTGAACAATCATCAGAAACTACTATTTCAAGGTTTGCATATTTCTGGGATAGAGCGCTCTTAATTGCTTCTATTAACTTCTGTTTTCTATTGTATGTGGGTATTATTATTGTAACTAAAGGTAACTCTTGCATTTTAATTAGTTTTTTTTAATAAAAGCATTATTCCTGCTGGAGAATCAAAGGTTCTTTTATCAAAATCAATATTATTATAAAATTTATTAAATATATTTTTAGGCTTAATATCTTTAACAGCAGATTTGTCAACAAGTTCACCTTCATAAGAATATTCTTTATATATAATTTGAAATCCATGCAACAGTTTTTCTAATCTACCATCATCATATATCCTATTGGAATTATAAATTACTGTAGGATATCCATAGGGTATTGTCAAGACACAATGTCCTCCAACTTTTAAAATTCTTTTTATTTCCTCCATAGTTTTTATATCACCATCTTTATCGGGAAAATCACCATATCTACCTAAACCAACATGTTCAAGGGTAGATATTATTGTTACTAAATCGACTGAATTGCTTAACAATCCGGTATCAATAAAATTACCCTTTTTATATATAATATTAAATTTTGAACTGTTATTTGTATTTAATACATCAATAGAAATTATTTTTTCATATTTTATGTCTAGTAGAATAGGAATAAAGGTTGATATCGAATGTGCTCCCCCCAAATCAACTATTGATTTTTTATTTATATCATTTCTATTTAAACATACAGCGAGAAAAGGATACTCTTGATACCTTAAATGATCATTGCTATAGAATTCTCTTAAAAATAAAATTACTCTTTCAAATCGATTGCCATTTTTTGAGTTAATCATTTTTAAGTATTTTTTAATCTTTAAAAAGTCGATAATTAATTGAAAATCTATATAAAATATTTTTTTTAACACATTAAAAAAAATATTTTTTACTAATCCTTGTCCATTTCCAGAAATTTGTAAAATTAGATCTGCTTTATTCATAGGAGAATATTCATCTAAGTAATCTTCAGGTAATAGTTGTTTCCTAGCTTCTTTTATCATTATTAATTTATTATCATTTTTTCAAAAATACTTAGCGCCCTCGCCGTTACCTGGTCCATATTATAGTACTTGTAATCTGCGAGTCTCCCACAAAAAATAACGAACTTTAGTTTATCTCCTTCAGCCTTATACTTATTATATAATTCAGTATTTTCATCCCTGGGGATGGGGTAATATTTATCCATCCCGTTTTCAGCCCGCAGCGGGTATTCACGGGTTATCGTTGTTTTGGGATGCTTTTGTCCTGTCGCATGCTTCCATTCAACAATCCGGGTGAATGCATGATCATTCGGGTAGTTAACCTGCTGGCATTCCTGGTAGCATTCCTGTTCCAGGGTTTCATGCTCGAACCTTAATGACCTGTACGGCAGCTTGCCAAATGTGTACCCGAAGAATTCATCGATCGGACCGGTATATATGATTTTATTAAACTTAATTGAATCTGCAATATCCTTATAATCCGTATTCAGCATAACTGTGATATTTTTATTGTTTAGCATCCTGTTGAACATTTCCGTATAACCGTTCTTCGGTATTCCCTGGTATATATCTGTAAAATACCGGTCGTCCCTGTTTGTCCTTACCGGAATCCTTGCTGTAACGCCTGGTGCAAGTTCCCTTGCTTCAATTCCCCAGTGTTTAAATGTATATCCTTTATAAAATTTGTTAAATAAGTCTTCACCAACCAGGCTTAAAACCATCTCTTCCGAATTCCTTATGTTTTTAATCTCTTTTCTTACGGAATTGTAGTATGCCTGGACTTCTTTGCTTGTTCTCAAATTCAAGTTGTAAAGCATATTGATAGTATCCCTGTTTATTGGGAACGGGTACAATTTCCCGTTAATACATGATTTAATCCTGTGCTCATGGAAACGCCATTCAGTAAACCGGGATAAATATTCGAAAACTTTCTTATTATTCGTGTGAAACCAGTGGGGGCCGTATTTATGTACCAGTATCTTATCCTCATTGTAATAATCAAATGCATTACCGGCAATATGACTTCTTTTTTCAACGACGAGCACTTCTTTGTTGAGCTGGCTCGCTATCCTTTCCGCAAATACCGAACCGGAAAATCCTGCTCCTACAATTAAATAATCATACATAAATACCTGTGCAACTGTTCAATTCAATTTGTTACGTTAGTTCAGGAATCACCAGGGAATCAGTTATTATTCTTTGCTTATCAAACTTGACAAATTCCCGTAGAGTAATAAAAGATTAGCAAAGTATAATTACCTCGGAGTAATTAGAGAAAACACGGAGTAATCAGAGTCAACCATTTTTTGTTATCTCAATGTGTAACTCTGCTCCCTCTGCGGTTAATTTCTACATGCGCAATATATAAACTACCTTTGCAGCTATTTCTATAAGATTTGTTCTGCAAAATATAATTAAAATCTTATAAGATCCCTTACGAGAATCCTGCTTTCGTTTTTTGTCTAACAATAATAAAACATCTACGATGTTTATTTATCCATCACTTTATTTCAATGAAAAAACCGGCTATTTAAACCGGACAAATATTCTCTAAAAAATTTCCAATCAAAAAGATTTATTTTTTTTCTTAATAAAAGAATAAAGAACGATGTTGTTATAAAAATTTCAGTTATCAGCCAGGAGACAGCAGTCCCGTTTTCAAAATAAAGAGGAACAAGTATTAAATTCAATGTAATGCTGATTAAAGCCCCGGCAAATGTTAAAATTAAAAACTGCTTATCCATTTTTAAATTTATCATTCCCTGGACGCCGAACACGTTGCTCAACCCGATAATCAGCGGCAGAAACGCCATTATCCTGAGGGTGATTGCAGCATCCGTGAATTTACTTCCGAAGATTATATTTATTATTAAATCGGAAAAAATATAAATTAATAGTGAAGTAATAAATAGTATCACTCCAACCGCAAGGGTTAATTTTTTTAACAGATTAATTCCTTCTGCTTTTGAATAATTAATAACACTGCTTATTCTTGGAAAGAAAGCCTGATTCATTGGACTTAGCAGCAGAGCTTGAATGATACTTATAACTTTACTCGATGCGGCAAAATATCCCACACTTAAATTTGTGCTGAACAAGCCGAGAATGACAATGTTGCTTGTCGTATATAAGTTAATTGAAACATTTGAAAGAAATAAATTCCAGCCGTCTTTGAATGTTTTTTTTATAGCTTTGATACCGGGAAATAGGAGGTTTATTTGAAAAACTTTAGTGGAATAAATAAACGCTGCCGTTCCGACAAATATTTGTGCTATGGATAATATTAATGGTATTAACAAATAATCTTCTCTTTCCTTAATAAACAGGAAAATCGAAACAGCATACATCATTTTTATAATAAAATTAAAAACGGATAAGCGTGCTAATCTTTCCAATCCCTGGAAGAGCCAGATAGGAAGAAAAATGTTTCCAATGATTATTAAGTATGGGAAAGTAAATAGTTCGATATCCTTATTAAATTTCGGAACGAAAAATATTATCGGTATAAAAACCAGTAGCGAGATAAAAAACAACACCGCTTTGGCGAGCATTACGGAAGAAAAAATGTTTGATAGATTTTCTTTGTTATCCCTGTTAACGGCAATTTCACGTGTTGCGCTGAAATCAAATCCGTAGTTAACAATCAAAACGAAATAAAGTACAAATGCCTGAGCGAAATTAACAAGCCCGTAATAATCGGGGCCGATTATCCTGACAACATATGGAACGACTAAGACAGGCAGAATATAATTTACCAGCTGTATCCCGCTTAAAGAAAATAAATTAGTTAACAGGATTCTTTTACCAGACATTTGCTTTGAATTATTAATTGGATTGTATGTGCCAGTCATCTCAAAGGTGACTGGCACTTTACAGATTAATTTACTGTTTAAAATAAGAATTAATCATAATATAAGTAATCCGGCAAAAACTAAATTAATGCAAGGATTTAGCTGTCTGTCATTATGTCCGGCTGGATTTTTCAACATTTTTAAAATGTTAATTTTCTGACTGAATTCACAATTAAATTACAAAAGGCTATCAAACGGTTATCTACCAGTTATCTGACGGCCTTTAAACGGCCTTCTAAAAGTGATATGCCAAACTGACATTTTAAGGACAATAGTTCGATAGATTAATAACTTTTTTCAAATCTATTGTGTAATTATTATTTTAGAAAATAGAAGGAGTGTTAATGAAATTCTGCCGGAAATCTTTTTCTCCCCCATACTTTAATTATTTAATCCTCTTTCCCTTTTACTATCATGTAATATTTCTTTAATTCATCACGGAACATGAAATACAGACTGCTTAATAATACAGAAGTAAACACTATAATAACAAAAATTATTCCTCTTTTCGGACCTGCTTTTATTACGGGATCTTTTGCCAGTTCTTTAATGTTAAGTACCGGTGTCTCTTTTATCTCGTCTATTTTAGCAATCTCAAGCTGTTTGTTTAATTCGATGTATACGGTCTGCTGAATATCTACATTTCTCATCAGTCTTCCCTGTTCAAGGAGCAGTGCAGGTGAAGCTACAAGCCTGTTCTCTTCCCTGAAATTTTTCAGCTTGTTTTCTGCAGCTGTTAACGAATCCTTTACCTGCAGGAGTCTCTTTTCAATGTAAAATCTTTGTTCGGACGCATAGGATTTTCTTTTTGTCCTGATATAATGATCCAGGGATTCAACAATATTGTTTGCGACCAATGCAGAAAGATCTGATTCAGGCATTGTTACTTTAATGTTCAATACTTTGGTTATCCGGTCGAGGTCTGTTGAAAGATGCCCTTTTGATAATCTGTCATAAGCCTTGATGAACATTTTTCTTTTCTGAAGTTCAGGAGGGAGGCTGTTGTCCGGTTCAATTTCAAAATATTGAATCAGATTAACAGAGTCTTTAAACTCTTTTGTTAAATAATTTTTATAGATGACGGGTCCTAAAACAGATTCACTCGTAACCAGTGCCTGGTATATCTCGGTCGGAGCACCTTCGCCAACTTTAACGCCGGCTATAGCCGCCAGATCACTTAATTGACCAAGGCTTGTATTCTTGTTTCCATAATCCGGCAGTATAGTTACGGTGCTTTCATAATACAGAGGCACAACCAAGAATAAAATTACTAATGTAAAGACAGCTATTGAAAGGTTTATCCAGAAAAATTTCCATTTATTCTCTTTCAGTTTCAGAAAATGTGGCCTTGCCGCACTTACAGTTTTGCGGAACTCTTCTTCCGCAGAGAGCTTTTGTCTTTTGGGTGTATTTGATTGATCCGGCATTGGCAAATACTATTGAGATTTAATTGTTTGTAATCTTTTCAAACAAGTTTTATATAATTGATCCTCTACGAGGATCCTACTATGTTTAATCTGTCTCTTCTACAAAAATTAAACATCTACGATGTTTATTCACTAATAGAGTTTGTTGTATACTTAATTTTGATCTGGAACCTCGTAGAGGTTCTATTTTTGTAGTCTAATATACCAACATCTACATATCAAATCCTCGTAGAGGATTTATAAAAATTCTATTCAATTACTTCAGGTAAATCAAAAAATTCAAATAGATATTTTTCATGATACATCACATCATATTTATTTAAAAATTCAGTATACTCTTCACGAAAAGATCGTTTTTTATGATGTTGTTCTTGTTTTACTATATAATTATAAATATTGTTTAACTGAGATCTTCCGTATGAGAATGCTCCATAACCATCTTGCCAATGAAAATTACCGCGAAACCAATTCTTTGAATTTATGAATTTAGATGATTCACTTTTTATACATCCGACCAAATCCGAGATGCTATCGTTCGGATTTAAACCATATAGTATATGTACATGATCCGGCATACCATTTATTATAATAGACTTATGTTTACGATTTGTAATAATGCCACTTATATAGCTGAATACTTCATTTCTAATTTTATTAAATAGTAATCTCTCTTTATATTTTGGAGAAAAAACTAAATGTATATATAATTGAGTAAATACCCCCGGCTTCAAAATGATCTCCCTATTATGTCTTTCAGATCTTTATTCATTTTGTTGTATTAAAGTTTTTTAGATCCTCTACGAGGATCCTGGTATATTTTTTATTCTAGATCTACAAAAATTAAACATCTACGATGTTTATTCATTAAAAAAATTACAGCATGTAGAAATCTTTGTATATCACTATTTTTTTAGTTTTAAAATTTTTTCAATATGCGGAGCTAATCATTTCGTTAGATTATTCACCGTTAATATCAATACTGCTGTTGAGGTTACTACTGCGGCCATATCCCTTACAATAGGCCAGAACTTCGATTCCGATTCTATTAATGTTGGAACTATAATGGTCGACCCGGACAGGATTTCGGGATCCGGTATAAAAAACCATGAAGAAGGATTCCATTTTTTACCGTTAGGCAGAATAACTATCTCATAACCTTTACCAGAATTTTCGGTATATCCTCCTGCTTGGTTAACATAATATTTTAAACTACCCCCTTTTTTGTATGGTACTGAAGAAGGAATTCCCACTTCACCAACTACATAAACAATATTCGGATTTTTAGGTACTATAAGGGAGTCTCCCGGTTCTAAAGGAATATTATATATTGAGTTTGTATCCTCAAGTATATCATCCCATAAAATCGGTATCCGGTTTGAGTATTCACGGTTGAAGATATCCTTGTCGTAAATAGGCACATCTTTAAGTCTGCTTTTTACTGTATCGGGTATTATATATTTTTGTGTGCTGGTAAAAAGAGGATTTCTTCTGTATACGTACATCCCTGCTGTATATGCTGTTGATTTAAATTTGCCCGCTCTCTTTATAAGGTCATAAATCTTTTCTCCTTCATATAAAAGAGTATAAGAGCCCGGGAACTGAACTTCTCCCGAAATTGAAATCGTTTGGTTAAAAGTTTTTGTCGGATTTCGCCTGATCAAAACACGGTCATAATCTTTAAGATAAAAGTTTTTACCTAAATTATTATCCCAGTAGTTTTCAGGTAAAGAGACAAGAAACTTTTCAGCATAGATTGTCGGATGAGCAGTATCCATCCTCGTAACTTCAATATCTTTTGTTGTGGCGGAATCACTTAGACCCCCGGCTAAAATAATAAGATCGGTTAAGGTCATATTTTGATACCGCTTAAATATTCCCGGATTTTTTACAGCGCCCGCTATTTCAACCGTCCTTGAAGGGAAAAATCTTTCAATACTATAAATTTCTATTTTATCCCTGTTCTTTAATACAAGATTGTCAGAAGGAACACCTGCAAGGGCCTTATTTAAATTGAAATTAATTATTTCCTGTTTCTCATTTGTTAAAGTTCTTGTAAGAATTGCTTTTTCCTTAAATGCATCGGGTGATAAGCTGTCTGCTCTATAAATTAGATCGCGTACTGTCATCAGGTTGGAAGTCAATTCATAAACACCCGGTTTCCTTACTTTACCACGGATAGTTACCCTGTTTTCCGGTTTATTATTAATTTTCAAAATATTTATAACATCACCATCAGCTAAGCTGTAATTACTGTTCCTTAAATCATCAACCGTATTAAAATTCAGATCAACGTCCATTACATTATTAATGAATTCCTTACGCTGATTAAAAGGAATGATCCTTTCAATATGTACTCTTTCAAAGTATGCATTATAGTTCAATCCTCCCGCATAAGTTAACAGATCACTCAAATGATCATCTTTTTTTAATTCGTAAATTGCAGGGCGGAATACTTCGCCTGATAATGCGACTCTTTCGCCGGCCGGTGGTATAAATATGATATCTCCGTCTTGAAGGTTTACATCTTTTGTTTTATCTCCTTTGGTCAGATAACTATAGAGATCTATAACTGAAATAGTCTGTCCGTTACGAATAATTTTTATATTTCTTAATGAACCATTTAAAGTGGGGCCTCCTGAATAGTAAAGAGCAGTAAAAGAAGTTGAGAGTGAAGGAAGAGTATATCCCCCTGGTTTATTAACCTCACCTAATACATATACTTTAATTGTTCTTAAAATTCCGGTAGAAACATCCAGGTTGGTTTTTGCTTCCCCGCCTGACCCCGGATTTAAAGACGAATAAGTCTTAGATAATATGTTAAACAGCTTTTGTTTTAATGCCTGAATACTTAGCCCGTTTACATTGATGAGACCCACATCGGGAATATAAATATTTCCTTCCTTGCTGACTGTTAATGTCCTTTCAAGCTGGGTTTCACCCCACAGGGTAAGAACAATTTCATCTCCCGGACCGACAATATAATCGGTAGGAACCGGAACATTTAATGAACTCTCAAATCCTGTTGGAGAGGTTGAAAAAATATTATATCCGAAAGCCGGCAGACTATCTGCATGTTGTCTTCCTTTAAATGCAGGAACATAATATGTATCTAAAGGTTTATTAACAGGTATAATGATCTTCGGCTTAGTTGATTTTTCTTCTTCTTTTGATTGATTGGCTGTTTGATGACTTGGTTGCAATTGTGAATTTTGCAGCTGCTGCTGAAGCTTTAGATAATCTTCGAGAGAGAATCCCATTTGTTCAGCTTTTTTTTTCATCTCCTCCTGAGTCATATTATCAAGCTGGGCAGATAATCTGCTGTAAGGGAACAGCATCGACAAAAGGATGAGTACTATAAAATATCTACGCATAGTACCAAAATAATAAAAGTTAGCAGAAAAAATAAGAGATCGCAGGAATCATTTCAACTTAACTGCCGGATAGAAAAAGATTAGTCTTTTTTTCTATAAAAGAGAAAATTTCCTCCGGTTTTTTTTCTTTTCCTTGAAAATACTGAATTGGTGTGATTTCAATGTCATCATAACTTAGTAAAGCTTTGAGATATACGGATTTCTCAAATCCGGTATATTTTTTTTCACAAAGTTTGAGGATTTCTTCAAGACTATAATCTTTCAGCAAAAAGAAAAGAAATCGAAGTCATTACTCTTTCTATGTCCCAGCTGCTAAGCTAATGCAGTTCCACCTGCGAGATAGAATTTATCTTTAAATTCTTTTAACAGGGGTAATAATTCCCTTCTTTTTTTATCCAGGATAGATAACTTCAGCTCTTTTTCCAAAGTCTTTTTTCTTTTACTATTTTATTTCAGAAATAAAAACTATTTCTTGAAAGAGAATATATTCCTTTTTTATCAATTAACTCTTTAACCTCTTCACTATCGAATGTCTTAAAAATCCATTTAAATGTATCAAAGGTTCCATAATTAAGAAATCTTTACAAAATAAATTTTCTATGCTTCACCAAATCAAGCATATTAAAATCCACATCCCAAAAAAACTTTTTATATTTTTGGGGTATAGTATGTCCGGAAATATTTTTTCTCATCTGTTCAAGGTCCGAATTTTTCTTCAATATATGTATTTGCATCTTCAAGAGAATGGAAGTAGCCGATTCGAACACGATACCGGGTTTCATTTTTATCAGGCGATTCATATTTAAATATAAAAGCATTGTATCCTTTACCTTTATATCTTTTCACTTCCTTATTAGCTTTTCTTTCCGTTTTCCATGAAGAAATCTGGATTGCATAAATATTTCCATCGGTAAAAATTGTGTTATCAGCAATGTGGTCTTCCGAACTATTATAACCGCTAGTATCAAAAAGAGTTATTATCTTTTTTGTTTTTGGCGGTTCAACATAATTCTGTTTTACAATTTCCACGCGCCTGTTTAAAATTCTTCCGAATTCGAGTTTGTTATTCCCGATCGGATTTTCTTCCCCCGCTCCATAAACTTCGAAACGGTCTTTGTTTAATCCTTGTGAAAGTAAATAAATAAAAACTGAGCTCGCACGTTCGAGAGAAATTTTCTTATTTATTTTTTTTGAGCCGATATTATCAGTGTATCCTGTGATTTTCCATTTTGTTTGCGGATTATCTCTCATCATATCTGCAAGCTTTGAAAGGAGCTTTTCAGCATTGGGAGTCAGTTTAGTACTCCTGAATTTAAAATTTGTATTTACATTTAAAATAACTTTATTTAATTGGCTTTGTGCAGGTGCCAAGCTAACAATCGGACAGCCTAATGTATCGACCTTTGTTCCCGGCGGTGTATTCGGACAATTATCTTCATAGTCGGGAACGCCATCATGATCTGAATCGATTGGGCAGCCGCTTTCATTTACCTTAGCAATTCGCGGTGTATTTGGGCACATATCAAGGTAATCCGGAACGCCATCATGATCCGAATCGATTGGGCAGCCGCTTGAATCAACAGCAACTTTCAGCGGTGTGTTTGGGCATTTGTCCAGATAATCCGGAACACCGTCATGATCCGAATCGATTGGACAGCCGAACACATCTACTTTTACACCCGGAGGAGTATTTGGACACATATCTTCAGAATTGTCCACACCATCATTATCACTATCTCTTATCGGCTGAACGAAAAAGGTTATTCCCGCTGTTATTGAAAAATAAATATCATTAGCATTCCCGGCTACTATATCATCCAGATTATCATTTGGGCTTATATAAGCCGCTCCTGCCAAATCAACAGAAAAATATTTAGATAAAGAATATTTAATTCCTATTTCGCCAGTATAGTTTGGTTCATTTGTTTTATAAGCCGCAACAGCATTCCTGGGAAGTTTATTTCCAGATTTATCCTGCGGATTGAAAGAAACATAATAACCCCCGGCAAGTAAATAAGGATTCAGTGAACCGAGGTTCAATGTATATTCAATTCCTCCACCGAACATATACAGATTTGTAACGAAGCTGTTTGCGTTAGTTCTGATCGGTCTTCCGCCGTTATTACCGGCAATAGTTCCCAGGCCGCCCATAAATTTTAAACCAAAAGCACTGGGAGTTGAAGAAGGAAAAAAATATTCAAAAGATCCTTTGGCCATATAACCTAAATCGGAATTTAAATAATCGGTTCTTGATATTGTGATTCCTCCCTCTGCAGAAATTCCAAGTGCACCTGAAAAAGGATGATAATACTTGGGCTTTTTAGTCTGGGAAAATAAGCTGACGGTAAATAAAATAAGCAAGATTGGGATGAGGTAATTTATTTTCATAATGCTTTCTTTTATGCTATTTGTGAATTTTAAATTTACTTTTCATTAACCGAGCTTCTGCATAAATATAATGTTCTGATAAATGTTAAAATATTTTCATATAAAGAAATTAAAAAAAAATTCAATAATTAATATGCTAATTTTAAAAAATATTTGCTTAATGGATTAAACAATAACTAAAACACAATGTAAGATTTGGTTATAATAAAGTATATAAAAACTTTTTTAAGCTGAAATAAAATTAAATATCTGATTTAAGAAAAGTGTGTAATTTTATATAGATATGGTAAGATATTCTATTAGTGGATAATAATATCATATGTGATTATTATAAACCATAAGAGAGCGAGAATGAAAATTCATTAACCTGGCTGTCTTTATAACTTCCGTCTTTTTGCTTGTGAGATTCAAGGTTTACACGGAACCTGGTTTCAAAATTTAATTCATGAATTAACTCATATTTGAAATCAAGCCCGATATATTTATAGTAATTTTTCAAACCAAATAAAAAAGAAGGCTGCGGATTTATATATTCGCCGCTGTAATCATTACTCCCCTTCCTTATATATTCTCCCCAGGCTGTTGCTTGAAAACCGCGTAAAAATCTATAGTTAAGTTCAAGATATAAAAGATCCGAATTCTGTCCAATCCAATCACCCATTGAATAAGATGAATTAGCATAAGTTTGTGCTGGATCGTGATGCCCGTATACAAAAGGATTTATCCTTGTATATTCTGCAGTAAAAGAGAGGTTGTTAAACGGAATATCAACCGATGATAAACCTAACGTATAACCTAGCTGTGTTCTTAAATCTTTGTTATTAACTGAATTGATTAGAGTCTGACCATCAACAAACAATGTTCCGTTAAGCCCCTGTAGAGTTAATTCGTCAATAAAAAGTGTTCCGTATAAATGTGTATTCTTAATATGGTCTCTTGAACTAACAGAAAAAAATATTTGTGAATTTGCATCCCCGGGTTTATTATGTCTGTTGCTCAGGAAATCATCCGCATAATAGTAAAACATAAACGGCATAAGATAAACAAACTCAAGTTTATCACTATACACAACTGATTCACCAATGGAAATGTCGAGACCTTTTGTAGGAGTAAAAACAAATGAGTGCCATGCAAAATATTTGTTTATATAAATATCTCTTTTATATTGTTCAAGCTTTGCAGAATCAATTACATTTGATGAGAGAAAGGCATGGAAATAATAAAATTTAAACCAGTCAACCGGGTTCAGCTGGAGTTTTATAAACGGGAACGAAGGAGCTTTGTTTGATAAGACAATATTTCCGCTTTTTGCATAACCATACTCCATAAAATCTTTTGCTATTACAGCACTTCCCCAATCCCAGTCGAATGATACAGAAGTTGTAACCTCGCTATAATCAATGTCATTACCGGGATAGTAAACGACAGGAATAACCCCGGTCTCAGGTGTAAAATTCTTTTTAACATCTATACTTGTACCGTGTTCATTATTTGTTCTGAAACCCATGCTTATCCCGATGTTATTTGAAAAATATCCGTAAGCCGAAATCCCCATCCATGAATGAATATTTCTGTTTCTACCGGGGAAGCTCATCTGGTATCCTAGTTCCGGACTAACATTGAATTTAAAAGTTTTATCACTGTATGAAAATACTCTGAATCTGTCTGCACTATCTTTCTCAAAGATACTCAGGAATTTTTTGTCATTATTCTTTTTATCAAAACCCTCCATTTCCAGGAAGTAATCCTTTTTGTAATATTCAAGTTCTTCCTTTTCCAGACTGTTAAGCATCAGAATGTTATCTTCAGCCTCTAATATTTTTTCTGCTATGTATTTTCTTGATAACGGCTTTACAAGATCATCAAATTCAATAACTCCTTTATTACTCAGTCTATCCAAAAAAGAATAAACATCATTGTCCAAAGGTTCATACACTACCTGGGCTTTTAATGAAGCAAAAGATAAAATATATATCCAGGCAAATATTATAGTTATTTTTCTTGTCAAGCTATATTCCTGTGTTTAAATTGGACACTGTCTTAAAATTTCAAATTAAACTTGAAGTGCTGTTTCGAAGATTTCAACTAAACCTTAATTTTGCTGAGGTGTGATTAAAATAAATTGAAAAATCTTTTGTCATATTTTATGGTATTTTGTTTAAGAAAATCGAAATAAATAAAGGTTTTTTATAATTAAGATTTATTCGTTTGTTTATAATTATTTTTAAAGATTTATATCTCTATATGTTAATTTACCTTTTTGCAAATTTGATGCCGTCTGAGGTGTTGTTAAAATATGTTTGAAAATTTTCCATCTTAATTCAGGATTTTCAGAAACACCCCCAACTCTATTAATGTAATCGGCAACTATATCTTTTCCGAGATTATAATTTATTACATAACTCCTGTATTTCTCAATAAAGCTGATTGTTTTTTCCGCATTTGCCGGTGTTTTTAGTGAATATTTTACAAGCCAATTTAATGTTTCTTTTTTTGTCCATTTACCGTCGAGGTAGTTTCTGGCGGCTTCATTTGTTGCATAATCAAGTTTTTTGGTTAATTTCAGAATTTCATAATATTTATCTGCATCAGATGGGGGTATACCTGCCAGCCGGAAAAGGACACTTTTTTCAAATGCCATTCTGGAACGACCCGGGAAGGCAACTTCTATCCCGTAATTTGCTGTACCTTCTGCAATTAAAGATTGCGGGCTGAATAATGCGTATATAGAAAATTCTACCCAGCCCAATCCTTTATATAGACGCTCCTCTATTAATGTATTATAAACATGATGACCAGGGTAACCTTCATGGCAGGCAATATCAATAGCACGGTCTATATAAATAGGAAGATCCGTATTAACCTGGATAATACTGAAGCTGTTCCCTTTATACCAATTGTATGCACCCCATGGTTTATTGGTTACATATTCAACCTTGAAGCTTTCATTTTCAGGAAGTTTTATATGTTCAAGTGTTCTTCGTCTCGCTTCTTTTATTGCCGCATTAAACACTTCGGATAGTTTATCTTTGGGTATAATGAACTGCTTCTTGAATTCTTCCAGTCTTTTTTCAATATTGTTCCCTTTACCCGGAAGAATTTCATTTAACTGATCCAATATCTTTTGAAAATGTTCATTATCAAAATGAGGAGCTTCAACATCATATAATGCTTTTGTTTCTTCATCAAACGACAGCTTTCCACCGGCAATCATGAATAGTTTTGTTTTTACAGCCAGTAGTTGTTTATACAAATATTTGTATCTCAAAACCTGGATATCACTTGCTTTTTCACTGCTTAAACTTTCAAGACTGTCTAGAAGTTTATCGGTGTCAGAATATAAATTTTGAATTGTTGCAGAATCACCTTTAACTGATGTATCCTTTTTAGGTATCCATTCTTTTGGGCCATAATATGCATCCACAACATCAGGATCTTGTAATCCGGCATTAAGTACTAAATTAACATAACCTTCTGCAATTTTATCCATTTTTAGATCCAGGTCTTTGTAAATAAGTGGTTCTCTATTATCTTTTTTTGAGCATGAAGAAAAGATAAAACATGATAAAATTATAGTGATAAGATAGTATTTATACATTATTAGGTATGATGTCTAAATTTTTCAGATACCGGATGCAGGAAACAGTTAAAAGTTATATGCTATTCTGAAATTCAGTACACGGTTTTGCATCCGTTATTCATTATCTATTTGAAATTTAATATTTAATATATTTATAAGCAAAATGCTTCAGGTATTGATCGGTTCCTTTTTTTCGTCCCTTTCCCCGATTTGCTGCCGCCACATTGCGTAATATAATCCTTTTTGTTCAACCAGATCTTCATGTTTACCAGATTCGACAATATGACCGCGTTCTAAAACATATATCATATCTGCATGCATAATAGTAGAAAGGCGGTGTGCTATGAGAATTACGATTAAATCTTTATTCCGCGAGATATCTATTATTGTTTCACTTATTTCTTCTTCGGTAAGAGAATCGAGAGCTGAAGTGGCTTCATCAAAAACAAGAATATTTGGCCGTCTCAAAAGCGCCCTGGCAATTGAAATCCTTTGCTTTTCTCCTCCTGAAACTTTAACTCCTCCTTCCCCGATAACAGTATCCAGACTTTTGTCTGCCCTTGCAAGTAAATTTCTTGCTGCTGCTTTATTTAATACTTCAAGACATTCTTCATCTGAAGCTGACGGATTTACGAATAAAAGATTTTCTCTAATGGTTCCGGAGAATAATTGGGTATCCTGTGTTACAAAACCAATCCTTTCACGTAATTTATCAAAATCAATCTGTTCCCTTGAAATTCCGTTATATAATATCTGGCCATGCTGAGGGATATATAATCCGACAAGGAGTTTTACCAATGTAGTTTTCCCGGCACCTGACGGTCCGACAAATGCAATAGTTTCACCTATTTTAGTCTTAAATGAAATATTTTCCAATGCCCTGGTTTTACCTGACTGATGTTTAAATCCGGCATCAACAAATTCAAGTGTTCTTACATCTCCAAGTTCGACCGGTTTTGCAGGTTTTGAATCAACCGGAATTTTTAATATATCTTCAAAATTTTTTAAAGAGACTTCTGCTTCCCTGTAAACATTAATTATATCGCCTAAGCTTTGAAGAGGACCGAAAATGAAAAAGGAATAAATAAAAAGTGAAAAGAATTCACCGACAGTTATAGCCTGGATAAAAATCAAATACAACATTAAAAAAAGAATGCTGGTCCTTAAGAAATTTACCGAAGTACCCTGGATAAAACTTAGTGTCCTTATATATTTCACTTTTTTTAATTCCAGTTCAAGAATCTTATCTGTAGTGGAATTCAGTCTGTTAATTTCCTGATATCCCAAACCAAGACTTTTTACAAGCTCTATATTTCTTAATGATTCTGTTGTTGTTCCGGCAAGAGCAGTTGTTTCACTAACAATAACCTGCTGTATCCTTTTTATTTTTTTACTTAAAACCGAACTAATCGTACCCAGGACCGGAACAGCAGCGAAAAATACAGGGGCAATAACCCAGTAAACGCTTATTGAATAAATAGTTACAAAAATTATCCCGACTAATGATGTAAATAGAGTATTAATAACTGCGGAAATTAATTTCTCTACATCAGTTCGGACCTTTTGTAATACACTTAAAGTTTGTCCGCTTCTTTGATCTTCAAAAACAGAATATGGGAGTTTAAGTGAATGTTCAATACCATCGGAATAAATTCTTGCTCCCAGTCTCTGCGTAATTACATTTACATAATAATCCTGAAAATTTTTTGCAACACGGGAAACAAAAGCTACTCCTACAGCAGCAGCCAATAATAAACTTACTCCCTTAAAAAATTCAGCCGTTGTATATTGTGAAAATTTTGTTGCATATTTATCAATTACAATTCTAAAAATATAAGGATCCAGGAAAGAAAAGACTTGGTTGATTGCTGCAAGCACCAAAGAAAGGATTAAAAGCTTCCAATATTTTTTTAAATATGAATATAATAATGTCACTTTTTTATCAGATAAAAATTAAAAATTTGAATTAGGTTATGAATCGTATCTTAATCTTACTTTAAAGTCAGGAATTTTAAAATTCACTTATACTGTTTAGTAGGAATAAGATTATAATTTTATCAGAAGTATTTATATTTCTGACTATGCTTTTTTTGAATAATTAAGAGATTTTTGGGTAAATTAGTATTCTCAGATCCGGGAACGGTAACCAGCTATCTTTTCATTTTCGGAGAAATAAAATAAAAAATGAATATAAAACTTAATATTTATAAATCTAATTTTTATTTTTCAATGGCATAATATATGAAAAAAACATCAAGTCAAAAATATTATATTACCAGTTGTTCCCAATAAACTAGTTAATTTTTTAAATAATATTTTTCCGCTGCAAACAGAACCATTGCAAAATACTCGGTACTAGGATAAAAAATTGTCAATTTCTAAAGATATTGAAGAAAAATACTATTGTTATCACTGCGGTGAAGAATGTAAAGATTCAAATATTTCAATAAATGAAAAGCTTTTCTGCTGTAACGGATGCAAAACTGTATATGAAATTCTAAATAAAGGCAACCTTTGTAATTATTACTTCATCGAACAATCACCCGGCAAATCTCCAAAAGAATTCGAAACAAAAGAATATGATTATCTTGATGATGAAAACATTATTAAGCAGCTTAATAACTATATTGATGAAAAAATCAGTATTGTTACCCTAACTATTCCGCAGATGCATTGTTCATCCTGCATCTGGCTTCTTGAAAATTTGTATAAATTAAATGAAGGTATAAGCCATTCGGAAGTTGATTTCTTAAAGAAAGAGCTGACTGTAAGGTATAATCATCATAAAATAAGCCTGAAAAAACTGGTTCAGCTTATTTCTTCAATCGGATATGAACCTCAAATACAGCTTGATATTCTTGAGAAGAAAAGAGACAAATCATCAAACAAGAAACTTTATTACAAGCTTGGGATTGCAGCATTTTGTTTCGGAAATATTATGCTTTTCAGCTTTCCTGAGTACTTATCAATAAATGTATCGGATATCTTCTTTAAAAGATTTTTTGGATACCTGAATTTAATTTTAGCTTTACCCGTTTTTTTCTACTCAAGTTCGGAATATTTTATTTCTGCTTATAAAGGACTAAAAAAGAAAATAGTAAATATTGACTTCCCTGTCTCACTTGGAATTATAGTCTTATTTTTAAGAAGTTCAATTGAAATTTTAACTCATTCAGGTGCTGGCTATTTTGACTCAATGACCGGCCTTGTTTTCTTTCTGCTGATAGGAAAGTTATTCCAGCAGAAAACATATCAGTCATTAAATTTTGAAAGAAATTATAAATCTTATTTTCCACTTTCTGTATCAATCAAAAAGAATAATGAACAGATGTCAAAACCTGTTTCAGATCTGGTTGTCGGGGATAGAATTATTATCAGAAATAATGAAATAATACCTGCTGATTCTATATTATTCAATGGAACAGGAAATATCGATTACAGTTTTGTTACAGGGGAATCAAAACCTGTGAATAAAGTAATGGGGGAATTTATATATGCCGGCGGCAGGCAGCGGGGTGAATCGCTGGAACTTGAGGTAGTTAAAGAAGTGTCGCAGAGTTATTTAACACAGTTATGGAATAATAATACATTTAAAAAGAAAGAAGAAAGTGATTTCACTGCTTTATCAAATCTTATAAGCAAATATTTTACAGCTGTTGTTCTTTTAATTGCTGTAGTTTCTTCCGCGTTTTGGCTGCCGGTGAATTTTGGTATTGCCTTAAATGTTTTTACCGCTGTGCTTATAGTAGCATGTCCATGTGCGCTTGCTCTATCAACCCCTTTTACATTAGGGAATACTTTGCGAATTTTCGGAAAGAATAAATTTTATCTAAAGAATACTGCATCCATCGAAGAGATGGCTAAAGTTGATGAAATAGTTTTTGATAAAACCGGTACTTTAACCAAAACTAATAGTTCTGAAATTAAATATATCGGGAAAGAGCTTGATGATTTCGAGCAGGAGATTATCAAGGCTCTGGTTGGAAATTCCAACCATCCTCTGAGCAGAAAAATTTATTCTTTCTTAAAAGGAAAAGAAAAATTTGCCATCAGTCAATTTAGTGAAAAAACCGGAGAAGGAATTGAAGGAATTATTTTAGGAAATAAAATTAAAGTAGGTTCAATAGATTATGTATCCAACCCGGAGAATAATGATTATAATTTTGAACCGAAAAAGAATATCGGAACAAGAGTTTATTTGTCGTTAAATAACAAGGTAATCGGATATTTCAATTTTTCAACCGAATACAGAAAAGGAATAAAAGAATTGCTAAATAATTTATCGGATAAATATTCTATCAATCTTTTATCAGGAGACAACGACAGCGAAAAAGAAAAACTTATTGAATATTTTGGAAAAGAAACCGGATTATTTTTTCAACGTTCTCCTCAAAGTAAATTGGATTTTGTAAAAGAAATGCAGGATACGGGTAAAAAAATTTTAATGGTCGGTGATGGATTAAATGATGCCGGTGCGTTAGCACAAAGCAGCTTGGGTATAGCAGTTACAGAAGATACGAACAACTTTTCTCCGGCATGTGATGCTATATTGGAGGCTGCCAACATTGATAAACTTTATGACTTTATAAAGTTTTCTAAAACCAGCATTAAAATTATATTAGCAAGTTTTGTTATCTCTTTTATTTATAATTTAGTTGGTTTAAGTTTTGCAGTTATGGGATTGCTTTCACCAATTGTTGCTGCGATACTTATGCCGGTAAGTTCAATTTCTGTTGTTGTGTTTGTTACAATATCGACTAATTTGATTGCAAAAAAAAGAGGATTGATATCTCTGTAATAGTAATATTAATAGGTATAAGCCTTATTGTTGCCCTGGGATTTCTGGTTGCATTTCTATGGGCTGTTAAAAGCGGTCAATATAAAGATACATATACGCCTTCTGTAAGGATGTTGTTTGACCAGCCTCCAGGTGACGAAAAGAATAAAGAGATAGCTGAAAAAGACAAGTAAAAATTTTTTTAGATTATTGTATTAAATTCTGAAGCATGAAAGAAATTTTTATGAACGAAATTATACTACTATAAAGGAGTCCTTCAATGGAGTTAGAACAGTTCAGTTACGATAATAAGATTGTTAAAAGCTTTGCGATTGCTACTATATTTTGGGGATTAGTAGGAATGCTTGTTGGTCTTCTTATCGCTTCCCAGTTATTTTTTCCGGCTTTGAATTTTAACCTTCCCTATACCACGTTCGGCCGTATTCGGCCCCTCCACACAAATGCGGCAATTTTTGCATTTGTAGGCAACGCAATCTTTATGGGAGTCTACTATTCCCTGCAAAGGTTATGTAAAGCGCGGATGTTCAACGATTTTCTAAGCAAGTTCCATTTTTGGGGATGGCAATTAATTATAATTGCTGCAGCCATTTCTCTCCCACTCGGTTTAACGACCAGTAAAGAATATGCCGAACTTGAATGGCCTATCGATATTGCAATTGTTATTGTATGGGTGGCATTTGGAATAAATATGTTCGGAACAATAATTAAAAGAAGAGAAAAACATATGTATGTTGCAATTTGGTTTTATATTGCAACATGGGTTACTGTAGCTGTTCTTCACATAGTCAATTCAATTGAAATTCCTGTTACATTTATGAAAAGCTACCCGGTATATGCCGGTGTACAAGATGCACTGGTTCAGTGGTGGTATGGTCATAATGCTGTAGCATTCTTTTTAACCACACCTTACCTGGGTTTGATGTACTACTATTTACCTAAAGCAGCCAACCGTCCAATTTACTCCTATAGACTTTCGATAATTCATTTTTGGGCACTGATATTTATTTATATATGGGCAGGTCCTCATCACCTGCTTTATTCTGCCCTACCCGATTGGGCCCAATCATTAGGTACTATTTTTTCTATTATGCTTATTGCTCCATCATGGGGCGGAATGATAAATGGTTTGTTAACACTTCGCGGCGCATGGGATAAGGTAAGGCAGGATCCGATTCTAAAATTCATGGTAGTAGCTGTAACTGCCTATGGTATGGCTACATTTGAAGGGCCGATGCTTGCATTAAAAAATGTGAATGCAATTGCTCACTTTACTGATTGGATTATTGCACACGTTCATATAGGAACACTGGCCTGGAACGGCTTTTTAACATTTGGAATTTTGTACTGGTTAATTCCTAAATTATTTAAAACAAATCTGTATTCAAAAAAACTGGCTAATATACATTTCTGGATAGGCACACTTGGAATTGTTTTCTATGTATCAGCAATGTATTGGTCCGGTATTACACAATCATTAATGTGGAAGCAGTTTAATTCTCTTGGGCAGCTTCAATATCCGAATTTCCTTGAAACTGTTTTGCAGATAATTCCAATGTATATGATTAGGGCGGCCGGTGGTGCTTTATACTTAACCGGAGTTGTGATGATGACTTACAACTTATATAAAACTGCCAAGCAGGGAAGTTTTGTTGCTAATGAAGATGCAGAAGCTCCGGCATTGATTAAAATGAAAGAAAAAGAGGGTTACTCCCACCGCTGGCTGGAAAAAAGACCATTGCAGTTTACACTTGTAGCAACTGTTGCCATTTTAATAGGCGGATTAGTTGAATTTATACCGACATTTTTAATTAAATCAAATGTACCGACAATTGCCAGTGTAAAACCGTATACTCCTCTTGAATTACAGGGGAGAGATATTTACATAAGAGAAGGATGTTTAGGATGTCATTCACAGTTAATTCGTCCATTTAGATCTGAAACAGAAAGGTATGGTGAATATTCCAAAGCAGGCGAATATGTTTACGATCATCCATTCCTTTGGGGTTCCAAAAGGATCGGGCCGGATCTTCATAGAGAAGGAGGGAAATATCCGAACTTATGGCACTATCTCCATATGCAGAATCCATCTTCAATGTCCCCGGGCTCTA
The DNA here is from genome assembly GCA_963723205.1 of uncultured Ignavibacteriales bacterium. GTDB lineage: Bacteria > Bacteroidota > Ignavibacteria > Ignavibacteriales > Ignavibacteriaceae > CAVQBP01. The sequence goes on from CAVRQC010000033.1 coordinate 189,017, forward strand.
TAATGCCCAATTTCCCATGGCTTCTAACAAATGATCTTGATACGACTACAACTGCTAAGAAAATAGAAGTAATGAGAAGACTTGGCGTTCCGTATCCTCCGGGCTATGAGAATATAGCAAACCGGGATTTGGAAAAGCAAGCAGATGAAATAACAACTGATTTACAGAAAAATGGAGCACCGGCAGAAAGTAATAAAGAAATAATTGCATTAATTGCTTATCTGCAGAGATTAGGAACAGATATTAAGGTTAATTCAAATGTTGCGGGTAAGTAATAAGTATGAGTGAATGGTTGAATGGATTGTATGTTTGAATGTCCCATTCAGCCAATCATCCATTCATTTAATCAGAAGCAAGTTGAATAAAAAATAGAAGTGGTTTAATGTATAAAGAAGTTTTACAGTCAATAGAAGGAATCGGAATTTATCCCATCATATCTATGATTGTATTTGCTGTTTTTTTCGCGGTAGTACTAATCTGGTACTTTAAAGCAGATAAAAAGTATTTAAATAAAATGAGTAATTTACCTTTAGATGATGATGAGAAATCAAATTCAAACAATACAGGTGGAAACCATGATCAAAAATAAAAAGAAGTTTTTAAAATTAATTTTTCAAGTTATTGGATTTTTAGTCTTTTCTATAAGCAGCAGAATAATTGCTCAAACGCAGACTAATACAATAAATCCCGATGTATATGATATAAATCTGCTGGTATTTTCAATAATAATAGTGATCATATTTTTTGCTTTTATTTATTATGGAACAGATAAAGTAATTGTCAGACCTAAAAGAATTTCTAAGATATTCCTGAAAGCTAAAAATTATTTTATCGGCTTGGCTCCGATGGAAAAGGAAAAAGATATTTTAATGGAGCATGATTTTGACGGGATAAAGGAACTTGACAACAGAATACCCCCATGGTTTAACTATCTTTTTTACGGGACTATTATTTTCGGTATTATATATATGCTTGACTATCATGTGTTCAAAACCGGTAAGCTTCCTGCACAGGAATATCAGCAAGAAATGCATCAGGCAGCCTTGCATAGAGCTGAACTGATAAAATCAGGGGCATTTGTTAATGAAAATACTGTAACAAAGTTAACCGATGCATCTGCTTTAAGTGAGGGGAAAGATATTTTCATAGCAAACTGCGTTGCTTGTCATGGAAAAAATGCCCAGGGAATTATTGGGCCAAATTTAACAGATCAATACTGGATTCATGGCGGCGGGATAAAGAATGTATTTAAAACTATTAAATATGGTGTACCTGCCAAAGGAATGCTGACATGGGAAGGAAAACTTAATCCGAGGGAAATCCAGGAAGTAGCCAGCTACGTGCTTTCTCTTCAAGGATCTAATCCACCGAATGCAAAGGCACCGCAAGGACAGAAATGGGTAGGAATTGATAACACTAAGGTTACTTCAAAATAAATGATGTTATAAATGGAACAGGTAAAACAAGAACAATCATTCAGAGACCAGTTATCAACTGTAAGCAAAGAAGGGAAACGAAACTGGATTTATCCGAAGAAACCTTTCGGCAGGTTTTATAATGTGCGAAATATTGTAAGTACTGTTTTATTGTTGATCTTAATAGTTACTCCTTTTTTTAAGGTGCATGGTCATCCGTTTATGCTGCTTGATTTTCCGAGCAGAAACTTTATTCTTTTCAGTATTCCGTTTGGTCCGCACGATTTCCATCTTTTTGTACTTGCAATGATTGCAGGAATTGTTTTTATAATTCTGTTTACTGCAGTATTTGGAAGAGTATTCTGCGGATGGGCATGTCCTCAAACCATCTTTATGGAAATGGTTTTCAGGAAAATTGAATACTGGATTGAAGGTGATGCTTATGCCCAAAGAAGATTAGATAAGGCGGAATGGACAAAAGAAAAATTATTTAAGAAAGTTTTTAAACATGGAATATTTTTCGGCATCTCTTTTTTTATATCCAATATTTTTCTTTCATATATAATTGGTATAGATAAGTTATGGCAAATAATAACTGATCCGCCATCGGAGCATTTTGCCGGATTGATTTCTATGCTGGCTTTTTCTGCCGTTTTTTACTGGATCTTCTCATATTTCCGTGAGCAAGTATGTACAATAGTCTGTCCTTATGGAAGGCTGCAGGGTGTTCTGCTCGATCAGGATTCGATAGTAATTGGTTATGATTATAAACGCGGAGAACCCAGGGGAAAAATAAAAAAAGATGAAGTGCAGAGTGGGTTGGGAGATTGCATTAACGACAAATTATGTGTGGAAGTTTGTCCAACAGGAATTGATATAAGAGACGGAATTCAATTGGAATGCGTTAATTGTACAGCCTGCATTGACGCATGTGATTATATTATGGACAAAGTTAACCGCCCCCGCGGATTAATCAGGTATGCATCTCTCAACGGAATAGAGAAAAAATCAAAATTTAAATTTACCCCAAGAATGATCGGTTATTCTTTCCTTCTAACAATTCTTGTCGCTATTCTCGGTTATTTATTAATTACCAGGACTGACTTTAATATAAATATTTTAAGAACTCCCGGAATGCTTTTTCAGGAGCAGCCGGGAAATATGATCAGTAACTTGTATGACCTGGATATTATAAACAAAACATTCCACGAAGCCCAAATAGATGTTAAGCTAAAAAATTTGAATGGACAGATAAAAATAATTGGCAGCAATCTTTTAATGAAACCGCAGGATAATCTTGAGGCAAAATTCTTACTACTTCTTCCCAGGTCGGAATTAAAGAGTATGAATACCCCTGTTATTATTGATGTCTATTCAAACGGTAAGTTGCTTCAGGAAGTGAAAACATCATTTTTAGGTCCCATGAATAATAAGGAAAAAGACGGATGAAAAAATATTTAAAGTTCAACTGGGGTACGGGAATATTTATTTCTGTAGTTTTATTTATGATCATATCTATAATTTTAGCGTTTATATTTATGAACCAGAGGGTTGATCTGGTAACTAATAATTATTATGAGAAGACTTTAACTTATCAAAACCAGATTGATACTTATAAAAGAACAGCAGAGCTTAAAGAGAAAGTCTCTTTTAATTATGCAGATAATAAGATAAATCTTTCTTTCCCCGGTTCATTTTTACAGCAGGTTAACAATGGTAAACTATATTTTTACCGGCCTTCGGATTCCAGGAAAGATTTTACCATACCTATTCAACTTAATAAAGAAGGACGCCAGACTGTTAATACGACAAAAATTGATAAAGGTTACTGGAAAGTTGAAATTCAATGGACGATGAATAAAGAAGATTATAAAATGGAAAAATCAGTTTTAATTTATTAATTGTACTTACACTTATTCTGGTTTGCTCAAGGGCGACTGAATTAATAAACTATTAATTTTATGGAAATAGTTGCCGGTTTAGTAATTGGATTTATAGGAAGCTTTCACTGTATTGGGATGTGCGGACCAATAGCACTAGCTTTGCCTATTCCCGGTTCAGATAATTTTAGATTTTATGCCGGGAGAATAATCTATAATTTGGGCAGAATATTATCTTATGCGTTAATGGGAATTCTTATAGGTTTTATAAGTGAAAAGCTTGTCATTTCAGGTTTCCAGCAAATACTTTCTATTTCACTGGGAATTTTAATTTTGGTTATAGTTCTCATTCCCCAAAGATTAAGAAATAAAATTTTTGCAGCTGATATTATTCAGAAATTAATAAATCCGTTAAAGGTGAGTATCGGTTCTTTATTTAAACAAAAAAGTTATTTCTCATTTTTTTCAATTGGTTTCTTAAACGGATTTTTACCTTGTGGTTTTGTTTACGCAGGTTTAGCCGGGGCAATTTCAACAGGCAGCGCTTTTAACGGTATGCTCTTTATGATATTCTTCGGACTGGGTACTTTCCCGGCAATGTTTACAGTTTCTATATTCAGTAAATTTATAAAACTGGGTGTAAGAAGAAAGTTAAACAAACTATTCCCCGTATTTGCAATCTTTCTGGCTGTACTATTTATAATGCGTGGAATGAACCTGGGAATTCCTTATGTGAGTCCTAAGATTGGGAATAAACCCGCATCTCATCACATGATGAACAATTAAAATAAATAAAGGGGCTTTATCAAGCCCCTTTTAAGTATTAATTATTTTTTCTTAGAAGGTACAACTGCGTCTTTTGCTGCTTTTGCGATTCTAAACTTTAGAACCTTTTTGGCAGGTATAACCATTGTTTGACCGGTAGCAGGATTTCTTCCCATTCTCTTTTTCCGGCTAACTACAACTAACTTGCCGATACCGGGAATTGTAAAAGATTTTTTTGCTTCCTTATGAGCTAACGCGGTCAGCTCATCCAAAAATTGATTAGCAACTTTTTTAGTCGTATCTGTTTTCTTTGCAAGGTGGTCGACTATTTGTGATTTAGTCATTGGTTTTCCTGCTGCCATAGTTAAGCCTCATAAATATTGATAATTAAAAATTTCGTTGTGAAGATAAAAAATATTTTTGATTAAAAAAAATTTATCATGATATATTTGTCCAATATTTTTAAAGAAAGATTATAATACTCCCGAGCCGGGCATACTGACTTACTTTGTAGCTTAGAATTTTATTATTTATTTTGCCTTTAATATTTATTCTCCATTGGTATAAATAATACCTACTACTATTTAATAATGAAACAGCTTTTAATCTTTATTTTATTAAATGTTTATATATACCCTCAAAATATTGATTCACTGTCAATTAATAAAAGTCCTCAATTACCCAAAGGAGAAAAGATAGATTCGGTTCTTGTTGATACAACAGGCCGGTTAAGTAAAAAGAAAAACCCCGTCAAAGTTGATACGCTAACTCCGCTGCAGCAGAAACCATTATCAAATAATAGTTACTTTATTAGTCATAAAACGATTTTTCATTTTGATTACCGTTCTGCTTCGGATTTGTTAAAGAAATTTCCCTTCTCATTTATAAGAGATAAAAGCTTAATTGAACTGGATAACGAAACATTTATGTTCGCAGCAGGAGCAGGTGGAATCAGTTTTCTGCAAGATGGGATTTTATATAATGATCGATTTAATAATTCTCTAAATTTATATAACATTCAAGTAAGTTCAGTTGATTCAATTGAAATAGTTCCTTCACCGAGAGGATTCTTGTATTCAATTTCATCTAATCCGGTAACAGTCAATTTTATTACAAAGGATTATTTGTCGGTTACACCGTATTCAAGGATCAAGTATTACCAGGGTCCTTCGGGAGAAACTTATGTTGACGGTTTATTCAGTGCTTTACTTCTTAAAGATTTAAATGCATCTTTTGATATAACCAATAGAAATATTGACAGCTCTGTAGTTAATAATAATTTTAATATGTGGCAGGTGAAAACAAAATTAAAATATTTTCTTTCCAATTCTTTAAATATTACCGGTTCATATGGGTATATTAAATCCGGGAAAGGACTAAACGGGGGAATAAATGTCGATACTATTTATAACAGTAATTCAGATATAAATAGCACATTATATAATGATATAACTGCACCTGTTAGTTTTCCTTCTCGGAAAGGTGAATATATTCAGCATTATTTCAACATCGGTTTGCTTTCAAAAGTATTTAATAATTTCACCGGTAATATTGATTTATATTTCAGGTTTAACCAGGATAAAATTTCCGGTATAGATTCGAGTATCTCAGAAATAAAAAATAAAAATAAGATATATGGTATAAATGCAAGAGAAGAATTTTCGAAGGACCTGTTTAAGTTCAGTCTTCTGGGAAATTATGAACATATTAATTACAATACAAGTTCTATTATAGAAAATGTTTATAAAATAAACGGAAGTGCTCTGAATAATTTTTCTCTGGCGTCAATTGTTTCTTTAAATCTTTTGAACGGAAAATTAACACCTTCAATCTTTTATAAATATTTTAAGGGTAAAGATTATTACTTGCGGGATAATAACCTTAATGGTTTTGGAGCAGATGTTGCTTATAATTTAGACGATAACTTTAAATTCTATTTAGGGTATTCAAATTATGAGATTAATAAATCTTCAAAAAAAACAAGTAATGCTGAAGCCAGTCTTAATTACTCAGCACCGGACGCTACTGTAATATTTAAGATCTTTAACAGGGACTTGATTGTAGGTAAATCTATCCCCGGATTATTTAATTATGATTATAAGAACGTAACCGGTTTAGGATTAAATTTAGATTATAAGTTCAAAGAAATTTTAGTAGAAACTTCGGGAGAGTATTATCTGAATCCAGGAACTGATTTTAAAAACATGATGCCCGGCTTAAATTTTATGAGCGGTATATATTATAAAGATATCTTATTTAATAATAATCTCAATCTAAAAACGGGATTCATCTTTTATTATACAGGGAAACAAAATCTTCCTCCGATTTATTCTCCCGGCGTTTTAAGATATTTTAATAGTGAAATTGCTCCATCCTTAACTGTAGATTTTACCCTTGTGGGAGAGATCCGGAAAGTAGCTATAATATATTTTACCTGGCAAAATTTATTTAACAAGCAATATTTTATAACACCTTTTTATCCAATGCAGTCAAGGAGTATACGCTTTGGTCTTGGCTGGGAGTTGTTCAACTAGTCTCTATTAATTTCCACAGGGTTTATAAGTACTGCTCTCTTTATCTTAATTATATATCCTAATAAAATCATCATTCAATTAATTTTACCAACTACCAGGCGGGCAATTTTATCACCTATGCTTAATGAAGCAGTCGCCGCAGGAGACGGAGCATTTAGAATATGAACCATATTCTCACTTTCAATTATGGTGAAATCATCTAAAAGATTTCCGTTATTATCAACAGCTTGTGCACGGACACCTGCTTTATAAGGAGTAACATCATCTTCACTTATTTCGGGAATTAATTTTTGCAGGGCAGATACAAATGCAGATTTACTTAATGAACGGTAAAATTCATGGAGTCCTGTTCTATAATATTTCCTTCCCATTTTCCAGAAGCCTGGAAAGTTAATCATCTCAGAAATATCTTTTAACGAAAAATCCTTAAATGTATAACCTTCTCTCTTAAAAGCTAAAACAGCGTTAGGTCCTGCTTCTATTCCGCCATTAATCATTCTTGTAAAATGAACTCCAAGAAATGGAAAACGCGGATCCGGAACCGGGTAAATTAAATTTTTTACAAGATATTCCCTTTCCTTTTTAATTTTATAGTATTCACCGCGAAAAGGAATTATTTGAACATCTGTATTAAGACCGCATATAGCAGCGATTCTATCAGATTGAAGTCCTCCGCAGTTAATTAAAAACTTAGTATGAATCTCTTCAGTTGAAGTATTAAGAATTAATTCATTTATATTTTTACTTAAAGATAAAAATTTACAATTAGTCTTTACTTCACCTTCATAACCCAGGATAATTTTTTCATACGCTTTGGTAACTTCAGTATAATCAATGATACCTGTTTCTCCTATGAAAAGTCCTTCAATCCCAGCAGCATGAGGTTCGAAATTTATTATCTCATCTTTTGTAATTCTTTTTATTTCTTTTAATCCGTTTTCTTTTCCTCTCCTTTCGAGTTCATTAAGACGCGGAATTTCATTCTCATTAACTGCAACAACAATTTTTCCGCATCTATCATACCTAATCTGGTTCTCTTCACAAAACTTGTACAGTAAATTTCTCCCTTCAACACAGTTTGAAGCTTTTAATGATCCCGGTTTATAGTACAGTCCTGAATGTATAACCCCGCTGTTCCTGCCGGTTTGATGTGCGGCTAAATTGTCTTCAGCTTCAACGAGAATTAATGAAAGTTTTTTCTTTTTAAGGATCTGCAGGGCAGTAGCAGTACCTACAATACCTCCCCCTATAATTGCGATATCGTACAATTTGGATGACATAAAATAATTATATATATAAAGTTTTAAATTACCAAACTTGAATGTGAATCGGAAAGAAAGTGAGAAGGAATAGAGATCGGAAATCAGGTTCTACTGATTTCTGATCTCTTAAACACCTATCTTTTTTTCAAGTAAACATCCCCATTAATGGTTTCGATTTTGATCTTGTTTTTTCCGTCTCCGGTTTTTCCTTTACCATATATAAATTTCCGGGCCGAACCATGTTTGTGACTCCAGTCAGGAGTGGTTTCCCGGTTTATAGGGAAATCACTATAGATATTACAATCACCTTCATGATTTTTAGTAAAAGCTAAAGTAATATCAATGACCATTGATAAACCATCAGGAACGATAAGAGTTATATCACCGCCTTTGGAAGAAAGCGTAACGTTTTTATCACCCTTATTGGGATCTCCTACCATCTCTGCAGTTATATCACCTCCCATTGTTTCAGCATCTATAGCACCATCGGTATTTTCGATATCAATGCTGCCTCCCATAGTTCTGGCTTTTACAAATTCTTTTGCGGATTTAACATTAATTGATCCCCCCATTGTTTTTAAATCTGCTCCTGAAGGTGCTTCATCGACATCAATTCCACCACCCATAGTAGAAACGGTTACAACATTTCCATTGCCTTTGCCTGATTTGGAAGAAACATTTTTCATTACCACAGCTCCGCCATTGGTAGAGCCCTTTACATCTCCCTTTACGTTGGTTATCTCAACAGCCCCTCCCATTGTGTGGACTTTCCCGTCTACTTCCGAATCATAAAGTCTGATTGCTCCGCCCATGGTTTTTAAATCAAGATCGCCTTTTAGGTTACCTAAATCGAGTGCTCCGCCCATAGTCTGACCGCTAATTGTCCCATTTACCTTCTTTATTTTTATTGCACCGCCTTTTGAATCAATCTTTAAGTTAAACTTAGCCGGCACTTTAAAATTAAAATGTAGATTGTTGTGATTTGATCCTTCATATTTAATATCCGATTCAACTTCAATACCCTCAGTAGTTTTATTAAACTCAATATCATAATCATCCAGGTTATCTCTTGGAGATTCTATATCTGCAGATACTATATCCTTATTCCATCCTTCAATACTTATAGAACCTCCGGAATTTAAATTAATGTCCAGTGTTTTTCCTTCTTCAATATTAAATTCTTTATGAAGATTTTGCCCGCCGTCTTTTTTTACATCTTTTACACTGCCATTATACCCGGCACAATTCAGATTCTTCCACAGAGAAATGGGGATTACAAAACCTGAACCTGAAGTATAATTATAACCTTCAAAGGCAGATCCGCACAATAAAAATAATAACGGGAATAAAAGAATTATGTATGTTTTTTTCATTTTGTCCTCTGGGATATGTTTTCTATCATATTAGACTTAAAAGGCTATAATAGGTTGGGGCGGATAAAGATCTTTTTGATATTTCCTTCAAAAAGTTGTTAAATTTTGCTAGGTTTTATTCTAATTTTATTATTAGCTTGTTGATAATTTTTCATTATAAAAGGAAATAAGATGGAATTGAAAAATTTTAATGGATCCGATGAAAAAGTATCTCTCCTTGGTTTTGGATGCTGGGGAATTGGAAAATCGGAATGGAAAGGCGCTGAAGACCAGGAATCAAAAAAAGTATTAATTAAAGCGATAGAAAATGGAATCAATTTTTTTGATACGGCCTTAGCATACGGCAGAGGACACAGTGAAAGACTCTTAGGTGAAGCAGAAAAGGAATCTGGAAAAAATGTTTTCATCGCTTCTAAAATTCCTTCAAAAAAATGGGAATGGCCTGCCGGCAATAATTCTACTTTAAAAGAATCTTTCCCAAAGGAGTATATAATTAATAAGACTGAAGAAAGTCTTAAAAATTTGAAAAGAGATTATATCGATTTGATGCAGTTTCATGTTTGGAATGATAAATGGGCTAATGAAGATGAATGGAAAGAAGCTGTTGAAAAATTAAAGAACGATGGGAAAGTTCGTTTCTGGGGAATATCAATAAATGATCATCAGCCTGAAAATGGTATTGAAACGGGTAAAACAGGACTTATAAATTCCTTCCAGGTAATATTTAATATTTTTGAACAAAAACCAATTGACTATTTATTTCCATTTAGTAAAAAGAATAAAATCAGTATAATTGCAAGAGTCCCGTTTGACGAAGGTGCATTAACCGGTAATATTTCGCATAATACTACGTTTCCACTAGGAGATTTTAGAAATGATTATTTTAAGGGGACAAGGAAAATTGATGTCCAGGAACGGGTAAATAAAATATGGGCTGATGTGCAAGATAATGTTGATTCAAGCGCAGAAGCTGCTTTAAGATATATAATTAGTTTTGATACAGTTACAACTGTAATACCGGGTATGAGAAATGAAAGAAATTTGATGGCCAATATTAAAAGTGTCGGGAAAGGTCCTTTGCCCGCTCAAGTATTGAACAAATTAAAAATTCATAAATGGAATAAGAATTTTTACGAATAAAGAAAGTAATTAAACATAGTAAGGAAATAATTTTAATATAGAAAATTGTCTATGAGCAAAGTAATTACTGTCTTTGGAAGTGCTCAGCCTAAAGAAGGAGAGGAAGAATTTGAAACCGCATATAAACTTGGAGCATTATTAGCCAAAAATAGTTTTAATGTCTGTACCGGGGGTTTCCAGGGTATAATGAACGCAGTTTCAAAAGGAGCTGTGGAAAATGGTTCGGATGCCATTGGAATTACCATTGATTTATGGAATGTACCTCCCAGCAAATATTTAACGAAAGAAATAAAATGCAGCTCTCTTTTTGAAAGGATATCCAAATTGGTTGAGCTGGGGGATGCATATATTATTCTACAAGGTGGAACAGGAACACTTCTTGAGCTAGCGGTTGTCTGGGAAATGATGAACAAAAAAATATTGAATGCTAAACCTGTGGTTTGCCACTCTTCAATGTGGAAAGGTGTCGTTGAAATACTGGATAAGCAATTAAAACATGAGAACAGATCAGCAAAGTATGTCGAATGCTTTGATAATATTGAAGAAATCGTAAATTATATTAAAAGCAAAATCAATTAGTGAATTTTGCGACTGCCTGGTAAACCATATCCACAGTCAATTCCTTTATACATTTAAATTTTACGTCATCCCTGGAACATATCAGCGGGCGGGGAGAGTAAATAAAGCAGGGAGAACAATCCAAGCCTAAACTTACAATCTTATGTCTTGTGTTCCAAGGATAAATGTAAGCAGGATTTGTAGGACCAATTATTGATATTACATTTATTTTCATTGCAGAAGCCACATGCATCAGACTGGAATCATTTGAAACAAATACCTTACAGCTTTTCATAACAGCCGCACTCTGTGCTAGGTTTTCTGTATTAACAACTTGAGAATTTTTAACCTGATTGCGTGTTAAATCTGAATTGATTTTTTCATTTATAGAAATTTTCAATTCGTTTTCCTCGGGTCCGCCGAAAATCAATATCTTAGCATTGTATTCATTAATTAATCTCTTACCTAACTCAGCAAATTTTTCAGGTTCCCATCTTCTTAAGATATGATTTTTTAAGGTTGCAGAACCCGGGTGAAAACCTATTGTTAAGTCACCCTCCTGGATTCTTAAATTTGACAGGTATGATGCAGCATGACTTTTATCGTCTTTAGTTAAAGGGAAATTAAGATCTGGTTCTTCATCAAATTCAACATCTAATAATTTTTCAACCAATACAATATTCGTTTGAACATTATGAAGAGTATCCTCTTCTATAAATCGTAAATTATTTAAAAAACCAAGATTTTGTATATTCTTTCTTAGATATTCAACACCGGCTCTTTTTTTTGCACCTATTAAAAAGCTGATAACATTATATTCCTTACGATTCGAAGGATAAACATTTATTGACGCATCATATTTCTTTCTCAAGCTTAAAACAAACTTCAGAGAATTAAAAGCTCCTTTCTCTAAGAAATTGAAATAAAAAACTTTATTTATATTTTCATTTCTTTCAAAAATATCTTTAGCCCCTTTCAGCATAACCAGCACATCAATTTCCGAATCAGGTGCGGCTTTGGAAATAAGTTTTAATGCAGGGGTAAACATTAATGCATCACCTATACCGGATAATGCAATTACTAAAATTTTCATTTACTTAAATGTTAATTATAAAAAATAAGCGGCTGTTAACCGCTTACTATTTTAATAAAAATATATCATCTCAACAATTACGGAATTAATTTATTTAATCCCTTTCGTAACACTGTCTGTCTTGGTTGAAGCATTTTTAACTAACTTGCTGTATTTCTCTATATTAGCTCTTACACTTGGATCATCCGGATAATAAACCTGTATGCGTTTCCAGAGATCTTCTAATTTAGAATATGCATTTCGTTTTTCATATAGATCCAATAAAATTCTGTAAGGGCTGAAATACGAAGTGAGATTTGAAGGATTTGCTTCCATATCCTGCAGAGCATCTTTTTCAACTTCCGAGAATAATTTATTTGCTTTACTAATGGCACCTGCGTTGTAATACATGTTTGCCACATTATACAACAATGGATATTCAATACCGATTACTTTCCTCGGCATTTTCTTTTGCATCTTATCTAAAGTATTTATTGCCAGCTGTTTCTTATTATGATTTAAATAATAATAAGCTAATGAAATAAAAACGTTTCGATAATTTTGAGTCATTCTTTGATGGTTATCATCAAAAAAGATATTTGGATTATTTAAACCGCGGAACTTAAATCCCGGCTTATATGTTTTGCTGTATCCCGGATTCTCTTCGATTTGTTTTTTTATAATATCTGGATTAATAAAATCAAAATTTCCTTTGCCTTTCTCCGGTACAAGTCTTGACGCCATACCTTCACTTTTAAGGTAATTATCCAAACCAATTTTGCCATCCTGAGATACGGTTGCAGCAAAATAAATAGGTCTTTGCCATGCATTTGCTTCAACTATTTCTTTAACCATAATATCCTGTACTCTTATACCTTTCACATTACCATAATTTAAAGTAGGTTTCATGGTCCAGGAAATAGAACCAGATTTCATAACCCCTGAATCAGCTATGTCATATTTCTGAAATATATCTTTTAAAGTTCTATTAGCACCAGGTTTAGGTGCCGCAATCGTTACATTTTGTGTATTCCATCGTATTGGCTGAATTTGATCGATTTGATTATCCGACATCCTAATATTTACAGTTCCTACATGATAAGGATCGTCATTTTTAAGTTCCTTTATGTACCATGAGGTATTTAAAAGACTCAGATTAGCAATTTTTACATCCCTTCTAACACCCTCAACGTCCTGGAGATACCAAAGTGGAAAAGTATCATTATCGCCATTTGTAAAAAGAACAGCATTTGGAGCGCAGCTTTGAAGAAGATTGTATGAGTAATCCCATGGTACCCAATTATGAGATCTGTCATGAGTAAAGTAATTGGTCTGCAGCATATTTATAGGGACAAATATAACTCCCAAAGCCAAAACACCAGCAACCCCTGCATTTCTGAAATTGGTACCCTTCAATTTTTCATAAGCTAAAGCGGCTAGCTCTTTAACTGCTATAGCGATCCAGATCGAAAATATGAAGAAAGCACCCACATAAAAGTAATCTCTTTCCCTTGGCTGGGGATTTTGCTGGTTTTGATAAAAAGCAGTAAGATATCCCATAAGAATAAAAGTAACCATAAACACAGCAGCCATTTTCCAATCTTTGCGAAAATGGAAATAAATACCAAGCAGGCCAAGCAGGAAAGGAATTCCATATAATGAATCTTTTACTTTTCCGGCAAAATGAATACCTAAAATACCACTGAACATAGTTCCTATTTTATTAAAAGGTGCTATATCAACGCCAGCATCCTGAACCCAGCTCTCTCTCCCTGCATAGTTCCAGAGCCAATATCTTGTCATCATATGATTCATCTGGTACCGCCAGAAGAAATCTAAATCACTGGAATAATTAGTAAATGTTCGCTGATGCATACCATCAGTTGAAAACCTTCTTTTAAAGGTTGGAAAATCACCATATTGCTCTCTATTTAAATAAGTAACTAATTCGGTGAATGTGTTAGGCTGGTTTTCATTCATAGGAGGATTTACATTCGAACGAATAATAATCATTGAAAAGGTAGTAAATCCTAAAAGTACAAAACTAAAGGACATAAAAATAAGATGGAGAGTAGGTTTCTTTCCTTTTGTTGCATAATAAACGCCATATCCTAATAATCCCAAAATAGCCAAGAATAGAAATGCACCCAGGAAATCATTGTTGCCCACTATATCGGCTAAAATACCTGGTAGTATTTTTACAACCCCTGGGTAAACTGCAAACAGTGCAACACCGCCTATAATTAATGGTAAATAGAAAGAGTTCCTATTAAAGATCTGTTTCCAGAAAACACCCATTATAACAATACTTATACCTAAGATGATCATCTTAAATTTTGTATCATAATCATGATATTCCTGCATGGTAGGTGGAGTAGAGGAGGTTTGTGATGCCCACATTGCAAATGCAACAACCAAAATTACTGCTACATGAATAAGAAAAATATAACCGGTTTTCTTAGTCTCTTTTTCATTTTCAACATACTTTCTGAACATTATTATCATAACTACAGGAACAATTGCCAGAACACTCATAAGATGAACACCGGTAGCAATTCCAATAATATATGCAATCATTAAAAGGTATTTTTCATTATCTCTTTGGTCAGCTCTTTCATTCCACTGCATCATCAGCCAGGCAACGAATGCAAATAAAAATGTGCTCATGGCGTATACTTCTGCCTCAACGCCATTAAACCAAAAAGTATCGCTAAATGAAAAAGAGAGTGCCCCGATTGCCGCAGCCACATAAGTTGAAACAGCTTCCCAGATAGTTTCAGGTTTTTTCCCTCTATAATTTTCAATAAGTTTTACTGCTATTAGATAAAGAAACATTATAGAAAATGCACTTGCCAAAACAGAAATTACATTTACCCTTAAACCGATATTTCCGGCTATCGGAAGAAGTGAAAATATTCGATCAAGAATAGAGATAAAAGGTGCTCCAGGAGGATGAGGTACCTGGAGGTAAAACCCTGCAGCAATAAATTCTCCGCAATCCCAGAAAGATACCGAAGGCTGTATGGTAGAAAAGAGCACAAAAGCAGAAATTAAAAAAACAACGGAAGCAAATATTCTGTTTAGTAGCTTATAATTCATTAAAAAACCTCAAAATAAAATGGGAATCAAATTAATTAACCTTGTGATATTAAGCAATGTAAATAGAAAAGATTTACTCCCTTTTCTCCCCGGGATTCTATCATCCTAATCTTCCTTTTTTTTGAAAAAAGAATCATATTTTGATTTATCTACCGGAACATTATACTTATCGTGTATTTCTTTTAATCGTTTTAAGGACAGCGAATCAAAATCTTCATCATCTTTCTGCATTTTTAAAAACATTTTATAATCGTTAGCTTCTTTACGATCAAATTTTCTCTCATATTTTCTTAAAGCATCAAGATATTTTTGCTGTTCCCGGAATGACATAAACCTCCCATTTTATATCTTTCTGAAAAGATTTTAAATATTTCACAAAGTTACAAAAGTTTATTTTAATATAGAAAAAGAAATATTTTTGGTTAATTGTATATGAATTTATGCCATATTTTGAAATATGCGGTGTTTGTTGTTATACAGAAACAAGTATGCCCGGTAAGATTATTTTAATCAAGTATTTATTTCCTGTAACTACTTTTCATTGCCTTTCAAAATGAGTTCTACTATTTTTATAATTAAAAATAGAAAACCAATTCTGAGTAAATCATGAAAATTTTATTCTGCTTAATATTTCTTTTCCCGGCTGTTATTTTTGCCCAGGCTAAACACCCTTTAACAGTTGATGATTTATGGGCAATGAAGAGAATCGGCTCTTTTGATCTTTCACCTGATGGAAAGCAAATTGTATTTGATGTAACTAAATATAATATGAATGAAAATAAGGGGAATAGCGATATTTATTTAATAAATATTGATGGGAGTAATCTGCGTCCTTTAATGAATTCGGGCAAAAACGAGACAAATCCTAAATTTTCACCTGACGGTAAGAAAATATCATATCTAATTGATGATCAAATTCATACATGTAATTTAGATGGTTCTAATGATATTCAATTAACCGATTTATATACCGGTGTTGATGATTACAGGTGGTCTCATGGCGGTAAAAAACTTTTATTAACTTCAAATGTATACCCGGGCTGCGGTTCACAGGATTGCAATAAAAAAGTTGATGAAGAAAAAAAAGAAACAAAAGTTAATGTAAGAATTATTACCCACTTGATGTTCAGATATTGGAACCGGTGGTTGAACGGAAAAAGAAGTCACCTGTTTCTGTTTAATACGGTTTCAAAAGAATATGATGATCTGAATTTTAAGATGCATAATGATGTCCCTCCGCTGGATCTTGGCAGCAGCAGCGATTTTAATTTTTCACCTGATGATAAAGAGATAGCATTTACAATGAATCCCGATACTGTAGTGGCTACCAGTACAAATAATGAGATTTATATTGCTAAGATTGCGGATATTAAAAAAGATGAAAAAACGCCGACAAAAAAAATCTCTGAAAGTAAGGGTAATGATAACCAGCCGGTTTACTCGCCGGATGGGAAATATATTGCTTTCACTTCTATGCTTGTCCCGGGGCATGAATCTGCTCAATCGTACTTAGTTTTGTATGACAGAACAAGTGGCAAATTAAAAAACCTTACTAAAGACTTTAACAGATCGGTAGGAGAAATAAAATGGTCTCCGGATTCGAGAATTATTTATTTTACGGCTGAAAATGAAATATTCAATTCTATTTATAAAATTGATATAAATTCGGGAAAGATTAATTTCTTACAAAAAGACCACAGCAACACAGGATTAATCATATCTGATAACGGGAAAAATATTTATTTCAAACAGCAAAAATCAACACAGCCATATGAAATATTCTCCATTACTAATGACGGAAAAATTAAGCAAATAACCAGCCTTAACAAGGAATTATTATCAAATATTGAAATGATCCCGATTGATACTTTCTGGACTAAAGGCGCCGAAGGAGTAAATATCCAATCTATTTTAGTAAAACCACCATTCTTTAACCCATCAAAGAAATACCCTTTGATTTTCCTTATCCACGGCGGACCTCAAGGCCATTGGGAGGATGATTTTCATTATAGATGGAATACTGAATTATTTGCATCAAAGGGATATGTTGTTATAGCGCCAAACCCGACAGGAAGTACGGGATACGGCCAGGACTTAACTAACGCAGTTTCTACAGATTGGGGAGGAAGACCATATAAAGATTTAATGAATGTTTATGATTATTCTATAAAAAACTTTAAATACATTGATCCTAAAAATACATTTGCTGCCGGTGCATCATACGGTGGTTATATGATAAACTGGATCGAAGGACATACCGATAGGTTTAATGCACTTGTCTCCCACGATGGTGTCTTTAATACTATTAGTTCCTGGGGAACTACCGAGGAACTTTGGTTTAATGAATGGGAATTTAAAGGCACACCCTGGGAAAACAGAGAGTTGTATGAAAAATGGAATCCGCAAAGATTTATACAAAATGCAAAAACTCCAATGCTTATAGTTCAAGGTGCAAATGATTTCAGGGTTCCCGAAGGCCAGGCCTTCCAGTTATTTACTTCATTGCAGAGGCTTGGGGTTGATAGTAAATTGTTATTTTTCCCGGACGAATACCACTTTGTTGTTAAACCGCAGGATGCGCGTTTCTGGTGGAATTCAATTTTTGAATGGTTTGAGAAATATAAAAAGTAATTTACAGAAGTTATATCCTTATAAAAAAAGGAGCTTAAAATGAACGAAAATTATAACACAGATGAACTAAAAGAACTTGACGAATTAGATTTCGGCGGTGAAACCGAAACTGCTGAAAAGATCAAATATGTTGAAGAAAATTTGTGGGAAAAACTTGAAAGGGTAGGAAAGAAAATCTCATTTGCTAAAGACATTTTAGCACTGGTTAATTACATGCGTGATCCTTATGTTTCATGGCACAGGAAAGCTATTGTTGTTGCAGCATTGGTCTATTTCATCTCGCCTATTGATACTATTCCAGATATAGTTCCGTTGGTTGGGTATCTTGATGATCTTGGTGTAATTACTGCTCTTTTAAAGTTCCTTGGCCACGAATTAATTCCATATTATGAAAAAGATTACAGAGCTTAGGATAGAAGCAGAAATTTAGGTAAGATTTAGGTTAAACTATTTAAGAAAATTAGAGAATAAGATGAATTTTAAATTGATTAAAAGTAATTTTTTATTTAAAGGAAAAGTTTTTGATGTTAAAGTCGATGAAATTGAATATAATAGTGGAAATAAAGGTATTCGTGAAGTTGCAGTCCACCCCGGAGGCGCCGTTGTTGTCGCTGTAAAAGATGACGGGAAAATTATTATGGTACATCAGTTCCGTTATCCACTTCAAAAAAAAATATTTGAATTACCAGCCGGAAAATTGGATAATAATGAAGATCCTTACAACTGTGCTGTAAGAGAACTTGAAGAAGAAACCGGGTATAGAGCAAAAAAAGTTGAGAAATTAGGACAAATATACACTACACCTGGATTTTGCACAGAAATTTTACATATCTATATAGCAAAAGAATTAATTCATGGGGAGCATAACAGGGAAGAAGGTGAGCAGGGGATGGAAATATTTGAATTATCAAAACAGGAAATCGAAGAAAAAATAAAAACCGGTGAAATAACAGATGCAAAGACAATTTGTGGTATATATCTTGCACAAAAATATATTTAAGAAAGTACAATAAGTGCTTAAAAAATAATATTTAAGATTTTTTTAAGTTTTAATTTGATTAAATCAGCTCATATATCAAAATTATACCCAAAAATTTCGCATAAAATGAAATAATTACCGGTTTCATTTATTAAAATATGTTACTCTTCTCCTATATTTTATTATTTTAATCATAACAATTTTGATAAAATAAAATGTTAAAATCGCTGAAAATACAAGATTACGCACTTATAAAAAGCATATATGTCGAATTTGGAAAAGGGCTCAATATAATTACGGGTGAAACAGGGGCCGGCAAATCAATTCTTATTGATACAATAAATCTTCTTATTGGTGAACGCGCATCTACCGAAACAGTTAGAGAAGGGGCTCAAAAAGCCTTTGTTGAAGGAATATTTGATATCGAATCAAATAAAAAAGTAGAAGACCTTCTTAGTGAAAATCAAATTGAAATTCTTCCTGAACTTATTTTAAGAAGAGAAATTTCTTTAAAAGGTGCAAACCGGTGCTTCATAAATGATACTCCTGCTCCGCTTTCTGTGGTAAAAGATTTAGGAGATATACTTGTTGACTTCCATGGCCAGCATGAACATCAGGCATTGTTGAAACCGGATACGCATATTGATTACCTTGATGAATTTTCTCACTCTGAAGATTTGTTAAGAAACTATAAATGGCTTTATAATGCGCTGATTAAATTAAAAAAAGACCTGGCTGAACTGAATGGGAAAACCAATTCCCACAATGAAAAAAGAGATATATACCTGTTTCAAATAAAAGAAATAGATGCCGTATCTCCGGAACTTGATGAAGAAGAAAAACTGGTCGAAGAGTTAAAGATACTTGAAAATTCTGAACAATTATTGGAGTTAACTACAAATATTTACCAGGGTCTTTATGAATCTGAAAATGCTGTTTATGACTCACTTGTAAAAATCAGAAATATGCTTAATGAAGCAGCGTCAATTGACAAATCTTTTACCGAATCAAATAAGGAGTATGAATCTGTTTTAGCTATGGTAAAGGATATTTCAGAATTTATTAGAAGTTATAACTCCAAAATAGAAATGGATTCCGGCAGGTTAAATGCTATCAGGGAAAGACTTTCTGCAATAAATCTTTTGAAGAAAAAATACGGCGGAACAATAAAATCTGTCTTAGAGCATAGGAAGAAAATCGGTGAAGAATTGGGTGATTCGGAAGATTCATCGGAAAAAATATCGGAATTAGAAAATAAAATAATTTCAGTTTCAAAAAATTGCGCCGAGGCAGCCGAAAAGCTTTATAAAAACAGAAGAGACGGCGGCAAAGAGATGGAAGAAGAAGTAAAAGAAATATTGAAATATCTTGGGGTTACAAATGCCGGCTTTAATGTTAAGATAACTCATGAAAAAGCTGATGACAATGATAATGATGTTATCATCATAAGAGATAAACCATATAAATATAATTCAAAAGGGTATGACAAAGTAGAGTTCTTCATTTCAACGAACAAAGGAGAGTCTCCCAAACCATTAGCTAAAGTAGCTTCCGGGGGTGAAGTATCCCGTGTAATGCTTACGTTAAAAACCATTCTTGCCCGTAGTGACAGAACACCTGTTTTGATTTTTGATGAAATTGATACCGGTGTCAGCGGCCCGATTGCACAAAAAGTGGGAGAGGCAATGAGAGCTTTAACAAATTATCACCAGGTTATTGCAATTACTCATCTTCCCCAAATTGCGGGTATGGCAAACCATCATTTCCTGGTCGAAAAATTAACGGAAGATGATCGGGTTGTAAGTTCAATCAGAAAGTTAAGTAACGAAAGGCGTATCCTCGAAATTGCCAAACTTATGAGCGGAGAAATGATAACGGAAGCAACCATAAAAGGAGCAAAAGAATTAATCAGGTTATAAAATAAAATTTACTGGGATTAATTATATCTAAAAAATTTTCATAATAGTCCACATCTTTCATTCATAGTTTCGAATATTAACATATTAATATTTTTCAAGGTCTATAGTTCTAAATAATAATTTAATAAACAGGAGGTATAATGAAGAAAGTCTTTACAATTCTGGTAATCTCTTTTTTCTGCTCAACATCTATTTATTCGCAAATTGAAGATAGATTTTCCGAATTGAGTCAGGCTAATATTACCGGGTATGCAAAACCGTTGGTTACCACTCTGGGAACATCAATGAACTCAGGAGGTTACTATACTGCTGACATTCCTTCTTTTTTCGGGTTTTCGTTCAGCTTAAGAGGAATGTATATTATGATCCCGGATGCTCAAAAAACCTTCACTCCTCAATTAATAGATGGTTATACCGCTGATAAGCCGACACCAACTATCTATGGTGAGAAAAACGGGGCCTATTATGCAGGTCCTCAGGGATACATAACTATGCCCCCGGGGTTAAATCAAAGTGCGGTGCCTCTCGGATATCCGCAAATTGCCGCCAGTTTTATGGGGACTGAGGTAATGTTAAGATATTTACCCAAAATTGATATTTCAGATCAGAATTCTGTAAGCATGTTTGGTATAGGTGTACAGCATGAAATCAGCAGGTATATACCTTTGCTGCCTGTTGATGTTGCAGCACAAATTCTTTACAGCACTTTTGAAATTACAAATTTAATCGATGTAAGCAACTTTGCCTTTAATGTGCATGCCAGTAAGACCTTTGGAATTATTACTCCTTATTTTGGATTACAGTTTGAATCTACTAAAGTCGACCTAACCTACGACATTAAGGCTGATCCCAATAATCCATTATTAACACAGGATCAAAAAGTTTCGTTGAGTATAGACGGGGATAATACATTCAGGGCTACACTGGGCGCATCATTACAATTAGCAATACTTGTGTTAAACGTGGACTATAATATAAGTTCCCAATCGTTAGTAACAGGCGGATTAACATTTGCATTTTAATTTAAGGAGTAAAAATGAACAGAATTAAATATATAATACCGTTTTTTATCGGTTTTCTTTTTTTTCAGCTTAACGGCTGCGATGAACTTAATTCAATTCCGTTAAATATATCTTATAGCTACCCGTTTAGTGATAAAACAGGTTCCGAAATTACTTTTGATAGTGATGTTCGTTGTTTAAGTTCCGAATCAGACACTTACCAGGAATACCAGGACAAAATTCAGTCTCTTACATTTGTAGAGGCTGCATATAGAACTACATATAATTCTAATCCCAGTGTTAAGGGAAATCTTACAGCTACAATTTATGATGGTTCAGCGAATGTTCTGGCTAATTTTCAGATTAACGATGTAAAACCCGAAGATTACAAAGCGCATCCTTTGGTTATACAAATAAACCAAACCGGAATTGAGGCTATTAATAATGCCTTAAAAAATTCAACATGTCTGCGGGTAGTTGTTGGAATTACCTCGTTGAACGGAACTACCACGATAAGCGGTGCTGTAGATGTGGTCTTTCGGGCTGATACGAATATATAAATTCTTTTCAATTTAAAAATCCTTGCTGTTTTTAACAGCAGGGATTTTTATTATTTATTCATACTTCCAAAATACTTTCAATTACTGATTACATTTCACTATTTTTAAAAAGTTATTATCCAATACTCACTTTTTTGATGAATCGGATGGAATGTAATTGAAAGAATCGGCATTATATATACATATCCCTTTTTGTGATCACAAATGTATTTATTGTGATTTTTATTCTATTATTACCGAAGATAATATTCTTCCTTATCTTAATTCTTTGAAAAAGGAAATTGAATATTATTCGGATCTTTATTCTGCAGACAGGATTTTCACTTCAATATATTTTGGCGGAGGAACGCCGTCATTGATGCAGCCTGAATATATCTCCGAAATAATTTCAACTATAAATAAATTTTACGTTGTAGCAGATAATGCAGAGATTACACTTGAAACTAATCCCGGTACAATTAATCGGGATAAATTAAATACATTTTATAATTACGGGATAAACAGAATAAGTATTGGAATTCAATCTTTTAATGAAAGTGAATTAAAATTTTTAACAAGGGTTCATAATAAAGAGAATGCATTAAAAACAGTTCATGATGCTGCCGAAGCAGGCTTTAACAATATTAACGTTGATCTGATATTTAACCTCCCGGGACAGACAAAAGAAATCTGGGAATCAAATTTAAGCCTTGCTGTAAAATTACCTATAACACATATTTCAGCATATAGTTTAATTCTTGAAAGAGGAACGATCCTTAATAAAATGGTAATTGATGGTAAGGTAAAAATCCAGGACGATGATTATGATGCCGATCTTTATGAGATATGCTTAGATTTTATGGAAGAAAATAATTTTAACCAATATGAAGTTTCTAACTTTGCAAAAGAAAGATTTGAGTGCATACACAATAATGCTTATTGGAGGTATAAAGATTATTTAAGTTTCGGTACTTCTTCACATTCTTATATGAATGGAAAAAGATGGTGGAATTATTCGAGTCTTAAAAGATATATATATGAAATTGAAATTAATAATAACGCTGTCGCTAATTTTGAAAATATCAACAAAAAGCAGATGCTGGATGAATATATAATGCTCGCACTAAGAAGCAAAGGTTTAAATGTAAATGAATTTCGTAATATGTTCGGGGATAATTGGTTAAAAGACAAATCCGGTTATTTGTCTCAGCTTAGAGACAAAAAATTTATTTTAATTACAGATGATTATATCCGTTTAACAAAATCCGGCTATGCTTTATGCGATGAAATTTTAAGTAATATTTTATAACTCTTAGTCAGAGAATAATTATTCAAAATAAATGAAATTATAATGTTTAAAATCAAACTTCACTGGCAGATTCTAATAGCACTTGTATTAGCAATTTTATTCGGATTATTTCTAACAGGTTATGTTAAATATGTAACCTGGATCGGTGATCTGTTTTTAAGAGCATTGAAAATGATCATTGTACCTTTAATCTTAACATCAATTATATCCGGAGTTGCAAATATCGGGGGAGCATCGAACTTAGGCAAGCTTGGATTAAAAACTTTAACATATTACCTGGTTACAAGTCTACTTGCTATTATAGTCGGGTTAACTATGGTTAATCTGATTCAACCCGGTGTAGGGGCAGATTTAGGTTTTCAGAAAAGTGTTCAGGAAATCGGTGGTTCCAGTGATCTTGGGAATATTCTTTTAAGGCTTGTGCCTACAAATATTTTTGATGCACTTGCAAGGGCAGATATGCTTGCCATTATATTTTTCTCAATTCTGTTTGGATATTTTATTACTAAGATAAATGATAATTATAAAAATACTCTGATTAATCTTGTTAATGCCGGATTTGAGGCTATGATGAAATTAACTTCATTCATAATAAAATTTGCCCCGATAGGAATATTTGGAATTGTTGCAGGAGTGGTTGCCGAACAGGCAGGCGATAAAGCTGCCCTGCTTGGAATTGTTCAAAGGTTAGGCCTTTACATGTCAACTGTTTTGCTGGGATTAATCTTTCACGCTTTCATTACACTTCCAATAATTTTAAGATTTTATGGTAAGGTAAATCCTTGGCTGCATTTTAAAGCGATGACAACACCTTTGTTAACTGCCTTTTCAACTTCCTCCTCTTCCGCGACTTTGCCCCTCACACTCGAAGCTGTAGAAGAGGAAGTTGGTGTATCAAATAAAATTACTAGTTTTGTCCTTCCGTTAGGTGCGACAGTAAACATGGATGGAACTGCTTTGTATGAATTTGTTGCTGCAATATTTATCGCACAGGCTTATGGAATTCACCTGGGATTTGTTCAGCAATTCGTAATTGTTTTTACTGCACTATTAGCCTCAATCGGGGCTGCCGGGATTCCAATGGCTGGGCTTGTAATGATTACAGTTGTTTTATCTTCTGTCGGTCTTCCATTAGAAGGTGTGGGATTAATTCTTGCGGTAGATAGAATACTCGATATGTGCCGTACAACCGTAAATGTCTGGAGTGATTCATGCGGTGCAGCTGTTATAGCAAAATCAGAAGGTGAAACTTTAAAAGTATAACTCTATTTCGATTTTATTAACGGTATTCCTATACACGCATTTGGTTCATTTATACCGACTAAATTTGCTATAGTTGCAGCTATATCTATAGTATAAACTGGAGTATTAATCTCCTGCCTAGGGATGTGCCAGCCATAAAATATCATTGGTACATGGGTATCATAGTTGTACATCGATCCGTGTGTAGAACCCTTCTTATGATCAGGTATAATGTTCGGTTCGAATTCAAAAGCGATGTCGCCCGATCTCTTAAAATTGAAACCATTTAAAATTAAATTATTAGAAGTTCTCTTTGCTATTTTATCCTGCAATTCATTTCTTGTCAAGGTTATAGCTATTTGAGGAAAAGCATTTAGTAAATACTCTTTTAAATTATTTTCAACGTCTCCGGGGTTGAGTTTTTCATCCCGCATTAGTCTGTAGTTTAGAAAAACCTGGCGGTTTGAGCAATTCAGAATAATATTTTCGTTATTATATTTTTTTTCTGCAAATGATTTTAAAGAATCATTAAGTATCTTACTTTCAAAATTCTCGCTGTTTATTTTAAGTTTTTTTAGATACCCGGGGGATTCCATAACTGCATGATCAGCAGTAAGGAATAGTAAATAATTCCCTTTTCCTACAAGCTTATCTAAACTGGAAAGTAATTCTGCAATTTGCTTATCCAGCTTTATATATGTGTCTTCAATTTCAACTGAGTTTGGACCATATTCATGACCGATATAATCGGTTGATGAAAAACTGATTGCCAGAAAATCCGGGACAGAGTTTTTCCCGAGCCCTTCATTAATGATAGCAGCTTTCGCCAGTTCTAAAACGAGCTGATTGCCAAAAGGAGTTTTAATTAAAGCTGAATACTTAGAATTACCTGAAACATTTTTTAGTGTATGCGGGAAAGAAGTTCTTCCTTCATTAAATGTATCGTTTTCATAATCGGATTCATCAGGGGAACTTATTAAGTAATCAGAAGCCGGTAGAGATAAATTCCATACCTGATTAATATATTTATCGGGTAGTCGCAAATTATTAAAATAATCGACCCATTTAGGAAGACTCTTCATATAATAGTTAGAAGTTATGAATTTACCGGTTTCATTAGAATACCATAAAGCTAAATCGGCAGAATGACCCCCTGGAAGAATTGATGCGCGATCTTTAATAGAAATACTTATTACTTTTGATTTTCCATTTGTAGCTATCTTCAATTGATCCGTTATAGTATTAGATAATAATTTATCGGGGGATCTTTGACCTTCATTTGTCGGGGCACCAATACTTTGAAATGAATTATCTTTAACACTATTTACCATTCCATCCTTGGCTCTATCGTACCAGTCATTACCTATAATTCCATGAAAGGATGGAGTTGTTCCTGTATAAATTGATGCATGTCCCAGGGCTGTAGAAGTCGGAACATAATTGTAATGTGCATATGTAAAATCACTTCCTTCTTTAATTAACCTTTTAAATCCATTCTCTCCAAAGTATTTGTTAAACCTGGTTAAATAATCGAACCTCATTTGGTCCACCACTATTCCAACTATTAATTTAGGAGTTTTAGATTTTTGGGGAAAAGAGAGAGTTGAAATAACTATTAACAGGGATAAAAATATTTTTACCATATATAACTTTCAATGTCTAAAGAATAAAAATAACAAAATGAATTATAATGAGGAAGCCCCGGTTTTTAATAAAATGTTAAATTTGGCAGGCAGAAAATAAAAAAGCCATAAATTTCTTTATGGCTTTTAAGGGTAAGGGATAGTAAATTACTTCAGTTTTATTCTCCCCGATATAACTTCTATCTAATTAAAACTCTTTTAAATTATTTAAATAACTAAAGTAACAAGTATGACAAAAACAATAAAAACTACTTCTATTGCTAGTCCATTAATAAATCCGCGCATGAAATTATTCTCTGTATCCATAAAAAACCTATCCCTTTCCCTATATTTTTGACCACTTGCAATACTTCACATAGCTAAATTTGTACCAAAATGATAAATCGAGTAAAATTTAATAAATATAACTTATTTTGTTTTATTACCGGATTTAAAATGGCGAATGATATGCACTAACTGCGAAAAATATTCGTGCATCAATTCAAATATTTTGTGATTTGCAGCAAATATATCTTAAGGTTTACATTATAAACGTCAGAAAAGATTGATTAAAATAAGATGCTGTATTTCAGTTCCATTTAATCTGTGTTGATTTGGAGATTTCTTTTTTAGAATTGTTATCAAAAATAGTGACAACAATTTTATACTCTCCCGGCTCAGCATTATTCATATCAAGTTGAATATACATTTGAGGATTTTTATCCGCAGTCTGGTATTTTGAGGATAAAGTTATACCGTTTTCATTTTTATCAATTCCAATGAAACCAATGATTGAATTAATAGTTTTTTGTAATCCGCTTTGTTTGTCGATTTGTTTTATTGTTATTCTTTGATCAAAATCTGTTAAACTATTATCATCACCTTTAAGATTATAAACTTCATAATATAAGTAAAGGTTATTCCCTCTTGAAAAAACAGAAGTTGGGTTCGGAAGAATACCGATATCTCTCCTCTTTAAAGGAAAAGTGTTTTCACTATCTTTCACTACTTTCTCCGCTAAAAGAATATCGCTTAAATCAAGGCTGTCAGTATTAAATTTTTCCGTAATAAAATTGTCATGGTTGGATGAAACACCTTTATCTGACTTCCTTATAATCTCAAATGCAAGAATACCCGAATCAGGTTTAATACTCATCTTTGCCGAACTTATTGCATACTGAGATGAATCCGTTTTAATTATATTAGATAAAGGAAGCCGGGTGGTGTATCCTTTGTTCTGATAAATAGGATTAAAATAATCATCATGAAAAAATAATCCCCAGTCATAGTTTAAATTAATTGAATTATTCTTGACTAAACTGTCATTGAAATTAAGAGCATAATTGATATAAATATCAGTGTTATTTTTATTATTTAAATCTTTAAATTGAACGATATTATAAGGAATAGTAAAAGCAGGGCCTTCATATTTAGGGATATAATACTCAAAGCGAACTCTTCTTACATAATCAGCATAAGCTTCCGTATCACCGTTATATTGAGGAATATACCTGCTTCCCGGGAATGGATCTGAAAAAACAAAATTACCCGACATATAAGTATCCTCGAAACCAAATGTCATATCTCTGTAGTGCCATACATCAGTTTTAACCTGCACAGCTGTCCTGCCTCCGGCATTAATCCTGGGTCTGTATCTTGTCCGTTTAAGCGGTTCACCATATCGCAATACTATTTCTCCACGGTCTGTTTTCCATCCCGGATTACCAGGTTCACTAAATCTTAAATTTGAATAAGCAACCCTGGAATAATGTTCAAGCAGTCTTTCATTATATTTAGTTAAAAAAAGAGGATCGCTTGCATTCCAAAATGCATCAATAAAATTTCTAACTTCTTTAGGTTTTAACTTTCTTATTAATTCTTCTGCAACCGGATCAAGCAGTTCAACAACAGAGTTATAAGTGAAATCAAGTCTTTTTGTTATCGTCATTAAGAGTAATGCGCTTTGATATTCTTTATATGATTCGGATAATTTTGATGTTTTGTAATACAAAAGTCCTAAATATAAATGAGCATCAACATTATCCGGATAAATCCTTATGAGTTTTTCCAGCAGGGGAATCCCTTTCTCAGGCTTGTTCGCATCCTCATATAAAAAACTTAACTTCAGGTAAGCATCAGCATTTAAGGAATCATATTTTAAAGCCGTTTTTAAATATGATTTTGCTTCATCAAACTGTTCATTAGCGTAATTTTCCAAACTTAATTCATAACCTTCATCAACCCTGTTAACAGAATGATTATAATCAGCAAATTCCAGGGATTTTAATCGTCCCATATTATACCAAGCGGCAGCACATTCGCTGTCAATTACAACAATATCATTGTATTTTTTGAAAGCAATTCCTTTACTGTAATTTTCCATTAAACCGGCATAAGCTAATCTTATTTTTATATTTTTAGGTTCAATCCATATTGCTTTTTCCAGAAGCTCACGTGCTTTCCGTCTTCCCCTGATAGTATTTTCTTTGATGTAAATTTTTGATAATTCAAATAATGAAGGAACATCCGAATGTTTTTTTACGGATCTTAAAAAGAATTGCTCAGCAGAAGTGATGTCTTTTTTTTCTAATGCTGATATTCCGTCTTTGTAGAATGAGGATTCATTAAAATTAATTTTCTGCGGGAAAGAACAAACTGAAAATATTCCAATGAAAAAAAAGAGAAT
The DNA here is from genome assembly GCA_963723205.1 of uncultured Ignavibacteriales bacterium. Classification (GTDB taxonomy): domain Bacteria; phylum Bacteroidota; class Ignavibacteria; order Ignavibacteriales; family Ignavibacteriaceae; genus CAVQBP01. Next base: position 218,043 of record CAVRQC010000033.1, read on the forward strand.
ATTTTTAACAATAATTTTCATCTTATATGACGGATGTAAAAGTTTATATCATTAACATTTCATAATAAAACTATTTCAATCTTCTGCATTAATTAGAAAGTTAATTTAAAAGGAGGGAAAATTCCATACTAAAATAAAATTGGAATTAAGATATATTTTACCGTACAAGAAATTGTTTTACAACCAAATTATTCTTTTATTAATGAATATAAAAAAACGTTTAGTACACCATTGTCCTTAACTAAATATTTTCTTAATAATCCTTCTTTTATAAATCCGTTTTTTTCAAGAACCTTAGCCGAAGCCAAATTATTCTCAAAAACAACAGCTTCTATTCTTATTAAATTATTATCTACAAATCCTATTTCACAAAATTTTTTAACTACTCTAGTCATAATACCTTTATTCCAAAAATCTTTGGCCAGCCAGTAGCCTATTTCATCTTTATGCGATTTGATACCATACTTAAGGTGAAAACCGATTCCCCCGATAAGATTCAAATTCTTATCTCTGATTGCGAAATTGGAAAGTCTTCCTGTTTCTCTTGTTTTATCTTTTACATGATTAATCCACCTGGCGGCATCTTTTGAAGTGTAGGGATGAGGAATATTGGAAGTATTTTTATAAATATCAAAATCATTTAAATATTTAATTAAGGATAATTTATCCTTCTTATTTACCTGGGATAAAATGATATCTCCCGATATTTCAATATACATATTCAAATTTCCGGTTTTCCAGGAAATAAAATTAAGAAGGAATTTTTAAAGGTGGAAAATAAATTTAAATTTTACAGGGGAACAAATTTATAATATAGTATTTAAACGAATAACAGGGGATTTTCTTGTTTCTCTTCCGTCTACACTATGAATTATAACTTCTGAATGAAGGTTTTTAGCTATAGTAGTTGCTACCTGTACTGCAATATTTCTTTTTGTATGTATTGAGAAAGCATTTTTATCCCCCTCCCCGATAACAACCCAGCAATTACTTGCTCTTTTTTTAACATGAATGTTTTTATTCATTTTTACAAAACCTCGAATTATTAAAACTTTTGGTCAAAATAATTTCTAAAACAGGAAAGGAGTAATCTTTATGATATTTAACTTATAATTAAAAATCACAATTTTCAATACTAATTAAAATATAAGTGACGGGCTTAATACAGGAGCACTGCATATTAGAATTGATCTGTCAATGTGACAATTTTTAGCCGTGAAACATAGTAATTATACCTTATTTTTGATGTGGAATTATACCGGAGTTATCTTGGGATTGTGACGGAAATGGAGCGGATGTGAAACATGAGCAAATTAAGTAAGACTGATTATGCGTCAAAGTGACAAAATTAAAGGTCAAAAGTCAAAATTCAAAAATCAAAAGATACAAATTTCATTTAACACTACTTTTTTTAATTTAATCTTTTGACTGACAGGTGCAATTTCTTTAAGGGACGATTTGCAATCTTTTATTGTTAACGATTCATTTGCCGGTTAAACATGCTTCATAAAAAATATATCGGATAAGCTTAGGAGAGATAATGCTGTACAATTTAATTTTAGGAAATGAAGAAAAATTGCGGGTTAAACCGCTTCACTAACAATTTATTTTGGACAGGTTTTAAATACAAGTTAAGTTATAAAACGCAACTTAGTGCAAGTTGACATACCTGCATATATTCTATATATTTGAAGTCCAAAATAAAAATAGATCGCGGGGTGGAGCAATTGGTAGCTCGTCGGGCTCATAACCCGAAGGTTGTAGGTTCAAGTCCTGCCCCCGCTACTAAATGAACCCTTAAAACAAAAATGTTTTAGGGGTTCTTAATTTTAAAGGGGAAGAACAAATATCTAAATGCTTACTGAAATACATAATCAAAATGGATATTAAGTAAGCACTATCTACCTTAGTGTTACATTCAATAATTCAAAGAGCTTAGTTGTTTATGAAAAAAGTTATTATAAAAATGCCGGTATAATCAGATAATTTAATTTCTTTAGCCTTGATTGTTAATGAATAAGTTATTATATTCTTCAGCCGTGCTTGTTTTCCCTTCAAAATCAGGAGTCGGCGAACCCACTTTTCCTGTGCAAATCCCATTGCTTAAAATATTTCGATAATTAAGACATACGCCTCTATTACTGTTTATTTTTTATAGTTATCTATAATCATTCAATACAGGAGTGTCTTAAAGAAAGAAAATTTTCCTTAATTCATAAAAGATTAAAAGAGAAAGTTGTTTCATGAAAAGATATTTACTTCTTGCATTTTACCTTGGGATTTTCGTTTTTTTATCTTATACAAATGCACAGCAATCAAAACAGGTTGTAAGCTGCAATTTAGCACTCAGTGAAAAAATTTCTGTCGTTTATAATGCACCGCCTAAAAATTTTTTAAACGGGGTAAAAAGTTCTGAATTCGATATAACCTTTAAAAATTCTACACCAGAATTAGAAACTGCAGTGAATTACGCTGCCAGTATCTGGTGTTCAATCCTTGTTTCTAACGTTCCGGTTAGAGTACTCATAACATTTTACCCAATGCCCGATTTTTTAGGTCAGTGTGTTTCAAATATGGTTAAAGATTTTCCAGGTGCTCCTTCAAAAAACACATGGTATGTATCTGCTCTTTCTGATGCAATTACAGGTGTTGACCAGCAGCCAGGTGATTACGATATGGATATTTTTCTTACTTCAAGTGTTCCATGGTATACCGGAACAGACGGCATTGGAGGAAGTAAAAAGTTTGATCTTGTATCTGTTGCTCTGCATGAAATGGGACATGGTCTCGGTTATTTTGGTCTTGGATATGATAGTGCTGGAACCGGATCATATGGACATATAACTCCAAATGTACTTACAAGACCTATCGCTTTTCCATTCCCTGACCTGGAAGGGCTTCCCTCTTTATATGACAAGCATATAATTAATTCTGAAGATAAACACATTACCGATACTGCTGATTACTCAAATCCTTCGCTAGAATTAGGAGATCTATTTGTTAGTAATGATTTATTTTTTGAAGGTGAAAATGCAGATTTAGCAAATGGAAAAAAACCTGTAAAACTTTATGCTGATTCAATCTTCATTTTTGCAAGCAGCCTGCTTCATTTAGATGAAAACAGCTATCTTCCAGGAAATATAAATACATTAATGACACCTTTTGTAGCTTTGGGTGAGGCTAACCACACTCCCGGACCGGTTACTATAGGCCTTTTAAAAGATTTAGGCTGGTCAATTAACGATTCAATTTCTACAGACGTTGAAGATGAAGCTAAACAATTACCGGATAAAATTACACTTAATCAGAATTATCCAAATCCTTTTAATCCTGAAACAACAATCAGTTTTTTTATTCCTTCAAGTAGTATGGTTCAGCTTAATGTTTTTAATATACTCGGTCAACAGGTGGCATCTTTAATAGATAGAGAAGTTAATTCAGGGAATCATAGAATTGTTTTTAATTCCAATGGATTATCAAGCGGGATATATTTGTATAAATTAAGTGTGAATGGAAAATATATTGCATTACATAAAATGATATTGATGAAATAGTAAATAGTGCAGAAACCTCCGGGGTTTTTAGAAACCTCGTAGGTTTAAGAATATAATAAATAATTATTGCCCGGAATTTATTTCTTAGTTATAAAGTGATAAACATAAAACAAAATAATATACGGAGAATTTAAATGGAACTATCAGTAGAAAAAAAAGAGCAATACAATATGCTGCATGTTAACGGAAGGCTGGATACAACAACCGCAGGGGAATTTGAGAAACAACTTCTTCCACTATTGGAAAAAGGAAAAGAAAATATTGTTGATTTTAAAGAACTCAAGTATGTAAGCAGTTCAGGGTTGAGAGTTCTTTTAGTTGCTGCAAAGCAGCTTAATAACAACGGCGAAAAACTTACAATAGTCTCAATGCAGGACCATATTAAAGAAGTGTTTGATATTTCAGGTTTTACAGATCTGTTTAAAATTCTCCCTGAAAATCCTTATGAATAAAGAATTAATTTATCTCATAGAAAACAAATCCAAATTCGAAACCCTGGTTTCCATAGCAGAATATTTTGTCGATGTTATTGAAGATGAAACCTGCAGCACTGATTTTGCTTTTATTATTAATTCAGAAATTATTTCGAAATCCCGCTCATTGAAATCGGAGATTGAGAATAATGGCACAATTAAACATTTATATAGCGATAGGATTTCGTTAAAGAACTATGAAGTAGTTGAAATCGACTCGCCATGGATTCTCTTTTTAATTAACTCCTCATTGCTATCGAACAATGAACATTTCCTTCATTTACTGCTTTCTGTTGTAAAGCTTCTAAATCAAAATATTATTTCTGAAAAAGAAAACTGTGAAGCAAAACTTTTGCTCGATTCGAAAATTGAGCAGCTCAACCAATTGTATGAATTAAGCAAAGAATTCAGCGGAATACTTGAACTTGAATATGTTAGCAAGCTGCTTCTTTATACCATTGTCGGGCAGTTTCTCGTAAACAATTTTGCAATACTTTATTTCGATGATGAAATAAAAGTCCTCGAATCCAAAACAAGCAGAGAAGAAATAATTTATTTGATTTCGAAAATTGATTACAAGAATTTATTGAAAGCCGAATTTGCAAAAGATAATTTTCCGGAAATTTATAACGCCGGATTCGAACTTATTTTGCCTATGCAGATAAAAAACAAAACAAAAGGATTAGTTCTGTTAGGTGAAAAAAAAAGTAAAGAATCCTATTCTAAACATGATATTGAATATATCAATTCCGTTGGAAGCCTTGCGATAATATCAATAGAAAATGCTGTACTTTTTAAAGAGGCATTGGCAAAGCAGGCTATAGAACGCGACCTGGAAACCGCAAGAACAATTCAAAAAAATCTTCTTCCTCATGATATACTTCAACCGGAAGGATACGAAATAGCTGCATATAGTGAAGCGGCAAAACAGGTTGGCGGAGATTATTTTGATTTGCTCACCACCGAAAATAAGGAAACAATTTTTGCAATAGGAGATGTGAGCGGAAAAGGTATTACCGCTTCTCTCCTGGTTGCTAATTCTCAGGCTTACCTAAAATCTATTAGTAAACAGAATCTTGCGATTGATGATGCAACGGGTCTATTGAATGATCTGGTAGAAGAGAGTACAGTTTCAGGTACCTACATTACTTTTTTTTGGGGAAGGCTTAACAGCAAAAAGGAATTAACTTATGTGAACGCCGGCCATAATCCTCCTTTACTTATTAGAAATGGCGAAATAAAAAAGCTTGAATCGGGGGGCTTAATTCTTGGAATAATGAAAACAATGGTTCCTTATGAATCAGAATATATCCAACTGCAAAGCGGCGATTACATAATTACTTTTACCGATGGTGTTACAGAAGCTATGAATTCAAATGAAGAAGAATACAGTGATGAAAGATTTGAACAGCTGTGCAAAACATTTAAGAATCAGCGTGCAGAAGAAGTTAAAGATTTAATACTTAATGACGTAAAAGAATTTACAAACGGATTTGAACAATCCGATGATGTAACGCTGCTTGTAATTAAAGTAGTTTAATGACTCATTTATGTATCTGGAGAGATGACATCCTTTATGAAACAGATTACAATTCAAGATAAAATATATGTTTTATTTTAAGTTTTATTTGAAAAAGAAGGATTTCATCTCTTTTTTTCAAATTAAAGAATTTAAATGATGATAAAGAAAAATCAGAAATATTTTTTAATAGCTTTATTAACCGCATTTCTAATTACATCTTATGGATGCAGTAAAAGAGAAAAAATAACAAGCTTTGATCAGCTTAAAGGTAAAGAGTTTGCTGTACCTACCGGAACGATTGCAGACAAATTAGTTTTATCGAAATTCCCGAATGCAAAATTTAAATACTTCAACAGCGTTTTAGATGCATGCATGGCAGTAAAAGGCGGTAAAGCAGATGCCGCAGCTTACGATGAACCGATATTAAAAAATATTTCAGCTAAAAATCCCGGTTTGCTTGTTCTGCCCGGAATGATTACTACCGATAATTATGGTTATGCCGTAAGAAAAGATGATATAGATTTGAAAAAAGTTATTGATGGCGTAATTAACAATTTAAAAAAGAGGGGTAATTATGATGTAATGCTGAAACGATGGCTGCCCGATAAAGGAGTTCCTAAACCCATGCCGGAAATACAAACCGGCAATAACGGAGTATTTAGATTCGGAACATCAGCCGTTACAGAACCATTTTCTTTTGTTGATGGCTCGAGAAAAATTGTTGGGATGGATATTGAGTTTGCTTCGCTCACAGCACAAAAACTTAATAAGAAACTTGAAATTGTTAATATGGATTTCGGCGCAATGATTCCTGCGCTAATTGCACATAAAATTGATATGATAGGAGCTTGTATTACAATTACAAAAGAACGATCAAAAAAAGTACTCTTTTCAGAACCTTATTACACTGGCGGAATCGCAGCACTGGTTAAAGAGTAAAAGGAATTTAATGAAAAAATATTCTATTTCTATATTACTCCTTTTTTTTACTGTTTTATTCTTTACGGGATGCGGTGACAATGAATCGAAAAAATCATTTGTCAAATTAGATGATCTTGAAAAGGCTTCAATCGGTGCAATGACCGGTACTACAGGGGAAGACCTTGTGAAAAAAAGATTCCCTGATGCAAATGTAAAAAGCTTTGATGACATTATGGATGCCATTACCGCATTAAAATCAAATCAGCTCGATGCTGTAATAACAGGCTATCCGGCAGCACTGAATATCTCCAAACATAATACAGATCTCCGAATTCTGCCGGAACCTGCAGATCATGAAAGTACCTGTATTGCTGTAAGAAAAGACAGTCCTGGACTATTAAAGGAAGTGAATGAAATAATAACTGAATTTAAAAATGACGGCACCTTAAAAGACTTGAGCAGAAGATGGTTCAAAAAGGATTCCGGGCCATATGAAACTGTAAATATACAACTTCCAGCGACCGATAAAGTATTAAAGGTAGGAACAAGCGCAACACGCGAACCTTTTTGTTTTGTTGATGAGAACAGGAATATTACTGGGCACGATGGTGAGTTAGCCTTTAGGATCGCTTCGAAGTTAGGACGTCCGATTCAATTTTTTGATATGAAATTCTCGGCACTTATTCCTGCATTACAGTCGGCAAAAGTTGATATAATTATTGCCGGTATGACTGCAACTGAAGAAAGGGCGAAATCCGTAGATTTCTCTCTTTCTTACTTTGAAAACTCTCAGGTTATCCTTGTAAAATCTTCTGATGTAGAAAAACCTTCAGAAGTGAAAAATACTGTCGGGACAATCGATATAAATAGTTTTAAAAATAAGAGTATTGGAGTTTTAGTAGGTTCAACTCACGATATGTATGCACAGAAACATTTTCCCGATGCACAAATTATGGAGTATAAATCTCCAACTGATATTATGCTTGCTTTAAAAACGGGTAAGATTGATGCTGCAATTTATATGACCGAAACCATCCAGGAAATGATTCGTAAGGATAACTCATTAACTTTGATTGGAGATACTTTATATTCTAATACGGTAGGAATGGGCTTTAATAATGATAATGATGAACTAAGGAAAAAATTTAATGAGTTTCTGAAAAAAATAAAAAGCAACGGCGTTTATGATGATATAATTAAACGTTGGATAACCGAAGGCAATACTGTTATGCCGGTAATTGAAAATTCACAAACTAACGGTGTTCTTACGGTTGGTATTATGGGGGATAAGGGACTTCCTTTTGTCACCTTAAAAAATAATAAGTTGGTTGGTTTTGATATTGAGTATGCAGAAAGATTTGCTGCATATCTTGGTAAAAAACTGAAACTCTTAGATATGGATTTCGGCAGTCTGATTGCCGCCGCTGCTACCGGCAAAATCGATATGATTTCCTGTACAGTAGTAATTACTGAAGAACGGAAAAAACAAATCGATTTTTCCGATCCCTATTATATGCTTGGCGCCAGCATGTTCAGCCTTAAAAAAAATGTTGCAGTAACATCAGGCAAAAATTTTAAAGTACTTGATGATATTTCAGACAAAACAGTAGGCGTTTATGCCGGTACCATACACGATTCATTTGTTGAGGAACATTATCCAAATGCCACAATAAAAAGGTTTAATACTCCTGCAGATATAATTTTATCTTTAAAAATGGGAAAAATTGATGCGGCATTCTTGGATTTGGCGGCTGTAGGAGTAATACTCAAAGTCAATCCTGATATTGGTGTTTTATCGGAAGATGTACTTACTCTTCCAGTTGCTGTGGGATTCAATAAAAACAATCCAAAATTACGTGAGCAATTCAATGACTATTTGAAAGGAATTAGAGCAGACGGAACATACAATACTATGTACAAACGCTGGTTTGTTGATGATCCTGAAAAAGCTGTAATGCCGGAATTCAAATTTAATAAGAATGCTCCGAAAATTACTCTTGCTGTATCAGTTGGCGATCTACCTAATTGCGCAGTTGTAAACGGCAAGTATGCAGGTTTTGATATTGAACTTGTAAAAAGATTTGCAGAACGAAAAGGATTCAATTTAAAGATAAACACAATTGAATTTCCATCCCTCATTGCTGCTTTATCTTCCGGTAAAGCGGATATAATTGCAGACGCAATGTCAATAACAAACGAACGCCAAAAACGGGTGGCTTTTTCCGACAGCTACAATATATTCAAAACAGTTGTGCTTGTCCTTAATAAAAATCTTTACACAGCAGAAAGCAATAAGAATTCTGCAGAAATTGTAACAAAAACTTCAGTAATAGAAAACTCCTTTTTACAAAGTGTAGTTGAAAGCTTCAAAAGCAATATTATACAGGAAAAACGCTATTTATTAATTATTGACGGCTTAAGAACTACTGCTATAATATCCATTCTATCAACGATTTTCGGAACAATACTGGGCGGATTAATATGTTTTATGAGAATGTCCCGGAAGAAATTTTTGCAGGTTCCTTCAAAAATATATATATCAATTTTGAGAGGTACACCTGTTCTTGTTGTCTTGATGATTATATTTTATATAGTATTTGCATCGGTGGATATTGACCCGGTGCTGGTTGCGGTAATTGCTTTCGGATTGAACTTTGCAGCTTATGTTTCCGAAATGTTCAGAACCGGAATTGAAGGAGTTGATACGGGTCAGACCGAAGCAGGAATTGCCATCGGCTTTAGCAAAGTTAAAACTTTTATTTTTATTGTACTCCCCCAGGCTGCCAGAAGAATATTACCGGTTTACAAAGGGGAAATGATCTCCCTGGTTAAAATGACATCCATCGTCGGTTATATTGCTGTGCAGGACCTTACAAAAGCCAGCGACATCATACGCAGCCGTACATTTGATGCTTTCTTTCCGCTGATTATGGTAGCAGTACTTTACTTCCTTATATCCTGGCTGCTTATGCTTCTGCTGGGTTATGTGGAACGAAAAACTAATCCCAAATTAAAAACAAGCCGGGCATAATGAAATGATAAGAGTTGAACATTTAGAAAAAAAATTCGATAACCTAACTGTCTTAAAAGATATAAATGTAAATATCAATAAGGGAGAAGTCATCTCGATTATCGGCCCTTCCGGCACAGGTAAAAGTACTTTTCTCCGCTGCCTTAATTTACTTGAAACACCTACCTGCGGAAAAATTTTTATTGATGAAATAAACATTCTTAATAAGAATACAGACGTGCCTAAAATGCGTCAAAAAATGGGAATGGTTTTTCAGTCATTCAATCTTTTTAACCATTTAACTGTCCTTGAAAATTTAACAATTGGACCTATTAAACTCTTGGGAAAAGAAAAAGCAGAAGCCAAAAAGAAAGGAATGGATCTTCTCCAGTTAGTCGGTCTTGCAGAAAAAGCAGAAAGTTATGCAGATGAATTATCGGGCGGACAAAAACAAAGAGTTGCTATTGCAAGATGCCTTTCAATGAATCCGGAAATTATTCTTTTCGATGAGCCAACATCCGCACTTGACCCGACAACGGTGAGTGAAGTACTTGCTGTTATACGGCGTTTAGCTAGAGAAGGAATGACCATGGCAATAGTTACTCATGAAATGGATTTTGCACGCGATGTTTCCAATAGAGTCCTTTATATGGATGAAGGCCTGATTTATGAAGAGGGTCCGCCGAAACAAATTTTTGAAAATCCGGAGAAAGAAAAAACAAAAGCCTTTATAAATAGAGTAAGGAGTTTTAATTATCATATTGATAGTCCGAATTTTGATTTATACAACATGAATTCCGAAATAGAGCAATTCTGCGAAAAACATATTTTTTCAAAAAAAATGATTAATGATATCTTATTAATTATTGAAGAACTACTGGTTATATACAAATCCCAATCAGAAATAATTAATGTTGATTTAAGAATTGCATATTCTGAAAAGCAGAATAACATCGAAATTATTTTTGAAAATAGAGGTAAGAAAGGGAATATACTTGAAAATGCAGCTCCGGATGATATCGGTGCAATGATAATTAAGAATAAAGCTGAGAAGATTGACTATCAGTGGATTGAAGGAAAAAATAAATTGAGTATGTTTTTAAAAAGAGGATGATCAAACAATGATAAAAATTATTAATCTGTTATTACTTGCATTATTTTTTATTTCGTGTTCTCAAAAGAATGAGAAGATTACCGATCTGTCGCAGCTTAAAAATAAGCGGATTTGTGTACTTACCGGCTCTGCCGGAGACGTGATTGCAAGGAAGGTTTTCCCAAATGCAAAATTTCTGGACATGGTTGCTTCAACCGATGCTGCATACAATGTTAAAATAGGAAAAGCCGATGCGTTCATTTTTAATAAAAGCGTGTTGTTGAATATTACCAAGAAAAATCCCGACCTGATGATACTGGACAAACCTGTTTCCCAGGTTGAAGTTGCTGCAGCATTAAGTAAAAAGAATACTGAATTGCTGAGAGAAATTAATGACGCTATAGAACAATTGAAAAATGACGGCACATTAAAAGCAATGAAAGAAAAATGGATCGATTCGGAATATCAAACTGTCCCTGAAGTCTCTGATATACAAAATGATAATAAAAACGGTATTTTAAAAATGGGCACAAACGCTCAAACAGAACCATATATATTTTTATACAATAATAAAATCACCGGATTAGATTATGAGTTAGCGTTAAGAATAGGAAAAATACTAGGAAAGAAAATAGAAATTACTGATATGAGCTTTGAAAGTTTAATCCCTGCTTTACAATCGGGTAAAATAGATTTTGCATTAGCAGATTTTAATGTAACCGAAGAACGAAAAAACTATATTAACTTTTCAACTCCTTATATTGTTAATGATATTTCTGCACTGGTAAGAAAATAATTCTTTTCCGCCCACTGAAGTTGTTGGTTTGTAGGAGCTATGGATATTAATAACCGCCTCAGCGGCTTTTTCAACAACTCATAAAAATAAGGAAGCGAACAAATACCGCTTCCTTTTTTAATATTTGAATGGATTTCTTACTTCATTAAAATCATTTTTCGTGAAATATTTATGTTATTTCCGGTAAGAGCGTAAATGTACATACCGGAAGCTAAATCACTTGCATTAAAATTTACAATGTAATTGCCAGGTGTGAATTCTTTATTAATTAATGTTTTTATTTCCTGCCCGGTTATATTGTATACAACAAGTTTATAATTGCCGCTTTTAGTGACGGTAAAATTAATTGTAGTCGCCGGGTTAAAAGGATTAGGATAATTTTGCGATAGTGAGTATTTGCTTATTAGTGCAGTATTCTCAGTGACACCGGTAAGAGCACTATAATATACTTCTTCTATCCGCCAGGCCTCAAAACTAAAATTCATTTCATCGTCTCTGGGGTTATTAAAATCGAAATAACCTGTGCCCGGTATCCATGCGCCCTCTTCCCATTTTTCATAAGAGCCGGAAACAATATTGTTATTTTCGTTATATTTATAAGTGTAATTAGAATAGTTACTCCATAAAGTACTGTCTTTTTTCTCATACAAATCCGAAATGTTTTTCTCGTTTAAATCATATTGCAAAATATGCCGACTTTTACTCACCCAAAGACTATCAGAATTATTCCATTTTTCATAGAGAGATAAAATCTTGTTATTATTTTGGTTATACTCATAATAGTAATGGTAATTGTTTATCCAAATACTATCATCAGCATTCCAATTCATTCCTGTCCACAACATCAAATCGAAGTTGGAATTATACTCGTAGGTAGTCTGTCTGGAATCTACCCACAAATTATTGCTCATCTCTTCTACTGTTTCCTTAATTAAGTTTTTGTCGGAGTTATAAAAGCTAGTGATGCGGGAATTTGACAACATTATTTCATCCATATAAATGCTTTGAATCATGCTAAAAACTTCTCCATCAGAATTATATTCAATAACAGTTTGTATTTTGAAACCAGACATTTCCGATTGAGCAAAAGTAATATTTCCGTTGGAATCATATTGATAAATTACCTTCATTTCTGTTACCCAATTGGTACTGTCCCAAATCTCCCATGTATCGGCAACCATTTTTCCATTTAGATCATATTCGGATACATATCTATTTTCATTCACCCATTGGGTACTATCCCAGGTTTCCACTAAAATGTTTGTCTGGTTGCCATCTAAATCATAATCAATTTGGTATCGTTCATTATTTGTCCATTGTTTACCATCCCATAATTCATCTGCGAATGATGTTATATTTCCATTATCATTATAGTTGTAGCTTTCCTTCAACTTATCACCATTTTCTAATATATAAATTACACTATCTACTGATCTATCCGTTCCAGCAGTTTTGTTTAGATATTTCTTTGCTGTCAATTCGTTTTTTAAAAATGAATTGATTAAAGTCATTTTTTCAATATTAGAATGATTGTCTTTTAACAAAGCTTCAAATATTTTTGTTTGAGAATGAATTTTTACAGAAAGCATTAAAAGTAAGAATGCTATAAAGAATGTTGTTGTTTTTAAATACATTAGATTTCTCCTAAATTAGTGTTTATGAAAATTTTTTTAACATCATTTAGTAGGGAACTTTATGCCTCTACTCAATTATTTGACTTACTTCAATAAATTCAATTTCCATAAGTCTTTATTGTTTAAATTTATTATCGGGATTAAAGTTCTTATCCCTGTTTTGCCTATACTTTTTGAAAGGAATTTGAGTTCACTTAATTGAGCTTTTAGTTCCTCTTCTTTTTTAAAATCGAATCCGGTTTCTTTCATTAATAATAAACCTTTTGCTTTCATAGATAATTCAAGGTGAAGCTGAATATATGCAAGCATATCAAGAATAATTTCCGGTTTAAATTTGTCCTTTATCGATAAAATATATTTACCGGCTCTTGTCGTTTTAAATTCTCCCTTTCTGATCATCCGCAGTAATTCAAACTCGGAGTCATACTGTTCATCCATCCAGTTCCGCAATGATTTTTCGCTGAGTGTAAAAATTCTAACAGCAATAAGAGGCAATAAACTTATTTGAAGGACAGTCTGTATTAAAGGAGAAAACATAAAACTGTTGAATACAGCATGAATCAAAATACCTGAGAACAATCCTGCAAGAATATAAAAGTATTTAATTTTCTCAGCTTTGCTTATTAAATTCTGAGCAACTACAGCAGCAATTGCAGTGGAGGTGCCGTGCATAATTGCAGTACCAAATCCCCGTATAATCCAGAGCATAAAACTTTGTGAACCCATCTGGTTAAGGTAGAAGATATTTTCTATGATACTAAAACCAGCACCGGAAGCAAATCCGATAATCAAAGCATCGGATAAAAATCCCAGTTTATTTTTATAAAACATGAAAGCCACGATTCCAAATTTTAGGGTTTCTTCGACTAATGGCGCAGTAAAACCGGAAACCAAACGCGGATCAATAATTGAAAAGAAATAACCATTTATTTCATAAGCTAATAATGCACTAATAAAACCCCATAACATTGCGGAAGCAATAACAGTAGGTTTAAGGAGCTTAAATGTATCTAATGAATTTAGAACAAGTAAAAATATTATAACTGGGAATAGACTTACTGCAATAGACATAGATTATAAAAGCTTTAATGAGATCATAAATTCATTTCCGGGCTTCAAATTATTCACAAATGCACGTGCATACCCTAACGAAAGTGTCGATTTCATAAGAGAGAAGAATACAAATTCAAAATCCAGTTGCGTCCCTATATTATGATGAAAGGTTCTTAAGTTATTCTCGGAGATATCAGTTGCAAGATTCGACTGAAAAAATGACAACCGGGCAAAGCGAACATAAGCCGATAAGAATCCAAGTTCTCTAAACATAACCGGGGGAAGATTCCATTCGAATCCAAGTTTAGCAAAATCTTTTCCGGCAAGCTCATTTATTTCTTTTCCGGGAAAGCTTTCCATTTCTCTGTAACGATGGACACTTAACCTATCAACATAGTTATTACCGAAGCCGCCAAAGTAAAATTGCCCGAATGAAGACTGCGTGTTTGAAAGAACTCTACCGGCTGAAGTTCTTAACCAAATCGAAGAGTTTCTTAAATCCGGAAATAGAAAAGCGTTATCAAATTGAGCCGTTGCAACCGGGACAAATTCCTCTTTAAAATGAGCCGCCTCTAAATTAGCTGATATTTTATAGCCGACCTCGTTTTCAAGGGCACCAAGTGATTTTTGAAATTTCGAGTAATGATAATTCGCCGAAAAAATGTTAAGCTCAGTAAAACCCGCGTCAACATTTTGGTACTGCGGAAGCTTTTTCAAATCACCGTAGTGAGCTGCACTTAACTGGAGTTGAGAGTTAATTGGTTTTTCAATTGTGATATTGTATGTGTATCCTAATTTGACGTAATAACCAGCCCGGCTTTGTTTTGTGGGTCCGAATAAATCATAAAAATTAGTTTTGTTTAGTCCGGTATTTAACTCCCATTCCCAATAATTATAATTAAGAGAAAGATGAAGACGCTCTTTTTTTGGTATTAATTCGTTTTGTGAATACGTAACTTTTATTTTTGCTCTGCTGAGAGATAAATCATCGGATAAATTTAATTGCAGCCCGTAAGCTAAAAAATCTTTATAGCCCTCAATAATAGGATAAACATTTTCAAATGCCGTCTCGGTAAACGGAGTGTAAGTATCCTCTTTTACTATAAGTTCTTCATTGTTAAGGCTTGACGATGGCTCCGGTATATAATCATATAGCTCGGGGTTCCTTTCTAAGGATTTCATTCCTAAGTAATCAATAGCCTGGGCATCTTCAAGATATTCCTTCTTAATCTTAACCGGTTTCATTCCGGCAGTTTTATATTCAAAAACAAGAAGCGAGTCATCTGAAATTTCTAAGGGTCTGAAGAAACCGATGTCGGTATTCGTCATTAACTCGGCAGATTTGTCTTCGATACTTACTTTCCAAACATTTGAAACACCGGTATAATAGGAAGTGCCGATCAGACTTTTTCCATCTTTGCTAAAGACAAAACTGGAAACACTGTTGTCTTCAAATTGATAAACTGTTGTTGTGTCTATCTTACCAAGATTAAGTGAATCAAGATTGAAGAGAGTAATTTTCTGCTGCCCGGTTGGTTCCGCGAAAGTGCCGGATAAGAGTGTACCGTCCGGGGAAACATCTAAATCAAAAAAGCTGCTGCCGAAAGGGATAGAGTAAAGACGTTCAACTTCCGTAAAGTCACTGGTTAATTTCACAATTGCCGTTCTACCGTCAATAATCTGCATCCCGTAAATAGTTTTGTCGGTTGGTGAATAAACGAGTTCGGAAATCCTTATATAATCAAATAGTGTTTCTTCATCACCGGTTTCCAAATCAACTATTTTTATACCGCGCCAATTGTTATTGTGAGCGGTGCAGAATATTCTGTTGTTTTCTTTATCGTAAGCAAAGTTAGTAACATAGTATAAACCGGGACTTTCGACATCCGCTATTTTTCTAATCTTACCGGATATTATATTCATTGCAACAAGACTCGCCAAATCACCGGGACGATTTATAGCACAGTATATTTCATTTTTTTCTTTGTTGTATTGTGGACGTGAAACAGAGCCGAAAATTGCCGGTGTAAATTCATTCTTTTCAGTTAGAGGGTATGTATTAATTTTTTCTAAATTTTTGTTTTGAAATTCTTTTTCAGCTTCAACCCATTCATCCCATGTATCAACAACGTTTTTACCGAAAACATTCTCAAACTGATTCGCATAAAACTTAGAGCTTTCGGAATCTCTTTTATAGAATTGTTTTACTTTATCAACACCGTAGGTAGAACTTAAATAAGAAACAAAACGAGTTCCGTAAAGATAAGCGTTCACACCAACTTGAAAATCGATAGTTGTTCCTTCTGTTTGCAACCCGATTGGACGATAAAAGTATGCATTTTCTTTAGTCATAGAACGGAAAACCATTTCGTCATAACCGCCGAGAACTCTGCCGAGTCCGCCCGACATCCATGTTTCCATATAAACCGCTATTCCTTCATGATACCATCGTGGTGAATACCATCGAGGGGAAGTAATGTAACTATAAAGCATTGATAAAGGATTTTCGTTGTCTGTAGCAACTTTACCGCCGAACATACTTCTGAAAAAATTATCCGAGCCGATAGATTTATCCGCCATTACGAGATGAGTTAATTCGTGGTTCATCAGCCATTGGAATCTTTCGTTTGCGGGCATTATATCAAAAGTAAAATCGAATGGTGCAACGTTTATCATTAACATATCGCGGGGAATAGTCATTGTTCCGCCGTTGCCTACGTCATTAAAATCATTAAGAAAGACCGATACTTTTTCATCGGTATTATAATCCCAATATTTTTTATGAAATCTGTAAGCGCTTTCCAACGTGGCACCAACGTGCGGAATCATATAATTATATGACTTACCCCAGTAAATTATTTTGGAATGTGGAGTTTCTAATTTATAGAGCTGCGCGTTTAAATTTTCAGCAGTAAATAAAAAAAGAATCAAGACTATATGTAAAAAACTGTAAAAGATTTTATTCATTATATAAATTCCGTATTCCTTGTATTCTGTTCTAATATAATTCCTTCACCCCACATAATGAGATGAAGGAATACTATTTCATTCTGATATCTATGGTCTTTTACCAACTGAGGCCTAATCTACCTTTACCATTTACTCCTAGCGGGTTACCAATTATCCCTGACAGAACTTTGAAAGATTCAAGTTGGTTATTAGCCCTCATACTGCCAGCCATCAAACCCAAAGAAGCAGAATTACCAAAGTCTTCTTTTGAAAAGACAACTTTATTCCCTTGCATCATTAAACCTAAGCTCTCAATATTGCAATGGAGACTGAGAGGTTTGTTTTTCATAGTAGCCGCAAGCTCTTTTGAGAGCATCCTACCACCTAAAGATTTTTGATTATCTAAGTTTTCTTTGTTTTTAGCGTCTAGTTTTTCATTACTATACACACCTAAATCATCTTTATTATTTATCCCAATAAAGATGGAATTAAGTTGCTCGGTATTTCTAACAACCCCCAAAGTATTTTTGTTTTTCATCAAAAGATCTTCTCTGCCCATCATCCTCCCTAATTGTTGATTCGCATTCCCAAAAGGATTTGAAAAATTTAACTTAATATTTAATTCCTTATTTAAAACAGTTGCGTCCATAACATTGCTTTTTAATGCAAAATTAAGTCTTGCTTCATTACCCATTATATAACCATTTACAAAAATACTACCTAACATTTTTTCTCTAACTACTTTTAACTTTTCGGTTTCTTCACTAGTAAGAGAAAGTAATGGGGCTTTCTTTTCGTAAATCAACCCGGTTAAACCAACAAAGAGAGAATCTACAACGCCGCTTTTTTTATCCAAATTTGTCAAAAATGTACTGAACTCAAGCAAATTGTTTTCTACATCTATGGACATATCAACAGTATCTTTCGTATAGTATTTAATTAATAACTCACGTGTGTTGGCAACCGTTTTGAGATTATTATTCATGTAAGCTACAAGTGAGTTTAATTCATCAAGCTCCTCAGCAAATTCTTTCGTGTCAACCTCTTTAATTGTTTTTCCCCATTCACTAAAGTCATTACTCAGACTCTCTATGTAGGTTTCATACTGAGCGAGGGCAATAATTGTAGCTCCGAGTGCTGTCGAATCCTGTAAAAACTCATTGCGCAGAACAATTTTTTCCTGTCCTGTTTTATTATTTCTGTATTTGTCCGCTTTGCCAATAGTGCCGGCACTATCGGTTTCATCTGCGGGCGGATAGACAAAGGATATTCCAATAATAACTAATGCCGCTATTATTGAAATTATAATTATTTTTTTCTTTTTCACTTTAGTTCTCCTGGTTAGTTTTTATTTCAATAGTTAAATTGTCTCTTTGCCTGTTTGCATTGTAAAAAAGGCAGCAATTTTCCCTATGTTGTTATTCTTTCTATAATTAAAAGGCTGGTTGAGTGTAATTTTGTTTATCCAGCTGAAAAGCTATTTGACTATTTCAAAGCTTTTTAATTTAAGTTATGCTTTTATAAATGCATCATGTACAATATCATTCGAAGCATGGGTATCTTGCGTCGTGTGTAAAGCGAGGTAAAACATTTTATTTTGATGTTTTTCTACAAGCATACCGGAGGACTCATTTTTTCCGTTTGATGTTTCAATAATCAGTTTATTATCATCGTCAGCTGCAAATACAATCGATTCTTAAAAAGGTTGGAATCATTTCCCCTTTGGTTTTAATGAAATGATACGATATCTCGATTTTAAGATAATACTTGCCGAAGTATGGCCGCGCTCGGTTCTAATTGCATATATTATGCCTTTAGTTTTTTATTGTTATAAAAAAACAAGAATTTATTGATAATCACAATTTGGGGAATACTAAGCATATATAAGTATAAAAATCTTACTTTATGCGAATCGGGAAATTATATTTGATACCATGAAAAAACCCAAAAGATCTAAAGATACTAATCAACTTGCTAAAACTACTTGTAGATATAACCGATTGTTAAAAATACCATAATGAGAATGTAAAAATCCCAAATTCAAAAAGAGTTCAATATGACGAGAAATGGTCTTTTATATATGCCAAAGAAAAAAACTTACCTGAAAATTTAAGAAGTAAATTTGGAGTAGGAAGTATTAGACAATCAAGCATTACAAAATTAAACTGAGCCGCTACCAATAATCTATTCGGAACTTTACAAAGCTTTCATTCTTTCCCGTGTTAATTTACACTTTTAAATGATTTTATGAGAAAACCTAACTCCCCTATATAGGTGTAAAATCCTTAACCCTACTGCATAAAAGGACAAATCTTATATAATATTCATTTTTTTAGAAAAGAAATAGACTGGAAGAATGAGATATTATTTAATAGGCATAAAATCAGGGTATAAAACAAAAACCATTAACTATAAAGCAAATTTTAATGGAATAGTAATTGCTTTAGTTATAACAGACGGTTATTCCGAAAAGATTGTTCAATTATCAAAACATACTAAATGAAAACAGTTATTTATTTTTTTATCACACTATTTCTATCCTGTAATTTATTTTATTCAAACGGGCAATCAAACCTTAAAAAAATAAAAATGGCACTTCAATGGCTGCCTCAATCACAGTTTGCCGGTTACTATATAGGTGTTGAAAAAGGAATTTATAAGAAATATGGTTTTGATGTTGAATTAATTCATGCTGGGCCCGGTATAACTTCACAGCAATTGTTAATAGACGGAAATGCTGATTTTGCATCGACTTTTTTGTCTTCGGCTATGTTGCTTAGATCGGTCGGATACAGAGTAATTAATGTTTGCCAGCTTTCACAGAGAAGCGCCGAGTTGTTTGTTACAAAAGATAAGTCTATAAAAAAGCCGTCCGATCTTAACGGAAAGGAAATCGGCATTTGGAGATCAGGATTTGATGAGATTCCAAGAGCTTTTGTAAAAAAATATCATCTAAAAGTAAATTTTGTTCCTATCAATTCAACAATTAATCTTTTTCTATCCGATGGTATAGATGTAATTACAAGCATGTGGTATAATGAGTATCACTTAATTCTAAATGCCGGAATTAATCCGGATGAACTTAACACTTTTTTCTTCGCCGATTACGGCTTCGATGTTCCCGAAGACGGAATATATTGCCTTGAAAAGAATTATGATAAAACGACCGTTGATAGATTTGTTAAAGCAACGCTAGAGTCCTGGAATTATGCATTTACTCATCCTGAGGAATCGATGAAATTGGTGATGAAGGAAATGAACGAAAAACATATTCCTTTCAATGAATCCCAGCAAACATGGATGTTCAATAGGATCAAAGATCTTTTTAATGTAAAAGGGAAAAAATATCTTCCGGGAGAGTTATTAAGTTCCGATTTTAATACCTCATACCGTGTATTATCATCTCTCGGAAAAATTAAAAATAATTTTGAATACAAAGATTTCTATTATGGAATCAAATAGTTTATAAAAAATGTTGTTAAAAAAGAATACCTTCGCTTTTCGATTAAGTGTTTACATTGCCTCATTAATTACTTTGATAGCTCTAATTATTTTTTCGGCTTACTACCTTGTCTCCAGGAATATGCTCCTTGCATCTGCACAGGAAAATGCAAAGAACATAGCAGAAAAAAATGTTAATAAAATTGATGGGGTTATACTGGAATGTGCCAAGATACCATACAATTTAGCTTTGATTATTAATGATCATAAAATGGATAAATCCGAATTAGTATCTATGCTAAAAAAAATTGTAAAAAATAATGATGAAATCTACGGAAGTGCAATTGCTTTTGAACCATATTCTTATAATAAAAAAGAATACTTATATGCACCTTATGTATATAAGGAAAACGGAAAGTTAAAATCTGTCAACTTAGACGATTCAAGTTATCTCTATTTATACCAGGATTGGTATCAAATTCCCAAATACTTAAATAAGCCTGTTTGGAGCGAACCGTATTATGACGAAGGCGGTGGAAATATTTTGATGACAACATATTCGGTTCCTTTCTTTAAAACCGTCAACGGTAAAAACACCTTGTGGGGAATAATAACAGTTGATGTATCACTCGACTGGCTCGATAGTCTTGTATCTTCAATCAAAATTTTTGATAATGGCTTTGCCTTTGTTGTAAGCAGAACGGGAAATATTATAACCCATCCCAATGAAAAATTTATAATGAACGAATCCATTTTCTCTTTGGCGGAAGAATATCATCTTCCAAATTTTAGAAAGATGGGTCGAAATATGATTAAGGGAAAAAGCGGATTTGAAAAGCTGCGCGGAATTATGTTTAACGGCGATTCGAGGATATTTTATACTCCGCTTAATTCAAACAACTGGTCGCTTGCGGTTATTTTCCCCGACAGTGAATTATATGCAGATCTTAATAATTTATCATTAATGATTCTTATTATCGGGACAATTGGTATGATCATTATTCTGATTACTGTTGCAGCTGTTTCCAAAAAGTTAACCCGTCCGCTTAGTTCTTTTGCAGTTGCAGCTTTAGAAATAGGCTCAGGTAAGTTTAATGTTTCTCTTCCTGAAATTAATTCATCAGATGAAATAGGAGATTTGCACCACTCGTTCAAACAAATGCAGGTACAGCTTAATAACTATATCGAGAACTTAAAGGAAACAACTGCAGCTAAAGAAAAAATGGAAAGCGAATTGCGAATTGCGCACCAGATACAAATGGATATGATCCCCAAAATATTTCCAACTTTTCCGGAAAGAGACGATATCGATTTGCATGCTTTTCTTGAACCTGCAAGAGAAGTCGGTGGCGATCTTTTCGATTTCTTTTTTATTGATGATAAAAAGTTGGCGGTAGTAATCGGGGATGTTGCTGGAAAAGGTGTGCCGGCTTCATTATTTATGGCTGTAACTAGAACATTAATCCGTTCCAAGATGGTTAAAGGAGTTGCACCCTCGGATGTAATCGATCAAATAAATAAAGATCTTATTCAGGATAATGATTCAAGACTTTTTGTTACACTTCTACTTGGAATAATTGATTTAAAAGAAAGAACCCTAGAATATACCAATGCAGGCCATAATCCTCCTTATATTGTTACCAAAGAAGGCAAGATAAATCAATTAAAAGATAGGCATGGAATGGCGCTTGGTTTGTTTGATTTAAAGCCGTATACCTCCAGTAGGTTTGTTCTTAGTGAAGGAGATAAGTTTATTCTTTATACCGATGGAGTAAACGAAGCAATGGATTTAAATGACAATGAATATAATTACGAACGATTGGAAAAGTGCTTGCTGCAAATTAAAAATATGAGCGCCAAAGAAAGTACTGCTTTGATAAAAGAAGATATTAAAAACTTTACAAAAGGTGCCGAACAATCGGATGATATTACTTTTATGGTAGTTTCGCTGAAGTGAGATTATAAAACTTTCGCAAGTTGTAAACAACTACTTTTTAATAGTTATAGGCTTATCTTTTATACCTGCATAGAAAACTATGATTTGAGCTGGTTTGTTTCCCTTGTTCACTCCGTAATGCCATTTATTTACCACTTCGACAATTGGGTCCCCAGCTTTAAGATTTAATGTATCATTATCTACTGTTACAACGGTCAACTCCCCTTTAAGCAATACACCGGCATTTATCACCGGATGCTCATGCATGGGTAATTGTCCATGTGGAGGGATCGTAATTCTTAATATGGTTATCTCCGGTTTTCCAGTTAAATATTCGGGTAATTCCGATCCGTTCCAGCTTTTAGTGGTTTTGCTTAATAAATCAACTTTAATTTTGTCTGATTCTTGAGTCCATGCATTGTTTGAAAGTAATATGATTAAACATATTCCGAAAAATGCTTTTTTCATTTGCTTATCACTTTTTGTTCATTCTTAAATGTTAGATAGTAATTTTCTTTGTCAGTTTTCCAGCTACATATTCTATTCAATTACTTTGCCAAATGGCAGATTATAAGTTAAACTCCGCAACTTCATCTCAATATAATTATTCGCATTATCTGTTTGGATTTCCACAGTCAATCTCCTGTGGCATTTATTTTTTTAGTAATGAACAAAATGTTTTTATTTTCTTTTCGTTCATATGATAATTCATCTGTTTTTTGTTTAACTAAATGGATTCCTAATCCCCCGATAGTTTTATCCTGTAACGAAGTGTTTAAATCTACATCTTCCTTTTTCAAAGGATTAAATTCACGTCCATCATCAATTAACTGCAGTTCTATTACATCGGATTTTTTATTTATAATTATATCAATCATATGAACTAAGTCATCATTATAACCATAACTAATTATATTGGTAACTAATTCATCAAGGACAAGATTTAGTTCAAATATAGTCTTTGGTTCTAGAGCATTTATATCACCAAATTCTTCAACAAACCTAGCTACTTTATCCAGATTTTCAATTTTATTTTCTATTGAGAGTTTAATCATAATGTATATTAATAACGCAATAACAATACATTTAATATTGACAAAAAATATTATTTTATTGAAAAAAGTATATCTCCAATATTTTTATGGAATGTCTAAATTTTAAATAGAACTTTTGTTCTATTTGAAAATTGACAAAATTATTTCGGCAACACATGTTACTAATAATAAGTAACGAAATCTATATGGTTTCGCAATTTTTGTTTTAAAGTAGAATTAATAATTTAATTGATTACTTCTTTAATTAAGACGCATATCAAAAACCTATAAACATTTACGCGCCTCTGTACTTAAATGTGCCGTTTGTTTCGAGCCCCCGCTGCCAAGAAAAATCATAAACCCCTGTAATTAAAATGATTACAGGGGTTTTGTGTTTTAATGAGGACGGTATTATAGAAGAACTTTAAAAAATTTTTCTTGCAGATTACCACAAATTAGGTAGCATCCAGTTATATCAACAAGTTTAATTATGAGATTGATAAATCTTATTTTACTTATATTAAATGCCACTCATTTTCAACCAACGATTTGATAATTTGCTTTCCCCTATGTCCAAATACCGGATGTTTTTTCCGGGAGAGTTTATCTGCCAGCTTCAGAGCAATATCTGAGGTCGGAATATTTTTTTCTTTAGATTCGTTCAAAATCTGCACTGACCTGTTAAATATCGAATGTTCCCAATTTCTGCTGAAATGATTTTCAATCATTGGATCATTATTTATATACCCATATTGCTCATTTGCACAAGTTACAATTCCCATTCTGTTTGTCAGGAAATCCGGCACATAATAAATTCCTTTACCGTGTAAAGTCTTTCCATCTCTTTGCATGTCTTCAAGCTGATTATTAGCTGCTCCACATACTATTTTGGCTTTCAGCATCGGGATTGTTTGCGGATTAAGTACAGCGCCGGTTGCATTTGGTGAAAAGATCTCACAATCCTCACTGAAGATGCTAAGATCATTCTTGTCAATTAGTTTACATTCAAAATTTCTGTCAGCAAATTTTTTCTTTGCTGAACTAATTTGATCAGGATTTATATCTGCAGCAACTACTTTTTTGACATTTTTATCAAATAAAAACCGGACCAAAGGCTCCCCAACGTGGCCTAGTCCCTGAAGTGCAACTGTTTTCCCGCCAAGAGATCCTGATCCTAAAAATTCCAAAGCTGCTTCCATTCCGGAAATTATTCCTCTTGCAGTAGGAATTGAAGGATTTCCGCTGCCGCCAAATTCTGCAGGAATACACGTGGTGAACCTGGTTCCCGAAAAAACATGTGCCATATCCTCAACACTTGTTCCAACATCTTCTGCTGTTACATAACATCCGTTCAATGTTGAGATAAAAGAACCATATTCCTTATATATTCTTTCTCTGATTTCCGGGTTCATCTTATCAACTTTCGGATTGTGAGCTATAACTCCTTTTCCGCCGCCCCACCATAAACCGGCAAGGGCATTCTTAAAAGTCATTCCGGCACCAAGTCTTAATCCGTCCCTGAAATAAGATTCAACGGAATCATAATCCCAGTATCTCACACCACCGGCAGCCTGTCCTCTATTTGTTCTATGAATAAAAGCACCAAGAAGCATATCATAATATTCAGAAACTTTACAGAACCATCCTTCATGTTGTATAAAATCTCTTTTATCTCTAGTAAAATAATCTGCAATGGATTGTAATTTGGGATGTGATGTGATGAGATTTTTTTTCACATCATCACAAACGAAATAAAATTTGCGGATATTCTCCTTTTTCAGGAAGTTAATAAAGTCAGCAGGTGTAGAAGAAAGTAAGTCAGGTTTTTCAAGCATGATATCCTCTCTTTAGTATTGTAAAAACAGCCTTTAATATATTAGTCTAGTATAATAAGAAATTGAAAAACTTGCTTACTCCTAATAGAGAAAAAAATATCAATTCGAAATGGTAAAAGAGACAAAAGTAATTGACTGCAAAGCTTTTTTTTTCTTGAACTTCATTGAATAGAGATTTTCTTTGAAAACAAGTGAAATTATCATTCTGTAGTTATTGTCCGGGTCCCCGCTTCACTGACTAAAGGAGCCGAAAATGATTTGTTTTCAACTTTTTTATTTTTGTAAACATTACATCCCTACAGATATTATGTATCTAATTGAATATTGATAAATATTTACGCCAGACCTTGCAAAAAATATTTTTTTATTTTATGTTACTCAAAGGTTTTCGAAAAGCTTTGAGTAAATACTTCATTAAATCATATCTTAAAAACAAATCTTTGTAACTCATGTGGCGAAGCTGTATTTAAGAATTATTCTGCAACAAATTTTTTAACCGTAAAGATGAGGAAAAATGTATAAGCAAAAATTAAATGAATCATTAATGAATCTTAAGAATGAATTTGGAACCGGAAAAGTTTATGATGCAATAGATGCCGTTGAGAAATTTCAGGTTGAAGTTCCCAGTTGGATTTTTGGTAAATTCGGAGGAGGAAGATTTGGAGACTATATGCCTCCTGGATTTGCAACGAATATTTTTGAAAAATTAGATGATGCAGCTTTTGTTAACGAACTGACAGGGGCCTCTAAACAAATCGCAACACATACATTATGGGATTTTTCAATTGATGGTTTGGAGGGATCCTATGACATTGCTGTAGAAGTTAAAAAAGCAGCTGATTCTAAGGGATTAAAACTAGGTTCAGTTAATCCAACTTATTTTCTGAAAGGTTCTCATACCGGAAGTTTAAGTTCGTATGATGAAAAGGTTAGAGAAAGATATATTGAACAAACAATTCTTTCCGGGAAAATAGCTGAGGAATTATCAAATAAACTTTTAACTCTCTGGCTTCCCGACGGTTCTAATTATCCTGGGCAATTAGAATTAGACAAGCTTACATCAAACACAATTGATTCGTTAGAAATTATTTCAAAAAACGTATCTAAATCAGTAAGAGTGCTGATTGAGTATAAAGTATTTGAACCGGGAACTTACAGTACAGTTTTATCTGACTGGGGTAGTGCATTAATGATGGCGCAAAGTTACGGACCAAATGCAGGTGTTTTGATAGATATGGGGCACCATCACCATTCAACAAATATTGAACAAATTGTGGCAAGATTAATTAACAATAAAATTCATGGTGGATTTCATTTTAATACAAGATATGCTGCAGATGACGATCACTCAGTGGAACCGAATCTGGAAATTGCAAGAATATTTTATGAGTTAGTAAAGGGTGATGCCATTTTTGGTTCAAACAAATGGGATTTAATGATTGATCAATGCAGCAGTAGAGAGAACAGGATTCAAGCGATTATACATTCAATTGATTCATTACAAGTATCATTAGCAAAAGCAATGTTAGTTGATCAAAAAAAGCTAATGGAATATCAAAAAGAAGATAGTATAATTTTAGCAAATAGATTTTTTAATAATGCTTTGATTCTCGCTGATGTGAGACCGATTGTTTACAAAGCAAGGAATAATAAAAAATTACCGCATGATCCTGTTGAAGCTTTTGTGCAAAGCGGGTATCAGAAAAAAATAGAGAAAGAGAGAAATAATTAAAATTTAAAATTAGTGTTGCAATCAAGGAGCTAAAATGTTCAAAGAAAAATTGTTATCACAATTAAATTCCGTGGAAGAATATGAACAAAGTCCTGTGCCCGAATCACAATGGAAAGGTTGGGGAAGTTTTATCGGGATGTATGTTGGCGAACATACGGCCGGGACAGAATTTGTTATTGGTCCTTTGTTCGTTGCTCACGGAGTAGCGGCAGGTGATTTGATTTTTGGATTATTAATTGGTGATTTACTTGCGGTTTTGAGCTGGGCATTCTTGTGTGCACCGATTGCCACTAAATTCCGATTAACTCTTTATTATATGCTTGAAAAAATTTGCGGAATAAAATTAACTTCCGTCTATAATTCAGTGAATGCATTAATGTTCTGCTTTTTAGCCGGTTCTATGATTGCAGTTTCAGCTACTGCTGTAGGGATACCTTTTCATCTGGAAATGCCTTCTTTGAATCAGTGGCTGCCCAATAGCTTTGAATGGATAGTTATAGTCTTGCTGATGGGAATAGTAACTACTTTAGTAGCCATGTTCGGATATAATCAGGTCTCTAAATTCGCTAATATTGCAGCTCCATGGATGATATTGGTATTCATTGCTGCTGCGGTAGCTGTTTTACCTGATTTGGGGGTTACGTCATTATCAAACTTTTGGGAGGTTGCCAAAACGAAAATTTGGACAGGCAAAGCTCTTCCGGGTCAAAGCCAATTTACTTTTTGGCATGTATTATTTTTTGCGTGGTTTGTAAATATGGCTATGCACATTGGTATGGCCGATCTATCTATATTAAGATATGCAAAAAAATGGTATCATGGCTTTTCACCGGCTTCCGGAATGTATGTAGGGCATTTTATTGCTTGGATTGCTTCAGGAATTTTATACGCATTGTTTCTGCATGAAACTAATAATAGTACGCAATTTGCTCCTGGCCCGATTGCTTATAGGGCTGCCGGAATAGCAGGTGCTATTTGCGTTATCGTTGCCGGTTGGACTACTGCCAATCCTACTATATATAGAGCCGGTTTAGCTTTGCAGGCAATTAAGCCAAAATGGAAAACATGGAAGGTAACAGCAATAGTTGGAGCAATAACAACTTCTGCAGCTTTATTTCCGGCATTGGTTATGAAACTTTTAGAGTTCGTTGCCTTGTATGGATTATTGTTAATGCCTATGGGTGCTGTTATTATGATGGATATTTATGTACTTCCAAAATTTAATCTAAAATCAAATTTTGCAGAATTCTTTAATCGAAAATTTAATCCTTCTGCAGCAATAAGTTGGGTTATAGCATTATTATTTGCACTTTTTCTAAATATTTATTTTGGAGTTGAAGTTTTCTTCTTAGGTTTACCGGGCTGGTTTGTCGCATCACTAGTGTACATTATATCAAGTAAAATTGTTCAACAAAGGATGGGGAAATCAATGGAGATTTTAGCATGAAACTTTTAGTAAAATTTATTTCATATATAAGCTTAGGGCTAACTCTTATTCCGTCATTCTTGGTTTTTACGGGAAATTTAACATTGGATTCCAGCAAAATGCTTACGTTTGTAGGAACAATTATTTGGTTTGTTTCAGCTCCAAGCTGGATGAATAAAACCAAAGAATAAATTCTAGTTATTGGATATAAATGAAAAAGAAAATAACTATAAAAGATATTGCGAAAGAGATTGGAGTTGATCCTTCAACAGTTTCAAAGGCTTTACGTAAGCAATCTGATATATCAGTTGAAATGCAAAAAAAGATCAAAAAAATTGCAGATAAATTAGGTTACAGACCCAATCTTTTAGCCAAATCTTTAATTAATAAAAGAAGTAATATTCTTGGTGTGATTGTACCGGATCTAAGAATCTCTTTTTTTTCAGAAGCAACACGTGGAATTTATGAGGAAGCTACAAAAAACGGATATGAAACAATTTTATTGGTTCATGATGAAAATGTTGAAAATGAAAAAAGAAAATTGGAATTTTTGAGCGATATTAATGTTGACGGTATTTTACTTAATGCAGTTGATGAAACAACAAATCTGGATTTATACAAAAAGCTTCACTCTGAAGGAATAAAGATAATTTGTTGGGATAGAAAACTCAAAAATTCAAATTTTAATTCTGTAACTATTAATGATAAAAAAGCTTCTTTTGAATTGACTAACATACTGATTGAAAACGGAAGAAGAAAAATAATGTTTATAGGCCCGAATACCGGAATACCCGTTGCACAAGATCGAT
The DNA here is from genome assembly GCA_963723205.1 of uncultured Ignavibacteriales bacterium. Taxonomy (GTDB): domain Bacteria; phylum Bacteroidota; class Ignavibacteria; order Ignavibacteriales; family Ignavibacteriaceae; genus CAVQBP01. The sequence goes on from CAVRQC010000033.1 coordinate 247,261, forward strand.
TTGAAGGATACTTGATGGCTCTCAAAGAAAACAAAATCAGAGTAAGGAAAAAACTTATACTTGAAACCGAAAGAACATTCGAGAGTGCCCATAATACTTTATACAATGCAATACAAAGCGGTACTGACTTTGACGCTATAGTGTGTGTAGGTGGACTTATAGCTTTCGGGGCTGGTAATGCTATTCTTGAAAGCAAGTTAAGAATTCCGGAAGATATTTTATTAACTGAGTTTGGAGATAATCAAATAATTTCAAGACTTGGGGTTCCATTTTACACTGTAAATCAAAATCCGTACAAAATAGGACAGGAAGCTGTCAACCTTTTAACAAAATGTCTTGAGAATGATACATATTGCACTAAGTCAATAAATATTGAGGTTGAACATAAAATTGTTTATCGAAGTACCGGTGTACAAAGGGTAAAAAGTAAAACTAAACCGATAAAAATAATTAGTAAGTCTGCCTAAAAAATTAAATAAAAAGGAAAGAATAGTTGATATTTCATCTTTTGCATCCTAAAGAACAAATTGTTCGGATAATGGATCGAATATATAACAATAAGATGACTACTCTTTCCGGAGGCAATTTATCCATAAACGATCACAACGGAGATATATGGATAACTCCTGCAGGTATTGATAAAGGAAAATTAATTCCTAATGATATTATGTGTGTTCAAACTAATGGGAACATTATTGGTCAGCATAAACCATCTTCTGAATTTCCTTTTCACATTTCAATTTATAAGAAACGACCCGATATTAAAGCAATAGTTCATGCACATCCGCCGGCATTAGTATCTTTTAGTATTGTGAGGAGCTTACCGGATACAAATATAATTCCACAGGCAAAACGGGTTTGTGGAAAAGTTGGATATGCTCCTTATGCACTTCCCGGGAGTGATAAATTGGGTGAAAATATAGCCGAAACATTTGAGAAAGGATATAATGTTGTTTTACTTGAAAATCATGGAGTTGCTATAGGCGGAACTGACTTATTAAATGCTTTTCATAGACTTGAAACTTTAGAATTTTGTGCTAGAACAATAATTCAAGCAAAAAGAATTGGAGACTTTACAACATTAACCGAAGAACAAATTTCTTTCTTCGATCATCGCCAAAATGATTTACCTGAATTTGAATTAACTGAGCATAGCAGTCTGGAAAGAGAAATTAGAAGTCAAATAGTCGATATAGTTCATAGAGCTTGCGATAGAGATCTAATGATAAGTACTGAAGGTGTTGCGTCTATACGTTATGACGGTAACGATTTTCTTATTACACCTTCCGGATTAGGAAGACGCACTATTGATATCGAAGATATAGTAATGATTAAAGATGGTAAAAAAGAAAAAGGTAAAAATCCTAGTCGTTCAGTTTTGCTGCACCAGGCTATTTATAAACATAATCCCCGAATAAATTCTATTATTACTGCACAATCTCCCAGTGTAACTGCTTATGCTGTCTCTAAAAATAATTTTGAAACACGAACTATTCCTGAAAGTTATGTTGTACTTAGAGATGTTCCTAAAATTGATTTCGGATTTCAATATAGCAATCCGGAAAAAATTGCAAAAACTTTATCAAATAGTATTCATGTAATATTAATTCAAAATGATTGTTTACTTACAACGGGAAGAAATATTATGGAAGCATTTGATAGATTAGAAGTTGCAGAATTTAGTGCAGACTCTCTGATAAAATCAAAAATTCTCGGGGAATGTATAAAAATTAATAGTAATCAAATTGAAGAATTAAACAAAAAATTTTCCCTATCATAAAACAAAAATCATATCAATTTAATTAATTCAATATTTCAATTTGATTTAATAATATCAACAATAAATCCAACTTCTATAAACCAAACAAATAAAATGTTAAAATTAAAATTTTTTACTTTCGTTATTTTCATAATTTTAAATACAGCTATATATTCACAGATTTATGTTGCTACCGATGGAAACGATTCTACAAATACCGGAACAATTGATAAACCGTTCGGATCAATTCAAAAAGCGCAAGAATTAGCAAATCCCGGTGATACAGTTTATATTCGTGGAGGGACTTATCACATTCGCGAAGATCAGATCTCCAAAGTAGTTTCAGGTCTATTTGCCTGCATAACCTATTTAGATAAAAGCGGAACAGAAGGTCATACAATTAAGTATTGGGCATACCCGGGAGAAGCACCTGTTTTCGATTTCTCTGCTGTAAAACCACAGGGTCAGCGTGTTGTAGGTATTTATGTGATCGGCAGTTATATTCACCTAAAAGGTCTTGAAATGACCGGAATTCAGACCACGATTACCACCCACACCGAATCGTATTGTATCTATAGCAGGGGAAATTACAATATTTACGAAGAAATTAGCATGCATGATAATGTGGGGACAGGATTAAGACACTATAATGGGGGTCATAATTTGTTTTTAAATTGCGATTCCTACAGAAATTGGGACAATGTTTCCGAGGATGGGAAAGGCGGCAATAACGACGGCTTCGGATGCCATCCAAACACTAATGGTGCGGGTAATGTATTTAAAGGATGCCGTGCCTGGTTTAATAGTGATGATGGTTTTGATATTATTAGATCAGGTTCAGCCGTTACGTTTGATAGCTGCTGGGCATTTGAAAATGGATATTCTACTTCTTTTGAAAGTTTGGGAGACGGCAATGGATTTAAAGCCGGTGGATTTGCATATGATGACTCTAGTAAAATCCCAAGTACTATTCCCAGACATACTGTTGAATTTTGCATCGCAGTTAGAAATAAAGCAAATGGATTCTATGCTAACCATCATTTGGGGGGAAATAATTGGTATAATAATTCAGCATATCAAAACGCAACTAATTTCAATATGTTAAACCGGCCAAGCCGCCAAGATGCAGTTAATATTGACGGCCCCGGCTATGATCATGTTCTTATAAACAACTTAGCTTATAAACCTTACGGCTTTGGATCAAAAAATACGGCTAATATTGATACTTCCTTAAATACATTAGAGAATAATTCCTTTGATCTTCCAATCACTATAACGGCTTCCGACTTTGTTAGTCTAGACGAGTCTCAACTAACCGCACCTAGAAAACCCGATGGAAGTTTGCCGGATATTGATTTTATGCGGCCAGCTCGGGGCAGTAATTTAATTGATGCCGGACTGGATATCGGTTTTTATTTCTCAGGCAATGCTCCAGATCTAGGTGCTAATGAAACTAATTACCCTACCGATGTTAAGACTAATGAGATAATTAAACCTAACGATATATATCTGTATCAGAATTACCCTAATCCTTTTAATCCTGTTACAAATATCATCTTTGAAGTTCCATATACTGCAAATGTTAATATTATAATTTATAATTCACTAGGTCAGAAAATAAATACACTTGTAAATGAATTAAAAAATAAAGGAACCTACAGAATTCAATTTAACGGAAGCTATTTGCCAAGTGGAGTATATTTTTACAGATTAGATGTAAATAACAACTCAATTGTAAAGCAAATGTTATTGCTGAAATAAATTTTTTGGAAATTTTCAGAAAAATAAGAGAAAGAAAAATGCGAATTGCTTTTAAAATGAAATTATTTGAAAAAAATGCTGAGGAGTATAAAAAAAGACATAATCCGATTTGGCCCGAATTAAAAGAAGTTTTAATAAATCATGGAGTTATTAGTTATTCAATTTTCTTAGATAAGGATACAAATGATTTATTTGGATATGCTGAAATTGAGGACATAAAAAAATGGGAAAAAATTTCAGAGACAGATGTTTGTAAAAAATGGTGGGATTATATGGCTCCGCTTATGGAAGTTAATGAAGATAAAAGTCCGGTATCAAAAGATTTACTGGAAGTATTTCATATCGATAAAAACAACTAATTACAAGTTATAGATTGTAGTTTATTAGAATGGCGTTAAAAGGAAAAAATGAAAATTAAGTTTGTTCAAATTAATATTCTAATCCCTCTTCTGATATTTACAATTTGTATCTCTGCTTTTGCTCAAATTCATTTACCTTCATTTATCTCAGACAATATGGTTCTTCAACAAAAATTTGAAGCCCCAATTTGGGGTTGGGCAAAGCCGGGAACTCATATTTCGATTACACCTAGCTGGAGTAATACAAATTATCAAACCTCGGCAGATTATAATGGAGATTGGTTTGTAAAGATCACAACACCATCTGCTGGCGGCCCTTATTCAATAATTATTAATAGTGATACCTTAAAAAATGTAATGATTGGCGAAGTCTGGGTTTGTTCCGGACAATCGAATATGCAAAGAGCGATGTATAAGACTAATAATGCGGAAGAAGAAATTCAAAATGCAAATTATCCTGACATTAGAATGTTTTATGCGGCAAGAGATAATGCAAGATCACCAAATAAAAATGTTTATGGTCAATGGGACGAATGTACACCCAAAGTAGATAGCACATTTAGTGCAGTTGCATATTACTTCGGCAGAGAATTGTATAAGAAACTTCATGTGCCTATCGGATTGCTTCATTTTAGCTGGGGAGGATCTACGGTACAAGCCTGGACAAATTCCGAAGTATTAAAAACAACTCCTGAAGGAAGATATTACCTGAAAAAATTTGAAGAAAAAATAAAAAATACACCACCAGGTGAACTTCCAAGAAATTATAGAGACCCCGGAGCAAATTTTTACGGATTGATAAAACCATTAATTCCCTATGGAATAAGAGGTGTAATTTGGTATCAAGGAGAAAATAATGTTTTCGAACACCAACTGTATAGAAATTCATTTGAGACTATGATCAAGGATTGGCGTGATGAATGGGGAGAGGGAGATTTTCCTTTTTATTATGTTCAGCTTGCTCCATACAATTATTCACAAAAATTAGTTGGTGCTGCTTTAAGAGATGCTCAAAGAAGAGCCATGGATATTAAAAACACGGGAATGGTAGTAACACTCGATATAGGCAATACTGCTGATATACATCCCAAAGATAAATTGGATGTTGGTAAAAGGTTATCTCTTTGGGCATTAGCAAAAACTTATGGGAAAGACAATATAGTTTACAGTGGGCCGATTTATAAATCAATGAAAATTGAAGGTAATAAAATCAGAATTAGTTTTGATTATGTAGGAAGCGGACTTTATTGTAACGGAGATAAACTTACTTGTTTTATAATTGCTGGAAGTGATAGTGTCTTTCATCCGGCAAATGCTGTAATTGACAATAACACAATTCTTGTTTCATCAGATGAAGTAAATAATCCTATAGCTGTTAGATTTGCATTTGAAAATGCAGATGAACCAAATTTATTCAACAGAGAAGGTTTGCCGGCATCAACTTTTAGAACAGATAACTGGAAAATAATTACAGAACCTAAACAATGATTTTTACTATTAAAAATTATTATATAAGATTAAAAGATGTTTGAATTTTTGAAACGTTCATTTAGAAGAATACAAATTATTATAATTGGTATACCTTTACTATTCCTTGTTAATTGTAAACAAGCAGTTAAAGATTATGGTAAAAGTTCAAAACCAAATATTGTATTATTTGTTGCAGACGATGCAGGATGGCATGATGTAGGTTACCACGGCTCGGAAATTAATACTCCGAATATTGATAAATTAGCTGAAACCGGCGTTGAATTAAATCAATTTTATGTTTATCCAACGTGTTCTCCAAGTAGAGCTGCACTTTTAACCGGAAAATATGCTAGTCGGTTTGGAATAGAAAAACCGATTGCTATGAAGAGTAAACAGGTACTTCCTGAAAAAGTCGAAACACTACCTGAAGCATTGAAAAAAGAAGGATATCAAACAGCAATTACCGGGAAATGGCATTTAGGTTTGAGTCTGGAAAGTGGTCCAAGCCATTATGGATTTGATTATACCTATGGTTTTCTCCATGGTCAAATTGATCAGTATACTCACAGATATAAAAATGGTGATAGAACCTGGTATAGAAATAATAAATTTGTTGATGAGAAAGGTCATGCAACTGATCTTATAACTAATGAAGCAATTAAATATATTAAGTCTATTAGAGATAAATCAAAACCATTCTTTATTTATATTCCATACAGTGTACCGCATTACCCGCTTCAGGAAGAAAAAAAGTGGGTTGAGCCTTATAAAAGTCTAAGTATTGTTAATTCAAGGAAATTGTTTGATGCTTCAATGACTCATATGGATTATGCTATAGGTGAAATTATTCAAACCTTGAAAGATGGAAAATTACTTGATAATACGATAGTAATATTTATTAGTGACAACGGCGGTCAAGAAAATTGGTACCCTGAGAAGGAGACAAATATTAAATTGTATAATGGGAAATTTGGTCCATATCCTAAATTAGGAGATAATTCGCCCTTAAAAGGTTATAAAGCAGAATTATATGAAGGCGGAATAAGAGTTCCTGCTGTCATATATTGGAAAGATCATTTAAAGCATAATAAAGTTGAACAGTTAATAAAAGTAACTGATTTATTTCCAACACTCACATCACTTGTCGATAGTTCTCTTACCCAAGGTTTAAATTTAGATGGTGAAAATATGTGGGATTTTATCTCAAATGAAAATAATGTAAGAGAAGGACGGGAACTTTATTTAAGAACCCCGGACCAATTTGCCTTAAGAAGGGGAGATTGGAAATTAATTCATTTCGGTAGTACACTTGATGAAGGCAAGGAAGAAATGTTTAATATAAAAAATGATCCGAATGAAACGAAAAATGTTATGAAAGATTATCCTAAAGTTAGAAATGAGTTGTTCAAAGAACTTGAAAATCAAATTAAATTTGATCGGTGACGAAAATTATTAAAACATTTTGAACAAAATAATTCCTTCACAATACCAGAAAATTTTTCGATAAAAAGTCAGTAGATAGATTTATTTTAAGATAAGGATTTAAGATTAAATAAGGAAAAATCTTTCCGGTACGCAGTACACTTTGGATTTAAAAAATACTTGACATTACTTTAAATTTATGATAATTTACATTTAAGCGGGTTAGTAATCATGGTTATATTATAGTTTATTTCAATTTAAAATTGAAAAGAATATTTAGTAAATTAAACTATTAAATAAAAAATATTTTTCCTCTAAAAAAATAAATTTTTTATCTATTAAAATTTTTAATTAATTCTGGGAATTAAAATGAAATAAAATAGATAATTTTTTTTGACCACTTTTCTCAAACGTTTTCGTAAGGGTATAATAATCGTTCAAAGAGTTTTTCTAATATAAATAAGTTTAGGATGACACAGTTACTCAAACGTTTTCGAATAATTTAATAATTATTCAAAGAATGTTCTCTTAAAATATAAGTTTATCGAAGTCAATTTAATTGAGCCGTAAATAATTTTTAACAAAAACGGGATTAAAATTATGCAAGCTGTCTACAATTTTTTTTGCAAGTTAAAAACAATTTCCAAGTGCACGTTCTTAATTTTATTTGTCTTGGGATTTAATATTGTTCAAGCACAACAGTCCGGTAAAATTATGGGCACCGTCTCGGATCAAGACACAGGTGATCCACTTCCTGGAGCAAATGTCTTCCTTGAGGGAACAAGTTTGGGTGCGGCTACAACAACTGATGGTACATATATAATACGTCAGGTTGTTCCGGGAAATTATAATATGATAATTAGGTATATAGGCTATAAAGAACAGAAGATGCCAATTACCATAGTATCGGGAAGAACTTTGGAAATTAATGTTGGTCTTAAACAAGTTACAATCGAGGGTAAAGAAGTAGTGGTTTCAGCCCAGGCTATGGGACAAACTGAAGCTATTAACCAGCAGTTATCTTCCAATACAATTTCAAATGTTGTATCAGCTGAACGTATTCAGGAAATTCCCGATGTAAACGCCGCAGAATCTGTCGGACGTTTACCCGGCATATCCCTGATAAGAAGCGGCGGTGAAGGACAAAAGGTAACTATCCGTGGAATGGCGCCGCAATACAATGTAATGATGGTGAATGGTGTGCGGCTGGAATCTACCGATCGTGATAACCGCAGTGTGGATCTAAACATGATAGCACCGAATATACTTTCTGGTATTGAAGTTAAAAAAGCATTAACTGCTGATATGGATGCTGATGCGGTTGGCGGGACGGTTAACCTTAAAATAGGTAAAGCCAAAGAAGGATTTCATAGCAGTTTTTCGGCGCAGGATGGATATACTTCGTTAGCAAATAAGAGGCCCTTTGGCAGTTACCGGGTAACAGGCCTGGTCACTAATCGTTTTTTGGGGGACAAGCTAGGCGTTCAGGTTTCAGGCTACCTGGACAGATACAACAGAAATTCTGATAGATTAAATGCTACATATTTACCAAATGTAGAATCTATAAAGAAGAATGGATTGATTCCAACTGAGCTGAATGAAATTAATATATATGATGAAGTTACTGACAGAAAAAGAGCCGGCGGCAGCCTGGTATTTGACTATCAGCTTCCAGGCGGTTATTTAATGTTAAATAATTTTATAGGTAACCTTCGTGAAAATCAGATAGAGCAGCGGGATTATTTAACTACAGGTTACGAATGGAGAGGTTATGGAGCGGACAGGGAATTTAGTAATACGGTAATCAGTAATGCACTTCAGGGTGAATTTGAATTTTTTAACATTAACATGGATTTTTCACTTTCAAATTCAATTACAACACTGCGCAGACCCGGTGATCTTACACTGGATACAAGAACAAGGTCAGGCGGTACACAGGGATGGGTCCCGGATTCGGTTATAGCAGGTAAAGAGAGACAGGCATCACCAAGTTTAATATTAAATCATGCTCGAATTCTAGGGGATAAAATTGTAAATAATGCATCTACCCTTCAGCGGGATGTTAATGAAGCTGCTCAATCGGCTGTACTTAATTTTAAAGTGCCTTTTAACTTTACTAATTATCTTTCCGGAAACCTGAAGCTTGGTGGTAAATTTGAACAGAATTCAAGAAAAAATGATGAAACCCAATGGGGAATTGATGTGGACAGAGGGGGGCTTTCACTAGATTTTAATACCCTTTTGAGGACTACTGCTTGGCCGGATCTTGGTATGACTGCCCAGGATAACGGGTTATTAGCTTCTTTATTTGCAGACCCTTCCTACGATATCGGCAATTTTCTTTCCGGCAGTGAGGGAGTCAGCAGCGATGCTTTCTATAACAAAATTTCAATCTGGAAGATGCGTCATCTGGCTGATCTGGCTAAACAATATGGCTACTATCTTCAAGCACCGCAACAATCAACTCAATATGATTATCATTATACCCGTAATTTCTATGCCTTTTATATTATGTCTGAATTGAATATTTCTAAATATGTTACATTTTTGCCCGGCATACGATACGAAAAGTATAGTTATGATTATACTGCAGATTCTACATATGTATTTGGCCGGCTAACAACGCCGGGTGAGCATTATTATAACTATGCAACTTTAAATTGGGATTCTACAAAATCAGAGAACTGGTTTCCTCAAATTCAGTTGCGTATTAAACCGACAGATTGGCTGGATTTCCGGCTGGCAAGCACTAAAAGTATAATTTATCCTGATTACCGCGCTGTTTCTCCATATCTGTTTGCTGATGTATACAGTGATCCGATAATATTACGCTTAGGTAATCCTTATTTAAATCCAGCGTTATCTCAAAATTACGATATCTATGCTTCTGTATATGAAAATCATATAGGGTTATTCACAGCAGGATTCTTTTATAAAGAAATTGATAATTTAATTGTTGCCGTTACATATAATACCAGAGACAATTCAAAAGTTAATTATAGATTTCCTTTAAGCCCGACGCAGACAACGGAGGTTCATACCTGGACTAATTTAGATGAAACCTCTTATGTAAGGGGTATTGAATTAGACTGGCAAACCCATTTCTGGTACCTGCCGTCATTCCTAAGCGGACTAGTTTTTAATATTAACTATACGCATATTAATTCTAACACGCGTTATCCGTTTACCAAACAGGTAGCAACAGGTGGCGGCCCATTTAAAAAAATTACTTATAAAGATACAACCAGAACCGGCAGATTGTTAGATCAGCCAAATGATGTTTTGAACTTAACCTTAGGTTATGATATCGGTGGTTTTTCTGCAAGGTTATCATTTCAATATACAGACAATGTCTTAAGACAGGCAGATGATGTTTACCAGGAGCTTGATTCTTATACATCACCTTATTCCAGGTGGGATTTTACTGCATATCAAAAACTTCCCTGGTACGAAGGACTTCAAGTATATTTGAATGTAAACAATATTACCAACAGGCCGGACCGCCAATTTGTAAGTGTTTTACAAAAATTGTCTGATGTGCAATATTATGGTAGAACAGCAGATTTAGGAGTTCGTTATTCGTTTTAACAATTATTTTTCATCCGAACTTAAAACTGTAGGAGGTAATATATGATATAGAATTAATTATAATATATTATAAGGACAGGTTGACCAAAAACTTAAAATTGTCATTTCGACCAGAGGGAGAAATCTCAGATGTAAATTTATCTTGGAGATTTCTCTGTCACTTCGCTCCTTCGAAATGACACGTTTCATACTTTTTGATCAAGCTCAACCAATTTCTTAATTAACTAATCAAATCAATAACATTAAATTAAAAGGAGTATTTAATGAAAAAGTTATTACTACTACTATTGGCATCTTTCCTAATGCTTGCACCTTCAATGCTAGCTCAAACAGCACTCGACCCAGCTCAATACGTTAACGTGCAAATTGCTTCTGATACTTTGTCCGATGGATCGCACGATCCGGCAAAAACAGTTTATACGGCAGAAAGCGGCCAATTCTACGCCTTTGACGGAACATTGAATTGTGATTTTGACCTGACAATATTAGGTCCTGATAATACCTGGATTATGGATCAGACTGCTCCGCCGGTATTCTTGCAAATCCCTGCTGCTGCTGGTGGCAATGGAAGAGATATGATTCACATTTTGGCGGGAGGAAGTACGGTTATAAAAAATGTCATAATAGATGGAAATCTTTCCGATGATAACCTTGTTGGAGCGTTTGTAGTTAATCAGGGCGGTAATAAAATGATTTTCGATAATTGCGGTTTCGGCGAGTGTCAGTGGTTTACCAGCAGAAATCAGGCAGTGGCTGATACAGTTAGTTATACCAATTGTGTTTTTGTAAATATGGTTCGAAAGGCCAGTACACCCTTTAACGGTATGTTAACTCGTCTAGATGCTGCCGTTACAAATTTTATATTTGAAAACAATACTTCTGTTAATTCAAGCAGATTATTTGGTAATGGCGGTGACTTTATTACTTCGACAATGAAAGAGATACATAACACATATATTAATATGCAGGTAAACGGACATGAGCTTCATTGGTATGAGGGTTTACAGGCAAACAATATTTATTATAACTGGAGTTACAGAGGACGTAATATACAAACTAACTACTATGAAGCACCTTTTACAACATGGGAGCATCATTATCCGGTAGCAAATAAACTTGATTCTATTTCAGTTTACGAAGGAATGAACTTATTTTACCTGGATCCTGCTTTCCAGGATTATTGGAACGGTACAATTAATCCAATGGTTACGAATGATTCCCTTAAATTAATTCCATGTTTTTTATGGCCTAAGGGTATTGACACGACTATGATGACTGATAATAACTTTACAATAGGTAAAAACTACTGGCAATTTGATCCCGGATTTGCTAATAATCCGAGTAAACTTGACAGTATGTTAGCCTGGGTTAATTATTATTGGGCCGGTGTATTGGGGTATGATGGAATAACAACCTGGCCTGACTGGCGTGTTCAATTGGTTGTAGATTTTGATGATCAAGGTCAACCAATGTTAAACTGGCCGCCTGATATAGATTTGAGCTACTCAAATACTAATCTGCAAAAAGGAGGTACAGACGGATTGCCACTTGGTGACTTAAACTGGTTCCCTGATGCTAAAGCTACATATATGGCTAACAGAGCTCAATATATTGCAGCATTGCAGGATTCAATGACAAATGCAACGTACACTTATGTTCCCGGTGATAGTATGTCAGCTTTCATTACAACTGATATGGTTGATGTAAAATATGAAAGTCCTAATGCTCCGGCTACATATTATTTAAGCAACAACTATCCTAATCCTTTCAATCCGAGTACAACAATACGGTTTGGGCTGCCTGAACAATCGGAAGTTACCCTGAGCGTATTTAACATCCTGGGTCAAAAAGTACTTGAAGTAACTGAGAAAAGTTTAGCAGCCGGAGTACATTCATTTAAATTCAATGCTTCCCGGTTAAGCAGTGGAGTTTATGTCTATAGGATACAGGCTACCAGTGCGAGCGGAAAGAACTTTGTTTCATCCAAGAAAATGATGCTATTGAAATAGCCGGCTAGCATTAAGGTAGCCATCGAGGTTTACATTACCTGAAAAACGGAGAGTAACCCCGAAGGTTTTGATAAGAGTTAATAACGATGAGTTTCTTCGAACATGTTTTGAAGAAACTCATTTATTATTTTATTTGTACATTTATATCAGCATTTGATGCAGTTAATTAATATAGTTCGAAAATTCAAATTTTAGTTCTGTTGTTAACGTGGAACAAATTCAATTCTTAATTATTCCGAAAAGATTGACTAATCCAAATAAAACTATAAAAAAAAATTAAAAAAATGGTTTCATACTATGTCGAATCCAATATTTAATCTTAAGATTTTAAGTCATCTATTTATAGGGCTAATAATAATTGCAGGAATTAGCTCATGTAATAAACCGGAAGACCTGACTATTTTAAATCAGGGAGCTAATTCCTTTGCATTGATTCAAATTCATAATCCTTATGGGAATAACATTACCATTTCTTCGGATGACACCTCAGGTGCAATTGGTTTTATTCTAAATGGAAAAAATTATTGGGTAACCGGACAACCTCAAATATCACATCCGGCATCAGATAAGTCAGCATATAAATGGCAGGATGGTGATGTAACGGTAATATTAGAAACAAACAAAAAGGATAATGAATTAAATTTTAAATTCAGGCTTGAGGATTCACAATTAAAACCCTCAGCATGGATGATAAATACAAAGGTGAAACATGACGAATACTTTACCGGTGTATTTGAAAGGGTTGTTGATGGTACTCAATATAAATCGTGGGAAAAAGGAATTACAGAAGGTCTAAATCTCAGAGGACAAAAAGTAGATGTTAAATTAAAACCAACAGTTTCGGCATACGCTCCTTTTTATATTTCATCAGGTAATTACGCAATTTTTGTTCATGGCACCTGGCCCGGGGTAATTGATTTTTGTAAAGAACAAAAAGATTTGGTCCAAATATCATTTGAAGGACCTGAATTATCAATTTCTTTAATGATGGATAAGGGACCTGCTGAATTAATTAAACGTCATGCATTGGAAACCGGTTCATCTTTTGTCCCGCCTAAATGGGCTTTTGGACCATGGCGCTGGCGTGATGAACATGTTAATAAAAAGAGATACTATGACGGCAGCATTGTACATGCCCCGTATAATTCTGAGATTGCTGAAGAAATTCTTTTAATGCATGCATATGACATTCCCTGCACAGCTTATTGGATTGACAGGCCATGGGGTCCGGGTGTTAGGGGATTTGACGATTACAAGATTGATTATAATCGATTGCCTAACTTTGAAAATATGATAAAATGGCTGAACTCAAAAAATATTTCAACTATGCTCTGGATTGCACCGTTTGTTATGGGTAATATGGCTAATGTTGCTGAAGAAAAAGGATATGATCTTAAGAGCCATATTTGGATGGATTCACGACAGGTTTTAATGGATTTTACAAATGAGGAAGCATGTAAATGGTGGGGCGAAAACGGACCTGGAAAATTAGCAAAAATGGGAGTAAAAGGTTTCAAACTTGATCGCGCAGACGGAGAGAAACTTCTAGATTCACTCGACTTAAAAACATCTATTGGGACAAGCTACCGTGAAAACTTTAATGATTATCCGCGTCAATATGTAAAAGCAACTTACGATGCGGTAAAACCTGTATTAGGTAATGATTTTATTTTGTTTCCGAGAGCTCAATATACAGGAAGTGCAAAATACGGTGGTCTTTGGGCCGGTGATACCGGGAATCCGCCCGAAGGACTTCGGTCGGTAATTATCGCTGTGCAGAGATGTGCAGTTATGGGTTACCCGGTTTGGGGATCAGATTGCGGAGGTTATGCTAAAGATATTGATCGTGAGGTTACTAAACGCTGGCTGGGATTTGCATGCTTTTCTCCTATAATGGAAGTTGGTCCTACAAATAATACAGTATTTTGGGATATGAATTATAAGCCGTCATTTGATCAGGAATTACTGGCAGTTTGGAGATTTTATACAAAACTAAGAATGTATCTTGTTGATTATATTCATCACTTTGCAGAAGTAGCTAGTAAAACAGGGATGCCTATTGTTAGACCTTTGTTTATTGAATATCCTGACCAAAAAGAAAGCTGGAAAGATTGGACAACTTATAAATTTGGAGATGACCTATTAGTCTCTGTGATTTGGGAAAAGGGAAAAACAAAGCAGTCGGTTTATCTGCCAGCCGGTGAAACCTGGATTGATCTTTGGAACAATAAAGAATATGAAGGCGGAAAATATATTGAAGTTAAAGCTCCTGCATATCAAACTCCTGTTTTCCTTCGTAAAGGTTCTAAACTAAAGTTACCTGACTTAAATAAGTTATATGAAGAATCTGTAAAAATAACTTCAACTAAATTTGATATGAACAAATTGGAATTAAAAGAGAAATGGCTGAATAATTAGTTTAACGGCATTTATTGAATGGGGAAATTTATGAGAGTAAAAATGACCGGACTATTATTGTCTGCAATAATTTTATTTTCTGTAAACTCGATTAGTTCAAAATTATTTGCTCAGGATAGTAGCAGGATTTTAGAATACAGAAAGCCAACCGAAAAAATTCTTGAAAAAATTGCCAACCGAATACTTTCCGAAACTACATATCGATTCATTGATACAGAAACCGGCAAGACCTATAAATCAACAAAAGACTTACCGCTTAAACTTTCAGTTAAAGTAGAAAGTCGATACAATGATTGGCATTACACA
Source organism: uncultured Ignavibacteriales bacterium (assembly GCA_963723205.1). GTDB lineage: Bacteria > Bacteroidota > Ignavibacteria > Ignavibacteriales > Ignavibacteriaceae > CAVQBP01. The sequence continues at coordinate 262,353 of CAVRQC010000033.1, forward strand.
AACGGTGTTTTAAATTTCGGAATGAAAGAACTGGGAAATGTAACAGGCGAAAAAAAATATGACGAATTTGTTTACAGGAATTTTGATTTTGTATTTAACCACGGTAACCTCGATTATTTCAGAAAATTGTATGACGAACAAAAGAAAAAAGACTGGTACAGTGTAAGAAGTGTAAACTGGCACATGTTTTTCAGAATGATCAGACTCGATGACTGCGGGACAATCGGTGCAAGTCTTATTGAAGTTTACATAAAGGACCCCCGGAAAAATTATAAGAATTATATTGATTTAGTTGCGAACCATGTTCTTAATGTTGAAACACGGTTACCGGACGGTACAATATCAAGGTATTGGCCGCATGAAAACACAATCTGGGCAGACGATCTTTATATGAGTGTGGCATTTTTAGCCCGGATGGGAAAACTTACCGGCGAGAATAAATATTTTGATGATGCTATTTATCAAATTAAACAGTATTATAAATATTTGTGGGATGATGAAAAAGAAATTTTCTATCACTGCTACCATACAGATATTCAACAAAATGGTGTTGCTCACTGGGCGCGAGCGAATGGATGGATATTTATGGCTCAAGCTGATTTATTAGATGTTCTTCCGAAAGACTATCAGGGACGAGATGATGTATTAAAAATATATAATAAACAAGCTGAAGGATTAGCACGTTGGCAAAGTGAGGGTGGGCTTTGGCATCAGCTTTTAGATAAAAATGATTCGTACCTTGAGACATCTGCTTCCGCTATGTTTGTTTTTGGATTTGCCAGGGGTGTAAACCGTGGTTGGTTGGATCAGGATTTTTCATATGTTGCAGATATGGGCTGGCAGGGAATTCTTTCAAATATTGATGGAAACGGAAATATCAAAAATATTTGTGTCGGTACAGGGATAATGCCGGCGTTATCTTTTTACTATAAACGTCCCGTCGAATCAAATATTCCAATGGGGGAAGGACCTGTGTTAAGAGCCGGCGTTGAAATTCTTCAAATGGCAAAATATCATGAATTACCAGCTAGAGCTAAATATGATCGTATAATTAAAGAAGCAGGAGAAAAGAAATGATAAAGAAATTGTTGTTATTAATTTTTCTTTTAATCAGTTTTAGTTCATGTCAAAAAAATAACATTAATAAGATTAAGATATTAGAAACCGGTTCTGTAAAACCCATGCCCGAAGAATGGATTGATAAAGATACAGATCATAAAGTCATTCATCTTATTCCGGGGACAGGAGAAAATAGAAGTTTTTATTTTCATAATAATCCATTTGTTCCGTCTGATGGAAATAATAATGAGAAGATGATTTTCTATCGAAAGGTTAATGGTGAGAATCAGCTTTTTTCTATTGATTTAAAAACTCGAAAGATTGATCAGATTACAAATAAAAAAAGAGTTAGAGGTGAAATAGTTGGTAAAAAAAGTAGAAAAGTCTTTTACCAGTGTAATGATAGCGTATTTTCAACGGGAATTGAAAATCACGATACAAAATTAATTTATGTTTTTCCCGAAGACGTGAGAGGCAGTATAACAACACTGAATGCAGATGAGACTCTTTTAGCAGGCGCTTTGATAACAAAAGCTGAAATGGAAATATTTAGAAAATTTCCAAGAAAAGCTGATTTTTTTGAACGTGTTTATGAAGCTAAACTGCTTCGTTCGCTTTTCACAATAAATGTTAAGACCGGAGAGTTTAAGAAATTTTATTCGGAAAAAGCGTGGCTTAATCATATACAATTTTCTCCGACAGACCCTGAGCTCTTAATGTTTTGTCATGAAGGACCTTGGCATAAAGTTGATAGGATCTGGACTATTAACATAAACGGAGGCAAACCTAAGTTAATGCACAAACGCACTGTTTATCGTGAAATTGCCGGACATGAATTTTTTAGTCCCGATGGAAAAAATATTTGGTACGACCTTCAAATACCAAGGGGAGAAACATTTTATCTTGCATCTGTGAATATCGCAGCCGGTAAACATACTAAATATGGTTTAACACGGAACGAGTGGTCAATTCATTATAATATATCACCCGATCAAAAACTATTTGCAGGTGATGGAGGAGATTCAAGTCAGGTTGCAAAAGCGAAAGATGGTATGTGGCTGTACCTATTTAAGATAAATGGAGATAGTTTGAAAGCAGAAAAATTAGTGAATATGAAATATCATGATTATAGGTTAGAACCAAATGTGCATTTTTCACCGGATGGTAAGTGGATAATATTCAGAGCTAATTTTGAAGGGCACTCTGATATATATGCTGTTGAAATAAAAAAGACAGAAATTTAATAATATCTTAGTAGAAGGTTTGTAGTAATAGTTTAAATTAACTCCAACACATGGGGGTGTCTCAAAAGTAGTGTCATTTCCAAGGAGTCTTCGACTGAGAAATCTTTTCAAAACGTAAGATTTTTCCCTATGGTCAAAATGATAAGGCTATCTTTAGATACCCCCCGGAAGATTCCAAAACTTTATAATAAAAAATATATTATGAATTTAAAATCAAAATTGTTAAGCCTGGCTATACTGGTAACTTTAATATCTATTTTCTCTTGTACAACTAAGCAGCAAAGTAATTTTAAAGCCGAATGGCCGTCCGTTAGTAATGTAACACATCCATGGACAAGATGGTGGTGGCATGGAAGTGCAGTGACAAAGAAAGATCTGAATGCAAATATGGAAGAACTTAAAAAAGCCGGTTTTGGTGGAGTTGAAGTAACAGCTATCTATGGCACTAAAGGATATGAGAAAAAGGATATAAGTTTTTTTTCCCCGGAATGGATGAAGATTTTTAAATATACTTTAGAGGAAGGACAAAAACTTGGATTAGAAGTTGATTTAAATAATGCTTCCGGCTGGCCTTTTGGAGGTCCTTGGGTTTCTGCTGCTGATGCATGCAAAGAAGTAAAGTATAAAACTTACACTTTGAAGTCAGGGGAAAAATTAAATGAAAAAGTTGAATTTATTCAGCAACCATTGGTAAGAGCAGTCGGTCATAAAGTTGATATTTCACAGGTTAAATTTCCGATAAGCAGCAATACTAATTTACAAGAACTTGCTTTAGATCAGGTTCGTTTTAAAAGGAAGTTACCTCTTCAGGTACTTATTGCTTACGATGAAAACGGAGAAAAAATTGATCTTACAAATAATGTAAAAAAAGACGGGACATTAGATTGGACTGCGCCTGACGGTAATTGGAAACTTTACGCTGTTTTTCAAGGCTGGCATGGTAAGATGGTGGAACGCGCCAGTAAAGGCGGAGAAGGAAATGTTATTGATCATTTTTCTGAAAATGCAGTAAAACATTATCTGGGATATTTTGATAAAAATGCAGAGGGCGTTCAACTAAATGGTATTAGAGCTTTTTTTAATGATTCATATGAAGTTGATGATTCACAAGGAGAAGCAGACTGGACACCATTATTTTTTGAAGATTTTAAGAAATATAGAGGCTATGATCTGAAAGATTATTTGCCTGCATTATTTGGAAATGATTCTGAAGAGATGAACGATAGAGTTCTTTGTGATTTTAGAGAGACTATTTCCGATTTACTCCTGGACAAGTTTACAAAAGTATGGAGGCAATGGTCTCGTAAGTATAATGCGGTTGTTCGTGATCAAGCCCATGGATCACCGGCAAACATTCTTGATTTATATGCTGAAAGTGATATTCCTGAAACTGAAGGGGAATCAGCATTACGTATGAAAATGGCAACCTCTGCAGGACATGTTTCAGGTAAACCATTAATATCAGCAGAAGCGGCAACATGGTTGAATGAACATTTTCTTTCAACTCTTTCGGAAGTTAAAAAGAGTTTTGATAGATATTTTGCAAATGGTGTTAATCATCTTGTTTATCATGGTACACCCTATTCGCCTGTTTCTGCAGAATGGCCTGGATGGTTGTTCTACGCTTCTGTTCATTTTGCTCCTACAAATACCTGGTGGGAAGATCTTAAAACAATAAATGCATACGTAACAAATTGTCAATCGTTTTTGCAGAGTTCCAAACCAGCAAATGATGTTTTATTGTATTTCCCGATTTACGATGCATGGTCGCAAAAAGGTAAAAGTATGCTTGAACATTTTGGAGCTAAGGATGAAGTATTGACAAAAGGGCTCGGCCAAATGTTATTAAAGAACGGTTATACATTTGACTACATTTCCGATAAACAAATAGATCAATTAACAGTTGATGATAATAAAATTCTTTCCAACAATTCCGAATACAAAACTATAATCATTCCGGACTGTGATTATATCTCTTTAACAACAATTCAAAAAATAATTAGCCTGGCAAAAGCAGGCGCTACAGTTATTATGCAAAATGATTTTCCTAAAGACGTACCGGGATTAAATGATTTAAAGCATCGGCAGGAAGTTTATCAAAACATAAAAAGTGAGATTAAATTTAATTCCCAAAATGATTATGAAACCAGTCAAGTAGGAGACGGAAAATTAATTAAGGGAAATGACTTAAAAACAATTTTAAATGATATCAAAGTTTTACCGGAAACAATGGTTAAAGATGGGCTTTGGTTTAACAGAGTTAATCGTGAAGAAGGTATTTGTTACTTTATCAGCAATTGGGGAGACAAAGATATTGATCAGTGGATACAGGTTCGTTCAACTGGAAAAGTAGCAGTCTGGTTCAATCCGATGAACAAACAATTTGGAAAAGCTGAAGTAAGAAATTTAAGTGAAGGTCATCCCGAAGTTTATTTGAAGCTCCGTAAAGGAGAAACATTGATTTTACAATGGTATCCGACAGAACAAAATATTGATGACTATAAAGTTTATGAAAAGACAAGTGATGTAATTAATTTGGACGGCGAATGGAAAATTAATTTCGTAAAAGGCGTACCAACATTACCTGATTCATATACTACTAAAAAATTAGAATCATGGACGGAACATTCAAATGAATTGAAATGGTTTTCCGGTACAGCCAGTTATAAAACAACATTTGTGAAACCTGATTTTAAAGCAGCGGCATATTTGCTGAATCTTGGAAAAGTGTGTGAATCTGCGGATGTTTATCTAAACGGAAAAAAGCTTGCAACGTTAGTTGGGCCGGAATATCAATTAACAATTACAGCCGATAAGCTGCAGGATAAAAATAATCTTGAATTGCAGGTAACAAACCTGATGGCAAATAGAATTATTGATATGGATAAAAAAGGAATTAATTATAAAAAATTCTATAACGTAAATTTTGCCGCTCATGACAGGAAGGATATGGATAAGAATGGTTTGTTCACCGCAAAGAATTGGAAGCCGCTTGAATCCGGTTTGATTGGTCCGGTCACATTAACAGGGTTGCAATCTAAAAAGTAAATTTAGTTTTAACATAGATAGAATATAGAAGAGAGACTCAAAGTTCCGGTAACCAAATATACTTTTTGAATACAGGAGTTTGATGAAAATTATTAATAAGTACTTATCCGGTTTTATCATTAATAAAGTTTTACGTAGAGAGCTTTGTTTAACATTAATACTATTCATAGTCCCTTCTATTTTTTTCGCACAGGATAACCAAAATATTTTACTCAGCGGCAAACGTATTCTTATACTTGGAGATAGTATAACTATGGACGGTACTTATGTTAGCTTTATGGAATACTATCTTGAATCGCTTTATCCCGCCAAAAAATTTGATATTATCAGTATAGGTCTGGGTGGTGAAACAACATGTGGATTAACAGAACCTGGTCATTTTAAACGTCCCTGTATTTTCAGTCGGCTTGACAGTGCTTTATCGGAAATAAAACCTGAAATAGTCTTTGCCTGTTACGGAATGAACGACGGATTATATAATCCGCAAAGTCCTGAACGATTTCAGGCTTTCAAAGATGGGATTTTCAAACTGATTAAAAAATTAAAAGCAATTGGGGCTAAAGTAATTATTATAACTCCGCCGGTTTTTGATCCCAATCATATTAGAGGAACAGCACTGAAGGATAATGAAACTGGATACACATTTTCCAAACCTTATTATAAATATGACAACGTACTTGCAGATTACAGTAACTGGATTATGTCGCTGAAAATAAATGACGTTCAAACAATTGATATCCATTTTCCCATGAAAGAATATTTGCTTAAAAGACATAAAGCGGATCCTAAATTTTTTATAAATAAAGACGGTATTCATCCTACTCCTTTTGGTCATCTGTTTATGACTAACATAATTTTGGATAAAACCGGAATTCCCGTCCACATAAAAAACCTGGACAATGAATTTAAGCGTGATACTTCCAATACATTATTCAAACTAATAAATAAACAAAGACAAATTCGTTCAAAAGGATGGCTTGACTATATAGGTTATACAACAAGAAAAACTGTAAAAATAAATAATATTGAACCAACCGAAATAGAAGTCAGAAAATTGCAAAAGCAGATTGATCAACTAAGACATGAGATTAAAAAATAATTCAGATTGTTCTTCAGCATTCGCACATTTCATATAATAATTATTCATAAACTAAAGAAAACTGAATTGGAAAAACGACAAAATCACATTAGACTCAAACTTTCCTTTTTATGGAAAAGCATTGCTCTTGTTCTTTTAATTGCAACTCAATGCTTTGCACAATCATACCCATTCGAAATTAAAAAATCGATTTATCATGATGGCTGGATAGATCTAAATAAAAACGGGAAAATGGATCCGTATGAAAATCCCAAACTTTCTGTTGATGAACGAATTGATGACCTGCTTGCAAGAATGAATGTTAATGAAAAGACAGCACAGTTAGTTACATTATACGGATATGGTGCAGTACTAGAAGACCAACAGCCAACAACAGCATGGCCTGATTCAGTATGGAAAGACGGAATAGCAAATATTGATGAGCATTTGGATGGGCGCCATGATGTTCCCTCAGATTTATACCTGCCTTATTCAAAACATGCCCAGTCAATAAATAACGTTCAGCGTTTTTTTATTGAACAGACGCGGCTCGGAATACCTGTTGATTTTACCGTCGAAGGAATAAGAGGATTAAAGTCTGTGAAAGCAACAAGCTTCCCGGATGAAATTGGACAGGGCAGTACATGGGATCCGGAACTGATAAATCAGATAGGAAAAGTAGAAGGACAGGAAGCCCGTGCACTTGGTTACACAAACGTTTATTCACCGGAACTGGATATTTCCAGGGACCCGAGATGGGGTAGAGTTCTTTCAACTTATGGTGAAGACCCTTTTTTAGTAGGCAAACTCGGCGAAGCTATGGTTAAAGGACTGCAGGGAGAACATGTTGTATCTACATTAAAACATTTTGCTATTTACAGCGTTCCCAAAGGTGGTCGTGATGGTCATGTTAGAACTGATCCGAATGTAACTCCGCGTGAAGTATATACTTTATTCCTGCCGCCGTTTGAAACGGCATTTAAAGCTGATGCGCTTGGGGTGATGTGTTCTTATAACGATTATAACGGAATTCCGGTTACGGGAAGCTATTATTTCCTCACTAAATTACTTCGGCAAAAATTTGGTTTTAAGGGATATGTAGTAACAGACAGTGGAGCGCTCAGATTTATTTACGATAAACATCATGTTCAAAAAGATTTTAAGGGAGCTATAATTCAGGCGCTTGAAGCAGGAGCTAATGTTCGGACCGATTTTCAGCATCCGTCTGTTTATCTTAATCCCTTAAGAGAAGCGGTTAAAAATTCTGAAATTCCAATGAGTACTATTAATCAGCGTGTTCGGGAAGTATTAAAAGTTAAATACTGGCTTGGACTTTTTGATAATCCTTATGTTGATACTTCCGAATCAAATCAGACTGTGCACAAACCATCATCGGAAGAATTATCGCTGAGAGCAGCAAGAGAATCATTAGTACTGCTGAAAAATTCTAATAATTTGTTGCCTCTTGATAAAAGTAAAATTAAATCAATTTTAGTTACCGGTCCTAATGCTACAATGGAAGAAAGTTTAAAGAGATACGGACCAACACACAATAAAGTAACATCGGTTCTAAATGGAATAAGAAACGAAGTATCCGGGGAAACAAAAGTAACATATATAAAAGGAATAGATGTCGTTGATGAAAATTTCCCAGAAAGTGATATAGTCGATACACCTTTAAGCGATAAAGAAAAAGAACAAATACAACAGGCAGTTGAAGCTGCAAAACAATCCGACGTAGCAATAGTTGTAGTTGGTGATGATGACAAAACTGTTGGTGAAAGCCGTTCGCGTGTAAGTCTGAATTTACCCGGTCATCAATTGTCACTTGTTAAAGCGGTAGTTGAAACGGAAACACCGACAGTTGTAGTATTAATGAATGGCAGACCTTTAACAATAAATTGGACAAATAAACATGCGGGTGCAATTTTAGAAGCCTGGCTGCCAAGTGAAAAGATAGGCGATGTAGTAGCAAAAACTTTATTTGGAGAATATAATCCCGGTGGTAAATTACCAATAACATTTCCCAAATCTGTCGGACAGGTGCCGTTAAATTTCCCTTATATGCCTTCCAGTCAGGCTTATTTCCCGGAAGATCCTAAAGAAGGCGCAAGGGTTACAGGTCCTTTATATCCATTCGGCTACGGATTAAGTTATACACAATTTGAATATAGTGATCTGCAGATTTCCCCGTTGAAACAAAATACCGGCGGTAATATTCAGGTTTCTTTGAATATAAAAAATACAGGTAAATATAAAGGAGATGAAGTTGTTCAACTTTATATTCATGAAAAAGTAACCCCTGTTATCGTACCTGTAAGCCAGCTTCGCGGATTCAGGAGAATAACATTAGAACCGGGACAAACTCAAAAAGTGCAATTTGAATTAACACCTGAAGATTTACAATTGCTGAATAATAATATGGAATGGGAAGTTGTTCCGGGAACATTTGAAGTTATGGTCGGCAGTTCGTCAATTGATATAAAACTCAAAGGCTGGTTTGACATAACAGGTTGTACCTCAAATAAAGCTTACGGTATGTAATGAATTATACAGCAGCTAATTTCTTTATTGAAGAGGTAAATAAATGAAATGGTTTAGTTTTACACTTCTCATAGTTTTGCTGTCGGTATCTTATAAATTTGGTGAAAGTAATATAGAACACAAACCAATAAATAAGCCCATAGTTGTTTTAACATTTGATGACGCACCTATAACTGATTACACTTATGTTGCTCCGCTTTTAAAAAGGTATGATTTCGGAGGTACTTTTTTTGTCTGTGAGTTTCCATTAAAAGTACCGGAAGATTCCGCAAAATATATGTCGTGGAAACAGATAGCGGAATTAAATAATATGGGTTTTGAAATAGGTAATCATACCCGTACTCATAAACATGTTAATAAAATGAACAGGCAGGAAATGCATGAGCAACTGGGATATATTGAATCAAAATGTAAAGAATACGGAATTCCAAAACCTGTTTCGTTCGCATATCCCGGATATGATACAAGCTCTTTAGCGCTGGATGTATTGCATGAAATGGGCTATAAATATGCGCGGATCGGCGGCAGCAGAAAATATAATCCTTCAAAAGACAATCCACTTTTAATTCCCAGTTACAGCACTACAGGAACTACTGAAGAAGCAAAAGAAAGAGTAATGAACATTCTTGAAAATGCTGAATCAGGCGATATTATTGTTTTTACAATTCATGGAGTTCCTGATTATGCTCATTCCTGGGTTACAACTTCTCCTGAACTATTTAAACAATATCTTGAATATATGCATGACCACCATTTTATAGTTATTGCCATACGGGACCTTGATAAATATATTAATTAAAGATAGAAAACTAAAAGAGGGATCTGAATTAACAGGCAGTATTTCTGATTAAGCTTACGGTATGTAACAGCAATGCCGTTAACAAATGGTAATTAATATGATATCTCTTCAGAAAAAAATTATTTCAAAAAATTCTATGCTGCGTTTTTTTATCATAATCTTTTTTTCAGCATTATTTATTAGTCATGCACAGGAAATTGATAGTAAAGGTAAAATTGCATCAAAGCCATTATTTCGAGATCCGGTTTATGACGGTGCCGCCGATCCAACCATTATCTGGAATAAGCAGGAAAAAAAATGGTTTATGTTTTACACTAATCGTCGGGCAAATGTAAAAGGTCTTGACGGCGTAACATGGGTGCATGGTACTCATATTGGGATTGCTGAATCTTCAGATGGCGGTGCCAGTTGGAAATATGTGGATACTTGTAATATTCCGTCTCCATACACTGAAACTCAGTGGGCGCCGGAAGTAATAGAGCATGATGGAATATATCATATGTACCTGTCATATGTTCCCGGCATATTCACAAACTGGAACCATCCCCGGCACATTATTCATCTGACCAGTAAAGACTTAATTAAATGGAAATATGAATCTACATTAAAACTGGCATCAGATAAGGTTATAGATGCCTGCATATTCCGGTTGCCTGACGGAAATTGGCGTATGTGGTATAACAATGAAGTTGACGCAAAATCCATTTACTATGCTGATAGTAAGGATTTGTACCACTGGAAAGATATAGGTAAAGCTATAGCAGATCAAAAGGGTGAAGGACCAAAAGTTTTTCAATGGAAAGATAAATATTGGATGTTAACAGATGTATGGCAGGGATTAGCATTATATGAATCCGAAGATTTAACTTCATGGAACCGGATTCACGGAAATCTTCTTGAAGAACCCGGCAAAGGAAAGGATGATAAAGTTGTAGGTCATCATCCTGATGTTGTTGTTAATAACGGCAGGGCATATTTATTTTATTTTACCCATCCGGGACGTGTTGATTCCATTCCTGATGACAACTTATATGAAAAGCGCCGCAGTTCTATTCAGGTTGTCGAATTGGAATATAAAGACGATCGGATTACCTGTGATCGAAATAAACCAACATATATTGATTTGCAACCAACTAAATAAAGGTCAGGGAAATTTTGAATTTATAATGGAGTAATTAAAATGAGCAAGAGAAGAGAAGGTCTATGTTTTCAAACGTTCGTTATACTTATACTGTTGCAGGCAGTAGCGATTGCAGGCAACCTGCCCGGGATTCCGGATGGGTGGTCGGATGGCTATGTCTATGCTAATGGAATTCGAATTCACTATTACCACGCCGTTCCTGCGCCTGGGAAACCGGTGATGGTGATGATCCATGGTGTTACTGACATTGGACTTTGTTGGACTACTCTGACCCTGAAGCTGCAAGATTCGTATGATATATACATGCCCGATACCCGGGGGCACGGCTTGACGGATCCTTTTACTTGCAACGACGATAGCAGCACGTTGGTAAAGGACGATGTGGAGTTTGTTCATGCAATGAATTTTCATAAACCCATACTTATGGGCCATTCAATGGGAGCTGCAACTGTAATGCAGGTAGGAGCTAAATATCCTGATCTGGCGAAAGCTATCATCATGCTGGATCCGTTTCTGAAACATATTAATGCAACACCACCTCCGCCGCGTACCGGGCGTGATGCTCCACCCAGCCCTTCTAAAAGTGAAGCACGGGACAATCTTTCCATAAGTATGTTCGGAACTCCTGAAATACTTGTAGCACAGAACAATTACAGCTTCGATGATCTGGTGGCAACTTGCCGCCGTCAGAGTCCTAAATGGGATATTATAGATTGCAAATATTGGGCGCTTTCGAAAATACAGTATCATGGTGCTTATTCAAAAAATGCCTGGCAGGTGATGGCTGGTGTAATGAGGACAGGTGATGCGTTGGCGAAGATAAAGGTGCCAGCACTTGTTCTAAAAAGGGATGAACCTGCCGATGTTCGCAAAGAAGAAAGAAAGGCAGCCAGTGTGATGCAGAATGGCAAGCTCGTATTCATTGATGGAGCCGGTCACAATCTGCACCACGACCAATTGAAACGTACAGTAGAAGTGCTGAGGGAATTCCTGTCAACGCTATAGCCAATTGAATTCTTAAAACTAGTTTAATTAAAATACAGTATAGATTTTTGTGAAAAGAAAAAATATGCAATACCATTTTCTATATGAAAAAAGAAATCGGATTATTGTTTTAGTATGGCTGTTGATCATATTCTGTATAGAACAGAATTTGGCTTTTGCCCAAGCTGTTGCTCCTGTTAACTTATCCGGGATTAAAGGATATTCAGCCGGTGATTCTTCGAAATCTTATGATCTGGAAAATTCTGTTTTCCGGATTGTCGACAATGATCAAAGTGTCCCGATTCTCTATGATCAGAATGATGCTGATGTCGTTGGCATAAGCGCAAAAGCCCTGGCAGGTGATATTGCTCTTATCACAGATATTTCGCCGGTGCTTGAAACAAGTTTAAAAGTAAATTTCGATGCAGCCATTATTGCAGGAACGATTGGGAAATCAAAACCGATCGATACAATGATTAAAACAGGGAAACTCTCTGTGGATTCTATCAGGGGGAAGTGGGAAAGTTTTCTTATACAGATTGTGGATGATCCAATTGCCGGAATCAAAAAAGCACTTGTAATTTGTGGAAGTAATCCGAGAGGAACTGCATTCGGTATTTTCGAACTTTCGAAACGTTTGGGAGTATCGCCTTGGGTGTACTGGGCAGATGTTATTCCCGCTAAAAAGAAAAATCTTAATATAGCAATTGATAAAATATTCATGGGTCCGCCGTCGGTAAAATATCGGGGTATTTTTCTTAATGATGAAGACTGGGGGCTACAGCCCTGGGCAGCCCGCAATATGGATACTGATATCAAGGATATCGGTCCACATACTTATGCGCGCATATTCGAACTAATGTTAAGACTAAAAGCAAATTACATTTGGCCTGCAATGCATCCGTGTACCAAAGCTTTTTTTTATTATAAAGAAAATCCCAAAGTTGCAGCAAAATATGATATAGTTCTCGGTTCCAGTCACGCTGAACCTATGCTTCGCGATAATGTCGATGAGTGGAAAAATAATTTTAAAGATGAGTATGGAAAGCAGCCCGGCCCGTGGCGTTATGACACAAATGAAAACGAGATTAAAAGATATTGGGAAGACCGTGTAAAGCAGGTTGCAGACCAGAATATCGAAGCTGTATTTACTATCGGGATGCGTGGTATTCATGACAGCGGTATGCCGGGTCCGGAAACAATTGAAGGCAAGGTTGATCTTTTAAGTCAGATCATTAAAGATCAGAGAAAACTTCTTTCCAAACATTTTGGAAAGGATGCATCTGACATCCCTCAAATTTTCTGTCCATATAAAGAAGTACTGCAATTATATAAAGCCGGATTAAAGGTGCCTGATGATGTGACAATTGTCTGGGCAGATGATAACTATGGATATATACGAAAACTTTCTACACCAAAAGAACAACAGCGAAGCGGTGGAAGCGGTGTTTACTATCACTTATCTTACTGGGGATTTCCCGCAGATTATCTCTGGTTAAGTTCAACTTCCCCTTCGCTGATTTCTTACGAAATGAGCAAAGCATACGCATACGGTGCAAACAGGTTATGGGTTTTTAATGTCGGAGATATTAAACCTGCCGAAATGGATATTGAATTCACCATGAACCTGGCTTGGAACGTTAATAAATGGAAGCCGGAGAAAGCGAAAGATTATTATAAGAAATGGGCGGAAAGTACTTTTGGTAAAAAATATGCCAATGAAATTGCTGAAATCAAAAAAGTCTATTACAGGTTAGCCGCTTCAGGTAAACCGGAACATTTGGATAACATTGAATTTTCCGATAAAGAATTTAAGTCACGTGTCAAGGAGTATAAGGATATTGCCCAAAAAGCTGAAGTTCTGAAAAACCTTATCCCAAAGCATTTACAAGACGCCTACTTTGAATTAATTCTCTATCCTGTTCTCGGAGCGGCAAGTATGAACGAAAAATATTTCTACGCTCAAAGAGGAGAAGCGGATAAATCGATTCATGCTTACAATGAAATAAAGAAATTGACCGGAATTTATAATGAAAAGATTGCAGGCGGTAAATGGAATGGTATAATGAGTATGAGTCCTCGCAACCGCCCTGTTTTCGGAATGCCGGAGATCAAAGATAAAAATTTAGAATCTGATTCAACTGTCAAACCGTTAAAACAAATAAGAACAATTTCCGTTAATGAATTAACATTTGATAGTACCAAACTGCATATCATTCCCGGACTGGGAGTTGATGGTGAAAGTCTTTCATGGATTAAGTTCAACAGTCCGGGGTATAGTGAGGAAAAAATTGACAAGGCTCCTTCGGCTTCAATTAAACTTGATCTACCGGAAGGCAAGCGTATTATAAAACTTGTCTGTATACCCACGCATGCAGTTTACGAAGGACGAGCACTAAGAACAGCGATCAGTCTGGGTGAAAATCCTCCAGAAATTGTGGATGTTAACACACCTTCAAAAACAGAAGAATGGAGTAAAAATGTTATCCGGGGTTATTCATCGGCAAAAACTGAATTCATTATAAAAAAGAATGGTTTGGTAAATTTAAAATTGTTACTGCTTGATCCCGGTTTAGCTATCAGCAAAATTATTATTTACTAAAATCATTAGTGAACAATTTAATTCACATAAAAGTATGAATATGAAATCTAAAAAAATCCTAAAATCAGCAGCAGCTTTTTCATTCTTATCTATTTTGTTATTTGTAAGCTGTTCTCAATCAACAGACAAAAACACAATCTCCTTAAAAGGGAAATGGCAATTTCAAACTGATCCGGAAGATATTGGTGTCAAGCAAAATTGGTATCAGACAAAATTGAATGACGTTGTGAATTTACCCGGTTCAATGAGGGATAATAACAAAGGAGATGAGGTTACAATCAATACAAAATGGACCGGCAGTATCTATGACAGCTCATGGTATTTTCGTCCGGACATGGCAAAGTACAGACAGCAAGATAATCTAAAATTTCCATTCTGGCTTACGCCGGATAAACACTATGTTGGAGCTGCGTGGTATCAACGCGAAGTTGAAATTCCTGCTGATTGGAAAGGGCGAAGAATTGAATTGTTTTTAGAGCGTCCTCACTGGGAAACAACAGTATGGATCGACAGCACAAAAATCGGAATGCGAAATAGTCTTTCCACACCTCATCGTTATGATTTATCAAAAGTATTAACGCCAGGCAGTCATGTTATTTCTATCAGAATTGATAATCGAATTAAAGAAATTAATGTTGGACCGGATTCACACAGTATAACAGATCAAACTCAGGGAAACTGGAACGGGATAGTGGGTGATATTTGTCTTAAAGCAATCTCACCTGTTTCTTTTGAGGACATTAAACTTTTCACAAATATTGAAGAGAAATCCGTTATAGCAAAAATTATTCTTGATAACATTTTAGAAAAAAATCTCTCGGCAAAAATAACGCTTAAAGCAAAATCATTTAATTCAAAAGAAGAGCAAACTGTTAAACCTCTTGTAAAGGAAGTAAATGTAACAAAAGGAAAGTCAAATATTGAAATAACTTACCCTATGCGTGAAAACGTTCAATTGTGGGATGAATTCAATCCAGCACTTTACAAAATGACTGCTGTCGTAACCGATGAATTTGGAAATACAGATGAACGGGAAATCCAATTCGGGATGCGTTCGTTTTCTATAAATGGAACTCGCTTTGAAATAAATAATCGTCCGGTATTTTTAAGGGGAACTGTTGAAAATTGTGTCTTTCCCATAACCGGTTATCCGCCTATGGATGTCGCATCTTGGGAAAGAGTATTTACCATTTGTAAAAATCATGGATTGAATCACATGCGCTTTCACTCGTGGTGTCCGCCCGAGGCTGCATTTGAAGCTGCGGATAGATTAGGTTTTTATTTGCATGTTGAAGGTCCGAGCTGGGCAAATCACGGTACAAGTTTAGGGGATGGTAAACCTATCGATCAATATATTTATGATGAGACAGACCGTATTCTGGATGCATATGGTAACCATCCGTCGTTCTGCATGATGGCTTACGGCAACGAACCGGCAGGACGTAATCAAGCGGAGTACCTGGGAAAACTTGTTGATCATTGGAAAGCGGAAGACAACCGAAGAGTATATACAGGTGCTTCAATCGGTAGAAGCTGGCCGCTCGTACCGGAAGCTCAGTTTATTGTTCGTTCAGAACCACGAGGACTTCCATGGAGTAAGCCGCCCGAAAGCATGTATGATTATACGGATCGAATTGAACAATACACCGTTCCCTACGTAACACATGAAATGGGACAGCATTGTGTCTTCCCGGATTTTAAAGAAATTAAAGAGTACACCGGTGTTTATAAGGCTAAGAATTTTGAATTGTTTAAAGAGGAATTGGCAAAACATCATATGGGAGATCAGGCCGAAGATTTTTTAATGGCATCGGGTAAATTACAGGCTCTGTGCTACAAATTTGAAATTGAAGCTGAACTGCGTACGCACAAATTAGCCGGTGTTCAATTACTTAGTCTAAATGATTATCCCGGACAGGGAACAGCTTTAGTTGGTGTGCTTAATGCATTTTGGGAAGAGAAGGGATATATCACTGCACCGGAATTCAAACAATTTTTTGGACCGACGGTACCTTTAGCACGAATTCCAAAATTTGTTTTTAAAAACGATGAAACATTTAATGCAAAACTTGAAGTATTTCATTTTGCCAGTCATCCGCTTAAAAATATTACAACACAATGGAAGGTAACTGATTCTAACGGAACCATCATTGCCCAAGGTTCTTTAAAGGAACGGGATATCCCGATTGACAATTGCATACCTCTTGGTAATGTTAGTGTACCGCTTTCGAAAATTACCAAAGCGGAAAAATTAAATTTGGAAGTTTCAGTCGACAATCATATTAATAGTTGGGATTTCTGGGTTTATCCTGCCGAACTTCCCACATTAGATAAAGGTGATATATATTTTTGTAATGAACTTGATGAAAAAGCTGAATCAACATTAAAGAACGGAGGGAAAGTTTTTTTACTTGCGGCTGGTAATGTTGAACATGGCAAAGATGTAGTTCAGTATTTAAAACCTGTATTTTGGAATACGTCGTGGTTTAAAATGCGTCCGCCGCATACAACAGGGATTTTATGTAATCCAGACAATCCGGCATTTGCAGATTTCCCGACTGAGTTTCACAGCAACTTGCAGTGGTGGGGAATTCTCGATCGTCAGCAGGTAATGAATCTTGAATTGTTTCCTCCGAAATTCAAACCTATTATACAGCCGATTGATACGTGGTTTTTGAATCGCCGTTTAGCCGTATTGTTTGAAGCGCAGGTTGGAAAAGGAAAACTCATGGTTTGCAGTTCCGACCTTCAAAACAATTTAGATGAACGACCTGCAGCAAGACAGTTACTCTATAGTTTAACGAAATATATGTTGTCGGATAAATTTAATCCGAAGTACAAAGTTGATTATGCAACAATTGCAGAACTCTTCGAAAAGAAAGATCGTCCACCGGCTATAGATTTTCATACTAAACAAAGTACGGATGATTTGATTCCTAAAAAAACGAAATGATTGGTGTCAAACGTGGATCGGATTATAATTAATATATGATGTAATCTTAATACAATCTTTCAAAAAAAAATTATGAAATCCAATTTTAACTTTCGGTATATAATAGGTATCTCAATTGTATCAGCGTTCGGCGGCTTGTTGTTTGGTTATGATTGGGTTGTGATTGGCGGGGCGAAACCGTTTTACGAAAGATTTTTCAATATTACTAGTTCACCTGCGCTGCAAGGTTTGGGAATGAGCAGTGCACTGATCGGTTGCGTGTTTGGAGCTGCTTTTGCCGGCGGTTTAAGTGATAGATTCGGACGAAAAATTGTATTAATTGTTTCAGCTTTACTTTTCACATTGTCAGCTATCGGAACCGGCTTTGCATTCGGTATAACGGATTTTGTGATATATCGATTGATAGGCGGTCTGGGAATCGGTTTGGCTTCAACAATTTCACCGATGTATATCGCCGAAGTATCGCCCGCAGATTACAGGGGAAGATTTGTTTCCTTAAATCAGCTGACAATTGTCATTGGAATTTTAGCCGCACAGATTATCAACTATTTGATTGCAGAAACTGTTCCGCCGGGTGCTTCTGATAAAATGATTGTTGCATCGTGGAATGGACAAATGGGATGGCGGTGGATGTTCTGGGCGGAAACTGTTCCGGCTGGGTTTTTCTTTTTACTCGCATTTTTTATACCTGAAAGTCCGCGCTGGTTGTTGAAAGCGGGTCAATCCGAAAAAAGTTTTGATGTGCTAACAAGAATCGGCGGAAACGATTATGCCGGAAATGAAAGAACTAACATTGAATCAACAGTAAAAAATGCCGGTGCCGGAGTGAATTTTTCAACTTTGTTTGAAAAGAAAATAAAACCTATAATTTTGATTGGAATTGTCTTGGCTGTATTTCAGCAGTGGTGCGGTATCAATGTAGTTTTCAATTATGCCGAAGAAATATTCGCTGCTGCAGGATATGGTGTAACAGATATCTTGTTTAATATTATACTTACCGGTTCGGTAAATCTTATTTTTACTCTCGTTGCGATACAAACAGTCGATAAGTGGGGAAGAAAAAAACTGATGCTTTTCGGTTCTTTAGGATTGGCGGTTACTTATGTTCTGCTTGGGGCATCATATTTTTTTGCTGTTAAGGGTATGTTTGTACTGATTATTGTTGTTACAGCAATTGCTATTTATGCAATGTCGCTTGCACCTGTTACCTGGGTTGTTTTGTCAGAGATATTTCCGAATCGTGTTCGCGGTGCTGCTATGTCGGTTGCGACAACTTCACTATGGATTGCATGTACGATACTCACATTTACATTTCCATTTCTAAATCGGAATCTAAATTCTTATGGCTCCTTCTGGCTTTATGCAGCTATCTGTGTAGTGGGATTTATTTTTATAAAAACAAAACTGCCGGAAACTAAAGGTAAATCACTTGAGCAGGTTGAAGCATCGTTGACAAAATAAATTCTTTCTAAGTCTTATTTGAGTAAATAATAGTATGAAAGTAAAAGTTTGGCAGGAAAAAGTTACTATTCCAACCTATAAAATTGGTACGCCAGAAAAGTATCCGGTCTTCCTGGAAAAACGTGTGTACCAGGGCAGCAGCGGCGCGGTGTATCCATTTCCAGTTATTGAAAAAATCATCGATGAAAAAGTAAACAAAGAATGGATTGCAGTCTTTCTTGAAAACGACTTTATTAAAATAATGATATTGCCCGAACTTGGCGGACGTGTTCAGATGGCTTATGATAAAATGAAAGAACGTCATTTCATTTATTATAACCGGGTGATTAAACCGGCATTAGTTGGTTTAAACGGTCCCTGGATATCCGGCGGTATTGAATTCAATTGGCCGCAGCATCACCGACCGAGCACCTTTGAACCGGTCGATTTTAATTTTGAGGAAAACTCAGATGGCAGTGCTACGATTCGCATTAGTGAAATTGAACGGATGTCCCGAACCAGGGGAACAGCGGCTTTCACGCTTTATCCTGACAAAGCTTATTTGGAAATAAGTGTTCAACTTTACAACCGGACGCCGTTTCCGCAGACATTTCTTTGGTGGGCGAATCCCGCGGTAAAAGTGAATGAACATTATCAGTCTGTCTTCCCTCCCGATGTAAAAGCAGTTTATGATCACGGCAAACGCGATGTCTCTACTTTCCCCATTGCTATAGGTACTTACTACAAAGTAGATTACTCGGCGGGTGTGGATATTTCGCGGTATGAAAATATACCAGTACCAACATCATTTATGGCAGTAAATTCAAAGTATGATTTTCTGGGCGGTTACGAACATGATACAAATGGTGGAATTTTGCATATAGCAAATCACCATATTTCTTCCGGTAAAAAACAATGGACATGGGGAAACGGTGATTTCGGTCAGGTATGGGATCGTAATTTAACAGATGAAGATGGTCCTTACATTGAATTGATGTGTGGAGTTTATACTGATAATCAGCCCGATTTTTCTTGGCTGCGTCCTTATGAAGAAAAATCATTCAAACAATATTTTTTGCCTTACCAGGAAGTCGGACTAGTAAAAAATGCGAATAAAGACGCCTTGCTTAACCTGGAGTTTGACCAGGATAAAGCTGTGATAAAAGTTTCAACTACAGGTACATTCCCCGATTGTAGTGTTTTATTAACTGCAGATGACAAGGTATTTCTACAAAATAAAGTGAGCTTTAACCCGGGAATGGTTTATAAAAAGAGTGTGCATATCGATAAAAAGAAATCACAAAGCGATTATAGACTGTCTATATATTTATCCGACGGCAGTTTGCTTCTTTCATGGCAACCGGAGTCGACAATAGAGGAAGAAATACCGTCTCCGGCATTACCTGCACAACAACCGGAAGATATTGATACGAATGAACAGCTTTATTTAAATGGATTGCATCTTGAACAATATCGACATGCAACTTTTTCGCCGCTGCCATATTACGAAGAAGCTTTACGGCGCGACCCGGATGATGTACGAAACAATAATGCTCTTGGCTTGTGGCTTTTACGCCGGGCTAAGTATTCTGAAGCTGAGAAACATTTTAAAAGTGCTATAAACAGACTTACGTTGCGTAATCCTAATCCTTATGACAGCGAACCGTATTTTAATCTTGGGTTTGCGTTGAAACAACAAAACAGATTAGATGAAGCATATAGTGCATTTTACAAAGCTGTTTGGGATGCTTCACAGCAAGACTCCGGCTATTTCAATTTGGCATTGATAGACACAATCAGAAATAACTACAACGATGCGCTGGAGCTGGTGGAGCGTTCCCTGGTGCGTAACCAGCATAATCATAAAGCGAGTCATCTTAAATGTTGTTTGCTTCGCAAATTGACTCGACATGAAGATGCACTGAAATTTTCACATGATTCTCTGCAAACCGATCGTTTTAATTTTGGAATTTTGTTCGAGATATTTTTAATCACAAAAACCGATAAGTACAAAGAACATCTGCAAACTTTGATGCGGGATAATCCGCATAATTATATTGAAATCTCACTGGATTATGCTGATGCAGGTTTGTGGGATGAAGCCTATGCACTGATTTCAATATATATTCAAGAAACAGAAAAGCCTTATCCAATAACCCTGTATTGTCAGGGCTGGTATGCATCTCAGCTAAGTAATAACGAACAAGCTTTAAGGTCATTTGAATTGGCTGCAAAACAACCGCCGGATTTCTGTTTTCCAAACCGAATTGAAGAAGTTATGGTATTGCAAAAGGCACTCGATGTAAATCCATCTGACGTAAATGCATTTTACATGCTTGGTAATTTTTTTTATGCGAATAAATGCTATGAAGATGCTGTTAATTATTGGGAGTCCGGGCAAGCAAAAAAACACGGACATGCCGGTATTGCACGCAACTTGGCGCTTGCCTATTTCAACAAACTCGGTGAGCACAAAGAAGCGCTTAAACAAATGGAACAAGCTTTTGCGCAGGATTCGAAAGATGCCCGGTTGTTGATGGAATTGGATCAATTGTACAAAAGACTAAACCGATCTTACCAACAGCGTTTGCAATTGTTAGAAATATCTATGCCTCTGGTAAACGATCGAGATGACCTGTACCTTGAGCGTGTTTCACTTTACAATTTCCTCGGTGAATATAAAAAGGCATTGCAGCATATCAAAGCGCATACGTTTCACCCCTGGGAGGGAGGTGAGGGAAAAGTAGCTGGTCAATATGTACTGAGCCGGGTGCAAATGGGTAAACAAGCTTTATTTGAAGATGATTTCGAAACGGCGATTACATATTTTGAAGCAGCGCAAACTTATCCCGAAAATCTAGGTGAAGGCAAGCTATCCGGCGCCATGGAAAATGATATTTTCTATTGGCTTGGATGTGCTTATGCTGCACTTGATCGCAATAAGGAAGCTACCGAATTGTGGAAGAAAGCTTCAGAAGGTGGATGTGAACCGTCACCCGTTTTGTATTATAATGATCAACAACCGGATAAGATTTTCTATCAGGGTTTGGCGTTTCGCAAGTTGGGTGAAGAAAAAGAAGCAGAATTACGTTTTCAAAATCTTCTCGATTATGGCAAGGAACACATATCTGATGATATTAGAATTGATTACTTTGCCGTCTCTTTGCCAGATTTTTTGATCTGGGAGGATGATTTAAATAAACATAATGAACTTTTTTGCAAGTATCTGATCGGGCTTGGACAATTTGGGTTAGGAGACTTAGAGCAAGCTCGCAGCAGTTTTGAACAAGTTCTTGAAAGTAATCGGTATCACGTAGGAGCATTTATCCACCTTGAGCTTTTAAAAAAGCCAGGATACCAATTATGAATTTACACATTTTATGATAACATTTTTTATGTGTTATTTGAGTGCAGGGTGGAAAAGGAAAACTTATAGTTTGCAGTGCCGACCTTCAAAATCAATTTAAATGAACGACCCGCAGCAAGACAATTGCTCTATAGTTTAACGAAATATATGTTGTCGGATAAATTTAGTCCAAAATACAAATTTGATTACGCAACGGTTGCGGAACTCTTCGAAAAGAAGAACCGGCCGCCGGCTATAAATTTTTATACAAAACAAAGCACAGATGATTTAAAACCGAAAACAGAATGATAGGTATCAAACCAATTTCTGAATGTAGAAATAATCGTAGTTAATAAAAGGTATCCAAAATATTTTTCAGCATTATCGAACTAGAGAAAATAAAATACATATTGAACAACATGTGTAAAAGGAGTTAAAATCCATGAAACAGAGCAAATGTATTATCTCAATAATTACGATCTCTTTCCTTTTTAGTAATCTGCTCATGGGTCAGGAATTTCAACCTGAAAATATTGGACGTGGCGTAGTGGCCGTTGCGTTACAGAATAGCAGCGTTTATATCAGTTGGCGTTTACTTGCCTCCGATCCCGATAGCGTTAAATTCAATGTTTACCGCGATGCTGTAAAAATTAATGAAGAACCGATAGCAACCTCAACAAATTTTATCGATTTCAGCGGCACTGTTAATGATTCATATTCAATTGTTCCTGTAGTAGATGGTGTTGAACAAGGGACATCAAAAGTAGTAACGCCATGGAACCAAAATTATAAAACAATTCCTCTGCAAAGACCGGCTGGTGGAACGACACCGGATGGCGTAAACTATACATACAGTCCCAACGATGCCAGTGTTGGAGATCTAGATGGTGATGGAGAATATGAAATCGTTTTGAAGTGGGATCCTTCCAATTCCAAAGATAATTCACAAAGCGGGTATACTGGTAACGTATTTCTCGATGGTTTGAAAATGGACGGTACTTTACTCTGGCGTATCGACTTAGGGCGAAACATCAGAGCAGGCGCTCATTACACACAGTTTATGGTCTATGATCTGGATGATGACGGAAAGGCTGAAGTTGCATGTAAGACCGCTGATGGAACCGTCGATGGCGAGGGTACGGTTATCGGTGATTCAAGCGCAGATTACAGAAATTCAAGCGGCTACATACTTTCCGGTCCGGAATATTTTACAATATTTGACGGTCTTACCGGTAAAGCATTGGTTACTACCAATTACATTCCTGCGCGTGGAGATGTTGGTTCATGGGGAGATACTTATGGTAACAGAGTTGATCGTTTTCTCGCCTGTATTGCATACCTTGATGGTGAGCACCCGAGTGTCGTTATGTGCCGGGGTTATTATAGAAGCTCAGATGGCACAAAAGGGAGGACAGTGCTTGCTGCATGGGATTACAGAGATGGTCAGCTTACAAACCGATGGGTATTTAATGCTGTGAGGGGAGGTGAAAATAGTGAATATACCGGACAAGGCAATCACAATCTCAGTGTTGCTGATCTTGATGGCGACGGAAAGGATGAAATTGTTTACGGTTCTATGGCAGTGGATGATGATGGAACCGGACTATGGAATTCAGGCTTAGGTCATGGTGATGCTCTACATGTGTCGGATATTGATCCGAATCGTGCAGGGCTTGAAGTATGGGGAATTCACGAACAGGCTCAAGTTGGTTCGGCATTGCTTGACGGTAGAACCGGACAGATTATTTGGGGAACCGGACCGGCTGATGTTGGTAGAGGTGTGTCGGCGAATCTTGATGATTCTCAAGAAGGAATGGAATGCTGGGGCGGAACCGATGGCTTGCGTAGTGCCAAGAATGTGAGAGTTGGTTCAACACCCCCTTCGTCAAATTTTGTGGTTTGGTGGGACGGCGACCTGGCACGAGAATTATCAGATAATAATCATATCCGTAAATACGGCGGTACTAATCCAATCTTGTTGTTAGCAGATGGCTGCTCTTCGAATAACGGTACAAAATCAAATCCTACTCTCCAAGCAGATTTATTCGGTGATTGGCGCGAAGAAGTTATTTGGCGAACAAGTGACAATAACTCTCTTAGAGTTTATACTACTTCGATAGAAACACCATATCGTTTAGTTACATTGATGCAGGATAGACAATACAGAGAAGCAATTGCATGGCAAAATGTAGCATATAATCAGCCGCCGCATCCAAGTTTTTTCATCGGTAAAAGCATGCTAATACCGGATAGTCTCAGACCACCGTCAATTCCAATCAATATTAGAGGAACTGCATTAAGTGATACGGTTCTGATCGAATGGGATACAAATGTTGATTCGGATTTAGCAGGCTACATTCTTTATCGGGGAAAAAGTAAAGACAATTTTATAGATTCAATTGATGTAGGAAATGTTACGTCATATCTCGATACAAATGTTGTAAATGATACAACTTATTATTATGCTGTAGCAGCTTATGATCTTGATGGGAACAAATCCGGATATTCGGAAATCATAGAGGTCACACCAACAGTTCGTCCGGCAGCACCTACCAATATTACTTACCGGTTTGATTCAAATTCCATTATCCTAATTTGGGAATCCCAGAATTTAGAAAATATTTCTAAAGTTAATATCTATCGTTCCGAAACGGAAGATATGGCATCTGTTAAGAGTACTACTATTGATAAAAACTTTAATACTTATACTGATAATAATCTTACGAGTGGAAAAACTTATTATTATGCATTAAGTGTTACAGATATAAATCAAGTTGAATCATTTTATTCAGAGGTGCTGGGTATAACTCCTGGTAATTCCTTTACGTTTCAGTCTGAAGATGCCACTCTCATCGGGACAGTATCTGTAGATAATAACAATTTGGGTTATCACGGCACTGGTTTCACCAATTTTGACGCCAGTAACAGCGCCGTTGAATTTACATATTTGCCCGGTTTCGGCGGTGGTGATCGTACGCTGATCTTCAGGTATGCTTTAGGCAATACTGACCGGACTGGTAATTTAATCGTTAACGGTAATACAAAAAGTTTAACTATGCGTAGTACGACAGAATGGACAAATTATTTGTATGACAGTGTTGGCGTTACTTTGAATGAGGGCTATAACAATACAATCCGCTTTGCAGCTATCGGAAATGATTTCGGTAACCTGGATGAAATAACAATTGTACCAAGGGCAATAACTGCTGTTGAATCTGAAGACAAAAAGAATAATATCCCAACAGAATTTCAGTTATATCAAAATTATCCCAACCCGTTCAATCCACAAACGACGATTACTTTTGCTTTGCCAAAAGCAGCGGCAGTTAGCATCAATCTTTATGATATAAATGGTCGTTTGATCAGAAAACTGGTAAATGAAAAATATCAGACGGGTGTTCATAAGATAACATTTGATGGTACAAATTTAGGCAGCGGTGTTTATTTTGTACACGTCAGAATGTTGTCATTAGGTAAGCAAGCTGTTTTTACAAAAAAGATGATACTTCTGAAATAACGACAAACATCATAATATTTAATAATGCCTCCTCAAGGTTGCCTGCCGCCAGCTGTATTTTAATAATATAAGATTTAATGATTATAATTTTTGATTTAACTTGAAATAAAATTTCAGCGTGGTGGCAGGTGTACCTTATAAAATATTCTAATTATTATATATTAGAAGTATGCACAAGAAAGAAAAAAGTTGAAATATAAAAAAATAAAAATTCTTGTGGCTTCATTATTATGCTTTTATTTTGACAAATAGAAATTATAAAGTCTAAATTAATATGAAATTTTTAATTATACTATCTTTTCTTTTTATAGCAGCGTCAATTCGTAATGATTCCGATATGGTGTTGAAACCTAAATTCAGCCATCCTCAAGTTATTCGGTATGATCATAATACTTTTTATGTAGATGGTAAAGAAACCTTTATTTACAGCGGAAGTTTTCATTACTTTCGCTGCGATTCTAATCAATGGATAGATATATTGCAGATAATAAAAACCGCAGGATTTAATACTATTGAAACATATGTCCCCTGGAATTTTCATGAACAGAAGAGAGGACAGCTTGATCTCACTAAGCTTAATAAGTTTCTCAATGATTGTCAGCAGATGGGATTGTATGTTATAGTTCGACCCGGTCCATATATTTGTGCGGAATGGGATGAAGGTGGTTTTCCACGGTGGCTGGCAGGAAAAGGAGTTGGATTCAGAACAGCATCACCTCAGGATATCTACTGGTCAAAGTATTGGTTCAATGAAGTTCTGCCGGTAATTAGGAAACACCTAATTACTAACGGCGGAACCGTAATTCTCTTACAAATTGAAAATGAATATGATCACTTCGGATTGCCCGACTCACAAAAAGTTGAATATCTTAAATCTTTATATCAGGATGTTATACGAAACGGCATAGATATACCTGTTATAACATGTTTGACACAACAGGCACACAATAATTCCGATTCGGTGTTCTCTCAAATTATGGATGCGGTAAATGGTTATCCCGGTTGGAATCTGGAAGGAGTACACCAAAGAATAAAGTTACTTGAACAGCAGGAACCGGATTCACCTCCAATATTTACGGAGCTACAAGGCGGATGGTTTACAGCCATAGGCGATAAAACTGTTCGACATGTAAATAAATTCAGTGCCGGTCAAATTAACGCTTTAACCAAATACGTTATTGCGCAAGGTATTAAAGGGCTGAATTACTACATGCTGTATGGAGGCACAAACTTCGATTATTGGGCAGGAAAAGAAAAAACAACAAGCTATGATTATACCGCACCAATTTCCGAATGCGGAGGTTTATGGGAGAAATATTATGCGGTAAAATTAATAGGTGATTTCTTAAAATATTCAAATCCATATTTGGCAAGAAGTCAAGAGATCGCTGACGGTGCAGTATCGGATAATAATGAACTTGAAACCATACTTCTCTCTGATGGAAATGTTGGCTTCCTGTTTGTACGAAACAAAACGGGTAAGCAACAGAATGCAAATATCGAAGTTAAGATACCTGGTAAGAATCCTGGTAATATTTCCGTTTCAATAGATTCGCTTGACACTTACTTTTTACCAATCGATTTGCCAATTCCTGAAGGTGGTATTCTTAATTACAGTAATGTTGAATTATCGGCAGTAACTGAATATAACGGTAGACCACTTTTAATTGCTTACGGTACACCCGGTGAAAATGCAATGCTGGATCTTGATTCAAAAGTTTTTTCTGAAATGATACTTCCTCAAGACAGATTGTACTTTTGGAACGATACTTATGTGTTATTGACCCCCCGGAATCGAGCTGAACGATCAGTCCTATTCAATATAAAAAAGGAACCGGCTGTTTTATTGTCTGATTCCTATTTAACAATACCGGATACTCAAAATGGTAATAACATTGAATTACAAACTAGACCCGGCCGGAATAAGTTTTCCTTAGTTACAACCGGGGACGTTCATAAAATTCTTTTGGATGGCAAATCTATTACATACACTAAAACACCAGCGGATAATGTAATTAATTTTACTATGGATACTCCGGAATTTTCCGCACCCGAAGTAAAATACGGACAAATCCGTTTTAAAGACGATGACGAAGCTGAAAAAGGTTCTGACTTTAAAACAATATCATACGACAGCGGCATTTATCCGTCTCTTGATAGTTTAGGCGATTTTAAAAATGGCTATTTCATTTATAAAGGCAGATTTGAGATAGATGGCAAGAAGGTATTGAAAGCAAGTTACTATTCCAATGATTGGCATTCGATTTACATTAATGGAAAACCGGTAAAGGATTTAACAGGAAATACTTTTAATGATTATTCGGAAATAAAACTATTAAATAGTAAACATGATATAAAGATAATTTTTGAAAACAAGGGGAGACCGAACACTGGGTTTATGGAAGAGCAAAAAGGAATTAAATCCCTTAGTGTATTATCTTCAAAACAATATCGAACTTTGAAGAAATGGAAGTTTTCTGCTCAACTGGCGAAACAACCAGGCTCAAATCCTACTGAAGCAGATACCGGGTATAATGATTCGGATTGGATGAATTTTGAAGCGAGTAACAATATACATGAAATTCCTAATGGTGAACAAGTGGGTTCCTGGTACAGAAAGGTTATTAACCTAACTTCTAAAGAAGCAGATGATAATCCACGATTGATTTTTGAAGGGATTAGTCGTAGTGCTGTTATTTTTGTGAATGGGAAACAGATATATAAATTCAAACATCATGGATGGGACGGTCCTTTTGATGTCTCATTAAAAGGTGTTGTAAAATCAGGAAAAAATTTAATCGCTTTATATATTGAAAATAGAAAAGGCAGAGGAGGCATTGTCGGTCCGATTGAGTTTGAGTATGGTAATGAAGAACCTTTAAAGCTTGTTCAATTTTCCTATCATGCATCGTTGAATGGAGAATTAGCCGGTTGGGAAAAGCCTGATTATAATGATTCAGATTGGAGTGCAGTAAAGAAATCAGATGATTCCGGATCAAATCCCGGCATTAAATGGTACCGTACCTGGTTCAAAGTTAAGCAAATTAAAAACTGGATTACTCCATTATATATTCATGTAGCGTCTACAGGAAATTTACAAATATGGTTGAACGGAAAGTTACTGGGACTCTATTTTTCTGTAGGGCCTCAGAATGATTTTTATATACCTAATGGATGGCTTAAAGAGAAAAATTCACTTGTTTTCGTAATGCGTCCTGAAGGTATGGAGAAAGCGGCACCTGAGTTGAGAGACTTTTCAATTCACTATTATAACAATTATGTTGTCCAAAAGCATGAACTTAAAATTGAATAATAAATTACAATTTCCTGGAAGAAGCGATCAATCAAACGGTATAAGAAATCGATATAAATGAGCAGGGTGATCTGTCTAAAAATGATGACATGGGCAGGGAGATTTACTAGGCTCGACTGGGAAATATTGAGCCTGTTTTCACCAATACCGTTCGAATAAACATCCGGATTGATTTACTTAACGGAGAAAAGTGAAGGTAAATGTATAGTGGCTGCTTTACTGCCTGGTGACATTTTTTGAAAACAGAATAAAGCAGAAGGGTGTACAACCAAGCGCAACGAACACACATTAAATGGATACGGCTGTTATTATTTGTCTTGTCAGCTCCGACTTTTTATAGTCAAATCGAGCTGGCACAACGAGTTATTGAATCAACCATTCAACGGTCTCCCTCCGATCTTAACTAAGATCTCTGAAGGAAGTCGAATGAACAAAATGCTACTCCCCAAATAAGCCTGAACAAATCACAGAATATTATTTTCTTCTACTCTATTGACTTTTTACTTATTAAATAGGTTATACTATTTTTATAATAATTTTTTTAACAATGTTTCTTTTATTTTAAACACTGTCCCGTGCCGCATTCCCTTGGGATATTCGAGACTATCAGACTTATCGGTCCAATTTATCAAATCATTTGACACAAGTAAACCATACTTCCCTAAACGGTATTTATCAAAATACAAATGCCATTTACCTTTTATAAAAATTACAGTTGGACCCTCTGCCCAGTATTTCCCGGTTATTGGTTTTGATACCTTGTTATATGGACCCTCAACATTTTGACTTCTTGCAATTCTAATATTCTTTTGTGTAATGAATGGTTTGTTTGTTTCATCTTTTAGAAACATTAAATATTCTGTCCCTGCCTTTATTATCGTTGCATCGATTACATTGAAATCTTGATCAAATAATATTTTAGTATCAGAAAATTTTTTAAAATCTTTTGTTGTTACATAATAAATTCTATGATTATATCCTTTTCCTGCTATTCCTCTATTATCTTGATCATCGGTTTCCGGAAATCTCCCGGGAATTGTGGTTGCCCAAAAAATCAAATATTGTTGTTTTAGTTCATCATAGAATAATTCAGGAGCCCAGCAATTTTTTGCATCAGGTTCATGTTCCATAACAGGCATGTACTTTTGTTTTGACCAATGTACAAGATCTTTTGAACTGGCATATCCAATACCCTTTTCATTCCAGCTTACTGTCCATACAATACGAAACATACCGCCCGGACACGAAATAATACATGGATCACGCATTAGTTTATCTTTACCAACTTGAGGCTTTAGAAACGATTTATCATTATTCAATGCAGTCCATTTAAGACCATTGTAGCTGTAAGCTAAATGAAGTCCATCTTTTCCATTGTTTTTAAAGTAGGAAAAAATATAAGTATCTCTTTCATTTGAATTACATCCTAATAAAAATATAATTATTAAGTAATAAGTTAATTTTTTCATTAATCTTCTACTTCTTTCAGTTACAGCATAACAACATGGTAAATAATCCGCCGCTAATAATAACAATTTTACTTATTAACGAAATTAGCCTTGGGTTTTAAATGCGTCATGTTAGCTCTTTATTTTGATCTATATTAGTAGAGTTTACCAATCAATAGTAAGAAATACATTTTACTGCATTTGACTCATTGCCTTTTTTAATTTGATCACTTCAACACCCGCATCTATCACAGCACCCAAACCGTGCTTTTCTTCCAATCGTGCCGGGCGATCATAATAGAAAGCCAGGTTGTCTTCAATGCCGGTACCGACACAAATATTCTTCACCTGTCCATCGAGCTGTATTTCATGTTTTTTTAATCCTTCCCATCCCCTAAGAGCGACTGAACCATAGCGTTTATCAATCCATCCCTGGTTTACTGCTCTTGCAATAGAATAAACAAACATAGCTGAGCAGGATGTTTCGAGATAAGAATCATCTTTATCTAGTATTTGGTGCCATAAACCATCCGCACTTTGATATCTTGAAATACCAACAATCTGTCTATCCAGATCTTTAATCACATCTTCCCTTCCGGGATAGTCTTTGGGTAAAATGTTTAACAGATTTACTTTTGCCATTATCACCCAGCCGTTAGCTCTGCCCCAATGCGCAACTCCGTTTAGTTTGAGATCGGTATAATAACAATGCCAGTACAATTTTTTATTTTCATCCCAGAGATATTTTGAAAAGTTTTTTACTTGCAGTATAGCATCATCCCAGTATTTTTTGTCGCCTGAAAATTTTCCCATCCTTGCCAGGAAAGGAACACTCATATATAAATCGTCAGCCCACAGTGTCATTTTGTGGGGGAAAGCTCGCACCAAAGTTCCATCCGCCAGACGCGAACGTTCTTTCGTTATATGATTTGCTGCTTTTTCTATATATTCCTTATAGTCATCACGTTTGACTGTATTGTAAACATCAATCATGCTTGCGCCCATAGCACCGAAATCATCCAGTTCCTCCATTGTCCACAGCTGCCCGAAGGGAAAAAGATAATGAGGACCATCTTTCTTGGGGTTGTATCGCGTCTGAAAATATTTGTAATTATCCATCCCAAACGCAATTTGAGCAGCGGCGTAATTAGAGTATTTCTTGTCACCCAGAAAATTCGACAAATCAATTAATGCCATGTTTAATACACCATCTGTATAATGCCATTCTCCGAAAGGAGTTGTGAATTTAACTTTCGCTCCCTCCGGGATATCTTTTGTAGATTTATAAACTTTCCCGGTATTAACATCAGTAAAGCTAAGTTCGCCGTGTTCAAGAATGTAATCTGCAACTCTCTTTACAATCATTTCATCAACCTTGGTGTTTTGTGCGTATGTAATTGCAGTTAAAAAAAAGACTAATATAAAAATTATTGTTTGTTTCACTGCTTTTTACTCCTTTAATATTTAAATATAATGTTAGATCAATTGTACTTTCGGTTCAGCCACTCTTTTGGAACAGGGATGATACAAATATTCATAGATCTTCCATCTTTTGAAAGCATCGCCGATTGAATTTCGATTTCTGTACCGTCAGGTTTAAATGTTGGGTGAGGATGATCCTGCGCAGTTTGTTTGTGCCCCGCAGATAGTAGCATCATTTCATGGGTGTGTCGGTCGATTAAATAAATTTCCCTCTTAAAATTATCTCCTGCTACAAATCGTCCATCCGGAGAACCTGTTACATGCCAGAAACCGCTGCCGTAAGGTATTTGCCCGGCAATAGTCATTTCTCTTGTTTTAATATTAACAATAGCAAGACCTGTTGGTTTTTCACGGGTTCCTGATGGTCCCCAATCTGCTTCCTGACCAGGATTAGCGCCATGTACATTAGTACCGGCGGGAACAATTTCGGATGTCCCGGGAATTTTTCGATGTCCCATAATAGCAAAAGCAACTTCATCGGGGGTTATTACAACTTCGTGTGTTACCCACTCATAAGGAGATTCAGGATAAAGTGGTCTCAAGCCGGTGCCATCTGAATTTACTATCCAGGTACGCTGTGGGGATTTCCCGCCGGTTTCCCAGCAAAAAACAATTTGACCTGGCACCCAAGGATTGCTCTGAATATGCCCAATCTGGAAGCCAACAGAAACAACATATTTTATTTCCCCGGTTTGAATATTCATCCCAGCGATACCGCCAGGTCCCGCACCCATATTACGCGGTCCGAAGTTATCTTCAATTTTAGTACCTTCAGGAAGGTGCTTCATCGCCTCGTCTTTACCCACTCGAAACCAGATCCATTGCTCGTCTGCATCTAATGCCATATCGGCGTTTGCTCTAAACTCGGCAGGTATTGTTCCGCATATTCGCTGATATTCTGATTCATCTTTCAAAGTGCTAGCTTTACTCTCGGCAAATAATTTTGCTAAATTGACTTCAACAATCTTTCGTGGGCCCTTCCTTTCTGACGGCATCTTCATATAATATAACTTCATTGATTTCCGGGCAACGCAAAGCGTTCCTATATAACCTTCTTCGGTAACCTGGACTATTTCACCAGATTTTTCATTTACTGCCATAGCTTCATTTTTTACCCTGTCGGATCTGAAGACAATCCACTTACCGTCTGAAGTCCATTGATTGTGCGTCGGATATATTTTGGAATCACCTGCGGGTTTGCTTGTTAAGAATATTAATTTAACACCGGTTATTGGATCGGTTACAACCTTTCGCTCAGAAGGAAAACGAGTACCAATTTGAGCTTTTATTGTAGAACAAATCAAAACAACCATTATCCCCACTATTAACAACATCATGCTATTTATTTTCATTTTCAATCTATTCTTTTGAGTTTGATTTATACATTTCTGTAAATGTTCTTATCTAATTAAGAATATCTATTTATATGCTTAATTTTTTGTTCCTTCAATCTATTTCACAGCTACATCCCAAACTTTGGAACGGCGCGATTTTCCAGCCGGGCCTTCTACCCAAAGCACGACAACATATTTTCCGGCTTCTTTATATTGATGAATCGGATTTTGTTCCACTGAAGTTGTTCCATCTCCAAAATCCCACTTCCATGAATTTATTTTTCCTTCAGATTGATCGATAAACGCTATCATCCGCCGATTCATATCGACTACCTTAAACGACCAGTTTGCTTCGATTGGTTTCTTGAACCGGTCATCCAACGGCATCAATTTAAATGGCAAAAGGTATGAAGCATTTCCATACATGGAGTGCTCTTTGGACAGGTTCCAAAAGCCATTGTCATTTTTATTATTTACATCGTCGTAATCAATAACTGCCCAACACAAACCAATATTTTTGTTTTCAGTTAGAATAGACTTCACTGCACGCGACGGATCATTACCTGCATAATCAAACGGCGTGATCCAAAACTCCAGTGTTAATTTCCCGGATTCGCACGGTTTGAAATTATATTTACAAGCCGAATTGGCATACGGTAAATCTTTGATCCAGGGCTGGCTGCCCCATACCAAAGTCCAATCCTTTCCTTCTGCAGGAGTAAATATATGGTAATTCTGTACCTGCACACCATGAAACGAAAAGTATGCATCCATAATACTCAAACTCTTATTGGGATGAAAACGATCTATAAACGGTCCGCCCGATTGATCGCCATCAACTACTAATTCGAAAGTATCGTTATGCAGACCGGGCAATGAGAAATCCCAATAGTTATCATAAGCTTCATATAGAAAATACAAGCGATTCATGCCTTTCACCCAGCCCACTTTTACCTTTACATCGAGATTTTTTGGGTCAGCTTTCTTGTGTTTACCACTGTCGTCCCATAACTGATCCATACCAATTGTAAAACTGCCGGGAACAATATTCCAATCGTCACCATTTCCGTCAATCCGCGGAATTTGATCGGCAGGGAACTGAAAGATTTTATAGCTGCTTTTTTCCTGTGCCCAGGAATTCCGAATTATAATGAGTAAAAAGACAACATAAACAACTTGCTTAACTTTCATTTTATTTTTTCATTTTTAGTTGTAAGGTAGTATCATTGATTTTCAAATGATACATCCGAATCATACTAGTTTTCGGTTACGACAACAGCTTTATCACGATCGGGATGAGCAGCTTCTCCCTCGAAGCCTTCAATTTTAAGATCGGTAACATCATGCGCTAGTATGGCATTTGTAAAATAATCAGGTACGTTATCGCCCCAGTTTACACTGCAATTCTTAAGCATCACTTGATCGCTGAAACAAATAAAAATACCGGGATTGTCATGCGGCTCAATACCTTCATAGACTTTTGTAGGACGATTATCAAAAAGATTGCCCGGATAGTTTGTCCAACGGTTCAAGGTAACATTCACATTTTCAAAACGTACATTACTTATCCGACTTTCTTTGGTGCCGTTAATTCGCACACTGTTTTCAGATGTCCCGTTAACATTTTCAACCAAAATATTGTGAATGGTACCAATCTTAGTATCATGTGTTCTTGGAATAGCCGTAAAAGAAATAGCTTCTCCGCGTCCCCACCATGGTGCGGAATGGTAACGCGATTTAAACGTGATATCCCGGAATACAACATTGTACACATCACCTTCATCTCTAAGCTGGATGGTTAAACCCCGGCAGCTTGTTTTAATTGTACAACGTTCGAACACTATGTTGTAAATATCCTGTGTGGTTTCCGTACCAATCTTCAATCCCGAATCCTGCGTTTCCAATACGCAGTCGTGTACATTAATGTTTGTCGACGGGCCATAATCTTTTTTCTGCCTGGTTGCTTTTACCACTATGGCATCATCGCCGCAGCTGATCTCGCAATTTCTTATTTCTACATTCCGGCAATGATCCGGGTCAATGCCATCACAATTGGGCACATCCAGGTTGTTATGAATTTTGATACCGTCTATCAAAACATTCTCACAGCCCAACAGGTGCAAACTCCACAGAGGAGCCTTGTTGATTGTAATATTCAATACCTTCAAATCAGAACATTTGGTCAGAACGAATAACCTGGGGCGCCATTTTTTAGGTATCCACCACTCGTTTGGCTTATCATAGTGCGACATAAATTCCAGTGCCCTGCCATTAATACTTCCGGTTCCGGAAATGCTTAGTTCATGGCTACCGTTGGCAACAACAGCAGCTTCTCCCGAGTAATCATTCTTATTAGTGCTGACCAATAATTCAGCATCGCCCTGTAAATGAAAATCAATGCCGCTTTTTAGTTCCAGTGTTCCAATCAAATATTTGTGTCCGGCTGGCACAAAAATCCTGGCACCATTGCCTGTTTTGGCAGCTTCATTAATAGCTTTTTGAATAGCATCGGTATCCAGTGTTGTACCGTCACCAGCAGCTCCATATTTTAGCACATTAAAAACAGGAACGGTTGATTGGATACTCTGACCAAACGTAAATACCGGTACAACGAGAAGAAGCCCAAAGAAAAATATCATTGAATACTTAATTTTTCTCATATTAGAATATCTATATTTTATTATTTTATAAGTACAGCAAGTTAGAACTCAAAAAGTAAAAAACTAAGCATAGAGCAAAAGGTTTAGCATTGCATTACGCTCTGCTCTTTGCGTAATAAATATTTCATTTCAAACTATACACTTTAAAATCATTAATTTCTTGATGCGACTTCACAGTTCGAAAACCAAAATAACCTTCGGTCAAAGGTTCATCATCTGTAAATGAAAAATATTGCTCACCATCTACGAAAACTTTTGTTGTTCCGTTGTAGACTATAATCTGAATAAAATAAGTTTTGTTGGGTTGAAGCAAATGTTGTTTATCCTGAAGATCAATTAAAAGTTTGCGTTCCCCATCGCCCAGGTATTTTCGGAAACGAGTAGTAGTGTTGATATTGCCGCCAATGCCCGCGTAATAAAGCAGGAGTGAATCATATTCCGAAAAAGTACCACTTCGCGTAAATACGTTCTCCATACGGGGATCGGTTGCCATCCAGAATTGATTGAGATCCGATAAGCGGTCGTTGTGACCATTGTTCATTATCACTTTTCGTTTGTACTCAATAAGAATATTTCCGGACAGCCTTTTATTGAACCAAACAGTGGCACCATGATCAACATCAATTATTAGTTTTCCACTTTTAGTTTCAACTTTTGAATATGGCGAGCTGGGTGTTTCAACTACCCAATTTTTTAAGCCCTGATCAAAATTATCTCGATAAAGCAACTTACTTTTTTGATGTTGATTAATTGAGCCGCCTTCATTGCTTTGATTATTTGCTGCATTCTGAAACTGAGGATTGTTTTCTGGAAGCTGATCTCCAACCAACTGCAACAACTCAATAGCATTTAAGCACCACTGTGCAGTATTGTTAGTTGAAACCCCTCCAACCTCGTATATTGGCTGCAGACTTTGAATTCCATTAAATTTTTTCATTGTAAAATCGGTATGATAATATCTGGGTCTGGAGTTAAGAAATTCATCCCAAGCTCTTTTTGCATAAGCTGTATCACCTGTTACTTTTGCATAATAGGCAGGAAGCCGCGCATACCATGAACCGGGTATACCCAATTCAATGTCTCTACCGAATTCTTTTTCGACTTCTTTTTTAGGACCTCCGTATAATTTACAGAACTGTAGCCAGAGTTTGTCCCATTTTTTATTATGAAGAAGGGGGGTCAATTCGAAAGCCACTTCCGGTCCACCCATTAATACGGAAAGGTGCGAGTAGCCAATATCATCCTTACCCAGCTGAAATACTTTATAGGTTTCAGGATTGTATCCAAAAGCGGCTTCTTTACCGGAGAAAAATCCATAAGGCATTTTATAAAAACTATTAACACCAACCATGATCCGATCGCGGTAACTTGTATCGCCAGTACGTTCCCACTCAGTCATCCAGTCGCCAACCAAAGCAAACCAATCGGGACCAACACGAATGTGTGTTGGGTATTTGCTTTTTTTCAAGATCAAACGCAGCGGATCAATTTTACCAATTGCTTTATTAGAAGCATCTGCAACAGCATGCATTAAATCACCGGTGCGTTCATCCGTTGTCAGATAATAATAGAAACGACCAAGAGCAGCTTGTGAAATACGAACTTCCTTAGCACCACCTCCCCAGTGAATAACATTATGACGGGAACCAAGTCCTTTGAAACGCCCCAGATGATAGACATCCACTTCCTCACTATGGCGAGTCATCGCTTCAGCCATGCGGAAAACATCCTCGTTCCCTGTTCGTAAATAACTATACCACAACCACATTGGAGGCATTAATTCTGTGTTGTCCCAGGCAAAACCTCCCATGTCATATTTCCAGGTGTGCCTATCACGATCGTAACTATGACGTATATCTCCGTAATTCCAGAAACCATACCAATACCGCTGCTCCACTTCCAAATGATAGTATTTAAAAGCTTTATCAAGTTGATCTTCTATCCAGCGTTTTCCTTTTGTACTATAATCAGGTAAACTCCAAACTCCAAAAACCGGAATGCTATGAATATATTCAGGAGAAGTTATAAGCAAAGCTGGTTGATTCCCTTGCTGTGAAATTTTTCTTAAAGTATTATAAGAAGGTACCTTGTTAGAGATATACAACGTTATTTCCGATGTGCGTCCAACACCGGTTGCAGTACTGAATCCAGGTTGAACATCTTCGTAACTAGCTATAAGATTATGCCCCCAGGCAAGAGTATCGTAATGACGCATGTCCATTTCTCCAGCATCCGGTGACCAAAGCCAGGCTTTTAGTCGAGCAGTATCCTTTTTAACATCGCAGATTTCCAGCTCCGAAGGAAAAGATTGCCAGAAATTACGAACACATACTGCCAAGCCGCCAGACACATCACCAATAAAAGCCATCCCATCGGAACGTTTTCCATACCCAGCATCAATCCAGGTACTTTTATTGTTTGTTCTTTTCCGTACTCTAAATCCATCAGCGTTCAATTGAACCAGTTTGAAATCGTTCCATGAGGCCCATTGATCAATTAGAAATTGTTGCTGTTTAGAGAAAGTTTCACGCTCGGCAATGCGCTCGCCGGTAAGCTGTTTTGCATACAGATCTTCTCTAAAATCAAGTGGTCTCCTTCCATTGAGAGGTTCACATGGTTCGTCCCATAGTCTGTCTTTGTCTCCCGAAAAACGAATATGCCGGTTGTACAACTGCTCATCCAAAGGAACGTCAAATACTAATCCCAAACCACGGATAAAATCCTTTTGCTGATCGCCATCATAAATAATTGTATGCACCATGCGAATTGACTGCTGTCCAGCGTAAAAATAGAACCTGACAATGAACGGCAGCCAACTCCGACTTCCCGATTCCAATACATGCCTGCCTTCAATTTTAACTACTGCCCTTACTGGTCCGTTTTGTTCAATCGTTACTTTATTTATATTACCAATAAATTTTTCTTTGACAGGCTGAGCACCAACTTCCCGGTTTGGACCATTCTGCAGAATACAAACCAACCTTCCGCCTGTTGAAATTACCTTTCCATCCATTTTAATAAAACGAATGAGCTGTATGCCGTGTTTGGGAATATCACACTGCAAAACGCCGGTATTTATCAGTACGTCATCATTGGTTTCAGTTAATTCGACTTTTGTTTTTAACGAATCAATATCGGCTGCTTTTACAGGCATCAGATTGAAGGTCGTTCCTGCATTCGCATCAACTACTGTACTTACGCCCACCCATTTTAATGAACCATCGGGCCAATAAGCCAATGGCCATGATTGTACCGGCATAACCTGCCCCTGATCGTTTTTCAATAAAAATCCAGTTGAGGGAGCAATCTTTCCTTCCGGCAGCGGCACACCCCAACTCACTCCCGTAGACATTGCCGGTGGATTTCCTCCGAGCCATGATAACTTAATCGGATCGACATCTTGTGCAAAAATTGAATTCTGTACAATAACTAAAACGAATAACACCCATCCTAAAACAATCGGCCGATTTCTTTTTCCATATCGAAAATGATATGGTGCTTTTTTTGTTTTTCTCTTCATAAATATCTGCCCTACCTATTTTAAAGTCTCTTAAAAAAAATCGCATCAAAGTGAGCTAACAATAAAAATCAATTTTGCCCTCTCAATTATACTTTAAAGTTTTATAGAATTTTTATGTGTAGATTTAAATTAGAGAAGAATAGTCGCCTTCATTTTTTAAGTACTATTTCAAATTATATTTAATGAAAGTAATTTACAATAAAATTCTTAAAAAAGTAGAAAATTTCTAAAGTTCTTCTCTTATAAGTAAATGGTCGTAAGAATAAAGTAAATAAAATCTGTAAGTTACAAAATGAATTTCTATGCGAAATTTCCTTTGAAGACGAGCAAAATTCCTATTCTGTAGTTATTAGTTCGAAAATCCGGATGAACATCATTGACGTATCAACTTCATGCAAAACCGGTGCAGGGGTCTGCTTTATATTTTGAATAACACATTAGATGATGAAACATTTATCAAAGCTTTGCATCAACTCGGCTCTAAATGCGGCGAGGACTTTGCAAAGAAATATAAAAACGATCCTGAAGGATTCTTTACATTTATTAAAAGTCTTTGGGCCGAGTCGGTTGATTATGATAATCAAAAAGGCACAATCGTTGTAAACAAACTGGTCAGAAAAGATTGTAGCTGCCCCTTTATCCCGAAGAAAGACGCCCCTGCTATTTTATGTAACTGCTCATTGGGAACTAAAAAGAAGATTTATGAGAGTTTATTCGGCCGGCCAGTCAGCGTCAAATTGAATAAGTGATATGAATGGCATATAAAGTCAGAGGCAGGATTAAATAGTTCTTTTAGTTACTGTGACTTCTTAAACGGCAGTTAATGAATTGAATTATCCAACTTACATGCAGGAAATATGAAAAAAATATTGTTGTTATTACTAATTAGTTTTACCTTAACTATCCCGGGTATTTGTCAGCAAGATGGATTCATCAAAACAAATGACGGTGTAATTCATTATATAAAGTATGGAAGCGGAGAACCTTTACTTATTATTAACGGGGGTCCCGGTTTAGATTGCAAAGGTTTTAACGCGCTCGCAAAATTGCTCTCCGATAAATACATGACAATTCTGTATGACCAGCGCGGTACAGGAAAATCCAAACTAAAGGAAGTTGACAGTACCAATGTTACCATGCAGTTAATGGCTAATGATATAGAAACGATTCGCAAATATTTTAAAGTCGACAAATGGATTGTGCTTGGACATTCCTTTGGCGGATGGATGGCTGAATATTATGCTTCGTATTATCCCGAATCAATCAAAGCAATGATCCTGTCAAGTACAGGCGGCATTGATTTAAGTATATTGAGTTATTTCGGTGCAAATCTTCAAATGCATTTAAGTCAAGCCGAACGTGATTCATTAAAATATTGGGATAATAAAGTTAAGCAAGGTGATACCACATATACAGCAAGATACAATAAAGGGAAATACCTGGCATCGGCATATTTGTATAATAAAAAATATATACCGCAACTGGCAAAAAGATTAGCATTCGGAGGCAATCCTCAAATTACCAGCTTGGTCTATAAAGATTTATTTAAAATAAAATTTGATTGTAAAAAAACACTAAATAATTTTACTAAACCAGTATTAATTATACAAGGTAGACAAGACATAACCGGTGATGGAATTGCATATGAAGCTCATAAAGTATTAAAAAACTCGACTATTGTTTTCATAAACAAAAGTAGTCATTACAGTTGGTGGGAACAGAGTAAACAATATAAATCGGAAGTAAAAAAGTTTCTTGCATCTGTTAAGGGAAATTAAGAATAATAAATAATTACTAATTGATACAATTAAAAATTTACTAACCACAGACCTTAAATCATATGAAAAAGTTAGCTATTACTATTTGCTTATTAGTTTACAGTTTTAGTTTATGTTTTTCACAGGTTACTAAACACAATTTGAAAATCACGTATATTTCAAACGAAGGTTTCTTATTAACCTCGACCAATCATAAGATATTAATTGACGGATTGTACAGCAAAGGATACGGAATATTTTCAGTCCCCCCAAAAGAAGTCACAGATAAAATTATGAATGCGGAAGCTCCCTTCGATAATATCGAAATGCTTATGCTGACTCATTATCATAAAGATCATTGCGACCCGGTATTGAACAATCAATATCTTTCAAAGTATAAAAATGTTCGATTCGTAACCACAAAACAGTCTGTAGTTTTTATTGACGGTAATTGTTTCGGCTTTATCGGCAAAAAGAAACAGTTCGATATTATAACACGGGCGCTCAATCAAAGTGTATCTAAAATAGTAGATAATGTTCCCATAAATGCATTCGGACTTAAACATTTATCTTTTTACAACAAGGATAGTGTTAATTTGGAAGAAACTATATTTAAAGTCAGTTTCCTGTTTGAAATTGATGGTATAAAAATATTTCATTCAGGCGATACTGAAATGGATGCGTTCCAGGATTATTTAAAGGAGCATGAATGGACTGATTCGGTAGATGTAGCGTTTTTATACAAAGGTCTTTTTAAATCCGGAGAAAAGGGATTAGACTATATCTTAAACTTACTGCATCCTAAATATATAGTTATA
This sequence comes from uncultured Ignavibacteriales bacterium, assembly GCA_963723205.1. Classification (GTDB taxonomy): domain Bacteria; phylum Bacteroidota; class Ignavibacteria; order Ignavibacteriales; family Ignavibacteriaceae; genus CAVQBP01. The sequence continues at coordinate 304,440 of CAVRQC010000033.1, forward strand.
ATGCATGTTCAATTGAATGAAGCCGGGGCATGGGTTGATAAAGTTGATAAATTAAAAACCAGGTTTCCCAATATTATATATTTCAGGAATCCCATGGATTCAATAACTATTTCAATAGATAAGAATTGAAAATACGCCGGCCATATTTACAATAAACTATACCTTTGTAGATAATGAATACTTCGGTAGAGACATGCAGGATTTCCGCTGATTTTTATGATTTGTATGTCGGGAAATTTGACTCCGACTTTGAATTTTATACTTCATATTGCAACAAATCAGACAGGATAATAAAGGATCCTTTTGACTCACAAGCCGCTGGAGGTAAATGCTCAGGGTTTACAACCGGGGGAATTGGTTAGTATAGAAAGCATTTCAATCTTCCGCAAGCAGACTCCGACAAAATTGTTTATATCAACTTCGACGGGATTTACATGAATCCCGATATCTGGAGAAATGGAATTCATGTTTAAATCAGCTCTACGGATATAGTGATTTCCGGATAAAGAAGGAAATCTTGTTCATATGTAGCGAATCTTGTGAAATTTGAAATCAAAGGAGAAGGTCAGCTTGCTGCCGTGGGAAATGGTAACCCAACAAGTATAGAAAGTTTTCAGAAACCTTTCTTAATTAGAAATGCATATGAAGGAAAATGATTATTAGTAGTAAAATCAACTGATAAAGCAGGCAATATATTTATAAAAGCAGAAAGCAAGGGATTAAAAATAGGCAGGCTGCAAATATCAACTAAAAAATAAATACCGATAGCGCATATAGCTCTAATAGAAAGATAAATAATATAATTTAATTTTCACTACTGAACAAGCAGTCAGAATCAATGCTGGTAAAGAAATACGGTGTCAACGCAATATCCGGGGAACATTGGTTTCCTTTTACTCGAAAATAGTATTAATGATTTGCAATGACCAATAACTAAAACTCAATGGAAGAGGTCTCTATATATTACTATTTCCTAATAGATAATTTAATTGTATGAAAATTGTTAATTATATAGCAGATACTTAGAACGTATTTTTTTAAATATATTCAAATCTTCTTTCCATGAAGAAATTATTTCTCCGGGAGATTTCCCTTCATCCAGCATCAACCGGACTTTAGGTGTTCCGCAGAGCCTGTCAAAGGTTTTTTCTCTCCATTTAAAATTTTCCGGACAATTCTTTTTTATCTCCCAAAGTAAATAAAGTGCAGATTCTACCGGTTTGAAAATATTTCTATCGGTTACTTTGATATAAACATCATTACATTTTTGATTAAAATATTTTGGCTGAGCAGCATTATTTGGAGTTTTCACCGGTGTAATTTGTATAGGTTCGAATTTAACGCCTTCAAGGTTATAATGATTCAAATCCTTTGCAGCTTCCACAGCGTTTAACCATGGAGCCCCGATATATTCAAAAGGCTTATCCGTACCGCGTCCTTCAGAAACATTAGTCCCCTCAAAAATGCAGGTACCAGGGTAGACAATCGCTGTTGATAAACTAGTCATATTAGGAGAGGGCTTAATCCACTTTAATCCTGTTTGATCATACCATAAATTCCGGGTCCAGCCTTCCATTTTTGCAACAATTAAATTGCATTTTTTCCCGTTGTGAAGCCATCCTTCCTGGTTATACATTAAGGCTAATTCACCTATTGTCATCCCGTACGCAGCTGGAATAGGAGCGTAAGCTACAAACGATTCCATCGAATCTAATGCAACCGGACCATCTACATATTCCCCCCTGATAGGATTTGGCCGGTCCAAGACTATAATTGGAATACCTTTTTCTGACGCTGCTTCCATGGCAAGACCAAGAGTAGAAATAAAAGTATAGAATCTGGCTCCTACATCCTGAATGTCAAAGATTAATACATCAATATTTTTCATCATAGCAGAGGTTGGTTTATATGTTTTACCATAAAGGGAATAAACCGGGATGCCGGTTATAGGGTCAATAGAATTTTTAACTGCACCGGTAGTATCTGCTCTAATCCCATGTTCAGGTCCAAACAATGCCGCAATTTTTACTTCTTTGTTTTCATACAAAGCATCAACAAGGTGTCTGCCGTCTGATAGTAAAGCGGTAGGATTAGTTATTACACCTATATTTTTCCCTTTGATATATTTGAAATACTTAGTGAAAAGTAAATCAGCCCCGGTTTTCACTTTCGGATTATTTTCTGAAGGGAAAATATTTACAGCAAATAAAATAATTACTATTAAAATTAATGCTTTTTTCATAATATTGATTATTTACATTACAACAAGATATATTATATATTATCTTCTTTTGAAAGAAGTGTTAATAATTTTGCAACCAGTAACGCAGCCAGGACACCAACTAGTGTGAACCAGGTCCAGGCAACTAATTTTAATGATATAACCGTAATCATAATAAATATTCCGGCAACGAATCCTGCCAGTGCATCTTCCTGTTTAGCCTTCTTAATAAAAATACCGATTAAAAAAGTTCCCAGCAATCCGCCGTATGTAAAGGATGCAATGCTCAAGGCAATTTCCACAACCGACCGGGGTGAAGTCATGAAAAAGAATGCAGACAAAGTTAGGAGTGCCGCCCAAATTATAGTAAATATTCTTGAAACTTTAAGCTGTTTTTTCTCGTCATTTGATTTTCCGAAGAACGGGATGTAAATATCCATCATAGTTGACGAAGAAAGTGAACTTATTGATCCGGCAAGAGTAGATAAAGCGGCAGCAAATAACCCGGCTATTATAACTCCGGTCAGCCCGGTGGGTAAAACATCAATAATGAATTTGGGAAATACTTCGTCCGGCTTTGTAATTCCAATTTTTGCAAAATCCAGGGTACCGAAATATGCATAAAGCATGACTCCTACCATAAGAAAAACAGCAAATTGAATTATTACAATTATACCGCTTCCAATAACTGCCTTTTTACTTTCTTTAAGATCTTTAGTTGTCAATAATCTTTGGACTATCAGCTGATCGGTTCCATGTGAAGCCATTGACAGGAAAGCGCCTCCGACAATTCCTCCTATCAATGTATAGGGCTGAGAAAAGAATCCTGCAAATCCGTTATCGAAGCCTAAATTGAATATTTGAAATTTGTTGCCGGCGGAAGCTGCATTGACTACAGAACTCCACCCCCCGGGTAAAATATGTATTAAATAAATCGCAGCTATTACAGCACCGCCTAAATAAATAAACATTTGAATTACATCAACCCATATTACTCCTTTAACACCACCGGTATAAGTATATATTAAAGCTACGCAGGCAATAATTACGATTGCTGTTGCCTCATTCATGCTAATCATTAAGTAAAGAGGTATTGCAGTTGCAGCTAATCTCACTCCGTCTGCCGCAGTCCTGGTAAATAAAAACACTATTGATGCAAAAGAACGGGTCTTTCCTCCAAACCGTGTTTCCAAATATGTGTATGCTGTCTTTAATTCGCCTTTATAATATGCGGGCAAAAAAACAGTTGCCACAACTATTCTACCCAGAAGATAACCAAAAGTAACCTGTAAGAAGTTAAGATTTGCAATATAAGCAAGACCGGGAATCGAAATAAAAGTTAAGGTGCTTGTTTCGGCGGCTACTATTGAAAAACAGACTGCCCACCACGGAACCTTTTTTGAACCTAAAAAATAATCTTTTACAGATTTCTGTTTTCCCCCGGAAATAATTCCAAATACAGCAATACCAATCAGGTAAGCAGCAATAATTATATAATCAAGAGTGTGGCCTTTCAAAAAATTCTCTACCTTTTAGTAAAAAAATAATATATGGTTTACCTTTTTAATTAACAATTCTTCTTATAAATAGAAGCGTCAGGGCAAGTAAATAATTTTAATTGAGTTTATTTTTATATTCAACTTTTCAAATAATTCAATAATTTTTATTTAATGTCTTCAAATGAAATATTCTCGATACGATAAGATTTCCAATCCTTATAATCGAAATGCCACCACTCAACATTCAATACCTTAAATCCATTATCTTCCATTTTAATCCTGAGCAGATCTCTTAATTCCCTCTGCTTTTCTGTACCGCCTTTATAATCAGCATATGATCTTTCACTCATTTCGTCATATTCACTCGGCATTTCAACTTCTTTCCCGGAAGCAATTTCATATAAACTTAAATCAACGGCACATCCTCTGTTATGTCTTGAACCAAATTTGGGATTAGCCACAAAATCTTTTTTATCATCAGGGGTCACATCCCAGAATGTCTTAGTAACACTCCATGGCCGGTAGCCGTCAAATAAAACAAGAGCATAACCGTATGGTTTTAATTCCCTGTTCACTTTTACTAACGCTTCAGCAGCAGGCCGCTGCAGAAACGCCCTGGCTTCTTTATAAACAGGTCTGCCCAGGAAGTTATTATTGGTCGCATATCTTATGTCCAGATGAAAAGTTGTATCAAGCTTAATCAATTCAACTAAATCCGGTTCTTTAAAAGTACCTGTTTCATGCGGCGGTTCTTCTTTACAGCTGCTTAGGAATAAAAATAAAGCTGCTGTAAAAATCCACAAATTAATTATTTTTAACTAAATAACTTTTCATATCCGGATATTTTTTTATTACTTATTTCAGAATTTGAATTTAATGAAAATATATGTTTAAACCCCCTCATCATCAGGAATTGTAAATTATTATAGAATTTAATTATGGAAGCACCCAACGGTATTTAAGTTTATTATATTCCTCCTGAGGGAGCTGGACTAAAACCGGAGATGAATTAATATTCAGCCAGTGTAATATTTTAACCAGATTTTCCTCTTTCATTGCCGAGCACCCTGCTGTTGGTATACTATCATTTTCCCAAATATGTAGAAATATACATGAGCCGTTTCCTTTTATTCTGGGCATACTATTATTTTCAACAAATATGCCCCACTCATATTCATTATCACTTAATTTCATGATTTCCGAACTTATCCAGTCTTTTTCTTTAACCATTCTATCGTTGATAATAGTATTATAATAAATTGAATTTGTATCATCGACACATTCAACGCAGGAGTCAACCTGTATGTAGGGCATATTCAACCATTTAACATCGTCTGATGATTCATACCCAAAAATTTTACTTAAACGAAATACACCGGCCGGAGATTTACCGTCACCTTCATGCTTAACGGGTCCATCATCTATGGCACTTCCATGAAGCCCGGTTCCCCAGGCTAACCCGTTTCGGCCTATGGATACAGGAAAAGCATTACCGGTTTGTTCCCAATTTTCACCGAGTTTATTTCTTTCATACATGAACAGGACTCCGGTAGAATCCTCCCAATCTTTAGTTAGAATTAATATCATTTGAGTTGAAGTGGCCGGGGGGGGTATGCCGATAGAAATTGAATCAGGATTTAAAGCATATACATTAGAAATGAAAATTATTAAGAATAATTGCAAAAGATATAGTATTTGTTTTCTCATGAATATACTGATCTTAATTTATCAATTAGTAAAAAATTTTTAACGTATTGAAATACTGTAAAACAATTCCCGGATTCAAAAATTTACAGAACAAACAAGAAGATGCTGTATCTTAAGTGATATACGGAAATATTTAATTACTTATACAAAAAATACTTCTTGGAAAATTCCCTGAACTCTGAAGCCTCTTTCTCAAAAAATGACTTTAAAGTTTTAACTTCAAAATTTCCGTTAATCATTTTCCTGACTTTACTTGTGCCAATGACATTATCAAACATTCTAAACCTGCTTTTATTTTCATCTTTAAAAGAGATGAATCAGGATATAACTCTTTTAATGCCTGAATTATATAAAATTGTATCTGCATCAACTTAACATTTTTATAATCTGTAATATGAGTTTCTACTCCGCGAAGATTTTCACGTTTTCCGAAACCGTAAAAAGGTTTGTAAGAAATTGGTCGAAAAATAACTCCTTCCAAATCATAACTATTCATTTTATCCGCAAGTTTTCTTGAATCAATCCAATCAGCGGCAAATGTACGGAAGGGAAGAGTATACCCAATCCCTATTGATATTGAATTCAATTCACCTACAATACCTGAAGAGACATAATAAAAAGGCGAGCTCATATCCGGTATATGAGGAGAAGTAGGCACCCACGGTAATCCCGTATCCATAAATGTCATTTCCCTGTTCCAACCTTCCATTTTAACAACAGTTAACTTGCATTTAATTCCTCCCTGCAGCATTCCTTCATCATTTATCAGTGTTGCAAGTTCACCGCAGGTTAAACCATACACATAAGGAATTTTGTACATACTCACAAATGTAAAATGACCATCTTCAACAAGTCCGCCTTCAACCCTGCAGCCGTCTAAAGGATCCGGTCTGTCAAGTATTACGACTTCAATATTATTTTCAGCAGCGGCCTGCATTATTAGTCCCATCGTGCTTATATATGTGTAAACCTGCACCCGATGTCCTGGATATCATAAACCAGTACATCAATATTCTTCAGCATATTTGAATCAGGTCTGCGGGTCTTACCGTATAAAGAATAGACCGGGAGTTTTGTATATTCGTCGGTATAAGATTCAACATAATCACCAGCAACGAAATTTCCTCTGACGCCGTGTTCCGGTCCGAAAAGTGCAATAAGATTAACATTCGGTGATTCATTTAAAATATCAATAGTTGATTTCAATTTGCTGTCAACACCGGTAGGATTTGTAACAAGTCCAACCCTTTTGCCTTTTAAAATGTCGAAATTTCTTTCTCTTAAAACTTCAATCCCTGTCTTTACTACCGGACCTTTTCTGAATAGTTCATCATGATTAATTTTCGATCCTGCAAGCTTCTGAGCTACAAGTTTTTGAATTGTGTTATCCCTGATAAATCTGTAGAAATCTTCTCCCGGGCATAATGTTGAGGCATAATCTTTATGTCCTTTAATATTGTTTATGGATACATTATATTTTTTTACCAGAAAGCTTGTTAAGTCAACAACAGCTTTTAGTTCTTTTTTGTTGAATTTTTGAATTTCATAATTGCCCAATACACAAATAAGTGCATGACCGCGAACATCATAATCAGTATTTGTATCCCCGGGATATTTTAAAGGACGAGCTTCGTAAACATTTCCTTCCAAATCAATAATGTAATGATACGGAATATCCATCCAGCCTTTTTCTGTTCTGCTCCATGACTGCAGGTTTTTCAGGTAATCAATAACATTCTTACCTTCAGGGAAAAATTCACCGCTATGATGCAGAGTAATTTTTGTAATGGTTTGTTCGGGCAAAGTCTTTTCTCCCGGTTTCCATCCCCATTCTTCCCTGGTAATAACTTTTAAATCAGATGGATATTTAATATCTGATGTATTTGTTTCATATTTACTGGCTGAGCATCCGTATAGGGACAAAAAAATTAATAAGAAAATAGTTTTAAGATATTTCAATTTTATAACCCAGAATTAATACAGAAAATAATTATTGAAGTTTGCTTTTAAGATGATAAGAAAAAGTTAATCGCATCTTAAATATAACAATTAGAATATTATCAAAAATTAAATGACCGCCAAAAGTTTTTAATGCTGTTTATTTTTAATAATTTTGAATAAATATAATCGGGTATATATGTAATGAAAATTAAAAAACAAGTTAATATTTCTATTTTAATTCTGCTGGCCTTATTCATTATTTCCCAAACTGTTCAGAGTTGTTCACCACCGCAGCATTCTTAAAAAACAATTCGGAAGTTTCATCACAATCGTTAATTTCCCCGAATGTTGAAAAACGATTTTATACGCTTGACAGCATAATAAATAAATCAATAGCAGATTCTACATTTCCCGGAGCAGTAATATTAGTACCAGAAGGACGGGAAAATTATTTATAATAAAGCTTATGGTTATTATACATACGATACTGCATCCGGCAAAGTTTCAACTAACACGATGTACAATCTTGCATCTTTAACCAAGGTAATAGCTACAACTACTGCTGCAATGATTTGTTATGACAGGGGACTATTTAAGCTTGATGATAAAGTCTCTGAATATCTTCCTCAATTCGGGGTAAACGGGAAAGAAAATGTTACTATCAGAAATTTGCTGGTTCATGACAGCGGATTAAGACCCGATATACCTTCATATAAGGCATTCGACTCTGTAAAGAATAAAGAGCAGGGTGTAATGGATGAAATTCTTAATGATACTCTTATTTATCCAACCGGGACAGAAATGGTCTACTCCGATCTAAATTTTATTTTAATGGGTAAAATTATTGAAACAGTAACCGGAATGGCCCTGGATAAATTCTGCAACAAAAATATTTTTGAACCGCTGGAGATGAACAGCACCAATGTTAATCCACCGCAGTCATTGATATACAGAATTGCACCGACTGAAAATGACAACTACTGGAGGCACCGCCAGATTAGAGGAACAGTACATGACGAAACTTCCCAGCTTTTAAACGGAGTTGCCGGGCATGCCGGTTTATTTTCAACTGCGGGTCGATATAGCCAGGTTGTTGCAGATGCTGCTGCAGAAGGGTGCCTATGGGAAAAAGATATATTAAAGCTTCAACAGTTGAGATGTTCGTAAAAAAACAATCGGATTTAAGTTCAAGAGCTTTAGGATGGGATACAAAATCCCTGAACATTCTACTGCCGGTGATTTTTTTAATATCATTTCGTACGGGCATACCGGATTTACAGGTACTTCGGTTTCAACAATCCAACCCGGAATTTGTTTGTTGTCTTTCTAACCAACAGGGTATATCCAACAAGAAATAATTCGAAGATCCAGGAAAGTAAGACCGGAAGTTAATAATGCAGTTATTAAAGCAATTGAAAATTAATCAGAATAATTATAGAGCAGGTTAATTTTTTATTTAATCCTTTCTTTCATTAGCTGATAAACTTTTTCAGAAAGTATCTTCATTTTGGGAGAAACAATATCTTCCGTAACCGGAGTAAATAAAGCTATTACATATTTCACTTTGCCGTTATCAACAATTCCAACATCATTAGTATAAATACTCCACCATCCCGTTTTATGATAAAACATAACATTTTTCCGTAAGCCTTCTGAAAGCTTAGATGTATCCAACTGCCGTCCGAGCAATGACTTCATCTGCATATTACCCATGGATTAACCAATTCATTTTTATAAATCCTGTACATAAAATCTGCTGCATGAATGCACATGTTTCATGCCTCTGATTGTTTCATCTCCCGGGTCCTCATATTTCCGTTTCAAGAATTTTCGTGTTACTTCACTCCCGCTCCATCCTAAGTCATCAATCATCTTATTTATTTCCGGACGCGTTGCTTTGTCAATTAAACAATTTGCAGCAGAATTATCACTTCGTGTTATCATTAATCCAGAAGGTAATTTCTAGTAACAGTATCATTATCTCTTAATAGAGGCCGCGATCATTTTCCATTTGTTTCAATATATCAGCATCGTTCGGCGATTACCTCCAAATTTCTTGTATAAAGAAAATCCTCCTTCACTAATTTGTTTTGAAGTGAATGTCGCAACATACATTTTGTAAACGCTCGCCGGATAAATGAAATTATCAAAATTTATCCGCCCATTCAGCAGGATTTAAATTCAAATCAATAACTGCAAAAGATATTTGCTCAATTCCGTCTTCGCCTGCATCATAATTACTGTCAGCCCGACACTTTTGACAATTGAAAGAAGTGAATCGGAAATTGAATTATCAATTTTATAATAATCCGGTACTTTTATCTTTTCTGTTGCGGATATATTAGAGTAAATGCAGAAAATAAAAATACAATGATGGTTTTCAATTTAATAAGTCTCTTGGTTTTGATAAGTAAAAATGATAGAAAATACTAGCTGAAGTTACAACCGAATACGGTCTTTATTTCTCCATATTGTAAAACTTGTTTTTAGAAATAGTAACAACACCCTTTCAGCCCAATCGAATTTAAAATTCTTTTTGCACAGACAAAAGAGTCATCCCTGTAAGCACTGTAGTTTGGTTTATCCTTAGAAAAGCTGTTTATTCTTATTTTTCCTGCGGCGTTAATAAAATCCCCGTCGCCATATAAATTGCCACATGTGTAATTTTTTGTTTTGTAGTATCATTACCTTTCTTACCGAAGAAAAGAAAAAATATCCCGGTTTAAGGTTTTCCAGCTTATCTTTCGTGTTAATTGATTCTCCTATATTTACTTGTTGAGATGCATCTCTTGGCAGTACAATGCCGTTAAGAAAGAAAACAGTTTTCGTAAAACCGCTGCAGTCCATTCCTTTTACAGATGTTCCTCCCCATAGGTAAGGTATTTCCATAAATGTTCTGGCGGTTTTAATAATGTTTTCAGCAGTTGGATCGGCTTCATTAAGCCATTCTTTAAAAGGTTTGCAATCTTCTGATTTAATAAAAGCAATTGTTCCATCAGGATAAAGCCCTTTACAGAAACCGTTTTCTTCACCGGAATATTTCAGAATATCTCCTATTTCGATATCCGTAACTCTTCCGGAATTTATATCGGGCTTTGAATATGTGAAAGCAAAATCTTTTGTATAAATAATTTTATCCGATTTATTCCAGGCAGATAAGCTGTCAAAATTGACGCTGTAATTCCGTCATTCTCTATCCATGAAATATATTGATCGGGTGTTTGAACAAGGTACCAGCCTTTTTTCTTTTTCAAAATTTTTATCGGTGTTCCAAGCAATGCCTGCGATGCCATCTCTGCCTGATTTTCCGGTTTTGTCCTGAGATTAGCGACCAGAAAGTTTAATTATTCCGTAAATATCTTTTCCAGTTCAGAATCAGGAAGAATTTTAATTTGATCAATTGCATTGAAATTATCTAATTTTTGCATCAATTCTTCTTTTGCGGAAGCAAAGTTTGTTCGCCCTTCAGGATATAATTATCCCCTTCCTGCTCCGCATTTATTTTGAAAATTGCTGTCCGGCTGTCGGGGGCATACTTATATTCTAATTCGTTGATCACAGATTTGATTCTTTCCATGTCATTTTCTTCCTGTGCAAAAAAAGAGAGATGCAATTAAGCTTACAAGTAAAATTACAATACTTATGCTTTGTAATCTAATAAATAATCCCGGGTGATTATTGACTTTTTTCAGATTCATATTCTACCTTCATATCGTAATTCCACTTATCGAAATAAAGATTCCCTCCGCGCCATTCTAATTCACCTCTTTGAAAATCTACTGTTTCACTTCTGGGAAAAATTTTATCCGGAAATAACGGGGAAGAAAAATATCGTTAATTATTAAATGGTGTGCATCTGTATTACCTAAGAAGAAATATTTTTCATCACTATTTGAAAAATTCTGTACTGCAAGGAAGGATCAACCGGTACCCAGCCGTAACCTTCGAGGTATATCTCTGTCCAGTCGTGCAGGTGGACAAACCTGGATGCAGCATCCACCCGCTCTGCCATTTTGCCGGAATGCCGTTGTACCTGCAGAGCGTAATAAAAAGTAAAGATTTAATTCCGCAGTATTTCTTTCTTTTATGCAGTAATCGCTAATGTTGTCAATTGTGGAATACTATCTTGCGCCCGCCCACGGGATGTTGCTGCTGATCCATTCAAAAATTTTTTTAGCGGCTATGTATGGATTATCTTTCATTTCCGACAATTTTTTGTGAAAGATCCTTTATCTCTTTTGTAAAAACTATATGGGGTTTTCTTTCAGAGGTATATATTTTTTATTCATCGGATTCTTTTTTGTATGGAAGAATTTTACCGGGATCTATATTAAATAATCAAGATAATTAGTAACCTCTAATGAAATATTAAACTCAGTCGGTTCATTCTATTGTGCAGTCTTTTCAAAATAAATAGTCCTTTGAGGATTTTCATTTCCGGCGATTACATACTCATTACTATTTACATGCAGAAGCTTAATATCAGTCTGCCTTTGATGTCCTTCCCTTGGAAATGGAAGCCAGCAGCGGATAATTTCTCCGTCGGGAACCGCATTTGGTTTTACAGTAACGGTATAGTCTAATTTATGGGTTACTTTTTTTACTAAATTTTTATTTAGTTCTTTCGACTCTTTTACAGCTTCGGGAATAAATCTTAAGAATATCAATATGTCCCCTTACAGACTTTCCCATCAATCTTTTCTTTCTGCTTTTTTGCTTCTTCGTTTACTCTGAATAAATTTGCAGCAGCGCGGTTGAAATAATATTTCTTTCCGTCAATCATCTTATATTCGAGCGAGCCGTCCTTTTCCCACTTCTCAAGATCCTTTTCATCAGCATTGGGATAATAACTCCTTACATATTCCAGTATATCTTTTGAAGATTTTGAGAAAATCCAGTCTTATTCTGTTTAGCTTATCTTTCTGAAAACTAAGTTCATATTTTTCAGCAGAAGATAATCCTTTTTGTTTATTCTTTCATCAATCATAGTTCCGGCTTTTTTGAAATTGCCTGCTTCTATTTCTTTGTTTATGTCCGGATATTTTGCTTCTGGGAGACTATTACTGCTGTAAAGCATACAAAAAACATAAGGAAAGTATTTTTCATTTAAATTTTGGAATAAAAATTAAGTTACAGATTAATTAATACGATATAGGTTAATACTGTAAATTACAGGATTGATATTATTCATCATCTCTTACTTTAAATAAAATTATGAAAAATATTCTTAAAGAGAAATAAACTCCGGAAAACTTCAAAGAAAATTATTGAAGAAGAATATTGGTAAATACTTATTTCAGCAGAACCATCTTCTTTACTGGTGGAAAAATTATTTCCAATTAAGGTCTAAATATCTAAGTTGCCGCTTGAAATGTCATAACCGTTTCCTGTATTAGATGAAAAAGTAATTGTATAATACCCGGCATTCATATCTTCAGTTAATCAAGGTTGCTACTTTTTGTCCGAGCAGATTAAAAACTTCAAGTTTAACAAATCCTGCTTTAGGAATTCCCACTTTTATCTTTGTAGACGGATTAAACGGGTTAGGATAATTCTGTCCCAATATATAATCTGATGGAAGTTTAGAACCGGCAATATCTTCAACACCAACTGTTGTTTTATTTACAATCCTAAAATAATTAAAATATATCTCGCCAATAGATTTATTTCCCGGCTTATATGTCAATTGAAAGCTGTCAAATTTAAATGGTTATCAAGTCCACCATCGCCAAACCAGGAACCTGTTCCATTGTTCCGTGAAATCCCAGTTCACTAGTTTCCAGCCCAGCCAGTTAATTGTATACCAGGGACTAACTTCTACAGCGTTTGTACTATCTCTTACAGCAAATCTGAAATTATTTCCGCTTCCATCCCCGAATAAATAGACCTGCAAAATATTTACTGCTTGTGAAACCTGGTGTTGATGGAGAATAGTATTCTCTGATGAGCCAGCCGACTGATGTTGTATCCCACTCGTAATTAAGTTTCATCGATTTCAAATCCGCCAAAAATTGAATTAAAATAATTAGATTCACTTGAAACACCTGTTTGTTCGGAGATAATTCCATTTGTGCTCCCGCTACCTGTTGAGGAACCACCAATTATCAATTCCGTTTTCAAAATTATCCACATTATCAGCTGAGGTATATTTTATATTTCCTGTTTTAAAACTAAATGTATATTGATCTGCCGCTACATTTCCGTAATCATCTTTATATCCTCCATCAAGAGTAAAAGTATAAGTCTCATTTTCAGCAAGCGGGGTAGAAGGAAATAAATTTAATTTATTGTCTTCCTGTTAAAAACGTAATGTTTGTATACTCCTGTTACATATGATTGATCTGAGTCTTTTATCACTTTAACTTTTCCGGATAATGAAGAATTGTTAACTTCTTCATTAAAGCTTAAACTTATGACCGGCTGCAATTCTACTTCGGTTTGATCTTTTGCAGGATAGTTATCAACAATTACCGGCGGCAGATAATCAGGAACGCTGGTTCTGAAATTTAAAATAAAATCATCACCGCCCGCACCGTTTCCGTCTCCGTCAAATTGGTGTCCGTATTTATCCTTTGCATTTCCCGAAATAGTAAGCTGATAATTAGTATTAAAGCTGAAGTTTGAAGTTCTTATAGACAACCTTTTATCTCCATCGGACCAGATAAAAACAGCAGAATCATTGGGCGATATAACCAATGTGGATTCGACTGAAGCTTTATCCATCGGTCTGCTGAAAATAATTCCTACATTATCTACTCCGGGATACAGGCTGTCATTTTGAACAGGAGAAACCGAAGTGACATAAGGAGGAGTTTTTGAAATCATCCGGATATCTTTAAAAGTAAAAAAAGTATCTTCAATTGTAACGTTATCAATATATGGTTCATGCCCGTCTGCATTAACTGTTATCGGTAGCGTTCCCGACGGAAGATCTTCGAAAAAATAAAAACCATTATGCAACTGTGCAGGATCATTTGAATATAAATGAAATAACGATTCATAAGTATCTGTTGTATCGGTTTGCCCGTTCATAGAAACAATAGCTCCATTTATCGGCTGACCTGATTCAATATCAGAAATTATTCCGGTTGTAATTCCAACAAATGGTCTATTAATATCAAAGAATTTCAGAAATGACCAGAAAAACGTATATGCTTCAAGTCTTTTCCACTTATCATTCATATTGCGCTGGTTTTGAGTAGGATTTGTATGAAAACCGGCTTCACTTAATTCAGAAGCCATATCAGATTCCCTGTTAACGTGAAGATAAGGAACAAACCTGGAAGTATTATCAGGAAATCCTTCGTAGAATGTTCGATCTGCATAATTTCCCCGGGTAGAAATTCTCATACCGCGTGTAAGTATGTCGACGATGATATCGCTCATTTCTTTGCCGCCGTTGGGTATCTTTTCTATAGTCTGGCCATTTTCTCTCCATCCGCCATACAATAAAAGGGTGCTGTTTGAAGAAGGAGAGCCGGCATCGCTATGAATTGAATGATACCATGCAGCCCCGACAGTATTTGCATAATCGGTTCTTTGCGTTAAAGAAACCACTTCCTGGTCATCAGTCCGGCTCATATAAACAGTACCGATATCTGTTTTTGACAGGAGAAGATCTCTTAAGTTCAGCGCAACACCTAAATTTTTGTCAGCTTCGGAATAGCCGTAAATTCCTACGTTTTCATGCTGGCTGTGACCCGGATCTAAAAATATATTCCAGTCAGATAATCCCGTTACCTGAGCTTTAGAATGGTTGGGAAAAAAAATAATTAGTAATGCAAAAAAAAGAATGTAAAAAAATTTCATTAATTACTTTCCGGAAATAGTTTGTATCTCTGTTTCAATAATTTATTAATAATTGTAAATGCTTATACAGTTTAATCACCAATCATGGTGCATTCATAATATATATTGTACCTCCATTCAGAATATCAAAAGCAATCTTTTTCCCGTCCGGTGACCAGTCGGGGTTCATTTCAATTTGTTCGTTTGTATTTGTAAGGTTTGTTTTTTCTTTTCCGTCAATTTTTATTGTATAAATATCGGATGACAAAATCCTGTCCCCGTCATCTTTTGTTATCATGTAAACGATATGTTGATTATCCGGTGACCATCTGGGCCTGTAACCTTTTCCCAGATCAGTCAAACCCGTTCCGTTAGTATTCATTACATACATATCACCTCCGTAAATTTCAAAAGCTACCCGGCTGCCGTCCGGTGAAGTCTGGAGGTTTAATACACGTTTGCCTTTAACCGGCTCAAATGTTTTTACTTGATGAGAAAATAAATTTTCAACTGCAATTTTATCATCTTTTATATAAATAATATTTGATGAACCGGAAGATTTTTTATCAGGCTTTGCTTCAATGCCCGAATCAAATATTTCGAGATTATTTCTTCCGTACATATAAACTTTATTATTGCCGGGAGTAAATGAAGGCAGGCCCGGCATCATTGTCCGGTAATCTGTCAGTAAAGAAGATTTACCTGCTTTTACATCAAAGATTTTTACTGCATTGTAACGTCTCATACCCTCATATTTTGCAACCCTTGTAAGAATAGATCCGGAATCATCAGACCATTTAAACAAAAACCCGGCAGCAGTTTCATCTGTAATTTGTTTTATATTTCTGTCCTGAATATTGATTATCCGTATACCCTTATACTTGGCACTTGTAAATGCAATCATCGAACCATCAGGCGACCATACAGGAGCCATAAAATCTTCCTGGGCATTTTCAACAAGTTTTTCATACTTCGATTGGGGACTTGCTGATTCAATAAAGAAAATTACCAGCATGAAGATAAAATAAATATTAAAACGGATTATTCTTTTCATAATAAATTTTTACCTGGTTCAAAATAATAAATATGAGGTTTCAGCTTTAATTAATTTAGTAGAAACAGAAAATATAAAATTTGATTGTAGAATAAAAGAGCAAATTAGTTTACTTTTTAACAAAGTGCAGTATAATGAATTCATAACAATGTTTTATATAGAGAAAAACTTCTTTAAGTTACAGTGAATTAAGAAAAGTTTTAAAAAACCGCCCAATATAACACATTAAATTAAAAAATCAATATTATTTGTTGTTGACTTAGATAAATAATTTATTTAACTTTTTTTCGGTTTTGTCGAAGAAAATTTCCTTATAGTTGAGGATTAGACTCATTATTAACAGGAGATAATGTTTGAAGTAATTTTTACTCTTTTCTATAAAATAATTTCAAAATTTCCAATCGCAAACTGATTTATTTTCGATATAATGGTTCATGTTCAGCATAATGAACCTTTGATAGGTATTAATATTTTTATCCAAAAGATAGAAGTAAAACAGTTGGAGGTGCAAATATAAATTGTACTGGTATGATTGTTATTAATAATTAAATATACCCGGAGGTATTAAACAAGTTGATTTTGCTGATCGTCTAGTAAATACTAGCCTCGCAAACTAATTCCATTAAAATTATAAGCATCTTTAATAATTGTAATTAATTAATAAAACATAAATAATATTCAACAATAATAAGGAGAAGAAAGATGAAAAAAGTTCTTTTACTGTTATCTTTTTTTCTATTGGTTACTTTGAGCTTACATGCTCAATCTCCAATTGAAGCTTCAACGGTGGCAACATATAATGCTTATGCGGGAGCTGCCCCGGATACAACGGTTCCATATTATAATGATCTGGGTGTTAGAAGAGTAATTGTTGCAGATGCTGACAATGATGGTACACAGGAGATAATTGCAACCGATTACTCAAATGGGGGAAGAGTTCATGTTTTAAAACCTGATGGACAGGGTAACCTGGAGATTATCTGGTCATCACCTGTAGATACAACCGAAAGCGGTTCTACTCCGAGATTTCCCCGGGTAGGTGACTGCGATGGTGATGGAAATCCTGAAATAATTTTCGAACAAAGAGGCGAAAATAGAATAGTTTTTTATGAGTGGAATGGTACCGACTGGGGAGCAGAACCTGCCTATGTGGTTACAAATGATATGTTCCGTGCAGCAGGTTCATTAGAAGATTTAAGATTGTACAGAGAAGTTTTTATGGTATATGATTTTGACGGTGATGGCAGATCCGAATTTATTCCGTATGGAAATAGTCCGAGAAAAGATATTTATATATGCGGAATTTCAGGAACGTTCCCTGGTTTTGCAAATTTAGTAATTGAAGGAGGTCATCCTGATAATTCAACTAACGGACGCATGTGGGTCGGAGGCTCTCAGTGGAGTTCAACACCAGCAGATATTGATGGTGACGGAAAAATAGAAATCATTAATAATCACTGGGATAATTTTGGAATGTGGGGAATCCAGGTAAATGGTCCTGATTCATATACATACCCCGATACTAATAAACCAGGTGTTTATTGGAAGTATTCACCTAATGATGGAAATAGTTATTTTGGCATGGCTGCTGCAGATGTAAACGGTGACGGCAGAGATGAAATTGCCGGAACAATGTACGGAAATGATTTTAATATGTGTTTGTTCCAGTTTCAGCCATGGGATACAACGGCAAACCTGTTTGATGGCGATTCCGTTGATAGCAGATTTGGCATTATTGCACCTATGAAAGAACTCGCTGCTTTAGGTGGTAAAAATACTGCAGAATTATGGCCTTGCGTAAAAGGTGACTTGAATAAAGATGGTAAAGATGAAATTTACACCGGCGGCGGCAGCGGATTAAATGTGATTGCAGTTCAATATAAAGGCTCAGGCAGTCTTTTGGATTCAAATAGTTATACTGCAAATCTGGTATACAATGGCGAAGGTGGTGATGTATTTGCTACTATAAAAATCTATCATGGTAGAATAGATACTGTTATTGCAGGTGTCGATACATCATATGTATTAGATTCTACGGTCGTAGATACCACTTACGAAGAAACCCCGTTTACAGCTTATATTTTTGCCGACAGCGTAGATCTTGACGGTGACGGAAATATGGAAATGGTTGTTTCAGAACAAAGTGTTTATGACTCCACAACGGTTGTCGAATATGAATGGGCGGATTCAACTAAATCCTGGGAAAGAAATAATGCACTCGAGCACAAAATTATAAATACATATCGTAAGACGATCAGAGTTCTTGAGTATGAAGGCGCAGCCACAGGATTAGTAGAGCAGAATTATAATGTTGTAACTCCGGATGATTATGTACTGGAGCATAATTATCCCAATCCGTTTAATCCTACTACAACAATTAAATTTAGTTTACCGCTCCAGAAAGAAATATCTCTGAAAATTTATGATATGCTCGGCAAAGAAGTAGCAACTCTTATTAACCATCAAACATATAAAAAGGGAAATCACACAGTAAAATGGGATGGAACTAATAATTATGGTACTAAGGTTGCGAGCGGTAATTACATTGCAAGATTAATCTTTGGAGGTTTTTCAAAATCTATAAAGATGACGTTATTAAAGTAAATTTAACCTAATAGTTTAAGAATCTGTGCCGGTCATTTTAATATAAAGTGACCGGCACACTGATAATCCTAAGTAATAATAAAAGGCGCACTAATGCAGAAAGTTCTTTTTCTAATCTTTTTTGCATCCCTTTTTTTAATTAATAATTACATCTATCCACAGTCTACCGGTAAGATAATGGGTAAGGTAATAGATGAATCTACTAATGAAGGGATACCGTTTGCTAATGTTTTAATTACTGGAACTTCGATCGGAGCTGCCTCAGATGAAAATGGTAATTATGTAATATTAAATGTTTCACCAGGTGTTTATAGTGTAACTGCTTCGTCAGTTGGTTACCAGAAAGTTACGATTGAAAATATTTCTGTTAATGTCGGATTTACAACTTCGTTAGATTTTAAATTACCTTCCGGAGAGGTTACTTTAGCAGCCATTGTTATAAAGGGAGAGAAAAACCCGCTTATCAGGCAGGATTTAACAAACCCGACAGTAGCCATAACTTCCGAATCATTAGACAATTTACCGGTTGACAACATTGCTGATGTTATAAAGCTGCAGGCTGGTGTTGTTACAGGTGATGACGGTAGCATTCACGTTAGGGGAGGATACGGTAATGAGATTGCATATACTTTAAATGGTCTTTCACTAAATGATCCTTTTGGAAACCAGAGAGCTGTTGGTCTGGCATCCAATGCGGTTCAGGAAGCTTCTGTTTCAACAGGAACATTTAGTGCCGAATTCGGTAACGCATTAAGCGGTGTCGTCAACTATGTCACCAAAGAAGGCGGAGATAAATTTTCCTTCAGTTTAAAAGCATATGGCGGAGATTATATCACCTCCAGGACAGATTTGTTCTCAAACATGCTGGGTTCAAGTAAAATTGATGGATTGAACAGGGGCAGGGTAGAAGCTACTATGGGAGGCCCGATCCCAATTACAAGTTCTACAAGGTTTTTCGCTTCGGGAATTTATGAGAATTACAAAGGTACTTATTTTGGTTACAGGTTGTATAATCCTTCGGATTCTTATCTGACTCCTGACAAGTTTAAAAGCACCGACGCAAGATATGGCGATGCAACAGGAAAGTATTTTTTTAATCCGTATGATCCGAATAGCAATGGATTGCCAACCGGAGATAAAAAACTTGTTCCTATGGATCCGGATAATACCTTGAATCTTCAGTTCAATATCAGCCAGAAAATAGGTTCATTAATAAAATTGAAATATGAAGTTGTTTTTGATAAAGAAAAGTCCAAACCATTTAGTCCACTGACAGATAGATGATATTACTTATAATGATAGAGATCATTTTTTTAAATCCTACGGGAATGGCTGGGACTATAGTCGTGGCATTATTTATACTCTTGGTATTACTCATACTTTAAATGATAAAATGTTTTAGAATTAAAAAATTCAGATCCACATCACAAGGGAGATCATTATCTTTATGCAGATCCAAATGATCCCCGCTACCTTCCAAGCTTTTACAGAAAAACAATCGGCAATACCATTTATTATGCCGGCGGAACAGATAATGAAATTATCCACAGGTCTACATCTACTTATAGCCTTAAAGGAGATATTGTGGCTGAATTATTCGGTGTTCATGAAGTTAAAGCCGGATTTGAAATAAGGCAGCATAATATAAAGAGAGAAGGTTTTTCAGTAGATTTTTACAAATATAAATTAATCAATGGAATGTCTTCTTATACCTCGTTAAGTATTAACGATGTATTATATGATTCTAATCTGATAGTTTTACGCAGGGGTTTATTTAGTCCATCAACATATGATAAAAAACCGGTTCAGGGAGCTGCATATATTCAGGACAAAATAGAACTTGCCAAAACAATGATTTTAAATATCGGATTAAGGTATGAATATTTTGATGCGGCTACATTATATAATTATGACATTTCAAAAAATTTAACCGACTCACTATCCGGATACATGAATGCTTATCTTGAGCCGGTTTCAATTAAACATATGTTCTCTCCCAGGTTCAGTGTTTCATATCCTATAACTGATAAAGGAATTATTAGATTTTCCTACGGGCATTTCTATCAAATCGGCTCACTGGAAAAATTATATTCAAATGATCTTAGGTGGGTTCCGAATATTTCATCAATTACTAAATTTGGTAACCCGAATGTAAATCCTCAAAGATCAGTACAATATGAAATTGGTTTGCAGCAGCAGCTGACAGACGACTTTAAGTTTGATTTAACAGCTTATTATAAGGATGTACGGGATTATATTTTTACCCAGACTGTATACACCGAAAAAGCCAGAGAATATAGAATATTGACAAATCTGGCCTATTCAAATGTAAGGGGTATTACACTTTCATTTCTCAAAAAAGATCTCCCGGGGGAATGTTTGCGGCCACGCTTGACTATACATTCCAGGTTGCAGAAGGAAACCGAACTCAGCCTGAAGAAGATTTGTTTTTTAGTGAAGCTTCAGGAAAACAAACGGAAACTTATTTAGTCTCATTAAGTTTTGATCGTCCGCATTTAATTAATGGAACTATTACTTTAACAGATCCCAATTCCTGGACATTAGGAGTAATTTATAATATCCAGGCCGGAACACCTTATACACCAGCTTTACCCCCGAGCTTATCGACTATTACTTATGAACAAAGTTCATCATTCAAGTCGATGCAGTGGGAAGTAGATCTAAAATTTGAGAAATACTTTTCTGTGGGACCATTTGAATATTCGGTTTTTATACATGTCAACAATTTATTTGATTCACAGAATGACAGATACGTTTATGCAAGTTCAGGTAAATCCTTATCAAATGTGGAGCAAGTACTAAATGCAAATCAGTTTAACGATCTTCGTGACAGGATTAATAGAGGAGATCCGGGTATGATTGATATAAGCTATCTCAACCAGTATTATTCGGGACGCCCTGAACGTGTTAACAGACCAAGAGAAGTTAGGTTGGGATTCTCTGTAATATTTAATTAATTATTTTTTCCAGGATACAAATAATGACGAAAAAAAATATAGTAATTCTTTTATTGCTCCTGCTTCCGGGCTTAGCTTTTGCTCAGCTAAAATACAGTCAGCCAAAAGATAGTACCGATTCTTATTATTATAGAAACTTAACACCGAAACAGGCAGAGGAAATTTTTGGTCCTATCAAAGGGAAAAAATTTAATAAAGTAGCTGGTGATAGCAGGGAAATAAAAGATATTACCATTAAAGGAAATAAGATTACTACTATTCTGTATAATTATGGTTCAGTATGTTCTCCCAGCGCATTATCAAATGTTGAAGATTTGGTCTGGAATGGATTAGGATATGGATTTGAATTCGGATTACTGGTAGGGGGAGAAGTTATAGATAATAATGGAGATACTCTTCATATAGTCAGCGATTCTCATGTACGTCCGACAGAGGGCGATTACAGTCCTGACGGATCGTTAAAATGGGGCTGGCTGCCTAAAGACGGGTATTCTGATCCTAACCAGGATCATGTTGCTTCACTTAATGCCGATGACTTAAATGGTGATGGAAAGCCCGATTCCTGGCCGGAAAACTGGTATTCACCGGGTGCAGGTAAATATTTATGGCCGGCTTTTTTGGGTGATATGGCCACTGCTCCGGATGAAGAAGTATTCTATGCTGTAGACGATTTTACCAACTATGAATTTATTGACAGGTATCAGCCTTTCCCTGATGATTTGACAAAAGGAGGTCTTGGATTAGAAGCAACCGTAAGAATACTTCAATTTAACAATCCACTGGCAGAAGATATAATTTTTATGATATATCAGGTTACCAATGCTTCGGAAAAAGATCTGGATAAGGTTTATTTTGGGATGTTCGGAGACCCTCATGTCGGTGGTGCTACAGATTATAGAGATGACCGCGCGTTTTTTATCCCTCCTAAAGGCGAACTTGCCGATGCATATCCCCAGAGAGCAAGAAGTATGGTTTATGCATGGGATGCTGATTTCAAAGGAATGGGAGGTAAAAAACCAGGTTATTTCGGATGGAAATTTTTAGAATCACCATCATTCGATAATAACGGGGAAGATGATGATGATGATGGAATTATAGACGAAAGCCCATTTAATGATAAAGGATTTTATATTGATGGCATTGCAACTCCTCTTAATTATGGAATCTACGATACAATAAAATATTCTAAAGTGTACGGTAGTCCAAAACCAAGATGGTCGGGGGATGAGGATGGTGACTGGGATGTTGATAAAAATGATGTCGGTATTGATGGAATCGGACCGGATTCTCCCAATTATCCGGGTGCTGATTATGGAGAAGGTGATGGAGCCCCGTCACAGGCATTTTATAAGGATTTAAATGAGAATGGTAAATATGATCCTGAAGAAGTTGGAACTTTAAGTGATGTACAATTACCCGGATATAAATGGGCTGGCTCCGAACCGAATTTTGGATACAGAGATATATCTGAATCAGATATGGTGGGATTAACCGGTTTTACTGCCGCAACATATGGTTCCCCTAACTTTCCCAAAGAAGATGAATTAATATGGCAGTGGTTTTCCAAACCGCACATTGATCCTGAACAGCCGTTATTGAAACAAGAAGGAGATAATGTCTTTTGTTTTTCAACAGGTCCGATGTCATTGAAAAAGGGTGAAACACAGAGATTCTCAATGGCTATTGTCATGGGTGAAAATAAAGATGACTTGCTCTTAAATTCGGAAACTGCTGTAAGAATTCTTGAAGCAGATTACAGGTTTGCGCAGCCTCCTGCAAAACCAATTGTTAAAGCTGTTGCTGAAGATGGAAAAGTCCATTTGTACTGGGATGCAAAATCGGAGGATTCGATTGATCCTTTAACGCAGGATAAAGATTTTGAAGGATATAAAATATATCGCAGCAGAGATTATAACTTTTCGGATGTTTATACAATAACAGATGCTAACGGAGTACCTTTTCTGGGTCAGCCGTTATTAGATCCTAATACCGGTAAAAGAGCTCAATTCGATTTGATAGATAATTATTCAGGATTAGGAGAAAGAGAATATGAGGGACATGGAATAAAATATTACCTTGGTAACAACTCCGGATTGAAACATGAATATGTTGATTCGACAGTTGAAAACGGTATAACTTATTATTATGCAGTAGTTGCATATGATCATGGCACACCTGAAATTCCACCAACCGAAACCCAGTCGGTTATACAACAGGATCCTTTGACAGGTCAGTTGATTTTCGATGTTAACACTGTTGAAGTAACACCCGGGCCGGTTTCAAGCGGTATGATTTCGGCTGAAGCCGGATTGGAAGGTTCTCCTACTTCGGTCAACTCAGATGCAACCGGGAAAATAACTATTAAGGTTCTGGATAATTTAGCTGTAGGCGATAAGTTCTATAAAATTAATTTCAGCGAAGCCAAATCTTATAGCGTACTAGATTCAACCGGATTTGAAACTTCTTTTGTTTCTAAAGACACTGTTCTTGTTAATCTTCCAAATAAAAACCTGGAAGCCGGCAGTGTTAGATTATTTGACCAATCGGATAATCTGGTTGATCCTTCAAAATATATAGTTAATTATGTCTCGGGCCAGATAGCCGGTAAAGGAAACGGCAGCCTGGTAAAAGGAAATACTTATAAAATTAATTACAGATACTTCCCTGTTTATAACAGCAGTTTGCTGAGTAATGAAGATGCAAACCCGACATTTGATGGTTTAAGAGTATATGTAAAAAACGACTCTCTTAACTTCGATGCTGAAAATTCTAAATTTATTCATAATAGTGATGTAACAGTCAAAGATTCAATTTTTTATCCGAGCCTGATTGGTCCTGTGAGTTTAAAATCTAAAATCAGGGCTGACTGGGAAATACGCTGGCACAATACTGATACCCTGGCAAATGGAAGTTGGAAATATGCTGATACTGCACATACCCTTGCTGGCGATTTTGCCGTACCTTTCGAAATTTATAACATTACTATTGATGCTCCTGCTACTTTTGTTATTGATGAAACGGGTTCATCAAAAAGTAATAATAAAAGATGGGACTGGGGTGAAGGTATTGTTCTTCAGCCTCAAGGTGCAACTGATGCATCTACCAGTTACGAAGTGCTTTTTTCTTTTAAATAAATCAGTATCAAATTTAAAGTTACCTCAAGACGGGGATGTTTACCAGGTTAAAACTAAAAAACCATTTAATAAAGGAGATATTTTTATTTTTGATACTAAAAAAGCTAAGGAAGAAAAGGCAGTTGTACAGCAAAATTTAGACAATATTTATGTTGTGCCTAATCCTTATGTTGCTTATAGTATTGCTGAGAATCCCGGAAGAACTTTAACTAAAAGAGGCGATAGGGAAATCCAATTTAGAAATCTTCCGCAGAAGTGTACAATCAGAATTTATACAATAGTCGGTGAACTGGTCGATAAAATTGAAAAAGATGATTTCTCCAGCATGGCAAGATGGGATTTATTAAGTTCGGAAGGAATGAGAATAGCTTACGGCGTGTATATATATCATGTTGATATACCCGGTGTGGGAGAAAAAATAGGAAGGTTTGCTGTAATAAAATAATAATGCTGCCTTTAAAACAGAATATTTATTACGGTCTCTTTCCTTAATGACAAAAGAATTTTTGGAGAAAAACGAATGAGAAAAATTTTTCTAATTACGACATGTCTAATAATGATGTTTGCTAATATCTTGCTGCATGCTCAATTATTTAGAGATATTACCAAAGTTGGTACCACCGCAGGACAATTTTTGAAAATAGGTCCCGGGGCCAGAGCACTGGCAATGGGTGGAACATATGTTGGAATAAGTGACGATATTTATGCTGCATATTATAATCCTGCCGGGATTGCAATTAATCATGGAAACGGACAAGCATCTTTTAGTCATGCTCAGTGGATTGCAGATATTAATTATGATTTTGCTGCCGCCTCATTAAATATCGAATCTTTCGGCTCTTTATTTATGTCCGTTACTTCGATGAGAGTCCCGGAAGAGAAAGTCAGGACTTTTGAATATCCGGAAGGTAATGGCCAGGTTTGGGATGCGAGCTCAGTCGCATTCGCTGTTGGTTTTGCAAAAAGTCTGACTGACAGATTTTCCATAGGTTTTAATGCTAAGTATATTCAGGAATCGATATGGAGCAGTTCTGCAACCGGCTTTGCTCTTGATGTAGGTACATATTATGAAACGCCTTTTAATGGTCTTATTATTGGTGCCAGTGTCTCTAATTTCGGAACTAAGATGAAATTAGATGGAAGAGATATTCAGATAAATTATGACCCGGACGGTAATTCAACTACTGGACCAAATAATATTCCTGCCAAGTATGAAATGGATCAATATGACCTCCCGCTTACTTTCAGAATCGGCTTTTCGATGGATGTAATTAAATCAAGATATATCAGGATTAAAGCTGCTTTTGATGCTACACATCCAAATGATAATACGGAATATATTAACTCCGGAATCGAGTTTGCTTATGACGAATTAGTTTTTATCAGAGGAGGTTATAAATCTCTTTTCATGGATAACAGTGAAGAAAGTTTCACTTTAGGTGCCGGGTTAAAGTACGAGGTAAGTTCCGGATTATTTGTTAAGTTTAATTATGCTTACGGAGATTTCGGAAGATTAAAAAATATTCAGTTCTTTGATGTAGGATTGGTCTTTTAATATCTGTTTAGCAAGATCTTTTTTCGATGAAATTATTAAGCTTATTACTATTTTCATTTCTTTCGATTAACTTTTCATTATTTTCTCAAAGCTGGATAAGAATTAACCAGCTTGGATACCCTGAAAACTCGATCAAGGTTGCTGTTCTGGTCAGTAAAGATAATATTAACCCGGAGTCTTTCGGAATTTATACGTTCTCAGATGATGAACTTGTTTGGGAGGGACACAAAATTACTGCATATGGTAAGTTTGCATGTTTTACTTCTACTTTAAGATTATATTTTTCAGACTTCAAAAGTGGAGGTGAATATTATATAAAATCGGAGGGGATAAAATCACCCTCTTTCAGAATTTCAGATAGTGTTTATAAAGGGACTGCAGATTTTCTTTTAAATTATATGCGCCAGCAGCAATGCGGTTATAATCCGTTTTTGAAAGATTCCTGCCATACACACGATGGATTTATTGTTGATAATTCCGCAAAAGAAAATTTGCATATTAATGCAGTTGGCGGCTGGCATGATGCCTCCGATTACCTGCAATATGTAACTACATCGGCAACTGCTGTTTACCAAATGCTTTTTGCTTATATGAAATATCCTGGATCTTTTAAAGATGAATATGATAAGAATGGAGAGCCCGGTTCAAATGGAATTCCGGATATTCTTGATGAAGCAAAGTGGGGACTTGATTGGCTTGTAGAGCTGAATCCTAAATATGGTGAAATGTATAATCAAGTGGCTGATGATAGAGATCATGCCGGGTTCAGACTTCCGGATTTAGATTCAACAAATTACGGCGGACCGGATCTTGAAAGACCGATTTATTTTGTAACAGGAAAACCGCAGGGAATCTGCAAATATAAAAACAGAACTACAGGTGTGGCATCTGCGGCGGGCAAGTTTGCATCGGCTTTTGCACTCGGATCCGTCATCCTTCAAAAATATTATCCCGGATTTTGTAAAATTATAAAACAAAAAGCTTTTGAAGCATATGATTTCGGTAAAACAGATCTTGGTGTTACCCAAACTGCTTCATGTAAATCTCCATATTTTTATGAAGAAGACAATTACGCAGATGATATGGAGCTTGCTGCAGTGCAGCTCTTTAAGATTAATGTTGATGATAATTATTTAAAAGAAGCTATAAAATGGGGAAAACTTGAACCTGTTACTCCATGGATGGGAATAGATACTGCAAGGCATTATCAGTGGTATCCTTTTATAAATCTAGGCCATTATTTAATTGCCGAAAATAATAATAAAAATATTTCAGGAGTTTTTGTGGATTATATGAAAGAGGGATTGGATAGAATCTACAATCGGGGTAAAAATAATCCTTTTTTAATGGGAATTCCTTTTATCTGGTGTTCTGATAATCTAGTTACCGCAACTCTAATACAGTGCAGGCTGTATAATGAAATTACAAATGATTCAAGTTATCTTGAAATGGAAGCAGCACTGCGAGACTGGCTTTTAGGATGCAATATCTGGGGAACAAGTATGATTATAGGACTACCTCAAAATGGTGACTATCCTTCTGATCCTCACTCAGCAGTTTACCTGTATACACACAGGCAAATTATTGGCGGCCTGGTAGATGGCCCGGTTTATAAATCAATATTTGATCATCTTAGGGGATTAAAGATTGTCAATGGAGATGAATACTCGGAATTCCAATCCAATACAGCTGTGTACCACGATGATTATGGTGACTATTCAACTAATGAACCAACAATGGACGGAACCGCATCTTTAACAATTTACTTTTCAGCATTAGAAAGTCTGGAAAAAAATAACCTTATTAAATAGTTAATTCCTTTAACCGTCTATACTAATCCAATTCCCGGTGCATCAGTTAAAACCAGCTGCCCTCCGTCAATAACTTTTGTACCTTTAAAAGGATCATTTTTTATTAATAAATTCCCGTCAAGGTCAGCCCAATCAACCATTGGAGATAATTGCGCAGCAGCCGAAATTCCGCACGATGTTTCTGTCATACAGCCGATCATAACTTTCATACCTAATGACTTGGCAAGTAACAGCATTTTATTAGCTTCCCTCATTCCTGTACATTTCATAAGCTTAATATTTATTCCGCTAAAAACTCCATGTGCTTTAATAACATCAGGAATCCTTTGAACAGATTCATCGCCTATAATTGGTAAAGGGCTATGCTCGGTTAACCAGGCTATATCATCAATTTGTTCTTTCGGCATTGGCTGTTCAACCAATTCTATACCCCTCTCTTTAAGCCAATTAATCATTTCGAGGGCAAAGTGCTTGTCTTTCCATCTCTGGTTAACATCAACCCTGATTGTCTTATTGGTAACGGAGCGGATCGCTTCAATCATTTCCTTATCGTCATCTCTTCCCAGCTTAACTTTTAAAATATCATATACTTTTGCTTCTTCAACTTTTTGTTTTACAACCTGCGGTGTATCTATTCCTATTGTAAAATCAGTGTAAGGCGCATTGTTTTTATCAAATCCCCAGATTGCATACCAGGGTTTATTAAGAAGTTTTCCAACCAGGTCATGCAGAGCAATATCCACAGATGCTTTTGCGGCAGTATTTTTTTCGGCAACTGAATCAACATAATTCAGAATGTCTTCCATTTCAAAAGGATCATTAAACTGGCTAAGATCAACATTTGATAGAAACGCTGTTGCTGTCTCCTGCGATTCTCCAAGATAAGGAGGCATAGAGGCTTCGCCATGCCCGGTAATTCCCTCGTATTCTATTTCTGTTAAAATAACCGGGGTTGTTGTACGCGAATTAACCGCAATAGTGAAAACATGTTCCAGCTGTAAAGTGTACGGTTTGAATTTTAATTTCATTTTTCCGCTTTCCAAAATTTTGTCTGTAAAAATATTAGTAGTATAACCGGATGCCTTTGCTGGTAAACCTGCAACCAACGCAGAACCGGCAATTAAGCCGCTTGTTTTCAAAAAGTTTCTTCTATTATGTTTCATTGTACCTTCGATATTAACCTGATTTTAATTTAGATATTATTGATAAGTTAAAGTTTAATATATTTATATATAATTAAATATTAAAACTTAAATAATTAATAAATTTGATTTCAAAAAATTTGTGGAAAAATTTCCGGTGAGAATCGGGCTAATATTAATATCAACAAGCAATTAGAATTAAAAGATTAGGCCAAATGATAAAAATTTGATGAATAAAGATGTTATGTGAAATAGTAAATAATCCATATGAATGATACATACACCTGATAATTGAAAAGATTAATAAATTATTATAATCATTTCTCTTTTTCAAAAATGGTGCTTAATGCAGATGAAATACTTTTTCCGAAGGGAGATAATATCTAACATGTATTTCCACCATATTTTACTATGGGATTATCATGCGTTTTCTGAGAAGTAGAATCTTCAACAACCTTTTGTACAGCAAAAGGAATCGGTCTCTTTATCATAACAATTGAATAGTCGAAGATTCCTTCTTTTAAAATTAATCCCTTCTGCTTTGGTTAATTACTTATAAGAAAACAGGTTGTATATCTTGCTATTATCAACAAAATATACAATCGTTAATCGAATTATCTGGTCCATCCGTAAATTGAAAAATGTGTTATTAAGGCGTCCTTTACTTCTAGCTCACCTTTATCTACATTTATATTAATATTCTTATATTCTACTGTTTGCTCAGAACCGTCAGGAGCTAAGCATACAAAATCCAAAGAACTTGGATCAATTCCATTTAAATCAAAACCCTGTATGTCCAAACTAAAAATTAGCGGAATATTAAAGGTTACCGGGTTCGGGTAAAAAGTTGCGGTTCCATTATGGCTATTAATAGTTATCGAAATGTTTTTTTCGCCTACGTAAGCTCCTTTTGGAACTTTAATTTTAGCTTGTATCGTTATGTCAACTGAAGTTTTTGTCTTATAGTTAATATTTAGTTTTACTACACCACCCTTACTGCCGTCAATTATATTTGATGCAGTATAGTCATTTTCAACTGTCATTCCCGCATTTTGGGGTAAGGTTATCCAGCTTTTCTGACTATTATTTGCCTGTGGTGCAGATTCTGGATTTACTACTGAATCACTGCATCCGATCAAAAAAGGAATCATTATCGCTATGGTAATCAATATTCTTTTCATTTAAAACTCCGTGTTATCAAAAGATATCATAAATACAGACAAGCGGAATGCCAAAATGCTTAAAAGTAACTATTACTTTTTGAAATTCATGTTGAATCCCTTTCGGTATTAATTACTTTAAATATGTGAAATAATTACTATAGTTTAATTTCTTTTATCGGAACTAATTACGGTTAATATCAGCAAAATTTACCAAGACCAAATCAATTGTAAAACTGAATATTCTGAGCCGGATTTACATAATGAACTCTAATTGACTAGTTAACTAACGCTTGGCATATAATATTGCAAAATACGATATGTAATTAAGGTCAAAGAGAATGTTAATAAGATTTTTTAAAAGGGGATTAAAAGCTAAAAAACATTATTGAGAAGCTTAATGAATTATTATATTTCAAGTTGAAAAGTAGTCAATTATCGCCGGTTTAATATAATTTTGGAAATCCATTTACAAAATTTTAATTAGTATCAAAGAATGGTTTTCTGGAACAAGTCTAAAAACTGTCTGCTTATCCGGTCTTCAGAAAGTCCGCTGCAAAGCAGTTACAGAGTAATTCATTCCCTGCAGTTACATGAGGCAGCAATTTTGTACTTTTTGTATAAATAATTTAACATATGCGCATCAATGAATCATGAATCCACAGACTTGGGGTAGTAACTGAAAATATCTTTAGACTCTTTATATATACATCTACAGTTTCTCTCTCTCTTCAGGTCAATATCCTGTAGAGAAATCAATATAAGCACGCCATTCACATGGATAACGACATCTCCATTTCACTCCCTCGTTCTCAACTATAGGCTTTGGGATCTCCCACCACGCTCCTATTTCAAATTCATTTGTATCTAAATTTTTTAACAGAGCCTGATATCCTGGATCAATTAATACATCGTATTGTAATAAAAAAGTACCTTTCAATTTATACTTTTCATCATCGCAATTTGCTCTACTACAGTTTCATAAAGAATGTCATTGGTAATTTTTTGATCTCTTGGTTCCAGGAGACGAATAAAATTTATAATGTTTACAATTCTGGGATGTTCATTTGTATCTGTCTCTTTTTTTATTAGGAGTAAATCCCTTAACAATGAAAGAACCCAGAAAACATAAAACCAGTATGCCGGAAACAATAGGAGAGAACCGTATCCAATTACTTTTATTATTCATATTTTCAGATTAATTATAAAATCATTTTTTCTCAATTTGAATTTTATCCTGATTATTTCCGGTTCTTAAATTAAAAATCAAACTGCCGTCAGCTTTACTTTTAATGCGGCTGAATGTTCTATTATTTACAAAAATGGTAAAATAAGTTATGGGTTCAAGATGATTAATTTTATAAACCACATCACCTGAATTTTTATCATTTGATGATTGAATCCAGGAATATTTGTTGGTATCCCATTTTAATATTTTAATCAATAAATTTTTAGAAGTCCGAACCTTAAATGAGTAAACAGCGTTCATCCCATTGAAGTAGTTCAATTCATTCTTTATGGAATAAAAACCGAAGTCTCTTTTGGAAGTTATTTTGAATTGAGAATTTGAAATGTAGTAATTATTTGTTGACAGACCTATTATTAATTTGTCTTTTCTAAAATTATAATTTAATTCTGTTCCCGATAATTTTTCAGGGAGATGCGGGTTTAAATATAATCTATTGTATAGGGGATGAATCCCGTATATAGCTTTATATAATCCAACAACGGCAAGACTGTTTCCTGCAAGTATATCATCCCCTAAACCATTTTGATTGTCTCTTCCGTATCTCTGAAATGCCAGGCCATCTTTATCATAACGGTTTAAAACATTATTTACATATTTTAATGCCAGGTCGGGTTTATAATTTGCATAGGCTTCAACACCTACACTTCCCCAAGATAAAAATATGTCACCGTTTTCATAGTTCGGAAAAGGGAATTGCCAGTCATTACCTTCACCAACTGCATAAGGATAAAGGCATATCGGCCAGAAGAAAAGATTTTCATGGCTGGTTTGTTCTTCAAGTTTGTCCAGAATTGCATCCCGTCTGGTCGTATCATCACAGATACCATATACAATTGCCATAAGATTTACGGGCACAACAAGATTATCCCCGTGAATTGAATTATCCTTCTCGCGCCAATGTATATACCATTTGTTATTTACGTCCCAGAATCCTCCCTCTTCTGTTGATTTGTTAAAACTTTTTTTAAGTTCTGCTGCATAAGATGAGTAATAGTTTGCTTTTGCAGTATCATTCAACTGCTTTTCCACATCAGACCACAATCTAAGAGCATAATATAATTTAGCATTAACAAATGCATTTTCGTACGAAGCCCAGATAATATCAATCCAATCACTGCCTCTTTTTTCCGTATGAGAATCAGTCATCATTTCAACTAAGTGATTACCATTTGAATCTCTTTTTAATAAATAGTCTAAAGCTTTTTCACATGTTGTTTTGAAATTTGAAACCCAATTTAAGTCTCCGCAAATGTTATAAAGCTCGGCCACATTAGAAACAAAATCAGGATTTGAATCCATCAGATATCCCCATTGTGCTTCGTAAAAGCCTTCTTTATTAACTGTTCCCGGCATTGCATCTTCATTGAGATAAGCCCAACGCGCCAATACTCTGCCATCTGGTTGAATTGCATTATCCCGATAATAATTAAGACACTGTTTGTAACCTTCTATATAACTATTGTCATCAACACCGATAGCAAAATCGGCAATATACTGTTCATGCAGACAAATAGGACCGTAAGGTGTATGCCAGCTATTTCCACCGAACAGATTTTTATCTATCACGCCGATCCTTGCAACCGTATTTAACAGGTTAGTCACGTTTTTCCCATTAATTCCTGCCAGGTTACCTCTATTATATTCTTTATTATAATCTACATAAGACAATGTAATAGTCTGGACATATTTACCTTTTGAAACTTTAAAGGAATCCCAAACATCTGTTTTGTCCCTTATAAATCTGCTTCTCTTTTCAGCTGCATAACGGCATGTCAATTCACTATCGGAGACATAAATATTGTAAATTAATTTATCCTCATTAGAACGGGTGTACTTCATTGCTACCTGCTTTCCGGGAACGGAAACAGAAACTTTAAGCGCATTTCCCGTTTCACTATTCCAGAAAGTAGAGCAGTCGGAGTGAACACCATACGTACATAGTTTCTGATTAAAAAGATAAAACCAAGCTAAACCCCCGTATCCAAGGAAAGCACCGTTCCAGGTATTTATAGTATTGAAATTAAATGAGGGAAATCCGGCATCTTCTATAATTAAAGGTTGGAGGATATTTCTTTCAATATTAAATTTAATATCACTTTTGGTAATAACAAATTTCCAGTTTTCAATAATAGTTGTTTCATCGTTTCCATATTTTATATTACTAATATCTACGCTATTTTCTCCAATCTTAATTTCCGGAACAGATAAGAGTTTGAGAGAGGAATATGTATCTTCTGCAGTTTTTATTTCTGAGAAAATTCCTTCGTTTCCTGAAATTACCTTTTGTCCGTTAACCGTTAATTCAGAAACATTGCATTTCCCATTATAATCAAGAGTGATCATAATTTTACTATTACCAAAAGTCATTAATTTATCCGGTGCGCTATTATTAATAAAGATATCTGCACCTTTACAAATAATGCCGGTAAAAAGAAATATAAGTATTAATTCGAATTTGCAGTATTTTAATTTCATATTGGATTTTAATAATCTATTAAATTTGTATAAGAATCATTGTCTATATATTTAATTTACAGACTGAATTACTGATTTAAAAGAAATTATTGGAGAATATTTTTTTAATAGTTGGATATGATAAACGCAGGAACTTGTTAATAGAGAGACAATTATAAGATTTTATGCGCTGTAATTTTACTTGTTACTGAATAAAACCTTCCATCAAAAAAATATTTTACTACATAGTATTAATAAAAAATTTCATTTAATTTTATTTTAATATTAATTAAAACACTGAAATTCTATTTTGCATTTCTCGAAAAATTATTCCCAATAAATAAAAATTTATAATCATTATGAAAAAAATTACAATCTCTTTTTTTGTATTTGTGCTTTTAATTTCAAATATTAATCTTACAGCGCAGGATAAATCTGATCAAACAGAACCAGACTCACTCAAGAATATTTCATTAAACGGATTATCATTCAGAAGCATTGGACCGGCTGTAACAGGAGGAAGAGTTGTTGCACTTGCTGTTAATCCATTTGATCATAGTGAATACTATGTCGGTTCCGGTCATGGTTCATTGTGGAAAACAACAGACAATGGAACTACATTTTCACCAGCATTTGATAACCAGAACTCATATGCAATCGGTGCTATAGCAATTGATCCTACAAATCCAAATGTCGTTTGGGTAGGAACAGGAGAGAATAACAATCAGAATAATGTAATATACGGAGATGGAGTATATAAGAGCGAAGACGGAGGCAGTACCTGGAAAAATATGGGATTAAAAGAATCCAAACAAATTGGCGGCATTGTTGTTGACCCTAAGGATCCCAACACAGTTTATGTCGCAGCATATGGTCCTTCACGAATTGCGGGCGGTGACCGCGGAATATTTAAAACTACAGACGGCGGTAAGACCTGGAAAAACGTTCTATTCATCAGTAAATATACCGGCTGTTTTGAAGTTCATATGGATCCGAGATACAATAATATTTTATACGCCGTAGCTCACCAAAGAATGAGAAATTTATATACAGGTGTAAGCGGCGGACCTGAGAGCGGAATATATCGCAGCACAGATAGCGGAATAACCTGGGATAAAATGAAAAAGGGATTGCCCGGTGCTGATCTCGGAAGAATTGGATTAGCCATCTCTCCTGTAAATCCTGATGTTCTTTATGCAATTGTAGAAGCCTCAAAGGAAGGTGGCGTTTATAAAAGTACCGACCGCGGAGTTAGCTGGACAAAACAAAGCAGTTATGTTTCTTCTTACCCTTTTTACTTCCAGAAGTTATTCTGTGATACTAAAGATGTTAACCGGGTATACAGCATGGATGTTTTTATGCAGGTTAGTATTGACGGAGGAAAGACCTGGGCAAATCTTGGGGAAGATAAAAAACATGTCGACAATCATTATTTGTGGATAGACCCGGACAATAACAGGCATTTAATTGATGGATGCGACGGTGGCGTTTATGAAACTTATGATCAGGGAAAGAACTGGAACTTCAAATCAAACATTTCCATTGCGGAAATATATAAAGTAACTACAGACAATGACACACCGTTTTATAATGTTTATGCCGGTAGCCAGGATAACAACAGCTTCGGAGGTCCCTCGCGAACAATTAATTCAAGCGGCATTACTAACCAGGATTGGTATGTTACCTGTGCCGGTGATGGTTTTCAAACACAGGTTGATTGGAAAAATCCTAATATTATTTATTCCGAATCGCAGTATGGAGGGTTGGTCCGTTTTGATAAAAAAAGTGGTGAAGCTTTATATATTAAGCCATCCGATTTTACAGACACAGCCTATAGATTTGATTGGGATGCCGCACTTCTTATTTCAAAATATGATAATAAAAGATTGTATTTCGGTGCAAATAAATTATTCAGGACTGATGACCAGGGAAGTACCTGGAAAGTAATTAGCCCTGATTTAACCCGGGGTGTTCCTAAAGAAATGCAGAATCTAATGGACAGGAGCTGGAGCATTGATGATCTAGCAAAAAAAAGTTCTATGGCGCAAATATCTGTAATTGCTGAATCGCCGATTGATGAGAATCTTTTATTTACCGGATCAGTTGACGGATTAATTCATTATACTACAAATGGTGGCAAGAGTTGGAACACATCTTCAACTCCCGGCTTACCGGAATACGCAACAATATCCGAAATAACTGCTTCACATTTTGACAAAAATGTTGCTTATGCTGCATGTGAAAATTTTGTTGCCGGTGATTTCAAACCATATTTATATAAAACAACCGATGGTGGAAAATCATGGCTTTTATTTAACGGCAACCTACCTGACGAAGGCTCTACTTTTACTATTGCTGAAGACAATGTAGATAAAAATTTGCTTTTTCTCGGAACACAGTTCGGTGTTTATTTTACTATTGACGACGGGAATGAGTGGATAAAGTTTAAAAACGGAATTCCAACCGAGATGGTTATGAGTCTTACTATCCAGAGCAGGGAAAATGATCTTGTTGTTTCCACTTTCGGCAGGGGAATTTATATTCTTGATAATTATACACCCCTCCGTTATATGACTAAAGAAACTTTAAAGAAAGATGCATATATCTTCCCAATCAAAGATGCACTTATGTTTATTGAAGCTTCTCCTTTTGGTTTTCCCGGAGTAGGATTTCAGGGGGCAAGTTTTTATTCTGCACCTAATCCAAAAATAGGCGCAGTATTTACATATTATTTAAAAGATAATATAAAATCCTTAAAAGAGAAAAGAAGAGATAAAGAAAAAGAGGAGCAGAAGAAAAAAGAAGATATAAAATACCCTTCTTATAATACTTTATTGAATGAAAAAGAAGAACCAAAAGCTTACCTTTTATTTACAATTACCGATGAAAATGGTAATGTTATTAGAAAAATAAAAGCTGAATCTAAAAAAGGTGTTAACAGGATTGTATGGGATTTCAGGTATAATCCTTTTACTGCAGTATCATTAAAACCTTTTGATAATTCCATTCCATGGAACCAGCCGGATCTTGGTTATATGGTTGTACCGGGAAAATATAAAGTATCTCTTTCAAAATATCAGGACGGAAAATTTACTGAATTAGTTTCACCACGGGAATTTACCTGCAAACCTTTAAAGAATACCGGTATTCCTGCTGAAGATAAGATTGCGTTGGATAAGTTCAACAAAAAGGTTGCAGAACTGACACGGGCAATTTCCGGTGCTGATAAATACAGGAAATCACTGGATGAAAAAATTAAATATTTCGAAAAAGCAGTTATTGATGGAGCGGGAGTTCCCGATAAATCATACGATACTGTAATTAAAATTAAAAAAGAACTTGATGATTTTAACCGTAAACTTAATGGTGATCCGTTATTAGAACATTATGAAGGAGCATCCTCTACATCCGTAAAGCAGCGTGTTGATATGATAACTTCTTCTTTATGGAACACGACATCTGCTCCTACAGAAACTTATATAAAATCATATGAGTATGCTGCAAATCAATTTGGTGGTTTGTTAGCAAAATTGAAATCAATTGATGAAGAAGTAAAAAGTCTTGAATCAATACTTGAAAAGTATGGTGCCCCATATACACCCGGAAGATTTCCTGAATGGAAAAAAAATATTAATTAGTATAAAATAATTCAAATAATAAAGAAACTAGGATCTGCTGCATAAACGAAAGAAGCCGAAAATTAAGCCTTTTCGGCTTTTTTTTATTTTTTTAATGGTACAATTTTATTTTTATAGTATTTTTCATTTAAAATATTTCTTGTAATTTAACCAGGAACTAAGCTATGATTTTGATTAGCATGTTATTATACTGCAAAAGTTGTTGTTTTTCATTTTAAGAAAATACGGATTCACAATTGTCAACTAGAATGATTTTTATCTTCTGAGTTAGGTTAAGCTTAGAACAATAATTATATCAAGAATAAAATAATTCTGAAAATGGGTGGAAACAATTCTAAGATTTGGGAAGAGCTTGCGACAGGGTTCAAGATATTAGCTATCTTCCTTTTATTACCTTTAGCTGCTCCTAAAGCCCAATACCAGGACCTCCGTTTCGAACATATTACAACAGACAACGGATTATCAAAAGCAAGTGTAACATGTATTTTACAGGATCGTCAGGGCTTTATGTGGATAGGTACTTTCAATGGTTTAAATCGTTACGATGGATATAATTTTACAGTTTACACTTATAATCAGAATAATCCGCATAGTTTAAGTCATAATTATATTTCTTCAATGATTGAAGATCATGAAGGTAAATTATGGATTGGCACAAGCGATGGTTTGAACAGCTATAATCGTTCGATGGATAATTTTGAACATTACAGGCACAACGATAATGATTCGAGTATTATTGACAATCAAATTGAAGTAGTATTTGAAGACAGAGAAGAACATTTATGGATAGGAACTCGAAATGGGGGGCTTGAACTTTTCAACCGGAAAAATAAATCATTTATACATCATCTGCATAATAAAGAAAATGCTGGCAGTCTGAGCAGTAATTTTATTCAATCAATTTTTGAAGATAATGAAGGGAATTTATGGATCGGGCAAAGAAATGGTTCTATAGATCTCCTAAGTGATGGCAGGAATAAGGAATTTATCCATTTTAATATTCACGAAAAAAAATTAACTAATTCAGCAATCATGTGTTTTGCTGAATCGTATGATAATACTATATGGATCGGTACCCAGGGAGACGGGCTCTACAGAATAAAATACATCAATAACAAAGCAGAGATCATTAATCACTATTTAGAAAATTCTAATAATCAGAAAAGTCTTACCGGTAATTTTATTTATTCACTTTTAATTGATAAAAATGGTAGGCTCTGGATAGGAACTGAAGATGAAGGGCTGAATATCCTCGATATCCCCAAAGAAAAATTTTACTACTACAAAAATGATCCCTTGAATTTTGCAAGCATAAATAATAACTCAATATATTCTATATATGAAGATAACCTGGGAAATATTTGGCTGGGAACCTATGCAGGCGGTATCAATTTGCTGCCGGCAGGAAAAGCTTATCTTCATTCATATTCTCACTCCCCCGGTAATAGTAACAGTTTAGGATATAATATTGTTAACGGGTTCTGGGAAGATGAAAATCAAAACATATGGATTGCAACCGGCGGAAAGGGGATTGATTTATTCGAAAGAAAAAATAAAAAATTTGTTCACTTTTCTGAAGATAAAAAAGGAATTGCTTCGGAGGTAATTTTATGCTTATTCGAGGATAGTAAAAACAATTTATGGATTGGAACATGGGCTAACGGTTTATACAGATACAATATAAAAACCAGGAAGATCGAACAATTTACTAAAGAAAAAAACGGACTTGGCAGCAATAATATTTTTCAGATTCTCGAGGGTAAAGAAGGTGAATTATGGCTTTGTACATTCTGGGGTGGTCTTACTTGCTTTAATACAGAAAAACAATCATCTGTTATTTATAACACTGAAAACAGCGGGTTAAGTGATAATGATCTCAGGACAATAGCTAATGATTACGATGGAAATTTTTGGATTGGATCAGATATCGGTCTTGATTTTTTTAATCCGAAGACCAAAGTTTTTAAATCTTATCAGCATCATGAAAAAATTTTAAGCAGCTTAAGCAAGGGGTTCGTTTCTTACATAATGGAATCTTCCGATTCGACACTTTGGATTGGTACTACCGGTGGTTTAAATAAATTTGACAGGAAAACAAATTCATTTAAACATTACTATACACAGAATGGGCTTCCTAACGATGAAATTATGTGTATAATTGAAGACAGAAATAAGAATCTCTGGATAAGTACAAACAAAGGAATATCCAGGTTTAACCCTAAATCAGAGACTTTCAAGAACTATGATATTACGGACGGACTGCAGGGAAATGAGTTTAATACGCGCAGCGGTATAAGAACCAGAGAAGGAGAGATTGTCTTCGGCGGCAACAATGGCTTCAATATTTTCAACCCGGAAAATTTAAAAGACAATCCGTTTATTCCCCCCGTGATTATTACGGATCTGAAAATATTTAATAAGCCGGTTCCTATTGGTGAAAAAGATTCACCGCTTAAACAAAACATTATAGAAACAAAAGAACTTGTATTCTCATACAAACAGTCTGTATTCTCTTTTAATTTTGTTGCATTGAACTATATCAGTCCTGAGAAAAATCAATATGCTTATATGATGGAAGGATTTGATAAAGAATGGAATTACATAGGTTCAAACAGAACTGCAACATATACAAACCTTGATCCGGGGAATTATACTTTTAGAGTTAAAGCATCAAACAACGACGGGATATGGAATGAGAAAGGTGCATCCCTTAAAATTACTATTGAACCGCCTTTCTGGAAAACCTGGTGGGCTTACCTGATTGAAGCAGCTGTGTTTTTGATGATTATTTATTTTGTTCTCAATTATTTTATAAGCAGGCAGCGGTTAAGAAGTACTCTTAGGATGGAACACCTTGAGCTTGAAAAAATGTATGAACTGGACCAGATGAAAAGTCAATTCTTTACAAATATTTCACATGAATTTCATTCACCGATGACCTTGATACTCGGACCCCTTGAAAAATTAATTAATTCATTTCCGATTGAAGATAAAATTAAGAACAGCCTTGTTCTGGTACACCGGAATGCAAAAAGACTTCAGCGGATGACTAATCAACTAAAGGATCTCAATAAACTGGAAACGGGAGACTTAAGGCTGTACCTTTCAAAAGGAGATATTATAAATTTTATCAAGGAAATTACACATTCTTTCCATGATTACGCTAAAGATCACTGTATTGACCTGCAATTTCAATCCAAAGAGGATCAATATATAGCCTGGTTTGATCCTGATAAGCTGGATAAAATCATATACAATTTATTATCAAATGCATTTAAATTCACACCAGATGAAGGAAGAATATTTGTTGCTATATCAATTGTAGATTCCAGGGTAAATCATGATGCAATGAATGAAAAAGATAAACCTTCTCAATATATCAAAATTTGTGTAGAAGACAGCGGTATCGGGATTCCCAAAGATAAAATCGAACATATATTCAAACGTTTTTATCATACTGAAGATTATAAAGGTCTTCACTATGAAGGAAGCGGTGTCGGTTTGGCATTTGTGTATGAATTAATCAGGCTTTATAAAGGAGATATTACTGTTAACAGTACCGAAGGTGAGGGAACAACTTTTACAGTGCTAATACCGGTCGATGAACACTATCTGGAAGAAAATCAGCTGGTAAGTAAATTCAAAATTACATCAACAGGTAATCACAACTCGCGAAACTACCTTCCGGTCCACAGCACAAATGACAATGATCAGGTTAAAAGTAAAAATAAATCTCATGAAATTCCGGTTATCTTAATTGTTGAAGATG
The DNA here is from genome assembly GCA_963723205.1 of uncultured Ignavibacteriales bacterium. Lineage (GTDB taxonomy): Bacteria > Bacteroidota > Ignavibacteria > Ignavibacteriales > Ignavibacteriaceae > CAVQBP01. Next base: position 346,144 of record CAVRQC010000033.1, read on the forward strand.
ATAAAGAAATAAGGGATTATATAAAGCAGTATTTTGATGACGGTTACCGGGTAATTGAAGCTGAAAACGGACATCTAGGTATAAAAAAAGCTATGCAGGTTATTCCGGATCTTGTTATTACCGATATTAAAATGGATGAAACCGACGGAATCACTTTATGCAATAAGCTTAAAAATGATGAGAAAACAAGTCATATACCAATTATAGTGCTGACTGGTTATTCTTCAAGGGAATACCAGATTAGAGGTTTATCGGAAGGTGCAGATGTTTATTTAACCAAACCTTTCAATATCGATATCCTTGAAGCTCATATGATAAATTTACTGGATACGAGAAGAAAATTACATGAGAAATTCAGTAATGAATTTGTTCTTGGTCCGAATAAAATTCCTGTTACAGATATAGATGAAAAGTTTTTAATAAGACTTACTGGAGCAGTTGAAAAGCATATGGGTGATACTAAATTTAACGCCGATATTTTAAGTGAGAAGATCGGGATGAGCAGAATGCAGCTTTACCGCAAGTTGAGAGGATTAACTAACCAGACTGTTCATGAATTCATCAGGAATATAAGGTTAAAACGGGCTGTACAACTTCTGGAGCAGAAACGAATGTCTATTACCGAAGTGGCTTATGCAGTTGGTTTTAATGATTTAACTTATTTTGCACGCTGTTTCAGGAAGCAATATGATAAATCACCTTCAGAATATGTTTCAAGTAAAAGTTAGTCAAAAGACTTATCTATCTATGCAAAGGATAAGAATATTTCCGGTTTTAACCGTTTTTATAACTTTGTTACTATAATCCTATCTTTTGATATTATACGCCGAGACATTTCATATTAACTTCCCTAAAATTGATCTGTATTTCAAGAAATGTAAATCCTGTTTACAGTTTAATAATCATATTAAATAAAATCTCCAAACCTTTTCCGAGATGAAAATTCTTTTCAAAATACATATCCGGGAGAATATACTATGACGGTATTTGCTAATAAAACAAAAAATAATACTATTTTTATTTCTATAACAATAGTTTCATTATTTCTTCTTTTTAATCAAATTAATTACGGACAGGTTTTTGTAAAAGAAGATTCGATTACCATTCCTACATATGTGGCAGGAAAACCGGACCCGATGCCGCGTTTTTATGAGCATGCAAATCACCAGGGAGTGCAGCGAAGAATGTACCCATATCCGTTTGATGATAATCTGACTAATAATAAACAGGATAAAAAGTATTTTATTATTGATATATCCAATGAATATATTGATATCGGTATAATGCCTGAAATCGGGGGACGGATATTTTATGCTTATGACAAATCTAATGGATATGACTGGATATACCGTCAGCATGTTATTAAACCGACTCTGATTGGAATGGAAGGCTGGTGGATTTCCGGCGGATTAGCATGGGGATTTCCGCATCATCATGGTCCTAATATATGTAAACCGCTGAATTATAAAATTATTTATAATCCTGACAATAGTGTAACCGTATGGTTTGATAATATAGATGAACTGGCAAGGATGAGAGCACTTGTAGGATATACTGTTTATCCCAATTCATCCCGGATTAAAATGTCTGTTAAGCTCTGGAACCGGATTGAAATAACCAACTCATTTTTATTCTGGGCTGTTCCGGCTGTTCATGCAGATACAAATTACCAGGTTATTTTTCCGCCTTCTGTTCAGTATATAACTTTCCATGGAAAAACATGGATGACTACCTGGCCTGTTGCAGACGGGCTTTTTAACAATTATGATTTCAAAGGGATTGATATAAGCTTATGGAAGAATACTTTTATACCATCCTCATTTTTTGCCTGGGATGAAAAGGAAGATTATTTCGGGGGCTATAATTATGGTAAGAAAGCCGGAACGGTCTGGGTAGGTAATCATTACACTGAACCGGGAATGAAATACTGGGCTGATGGAAATAATCCTGCAGGACGTTCAATAAATAGCAGACTTACGGATAATGATGGTCAGTATATTGAACAAATGTCGGGAATGTTTACTGATAATCAGCCGGATTACAGCTGGATTCAACCTTATGAGTATAAATCCGAAAGTATGATATGGTTTCCGATTAAAGATTTGGAAGGATTAAAATATGCAAATTCTAATGGTGCTTTAAACTATGAATTGAGCAACAAGTCATTAATGCTCAGAGTTAATACAACTACTCCTTTTAATGATGCAAAAATTTTAATTAAATATAAAGGAGAAATTTTATTCGAAAAAGCAATAAATATTAGTCCTAAAGATCCTTATAGTTTTGATATTCCGGTTAAATCCGGTTTAAAAGAAGATGATCTTAATTTTGCCTTATTTGATAAAAACGGAAATTCTTTATTATCATATAAACCTTCGGAACATCATCCTCCGGATTATCCGAAACCTGAACCAAATAGACATCTACCTTCGCCGTCTGAAATTAAAACAGTTGAAGAACTTTATCTAGATGGGCTTTGGCTTTATCAATTCCACAGTATAAATGATCCAATGCCTTATTTTGAAGAAGCTCTGAAACGCGATCCTGAAAATTATAAAGTAAATACCCAGCTTGGAATTATGGATATACAGGATTTCAAATGGGATGAAGCAGAGAAACATTTACGAACTGCCGTAAGCAGGTCTACTCTTCATTATATGAGACCGCGTGACGGTGAGGCAACTTACTATCTTGGCATCGTTCTGAAAGAAAAAGGAGAAATAGATTCAGCTTATGATTGTTTTTATAATGCAATCTGGGATTATGCATGGCAAAGCGCAGGATATTACCAGCTTGCTGAAATCGATTGTCAGCGGGAGGATTTTGAAAAAGCACTTGATCATATCAATAGATCTTTATCAACAAACATAAACAATGAAGAAGCAATAAATCTCAAAACTATTCTACTTAGAAAATTAAATAATATAGATGCTGCCAAAGAACTTGCGTTTAATTCCTTAAGGTCAGATTGTTTGAACCGTGAAGCATTAAATGAACTGTCTGTTTTATATTCTATTCAGAATAATAATGATGAAGCAGTAAAATACTCGAACGAGTTTGCAAGGATTATAAGAGATGATCCGCAGGCATATATTGAAATTGCAGCATATTATGGACAAAGCGGTTTTTATAAAGATGCAATTGATATACTTACCCGTCTTGAAAAGAAAGGAAATACCTTTCCGATGTTATACTATTATTTAGGTTATTACTGGTCGAAAGTTGGTGTTCAGGTTAAAGTGTTGGATTACTATCGGTCAGCTAGCATGAAACCATATTTAAACTGTTTTCCTTTCCGCTCCGAATCAATTAATGTTTTGAAATCAGCAATGAATATTAATCCTAAAGATGCAAAAGCCCCTTATTATTTGGGTAATTTGTTGTATGAGCATCAGCCTGAAAATGCGATTAAAGAGTGGGAAAAATCCAGTCAGCTTGATAATTCATTTTATATTGTTCACAGAAATCTGGGACTGGCTTATAAAGAAGTTAAAAGGGATTATGCAAAAGCATTAGCTAGCTATAAAAAAGCTGTCGCCTGCAATGCAGATAATCCGAGGCTTCTGTATGAAATGGATCAGTTAAATGAGTTAAACAAAGTATCTCCGCAAAAAGAATATGAATTTCTAAAAGAAAATATTTCAACAACTAAAAAGCGTTCTGAAACTATTTTAAGGCTGGCTACACGTGCAGTAGGATACGGGAAGTATACAGAAGCCTTGGAAATATTAAAAAATAATTTTATTGAAGAATCCGAAGGCGCCAGAGAAAGGCAGGATACTTACATAAATGCTCATACATTAAGAGCGATACAATACTTTAATAACCGTAAATATAAGAATGCACTAGCTGATCTTGATAGTGCGTTAGCCTACCCGATTGGTCTTTACGGCCGCTCGCTTTATGCTCAGCTATACTATCTTGAAGGAGTCATTTATCAAAAGACGGGAAAAGAAAAAAAAGCTGAAGAGCTGTTTAGAAAAACTTTGGGAACAGGTGTAGAAGGAAGAGGATTTGATCGTCAGTATTTATATTATCATGGATTGGCTCTTCAAAGATTAGGCAAAGAAAAAGAAGCGAAGAAACTATTTGAAAATATGCTGAAAGATGCTCAGGACAGAAGCGGATCAAGAATGTATACCGGTCAATTCGGGGGAAGAAATACCCGGCAAACTGAAATGGCTAACAATCATTACCTAATCGGTCTGGCTTACGAAGGATTGGGAGAAAAAGATAAAGCAAAAAAAGAGTTTGAACAAGCACTTGATATCAATCCGGGGCATGTGTGGAGCAGGCGGCATTTATCAGAATTATAAATTAACAACATTATTAGAGTTGGTTTAACTTTAAAAAATTTTTTTGAAAATAGAATAAAATGAATCAACGGGAAATTTGTTAACAATGAAATTAACTAATAGGCAAAAGAATTGGATTATAAGGAATAAGGGAAAACATTCAGTCAATAAAATGTCAAAAATTCTTGGAGTACCAAGAGAGGAAGTTAATCAATTTTTAAATTCTGATTCAAATAAAATAGCAGCGCATAAACGACCTCCCAAAGTATTTTATTTTATTCTTATAGTGATCCCCATTTTGTTTTTTATAATACTTGAACTCTCTTTAAGGGTTTTCAACTACGGGGTCGATACAGAACAATGGATTACGATACATCATGATAAGTATGTTGCGAATCCCCAAATTGCCCGTCGGTATTTTTATAATACAACAAACATTCCCGAAACAATAGGTGACGCATTCGATAAAGTAAAACAGCCGAATTCTTTTCGGGTTTTTATCCTTGGCGGTTCAAGTGCCGCAGGTTATCCTTTTATGCCGGTTGGATCATTCTCGCGATATATTAAAAAACGCCTTGAGCTTGTTTACCCCGGCTCAAGGATTGAAGTTGTAAATATTTCGATTGCTGCTACAAACAGCTATACAATAAGAGATCTGTTCCCCGGGGTTCTCGAGCAAAAACCGGATCTTATCTTAATATATGCCGGGCATAACGAATACTATGGCGCTTTAGGAGTCGGTTCAAACGAGTATTTAGGAACATCAAGATTTGTTGTTAATGCAGCTTTGTATTTGAACCGGTTTAAAACTTTTGAGTTTTTAAGAAATACAATAAAGAGTATCTCCGGATTGTTTTCCTCCGGACAGAAGACAAATTCAAGTGGAACTCTTATGTCCAAAATGGTGAAGGATCAATATATCCCATATAACTCCGATAAATATAAAGCAGGAATAGAACAGTTTGAAGGGAATATAAAAGATCTTCTGCAGATGGCAAATGACAGCAATGTAAAGTTGATACTCGGAACTGTTGTAAGTAATTTAAAAGATCAGCATCCGTTCATTTCACTGAAAGGAACTGATCAGCCGTCTGCAGAAGAAGTATTCAAACATGCCCAGGAAATGCTGAGAGAAGGAAAATCCAAAGAAGCGCTGAAAGAGTTTACAAAAGCAAAGGAACTCGATGCCCTTAGATTTAGAGCTCCCGAAAAAATAAACACTGTAATTAAAAACCTGGGAAAAGAATACAATGATGGTGTTGTTGATGTTGATTCGGTATTTAATGCAACAAGTCCCGATGGAATAGTTGGTAATAATCTTATTGTAGATCAACTTCATCCTACATTAAAAGGTAATTTTCTGATAGGAAATTTATTTTATGAAGAGATGGAAAAGTTAAATTATCTGCCAAAGACAAAAAAAGCATTTAGTAGTAATTTTATCCAGGACTCTCTTACCAGGGCTAAATTTGATTTTTCAAAATTGGATTCTACTTTAGGTGCTTTTGAAGTTAAGTCCTTAAAAAATGATTGGCCTTTTGTAGAAAAAAATAAAAAGAGACCTTTATTTCAACTTTTCGAAAGAAAAAATTTTGTTGATTCGGTTGCAGCAGAAGTTGTTGCCAATAATCTGAGTTGGGAAAATGGCCAGGGAAGAATGTGTGAATGGTATCTTAAAAATAAAGATATTGATAATTTTCAAAAGCAGGCTAATGTGCTGCTCTCGCAGTTTCCGTTTTCAACCGAACTTTATGATCTCGTAATCAGGAGTCTTATCAATTTAAATGAGATTGAACCTGCATATGACTTTTTGTTAAAACGGTATAAATTAGGACCAAATGCTTATACAGCAAAATGGCTGGGAATAAATGAATTATCAAAAAGCAGGACAGACATTGCAATTAATTATCTTGAAGAGAGTCTTAGATATAGCAACGGTGATCCCCAGGTTTTATACAGCTTGTCAAAAGCATATTTAAAAAAGAAAGAATACAATGAAGCTTTAAGTACAATAAACCTGTGTTTAAAAGTAGCTCCCAACTTCACACAAGCAAAAATATTGCAAAAACAATTGACAAATTTTGTTAACGCCGCAAATTAACTCTTTTCATGAGTGCAGGGAGAATTTCAAAATCCCAAGTTTTAATTAAAAATTTTAGAATTATTTTTCAGATAGTATAGGCGAATTGCCAATTCTCCCATAGTTTTTTATAGATAGTCAAAGAAATTTTTAATGTTAAATCTAATGTTACTATAGTCCGCATCTTTGTTACTCCATGCCGAGAGATTTCACCTGATAAAAATTACATTTTCCGCATATAAAATTTTAGGGTCTGTAAATTCATATTGAACAAAATTCAATTCTCTTATTAATAATGTGAAGTTAGGAGAACTATATGAAAAGTATTATCCAACTGGGAGGTGTAATAATATTGGCAATTTTATTAGCAGGATGCAATAGTGGAAAGAGTCCAAACTATACAAAAGGCGTAATTGTTCAAACATCAGAAACAGGGGATAAACTTGCCGAAAAAGATACAATTAAGTTTTCAGATGACAATAATGCAGGAATACCGGTAATTCAAATTGATCCGAAGCAGCAGTTTCAGCAGATTGTAGGATTCGGAGGATCATTCACCGGTTCTTCTGCGTATGTCTTATCTCAATTAAATAAAGAGAAAAGAGATGAAGTTATTCGGGCTTATTTTTCTTCAACGGGTGCAAACTACAGCTTAATGCGTTCACAAATTGGAGGAAGCGATTTTTCTGTTAATTCTTATGCTTATGATAATATTCCAGGGGACAAAGAATTAAATGATTTTTCAATTAAAGAAGATATGAATTATCTTATTCCACTAATCAAAGATGCCCAGAAAATTTCGAAAGACGGATTCAAAATAATTGCTTCACCATGGACTGCTCCCAGATGGATGAAAGATAGCAATGCGTGGTATGGAGGATCTTTAAAACCGGAATATTATAATACATGGGCATTATATATCGCAAAATATATAAAAGCTTACGAAAAAGAAGGAATTCCTATTTGGGGAATTACACCTGAAAATGAACCTCTTGGAAATGATGCACATTGGGACAGTATGATCTTCACCCCAGAACAGATGCTTCAGCTTATTAAAAATAATCTTGGTCCTCAGTTTAAAAAAGATAAAATTGATGCTAAAATATTAATCTATGATCAGAACCGGGATGAAGTTAAGAAATGGACAGATGTAATTTTAAGTGATTCGACAGCTGCGAAATATATTTGGGGTACAGCAGTACATTGGTACAGCAGTACAATTTCCTGGTATCCTGAAGTACTTAACGAAATACATGAAAAATTTCCTGATAAACATATTATTCATACCGAAGGATGTATAGATAATGATGTACCTGTCTGGCATGATGATAAATGGTATTGGAGTAAACTGGCTACAGACTGGGGTTATGAGTGGGCATCGGAAAAAGATAAACCTCTTCATCCAATGTACAAACCAGTATTCAGGTATGCAAGAGATATAATAGGCGGATTGAACAGCTGGTTTGCGGGCTGGATTGATTGGAACATTGTTTTGGATGATAAAGGTGGACCAAATCATGCAAATAACTGGGCAGTAGCACCTGTTATTGTTAAACCGGAGACCGGTGAAGTTTATTATACTCCGTTATATTATATACTATGTCATTTCAGTAAATATATTCGTCCCGGGGCTTATAGGATTGGGGTAAACTCCGGTGTACAAGAATTAATGGTGACAGCATGTTTAAATCCTGACAAAAGTATAGCGGTTGAAATATTTAATCCGACTGAAAAATCTTTTCAATATTTAATTAAACTTGATACCAGTGTATTACAGTATAATATCCAGGGAAATTCTCTTCAAACAGTGATTATTAATTAGGAAATTTTTGACCTTAAGTACTAAAGAAAAAATTATTTTTCAGATTAATTATTAGGCCGGAATTGACTATCTTAGAATAGGGAAGAACGAATTGGCTATGCATAAATTAAGAAACGAATATTTATGTCTTGAAATTCAAGAACCTGGTGAGAATTATAGGGGAGCCAGGTTTGACTGGAGCGGGCAGCTCATTCAAATAACCTTTTTGAATAAACATACATTTTGTGCCCGGGAAACCCTTAATGAATTTGACCGGAATAAACATGGCCGGGGGTTGTATAATGAATTCGGTATAGATCACCCGGTGGGTTATGATGAATGTTCTATTAACGGATTGTTTCCCAAAATTGGGGTTGGATTGCTTAAAAAGAAATCTTTACAACCATATGATTTCTTTGAAGACTATAAAGTTGAACCATATTATTTTTCCTCTACCTTTAATAAAGACAGGGCGTTTTTCAGTTGTAAAACAAATCATAACCGGGAATACTCTTTTGAATTAAATAAACAAATCGTATTGGACAAGAATAAATTTACAATTAGCTATTCTTTATTCAATTCCGGTTATAAAACTATAAGAACTAATGAATATGTTCACAATTTCCTTTCAATAAATGAAAATAAGATTGATGAAAACTATATTCTTTATTTCTCATTCCCTCTAAAACCTCTAAATTTTAACAAATTTGTAAATCCGGAAAAAACAGTTCATTTTAATAAAGATTTTTGTTTTTGGAATTCCTTTATAAAAGAACCGTTTTTCTTTAGCAATATAAATACTATATATAAAGGGAAAGAAAACTGGACATTAATACATCTCACAGATAAAGTCGGAATAAGGGAATCTGCCGATTTTATTATTCAAAAAGTAAATTTATGGGGTGCATCCCATGTAATTAGCCCGGAAATTTTTTTCCAAATTAATGTTTTGCCTGGTGAAAAAATTTCCTGGTCAAGATTTTATGAAATTTTTGATTTTAGTGATATACCGATAGATGAAAATAATTTTCATTCAATAAAAAAGAGAATTTTACCAGTTTAGAATTAGAATATTTCAGCCCAGATTGAAGGAAAATAATAAAAAATTAGAATAGTAATACGACTTATTTTTCTGCAAAAAATGCTAAAATAAATCAATATTAAAGGTTGTTACTATAGTCCGACATTTTGTTACTATGCGCCGAGATATTTTTCTCTATTTGGATTTACTTAGCAAAGAAAAAATTTCAAGAAAAATTACAATTCTATTTTATGCTTAAAAATAACAAGATAAATAATCCGCGATTAATCAAACAAAGTTTGTCCTAATCATTTTATAGCCGGAGATTTAATGGAAAACAGTGTGGAAAAAATTTCATTTAAAGAGAAAGTTGGATATGGTCTGGGTGATACAGCATCCAATCTGTATTTTCAGATGATAATAAATTTCTTATTATTCTTTTATACAGATATATTTGGAATCCCGGCGGCAGCCGCCGGAACTATGATGATGGTATCAAGATTCTGGGATGCAGCCAACGACCCGATTATGGGAGCCATTGCCGACCGGACAAATTCCAAATGGGGAAAGTTTCGCCCTTATTTAATCTGGTCTTCGGTTCCGCTGGCAATTATTGGCGTAATCGCTTTTATAACACCTGATTTTAGTGTTACAGGAAAAATAATTTATGCCTACATTACTTTTACTCTTCTAATGATGGCATATACTGCTGTTAATATCCCGTATTCCGCATTAATGGGAGTTATTTCCCCCAATTCTCAAGAAAGAACCAGTGTTTCTACTTTTCGGTTTGTGCTTGCATTTGTTGGAGCCTTTATAGTTCAAGGGCTGACACTGCCGTTAGTTAGTTTTTTAGGCGGCGGAAACCAGGCATTAGGATTTCCTTTAACTATGGCTGTTTTTGGAGTACTGGCATGCATTCTTTTTTATATTACATTTTCCACCACTAAGGAACGTGTGGTTGTTCCTAAAAATCAAAAATCATCGTTAAAGGAAGATGTTAAAAATCTCTTAAAAAACAAGCCATGGATGTATTTACTGGTTATGAGCATCTTTACTTTAGGTTATATAATTATTCGAAGCGGAACAATCTTATACTACTTCAAATATTATATAGGCAGTGAGGCACTTGCATCATTATTTATGGTCCTGGGAACAATTTCTGTAATCGCCGGAGTTGCTTGTACTCAATTTTTTGCTAAAAAGTTTGGCAAGAAGCAATTTTATATATTTGTAATGGCATTAAATACGATCCTAACCGCACTCTTTTATTTTATACCGAAAGAACAGATCATTCTCATCTTCATAGTGAATATTATCATATCTTTTGTAATGGCACCGCAGGCACCCTTACTCTGGGCAATGTATGCTGACACAGCAGATTATTCAGAATGGAAAAACAAAAGAAGAGCTACAGGCTTGGTTTTTTCGGCAGCTACCTTTTCCCAAAAATTCGGTATGGCTGTAGGCGGCGGAATGGCCGGTTGGCTTTTAGCTTTTTTCGGATTTGTCGCCAATGTGCAGCAGACTCCGGATACGCTTAATGGCATCAGACTTATGATGAGCTTTATTCCTGCAGTTGGAAGCCTTATTGCTGTGATTGTTGCATTCTTTTATGAACTTGATGATGCAACAATGGGAAAAATTGAACTGGAACTAGAATCCAGAAAGCTGCAGCCGCAAATAAATGAACCTGAAGTTCTCATTTAATAATCGGAGTTAAGTAATGTTTTTATTTGGATATAAAATTTTATTTAAAGAATTAATAAAGATGATAAGTCTGGTTTTGTTATTTGTTTTATTTGGTTTTCAGGTTAAAGAAATTTTCGCGCAGGAATACCACCTTGTCTGGTCCGATGAATTTGACGGGACAAGCCTTGATTCAACAAAATGGAGTTATCAGATCGGAAACAGACATGGCTGGGGAAATCATGAAAAGGAATATTATACTTCAGAAAATGCAATTGTTAAAGATGGTTTTTTAACTATCATAGCACAAAAAGAAAACCACGACGGTTTTGATTATACTTCAAGTCGTATTCGCACTATTAATAAAGGAGATTGGAAATACGGAAAGTTTGAAATGCGGGCAAAGCTGCCGGTCGGCAAAGGTATGTGGCCTGCCTTCTGGATGATGCCTACCAAAAGTGTTTACGGCGGCTGGCCGGTAAGCGGTGAAATGGATATTATGGAATATCTGGGTCATGATTCAACTACAGTTTACGGAACTCTTCATTATGGAGGAAGACCGCCAAATAACATACATACGGGAAAGTCTTATAAACTGGTAGAGGGTGATTTTCATAATGACTTCCATACTTTTATTTTGATCTGGGAAAAAGGAAAAGTGCAATGGTTAGTTGATGACAGTCTTTATCAAACTCAAACAGAATGGTCTACAACAGGTGGAGATTTTCCTGCTCCGTTTAATCAGGAATTCCATATTATTCTTAACATGGCTGTAGGAGGAGACTGGCCTGGTTATCCTGATGAATCTACTAAGTTTCCTCAAAAATATGTAGTGGATTATGTAAGAGTCTATCAGAAAACTGCGGACTCTACCCAAAATAATAATTAAGGATTATGTTGTGTATAATTTTATACGAAATAAAGTATTATATGATTTTAAAAGTATAAAAACAGTTCATCTTCTATTTTTAATTTTAGTTATTTGCGTTCAATTCACTATAAGCAAGGCACAAGATTATAAATTAGTTTGGTCGGACGAATTTGATTCTGCTTCTCTTGACATGAGCAAGTGGAATTACAATATAGGAACAGGTACAGGCGGATGGGGAAATAATGAATTACAATATTATACCGACCGCGATACTAATATTTCTATAAAAAATGGAAATCTGATAATCAGAGCATTAAAGGAAAATTACGGAGGGGAAAATTATACTTCTGCAAGAATAGAAACACAAGGTAAATATTCAATTACCTATGGGAAAATTGAAGCAAGGATAAAGCTGCCGTACGGCAGAGGTATGTGGCCTGCATTCTGGATGTTGGGTGATGATATAACTACTGTTTCATGGCCGGCTTGCGGCGAAATTGATATTATGGAAATGGTTGGGGGAAACGGTACAAACGGAAGCACTAATTTAAGCGATGCAACTGTTTACGGCACTGCTCATTGGTCCAGCAGCGGTTCCCACGCACAACACGGAGGGAGCTATATCTTGTCAAGCGGAAAATTTGCTGATAACTACCATACTTTTACAGTTACCTGGATTCCACAGCTAATAACATGGTATGTCGACGGACATCAATATGCATCGCTTTCTATTACCTCTTCAGATTTAAATGCCTTCCAAAAGAATTTTTATATTCTGTTAAATCTGGCAGTAGGAGGAAACTGGCCAGGATCTCCGGACAGCACTACTAAATTTCCTCAAACAATGAGGGTTGATTATATAAGAGTTTATAAAGACACTTCTCAGCAAAATGCAGCCGTATCTTTATCCGAACCCAAAGACAGTTCAGCGTTCAATGCTAATTCAGATATTACGATTACTGCAGAAGCAAATGCTTATGCGGGAACGGTAACCAATTTCGAATTTTTCCAGGATAATATTCCGATTGGCGAAACTAATGTCAGTCCTTATCAGATGAACTGGAAAAATGTTTTGCCCGGAAATTATCATATTAGAGCGGTAGCAACAAATTCCGATGGATACAAATTTGGATCAAATCTTTACAATGTTATTGTAGGAACAGGAGCAGATGAATCTCCGGCCGGAGGATCGCCGGTTATTATTCCCGGAACAATTGAAGCGGAAAACTTTGATCTGGGCGGACAAACTGTTGCTTATTTCGATATGGATACTGCAAACAATGGAGTTGAATACCGGTTAAATGATTTCGTGGATATAGAAGCATGTTCGGATACAGGCGTCGGATATGACGTAGGCTGGATTGCCCAAAACGAATGGTTGAAGTATACTGTTGATGTTAAAACTGCTGGTACTTATCAGATTGAAGGCAGAGTTGCCTCAGCAGGAAGTTCCGGTGCATTTAAAGTTGAAATTGACGGAAATGATGTTACGGGAATTATTAATGTCCCGAACACGGGTGACTGGCAGACCTGGACAACTGTTACGTCTAAAAGTTTTCAATTAACGGCCGGAATTCATACGCTAAAAATTTTAATGACCGGAGATAATTTTAATCTTAATAAAATTTATGTTCTCCCTCCAAATACACGGACATCAATAAAAGTACTATCTCCAAACGGAAATGAAATTTTACAGCCCGGTGATATTTATAATATAACCTGGAACAGCTACAGAGTCAGCATGGTTAGAATCACTTATTACGACGGTAGATTATGGAGACGAATTATTGATAGTTTCCCGGCGAATTACGGATTATATAGATGGAAAATCCCTAATGTTACTTTGCCTGTTTGCAAAATTTTAATTTCAGATCTTTATAATAGTGTTATTAATGATGTAAGCGATAGTTCTTTTTCAATCGGCAATATCAATTCTGTAAATAATAATCAGGTTTTAAATAACTACGTACTCAGTCAAAACTATCCTAATCCCTTTAACCCGGTAACAACTATATCCTATTCAATTCCCAAAACCAGTTATGTAAAACTTATTGTCTACAATATTCTGGGTGAACCGGTTAAGTTTTTGGTTGATAGAGAACTCTCAGCCGGAAATTATCACGAAAAATTTAGTGCTGCAGATCTAAGCAGCGGAATTTATTTCTACAAATTAACTGCCGGTAAACATTCTTTTATGAAAAAGATGGTTTTATTGAAATAGTTAAAGAATTACTACCAATGAATACTCAGGAAATACATATAGGTAACAATTTATTAAAGGAAAACACCGGACAAGTGCATGGTGATATTCTTTTTATAGAAAACGAAAACTACTATAAGATAACCTGCTATGATAAAATGCCGCCGTTTTTAATGAATATAGTCAGTTCAACCGATTTATGGATGTTTATTTCAAGCAACGGAGCACTAACGGCGGGCAGAAAAAATCCCGATCATGCTTTATTCCCTTATTATACTGATGATCGTATTCATGACTCTTATGATATTACGGGAAACAAAACAGTAGTATTGGTGAATAAAGACGGCAAGTTATTTTTATGGGAGCCATTCTCCAATACCTATTCGGGGCTTTATAATATCCAGAGAAATATTTACAAAAACATTTCAGGGAACAAATTAATTTTTGAAGAAATTAATCATGACCTGTCTGTAACTTATAAATATTCATGGTTGAATTGTGACCGGTTCGGATTTGTTAAGAAATCAAAAATATTAAATAACAATAATGAGAAAATTCAGGTTAATATTCTTGACGGAATTCAGAATATTCTACCTTCAAGTACTGATAGAAAATTTCAGCTTGAATACAGTACTTTATTAGACGGATATAAAAAAAATGAACTGATTGAAAATATTGGTCTGGGATTGTTTACTCTTAGTTCTATCCCGACAGATAAAGCCGAACCCAGTGAAGCACTTAAAGCAACAACAGTCTGGTCTGTTGGTTTGGTGAATGCTTTGGTTTTACTTTCTTCTAATCAAATTGATTCATTCCGGCAGGGAAAACCTGTTAAACAGGAGAATATAAGCAACGGCACAAGGGGAGCTTACTTACTTCAATCTGGATTTGAATTAATAAACAATTCAGAAAAAGAATGGTATATTGCTGCGGATATCGATAAAGATCAGACCGGTGTAGCTGAAATTTCATCCTTGCTTAATTCAAGACAAAATTTAAAGCAGCTGATTGAAGATGAAGTTTTAAAAAGTACCATTGAGCTGAACTATAAAATTGCAAACGCGGATGGTTTCGAGCTGACCAATGATCCATTGATTACTGCCCGACACTTTTCCAATGTGATTTTCAATGTATTGCGCGGCGGTGTCTTTGATAATAATTATCTGATCGACAAAAAAGATTTCTATCAATTTGTTCAGAATGCAAATTACAGATTAACGGATAAGCTTGAAGAATTTTTTGACAAGCTTCCCGAACAATTTAATTTAATGGACTTAACCTGTGCTGCACAGAATTTTCAAGATCCAGACTTTGAAAAACTTAGCTATGAATATCTGCCTCTTACTTTCAGCCGCCGTCATGGAGATCCAAGCCGTCCCTGGAATCTTTTTTCTATAGATATAAAAGATGAGCATGGAAATAAAATTCTGAATTACCAGGGAAACTGGAGAGATATTTTTCAAAACTGGGAAGCACTTGCTTTATCATTCCCTTCATATATAGAGAATATGATTGCAAAATTTGTTAATGCTTCCACTGCCGACGGCTATAATCCATATAAAATTACGAGAGATGGTTTTGATTGGGAAGTGCTTGAGCCTTCTGATTCCTGGTCATACATAGGATATTGGGGAGATCACCAGGTGATCTATCTTCTTCGCCTTCTGGAATTAGCAGTAAAATATCATCCTGGATCTCTCCAGTCCTTTATTAAAAAGGAAATATTTACTTATGCTAATGTGCCATACAGGATAAAATCGTATGATGAAATTGTCACGAACCCGCATACTACAATTGACTTTGACTTTAAATTAGATGCTGAAATAAGAAATAAAGTAAAAGAGATTGGGAATGACGGTAAGTACCTTCAGAATAGAGACAATGAGAACTATCATGTAAATTTAGGTGAGAAACTGCTTGTTCTTATATTGACAAGACTATCCAACTTCATTCCCGAGGCAGGCATCTGGATGAATACCCAGCGACCTGAATGGAACGATGCAAATAATGCATTGGTTGGTTATGGCGCCTCAATGGTAACACTTTATTTTTTAAGAAGATTTATTGAATTCTGCATTAGCATTTTTAAGGATGAAGAAGATGAGCAGATAAAAATTTCGAAAGAGATCATTGAATGGTTTAACAATATCAATTCTGCATTAAAGGAATTCCAATATTTATTGAAGGATCCGATCTCAAATATTAATAGAAGATCAATCTTAGATAGATTGGGAATTGCGGGAAGTAACTACCGTTTAAACATATATTCAGAAGGTTTTTCAGGAAAGAAAGAATTTTTAAATATATCCGACTTATTATCGTTTCTTCAAATTTCTCTCGAATACCTCGATCATTCGAGCAGAGCTAATAAAAGAAATGACGGCTTATATCATTCTTACAATCTGGTGAAATTTGATGATCAGAATAAGATTTGTATACGGAATTTATATGAAATGTTAGAGGGACAGGTAGCAGTTCTGCAGTCGGGTTTACTCTCCCCGGAGGAATCAATTGATTTAATAAGCTCACTCGAAAAAAGTAAACTTTATCGAAAAGATCAATCCAGTTATCTCTTGTATCCAGATAGGGTATTGCCTCTGTTTACCGAGAAAAATATAATTCCCAAGGATCTGCTTGAACAATCTAATCTGCTGAAAACATTAATTAATAATTCTGATAAAAGTATTGTTGAAAAAGATATTAATGGAAGGGTTCATTTCAACAGTAACTTTAGAAATGCCGGCCAGCTTAAAAAAATCTTGGATGAACAGTTAAATTCGTACAAACCAGATTCTGAGGAAATAAAATTGATTCTTAATATTTATGAAACTGTGTTTAATCATAAGTCATTTACAGGACGTTCGGGTTCTTTCTATAAATATGAAGGATTAGGTTCTATTTACTGGCATATGGTTTCCAAATTATTGCTGGCTGTTCAGGAAACTTATTTTAAGACAGCAGAAACCAGTATAAATATATCTGCATTAGCTGGATTAAAAAGTTACTATTACAATATCAGAGAAGGTATAGGTACGCATAAATCACCTGAACTTTATGGAGCCTTTCCTACTGATCCGTATTCACATACACCAATGAATATGGGTGCACAACAGCCCGGAATGACCGGGCAGGTAAAGGAAGATATTATTTCAAGGTTTGGTGAACTTGGTGTAATAATAAGAAACGGCAAAATTCAATTTAATCCCATTCTACTGAATAAGGATGAATTCCTGAAGAAGTCACAGGTTTTTCAGTATTATGATTTAAAAGGCGTTTATCAATCACTGATGTTAAATCCCGGTATGCTTGCATTTACTTTATGTCAGATCCCCGTTATTTACATACTTTCTGAAGAGAAGAAAATAATATTGACAAGAAAAGATGCTGTTGAAGAAGAAATCGAGGGACTAACCTTAGAACAAAACATAAGCAAATTAATTTTCGAGCGTAAAGAACAAATTACAAAAATAAAAGTATTAATTAGCAATTTAAATAAAGAAAAGAAGGTGAACATATGAATAAACCTAGACTATTTCTTTGGTTAATTTTTCTTTCAATTATCGTCCTGCCGTCATTAGTATTAGCTAACGGAAAAATTTCAGGCAAGGTAACCGACAAGGAGACTGGTTCTGGGCTGCCGGGTGCAAATGTGTTTTTAGTAAATACCAGTATCGGTGTAGCTACCGATATCAATGGTAATTATACTATTACCAACGTACCGGAGGGTGATTATACACTTCGCGCTTCTTATCTTGGCTATAATACTGTGAATGTCGATATTAAAATTACTCCCGGTAATGTAACTCTAAACAATAATTTTGAGTTAGTTCCTTTAGCTGTTGAAGGAAAGGAAGTTTTAGTAACTGCTCAGGCTGTAGGACAAATGCAGGCAATAAACCAGCAGATTTCTTCAAACTCAGTCGTAAATGTTGTCTCGAGTGCTAAAATAAAAGAATTGCCTGAATCAAATGCAGCAGAGGCTGTCGGTCGCTTACCCGGAATTTCCTTGGAAAGAGAAGGGGGAGAAGGAAACAAAGTTGTAATTCGTGGTTTGGCACCGCAATACAACAAGATAGAGATTAATGGTGTTAGTATGGCTGCTACCGGGCCAGACGATAGAAGTGTTGATCTGAGCATGATATCACCGTATACTCTTGAAGGAATAGAAGTCAGTAAAACTGCTATGGCAGATCAGGATGCTAATCAAATAGGTGGCAGTGTAAACTTTCTTCTCAGAGATGCACCGGAAAGACCAACTCTAAGTCTTACGGCTCAAGGAGGTTACGATGCATTGCGCAGTAAAGCTGAGAACTATTACTATGTCGCTAGCGGTGGCATGAGATTTTTTGATAACAAGCTTGGCTTATTTCTTCAGGGAAACCTGGAAAAGACCGATAGAAGCAGCAATGGTATTACTTCCAACTATGTAATGCAATTTGACACTCTGACTCTTGCCAATAATCTAAATGTTCAGGATATTCAAAGAACTAATAAAAGAACAGGCGGGGTGTTAGTGCTGGACTACAGGCTTCCATCCACAAAACTTAAATTATCAAGCACAGTAAATAATATTGATATTACTTCTACACTCAGACAGGAAAATTTTGATCCGGTTGGAAGAAACCATAATTACCAGGCGACTTATCAGGATGGTAGTCTTTTAACTCTTTTAAATACTCTTCGGATTGAACAATCTTTTAGCAATCTGAAAATTGTTGGTAATGTCAGCTATACCGAATCAAAGACCGATGTCCCTAAACAGATACAAATGAATGCTTATGAAAATAATGCTTATCAATCAAGCTGGTCCTGGGATAGTTATCAGATCTATCCGCTTGATATTGTAAACAAGGCATATAATAACATAAGTAACAGTAAGGTTAATCAGTTCTACGGGAGGGACAGTACATCTTTAGAGCAGCAGACAGCAGCAAAACTCAGCTTTGAGGGGGGATTTAAAACCGACTTAGTTGATTTTAACATAAAAATTGGGGGAGAATTTAAACATAAATTTAAAAAATATGATTTTAATCAATATGAGATACCCCTGGGATGGCAGGACCTGGCTCTTGTCAGACTGTATTTATCCCAAAGATTCGGTGTAACCGGTTATGATTATTCTAATGATGATTTTCCTTATGCTCCTTTTATCGATAATAACTACAATCCGGGCGATTTCAAAGCAGGCGGAAATTATACAATCAGCCGTGTTCCTAATGCAACCACCATGCTTGATGTATATAATGAAATTAAGAATTTAAAATCGGTAAACGGTGCTCCGGTCTCAAAGACTTTATATTATGATTATACAAATTCTAACCTTAATGATTATGCAGGCCATGAAAATTATTATGCTGCTTATATTTTACCGACAATAACATTCGGAAACAAACTGGTAACATTTATTCCGGGATTTAGATACGAACATAACGAAACCGAATATACAGCTAACAGATCTAATGGTCCCGGAAAACCAACCGATCCGTTTATTTATTTTGCTTACACCTCATCAAGGCAGAATAATTACCTGCTCCCTATGATCCATGTTAAATACCAGCCTTTCGATTGGTTTGATATTCGTGCGAGTTATACAAAAACTCTTGCCCGGCCTAATTATAACAGACTTATACCAACCTGGACTTCTTTTGGAAGCAGTATAACCTGGAATAATGTAGATCTTAAACCTGCACAATCACAAAACCTGGATCTTTATTTTTCATTCTATACACAAAAGGTGGGACTGTTCAGCTTTGGTATTTTCCAAAAACAAATAAAAGATTTTGTTTTTGCTACTACGACATTTATTGCTGATCCGTCTCAAATCAGACCTGAGTGGCCTTCCACTGTAATAGTCGGCGGAACAATAAGCGGTTATACGAATAGTAATGATATGGCAAAATTGAAAGGCCTGGAAGCTGAGTGGCAGTCTAATTTCTGGTTCCTGCCGGGAATATTAAAAGGCCTGGTTGTAAATGTTAATTATACTTATACCGATTCCCGTATTAAATACCCCAAATTTGTTCCTGTTTATGTTTATGAGCGGAGAGGTCCGGTATTAGTAAAAAAATTGACCGGAACTGCTGATCAGGGGTATTATGATCGACTGCTTTATCAACCAACTCATATCGTGAATGTTGAAGTGGGATTTGATTACGAAGGCTTCTCTATTCGGGGTTCAATGCAGTATACATCTGATGTTTTTATTTCAAACAATTTTTACGAGGAATTACGTCAGACTACAAATCCTTTAACTCTGTGGAATATGAAAATACGCCAACAATTACCAATTGAAGGCTTACAGGTATTCTTAAATGTTAATAATATTTCTAAAGCAGTTTATCAGACTTCAAATTATGGAACGGGATGGTTTACAAACAGAGGTTATTACGGTTTAACAGCAGATTTAGGAATAACATATACTATACTATAAAAAAATAAAAATTATCAATGTCATTTAGAAAAAAGGAGGTTAAATGATTGTTTAAAGTTTTTTTCCGATTAAGGTAGCTTTTTAAATAACCAATACTAAATAAAAGGAGTAGTCATGAAGTTCTTTAAAACCATTTTCACTTACATCTTTCTGGTTCTTCTGGTTGGCACTTTGCAAGCACAAAGTGCGGACACGGTAGTTGTTCCTGCGACTAATAGTGATGGAACACCGTATTTCGATTCCATAATCGATTATGTAGTAGCAGATACAAATTCTGATGGTTCACAAAAACATATGACATATAGATTGGAAAGAGGTCAGTTCTACATACTGAATCAGGCGATTACTTTAAGAAATCCGGTTGAAATAGTCGCCTATCCCCCTGAAGCGAACGATTCAACTAAAACTCCTCCCAAAATTATGTCTAATATTAATTCGGATGGCGGCACTTCCACCGGAAATTTGATCATTACATTTGCCGATATAACATTAAAAAATCTCTGGCTCAGCGGCATCGATTATGGTGCAGTTAACCATGGATGGGGACAGGATGGAGCTCTTTGGGTTCAGGATTCCATGGTAACTGTTAATATGGACGGTATATGGTGCGATTATAACAGCTGGTCTGCTTTTGGTTCTACCCAGCCGCATACAAGTTGGCATATTAATAACATGCATGCTAGAAATGAGCAGAATGAAGGTGATCAATGGACTACATTTTTATTCTATATGGAAACTGCAACTGAAATTGATACCTTTATTGTAACTAATACTTCTTATTTCCAATCAAATAGTTTCTTTCTCTTCCCGCCAAAAGTCGTAAAATATTTGGAAGTTGACCATTGTACTTTTGTGAATACTTTAAAGTGGCCCTTCCACCAGACTCAATGGCTTACCGCTAAATTTACAAATAATATATTCTATAATGCAGGCGCACTTGGTTTAACTGCAGCAGAAGCCGAGTCACAGGATCCGAACGGTTTGATGTACGGAATTATTAATGTTGATACTCTGTTTGCACATGCTGCTGGCGGAGATACCTTGACTCCAAGTCCATATACAATTCCCGAAAATCAGAGAGTTATTGAAGTAAAAAATAATGACTGGTTTTATAGCTCGGATGTTGAAAATTACCTGGCTAGTCATGATTCTGTTATGCATCCTGTTTGGATGAATTCGCGTACAGTCTCGATGTTCGCTGATAAAACTACCTGGCCTGGTCTGGTTGAAGAGAGTACATGGAATCAGGACCCCATGTTCAATGATTTTGCGGACCTATCTGTAGCAACCGGATTATTAGCTCAAGTTTGTGCTGATATTAGAGCTGGTAGTACCCATCCATGGCCGTGGGAACAAGATCAAGAAACCGATCCGGATTATTACAAACTATTTATTCAATATCCTACAGCTGAAAACTTCAGATCTAATTCAGGCTTAATGGGAACAGACGGAAAGCCGATTGGTGATTTAAGTTATTATCCACTAACCGGTGTTGAAGATCTGCAGCAGCTCCCAACTTCATTTAGATTGGAACAGAATTATCCTAATCCGTTTAATCCAACTACAAAAATTCAATTCTCAATTGCTAAATCAGGACATTTTACGCTAAGTGTTTATAATGTTCTGGGTCAGAAAGTAGCAACGCTGGTTAATGGTGAAATGAATGTTGGTTTGCATTCTGTAAACTTTAATGCTAAAAATTTAGCTTCAGGTTTATACATTTATAAATTGAGCGGAAATAATGTAAATCTGACCAAGAAAATGATGCTGCTTAAATAAAAGAAGATTAATTATAAAGAGTGCTCTTTACAGGGCACTCTTTTTCGTTTCCGTTTTTAAGTAAGAAAAAAATATAAAATTTACTAAAGATTGCTCACATATTTCTTCTGATGCATAATAGTGCTTTATATACTGAACAGGGATATTGCAATGTACCTAACTGAAAAATTATCCGGCATATTAATAATTCTAATATTCTTTTTCCTGCCGCAGGAAATTCAAACTACAAATTTTAAAGGAGAAAAATATGCAGGAGATTTTACTCCGGGAAAATCTTTTTATACTGAACCGCTGGAAGATCAAAAAGCTGTTTATTTAACTCCTGAAAATTTTTCTGTTACTCCAAACGAAAAAGGTGATGATTCTAATGCCCTCCAGGAGGCAATAAATAAAGCCGAAGAACAATCGGTATTTAGTATTGTTATGATTCCTGAGGGTGAATACCAAATCACAAAAACTATATATGTATGGAAAGGTATTCGGTTAATAGGATATGGAAAAACCAGACCAGTCTTTGTACTGGAAAAAAATACGCCCGGATTTCAGGAAGGTACCGGCAAATATATGATTCATTTTGCAAGTAATAAACCGAAAGACGGACGTCCGATTCGTGACGCAAATCCTGGTACTTTTTACAGTGCAATCAGTAATATTAATTTTAAGATAGAAGATGGGAATCCCACAGCTGTTGCCGTACGTTCTCATTTTGCTCAGCATTGTTACATAGCTCATGTCGATTTTTATATTAATAATGGCAAAGCGGGAGTAGAAGAAGTAGGTAATGAAATAGATGACTGCCGTTTCTTCGGAGGTGAATGCGGTATTATTACTACAAAGCCGTCACCAAGCTGGCCGTTTCTTATGGTAGACAGTTACTTTGAAGGACAAAAGAAAACAGCAATTTCTACTGAAGAAGCAGGTCTTACTCTTGTCAGAAATTATTTTAAGAATGTACCCAGTGCAGTAATTGTTAATCCCGACCGTGCAGAAGAACTTTTTTTAACGGATTCACGTTTCGAAAATATCAGTGGCCCCGCAATAGTTATTAGTGATGAATATAATGCACGCCCTCAATTTAATTTAAAAAATGTCGTGTGTATCAATACTCCTATCCTCGCATTTTTCCGTGAAAGTAAAAGAGAAATTAAGATTCATAATAAAATTTATTGTGTTACTGATTTTAGTCACGGGATGCAGATTGCTGATCTTGGTTATGCCCCGGAAATAAAAACTACAAATAAATTTACTCCTTTAAGAAAAATTCCTGAACTGATGAAATCCGATATACCTCAACTTCCACCATGTAAAGATTGGGTGAATATCTCCTCATTAGGAGCAAAAGGAGACGGGGTAACTGATGATACGGAAGTTCTGAAAAAAGCGATTTCAAAATATAAAGCAATTTATTTGCCTACGGGGCGCTATCTTGTAACGCAAACTATTGCACTTAAAAAAAAGACAATTCTGATAGGACTTAATCCGATAACAACTCAAATAGTTCTGGCTGATAAATCACCCGGATTTGAAGGAATTGGAAGTCCCCAAGCATTAATTGAGGCTCCTAAAGAAGGAGAGAATATAATTACAGGAATCGGATTAGATCCTGGAGCCTTTAATAATCGTACTGTTGCAGCTAAATGGATGGCAGATTCAAATTCTTATATGAATGATATACGTTTTATAGGCGGTCACGGAACATATAATCCTGATGGTTCGGGAGTTCCGGTATATAATGAAACACGCAGCGGTACGGCTTTTAAAAATCGAAAATGGGATTCGCAGTATTGGAGCTTATGGATCACCAATGGCGGCGGTGGAACATTTAAGGATATCTGGACACCTAACACATTTGCAGAGGCGGGAATTTATATCTCCAACACTACTACTCCGGGACGCCTTTATGCAACGTCTATAGAACATCATGTTCGAAATGAGGTCATTATTAGAAATGTATCCAACTGGAAAATTTATGATATGCAGATGGAAGAAGAGAGTGCTGAAAGTCCTCATGCATTACCTCTAAGGATAGAAAACTCAAGCAACATAACATTTGCAAATTTATACCTTTACCGTGTTATAAGGATGATTAGTCCGTATCTTAACGGCGTAGTTATGAATTCATGTAAGAATATAGAATTCAACGGAATACATGTTTACAGTCCGGGCAAATTTTCTTATGATAATACTCTTTTTGATCAAACACATAATTATCAGATAAGGGAAAGAGAAATTGCGAGATTAAATATATCCGGTAAACCGCCTAAAAAATATGTCATCAAACATAATCCGGCAATTGTTTCTCCTGGTGCTAATGTTGAAAAAGTGGCAGGGGGATTCGAGTTTATTGATGGTGCTGCAGTTGATAGTAATGGAAATATATATTTTACAGATTCACGGTGGCGTAAGATTTATCGTTGGTCTCCGGAAGAAAAAAAATTAAATCTTATCCGGGAACTTCTAATTACTCCTGCGGCACTTGTATTCGATCAATCAGGCAATCTGCTTGTAACTACAAATGAAGGGAAAGTAGTTGCATTTAATCCTGATAGTACTGAAGATAATTTCCGGGTTCTCAAACCGGTACCGCCAGGTTCACATAATGCAAAAATTGCAGTATTACCAGCACACAGATGGCGGGATGAGCATGACTTTCTTACTGTAACTACTTATACAAAAGATAATCCACCCGTTACACATTCATCATATACTGCATATTTAAGATATTTCCAGAAGGAATCATTTGATCCCCTGAAAGAGCAGTTTGTCTCTCCTGACGGTACTACATTTATTCCTCAGTGTGAAGATCTACGTCGTGCATATTCTTTGCGAAAAGCTGTGCCGGATCAACCTTTTTATATGGCTGATGAATTCGGGCAGAAGACTTACAAGTTTTCTGTCAATCCTGATGGTTCACTTTCCAATCCAAAATTATTTGCAGAGAGAGGCGAACTTGATGTTGCTGTGGATTCTAAAGGGAATGTTTATATACCGGCAGGAAATATATTTGTATATGATTCATCAGGAAAACAAATTGATGAAATAAAAGTACCGGAAAGACCAGCTTCAATTGTGTTCGGGGGAAAAGACAGAAGCATTCTTTTCATTCTTGCAAGATCATCATTGTACAAGATTAATACTATTAATAGCGGACGGGATTTAACCAGGTAGCTGATGTCTGATTAATCAATATAATATCTATTAAATAATGAAAATTATTGGCTCATTTTAATTATTTAAAGCGGTCAGTAAAAATATTCTACCGTGTTTAATATAATTTTAATAAAAATATTATATCAGTAACTAAAGTAGATTCAAAGGTGAAATTATGAACAAAATGTTAATGAATCTCTTTACTATTCTAATTTCTATAATTCTAATCTTTTGTTTTTATTCTAACGCTTACAGCCAAAATACTGATTATGTCCAGGCAAGAATTTATTTAACAGCAGAATCTAACTCCGAGTTATTGGCAGATCATAACTATCGGGCATTGGAGACTTTAGAGCAACCCGATGAAAATTACCCGACAATATTTATTGATCCGGATAAAACTTTTCAGAGTATCAAAGGTTTTGGAGGGGCTTTTACAGATGCAACTGCTGTCGTTTTTTCACAAATGTCGAAAGAGCAAAAAGAAGATTTTATAAAGGCGCATTTCGATCCTGTTGAAGGGAACGGGTATACTCTTTGCCGTACGACTATTCATAGCTGCGATTATTCAGATGAAATGTATACTTATGATGATGTAATAGGAGATAAAGAGTTAAAACATTTTTCAATCGATCATGACAGGAAGAATTGTTTGCCGTTAATACAAACGGCTTTAAAAGCTACACAGGGAAATATTAAAATATTTGCCTCTCCCTGGAGCCCCCCGGCATGGATGAAGACGAATAACAACATGCTTTATGGTGGAAAACTTAAACCGGAATACTTTCAAACATGGGCAGATTATTTTGTAAAATATGTTGAAGCGTACGAGCAAGAAGGTATTCCTATCTGGGGTCTTACAGTACAAAATGAACCAATGGCGGTTCAGGTTTGGGAATCATGCATCTTTACTGCAAAAGAAGAAAAAGATTTTGTAAGAAATTATCTTGGACCAACTTTAGAGAAAAACGGATTGCAAAATTTAAAACTTATGATTTGGGATCATAACAGAGGTATCATGTACCAGCGTGCGCAAGTTGCTTATAATGATCCGGAGGCTTCCAAATATATATGGGGAATGGGTTTTCATTGGTATGTTGGAGATCATTTTGACAACGTCAGAATGGTGCATGATGCATTTCCGGATAAGGGACTTTTATATACTGAAGCGGGAGTAGGCGGAAACTGGAGTGACGCTTTCCGACTCGCAAAAAATATGATAATGGATTTGAATAACTGGACACAGGGATTCGTTTATTGGAATATGCTGCTAAATGAAAATGGAGGACCGCGTCATGCCGGTGGAGAATTCAGAGGGGAAAATGTATGCACTTTTAATACCAAAACAAGAAAACTGATATACAGTCCTACTTATTATATGTTCGGTCACTTTTCAAGGTTTGTAAAACCGGGTGCATTAAGAATCGCTTGTACTTCAAGCAGTGATAATTTTATTGCTACTGCCTTTAAGAATCCTGATGGAAAAGTAGCGGTTATTATTTTAAATGTCAGCGATGCAGATCGCAATTTCCAGGCATGGATAGATGGAAAAGTAGCCAGGTATTCGGATCCTGCTCATGGTATTATCACAATGATTTTTTAATACCGGCAGATATATGAATAAATTCAGAAGGAGTTGTTTTGAAGAAGTTCCTATTCTTTTTTCTAATTTTTATACCATCTGTGTTAATGGCTCAGGTTATTTCGAGAGATACTTCGATTGTTTGGCATACATTTAAATATGAATTAAATGATGATAATACTATTAAGTGGAATACCAGTACTGAATATGATACTGTTTCAAAAATATTTACCGGAATCATTCTTGAAAACGAATATTTGAAAGTAACTGTTGTTCCTGAATTCGGCGCGCGTATAATTTCTATGATCTACAAGCTTACCGGGAAAGAAGAACTTTATCTAAATCCCTGCGGTGCTCCCTACGGAGTTGGTGAAGACTGGTTTTATTATAAATGGCTAATGGTTTATGGCGGGATTTTCCCCACGTTGCCTGAGCCTGAACACGGCAAGGCATGGCTTTTACCATGGAAATATAGTTTTCTGAAAGAAACTCCGGATACTGTCAGCCTGCAGATGACATGGCAGGATACAGTTCAATTGCAGGATATAAATCTTGGTAAATGGCAGTATGGTAAAACAAATATAAAGTGTAATTATACCGTGACTCTGGTTAAAGGTGCAGGTTCGTTACAAGCAAATATTGATTTATATAATGATTCTAGCACGGATTTGAATTATGAGTATTGGACTTGTCTTACACTGGCACCGGGATCAGAACCGGGAAATCAGAGGTGTACAAATGGAACAGAATTAATTATTCCTACTTCTGAAGTGAAAATTCCTTCCTGGTACCCGGATATTGCAGCACAGGAAAAAAGAATACCTGGCCAGTCAGGAATTTATACTTTTACGAAACTTCGTTTTTGGAAAAACTGGACAAACGACGGAATTGCTTATGCATGGAATGATCCAAATAAAAATTTCTGGGGAGTAATAAACCATAATAATGAAGAAGGTTTCTTTAGAATAGCCGACAATAATATTACTCCCGGAATTAAAATCTGGGCATGGGGTTACCAGCAAAGTCAGAATATTGATCCATTTGAAGATCCTAATGAAACTCACAGACCTTATGTTGAACTTTGGGCAGGTAATTCTAATGAGTTTTTTGTTCCTGCAGAATTTGCTATGAATTCGGAAAAGCATTGGAAAGAAACTTATTTTCCGACAGTCGGTATTTCTAACGTAACTAATGCGAATGATGAAATTCTTGCAGATTTTAAGATTACCGGTGATACTGCTGAATTAGCATTTGTTGTCTCTCATCCTCAAAATTATCTAAACGTAAAGCTGGAAATTACGGGAGATAATGAAACTACTTTAACTGAACAAAAAATATTACCGGATCCGTTAAACGGAAACAAACTTGCAGCGAATTTACCTGAAAACCAATCATGGTCTTTCAATGATAGTCTGAAATTTACAATTAGAGATTCTTTAACCGGGTATTATTTAAGCGGGACAATTCCTTTGGATACAATAGCTACAGATATATCAGAACAGCAGTTTGCTTGCGTTAAAGATTTTAAATTGTATCAAAATTATCCGAATCCATTTAATCCAACAACATCAATAAAATATCAAATTCCTCAAAGCGGTTATGTTACATTAAAAGTATATGATATTTTAGGTAAAGAGGTTGAATTATTGGTAAATAAAATGATGAGTAAAGGAAACTATGAAATTAAATTTAACGGTTCGAATCTTCCAAGCGGAATTTACTTTTATCAACTAAGAATTAATGACTATACTTCTACGAAGAAAATGATGCTTTTAAAATAGTATCATATGACCATAGGAGGAGTAAAAAACGAACGAAAAACAAATAGTAGAGTAAAAATAAAAAAACATAATTAAGAATCCTTGTTCTTTGACATGCTGTTTTTCAGTTTAGCTGGTAAAAGATCAATATACTGCTGAACGACTCTTTTAGAAAGTCTGGATAAATGAGAGATCTTATGGGGATCTTTAATATCATGAACCCAGAGGATCTCAACCCGATGATAATCTTTAATGTATCGGTCGACAGCTTCTTTAGAGTGATTAGTCTTTAAGGCAATATCAGGCGTAAGATAGCCTTGTAAATAGAGTGTAATAATTTCTCTTTTATGTGTAATAGCTCCGGAGAGGTCATGAATATTTCCTCTAGTAGGAAGCAAATGCCCTTGGGTTTGAATCTCCTGTACATATTGGCTGACAACAGAATCGGTGATGCCTAGCAGAATAGCAAGGTCAAGTTGAGTAAGTAAAGCACCTTGGTCAAAGGCTTGATCTGTCCATCTAATCAATCTGTTCTTACGCAGAGATTTAGAATCAAAGCCATGAGCAATATGAGAGATATCTTCATCGGTAATAAAGGAAAGAATAACCGGTTTGAGGCGTGTAGCGGCAATGGATTTGGACCTTTGTGGAAACTCGTCGACCGGAACAGCCATCCAGACAAGCTGTCCATAGTTAACATGATGCAGGTCGCTGTCAATGGAGGAGACGAGGAAATAATCATTGATAAGCTGCAGGATATCGTTAATGATAGCCTTAGCGGTAATCTCGCCTCTATCGTAGCCGTAGTTGTTTAAGAATCTATGTAAAAGAAGCTGTTCAAGAGATTTATCAGAGAGTCTTCTAAATTTCTTAAGCTGTAATTGTTCTTTGGTTAAAGCTTTACTCATTGTTTTTGCCTCCTCTGCGGGAAGAAATGCCGGATTTTTTTTTAGAATCGGTATCAGCCGGTTGTGGAGAAAGGATATCAAGAAGTCTTTTATTATCAAGCTTGTAGTAGATATCGTAGATTTGGCAATACTCTCTAATAAGGCGATCTGATTTTTGAGCAATAATCCTAATTTGCTGAAGAGAAAACTTCTGTCTGTAAAGAGAAGCAACTTGAATAAAATCGGAGAGATATCTTTTAACGGAAGTCTCAGAATGATTTGTTTTAAGTTCAATATCGGTAAAAGAATAGCCTTTGAAATAGAGGTCAAGAATAATGGATTTATGAGAAAGACCTGGTCCCATATCGAGCTTAGTACCTCTGGTCATAATAAATTTACCTTCTTTACGTAGGAAGAAAATATCTCTTTTAACAGTAGCCGGAGAAGTAGTCAACAGCAGAGCTAAGTCTTCATAGGTAAGCAATCCCCCTTGGTCATAGGCTTGCCTGGTAAGGCGCTCAATACGATGCCTTCTCATACCGGCAAGGCCGTAATTAGCCAGGACGTCAAAATCGGTGTTAATATCCATAAGTCTTAAACGTACAGTTATTTTTTGAGTAAGCCTTATGTGTTTGCCTGCAGGTTCAGACGAGCAAACGGCTTCATAGGAAACTTCGCCACTAGAGAGGGTGATGTTTGAATGCTGCTGGAAGTAAATAGATACTTGTTTATAAAAAGCTTCAGCAATAATAGGTGTAAGGTTAAAATCTTGAGACAGCTTCTGAATGATAGCATTTTTAGCGTTCTTAGACTCAAGACGTTTAAGACCATAAGAATCATGATTATTAATTTTATCCATAGGAGAACCTCATTTTTGATTATTAAAAATAATCTCCTATGGTCATATGACCTAAACTTTAAATGAGTTATTATGAAATTACTTCATCGAGAATTTGTCGGCAATTCAGTTTAATTAATCATTTCCAAATTATATTTTTTCTGAAATACTTTGTTATAATGGACTGTGCCGTCTGATGATACCATTAATAGTGGGTAATCTAAACTTTTATCCGTTAATGCTTCCTTCCAGCCTACAAGAAATACATATGTTGCGGTAGCATCTGCCTCTTCGGCAGTTGGAGCAAGTACTGTTGAACTCTGTGATAGTCTTCCCGGGTAGCCTGTAGCAGGATTAAGAATATGATGATACCGTATACCATTAATTATTTTGAACCTTTCGTAATCTCCGCTGGTTGCAACTGCATAATCTTTTAAATTAAATTCTGCAATAAGATCATTATTTTTTCTCGGATGTTTTATTCCGACTTTCCATGAGGTTTCTTTATCTTTAGTTCCTGAAACGTAAATATCACCGCCGGCATTGAGAATAAAATTTGTAATTTCCCATTTTTTTAAAACAGCAGAGCCTCTGTCAATTGCATACCCTTTTGCGATTCCACCTAAATCAATCGACATCCCTTTTTTCTTCAGGAATACTGTTGTATCTGTTTCATTTATTTCCAAATATTTATAATTGACTAACCTGTCTAATGCTTTAATTGTTTTATCCTTTGGAAGAACTATTTCTTTATCTGTACTAAATCCCCACAAATCAGATAATGGTCCGATAGTTACATCAAATACACCCTTGTATTTTTTGCAGTAGGCTTTTGCACGTTTTACCATTTCCAATGTTTCGTCGCTGACTTTAACAGGATGAAGACCTGAGGCACGGTTTATGGCAGATATTTCACTACTATCTTTTTCACAGCTTAATAAATTTTCAATTCGCTGCATCTCGTTATATTCGGCTATAAAGGCTTGCTTACACAGGTTTACATCCTTAGTTCTCGCTGTAGTTTCAACAGTAGTTCCCATTAAATATTTCATAACCGATACTTTATACGTAGTTGTATCGGTTTGTGCATTTATGCTGATTGTGAATAGTAATATTGTAATTAGGATGTAAAGTCCTTTAATAAATTTCATTGCTTTTACATTTAATTAAAAAGTAATACTGTCAACCCCCAGAGAGCTCTTTCCGGCGATTGTAATGTTTATCTGATTTGGAATACAAATCAGATTCTGACCCGGTTTTGATATTGGCTCCATGTTCATACATGTTTTATGCCTGCATGTTGCAGAGGTTATACTTACATATTTGTTCTTTATTCTAATATCTACATACCCTTTAAAACCATTGACTCTAAAATGGTCAACATCTTTATCGAGCGGCAATTGTTTGGTTAGTACATCCCCGCTGAAGATATTTACATTTCCTGGCTTAAGTAAATTATGCTCCGAAGAGAATTGCAGCAGAAACGGATCATCCAAAGTCCTTGGAAGCGAAAGAGTATTCGCACTTTCATCAAGAAGCCGGGAAAATTCATCAGATTCTTTATGGTAATCAATCAACTTCCGGGATTTGATATAGGCGATATCTCCTACATGTCTTCCTTTCAGCAAATATTCTGAAAACTGTAAAGTACTTTTTCCGAATTCAGAATTTTTTATAGCTTGTTCAATTATATGAATAGTCTTTGACGGTTTATCGGTAATAACAGATAATGAAAAAGAATCAGCAGGTTTTACAGCAGCAAATACTTTTTTAGTAAAAGGATTA
The DNA here is from genome assembly GCA_963723205.1 of uncultured Ignavibacteriales bacterium. GTDB lineage: Bacteria > Bacteroidota > Ignavibacteria > Ignavibacteriales > Ignavibacteriaceae > CAVQBP01. Next base: position 378,312 of record CAVRQC010000033.1, read on the forward strand.
ATAACTCCCATTGCAGCAGTAGCAGGCAGGATTAAAGAGCCGTATTTTAAAAACTCCCGTCTTTTCATCTTTTTGTTCCTTCCAAAATTATTTTATTAAAATTAAAATCCTGATAATTTTTATAATGATCGTTAGTAGCGATATCTTATACCAATATTAAAATCTGTGGCGAACAAATTATTCAAATGATTGAACCAGTAGGGCGAATTGGTATGCCGGGAATAAAAATCAAGATTAAAAATATACTGGACACGGTCGTCTTCCAGGAATGGAAGAAAATTCTCTCCTTCTCCTCCAAGCAATGTAAGGTTCAATTGCAATTCATTTGAACTACCGGCATCAAGCTTAATATCCGTTGTCATATACTGCTCCGGTGCTAAGTATTTTGGTTTAAAGAAAAATGCCTGGGTCTGAAAATTAGTTCTCCACCCTACACCTAAAATTACATGACTGGATAAATATCTTTCATAGTTTGCAGAATAAGTATTGGCATTAATATTCCAGGAATCCCAATAAAACCTGTACCCAGCTTGTATCGATGATTCATCAGTTAACCGGTATTTAAAAGAAAAAGCCGCTGCACGTCTTATCCGGAGGTTGGGATGAATCGGATCGAATAAGCTGTCGGTACCATTAATTGAAATGGGAACCAATTTGTAGTTATCAGATAGAAGTCCGTTATTATCGGTATATGTAGTGAGTAGTTGAAAAATTAAATTCTTAGATATAACCTGTGAAAAATTAGCATTGATTGTAGTAACGTTCTTATCCTTTTTCCAGGTTTTGGTTTTGGGAAATACTTTATCCCAGCTTCTAACAATACCTAATTGAACAGTTGCATCATTCTCTGCAAAATATTGGGTTAAATTTCCAATAAGAGTAGATGAAGTGTAATCACTTTCAGTACTGTAAAGACCGTCAGCAGATAAAATTGTTTTACCGAATACATGAGTAACTCCGAGGTTAAATTCATGACGGACTTCATCAAAAGTAGGGGGTCCATATCCGCCGCTGCCTCCGCTGATTGTTCTTCCTGAAGCGGAGGTTACTACATCCACTTTATTAAGAGCTGAAGAATTGCTGCTGCTTGGACTATTGCTTCTGATAGATGCGGCGGTAATCATATCGACAAGGTATCTTGCATTAATGCTTGTAGATTCTGATACCCGTTTGGTTATCGAAATACTTGGGTATAAAACCTGAACATTGAAGCTGTCGAAATAGCCGCTAAAATTTACTTGTGTTTCGTTTGAAGGTAGCAGTTGTGCGAAACTAATTGAACTAAGGATAATAAAGAATAGGATGGACAGTATGATTTTTTTATCCACACCCGCAACCGCCGCTTTCTGCGCCCGTAGCACCTTCCACTCCTTCCCTGTAATCGAGGAAATGTTCTTTTATCCCCTGATTGATGGGATTTTCATCGATAATCATTATTGGATCTGAAAGGGTTTCCTTCTCCCAGGGTTTTACTGTTGCACATCCATAAAGGAACAGGGAAGCTGCAAGCAGCAATAATATCCGGATTTTGGTTATCACTTTTAATTCTCTTTCAATAATTGAGTTAATTCTGAATTAAATTCATTTATATAAGAAATCTTAAAACCATTGTGCCAAAAACGTATTTTACCTTTTTTATCAATAAAAATTGTAGTAGGCATTGCCTCAATATTGAATAATGGAGGGATTTTCTGGTTATGATCTGCTATTATAGGAAATTCCGGCTCAGGAAAAAGATTATCAAGAAAATGCTGCATATTTTCTTTTTTATCATCAATATTAACTGCTATCAATTCAAATTTGGGATTTTTATGCGAATCGTAAAAATCTATTAGTGCAGGCATTTCCTTACGGCATGGAGGACACCAGCTTGCCCAGAAATCTATTAATACAACTTTACCGGCATAATCGGATAATTTTATTTCTTTGGATTTAATTGTTTTGCCTTCAAAGTCCGGTGCTGCTGAACCGATTTTTTCCTGGCAAAATCCTTTGCTTATAAATAGAGTCAGGAAAATTATAGTTACATAACTTAGTACAATCCTCATAGATAAACTCTTTCTATAAATGAAGAGACAGGATTAATTGATAGGGTAGTCGGTTAAACATGGGTTCAACATTAATTATTGTGAATTTCATATTCAAGAGATAAAATACGGACTTCATAAAAAAATACATCCCATTATATCAAAAAGCTTAAGTTTGATGCGTGATCGTTATTGGTGATTCTTAGATAATTAGAATGGAGTGCCTTTTATCACTTATAAACCATTTTTTCAAACCGGGTTGCTTACCTTCTGTTATCTTTGATAGACTAGTTGATAGGGTATATTTAATATATTCACTTAATTTGAAACCAATGTGCCCTTTTATTTTTTTTAAATCCAAGCTTTAGAAATAAATTTATTGATTTTTCATTTGACGGCTCTATATAAGCAAACGGTAGATTTCTATTTTTTACCAGTTTATATACCATTGATAATACAACCTTATATCCATACCCTTTTTCTCTGTAATTATCCAGTATATGCAGAAAACCAATAGCTCCGTCATCTTGTGTTATTCCCCATGAAACCAGTTTATTATCTTTATATATTCCGGCACTTATTCCTTTTCTAATTCTTTGTGTTATATATTCTATGGAGATAAATTCTTTTAAATTATAGTTGTTATATATTGCTTGAGAATCCCCTATGGTTAAAGGTAAAGTTTCATAATTAACAGGTGGCAAATTTATATTGTCAGGTAAATAAAACTGCTGTACTGGTATATCCCATATAATTTTTTTCCCCTGTGCAAGAGTCGTAATCATCCAGTCATCTATTGCACCAAAATTAGCATCATCATTGTTAAGTTTATTTTTTATGACATTTAATTCGTCTTCATTATTGCAGCTTATATAAATCCATTCACGATCACTCTTCCCTTTTACCAAAACCGAATTACCTACAATTTCAATACTGGTTAACGGATTATTTTTTATAAAATTAATAATGCTGATATTGTTTAATTTATCCTCTTCTAATTTTCTTAAAGCTGTTGTCTTCACATCTATATCATTAAAAAATTCAATTTGTCATTCAAAAGAAATAAAACTCAACTAATGGTTAAGGTTTCTCAATCGAGGAATCATGTAATATTGTAACCTGCAGACTGCACTATACAAATTCAGTAATCAATTTGACGGTAACAGTTAATTAAAATGAAAAATATTCAGCAATATTAAAAATCTATTGCCGGGACTTTCCATGTTACATCACTATTATTAAACTTTCTTTTATAATTAATTACCTCTAATCTTTCAGGTATAACTTTGATTAGGACGAGGTATTTCCAATCCGGAAAAGCCTGCACCCAGTAGTCTCTCTTTCTTTTCATAATTTCAGTTGTATCGTTTACAAGAACTGCTTTTCCTTTTATTGCTACATAACCATCGGCTTTACTATGGTTTGCATAATAGAGAGTAACATTCGGATTCTTTTTAATTTCATTATACTTTCTTGAACGGCTGTTTGTAGCCATCCAGATACTCATATCATCTTCAGGTGGGAATGGATTCAATGTCCTTATGTCTGCACATCCGGTTGAATCAATAGTTATTAAAGCACAATATTTTACACTACTTATGATTTCTTTATCTGCTGAAATTATGGAATCTCGCATCTGTAAAGTTGAAGTATTTTCCTGGGCGAATGATTTATGACAGTTTAGAAACAAGGATATTAATATTATAGAAAAGAATAGATCTGAAAATTTACGACTAATTACCATTATAACCCCCAAGTTTTTTTATATTTTATTTGATGCCTTTCTGCTCTAATTACCGGATGGAAAAATTAATTTAATTATACATTACAATTTATTATAAATATTAATAATTTCAGATTTTCTTTGGAAAAAAAAGAATTTTACGGATGATTATGCGAAAGATTAGCCAGTAGTATTTAATTTAACGGAACCTGCCACCTGTAATTAAAATCAAAAATATTAAAATAAAAACCTCTTATACCGATAAATTGATTTTTCCCCGGTAATGAAGTAATACCGTATAGATCCATATTTGTTTGCAGATTAATAAAACTGTTTTTGAGTATATCAAAAATACCAATTACGTTATTACTATATAAAATTAAATATTTTTGATTTGCTTCTATTGCTGCTTCATACCATGTACCATCTGAGATATATTCGGTATATGAATTAGTATTCAGGTCAAAAGTCCTGATTACATTACTGATTATAGATATTAATTTAGTCGAGTTATTATAAAATGTTAAATTTGAGTTTCGACCGGGACTGTTTAATGTTGAAATAATATTTCCATCAGTGGTGTTGATGATTTTTATATCGTCTGTTACTCCAAAAGCCAATAGATTACCGCTTGTATTCATCGATATGTCGGGATTCATCCTGTCATTAGTGGAAATCATTTCTAATAAATTACCTTTTGTATAATCCCAGAATGTAGCTCTACCTGCGCTTGAAGCGACCAATCTGTCATTTAATGGGCTAATTAATAATGTTGTTGTATAAGTGCCCGTGAATAACCTTTTATTGATGCTTCCATCATCCAAATTCCAGATGGTGGTATAATTATCGTAACTTCCTGCCGCAGCTATTGATTTATCATTGCTTATTGCCGTACAAAGAAATATATGATCGAGAGAATCAGCGGTATAAAGTGTTTGCAAAAGGTTTCCACTGTTAAAATCTAATACATAACTCACAATACCTTTTTTTGAATATCCACCCATTACAATTATACTGTAATCTTTGCTTATGCTATAGGAGGCAATAGCAGATGGAGCTTTAACTTGACGGTTAAGTGAAAGATAAGGAGTATAATCAATATTTATTTCGCTGGATGGGCTTGACATATTATAAACTGTCCGTGCAAATACGCGGTATGTGTAAGAATTTGTGATTATCAAGTTATTATCAGTATAGTTAAGTTGACCGTATTTTGTATCTGCTATTGTTGAATAATTTGAGTTACTAGTTTTCCTTTCAATGATAAACCCTGTCTCAAAATTATTATTGCTGCCTCATGAAAGTTGAATTGAATTATCGGACAAAGATTTTATCATTAAAGAAATTGGAGGATTTAATGTAAATGGCTTCCAGATAGTTTCTGAATAAGAGATTATTTCATTATAAGTGGCGGCAACTTTAAAACCATACAAATGCCCTATCAGGAAAAGACCTTTTATATTTGCAGATGTTGAATTGGGGGGAACTTTTGCGAGAAGAGAAGTATGATTTCCTCCTTCTCCGAATACACTGTAGCCATCTTCAAAATTGTTATTATCAATCCAGTGAATTATCGCAGTAGTATCTGAAGTAAAAATAATCCGGATATTTGAAGGGGGATTCATTGCTATTTCGGTTGAAGCAATGTTAGAGTAACCGCTTAATAAAGTACCTGATTTTGCTCTTACTCTGAAAAGATATTTTGTAGTGTCATCAAATTTACCTTTAATGATATAACCGGTTACGTTTGAATCAACATGAGCAACATTGATGAAAGAAGAATCACCTACTGCCTCCTCAATTTCAAAACCTGTTTCAAAGTTGCAATTATCAATCCAATTCAATTGAATTGTAGTATCGGAAATTAACAATGCACTTAAATCTCTAGGTATAAACCTGGATACATAAATAATTACCGGTTTAGCATTTATAACTTCACTATTCTTGCTATAAGCTGCTGCTTCGATTAGGTGCTGGCTTCCGTCGTTATATAAGGAAGTATTCCATAAATAAGTAAAAGGAGGTTTGGTAAATACTATAGTTGTATCATGATCAATATTTATTTCCGTTCGTACTATTTTTTTCGAATTGTTAATTTGAACAATTATAGTTGCCGAATCGTGAACAGTGGAATTATTAACAGGCTGGATAATTTTTATTGATTCTTCTATCGGTGGCTGAATCGACTCTTCTTCGCATGAATTTATAAAAAGTGATGAAAATAAAATTATTATAATTAAAAATGCCTTCATTATTCCCCTGTTAGAGTTCCCTTAATTATTTATTTCAATCTAAACTTATTAAATGAAAATAGCAATAAGGATTTTTACAACTTAAAAAATTGATAATACCGAAGGTCTTTTGTTATAACAAAAAAATATTAAAATTTTTTCTTTGGGAAATTTATTTGATATAAAAATTTTGTAAAATTAGGTAAAGGAAATGAAAATAAAGAAAACGAATTTCCCGATTATAGAAATAATCTGTGTGCTTTTAATGAAATTCGAAAGGCTTAATTAAATGAGAATAAACAAATACAATTTTTATAACATTCTGTTCCAATCATTTATAATAATAATGATCTTGGTTTTTTCTATGGGTAAAATTAAAGGCAATGAAATAGGTTCTAATTTGCAATTTAAAGAGAAGGAGAAATCTGTACATGTTCAATCCCCAAAAGATAATACTTTGACCAAGAAAGAAAAAGAAGAAGGCTGGAAATTATTATTTGATGGAAAAACTTCTAAAGAATGGAGAGGAGCAAAGCTCGACCATTTCCCGGCAAAAGGATGGCAGATTAAAGACGGAGTCTTAACTGTGCTGGCTTCTAACGGAGCCGAATCCGCAAACGGTGGGGATATAATAACTGTTGATACTTATAAAAATTTTATTCTGAAAGTTGACTTTAAAATCACGCCCGGAGCAAATAGCGGTATAAAATATTTTGTTGATCCTGATTTAAATAAAGGTCCGGGCTCAGCCATTGGCTGCGAGTATCAAATACTTGACGATGAAAGACATCCGGACGCAAAGTTAGGAGCAAAAGGAAATCGTACGCTTGCCTCCCTTTATGATTTAATTCCTGCTGAGAATAAAAAATTTAACGGAGTGGGGAAATGGAATACGGCAGAAATTATTGTTAAAGGTAATCATGTGGAACATTGGCTGAACGGCAGAAAAGTCCTTGAATATGAAAGAGGAAATCAGATCTGGAGAGCATTAGTTGCTAAAAGTAAATATAAAGATTGGCCGAATTTCGGTGAAGCTGAATCAGGATATATATTGCTGCAGGACCACGGTAATGAAGTCTCGTTTAAGAATATAAAAATTAAGGTGCTCTGAATTATTAAATCTTAAAGAGGAATTTATAATGAGCAGAAATCAATCGAGAAGAAATTTTCTAAAACTCACTGGAGCGGGATTGGCTGTTTCGTCTTTTAAAGGATTTGCAAATCCGATATCAAAAAGTATTTTTAAAGAAAATGCATATAAAACTGAAAAACTGAATCTTGGCTTAACTTCCTATACTTTCAGAAATTTTTCTTTGGAAGAAGTCATTCAAATGACAAAACGCCTGGATTTGAAAAGATTATCATTAAAAGATATGCACCTGCCTTTGAACAGCACTAAAGATCAAATTCAAAAAGCTGTCGAAAAAATTAATGATGCCGGTTTAAAGTTATATGGGGCTGGTGTTATTTATATGACAAATCAAGACGAAGTAAACCGTGCATTTGAATATGCAAAAGAAGCCGATATTGAAATAATCATCGGGGTACCGGAAATTGAACTTCTTCAGGCTGCAGAACAAAAGGTTAAGGACTTTAATATTAAACTTGCCATTCATAATCACGGACCCGGAGATAAAAAATTTCCCAGTCCTGAAAGTGTTTATAAAAAAATAAAAAATCTGGATAAAAGGATGGGGATGTGTCTGGATATTGGCCATACAATGCGCCTTGGAATTAATCCGTCATCAGCATTTGAGAAATTTTCCGATAGAATATTTGATATTCACATGAAAGATGTCAGTAAAGCTTCTCCCGACGGCGATACAATTGAAATCGGAAGAGGAATAATTGATATACCGGAATTTTTAAGAACGATAAAAAAATATAACTACAAAGGAACAGTGGCATTTGAGTATGAAAAAGACAAAGAGGATCCTTTACCCGGTGTTGCTGAATCTGTGGGGTATGTCAGAGGTATTTTAGCAGTAATTTAATGGAATTGAAATTAACCTGAAATCATGTTTCAAATTTAGCATGGAGAACAAATGAAACAAACCAGGAGAGATTTTATTAAAAACATCTCAATAGCTTCTGCCGGTTTAGCCGTTGGATTAAATGCAAAAAGCTACAGCCGGATTTTAGGAGCAAATGACAGAGTAAACTTTGCAATTATTGGTTTGAATGGAAGAGGTTATGCTCATTTAGAAAGTGTAAGTGCATGCAGCAATACAGCAGTCACTTATATTTGTGATGTAGATAGAATGATATTAAATAAGTTTACTAAAGTTGCAAAAGAGAAATATCACCAAAATCCTGCGGTTGAAAAAGATTTCAGGAAAATGCTGGAATCTAAAGATGTAGATGCCATAACAATTGCTACACCGGAGCATTGGCATACCCCGATGGCTATCATGGGATTGCAGGCAGGAAAACATGTATATGTTGAAAAACCGTGCAGCCATAATCCTCGTGAGGGAGAGCTGCTTGTTCCAGCTCAAAAAAAATATAACAAGCTTGTTCAAATGGGAGATCAACAGAGATCTTCTGATTATACAATTAAAATGATGAAAAGGATAAAAGAAGGATTGATAGGGAGACCGTATTACGGTAAAGCGTGGTATAGTAATACCAGAAAATCTATTGGAACCGGGAAGGAGGTACCTGTACCTGAATATCTTAATTGGGAACTATGGCAGGGACCTGCACCAAGGAGAACATATAAAGATAATATTCATCCTTATAACTGGCACTGGTTCTGGAATTGGGGAACCGGGGAAACATTGAATAACGGAACACATGAAGTCGACCTTTGCAGGTGGGCGCTTGGTGTTGATTACCCGAATTCTGTTAGTGCCTCGGGAGGAAGATATCAGTTTAAAGATGACTGGGAATTTTATGATACTTTGGTTACCAGCTATGAATATGATGATAAAATGATTACCTGGGAAGGTTTAAGCTGTAATGGTAAAAAGCAGTACGGACGCGGTCGGGGTGCTGCAATTCATGGAACAGAAGGGACCGTTGTTATTGACAGGGACGGCTATGATGTTTTTGATCTAGATGATAAATTATTAGAATCATTTAAAAAATCCGATGAGAAAAATTCAACACAGGATCTTTTAAGTATGGATAGTATGACGGATGCACATTTCCAGAACTTTGTAAATGGAATCAGGGATGGAGAAAAACTGCATTCGCCTATTAATGAGGGAAATATAAGTGTAACTATACTGCTGCTTTCAAATATTGCATGGAAGCTTAACCGGACTCTTAATCTGAATAAAGAAAATGCACATATTTTAAATGATGAAGAAGCAATGAAATACTGGTCACGTGAATATGAACCCGGGTGGGAGATTAAGATTTAACTGAAACTAAATTTTTTACTGGAAAAAGAGGGTGAAAAATTTAATGGCATCATTAAATAACGCCATTTTTTATAAGAAGAATATAAAAAGGTTTAAATTAATTTTTAACTAGAGGCTGAAATTTTTAAAATAAAAAGCAAGTCCCTGGAAATTGGTTTCAAAATTGGTATCTACAAAATTGTTCGAATGAAAATATTCAATAACCAGGTGATTTGAAATAAATCCGATAGCACTATTATCAATTGATCTGCTTAATAATTTGAAAATCCCTTCGGAAGAAAAACCGAAACCATTTGATTTATAGTTGTTGAAGCCGCTTCCGTTGTATCGGCCGGAAGTAATTATAATAGTCTCAAATAATCTGAAAATATGTCCGCGATGCACAACAACATTTTGATCACCTTTCAACTCAATCAGGTGTTTTCCAAAATTTATATCTCCAAGCATACCCTGATATTCTTTGAATCCTGATGAATTAGCAGTAATGAGCATATCTTCTGCTTCCGCTGAAAAAGAATAATCAATAGCATTTAATATCGTTTGATTAGTAAACAAATCTAATCCGAAATTTAGACTATATCCCAGCCTTGCTTCTCTTGGTATCGGATCTGCCTGAGACTGATCGATATATGCAACCTTTTTTCCAAGGTTTAAAATTGAATAACCAAGAGAAATATCAAATTTAGGCTTTATATAAGAATCCGGATCCAGGTTGTATTTAATATTTTCAAAAAACAAATTTGAAACAGGAGCAATAATTAAGGCACCAAAATCAAATGCATTTCCGCTTACCGCCGGAATTTTATTATTATCGCCGACAGGTAGGTCACTTAAATGAGAATCATATGATTTAATTGAAAAACCTAAATTAAAAAGGAGAACATAATTATAGCTTACTCCCAAACTATAGCAGTCGAAAGCATCATAGCTTTGAAAAGTACCGTAACTAACTTTATTATGTATATATCCGGCACCTATAGATAGCGGTAAATTATAATTCTTCTTAAAATTATAACCTGCTGTCAGTCCAAAAGTATTGAACGAAAGATCAAGATTAGGTGCTAAGTATTTAAGCCATTTTGTTTTCTGAGGTAATGTCAGCATAGATAAATTGTTATCTCTTGAAAAATATCCAAGCTGAGCCGGGTTGTAATAAAATCCCAGCGGATCACTCATGGGAATTGAAACACCTATTTGTCCTGCACCAAGTAAAAGCGGAGACTGCTGTAATTCTAAGAAAGGAAGTGCGGCTTCTCCCTGGCTGAATGATGACTTATATAACAATAAAAAAAGTATTATCACCAAATAATATTTTTTCATTATAACCCCTTTCCCTGATGTTTTACATTATTATGTTTCGGCAAATCAAATAAATGATAATAATTGTATAGTCAGCACTACCTAATTTAAAACACGGTTCATTCAACAATAATAATTATTTAGTTTTATTCAAAGACCAAAACAATATCAGGTAAAAACAACCTTGAATTTATTCATAGAATGAAAGAATAAACATTTCCCTGCATTTTCTATTATTTTTATTTTCTTTGGAATCATTTGATATTTATTGCTTAGGCGGATTTTCCTGTCTGTGTATAGAATTTGGATAACAGGATATCGACATCTTCCGGAATATTATCTCCTAATCTTTTTGCCAGTTCTTTAATATCCGGATAATATTCACTAAAAGTAAATTCATTATTATTATTTCTCATAATTCCTTCAAGATATAATCTTAATGCCTTCCGGTAATCATTATTGGAATTTGAATTATCATTGCTGCTTAATTCTTTTATTTCACCGTTCTCTTTTAACAGTTTGGCTATAACAATACACTTTATAGTAAACGAAGAATCATCTTTAGAAAAATCAAGCAGTGAGATGATGTCTTTACTTGATAAAGAATTTATCATATTGTAATCAAGACCCATCATTTTCTTTAATGCCGTATCGATATCGTTAAATGCTTCACGGTAGTCTCCTTTTTGCCTGTGAAAGAGAATTCTGGATAATACTTTAACAAGCTGATCGATCATCCTCATTATGTAGTCCTGGGTAATCATATTATACTAAAATACAATAAACAATAATATTTTACTTAACAAGCATTAATTTCTTTACAGCCTGGTATTCAGCATCCTGATTATCCAAAGGTTGCGAGATAAGCCTGTAGAAATAAACTCCTGAAGGTAAACGTGATGCGTTAAAGTTAACTTCGTATGATCCGGGATTTTTTTGTTCAGAAACAAGCAGTGCAACTTCTCTGCCAAGTATATCATAAACTTTTAAAGTAACAAAACTTTTTTCTGCAATATTATATTGAATCTTTGTTGCAGGATTAAAAGGATTAGGGTAATTCTGCAGCAACTGAAATGAAATATTTTTGTTAATTTTATTATCAACGGAAAGAGGCGCATTAGGATCAAGAATCATTATATTATCAAACCACAATTCTGCAAGTCCCATATCGCCATATTCGGAAACAATCTCAAAACGATCTATTTTACTCCAGTCAAATTTACCTTCGGGATTATACCATGTGTTATTGTCCCAGGAACCTTGTTCTGTAAACTCATTAAGAGGAATCTGGATATGTTTCCAGGTGCCGTCATATACAAAATTAGTTGAATCAATTACGTAACGCATACGCCACGGATGATCGGTTTCACTTTCTTTAGTATCAATGAAACGAATATTAAGGGGAGTATTCTCAACCCCTTTCATGTAAAAATCAATTGAATAGTTTTCAGAGACAAGTTGAGACAAATCTTTAACTGGTTTAAAAACAAAACTTAAAGCATTATATTGTTTAGCTTCTGTCCAGGATATTGAAAATTTACCATTTTCAGGATCAACATCATCCCAGAAATTAGTTACAGCTGATCCCGAGCCTAGAATATCTTCACCAATATAATCAGTATAAATATTAAAACCTGTTGTATCCGGTTTAAGTACATAAGTCTTCTGCGTCGGTATATTAAATCCGAGAGAATTTAAAAGAGGTACATTAAGATCATAATCAAAAAGTTCATTACTTCCTTTTTTAAAGATTCCAAAACCTGCTTTATAATCCCATATAGTCCATGCAATATTTTTTGATTCCAGGTATTCCCTGATAACCCGGTACCAGTATGTCCTGTCGCTGTCGGGAGCATTGTTCATGAAAACACCAAACTCACCGCAGTATAATTTAACGTGTCTGCTTTTTTGAAAATTATCAGCAATATCTATCAACTCATGCATATGTTTAACCGTTCCATCGTTCATGTAATTGTTAAGATTTCCCTCAATCCATGTCCCTTTTAGTGTATCGGGGCAAGGGGGCATTTTAGCTGCGTTATAAGGAAAAGGAACACCCGAAAGAGGAACTAATGAAGGGCTTACCCAGCTTGCACCCTGATGTGTAAATACAAAAGGATCGTAGAAGTGAAAAGTATAAATCAAATTTGTATCGGGGTAAGCAGGCATTGCTGAAAGATTATAGTAACTATTCCAGCTTGCAGGTCCGACGATTACAGTATGAACAGTGTCAATTTTTCTGATGGCATTTAATGTCAGAGATTGTATCCTGTTCCAGGTACTGTCCGCAATGCCATGAGGCTCATTAAGAATTTCATAATAAATATATTTTGATCGATCCTTGTATCTTTCAGCCATGTGAGTCCATACAGGGATTAATATTTTATCAATATCTGTGCTGGTTGATTCTGTTACGGAAAAAGTATGATTATCAAGGATAAGATTAATCTTCAATTCTTCAGCCCAGTCTATAACCTGGTCAAGCATATAAACAAACAGCAGATCGAGATTATAATCGGGTGCTCCGCTTGTCATGTAATGAAGATTAATAGGTAATCTAATAACATCGGCACCGAGTGATTTTATTCTTTCAAAATCTTTTTTGGTAAACTTATTGAATTGAATAGTCTGCGGACTGTCGGTTTGAAACCAGTTAGTTAGGTTAACACCTTTATGAAATGGTAAATCCTGTGAGTATGCAGATACGGACAAAGTAAATAGAATTAGTAGAAGTTTTTTCATTTCTGATTTAATTTCCCTTTTTTTTAAGATTAATTGAAATAATGTAAAATTCTAAGGAATAGAGCTATAATATCCCCCCTATTAATTTTACTGCAATAAAATTAAAAAAAGATAACCAGAAATGAAATCCTCCAAAATTTATCCGTTATGTTTTTCCGATGGATATTCTTATATGAATTAAAAACCTGGTAAAAATAATTATAATTGTTACTTTTATTATAATTTTAAATATCTTTTTATTTATGTTTCTGTTAATAACTCATTGAAAAATTGAAAATATAAATATGGAATCATCATCAAAAAATTTGGCAGCAATTGATATTGGAACCAACTCGTTTCATTTGATAGTTGTGGGTGTTAAAGAAGATGGAAATTTTGAGATAGTAGATCGGGAAAAGGAGGTTATCCGTCTTGGAGAAGGAAGTTCAGGTGATATAAAATTAATTAAACCGGATGCAGTTAAAAGAGCCCTGGATGCTTTAAATAGGTTCAAAGGTATAGCAGACTCTCATAATGCGGGTATACGTGCTGTAGCTACAAGTGCCGTCAGAGAATCCCGTAATCAGGATGATTTTATAAAACAGGTTTATGAAAAAACCGGGATAAATATTGAAATAATAAGCGGAGTTGAGGAAGCACGTCTTATTTACCTTGGGATGCTGAAAGCTGTACCTGTTTTTGATAAAAAGATTTTAGCTGTAGATATAGGAGGAGGAAGTACCGAATTCCTAATAGGTAAAAAAGGAGAACCAATCTTCTCTATTAGCATGAAAGTAGGTGCTGTTAGGCTGACTCAAAAATTTTTCCCCGATTTTCATGTTAATAAAGCCCGGGTTCAGGAATGCAGGGATTGGGTTGAAGGCGAATTATTTCAAACGGCTAATAATATCAGAAAAACAAATTTTCAGCTTTGTGTTGGTTCATCGGGTACAATTATGTCTGCCGGTTTAATGATAAGTGCATCAAAAAATAAATCCTCTTCCGGGAATGGTATATTAAATAATTTTGTATTTACAAAAAAAGAATTGGCTGAAATAGAAGAGGAAATCCTAAGCAGGAAAACTGTGGAAAAAAGGAAAAAGATACCTGGTATTGATGACAAAAGAGCAGAGATTATTCCCGCAGGCATTATTATTTTAAGTACCATCTTTAAACTATTTGATCTTGATAAAATCACTATTTCCGGATATGCACTGCGTGAAGGGATTATTATTGATACTCTCCAAAAGCACCATGAGGATTTTTCGAAACCCGGATTTGAAAATATAAGACGGCATAGTATTAATAATCTTTCCCGTTCATTCCGGAACGATACATCGCATGGCAAACATGTTGCAAAGCTTTCTCTTCAGCTATTCGATCAAACTAAAGAACTGCATAAGCTTGGTGATGAATACAAGGAATATCTTGAAGCCGCAGCTATTCTTCATGATGTAGGCTACCATATTTCACATGCAAGCCATCATCGGCATAGTTTTTATATTATCAGAAATAGCGAACTTCTTGGATTTAATGAAAATGAAATAAATATTATAGCTCATACTGCAAGGTATCATAGAAAAAGTCATCCTAAATCGGGGCACCAGGAATTTAAAGCATTACCTTCGGATATTCAGATAATAATTAAAAAATTATCTGCGATTCTCCGTATTGCAGATTCTTTTGATAGAACTCATAGAAAGTTGGTATCCGGCCTTGATGTAACCGTTAAAAATAAGAGTGTTGAAATTCAATTGCATTGCAGCAGCAAGATAAAACCCGACATTGAATTGTGGAATCTTGATAGAAGAAAAGGTTTGTTTGAAGAAGTGTTTGATAGGAATGTAACTGTGAAGATATAAACTTTTCTGAGAAGTCATCTCTCAAAAAAGCAATTCAAGAACTTCATTTAAACTTTCAACAGATTGAATATTTATTGAATCGTTGATAATTCCCTTATAATTGTTTGCAGGCAAAATAATTTTCTTAAATCCTAATTTTTTTGCTTCCTGGATTCTCTTCTCAATATTTCCGATTCCTCTTATTTCACCGCCAAGTCCGACTTCTCCCATAACTAATATTTTGTTGTCAATTACCTTATCCTGAAGGCTTGATGCGATACTGCAGCAGACGGCAAGGTCGACAGCAGGTTCATTAATTTTAACTCCTCCTGCCATATTTACAAAAACGTTATTAGCCGAAACTCTTAAACCAGCTCTCTTTTCAAGGACAGCCAAAAGTATCGATAATCTTCTTTGATCAAAGCCTGTAGAAACTCTTTGCGGATAGCCATAGTTAGATGGAGTGACTAATGCCTGCACTTCTAATAATATTGGCCTGGTTCCTTCCATGCTTGATGTTATTACTGAACCGGGTATCCCGTTCTGTCTCTGGCTTATGAATAATTCACTTGGATTTTTAACTTCAGCCAGACCGTTTTCCATCATTTCAAAAATGCCGATTTCATTTGTATTGCCGAACCGGTTTTTTTGGGCTCTTAAGATTCGGAATGAATGATTGCTTTCTCCTTCAAACTGCAGAACAGTATCAACTATGTGCTCTAAAATTTTCGGACCGGCAATCATTCCTTCTTTGGTTACATGCCCTATTATAATTACTGAAAACTGTTTTTTCTTTGCTTCCTCCATTAATAAAGAAGTACATTCTCTTATTTGTGTGATTGTGCCGGGAGAATTATCAAGCTCGCTTCGATAGATGGTTTGTATTGAGTCGATAACTAAAACATCTGGCGATAAATTTATTACAGCAGTTAAAATTATATTCAGGTCTGTTTCGGAAAGGATATAAAAATTATCTGAGTTGATTTTTAATCTTGTTGCCCTGATTTTTATTTGTTTTGCAGATTCCTCGCCGGTTACATATAGAACCTTCTGTGTAATACCGGAAGCTGCCTGCATGGCTAATGTGGATTTTCCAATTCCAGGATCTCCTCCAAGAAGTACTACTGAGCCTGGCATTAAACCGCCGCCTAATACGCGATCAAATTCATTTATGCCTGTTAATATTCTTTCATCTTCAGTGGCGGAAATTTCACTTATTTTATTTACGGTTATAGTTCCTTTGAAGGACTTCGGTTTTCTTTTTTTCTCTTCGACAATTTCTTCGGTAAAAGTATTCCAGTTCTCACATTCGGGACATTTACCAAGCCATCTGAGGGATTCGTAACCGCAGTTTGTGCAAATATATTTTAAGCGTGTTTTCATTGTAAAAAGTCAAAGGTCAAAAGTCAAAATTCAAAAAATTTATTTGGTAAAATATGTAAATAGATTTTCTCTTTTGATTTTAAATAAATTTTGAAACAATCTTTTCTATACTTTCTAAAGCTTGCGGGATCTGGGATGTATCTTTGCCGCCGGCTGTTGCCAGGTGAGGTCTACCTCCTCCGCCTCCGCCGACTATTTTTGCTAACTCCCCGACTATTTTACCGGCGCTCAGTTTTTTCTCTTTAATCAAATCATCTGTAACTATGCAGACAATTACAGCTTTATTATCTATCTGTGATATTAAAACTCCAACTGCTCCGTTGGTCTTGTTTCTTAATTCATCGCCGAAGGATTTTAATTCATCCATATTCTCCGCATTAATCTCTGCTTTATAGATTTTTATTCCATTTAAATCCATAGGTTTTGTTAGAACTGAATCTAATTGTCCCAGTTTACTTTGCAGCCTTAATTCTGAAATCTCTTTTTCGAGCTTTTTCTTTTCATCAATCAGTTCTGCAATTTTATCTTCTGATTTTTTAATATGATTTATTTGAGAATCGATATAATTTTCAACTCCTAAACCTGTTACAGCTTCAATTCTCCGGACTCCGCTTGAGATTGAAGATTCACTTATGATTTTAAATAAACCGATTTGAGAGGAGTTTTTGACATGCGTCCCGCCGCAGAATTCTTTGCTGAATTCCCCGAATTGAACAACGTTAACCTTATCACCATATTTATCGCCGAAGAACATTAATGCTCCCATTTTTTTTGCTTCGTCAAACGGTATATTCCTATGATGCTGAAGAGGAATATTCTCTCTCAATTTTTCATTTACGATTGCTTCAATTTCTTTTACTTCACCATCATTTAATTTTGTAAAATGAGTAAAGTCGAAACGTAATCTATCGGGACCAACATATGAACCGGCCTGGTGAACATGAGTTCCCAGGATTTTTCTTAATGCCGCATGAAGAAGGTGAGTTGCGGTATGGTTTCTCATAATATCCCATCGGCGCTTTTCATCTACATTTGCAATCACTTCTTCTCCTGGCTGGATAATCTTTTTATTTTCATTTTCAAGTACATGAATAGTTTTGTTATTTATTTTTGTTACATCAAGAACAATAAAAGGAGTAGATTTGACAATGATTTTCCCAAGATCATCTATCTGTCCGCCCGCTTCAACATAAAAAGGAGTTTTATCAAGAATGATTAAATCACTCCCGTTTTCTTTTTTATGCCCTATAATTTTAGCATTTGATTTAAGTTCATCATAACCGGTAAAAGTTGATTGTTCCGATTCAGTCAGATTAAAATCTTTTATATCGTTAATAGATATGTTAACAGAAGCGAACTTATCTTTTGAAGCTTCTCTTGCACGCTCCCTCTGAATTCCCATCAACTTATTAAAACCAGCTTCATCAATTGTAAAACCGTTCTCTTTTGCCATAACATTTGTTAAATCAGCAGGAAATCCAAAGGTATCATACAGTTTAAATACCTCTTCTCCCGGGATTACTTTTGT
This sequence comes from uncultured Ignavibacteriales bacterium, assembly GCA_963723205.1. Lineage (GTDB taxonomy): Bacteria > Bacteroidota > Ignavibacteria > Ignavibacteriales > Ignavibacteriaceae > CAVQBP01. Next base: position 396,433 of record CAVRQC010000033.1, read on the forward strand.
GCCTTCTTTTGATAAACCTTTTATAAGCTCATCAAAAAGTTCAATGCCTCGATCCAAGGTTGTATTAAAGCTTTCTTCTTCTCCCTTAATTACTTTCTTAATATAATTCTGCTTCTGTTTAACTCCCGGGAAGACGTTCCCCATCGTAGAAGATAAGACATCAACCAATTTATAAAGAAAAGGTTCATTTAAATTTAGTTTCCTTCCATGCCGTGCAGCTCTTCTTAATATTCTTCTTAATACATAACCACGTCCTTCATTTCCCGGAGTCGCACCATCGGAAATTGCAAATGTTAAAGCCCTGATATGATCTGCAATTACTCTCATTGAAATTTTAGCAGCTTCATTCTCATATTTAATTCCGGAGAGTTTTGATACTTCGTCAATTAATGGTGTAAAAACATCAGTATCATAATTTGAACTTTTTCCCTGCAGGATAGCACATACTCTTTCGAATCCCATCCCTGTATCAATATGCTTAGCAGGAAGTTCATGAAGGTTGCCTTTTTCATCTTTATTATACTGAATGAAAACCAGGTTCCAGATTTCCATGCATTCGGGTACACCAGCATTTACAAATTTTGGATTATCATAATCATCACTTAAGTTGATATGAATCTCAGAACATGGACCGCAGGGACCGGTTTCTCCCATTTCCCAGAAGTTATCTTTTTCGTCAAATCTTAAGATATGATCAGGATTTATATCTGTTTTATTTTTCCATAATTTAAAAGCTTCATCATCAGTCCTGTAAACAGTTGCCCAAAGCCTTTCTTTAGGAAGTTTCCAGACATCGGTCAAAAGTTCCCATCCCCATACAATTGCTTCTTCTTTATAATAATCTCCAAACGACCAGTTGCCGAGCATTTCAAAAAAAGTATGGTGATAAGTATCGTACCCAACTTCTTCAAGATCATTATGCTTACCGCTTACACGTATACATTTTTGTGTATCTGCTGCCCTTGTATAATCCCTTTTACCTTTTCCTAAGAATACATCTTTAAATTGGTTCATTCCTGCATTAGTAAATAGAAGTGTAGGATCGTCAAAAGGAACCACAGGTGCACTCGGGACAATTCGATGCTGTTTGCTTCTAAAAAAATCTAAAAATTGTTCTCTTATTTCGTTTGAAGTCATATTCTTTCGTTGTTTTTATATTAAACTACAAAAATAATAAAATATATGATAATCTGCGGTTATCCCGGTATTTATATATATTATAAAATATCAATATGAATGTATCAAATAAAGGGCAGGATTATTCATTAAAAAGAAAAATTCTAAAATTTCCCAAAATAATTCCACAGCTTTTTAAGCTTTCAATTATTAAATTTCCTTTCAATTTTTAGCTTCTTATTATGAATTTTATTCCTTCTTATAAAAATATTGGCTTCGAAGAATTTGAACGAAGAGAAAAGCTTGCCGGTGCAATCTTGTTATCTTGTACAAGCTGTCCCAGGAATTGCGAAATAGACAGAACAAATGGAGAATTAGGAATTTGTGCAAGTGGTTCTTTACCTGTTGTTTCATCCTATACTCCCCACTTTGGAGAAGAACCGGTTTTATCGGGTACAAAAGGTGCAGGTAATATCTTTTTCGGAAATTGTAATTTGAATTGTGTTTACTGCCAGAATTTTGTTATAAGCCAGAAACCAAAAGTCGAAAAAAAGAATGAAGTTTCAATTGAGCGTTTAGCTGAAATAATGCTGGAGCTTCAAAAGAAAGAATGTCACAATATCGGTTTGGTTTCTCCTACTCATTATTCTGTACCAATTTTTAATTCAATCAAATTGGCTGTTGAAAAAGGATTGAACCTTCCAATAATTTATAATACAAACGGTTATGATTCTGTTGAAATACTAAAACTATATGACGGGATTATAGATATATTTTTGCCAGATTTTAAATATGGTGATAATACCGAAGGCAAAACCTATTCTAAAGTAGATAATTATTTTGACAGGACTAAAGAAGCAATTAAGGAGATGTACCGGCAGGTCGGAAGTGAACTCATTTATGAAAATGGAGTAGTTGTTAAAGGCTTAATTATAAGACATTTAATTTTACCGAACGGACTTGCAGAAACAGAAAAGGTTTTCAGATTTGTTTCAGAACTTGACCGAGGAATCCATATTTCTTTGATGGCGCAATATTATCCTGCTAATGTTGCGAACAGGTATATGCTGATAAGCAGACCTGTTTCTAATGCCGAATATTCAAGAGCAATAGAATTATTAGATAAATACGGTTTGGAAAACGGATGGATCCAGGAACTGGAAAGTAATGAATCATATCGTCCATATTTTGAAGAAAACAGAGTTGATCCTTTTAATAATGGAAATTGGAAGATTTGATGTTAAATGGAAAATGGAAGTTAAAATAACCGTAACTTTAATTACTCTCTCTATGTATAATCAAAATTATTCCTACTGCTATTAATACGACCGGCCAGTAATTCAATGTGATATGCCAGATTGCATTCAAAAAAACAGGGAAGCTTATCTCACCATTGTAAATGGTAACAATTGTTCCTGAAATGAAAAACAGAACAGACACTAAAAGAACTGTTTTATCATCAAGATTATCAAGAAAAAGCATCAAAAAACTTATTGAGAAAATCAGCAGTAATGCAGGAATTATAAGTGTTGATTCTTTGAAAAATTCAAATTTGCTAACAATGTAAAGAAATAATCCGGATAAAAAGATAATTGAACCGATAAATAACCTGCCTCTTTGATTATTTCCAAAAGAGATGTATACAAGACTGATCCCGTAAAAAATTAGTCCATATCCCAGAATCTCCCTGTTATCAAAATCGATTATTCCCCAGAATTTTAAAAGAAGAGAGAGTGCGAGGAAAGTAAGCAAGTAAATTAAAATTGATTGGTGATGCTTATTCAATATAATCCGGTATTTATGAGAAAAATTATAAAATCCTTTGCCCCAGACTGGAGGCTATAATATTTGTTGCAAATTCTGCACTTTTATTTTTATTATCTAAAATAGGATTAACTTCCGTTACTTCCAACGAGGACATGCAGCCGCATTCAGCAATTGATTCCATCAAAAGATGGGCTTCCCTGTAGCTTAATCCACCGGGAACCGGAGTTCCAACACCCGGAGCAAATGTCGGGTCTACTGCATCCAGATCAAAACTTACATGTATATGATCAACATTTTTCTGAAACTGTTTCAATACCCTGGCAATTATTCTGTGAATACCAAGTTTATCTATATCCGACATTGTATATACGGTTACTCCAAGTTTCTTAATATTTTCTTTTTCAAGGAGATCTATGCTTCTGACCCCAATTAAAACACAGTTCTCAGGTTTTACTTTGGGTGAAAAGTCTAATAAATTTACCAGCTTTTCATTCCCGATGCCTAAAGAAGCTGCCATCGGCATGCCGTGAATATTACCGGAAGGAGTAGTTTTGTCTGTATTCATATCTGTGTGTGCATCAATCCATATTACTCCAGTCTCTAATTTTTTGCCTCTGCAATATGAAGAAATACCAGCAATAGTACCAAGTGCCATTGAATGATCTCCCCCGAGGCATAACGGAAATTGCCCCTGTTCCAAAACTTTTTCGACTTTTTTAGCTAAAATTTTTGTGGTTTTTAATATCTCAGGCAGATATTTCAATTTGGGGTTAATTCCGAGTGTTCTTGAATTCTGCAATTCAATATTTTGGATAAAAATATCGCCGCTGTCATTTACCTTATATCCGAGTTTTTTTAATTTCGTTTCAATACCGGCAATTCTAATTGCTGAAGGCCCCATATCAACTCCTCTGCGTCCTGAACCAAGATCCATTGGAAAACCTATTATATTTACTGTTTTTACCGGCAGTTTTTTCATTGAAACAAAATTTTATTGTTAATAAACAAATTTCTTAAAAAAACATTGTAGAATTGAGACATTAAATTAAATAGTTTCTTTTTTAATTACTAATGATCTCCATTATTCAGGGACTTACTAAAATATTCTATATTCCTTATATTCAATTTCTCAAAAATCTGTTTTTTGTAAATGATTACTATAAAAAAAGAACCAACAGTAAGTGTTGGAATTTTAACTGAAGAAAAAGTAGTTTTTGAACTTTACGGTGATTATAAAACCTCGGGCATCAAACAAATTTTCAGTGGTAGGTTTAATGCTGAAGTTAAAGAGGGTCGAATCATTTGTAAAAAAGGGGAAGAAAAAATAGAAATTTCTGACGAAATTATCTTCAAACCTAGTGATGAGGATACAGATTCTTTTATAATTAAAGATGTCATAATCGGTATCAAATTTCATTGGGAAAGAAAAGAGAAGCAGCGGTTCCAGGGTTCCTTAAAATTAAAAAGGATTGATAATAAAATTGTTGTAATAAATGTCATTCCTGTAGAAAAATACCTCGTAAGTGTTATTTCTTCCGAAATGAGCTCTAAAAGCTCAATTCAATTATTGAAATCTCATGCAATTGTTTCCAGGAGCTGGATACTGGCACAGCTTGAAATACGAAATTCGGCTGGAAAACAAAATGATAATTCACAAACTTACTTTGAATCTGAAACAGAAATAATAAAATGGTACGACAAAAAGGAACACCAGCTTTTTGATGTATGTGCTGATGACCATTGCCAACGCTATCATGGTGTTACAAAGATTTTCTCTAATATAGCATTGAGTGCTATAGAAGAAACCAAAGGAATCGTTTTAACTTATGATAATTCTATTTGCGATACAAGGTATTCTAAATCTTGCGGTGGAGTATCCGAATCATTTCAAAATGTCTGGGAATCAAAAAATTATAAATATCTTTCTTCAGTTGTAGATTATAAATACTATCCTGAAAATTATAACCTGAACTTTTCCGATGAAAATATCGCACGGAAGTGGATTAAAGGGAATCCCTCCGGTTATTGCAATACATCGGATCAGAGAATACTTTCTCAGATTCTGGTGGATTTTGATCAGGAGACCAAAGATTTTTACAGGTGGAAAGTTGAATATTCGCAAAAAGAATTATCCGATCTTATCAAAACAAAAAGCAATATTGATTTTGGTGAAATTATAGATCTTGTTCCAGTTGAAAGAGGTGATTCTGCCAGGCTTATTAAACTGAAAATAATCGGAACTAAAAAAACACTAATAATCGGAAAAGAATTAGAAATTAGAAGGATCCTTTCACAGTCGCACCTTTATAGTTCTGCGATTATAATTGATAAGCATGATATTCAAAACAATATTCCGCAGAAATTTATTATATCGGGAGCCGGATGGGGGCATGGAGTAGGTCTCTGCCAGATCGGTGCGGCAGTAATGGCTTCAATCGGGTATCAATTTGATGAGATTTTATTGCACTATTTTAAGGATGCAAAACTTAAAAAGATTTATTAAAACTAACAGAATTTATACACAACTATTTGATTATATCTGGTTTGGTTAAATGTTAGAATGGATGTATTGTTATGATTTTCTTTGTTCACTTCAAATAGTTATCATGTTGATAAATATTTTGATTTTTAAAAAGTATATATGAAGATTTTATATTCGTGCCTATCTAAAAGCTGGGGCGGTATGGAAATGTTTACCCTTACTGCCGTTAAACAGCTTCTAAAAAGAAATATTAATGTTGAATTATTGTGCCTTGCAGAATCTCGTCTTCACATTGAAGCTAATAATCTTGGTCTGGTAAAGCATCCAATTAAGGTTGCCGGTTATTTTCATCCTTACGGTACATTAAAAGTTTCCGCAATTATCCGGAAAGAGAAATTCGATATTATTCATACCCAGGCATCAAAAGATCTCTGGCTGCTGGTTCCTGCTTTAAATTTAATTAAAAGCCGTATCCCGCTTTTTTTTACTAAACAGGTCGGATCATTTATTGATAAAAAGGATTGGATGCACAAACGAATTTATAACAGGGTTACTTATGCCTTTGCAATAAGTAATATCATTAAGAAGAACTTGATAGAAACAACTACTTTAAATCCCAAAAAAATTTTGATAATACCCAATGGAATTGATACAGCTAAATTTGATCCTGGAATAAAAAAAGGAGATAAAATCAGGAAAGAATTTAATATAAAGGATGATGAAGTAGTTATAGGCATGATGTCGAGATTCAGTCCGGGTAAAGGTCACGAAGAATTATTATTTGCTGCAAATGAGCTGAACAAAAAATATAATAATTTAAAGTTCCTTGTTGTCGGTGAAGCTAGCAGAGGTGAAAATGCGTACGAAGAAAAAATAAAAAAAACCGCTGGTGAATATGGTTTGAAAAATATTATCTTCAGCGGATTTAGAAGCGACACGCCGGAAGTTTTAGCGGCAATGGATATCTTTGTCTTTCCTTCCCATGCTGAAGCTTTCGGAATAGCTTTAGTCGAAGCGATGTCAATGGGAAAACCTTCAGTGTGTTCTGCCTCGGATGGCGTTCTGGATATTGCAGTAGAAAATGAAACTTCACTATTGTTTGAAAAGAAAAATAAAAAAGATCTCACCAATAAAATTGAAAAACTAATAAATTCTCAAGAATTAAGAATTTGTCTGGGAAATAATGCCAGAGAACGGGCTGTTGAAAATTTTGACCTGGATATCCTGACTAACAATGTTCTAGATATTTATAAAAGTGCTCTTGAATTTAACTCGAAAAACCAAAATTTATAAACGCTTTCTTTTATAATTTTAATTCCCCATTTTAAAGATTGAATTGCAGTATAATTTATAACTAAACTGCAGTGTGTAAAAAACATAACATCTCTTTTTTTTGTGATTTTTTTAATTATTATTCAATTTTAAAATTTATATTAAGTAGAGATTTATTTTTAATTATTTAAAACGGGAGTAGCAGATGAAGATCTTTTATACATTAGTAATAGTTTCTTCATTATTGTTAGGTGCATGTTCCTCTTCAAAAGAGGGAATAAAACTTGGTTCTCTCGATCAGAAGCCTTGCAGAAGCGAAAAGCAGTTAAATTCAGCCGATGAGTTTACCGGTGAAACTGCAGATAATCTGGTCTTATATCAGCAAAGCAGCCTTGTTTATGCTTCGATGGATATTAGAACCTACTGCAATGCAAAAATCTCCTTTGATATACAAAAAGAGGGGGACAGGATAAAACTAAGAGTTAAAAACAATAATTATGCAACAGATAAATGCGTTTGTTTTACAAATGTTACTACCACGATAGAAAATTTACAACCTGGCAGTTATACGGTCTTAGTTACTAATGCTGCCGGAAATCAGTTACTTGCACAAGGGAGTATCCTGGTTAAAGAATAGATTTTTCCTATTTGTAAAATATTTTTGGTTCTAGGGGGAATTATAATCTTTTCTAAATTGTGCAGCAGAGTGCATTTTGCTTTATTAAATGCTAATTAATTATTTCATTGAAGTATCCATTATAGTGTAGTTTATGATAACAGTTGTTATCCCATATATTGAATCTTCTTTTTAAAAGGTACAATTTCTAATTTCAGATCAAGCAGTTTAATTGCCGATATTTTCCTCCTAATAAAGGATGAAATAAATGCTGAAATTCCCGGCAGTAAATTAATAAAAACCGGTAATTTTTTTTCAAGTGAAACTCTAAAAAAAATTTCAGAAAAACTTAAAACCGAATATCTTCTTTTCATAACCGAAAAATCCTTAATTGAATTTAATCAGTTTGGCCTTGAAAGATTTATCAATTTAGCAGAATCAACAGGAGCCGGGCTCCTTTATTCCGATTATGTAGAGGAAAAATCCGGTAAAAAATTTCACCCGGTAATAGAATATCAACTAGGCAGTATTAGAGATGATTTTGATTTTGGTGCGCTTTTATTTTTAAGAACAGAGGCAGTTAAAAAATGTTTAAACTCAAACTACAAATATGCTGGACTCTATGATCTTCGGTTAAACATTTCTTTATTTTATAAAATTATAAGAATCCCGGAATATCTTTATAATTCAACTAAACCTGAGTTAAAAAAATCGGGAGAAAAACAATTCGATTATGTTGATCCTCAAAATCGTGAACGTCAGCTTGAAATGGAATCGGCAGCATCAGAGTACCTAAAGAAAATTGGAGCATATTTAAAACCGGAATTTCAGAAAATTAATTCAGAAAAAATTTTCTTTAAAAATGAAGCTTCGATTATAATTCCTGTAAAGAACAGGATTAATACTATTAAGGAAGCAGTTGAATCAGCTTTGGATCAGGAAACAAATTTTTCTTATAATATTATTGTCATCGACAACTATTCCAATGATGGAACTACAGAAATTCTAAAGGAATATGCAAATAGAAATGAAAAGGTAATTCATATAATTCCCGGAAGAAAAGACCTGGCAATTGGCGGATGCTGGAATGAGGCAGTCAGTCATCCCGATTGCGGAAAATTTGCAGTTCAGCTTGACAGCGACGATTTGTATCTAAAAGATACACTCCAAAAAATTGTTGATACATTTAAAAAAGAAGAATGTTCTGCTGTGATAGGATCATATAAATTAACGGACTTCAATCAAAATGAAATTCCGCCGGGAATAATCAATCATAAAGAATGGACAGAAGATAACGGTAGAAATAATGCATTAAGGATTAATGGTTTTGGTGCACCAAGAGCGTTCTATACTCCTTTATTAAGGAAAACCAAAATTCCAAATGTAAGTTATGGTGAAGATTATGCTGTATGTCTTGAAATATCAAGGTTATATAGGATAGCAAGAATTTTCGAGCCGGTCTATCTTTGCAGAAGATGGGAAGGAAATAGCGACTCATCACTTCCCATAGAAAAAGAAAATTCAAATAATTTTTATAAAGATAAAATTCGTACCATCGAAATTCTTGCCAGGAAAAGATTAAATGCCGGAGATAAATAGGGATAGTTAATGCTAGGCAGTATAATTACTACAAATCCGGATATCCGGAAGTTTATAAATAAGAATGATTTTGCCGAAGCTGCAAGAGCTCTTCTTAAAAATCAGCAAGAAAATTGGGAGCAATTATCTAAAGGATATCACTCATTAAAAAAAGTAAAAACCAAGAATTTCCATTTTGACGGATTTGAAATAAAAGTTCAGCATAATCCTAAAAGAATCGTTTCAAGTTCTGCTAAAGTTGATAATGAATCAATAAAGAAAAGAGAATGCTTCTTATGTACTGAGAATCTTCCTGAAGAACAGAAAGGAATTTTATATAATAACAAATACATTATTCTTGGTAACCCGTTTCCAATCTTTCCCGAGCATTTTACTGTAAGTTATACAGAACATTCGCTTCAAAAAATTGAAAATTCATTTGGTGATTTATTATTACTGGCAAAAGATTTGTCAAAACATTATACAGTTTTTTATAATGGACCGGAATGCGGTGCTTCAGCCCCGGATCATTTACATTTTCAAGCGGGCACCAGAAATTTTATGCCTATTGAAAAAGAATTCCCTCAGTTAAAATTGAGATATGGAAAATTATTATATGAAAAGAATAATTTATCTATCAATTTTATTGATGATGGATTAAGAAGATTTTTATCTTTAGAGTCAAATGACCTAGAATTATTAAGAAATAGTTTTAATATCTTTTATAATACCTATTCCGAATTTTCTAATAGTAAAATTGAACCGATGATGAATATTCTGACTTTTTTTGAAAATAATGAGATTTGGAGGGTTATAATATTTTTAAGAGAAAAACACAGGCCTTCTTTTTTTTATGATAAAGGGGAAAATAATTTTTTATGGAGTCCGGCTGCGGTTGATTTAGGTGGAGTTTGTATCATTCCTAAAGAAGAAAACTTTAATGATATTTCAATGAATATCCTTATCACAGGTTTCAATCAGATCACATTATCAGGGGATAAATTTTTGTTATTTAAAGAAAAGCTGAAACAAAATATTAGTGTTAAATATTGAACATATGCATATTTTTTAAGATTTGAATCTAAGATACTGTCTCATTTTCTTACACTTTGATAAACCTGTAAATTGTTCGAAATGTTAAAATATGGTTTGTTTTTGAAGCTTTTCAATCATAATTGTACATTCAAATTGTTTGGATTGATTTTTGGTTAATGATGTGAACATTTAAGTTTTTGTTCATTATAAAGAGATAAGAATGACAATCAGTGCAACAGCATTAAACCAAAGGGAAGTCTTGAAAGTACACAATCTATTCTTTTTTATTCTTATAGTGTTAACTCTTAAAATGAGTGTTTATGCTCAGAATGATTATCTTGGAAATAAAATTGTTTCAGATAGTCTTGGGAACACTTATATAGCCGGAAATTTTTCAAGATCAACTTTAACATTTGGGGATTTTGTATTAAGCAATTTTGGAGGAAGTGATATATTTTTAGCTAAGTATAATTCAAATGGGAAAATTGTCTGGGCAAAAAATATTGGAGGAAGCAATGATGAAGAGATTGTTTCATTGAATGTTGATTACAATGGGAACATATCTGTTTCTGCATCTTCATACAGCAAGATAATAAATATTGATAATGAGCAATTAGATATTAATTCAACAGGAATAATTTTCATTAGTGAATTAAATACAAGTGGAAAAGTATTCTCGGCAAGAATAGAAAAATCGATTATAAATGAGTTTTCAAAATCTAAAAATAGTTTGTATAAAGTTTCCGATAACAGTGATACAACTCTCTCGTTAATCTCACCGCAGTCGGGTGACAATTGGAAAGTAGGTACAAAAGGGGTAGTAAAATGGAATTCACAAAATATTAATAGTTTGCTTATTGAATTATCAACAAATAACGGCTATTCCTGGGAAAAAATATATAAGTCAAGTTCATTCGATTTTAATAATCAATATCAATTAATTGTTCCAAATACTCCTTCTGATTCCTGTTTAATAAGAATAAGTGATTACAATAATTCAAACATATCTGATACAAGCGGTTTATTTGCCATTTCAGGTGAACTCTGCTGGGAAGTACAACAGAACGGTTATAACTCTGTTCTGAGAAATGTATATTATTCTGATGCTTCTACCTGTTGGGCTGTTGGGTTTAATGGCCTGATCAAAACTACAGATAAAGGAGAAACATGGACTTCTAAATTAGATGGATATGGTTTGCTCGATGTTTATTTCCTTAATAGTAATATTGGCTGGACTGTTGGATTAAACGGTACAATATTTAAAACAACAAACAGCGGAAATGATTGGGTACCTTTGGATAATGAATTCAATTTCCATTTTGAAAAAGTCTATTTTGCCGATGAAAACGATGGCTATATAATTGGTAAAAACTATTTTCTTAAAACCACAGACGGCGGTGTGTCATGGACATCCGAACAACTTACCGATCATATTCTTCAAACGATGTTTTTTATAAATAAAGATACAGGATGGGTAGCCGGCAATGAAGGTGTAATCCTAAAAACCACCGATGCTGGATCAACCTGGGTATACCAGCAGAAGAATGGAACTGATTATGGTACGTTAATATCGCTTTGCTTCATTGATGAAAATACCGGCTGGGCTTCCGGGAGTGGTCTTGATGTTGATGGAGGGGTAATTTTAAAAACCACGAATGGCGGTGTCAATTGGAATTTACAGCATAGTGGTTATAACAGGTTTATTTATTCAGTCTTTTTTAATAACTCAAGCACCGGTTGGGCAACGGGTGATGAAGGCATTATGTTCAGCACTCAAAACGGAGGTGGTGACTGGGAATTACAGGGCAGCGGAACTTTTGCAGATTTATATTCTGTAAATATTGAATCGCATCAAAATGGTTTATCTGTTGGAAGTGATGGAACGATCTTAAAATATATTAAAGATATAAATTCAGCAATACTGCCTGTTGAATTAGTCAGCTTTAATGTAGTTTCCAAAGGAAATGATGTTGAATTAAATTGGCTGACCGCGACTGAAGTTAATAATAAAGGATTTGAAGTTGAAAGGAAAACAGATAATATCTGGAAAACCATTGGATTTGTTTCAGGAAAAGGAACAACATCAAATACTAGTAAATACTTCTATACTGATGATTTGAAAAACGTATCCTATAATGGTAACATTGCCTACAGAATTAAACAAGTTGATTATAACGGCACTTATAAATATTCAAATGAAGTGGCTGTACAGCTAAACTCTAATCCTGTAGAATACAGCTTAATGCAAAATTATCCTAATCCGTTTAATCCTTCTACTGTTATAAAATACTCTGTAAAAGAAAATACTCATGTCATATTAAAAATATTTGATATGCTGGGAAGAGAAGTTTCAACTTTATTGGATGAAGAAAAATCCGCTGGAACATATACTATCAATTTTGATGCATCTCGGGCAGGACTATCAAGCGGAACTTACTTCTATACAATTAAAGCCGGTAATTTTGTTCAAACCAAAAAGATGCTTCTTTTGAAATAATTATTTGTAATTATACCAATAAAACCTTCGGATTTTTGTATGATTCGGAGGTTTTACAACCAGCTTAAAACCTCAATTTAACATTTCTGAATTTTTGATTCTAACCGGATAACTTAAGTTAAATACTCTTAAACTTTAGATTTTCATTAATTAATTCAGAGAATTACTTATTGAAAATTTGCAAAAACATTATTTAAAGATTCTGCCAGGGTAGGGTGGGTAAATATTGCATCCTGAAGAATGGTATATTTCAAATTTCCCATCATAGCAATTTGTACCATGCTCATTAATTCTCCGCCTTCAATTCCGAGTATTGCACAACCTAAAATTTTTTCTGTTTTTTTATCAATAATAATTTTCATCATTCCTCGTGTTTGACTTACTTCAATTGCCCGTGCAACATAACTCATAGGCATTTTGGCAACAGCATATTCTATTCCCTTTTTCTTTACCTGGACTTCATTTAAACCAACTCTGCCTAATTGAGGCTCAATAAAAACCGTGTAAGGAACCATTCTTCCACTGATGGTCCTTTTTTTATTATGCAGTAAGTTGTCTCTAACTACACGGTAATCATCATAAGAAATATGTGTAAAAGCAGGTCCTCCTTTAACATCTCCAAGAGCGTAGATCCCTTCAATATTAGTCGCAAGTTTGTTATTGACTTTTATATAACCTCTTTCATCTGTTATTATGCCAGCAGCATCGAGATTTAATTCTTCAGTATTTGGTAGATGACCTGCTGCTATCAGTAAGTGCGAACCCGAAATATCCTTTTCTTTACTTTTTATCTTAATAGTAAAAGAAATTTTATTCTTTTTCTTTTCAATTTTCTTTGCTTCTGAATTCAAGAGTACGTTTATACCGTCTTCTTCAAATATTTTTTTTACTTCATTTGCAATATCAGGATCTTCTCGACTGAGCAGTTGTTTACCTTTTTGAACAATAGTTACATCGCTTCCGAATCTTCTGAACATTTGAGCAAATTCAACTCCTATGTATCCTCCGCCTAAAATTATAAGATGTTTGGGAAGTACTTCCAGTTCCATTATTGAGGTTGAATCCAGGTACGAAACCTTATCCAATCCTTCAATTGATGGAATTGCAGTTCTTCCACCTGTATTTATAAAAATTTTATCAGAAGTAATTATTGCGGTTCTTTTATTCTGAGTATTTATTTTAATAGTTTTTGAACCGGTAAAAGAAGCCTCACCTCTGAACAGAGTAATATTTTTAGAACTTTTTAACCTTTTTAATGTGCCTTTTCTAAAACTCTCAATCGTTTGTTTCTTTCTCTGGTAAACCTCTTTCATGTTGATTTTAAGTGAAGAAGTGTGAATCCCGTATTTAGATGATCTCCTTACAAAATCAGCAGTTTGAGCGCTTGCTGCCATAGTTTTGGAAGGTGTACATCCATAATTTATACAGCTTCCGCCAACATAATTCCTTTCAATAATTGCAACTTTCCATCCATTGGTTGCTAAATCTTTTGCCAGAGGATTTCCAGCTTGTCCCGAACCAATAATAATAGCATCATAATTTTCATTTCCCATTTCGTGTTTAGCCATTGCCTTGTATACCCTCCTTTTAGAAGAACTATAATCAGATTAAGAGTAAGATTGAGATAAAGATTAAGAATCTAAATCTGAAATAAAATATTAGATAACATCCCAGTGCCATCCATCTCTTTTAAGCATTTCATTAGCTGCATCTGGTCCCCAGGTTCCTGATTTATAATTAGGAAATTTTAACCAGGGTTTATTTTCCCAACTTTCAATAACCGGGTCAATTATAGACCAGGCTTTGTAAATCCAATCGGCTCTAGGAAATAGTGTTTGATCACCCTTCATTGCATCAAATAACAACCATTGATAAGCACTTGGCGGTTCGTTTATACCGAATGCAGTTGCATATTCAAAATTCAGATCCACATGTTTTAATTTTAATTCAGCACCTGGCTGTTTTGCTGTAAATGTATATATAATTCCTTCATTTGGCTGCAGCCGGAAACTAAGCGAGTTATGCTTTTTATCTAAATCATGATTTTTAGGAAACATTAAATGCGGGGTTGGTTTAAATCTGATAGTAATTTCCGTTAGTTTCTGCGACATTCTTTTCCCGGTTCTAAGATAAAACGGAACACCAGCCCAACGCCAATTATCTAATTTTATTCTCAGAGCTGCAAAAGTTGGTACAGTAGAATCTTTTGCAACATTATTTTCATCCCTGTATGAAATTAACTTGTTTCCGTCAACCTGACCCGAATCATATTGCCCAAGCACTACATCATTTATAGGATCAATCTTACAAATGGATTCTAGGACCTGATTTGTTTCAGTTCGAAGAGAATGAGAATCATAATTGACAGGCGGCTCTATTGCAGTCATACATAAAAGCTGCAGCAAATGATTCTGAACCATATCCCGAATAACCCCGGTTTTTTCATAAAAGTTGCCGCGTGTTTCAATTCCCAAAGTTTCAGCTACTGTTATTTGCACAAAATCAATATAGTTTCTATTCCAGATTGGTTCAAAGCCTGGGTTTGCAAAACGGAAAACAAGCATGTTTTGAACAGTTTCTTTTCCGAGAAAATGATCTACTCTGAATACCTGCTCTTCTTTGAATACCTCCTGTATTGATCTATCAAGTTCTCTGGCAGATTTTTCATCATGACCGAAAGGTTTTTCAATAATAACTCTTCTCCATCCATTGTCAGTTATAGATAAACCGGAGGAAGCTAATCTTTTTATAATTACATCATAGAATGAAGGAGGTGTAGAAAGATGGAAAAGAACATTGTCGTCAATATTCATTTCCTTCTGGAGATTTTCAATCTTAGATTTTAAATTTTTATATGATGTATCTGCTTCATCTTTAAAATCACCGGAAACATAAAATAGATTTTTTTCAAACTTCTGCCATTTCTCTTCACTACATCCATCAGACTTTTTCAATGCTTCATGCATTTCATTCCGGAATTTATCATTGCTGTAATCCCTTCTTGCAAATCCGATTATTGCAAAATTCTTCGGCATTAGTCCAATGCAGAACAAACTAAAAAGAGAAGGGACCAGTTCACGGTGAGCCAGATCGCCTGAAGCACCAAAGATTACAACTATACACGGATCCGGTGGTTCCGGTTTTAACATCCCTTTTTCTGAAACTTTTAATTGTTTACTTTCCATGAAGCGCTTCCTCCTTTATTGCGTGACCTCCAAACTGATTTCGTAAAGCTGCAATTACTTTATCCGAAAAAGGTTCATCAAGTCTTGATGCAAATCTTTTATAAAGTGACATTGTAATTGTGGGGACAGGGACAGCATTTTCTACAGCAAAATCAGTAGTCCATCTTGCAGTTCCGGAATCATCAACATAAGGTGCGATTTTTTCCAAATCATTATCTTCCTCTTTAAAAGCTTTAGCAGCCAGTTCAATAAGCCAGCTTCTTACCACTGAACCGTGACCCCAAAGATCTGCAACCTGCTGCAGGTCGATGTTAAAATCCGATCTGTACATACACTCAAAAGCTTCACCAATTCCTTCAAGCATAACGTATTCCAGAGCGTTATGTATCATTTTAACAAAATGACCAGCGCCATTTTTGCCAACTAAAGCATATCCATTCTCAGGAGCTAAGGATTTAAATATTGGCTCTATCCTTTTATAATCTTCTTCAGGTCCGCCAATCATCAAATTATAACCGATTTCCAATCCCCATACTCCGCCGCTAACTCCACAATCAATAAACTTAATTCCTTTTTGACGACATCTCTCGGCATTTTTCATAGAATTTTTGTAATTGGAATTGCCGCCGTCAACGATCAGATCATTTTTATCCAGTTTATCAAGCAATGTTGAAATAGTTTTTTCGGTTGGTTCTCCATGCGGAACCATTATCCAGATATTTCTTGGTGCCGGAATTTTTTTTATTAGATCTTCAATTGACTCAGCTCCTTCTGCACCATCCACAACGGCCTGATCTGTATTTTCTTTTTTAAGGTCGAAAGCTACTATTTCATGATCATCTTTTCTTAATCTTTTAACCATATTTGCCCCCATTTTCCCTAATCCTATTAATCCTAATTTCATTTTCATCTCCAAAATATTTCTATTCTTTTCATTAATGTGCAAAAATTTTATCGGATAATGAATAACATAGATCAAACAGAGCTGTAAACCGGGTTTTTATTTGCTGCTAAAAAGAATACCTTTTTCAAGCAATAAAGTCTTTAGATTTTTAACATTAGTTAAATGGATTGTTTGAATTCCCTGCTTGTTGGCTTCTTCAATATTTTCAATACGGTCATCAATGAAAAGACATTCCGAAGGAGTTTTATGAAGTACATTTAAAGTTATTTTATAAATTAAGGATTCGGGTTTCCTTGTATTAAGGAAACCCGAACTGAAAAAAGATGTGAAGTATTTATAGAGGCTAAAATTATTTATTCTGAAAAGATTTAACTCATAGGATTCATTGTTTATAGTTGCCAGCAAATATTTTTTGTCTTCCGAAAGCTTCTCAAGAATATGAATAGAAGTTTCATAAGGCTTTGTCCGGCTCTTAATAAAATTTATAAAATCTTCACGGATAAAATTTCTTTTCTTATAAAAAATTACTTCTTCTACATATTTATTTAACGAAACATTGCCTTTTTCGAAATCGGGAAAAATATCATTGTGTCTTTTTTCTGTTTCATCGAAATCAAGTTTGAAATATTCTGCACCTTCACGGCGGTTAACTTCATCCCATCCGTTAGTTAAAATTACACCGCCAATATCAAATAATAGAGTGGTTACATTACTCACTCTTTTAAACCCGATTCCAGTTTCTTTAATGATTGCTCAATGTTTTTTCCGAGATGAATTCTGATTACACGTCTGTTCTTATCGTTTAACGACCTGAAATCACCCAGCGCCTGTGCTCTTTGCAAAGTTTCAAAACCATAATCACTTCCCGGGATAGCAACTTCTTCCTCTGCATCGTAAGTAAATAGGATCATTACTCCGGAATTAGGTCCGCCCTTGTGAAGCTGGCCTGTAGAATGCATATATCTTGGACCATATCCAAGTGTTGTGGCAACCTTTAATTTATCTCTCAACTTTATTCTAATTGATTGGAGTATTTTTTCCCTTTCGGGAGTTTGCAGGAAGTATGCAAGCATAGCTAAATAATCAGGCGAATTTGCCAGCTTAAAAAATGCATTCAAAAATGCATTTAAAGATTTTCTATGTCCTTCAAACATCCAATCGGCGTTTTCATTACAGTAAACAGCAATTTCACCGTCCTTAATTACAGGTTCTCCTTCTCCAAAGGAACCTTTCTCTTTCCATTCTTTTAACAGGTCTTTAGAATTCTTTTTACTTTCAGCAACATTTGGCTCATCGAAAGGATTTACATTAATAATTCGTCCTGCAGTTGCAGTAGCAAGTTCCCAGCGGAAAAATTCGGCACCAAGAGCTAATTTATTCTGCAGCTCAATCTTAACAACCGGATATCCTTCTTTTTCAAAAGCTTTTAATTTTTTCGCATTCTTTTGATCATCATCATCGCTTGTATATAAATAGACGAAAATCCTGTCATTACTATAAACTTCCGGCTTACCAGGAACTTCACCTTCAACAGGTAATAAGCCGGTTCCTTCTTTTCCTGTACTTTCAGCAATTAACTGTTCAACCCAATAACCAAATGCGCTTACTGATTCGGACAAGATGAAAGTAACTTTATCTCTTCCCTGCAATTTATTTATCCCGAGTAAAGTTCCAAGGTTAATTGA
Organism: uncultured Ignavibacteriales bacterium; assembly: GCA_963723205.1. GTDB lineage: Bacteria > Bacteroidota > Ignavibacteria > Ignavibacteriales > Ignavibacteriaceae > CAVQBP01. The sequence continues at coordinate 414,570 of CAVRQC010000033.1, forward strand.
AGGGTTTGCATTAGAAGGAATGAAAGCGCCGCTGCTTATCTCAATTTGACGTGCATTTTCAAGTATTTTTTTGATATCAATGCCAATTAAAGCCATCGGAACTAATCCAAAATAAGAAAGAGCAGAATATCTTCCACCATAATTTTCTGGATTTGTAAAATACTTTCTAAAGTTCTTATTTTTTGCTTCTTCCTCAAGAGGTGTCCTTGCATCAGTAATTGCAATAAAATGATTTCCCGGATTTTCAATTCCTTTACTCTTTACCAAATTATAAAAGTACTTGTAAAAGCTTAATGTTTCTGTTGTGGTTCCCGATTTGCTTGCAACAATAAATAAAGTTTTTGATATGTCGATTTTTGACTCGATATTTTTTACGGCAGCCGGATCAGTGTTATCCAGCATAAGTAATTGAGGAAATCCTGCTTTGGAGCCGAAGGTTTCTCTGACAACTTCAGGACAAAGGCTGCTTCCGCCCATTCCCAAGAGAACAACAAACTTAAATTTTTCCTGTTTGATACCTTTTGCAAATTCTTCAATATCAACGGCTCTGTCAATAAAGTCATTTATGTTAATCCAGCCTAAACGATTCCTTATAGCTTTTGCTGTTTCTGAATCAGATTTCCATAAATAGGGATCTTTAGCAAAAAGTCTTCTTGTAAACTGTTTCTCATCTAAAGATTTTAAAGCATCTTTTACCGAAGATTCGGATTTACCGTAAGTTATTTTCTGGGAACCTGTTTTATCGCCTAAAATTTCTTTTCTCTTTTTGGCAAGGGTGACCATTAAATTATTAAAAGGATCAATAAATTTTTGGATACCGTCATTAACAAGCTGATCAGTAACAAAATCAATATCTATTCCGACTTTCTTTAAATCGTCGAATACTTTCTTTGCTTCATCGACATCATTTTCAACTGAATCAGCTTCAATCTTTCCGTGGTCAGTAAAAGCAGAGATTGTAACCTCAGGCATTGTATTTACAGTATCTTTACCAATCAAAGGTTCAACATACTTAACATCATTGTAAAGAGGATCTTTTGTACTTGTACTTGCCCACAGAGGTCTTTGGACACGGGCTCCTTTTTCAACCAGCTTTTGCCATCTTTCGCCTGAAAATATTCGTTTAAAACTCTGATATGCTAATTTTGCACTTGCAACAGCAGCTTTTCCAAGCAGGTGTTCAGGGCGTGGATCATCACCGGAATTCTTGTCAGGAATAATAAGATGACTAAGAAGCTGATCGGTTAAAACATCAATACGGCTTAAGAAGAAGCTTGCTACGGAAGATATATTATCAACTGATTTTCCCTCTGCCATTCTTCGTTCAAGAGCATTTATATGTGCATGAGCGACAGCTTCATAACTTGCAATTGAGAAAAGGAGGGTAACGTTTATATTTATTCCTTCATAAAGCATTTGTTCAATTGCAGGAACGCCTTCTTTTGTTCCGGGAATTTTTATAAAGCAGTTAGGTCTGTCAACAGCTTTATATAACCTGCGTGCATCAGCCATCGTTCCTTCTGTATCATGAGCAAGATATGGAGAAACTTCCAGGCTTATATAACCATCAAGTCCTTTTGATTCATCATAAACCGGTCTTAAGATATCGCAGGCATCCTGGACATCTTTGACTGTTAACGCATCATAAATTTCACCGATTGTTTTTTTATCATTAACTAATTTGTTAATCTGCTGATCGTAATCGTTGACGCTTGATATTGCTTTATTAAATATTGCAGGGTTGGATGTATTACCGCGCAAGCCTTCTTTAGTAACTCTCTTTTTTAATTCACCGCTTTTAATCATTCTGCGGGTAAGATTATCTAACCAATAACTCTGTCCATAATTGATTAGTTCTAAAAGTGCATTCATTTTGAAATTTCTCCTTTATTCATTTCCTATCAGAAAATATTAATTTATAAAATTTAATCTTCTACTTTATTTATTCTTGTTTAATAACTTCTCAGATTTTTCTACAATGTTTTCTACGGTCAGACCATAATGTTTATAAAGTTCTTTATATGGAGCAGAAGCACCAAACTTTGTAATTCCAATAACTTCACCTGAATCGCCTGTCCACTCCTGCCATCCAAGCGGAGATCCGGCTTCTACTGCAACTCTTGCTTTTACATTCGATGGTAAAACCTCTTCTTTATATTCATAGGATTGTTCCCTGAAAAATTCCCAGCTGGGCATACTTACAACTCGTGCATTAATTCCTTTTTCCTGGAGTTTTCCCTGAGCTTCCAGAATTAAATGAACTTCAGAACCAGTTGAAATCAATATTACATCGGGTTTGTCCGATTTTTCTTTTGACAGAATATATGCACCTTTCAGAACGCCTTCGGCAGATGATACTTTATTACGATCAAAAATAGGCAGATTCTGACGAGAGAGAACCAGCATTGTAGGGCCATTAGTTCTTTTAATTGCGGCTCTCCATGCATAAGCAGTTTCATTAGCATCTGATGGCCGGATAATATACATATGCGGTATCGCTCTTAACGAAGCTAAATGTTCAATCGGCTGGTGAGTAGGACCATCTTCGCCTAACCCGATGGAATCATGGGTCATAACATAAATCACCGGTAATTCCATTAAAGCCGAAAGTCTTATTGAAGGTCTGGCATAATCTGTAAATACAAAGAAAGTAGCAGCAAAGGGGCGTATACCTCCGTGCAAATACATTCCATTGTTTATTCCGCACATACCATGTTCTCTGATACCGAAAGTAAAATTGCGGTTTTCATACTTGTCTTTTTCAAAATAATCGGTATTCTTTATAAGAGTTTTTGTAGACGGAGAAAGATCTCCGCTTCCACCTATAAGCCATGGCAGCTGTTCTGCAATACTGTTTAATATTTTTCCGCCGGCTGATCTTGTTGCAATGGGTTTATCAGTTGCTTCAAAAACAGGTACATTTTTATCCCAATTTTTGGGCAGTTCAAGTTTTAACATACTCTCAAATTTTTTGGCTAGTTCAGGATATTCCTTTTTATATTTTCTATACTTTTCATTCCATTCTTCTTCGGCTTTCTTTCCCTTCTCAACAGCCTTATGTGTAGTTATTGATGCTTCATCAGGTACATAAAAAGTTTTATCCTCAGGCCATCCGTAGAATTTTTTTGTAAGCTTAATTTCTTCCTCACCGAGCGGAGAACCATGTGATTCAGGAGTGTCATGCATATTCGGAGAACCGTATGCAATGTGAGATCTAATAATAATTAATGATGGTTTATTCTTTTCTTTTTTTGCCTTGTCGATTGCTTCAGATATAACTTTTATATCGTTAGCTTTTTCCCCGATATTCTGTACATGCCAGTTATAACCTTCAAATCTCTTTTTTACATTATCTGAATATGTAAGTTCTGTTTTGCCTTCGATGCTTATATGGTTATCATCATAGAAATAAATCAACTTACCCAATCCTAAATGTCCTGCCATTGAAGCAGTCTCATGAGAAGCTCCTTCCATTAAATCACCATCGCTGCAGAATACATAAGTATAATGATCAACAATTTTGTTTCCTTTTACATTAAAAAGTGAGGCAAGATGTCTTTCGGCAATGGCCATTCCAACACCATTCATAAATCCCTGACCTAAAGGACCGGTAGTAGTTTCAACTCCAGGAGTTCTTTCAACCTCAGGATGCCCCGGAGTTATACTGTCCCATTGACGGAAATTTTTCAAATCTTCTAAAGATACATCATAGCCCATTAAAAAAAGGGTTGAATAAAGAAGCATAGATGCATGACCGTTTGATAGAATAAATCTATCTCGGTTAAACCATTTAGGGTTTTTAGGATTAAATTTTAGATGTTTCTTATATAAAATATAAATTGCAGGAGCAAGTGCCATTGGAGTCCCCGGATGCCCGGAATTAGCTTTCTGCACAGCATCCATAGATAAAGTTCTAATTGTATTTATAGATAGCTCATCTACGGAATTTTTTTTCTTTTTATCATTTCCCTTCATTAATGAAAGTCCTTTCTTAAGTTCCTTTTTTTGATTCTTTTATTATTTTAAAATTACTTATGCAAAAGTCAAAGGGCTGTAATTTAAGTCAATAAATCAGGATTGGGTAAATTTATCCTAAAAATTAACATGCAAATTTACGAAATAATTATGTATGATTAAATAATTTCTTAACCATGTAAGTGGAAAGTTTGGAAGGATTTATGAAAATTAAAGTTTATTTAAGCTTATGTTTTTGCATGATTTTAAAATAGCCCCATTGAATAAAAAAGAGACCTGTCTTAATGTTAATGCCTGGTCAAATTCAGTTATTGCTGAAATTCCATCAGCCGGAACAATAATATTGTACCATCTTAAACCGGCTGATCCGGCGGTATTCGCGACACAAATATTAGAAACTGTCCCTGTAATTACCAGATTTTGTATCCCCCACAGTTTTAAGTAATGGTCAAGCGGAGTTCCATAGAATCCGTCATACCTGTTTTTTTGAAAAACCATATCTTCTTCTTGAGGGAGTAATTCATCAATAATATGCCATCCCCACGAATCTTTTCTGCAATGTACCGGCCAGATTTCCCATTCTTTATCTCCTTCGAAATGTGTATCCTGAGTATAAATAATATGTGAATCAACCTTCCGGAAAGAATCAACTAAAAATCGGATACCGTGTATAGTTTCTTTTGCTGCTTCTACTACTAAGCTGCCTCCTTCTTTTATGAAATCGTTCTGCATATCTACTATAAGTAGAGCAGAATTATCACGAGGAACGGAAATTTCTTCTTTATATTTTAATTCAGGGACCTCAACTTTTTCTCCGGGTATGAAATTATAACTCATTAAAGACCTCAAGTAATATTAAAGATAATATTCAATCATGAATATTTAATTGAAAAATTATGAGCAAATTAAATAATATGCCCTGTATTTCAGATGTAGTTAATCGTGAATATCTTCTTCATTATACTGAAGAAGAATTATATCTGTAAGCTGAATTTATAAATATTCTTACTCAGTATTTGTTATTGTTAATTTATGACTGTTGCCTGAGTTGTATGAGCTCTTACTTTACTCTTTTGAATTTTGCATATTTCCTTGGCTTTTCTTCTTGCCGCATCAAAAGCTTCTCTCACTATTGAGTGAAGCGGTTCAGTCTTATTACCTTCGCCGGGTTCTCTTTTAATTACCACTTCATGTCCCTGAGGGATTCTAATATCAATTCTAATCCTGTAAGGAGAACCGTAATTCAGATATTTTTGCGGTTTTTCAATTGCAATTCGGCAACTTGTAATGTGGTCACACACTTTTTCAAGTTTATTTGTTTTTTCTCTTATTAGTTTTTCTAATTCATCAGTTTTTGTAATATTACGATAAGATACTTCTAATGGAATTTGCATAATTAACCTCAATTAAATCATTAATTTATTCACTATATATTTATATATGGTTCAATATTTTAATCATAAAAAAACTCAATAAGATTTTACTACTTCTGTCTTTGAATTCTTTTCATTTGAACCATTATTTGAGACTTTATCAAGAATCCAATTAATCTGGGTCTTTTCCAGAGTCTCGTTTTCCAAAAGCGCCTCGGCCAATGCGTCGAGTTTAACACGATTGGCCTTTAATAAATTTTCAGACTTTTGTTCCATATCCTGAATTATTCTCTGAATTTCTTCATCAATAATTCTTGCAGTATATTCGCTGAAGTCTTTAGCCTCGGTTAGTTCTCTTCCGAGAAAAGGATGTTCCTCACCGACCTTAAAAGTAACCGGCCCTAACCTGTTGCTCATACCCCATTGACAGATCATTTTTTTAGCAATATTTTTAACCGCCTTAAGATCACTTTCGGCACCATTTGTATATTCATCAAATACAATTTTTTCTGCTTCTCTTCCACCTAAACTGACGGCAATTCTATCAAGTAAATATTGACGCTTCAAATTATGCCGTTCAATTTCAGGAATCTGCTCTGTTGCACCAAGAGCACGGCCTCGCGGAATAATAGTAACCTTTTGTAAAGGATCGGTTCCAGGTAGAAGTTTTGCAATCAATGCATGACCGGCTTCATGGTAAGCTATAACTTTTTTTTCTTCTTCGGTAATTATTTCTTCCCGTTTCGCACCAAGTAAAACCTTATCCCTGGCCTCATCGAAATCATCCTTATCAACTTTCTTCTTCTGCTTTCGGCCTGCGAGCAGAGCAGTTTCATTAACCAGGTTTTTTAAATCTGCTCCCGAGAAACTCACAGTACGTGCTGCAAGGTTTTCCAGGTCTACATTATCAGCTAAAGGAACATGTCTGGTATGAATCTCAAGTATTTTCTTTCGTGCTTCTTTGTGCGGAAGTTCGAGAGTAATTCTTCTGTCAAATCTGCCCGGCCTGGTTAGAGCTGCATCAAGAACGTCCGGGCGATTTGTTGCTGCCATTACCACAACCGATTCATTTTGTTCAAATCCATCCATCTCTGAGAGAATTTGATTAAGAGTTTGTTCACGCTCATCATGACCGCCGCCAAGACCTGTTCCCCGTGCACGGCCGACCGAATCTATTTCATCTATAAAAATAACCGATGGTGCTTCTTTTTTAGCATTCTCAAACATATTTCTTACCCTGGAAGCACCTACACCCACAAACATCTCAATAAATTCGGAGCCGCTTATACTGAAGAATGTAACATCTGCTTCACCAGCCGTAGCACGTGCTAATAAAGTCTTACCTGTTCCTGGAGGACCCATTAGTAAAATACCTTTTGGAATGTCCGCTCCCAGTGCAGTAAACTTTGCCGGTTCCTTCAGATAATCTATAATTTCCTGGAGATCTTTTTTAGCATTTGCTAATCCTGCTACATCATTAAAAGTGACATTGGATTTACCTTTTTTAAATCTCTTAGCTGTAGATTTTCCAACTCCTAAGATACCGCCGCCGCCCATCATACCGGCGCCTCCTTTTCCCTGGATTTTTCTACGCATATAAATAAAGTAACCGATTATAATTATCCATGGAAGAACTAAAAAAATAAAATATGTTATCCAAGTATTATTACTTTGTTCTTCAGCATTTACAGTTACATTGTTATCTTGTAATGATTTCATCAGCTGAGGATCCTGGATGGCTGGTTTAACAGTTGCAAAATATTTATAAGCTGTAGTATCACCTGCTTTATTTACTTTTATAAATTTATTGTGAAATTCTCCTGAAATTTGATCCCCTTGTATTGTAATTTTTGCAACATTTTTTTCAGATATTTCTTTTTTAAACTTAGTATAAGGAAGATCTACACTTGCCGGACCTTCGAATGATTTCATAAAATAGGAAACAATAATCCATATCAGAATAAATCCGACAAAAATTTTCCACCAGCCGAATTTCGGATATGGAAACTGCGGCTGATTAAATTTTTCTTTTTTCTTTTCTTTATTATTATCCATGATATTACCATGTTCTTATTTAATTTTATTTCAAACTCTTTAATTCTTTTACCAAATAAATCATCAAACTTTTATTATATTAATTTTATTTGGTTATCTATGTTCATTCATCCCAGTATTTGGGTTTATTGTAATGTTCATGTAAAGCATCTTCATACTTTCTATCTGTAGGAGTAGAGGGATCATATTCTGGACTATTCTTAATATCTTCTTTAGATAGATCTACCTTAACATGAAGATTAGGCCATAAAATTTCTTTAATCCAATTGAGAGAAAGGATTACTTTTTTTCCACCCGGCAGCCAGTTATGTGTATCAACAACCATGTATCTGATAATCCAGCTTTCATCCTCAGCAAGGAAATCTTCAACATGTCCTATATCTCCGTTATTTGTCTGAATATTATATCCAATTACTTCATTAGTGCTTCTTAAATTCGGATCACCCTGTTCTTCTTTCTTATCAAATTCTGCTACTCCCTTTTTAATTCTATTTGAAGCAAAAACAGGATAAGGTTGTATTGAACCCACAGAAGGTTCCATGATACCCGTCCAATAGCTTGGCCAGCTGTAATATGAAGCTAAATCAATTTCATGCTGTCTTGAAACAGGCTGATTAGTTTCCATTTTAGGGCTTTTTTGAACTTGTTCTTTAGTTAGATCCACAGTAAGAATTTTTTTATCCCAATCCGGTTTACCGATAGAAACCGGTGAAATTAATATTAGATTATCCAGAAGCCATGTACCTGTATCTGCTACCAGATATCTTATAGTCCATGTATGATCATCAAATAAGAAACCCTCAACTTTCCCTACTTCTGCATCTTTTGCTTTTATATGAAATCCATGCATTTTTGTTATACCGTGTAACATTTTATCCTCCTTTATTTTTTCTTTTGATGTTTCGTGCAGAAATAGGAAGATCTTCCCCCGATAGTTTTTTTTACAATTTTTCCGCTGCACTTCGGACAATCTTCATCTTTTTTTCTATTTTCAACAAGATAGGTTTTAGGCAGCTTTTTAAGTTCAGCATTTACTGAAACAGCTTTTTTTAAAACCAGGTTCATTTTTTGATATATATTTTTTAAATCATTTTCCTTTAATCTCTTAACATTTGTAAAAGGATGAATATCGGCTTGAAAAAGTATTTCGTCCGAATAAATATTTCCTATTCCAGCCAGGATATTTTGATTCATTAAAGCGGATTTTATAGAACCGGTTCTATTTTTAAAAAGTTTGTAAAAATCTTTGACACTGAATTTTCCTTCGAACGGATCAATTCCCAATTTCTTTTTTTCTATGTATGTTTCAACATTATCAATGATATCAACTTTTCCGAGCATTCTTGTGCAGTTGTATGCAAGATGAAATCCGTTATGGAAGTTGATTAAAACTCTTATATGACCGGGTGCTTCATCATTATTTTTGAAATATTTTAGGGAGCCTGTCATCCCAAAATGCACTGCAATCCATCTCCTGTTCGATAATTCGACGAATAGATGTTTGCCATGTCTTCTGGTTGATTTAAGTTTTGTCCCTTTTAGCGTTTTTTTAAATGAAGCCGAACTTGTTTTGCCAAGGATTTTAGTATTCTTCACTTCAGCTGAATGGATATTCTTATGAAGTGATGTCGAATCCAAATATTTTTTGAATGTTTCCACATCCGGTAATTCGGGCATAACTTTCTATCTTATTATGATATCATTCTAACTTATGCTGCAAATTTTTTAACATTATGTCAAATAATTTCGGTTTAATGTGATCCTGATTCATACAATCACTTTTATGCATAATTTTAACTAAATATAGTTATTCTGGTAAAGAGATCATGTGAAAATTGATACTATAATAATAAGAAGAGCAGTAATCATCATTAATATTTTATATAATAGTAAATTTGATCACATACTATTATTAATTTTTATGTAAAATGATTTTACAACATTTTTTACTATAAAAATATTGGATCTGGAAATGTTAGGAGGTTTGAAGCTGCCGTGACTGTTTGATTAACAACTTCTTGTCTTGTATAAATCAATGAATAATTTATGTTGGTGTATTTTCTTCGGATGGTAATTGAATCTCTTTTAATTCTTTCAGAATACTTTCCTTCTTTCTATTGAAAGCGTTAAGGTCCTCTTTTTTTACAGGATGTGAAGGAGGTATTTTTTCTTTTAAAGGATTAACCTGGGCACCGTATTTCCAGAGTCTGAAGCATAAATGAGGTCCTGTAGCAAGCCCGGTGCTTCCTACATATCCGATTGTTTGTCCCTGTTTAACAGTAATCCCCGGTTTTATCCCTTTTGCTATTCTCGACATATGCAAATATTGAGTTGAATAAACACTGTTGTGCCTGATTTTTACAAATCTACCATTACCGCTTGAATAAGCAGCTTCTATTACAATACCATCACCTACAGAATGAATCGGAGTTCCTGTAGGGGCCGCATAATCAACTCCAAGATGGGGCCTGAACCTTTTAAATATCGGGTGAAATCTTTTCCTGGAAAAACGTGAACTGATTCTTGAATATTCGAGCGGGGCTTTTAAAAAAGCTTTCATCAGCGAATTACCATCCTGATCAAAGAATTCACTAACGTTGTCCTGCTTGAAGCGAATAGCGTAAAAATTCTGCTCCCCATGTTTGAAATCAGCAGCAATTATTTTATTAATTCCTATTGGCTTGTCATCAATATATTTCTCTTCATAAATGACTTTATAGCTATCCCTTTTTTGCAGTCTGAAAAAATCTATTTGCCATGCATATACTTTTGCCAACCTATAGATTAATTCAGGATCCGCATCCTTTTCAGATAAAGAATTATAAAGTGAATAGTCGATTTCTCCCGAAACAGTTTTTGTTTTATACTCAATTTTCTTTTCGCCATTATATACTCTTAAAGAATCACGAAAGTCAAAAATTGTAAAATTAATCGGGTCTTTTTCATAAACTAGATAGAAAAGATTGTTAGAAGTATCCTTAGAGGTAAATGTATAATATTTTTTACCCGCGATAATTCCCCGCACGTTAAAAACATCCTTTGGAACTTTTTGAATTTTCAAAAGGGTTTGTTGTGAAATTTTATAGCTGAATAATATGGAACCAAATGTTTCGTTACGTTTTATAGTATGTTCCGATTTTTTTAAAGAATCTGTAAATAATCCGAACTCATTTGGTATTCTGGGGGGAAGAATTTTTTCTTTAAATTTAATATCTGAAGCTTTATTTTGAAACTTATATATTAATAATACTGAAATAAAAACTACAATTATAAAGGAGGTCAATATAACAATTATTCTGCGTGATATCATCAAATCTATAATTCTATAAATGAATGAAATTAAATTTTAATTTATGGTTTTAGAACAAGGAATGCAACGTAGAGACGGGGCATGCCCCGTCTCTACAATCAGGTATAGTTTGAAAAGTAAATTTTATTTAGCCTTACCCTGGTTTGCTACAGCCTTGGCTTTCTTTTCTATTTCTGCTGCATCACCAAGATAATAATGTTTTATAGGTTTAAGGTTTTCATCTAATTCATAAACGAGCGGTACACCAGTTGGGATATTCAATCCTACAATTTCTTCATCGGGAATGTTATCCAGATATTTTACCAGTGCTCTAAGGCTGTTTCCGTGTGCAGCAATTAATACCTTTTTGCCTGATTTTATAGTTGGTTCAATTGTGTTATGCCACAATGGTAAAAAGCGGGTAACTGTATCTTTTAAGCATTCGCTTAAAGGTAATTCTTTTTCTGAAAGGCTTTTATATCTTGGATCTTTACCGGGATACCTGTTATCGGTTTTTTCAAGTGCAGGTGGTTGAATATCATAACTTCTTCTCCAGATATGAACCTGTTCATCCCCGTATTTTGCTGCAGTCTGTGTTTTATTTAACCCTTGTAATGCACCATAATGTCTCTCATTCAGTCTCCAGGATCTTTCTACAGGAATCCACATTAAATCAAGTTCATCGAGAACGAACCATAGAGTTCTTATCGCTCTTTTTAGAACCGATGTATAAGCAATATCAAAAGTATATCCTTCTGCTTTTAATAATTCGCCTCCGTTTTTCGCTTCCTGTTTACCCTGTTCTGAAAGGTCGACGTCTGTCCAGCCTGTAAATAAATTTTCCTTATTCCATACACTTTCACCATGTCTAATTAAAACTAATTTGGTCATTTTTTCTCCTTTATCTACAATATTAAAAAATTCAATCTTAAACTTAATAATAATTTGAACTATTTTTATAAAATCCAATAAACATATACTACTCTTTTTGAATTAGAACTTCTGTATTTTTACCCGATTTCAAGATAAAATAACCGGCAATTGCAGACATTAAGGAAGCTAATAATATTCCAACTTTGGCTGTTTCAATTAATTCATTCTCGGTAAAAGCCAGGTTTGTAATAAATAATGACATAGTAAAACCAACTCCCGCAAGGACTCCGCCCCCGTACAGACTTTTCCAGCTTATACCATCGGGTTTTGATGATATACCAAACTTGATTGCAATCCAGGTAAATAAAAAAATTCCTATCTGCTTTCCGATAAATAATCCGGTAACAATGCCAATGTTGATTGAACTTAATAACGAATCAATTAATCCTCCACCAAGCGAAACACCAGCGTTTGAAAGTGCAAATAGCGGCATTATTACAAACGAGACCCATGGAGCTAAACTATGTTCAAATATTTGAAGAGGTGGTAAAAGTTTTTTACTATTATTCTCTATTTCATGAATATATGTTTGTTGTTCTTCGTTTGCTAATATATCCGCATCACTATCGTTTGCAATATCAAATTTTTGAAGTAGTTCACTATTCTTCTCAACATATTTTTTAGTATTTATTCTTGAAGATGATGGAATTGTAAAAGCAAGTAAAACTCCGGCAACAGTTGCATGAATCCCTGATTTTAAGAATGCAAGCCATAACCCAATTCCCAGGATGATATAAATTAGCAAGTTTCTTATGCCAAGTCTATTAGCCAAAATTAATAATAACAAAAACCCACCGGCAATAGCGAGGCTGATAAAAGAAATTTCCGATGTATAAAAGATTGCAATTACCAATATGGCACCTATATCATCAGCAATTGCTAATGCAGTAACAAAGACTTTAAGAGCAACAGGAACTTTTGATCCGAGTATAGCCATAATACCGATTACAAAGGCAATATCAGTTGCCATCGGAATTCCCCAGCCAGATGAACCTTTACTGCCTGCGTTAAATAATAAATAAATTCCGGCGGGAAACAACATTCCTCCCAAAGCAGCGGCTACAGGCAAAGATGCTTTTTTAAATGAAGATAATTCTCCTACTAATAGCTCTCTCTTAATTTCTAATCCTACAACAAAAAAGAATATTGCCATTAAACCGTCATTTATCCAATGATGTAATGTGTACTCTAATCCTATATTGTCTATGAATAGGGAAATTTTGGTGTGCCATAAATGAAAGTAGGCTTCGGAAAAAGGAGAGTTAGCCCATATAAGTGCAAGCAGAGTACATATCAAAAGTAATATTCCGCCTGAAGCTTCAGTTTGAATAAATTCCTGGAAAGGTTTTATTATTTTTGAAATCGGGGTAGAGGTTTCTGCTTTTTTCATTTTACCTTTTTTGATTTATGTTCAAATATTTTAATATTGCATTTCCTATTGGAAACTGCTTCAAATTAAAAGGGAGACAAATGAAATATTTAACCTTATTTCTTTTTATAATATCAGTTTGTGTAGCTGCCCAGACTAAAACCGACGAAGAAATTAATACCGCTTTTCAAAATGCAAAAAAAGGAATTTATTGGGCTTTAGCAAATATTCCAGCGAAAAAATCAAGAATAAAAAACGATCTGATTTTTGATGATAAATTATACTGCAAAGTCAAACTCGATAAAAAAATCAATGGAGTAAAAATAGAATCAACCGGATTTTTTAATTCTAATCAGGTTACGGTATTAATTTATAAATCAAATGATATTCTAAAGGAAGAAGGATTTATTAAATTAAAGGATAAAGATACAAGGAACAATTAATTAGCAAAGAAATATTACTTTATTTTATAAAGATTTAAAAAATGCAAATTTTGTTTAAAGATGAACTCTAACCTACTATAACTTTAATCTGCATTTCATATCTTTATCTTTTCCCAATTATATGTAAAGACAATATTTATAGCATAACAGGAGATACTTTTCGTATTCTGGAATAAATTAAAAATGCTATAAGGTAAATAATTAATGCAACTGAAATTGTTATCAGAAAACCAAGCAATACTGATAGAACAACACATAGCAATCCTCCTGCAACAGTGAAAAGTCCATTCAAACCCCAAGCCCATGCAATTGCTCCTGATGGTTGTTTCTCTAATAATAATATTCCAAGAGGGAAAGGCATTCCTAAAAATAATCCTAATGGAAAAATTAATATTGTTGAAATTAGTATTCTTATAAGGATTCCATATGATAGGAAAAGGTTAAAAATATATGGGTATATCAGTAATATTATAATTCCCCAGATAAATATTCCTAAGAAAGGTAAATACCATCTTCTTGACGGATTAATTTTTAATTTTTGAGATGAAATACTTCCTATCCCGGCAGATAATAATAAAACGAATAAAACAGAAGTATACGTATAAAGTGGAGTTCCAATGAACAGCATAAATATTTGAATAAGGATAAGCTCTATAATAATAAATCCCGCTCCTAATGCCGAAAAATAGGCTAGAAAATAATATTTATTTGGCCATTTCATCGATTTACCCAGACTGGAAAATTTTAGAGGTATAATGATAAAAAGGAAAGTAGCAATTATAGAAACAAGTCCAACTACAATAATATGAATAATATCCAAAGGAATAGATTTTCTCGCTGTTAATCGACTATTTAATAATGCTGCAGTTGAAAAATTAACATAATGTATTGAATCTGTTTTTAACCTTTTAATATGTTTTCTTAAGAAGTCAAAATATGGTTTATTATCAGTCAGTGGAGTAACCCTATAAGGTATTTTCTCTAAAAAATCACTTTTTAAGTTACCGTTATAAAAATCATCAGATAAAAAACTGTGTTGTTTATCGAACGGATTTTCAACAATATTGAAAACAAATCTTGAATTTGGTTTTGTAGAAAAAAAATTCTTTAGACTATCTATCTCGTTTTTTGTCCAGGGATTCATTTTCACTAACAAAGTTGGCAAGTTATCCATTAATCCTTCTCTTTCAAAAACAACTACATGAGCACGAAAATTTCTTCTACCCATTTTCTTCCATGCTAGTGCTAATGTAGTGATAATTTTAGGATATATATGATGATTAATATGCAATATTGCATTATACTTGAGATGTTTAAAATATTCTTGATAAGCTTGGTAGGTATGTAGATAATTTGCTTCCATTGCACCGCTTCCGGAAGCAAGACTTGAAGTAGTATGGTTACTAAAAATTTGAATTATATCATATCTCTTATTATTACCTGATAGAAACCTACGTCCTTCATCAACATAAGTTTTAATATTAGGATGAAGAAAAATATTTCCATTGTACTTTGCATATTTCTTTAATCCTAGCTCCATTACAGTACCTACCATTTCAACAGCATCAATACTACCTGCTTCATATGCAAGGGCCGCTTTAACTTCCTGACCGGCTGCACTTCCAATTACTAAGACTTTTGCATCTGTATTCCTTTTTAAGAAGTGGGAGGCAAGTACCCCTCTGTGCCAAAAATTACTATTAGCCGAATCCGGTAATAAACTTCTGAGCTTACTAAAATTTCCATCAAAAGGATAAATGGTACTGCTTTGAGAACCACCATCATATGCAACATGTTTCCATTTCCCTTCATTAATAACATCTATTTTAGAAACCGGATCCCAAAAAGTAAATTCAATTTTACCGGTTTCTTTATCGGATTTTACTCCTCTCTTATTTGTATGTTCTTTAAAATCATAATAACCGTTTTTAAGGAATGGAGCCAGAATTAAAATAACTCCGGCTATTAGTGAAAAGTAAATCCATTTTTTATTTTTACTTAAAAGACCGGATGCAATAATAGTAAGAGCTCCAATGCATAGTAACAATCCACCAGGACCAATAACCGGTATTAAAGGAATTATGAGAATACATCCGAAAGAAGCTCCTGTTAAATCCCAAAAATAAAGAGACTGTATTTTTTCAGCATATCTTGAGAATACAGTTGCAAAAAATAAACCTGAAAAAAAGAAAGGTAGTATCAGTACAATATAAAGCGCTATAAATGATATTAATTGAATTATTGGATGTTGTCCAAATTTATCAAAATCAAAAGGAAGGAGATTTAAAATCGGTAGAAGAATTATTGCAAATATTCCAAAAAGAAATGCTAGAGTTGCTAGTATTAAATTAATTTTTGTCTCTTTCTTAAAAGGTTTTAATGTTGCATATACACCCGCTAATCCAAAGCTAAATAAAGCACATGAAATTACCATATACGATATATTGGAATATATAATTACATCAAATACTCTAATAAGAAGTATTTCTAGCAGTAATGTGCTGAAGGCCATAAAAAAGACAGCAGGTTTAACAATGTCCATATCATTCTCTTTTTTAATTAATTAAAATTTGCTGTAAAAATACTTTATAAATTGAAGATTAAATTATTTCAATCCCAATTAGTAATTATCTGTTCTTGATTAGTAAAAATCAAAGAACGAACAGTACAATTTTACAAGTATCTGACTATCATTCGGAGGATCATTTATCAAGAATACAAGGTTAAATGTAATCAGCTTTTTTTCATATAGATTATGTTAAATAGCCTTATCTTGATTTATATTGTTGAACTGAATCCTTAAGTATATTTTTGAGCTTCGGATATTTGAGACTGGAGTTTGTTTTTACCCTTTCTTATATCAAGGGGCTTCAAAACAGTTCATATAAATTTAGTAATAGTTTTAATAGAATCAAAAATAGAAAAATAAATATCTGTGAGTAACACTTCTGTCCACAATAATTCTAATCATATATAAAAAGTTTGAAAATAATTCATTTTGGACAGATATGGTGAGTATGATTAATGATCTAATTGCTCGAAAGTTTTGGAATCTCTACTTCCTCGGATATATTAGTTGCGATCGTTCTGGTTTCTTCTTCGCTTCCCATCAGATTGTGCAGTGTAGTTTTACTCAGCACTCCGTCAAGCAGGTTCTGTATTATGCTCCATAATGAACGGATGGAACAATCGATTGTGTGAGTGCAAATAGTTTCCATGCCGCTGTGGTTTTCACAAAAACCGGACTCAAAAAGCTTTCCGCCCAGAACGTTTAATACTTCACCAATTATTATTTCACTTGCTGGCCGTGATAATTTATATCCTCCGGTTTGTCCGCGTGAACTTTCTACAAAACCACCGAGTCTTAATATTCTGAGAATTTTTCCAACATGTGCTTCCGATAAACCTTCAAGCTGGCTAATTTCAGGAATTGTCAAACCATTTGGGGAATCGGATTTGCCAATTCTGATTAAACATCTTAAACCATATTCTTCCTGTGAACTGAATTTCATCTTATTCTATTTTTTGTTTTTATTTCTTTGAATGTAGAGCAATCCTGTTCCCTTCAGTGTCAGAAAACATTCCTATATATCCGATTTCTTCACTAATGATTTTTTTCTGCATCAAAACTTTTCCTCCGGCAGCTTCAACTTTATCCAGTTCATTTGTTAAATCATCGGATGGAGAAGAAAAATAAATGAGAACACCGTCTTGTGAAGGTTTGTAAAATTTTTCATCATGAATCAGTGAACCTGCAGCACCGGGTTTATCTGCATATGGAAACCAAGCCATCTCGAAACCACCGAAATTCTGTTGTTCAAGATTAAATCCGAAAACAGTTTCATAAAACTTTACAGCTCGTTCCATGTTATTAATAGGAATTTCAAACCAGCCAACCGGATTCGAATTTAATTCCATATTTTCTGCTCCTCTTATCTATATTATTTAAAAGGAATTTCCTTAATCTTCGAGGTCTTCAAATTTGTAAAAACTATTTTAACCTCGAATGTTTTCTAATCTTTGAACAATGGAATTTTGGAACCGCAAGCTTTTGCATACATTATCTTTGCAAAATTTTCCGGACTAATTGATGGACCTTTTTTTGAGCAGTATTCATTGAATACATTTTTTAATTCATTTGCTATTGTCTCAGGACCATTTCCTTCGATATCGTAACGCTGCATGAAGTATATTAATTTTCCATTTTTAAATAAGCCGACACTCGGTGATGATGGAGGGTATTCAGCTATATATTGACGAATCTTGTTAACTGCATCTCTTTCCTGTCCCGCGAATCCCGTAAATAGTTTGTCTGGTATAATGTCATTCTGTAAAGCTAAGGAAACACCCGGACGGGCAGAACCGGCTGCACAGCCGCAAACAGAATTTATCATCACTAATATTGTTTTATCATTTTGTACATTAATAGCTTCATCAACATCTTTGGGTGTAAGTAATTCTTCAAAACCAACAGCTAATAATTCATCTCTCATTGGCTGAACAGCTTCCTGATCATAAATAGGTGGTCTCGATACAATATTAAACATGTTTGCTCCTTATTTTTGATTTCATAGAAAATCTATTTTATTTATCATTTTAATTCAAGGGTCAAAAGTCTAAAAAATTTTAACTTTTGACTTTAATGTTTACATAAATCCCAGTTCTAATTTTGCTACTTCGGACATCATATCTTTATCCCAGGGTGGATTCCATACTAATTCGATATTTACATTGTCAACTTCAGGGATAGTTTTAATTTTACCTTGTACTTCCGGAGGTAAAGAACCAGCCACTGGGCAGGCAGGTGATGTTAAAGTCATTTTAACATTTATATCTGCTTTGCTGTCCTTTGAGTTACTAATTACAATTTCGTATATTAACCCTAGTTCAAAAATATCTACGGGGATTTCAGGGTCGTAGCAGGTTTTTAAAACCTGAA
The DNA here is from genome assembly GCA_963723205.1 of uncultured Ignavibacteriales bacterium. Classification (GTDB taxonomy): domain Bacteria; phylum Bacteroidota; class Ignavibacteria; order Ignavibacteriales; family Ignavibacteriaceae; genus CAVQBP01. The sequence goes on from CAVRQC010000033.1 coordinate 432,946, forward strand.
TTACTTTTTCTTCCAGTTCTTGTTTATTTAACTCAGACATAAATTACTCTGTAGTTACAGTTTTTTTATCATCTTCATTTACAGCTGACATCATTGTATGCCAGGCTAAACTTGCACACTTTACTCTAATGGGAAATTCACGAACACCCGCAAAAACAGCTAACTTACCTAGTTCTTCCAGATCAAAATCATCGTCAAGCTTCCCGGTAATTAAATTGTGAAATTTGTTAAACAATTCTTCAGCTTCTTTAACTGTTTTCCCTTTTACTATAGAACTCATTAAGGAGGCAGAAGCTTTTGAAATTGCGCAGCCGGAGCCTTGAAAAGAAATATCTTTTACAATATCATTTTCAACAATTAAATAAATATTTATTCTATCACCGCATAACGGATTATATCCTTCTGCGAATTTATTTGCGTTCTCAATTTTTCTAAAATTTCTCGGACTCTTGTTATGATCAAGAATAACCTGCTGATAGAGTTCTCTTAATTCAGAATCGATCACTTGAATACCTCTGTAATTTTTTTTAATCCGTTAGTCAGCACATCAATTTCACTTTTAGTGTTATACATTGCCATGGATGCTCTTGTTGTTGCAGGAATATTATACCTGTCCATTACCGGCTGTGTACAATGATGTCCCGTTCTAACAGCTACACCTTCAAAATCTAAAAATGTTCCGATATCGTGAGGATGAATATTTTCAAATATAAAAGAGATAACCGCACTTTTTTCTTTTGCATTTCCAATTATTGTTAACCCTTCAACTTGAGAAAAAGATCTTGTAGCATAATCTAAAAGTTCTTTTTCGTATACAGATATTTTTTCTAATCCTATATTGTTTACATAATCTAATGCAGTTCCTAATCCGATAGCTCCAGCAATATTAGAAGTACCGGCTTCAAATTTAAATGGAAGTTCATTATAAGTTGATTTTTCAAAAGTGACTTTTGAAATCATATCTCCGCCTCCCATATAAGGCGGCATTTTATCTAGTAAATTTTCTTTCCCGTACAAAATTCCGATTCCGGTTGGACCGTAAATTTTATGTCCGGAAAAAGCGAGGAACTCACAATCTAATTCCTGAACATCAACAGGAAAATGATTTACTGCCTGTGCTGCATCAATTAAAACCGGGATATTATGATTATGAGCAGTTTGTATAATCTGTCTTACCGGGTTAACAGTTCCTAACGAATTCGAAACATAAACAACAGCAATAATTTTTGTCCTATCAGTAATTAACTTTTTAAATTCTTCGAAAATTATTTCCCCCTCATCAGTAATAGGAATAACTTTAATAACTGCCTTCTTTTCTGCTGCAATTAATTGCCAGGGAACAATATTGGAGTGATGTTCCATCCCGGAAATAATAATTTCATCGCCTTCATTTAAGTTATCTCTACCAAAGGAGCTGGCTACAAGATTTAAAGATTCAGTAGCTCCACGAGTAAAGATTATTTCTTTTTCACTGGAAGCATTTATAAAGTTTTTAACTTTAATCCGTGCATTTTCATATGCATTGGTTGCAGCTCCGCTTAGATAGTGAACTCCTCTATGGATATTTGAATTTATAGTTGCATAATATTTAACAATGCTGTCTATAACAACCTGAGGTTTTTGAGTCGTTGCTGCATTATCCAGGTAACATAATGGTTTTCCATGGACTAATTCTTTAAGAATAGGAAAATCATTTCTTATCTTTTCAACATCAAAGGATGTCTTCTCAATGTGTGGAATTTCTACTTTCATTTTATATCTCTAAACAAATCCAATTTCTAGGAGAAATTGGGTTTGTGTTTTTTTTAATTATTAAATCGTTTGTTTAAAATTTCTTCCAGGTAATTTCTTACTTCATTAATTTTTATTGATTTGATTACATCGCTTGCAAATGCGCGTATTAAAATAGTTCGTGCGGTTTCTTCTCCAATTCCCCGTGATTTCAAATAGAACATTGCTTCCGTATCAAGCTGTCCTATAGTTGCACCATGAGAACATTTTACATCATCCGCAAAAATTTCAAGCTGAGGTTTGGTATTAATTAAAGCGCTGTCGGACAGAATTATGTTATTATTCTCTTGGAAAGCATTTGTTTTTTGTGCGTCTCTTCTAACCATCACTTTACCGTTAAAAACCCCTTTTGATTTATCATCAAGAATTCCTTTGTAATGTTCATGGCTGTTGCAGTGAGGTTTTGCATGATCGATCAATGAATGAACATCAAATAATTGAGTTCCGGTTGTAAGGAATAATCCATTTAGCGTGCATTCACCGCCTTCATTATTAAAACGTGAATTGAAATCATTACGGGAAATATCACCACCGGTAGAAATTAAGTGTGAGGTAAAATTACTGTTCCTTTCCTGGTCGATTTCCATTCTTGATATATGAAAAGCATTTATACTTTCTTCCTGCAGCTTTATATGATCAACAATTGCATTTTCATCTGCAACTATTTCGGTTACAGCATTTGTGAAATAAGTGCATTGCTCAAACGAAGTATAATGCTCGATTACTGTGACCTGTGAATTTTTACCTGCCACAAATAGATTCCTGGGCTGTATTAAAAGTTTCTCTTCTTTGCAATCGGAAATAAAAAGAACATGAATAGGATGTTCAATTATTCTCCCTTCAGGGATATAAATAAAAACACCATCTTTAATAAAAGCCGTACTTAAAGCAGTGAATATTTGGTTTTTATAATCTGCATATTGACCAAAATGTTTTTTTACAATTTCAGAATGATCACAAATTGCAGAGGCAATATTACTTACATTAACATCTTTGGGTAAACCCCGGATATTGGAAAGCTCTTCAGAATAATGACCATTTATAAATACCAGAAGGCTATGCTCCATCTTTTCAAATAAAAACCTTCCAATTTTCTCCGGTTTAATAGGAGCAATTTTTTTCTTTGGATCAACAGGTTTAAAATTATACTTAAGTAATGGAGCTATATTCGTATACTTCCAGTCCTCATCTTTAAGTGTAGGAAATTTCAAATCAGAGAAATATGAAATAGCATCTCTTCTTAAAGAATGAACAGTACCTGAATCACCATCTAAATTTTTTTCAAGATGTTCGAATTTCTGTATATACCAATTTTTTAAATCTAAAATTTCATCCATTATTTATTTCTCCAAGATTAAGAGTAAGATTAAGATTAGGGACAATCTTAACCTAACCTTGTTCAACGGCCTCATCTATATGCTCTTTAGTCCAATCGTATCCTTTCTCTTCCAATTCAAGTGCTAGAGATTTATCTCCAGATTTAATTATTCTTCCTTTGTAAAGAACATGAACAAAATCGGGTACTATATAATTAAGCAGCCTCTGATAATGTGTGACTACTATTGTGGAATTATCACTGTTTTTTAATTTATTCACACCATTGGCAACAATTCGTAATGCATCAATATCAAGACCAGAATCTGTTTCATCAAGAATAGCTAATTTTGGTTCGAGGACTGCCATTTGGAAAATTTCATTTCTCTTCTTTTCTCCGCCGGAAAAACCTTCATTTACAGCACGGCTCATTAAAGCTTTATCCAATTCAACAAGCTGCATTTTTTTCTTTATCAGTGAAAGGAATTCCATTGCATCCAGTTCCTCTTCACCTCGGTATTTTCTAATTTCATTTAATGCTGTCTTAAGAAGATTAGTATTACTAACTCCAGGTATCTCAACCGGGTATTGAAAAGCAAGGAAGATCCCTGCTCTTGCTCTATCTTCGGGTTTCATTTCTAAAAGGTTTTGTCCATTATAAAGAACTTCACCTTCGGTTACTTCATACTCCTCTTTTCCTGCCAATACTTGAGCAAGAGTACTTTTACCGGAACCATTAGGTCCCATAATTGCGTGGACTTCACCTTTATTTATTTTAAGATTTATTCCTTTTAAGATTTCTTTGCCGTCTATATTAGCATGAAGATTTTTGATTTCTAACATTTTTGTCCTTAATTTATTATGTCCTTTATTATATCACCCCTAAAGGGGATTCAATTTACTTATGTTTTATTTTGTTAATAACATTTCACACCTACAGAGTTTTCTAAATAATATTCTTCATCATTTTATGTTTGAATAGATAGGTCTTACCCAACACTTCCTTCCAAGCTGATACTTAACAATTTTTGAGCTTCTACAGCAAACTCCATTGGAAGTTCTTTAAAAACTTCTTTACAGTATCCGTTCACAATTAAACCGATCGCATCTTCGGTTGAGATTCCTCTCTGGTTCAGGTAAAATATTTGATCCTCACCTATTTTTGAGGTTGTTGCTTCATGTTCAATTTGAGCAGTCGGATTATTGATTTCGAGGTAAGGAAAAGTATGAGCCCCGCATTTATCACCAATTAATAATGAATCACACTGTGAAAAGTTTCTTGCACCATCAGCTTTCTTTTGAATTTTTACTAGGCCTCTGTAGCTGTTATTACTTTTGCCGGCAGAAATACCTTTTGAAATGATAGTACTTTTTGTATTCTTTCCGAGATGAATCATCTTTGTACCTGTGTCTGCCTGCTGATAATTATTAGTTACAGCAACCGAATAAAATTCACCAATAGAATTATCACCTTGGAGAATACAACCCGGGTATTTCCAGGTAATTGCAGAACCGGTTTCAACCTGCGTCCATGAAATTTTTGAATTAACTCCTCTGCAGGCTCCGCGTTTTGTTACAAAATTATAAATACCGCCTTTACCATTTTTATCACCTGCATACCAGTTTTGTACTGTTGAATATTTTATCTGAGCATTATCAAGTGCAACTAGTTCCACTACGGCAGCATGCAATTGATTTTCATCTCTCATAGGTGCGGTACAACCTTCAAGATAACTAACATAAGAACCTTCATCTGCAATAATCAAAGTCCTTTCGAATTGTCCGGTATTAGCTGCATTTATTCTGAAATAAGTTGAAAGTTCCATTGGGCAGCGCACACCTTTGGGGATGTATACGAAAGAGCCGTCACTGAAAACCGCAGAATTAAGAGAGGCAAAAAAATTGTCTGTATAAGGAACCACACTTCCGAGATATTTTTTAACCAGATCAGGATGCTTTTTAATTGCTTCAGAAATTGAGCAGAAAATTATTCCATGCTCTGAAAGAGTTTTTTTGAAGGTTGTTGCAACTGACACGCTATCAAAGACAGCATCTACTGCGACTCCAGATAATTTTTTTTGCTCTTCTAATGAAATACCTAATTTTTCAAAAGTTTTCCGTAATTCCGGATCAACTTCATCCAGACTATTTAGTTGTGGCTTTTTCTTGGGAGCTGAATAATAAGAAATTGCATGATAATCAATTGATGGATAATTTACATTTGACCAATGAGGTTCTTTCATTTTTATCCATTGCTTATATGCCTTTAACCTCCATTCCAGCATCCATTCCGGTTCATTTTTCTTCTGAGATAGTTGCTTAATAATATCTTCATTTAAACCATTCGGCAAACTTTCGGCTTCGATATCAGTTACAAATCCGTATTTATACTCTTTATTAGCTAATTCTTCTATTGTTCCTATTTCGGTAGTACTCATTAAATCTCCCGGATAAAACTATAAGCATAAAAATTTACATTTCAAACCTAACGAATCTATACAAATTTGTCAAGATTGCAAAAGGTGACATTTTTAATAATTATGAGCATTTTTAAGTAGATCACTAAATTTAGGTTTATAACAATTAATTGTTTTTAACTATATTATTAGGTTAATTTGTAAAATATTTTAAATTTAGGTTTTCAGATATTTTAAGCGAAAAGTGAAGTGGAAGAAAAAAAAGAAATAATAGTAAAGAATGAATCCCATGAAAATTCAGGGGAATCTTCCCAAAGTGGATCAACACAGGTAAATAGAAAATCAAATTCTCGAAGGAAAAGGGGATATTACAACAAGCGGTATAGGTCAAAATCTCCGCGTGGAAAAGGTGAAGATAAAAAAATATCAATAGTTATTCCTTTGTATAACGAAGAAGAATCTTTGATACCTTTATCACATGAAATAAGGAAAGCATTATATGATGAAAGATATATTTGGGAAGTTATTTTTGTTGATGATGGAAGTAAAGATAAGTCACTAGAAGTTATACATGAAATTTGCAATAAAGATAAAAGATTTAAATATGTAAGCTTTCGTAAAAATTATGGTAAATCGGCTGCTCTGCAGGTTGGTTTCAAACATGTTAGTGGTAATATTGTTATTACAATGGATGCTGATCTTCAGGATGATCCGCACGAAATTCCAAACCTGATTAATAAACTTAATGAAGGATTTGATTTAGTTTCCGGTTGGAAAAAGAAAAGAATGGATCCTTTTATAAAAAGAAAATCATCAAAATTTTTCAACTTTATTACACGATTAATGTCAGGAATAAAAATTCATGATTTTAATTGCGGGTTAAAAGCTTATAAAAGAGAAGTTGTAGATAGTATTAAAGTTTATGGTGAATTACACCGTTATATGCCTGTTCTAGCTGGGTGGCAAGGTTATAAGATCTCTGAAATTGAAGTTATGCATCACCCGAGAAGATATGGTAAAACCAAGTTTGGAATTTCCCGTTTCTTCAAAGGATTTATCGACTTGATAACAGTAGTATTTACAACAAGGTATATAAAGCGACCGATGCATCTATTCGGTTTTTTGGGAGCCTTATCATTTTTAGTTGGTTTAATTGTTTCTATCTATCTCACAATTGATTGGATAAATGGTCATTATTTGAGCAACAGGCCGATGCTGTTTTTAGGCATGCTATTAATTATAGTTGGTGTTCAATTTTTCTCGGTTGGATTACTTGGGGAAATGATGGTTAATAACTTTATGGATGAACAGGAATATGAAATAAAAGAAAAAAGGTAATGTATTCTTATTAGTTCATGTTTCTCTAAATCCCTCTTTATAAAACACTTATGAAATTATCAGATATTAAATTCGATTGCCGTTATTTTAGGGGAGATATTCCCTGCAAACCTAATAAAAATTATGGTGTTCACTGTATTGATGAAAAAGGTAAGGGTTGTAGTTATTATGCTCCCACAAAAGAAAAAATTTTGATAATCAAGCTTGGAGCTATTGGTGATGTAATAAGAACCACCCCGATTTTAGAACCTCTAAAAAAACAATATCCTGATGCAAAAATTTATTGGTTAACATTTACCCCGTCAATTGTACCTGAAAGTGTAGATGTCATTTTAAAATTTAGTAGTGAAAGCTTAACATTCCTGGAAGAAGTTGATTTTGATATAATCTATAATCTTGATAAAGACAAAGAAGCCTGCGCCCTGATAAATAAACTTTCATCCAAAGTTAAAAAAGGATTTATCCTAAAAAATGGTAATCCGTATCCTGCTGATGAAGATGCAGTTCACAAATATTTTACAGGGATTTTTGATGATATAAGTCTTCAGAATAAAAAAAATTATATAGAAGAAATATTTGAAATATGCGGTTTTAAATTCAGCGGGGAAGAATATGTTCTTTCATCATTTCCGCAATATGAATCAGAATGGAATATAGATAAATCAAAAAAAGTTGTCGGCTTAAATACAGGCTGTGGCGGAAGATGGACTTCCCGTTTATGGGCAGATGAGAATTGGATAAATCTTACAAAAAACTTAATTGAAAAAGGTTATGAAGTTGTTTTCCTTGGAGGAGAACAGGAAAATGAAAAGAATAAATATTTTGCAGAACAAACAAGCGGAAAGTACTTCGGCCACTTTCATCTTGAAAAATTTATAAATCTTGTTGCTCAGTGTGATCTGGTAGTAACAGGTGTGACAATGGCTATGCACATTACTTTAGGTCTTGGTAAAATGATTGTTTTGTTTAATAATATTTTCAATCCGTATGAGTTTGAACTTTACGGATTAGGAGAAATTGTTCAGCCAAGCAGAGAATGCAAATGTTTTTATAAACCGGTTTGTGTTAATAATGAATATAAGTGTATGGAATATATCGAAGTTGAACGAGTGGTAAAAACAATTGACAAACTTTTTTCATAAATGAAAATAACTATCCTTTCAACTGCCTTCCCTTTGCGCGGAGGAATTGCACATTTTGTTGGATTGCTTTTTAATGAGTTAAGAAAAGATCATGAAACAGACTTAATAACTTTTAAAAGGCAATACCCGTCAATTTTTTTCCCCGGGAAATCCCAGATTGAATCAGGTGATACTGTAGAAAAAATTCCTACAGATGTTTTGGTTGATTCTATTAATCCTTTAAACTGGATAAAAGTAGGATTAAAAATAAAAAAAGAATCTCCTGACCTTTTGATCTATAAATACTGGATGCCTTTTTTTGCTCCCTGTTTTGGTACGATATCCAGGATTGCAAAAAAAAATAGAAAAACAAATGTGCTCGTTATTTGTGATAATGTAATTCCTCATGAAAGTAAACCCGGGGATAAAGCATTAACTAAATATTTTTTTGGAGCTGTTGATTTTTTTATTGTGTTATCAAAAAAAGTTCAGCTGGATTTATTGAACCTGATACCTCATGCTAAAAACAAATTCTTATCACATCCTATTTATTCTGTCTTTGGAGATTCAGTAGAGAAATCAGCTGCCAAAAAACATTTAAGTATAAAAGAAGAAAAAGCAATTTTGTTTTTTGGATTTATTAGAGATTACAAAGGTCTTGATAATCTCCTTGAAGCCGTTGCTTTATTAAAAAATAAAATTAATTTGAAGCTAATAGTTGCTGGTGAATTTTATAGTAATGAAGATAAGTATAAACAGTTAATCGAAAAGCTAGAAATCCAGGACAAACTTTTTTTGTATTCCGATTTTATTCCAACTTCAGAAGTAAAATATTATTTTTCAGCTTGCGATGCTGTAATTCTTCCTTATAAAGATGCTACGCAAAGCGGTATTGTGCAAATTGCTATGAACTTCAGGAAACCTGTAATTGCAACAAATGTCGGCGGTTTGGCAGAAGTTATTAAAGATAGTAAAACCGGGTTTATAATTGAGAAAGAAAACCCACAGATTTTAGCAGACACAATATTGAAATTTTATTCTGAGAACAAAGAGAAAGAGTTTGTAAAAAATATAGAAGACGAATTGGAAAAGTATTCGTGGAAAAAGTTTGTTGAAGGGATGATTGAATTAGTAAGTTCATAATATTGTTTAACACCTAAATTGTTAAATTACTTGTTAAAATTTTAACAAATTAAAAGTTAAACTGTCTAGTAATTAAAAGGAAAATAAATGTCCAAAACCAATAGAAGAACAAAAACACAAAAGAAAGCTGTAAAAGATACTTTCTTTTCAAAATTTAATTTGGAAGAATTTATTCCTCAGAAGTATCATATTCTTGCTTCAATATTGGTTATCGTTATCCTCTTTTTAATATTCTTAAATCCTCTGTATTTTGGAGATAAAACTTTCCAGGCAGGCGATATAATGACTAGCAGGAGCCTGCAGCCTTATGTTAACAATCATGGTTCCGGTTATACATTGTGGGACCCGTATATTTTTTGCGGTATGCCGGCTTATGCACTAGGACTTGGTTTTAAATGGTTCAATCTTATTTATGTTATCATATATTCTATAAAGGGAATTTTCAGTAGTGTATTTTCAGTAGATTATGCTCAATGGACAATTTATTTAATAATTCTTGGAATAACTTCTTTCTTTTTACTCAAATATATTACTAAAAATATTCTCGTTAGTTTGTTTTCTGCAGTAGCAACAGCATTTTCAACGGGACTCATTGTTTTCCTTTTTATAGGCCATGTAACAAAACTGCAGGCGCTGGCTTTCTATCCTTTATTCTTTTTAATGCTGCTTAAATTTCAAAATAAAATACGTCTAATCGATATTTTGATTTTAATTATCAGTTTGCAGGTTTCTATTCAGAGTTTTCATGCTCAAATAATATTTTATACAATTTTTGCTGTTGCAATTTTTTACATTTATTATTTTGTAAGAGCATTAATTAAAAAAGAAACTATAGCCCAAATTATAAAATCGGCAGGGATATTTATCGTTGCACTCGTAATTGCTCTTCTCATACAATCAGATAATATAACGCAGATTTTTCAGTATACCCCATATTCAACCAGGGGAACGGAAAGTATTGTAGATAAAACAAGCGGAAAAGTAGAACAAAATACTTCAGAATACTATGAATATCATACAGGCTGGTCCTTTTCTCCCGGTGAAGTCTTAACATTTGTAATCCCTTCATATTATGGTTTTGGTAATTCAACTTATGATGGTCCTCTGACAAATAATCAACCAGTAAAAGTAAATACTTACTTCGGGCAAATGCAATTTGTTGATGTTGCTGTGGGGTATATGGGGATAATTGTATTTGTACTTGCTCTTTTTGGTATTTTTACCAACTGGAAAGAACCTTTTGTACAGTTCCTTACAATTTTATCTGTGATAGCTTTAATTATTTCATTTGGAAAAAATTTTCCGGTTCTTTTTGATCTATTATTTTATCATCTTCCATATTTTAACAAATTCCGTGTCCCTTCGATGATTTTGGTGCTTGATCAGGTAAGCATTCCCGTTTTAGCCGGTTATGGACTAATGAGAATTATTTCTTTAAAGAATGAAGGTAATGAAAAATTAAAAAAAGTAGTTAAGAATTTAGCATTAGGTTTTTTGGCAGTTTTCGTTCTTTCTTTATTGCTTAATGGTGCAATTTCAAATTGGTTTGTCTCCAGGGTTAATGAATATGCTGCTTCTATTCGGCAGACGCAACCAAGGCTTGCCCAGCAGCATCAGGCTCTTGCAGAATATACAGCAGGAATGTTTACCAATGATCTGATCTTTGCTCTCGCTTTCTTATCTATAACATTTTGGGCTGCATTCGGATATATAAATTCCAAAGTAAGCCGGGATTCATTTGTCATTGTTGTTATTCTGCTAACAATAATAGATCTTTGGAGAATTGATGCCAGAGGCGAAAATTACATTAATAATCCTGATTTAAAAAACCTCTTTACTCAACCGGATTATGTAACTGCAATTAAAAATCAGAAAGATAAACAGCCGTTTAGAGTGTTAAATTTAAAACAAGACGGTTCTTATGGTTCTTTTAATAATAATGCAAATTTCAATGCATATTTTCTATTAGAAGATCTTTACGGGTATTCTGCTATCAAACCCCGTGGATATCAGGATATTATTGATGTTGTTGGTCCCGCAAATCCAACTCTATGGAGAATGTTAAATGTTCAATATATTGTTACAAGTAAGCCCGTTAATGCTCCGGGATTTTCTCTAATAGATAAAACAGAGAACAGTGTGGTTTATAAGAATGATAATGCCCTTCCGAGAGTATATTTTGTTGACAGTATAAAAACCGAAAAGGGTATTTCTTTACTTAACAATATAAAAAACTCAACATTCGATCCTAAAAATGTCGCCTTTACAAATGTTAAAATAAACGTTGAGCCTACCGATACATCCGTTTATGCAAAGATAGTTGACTATAAAGATGAGTTAATAAAAGTCGATGCTAATGCTTCCGGAAATAATTTTCTGTTTCTAGGCGATACATATTTACCCTATGGATGGAAAGCAAAAATTGATGGAAAACCAACAGAAATATACAAAGCAAATTATAACTTTATGGGAATAATAGTACCTAAAGGTAAGCATATAGTAGAGTTTGCTTATGCACCTGCTAGTTTTTATATAAGTAAGTATATTGTACTTATATTAAGCAGTTTGGTGATACTAATATTAATTTTTGCTTTAATTATCAAAAGAAGGAAGGCATAAATAAAATAAATGTTAAGTATCTTGTTTGATTATAAAGGATGTTAAATAAGCTAAAGTATTTTCTAAAGCAGTCAGCAATTTATAGTATTGGTAATTTAGCCACAAAAGCTAGCGGGGTAATTCTTCTTCCTTTATATACCACCTATATTTCATTAGCCGAGTTTGGAATACTAGGCATAATTGATGTTACTATCCTGATTCTTGTTGAGCTGATTAATCTGGGTCAGGGCCAGGCGCTGGTAATGCTTAATAATTCCGATGAATATGTTAATGATAAAAAACGTGTATTTTTTACTGTCCTATCTTCCTCAGTTCTAATATGTTTGGGATTTATTATCCTTGGTGAAATACTTCTCCCTTATATTTCAAAAATATTTTCTGAACCTGTAAGATATTATCATTTGCTAAGGCTGGCTCTCTATGTAATTGTGGCCAGGGTAATTAATAATATATATCTTAATAAACTAAGAGCAGATGAAAGATCTTCGGCATATACTGTTTTCAGTGTATCTAAATTATTGCTAACCCTCGGTTTTACTATTTATTTTCTTGCTTATGTTCATTTGAAAATTATCGGAATTCTGTATGCATATTTAATTTCCGAAACAGTAATAATTATAATTTTATCACTTGTATTAGTTAAAAAGTTAGAGCCCAAATTTGCTAAAAAAATAATGTTAGCATCCATCTCATTCGGCTTTCCCCTTATTTTCGGTTCTCTTGCAATGATGTTATTAAATGTAAGTGATAGATATATAATAAAATATTTTACCAATAATGCCATGGTTGGTCTTTATGATCTGGGTTATCGTTTTGCCGGAATTTTAAATATGTTTTTCATAATGCCTTTTACTTTAGCTCTTATGCCGCAGGCCTATAAAATGTATACAAAAGAAGGGGATAAGCGTTATTACAGTAAGCTAATGACTTATTTAACATTCGGTTTGGTCTGGCTGGGTTTGGGCATATCCATTTTCAGTAAGGAAGTAATCAAAATATTTGCTTTAAATCCTTCTTTTTGGCCGGCATATAAAATTGTTCCGATTGTAACAGCTTCCTACATCTTTTTCGGTATGCGCATTATTGCTTCATTGGGAATGTTTCTAACAAAAAAGACAAAGTATGTTGCTAATACTACTATAGTTGCGGCCGTTTTAAATATTTTATTAAATATTTTATTAATACCGAAATACGGAATGATTACAGCTGCATATACAACTCTTATCTCTTTTATTATTCTGTATTTTTTATCTTACTACTATTCAAATAAATGCTACGTAATTCCATTCGAAAATTCAAAACTATTAAAGTTATTTATCTTAGGAACGGCATTTTATTTTATTGCGACTTTATTTAATGGAAATAGTTTAGTGGTTAGATTTTTAGTTAAAATATTACTTTTTATTATATTTCCTTTTTTACTTTTAGCCTGGAATTTTTATGAACCCATAGAGCTGGAAAGGATTGGTCAGTTTTATGGAAAATGGAAATCGCCAGCAAAGTGGAAAGACAATTTCAAAAAAGAAATTTTCAATAACCTGGAAGAATAATACGTTTTGATTAGAAAAATAAAAAATATTATCTGGAAGTTTTTAAATTTAATTGGGATTGGCGGACCGATTCAATTAATGCTTAACGGTGCTCTTAAAGGAAGATGGATGGTTTGAAAGTTTTAAAACTAAGCAATCAATTGATAAAGATGGTAACCCTATTCCATGGTGTACATATCCTTTCATTAAATTTATTGAACCGAGATTAAAGAAAAATTTTAATGTATTTGAATTTGGAGGAGGGAATTCTACAATCTGGTATGCAAAAAGAGTAAATAGTATTAAAGCTGTTGAACATGATAAAGGATGGATTGAATATATTTCAAATAAAATGCCAAAGAATGCGAAGATCATTTATAGAGAATTATCATTGGATGGAGATTATTCAAAAGAAGTGTTGAATAACGGAAATAAGTATCATATAATTATTATAGATGGTAGAGACAGGAATAATTGCGCAAAAAATGGTTTAAATTGTTTAACAAATGACGGTGTAATTATTTTTGATAATTCAAACCTTCTTGATTATAAAGAATCAATGGATTTATTTCAAAATAAAGGATTTAAAAGAATTGATTTTATAGGCCTGTCCCCGGTTACTAATCATAACAATTACACTTCTATTTTTTACAGAGAAGATAACTGTTTGGGTATTTGATTATTATGAAAGTCTTATTCACATTCGGAGGATTGCCGCATTATTATAATTATGTTTTAAGTAAGCTCAACGATGTGAAAGATCTTTCTATATACGTTATCACTCCGGAATCAAAAGGAGAAACTCTTGGAAAAGGTGTTTTCCAATCCACTAAAGGAATCAATTTTAATTTAATTAAGACTACAGAATATAAGTCATGGTATGGTAAAGTCTTCTTAAAAAACCTTTCTAAATTTGTAAAAGATATTAAACCTGATGTTTTGGTGATCATCTGGCCTTATGTGATAAGTTTGTTATTCCGTCCTTTATTCCTGTACAGTTTAAAAAAAAATAGAATAAAAATTATTTATAAAAGCATTCCGTTTGGAGTTCCAAAATTTAAAGATGGATTAACTTTCAAATCTAAAATTATAAATGAAGAGGGAGTGCTGCAAAAAGGATTGGCACATAATATCAATATATTTTTTCTTACCTTAATGCGAAAGATATATCTGAATATTATTGATGCACATGTTAATTATGTTGAAGACGCATATGATATACTTGGCAGTTATGGTGTCCCAAATGAAAAAATTTTTATAACTTACAATTCGCCGAATACCGATATACTTTTGGATGCCAAGAAAGGGATTGAAAAGAGTGAACCTATTCTGCCTGAAAATTTCTATAGAATAGTCCATGTCGGCAGATTAGTTAGATGGAAAAAAGTTGATTTATTAATTAAGGCAGTATCAAAACTTAAAGAAAAGTATAGCTCTATTGAGCTAATAGTAATAGGTTCAGGGCCGGAGGAAAAAAATCTTAAGGAGTTAGTGAATAAACATGATATTGAAAAAAATGTTAAATTTATTGGTTCTATTTACAATCCAGTTACATTAGGAAGATATCTTAATTCGTCTTCGATATACATTCTGGCAGGTATAGGCGGACTTTCAATAAATGAGGCAATGATTTTTGAAAAACCTATTATTTGTTCTGTTTGTGATGGTACTGAGAAAAAGTTAGTTAGAGAAGATTTTAACGGAAAGTTTTTTAAGGAAGATGATCTTGATGACCTTGTAGAAAAAATTGATTTACTCTTTGGTAATAAAGAGAAACTGAATCAAATGGGAAAGAATTCTCTTTCAATTATTAAAAATGAAGTAAACATTCATACAGTAATAAATGGATATATAAAAACTTTTAATTTTGTAACCGGCAACAAATATAATTTATCTTATAATCAATGAAATTATTTTTAGAAATTGCTTTTAAGAATACTTATAAATTTCTTGTTAGTTCGAATTACAGGGCGTTTTTAAGGCTCGCTTTATTATATGGAAATAAACCACGATATTCAAGAACGAGAATTAAAGTATTGAATTATAACATTACTTTGGTTGATCCGCTTTCATTTATATGGCAGTTTCAGGAAATATTTGTTGATGAAATTTATAAATTTAGTAGCTCAATCAATTCACCTGTAATTTATGATTGCGGTGCAAATATTGGAACAAGCTGTCTTTATTTCAAAAGGATTTTTCCGAATTCAAAAATAAAAGCTTTTGAAGCAGATCCGGAGATTTCAAAAGTTCTTTCATCGAATCTAAAAAATGAAAAGAATGTTCAGGTTATAAATAAAGCAATCTGGATAAATGATAATGGTATTGAAATTTCATTGGAAGGTGCGGATGCGGCATCAATTTATGGAAATAAAAATAAAGTTAAAATTGATTCTGTAAGGCTCAAAGATCTTCTTGAAACTGAAAAAAGAATAGATATGCTTAAAATTGATATTGAAGGAGCGGAAATTGATGTTATTAAAGACTGCAGAAAAAGCTTAAATAAGGTGGAAAATATTTTTATTGAGTTCCATTCATTTATAAATCATAGACAGGAACTCGATATTATTTTACAAATCTTATCAGAAAATAATTTCAGATATTTTATAAAACAACCGGTAGATAGAAATATTCCATTTATAAATAAAACAAATAAAAACTATCCGGAAATGGATTTACAGTTAAATATTTTTGCTTATAAAATTGATAAATAAATTATATTCCATCTACAAAAGTCAATCTTTCGATCCCGGATTCATCGGGATATTCATTAATCCTTTCTTCTTTATAAGAAGGGGTTTATTGAATGGAATTAGGAAATATTCTAAGCAATTAAATGGAAACCTCCTCGATTTCGGATGCGGATCCAAACCATATAAAAATTTGTTTCAAGTTGAAAATTATTTTGGTGTAGACATGATCGATCAGGGACATACCCATGAACAAGAGTTGGGAGATATAGATGTTTATTATGATGGTAAAAAACTTCCATTTAAAGATGAGTCTTTCGATTCACTTTTTAGCAGTGAGGTTTTTGAACATGTATTCAATCTGGAAGATATTTTAAAGGAATTAAAAAGAGTTCTAAAGAAAGGTGGAAAAGCTTTATTTACGGTACCTTTCGTTTGGGATGAACATGAAATACCGTTCGATTATGGCAGGTATTCTAGTTTTGGAATTAAATATTTATTGGAGAAACACGGCTTTAGAGTAATTGCTTTGGAAAAAAGTACTAAATACCTTGAGACAGTTTTCCAGTTATGGAATTTATATCTTTATTATAAGCTTTATTCAAAAAATAAATATTTAAATATTTTTATTAATTTATTATGCATTTCACCTTTTACAATTATTGGAATAATATTTTCCAATATTCTACCAAATAATAGAAATCTCTACAATAATAATATAATACTGGCAGAAAAAACCTAGTGAAAGTTATTCATTTATGTGTTTCAGATATATTGGGTGGGGCTTCAAGAGCCGCTTATTCTTTAAATAAGTCGCTAAATGATGCTGGTATAAATTCTTCGATGTTTGTACAAAAAAAATTCAGCAATGATAATACCGTTTTCCCCTTTGTAGATTCAAGGATAAATGAATTTAAATATACAATTCGATTTCTTTTAGATTATCTTTTCATACGTTTTTTAACTGTAAAAGAACGAGGCAGGTTTTCCTATCCATTTTCGGGCGTTAATATCGTAGAACATCCTTTAATTAAAGAGACCGATATCCTGCATCTTCATTGGATAAATCAAGGCTTTTTTTCTTTCAAAACTTTGTATTCACTTGCTAAATTAAATAAACCAATTGTCTGGACATTTCATGACATGTGGGCTTTTACCGGAGGCTGCCATTATAGTTTGGATTGTGAAAAATATAAATCAAGTTGTTTAGAATGTCCCGCTTTGCGTTTGCCCGGTAAAAATGATTTTTCTCATAAGATATTTTCAGATAAAATTTCTCTATACAACAGTTTGAAATTCAGTATAGTTACTTGTAGCAATTGGCTTGCCGGGGAAGTTAAAAAAAGTTTTTTATTGAAAAATTATAATGCTACAGTGATTCCAAATACTCTAAATATAAATGTATATAAACCAATCGAAAAGGATACCGCCCTTTCAGCATTTAACTTGCGGGGAGATAAATATTATATTCTTTTTGGAACCATGACCGTTAAGGATAGAAGAAAAGGCTTTTATTTATTGGAGGAGAGTTTAATTAAACTTTTCAAAAACAATGTTTCATTAAGAAACAAGATCGAAATAATTGTATTTGGTTCTGCCAATCAAGAATTATTGTCTAAAATTCCATTCAAAACTAATTTCCTGGGAAGAATTAATACTGATGAAAAAATAGCCTTAAGCTACAATTGTGCAGATGTTTTTGTGGCTCCATCAATAGAAGATAATTTACCGAATACAGTGATGGAATCATTAGCATGTGGCACGCCTGTTGTTGCATTTAATATCGGCGGAATGCCCGATATGATTGAACATGGAAAGAATGGTTATTTAGCCAATCCTTATTCAACAGATGAACTATCTAACGGTATAGATTGGATTTTAAAGGGAAAATCCGAAGGAAAAAATTTCCTGCTTTCCGCAAGGGAAAAGGTTATAAATAATTTTGCACCTGAAATTGTTTCAAAAAAATACATAAAAATATATAATTCATTTTCAAATATTTTTTAAGAAATCATTGATTATAAAATAACTTAACTTCAAAAGTAAATTTGGGGAGTGAAATGAAAACCTCATTATTATTAAAATTATCTCTTATATTTTTTCTTTTGTTTTTTGGTTGCTCAAAGGAAAATTTAGTTGGAGTAAATAAAACTAATACTTCCAAAGGATCAATTGCATTAAAAATTA
The DNA here is from genome assembly GCA_963723205.1 of uncultured Ignavibacteriales bacterium. Classification (GTDB taxonomy): domain Bacteria; phylum Bacteroidota; class Ignavibacteria; order Ignavibacteriales; family Ignavibacteriaceae; genus CAVQBP01. The sequence continues at coordinate 451,095 of CAVRQC010000033.1, forward strand.
ATAAAGCATCCATTCCTTCCGAAGTTCAATTACTTAATGCTCAATTATCCCGTTCGAATTACGATACATTAAAAACAAGTATTAATGTAATTGATGATTCATTAAATGTAATCTCTTTTGAAGCAGTTCCTGTTGGGGGATGGCATTTGAAAATTGATGCGCAAAATTCTGTCGGGAAAATAATATATAGAGGGGAAACCGATGTAACAATTATTGAAGATGAAACCAATAATGTTTATTTAACTCTTCAACCATTTGGAAGCGGTACGGGTAATATTAATATTTATATACAATGGGACAGTGATTGGTTAGATTATAATAATAATCCAATTTTTACTAAAGATATCAATGCTTCAGATGTTTATGGAATCATTGAGCCTAAAATACTATATGAAAATGGTGTTTATAAAATGTGGTACACCAAATTATTTGCTTCTGCTTCCGCTGATATTTGGTACGCAGAATCTTCAGACGGAATAAATTGGCATACTAATTATAATAAACCTGTAATCCAACCTGGAAATGCCGGTAATTGGGACGATTATTCCGTGTGCGTTGGTGGTATTATATATGACAACGGAAAATATAAAATGTATTACTTCGGCTTTCAGGATCAAAACGGAAAATGGTGTATTGGGTATGCTGTCTCAGATGATGGCATAAACTGGGAAAAGAATACTGAACCCGTGCTAACACCGAGCGACAATGAATTTCAAATTCTTGCATCAAGTGTAATAAAAGTTGATAATAACTATTATATGTATTATTCTACTCGTAATTATCCTTATTATTCTATATGTTTAGCAACATCACAGGATGGATTACACTGGCAAAAGTATGATCAAAATCCAATTTTAAAATCAAGCGAAACCTGGGAAGGGACAGGTATTTTCTTTCCTACAGTAATAAAAAAAGATAATAACTTTGAAATGGTTTATGGGAATTGTAATCAAAATGAATGGGCATTCGGAAAAGCAGTTTCACAAGATGGAAAAATATGGGTAAAATCAAATTCCAATCCCTTTTTTGTTTCGCAAGAAACTTATAATAACTGGACGAATAAAATTGCTTATCCCGACTATGTAAAAATAAATTCTGAATATAAGATTTACTATACTGGTTATATTGGATATGATGAAGGAACAGTTGCTTTTATTACAAATAAATAAATTTGCTTTGAACCAAAAGACTTTAATAAAAACTAGGTAGGAATTCTATTACTTCTTCTAAACTATTGTTCAAGAGAGGAATTAGTAGGAAATAACCAATTGGGTAGACTTTCAAATGATGGTATATACTCGGTGAAAGATAATGCAAATCCTTTCTTAAACTATATATAATACAAATGAATAGTGTTCTAGAGTTACTCTCGTTCAATTATGTTTGGGAATGATTATAGAATTAATTATTCAGGTTATAGTAAAGACAATCAATTCCATTTTGATATTACTTCTGGAAATGAAAATATAGCAAAATTAAATTTCCAGTTTATTATCAATTATTTTTCGTTTGATTTTTGTAATTTACAGCAATAATCTCTCTTTAATTATTCTGAAAAATAATGAGATACGAAGAAAGAGTTCCTGATGAACTTGTAATTGATAATCATTATATAGGCCGCCCTGCCGATTTCAATGACCGGATAATTCAAAAACGCATCAACCTGGTTAGGAAAACTCCAAATTTTATTAGTAAAAAATTAAACCTGTTGGAAATTGGTTGCGGCAATGGTGCATCGATGCTTTTGTTGTCTGGAAGTATGAAAAGTTGTTTGGGACTTGAGTTATTTGAAGGGAATAGAGAAGAATTTGAAGTGCTAAAAACAAAACTTTGTGTAAACAATTGCGAATTCAAAATCTTTAATATTGAAAAAGAAAAATTAGTTAAAAAATTTGACAGGTTGATCAGTTTTGAAGTTATTGAACACTTAAAAGATGAAAACAGTGTTAAAGCTTACTATGATATCTTAAAAGATGGCGGTTTAGCGGCTATAACTGTTCCTAATAAATGGTGGATATTTGAGACACATGGTGCAAGTTTACCTCTTTTACCCTGGAACAGGGTTCCTTTCTTTTCCTGGATCCCGCGCTTTCTCCATGAAAAGTTTGCCAACGCAAGGATATATACTAAAAAAAGGATAATAAAATTATTGGAAAGTGCTGGTTTTAAAATTAAAAGCGTGGAATATGTAACTGCACCGCTCGATGTATTGAAAGAAGGGAAACTGAAATCATTCCTATTAAAGCATATCTTTAAAGGAGATACTACAAAAATTCCTTTTCTATCCACTTCAATTTTTATAGTGGCAGAAAAACAATAAACATAATTTATTCTGTTGCTTTATCAAGTATCTTACTTAATTCACCAGCTATATTTATACGAGCATATTTCTTAATTAACGGAATATCAGTTTTATATTTTTTATATCCATTTCTTTTAAGATCAAAAAACTCTTTCGCATTTTCTATATAATTAAAAATCATTCCGGCATTTGCTTTCTCTAAAATAATTTTTACTTCCTGATTATCATTGCCGAAGGCGAGTATCGGTTTTCCCGTTCTTAAATATTCAAATAATTTTCCCGGTACATGTCTTTTCTCATTAACCATCATCATTAGGACATCACTTTTAAGTAATTCGATTAACATTTGTTTATAGGGTAAAAATCCAATGTATTCGGTATTTCCGGATAAACTTAAGTCTTTAATTATCTCATTTGTCTTAGGACTAACCGTTCCTATAAATTTTATTTTTATTTTTCTTCCATTATTTATTTCATCCTTAATATATTCGAAAAACGAAACAGGACTATTATAATCATACATATTTCCGGCATGAGCTATTATTTCTTCATCCGATTTTGAATTATTAACTTCATTTTTAATTTCATCAAAATCGTCTTCATTATATCCCCAATACAGAACATGCGATTTATCTTTTGTAGCAGGATATTTTTTTATATAATCATTTTTCATGGTTTCTGTAACAAAGACTATCTCTCCGGCTTTTTTAAGAACATTTTTTTCAAGGTATTTATCAATTTCCTGTGTAAGTTTTGTTCGTTTATAATCCTGGTAATACACAATATCAGTCCATGGATCAATAAAAACAGGTATGTGTGGAATATTAAATAATGAACTTAATCTTCTGCCCAGAAGATGTGATGTATGCGGAGGGCCATTACTTATAATTGCATCAATTTTATTTTTCGATATGAATTTTTTCCCTTCTCTTACACCCGGAAAATACCATCCAACTCTTGCATCGGGAACAAATAAATTCATTCTGATCCAAAGAGACAGTTTATGGTTAAAAGATCCTTTTGATTGTGACATACTTTCAGATGCGACTAAAGGCTCATCCTTCTTTTTTCCTAGAAACTTCCTATAGATATTAAATGGCTCTATTGTCCCGGTTTTTATTACTTTAAGATCAGATGCTATTTCCTTAAGTAAGGTCTCATCTTTCTGATAAAAAGTATCCTCATCAACCGTAAGGACAGAGGGCTCCCATCCATTTTCAGGCAAATACTTAATCATCTTTAACGGCCAGTGAAGCGACGCTTTTCCTGAGGGGGGCCAGAAATAAGTTATAAACAAGACTTTTTTCATATGAATTTGATTTGTAATACGAAACTAAAAAATAACAAATTTAACACTAATTTTTTAATCTAGAATATTCATCTTAGTAAAAACATTTTGATTAAATAATTTGTCATATTATAATTCGATTTTTTTAAGGAAATTTTTATTTGACATTATGGAATTATTCATTAATATTATTTTATAAAATCAACGAGAACTTAATTCATAATTATTTATATTTAGATATACAATGCAGTTAAAATTGAAAAATATCGAAAGATTTATTGTTGTAGGCGATAGATTATTAATTATGCCGGAAGAAGATGCGACTAAAACATCATCCGGTTTATATTTGCCAGCTGGTGTTGCTGAGAAGGAAAAGATTCAAAGTGGTTATGTCATAAAAGCGGGACCAGGTTATCCTCTTCCGACGGATGTTGACGAGGAACCCTGGAAAGAATCCAAGGAGAAAGTTAAATACATTCCTTTACAGGCAAAAGAAGGGGATCTAGCAATTTTTCTTCGTAAAGAAGCTTTCGAAATTGAGTTTGAAAAAGAAAAATTCCTAATTGTTTCACAATCTGCAGTATTACTTTTAATCAGAAATGATGATTTTGGGTTACAGAATTTATAAGAAGAATAAGATTTTATTAAGAAAATATTTTATCCGCCAGCTTTTGTCCCCTATATTACCATAATCAAACTCTTCTTCAATAGCCAAATCCATCTGAAAATCATCATAATTACCTTTATGGTTAAAATCATCATATGCTGCTTGAATATATAATTCCAAGGTTTCTATGTTTTCATTTCCTGCAACAGGTAATCTTAAATCATGGCAGGCTTCAAGCAATTCTTCTCTTTTTTTAATTTTATTTCCTTCCATAATTTATCCTTTTATTTAATTAAATAATTATTCCCACCAGCTTAGTATTTTAAATCTCGAAGATTTCAAATTTAATTTTGCATTACTAATTGCCTGACTACTATAAAATAGTTTTGCGTTTCCCGCTGCTTTAATATCTACATCGGTCCCGACACATATTGTACTTCCATATATGGTACCTTGCCCGACTATATCGGTCTGAATGGAAGATTGTCCATATACTATTATTATTCCTCTGAATGTAAAATCACCGCTTAAAGTAAGATTCCCGTTAACTACCATTATTCCGTCTCCGGACATTGTACCAGAGAAGTGTACATCTCCATCGGCATGAATTACTTTCGGATCTGATGGAGTTCCTAAAAAGGTCCCTGAAGAATATGTTCCGGATGGAAGAGTAATGTCTGATGCAAAAATTATATTTTCTGTTAATGCGAGCCAATCTGTAGTATCATTGATTGTTTTGACACTCGGTGATCCGCCGTCACCGTCAATTCGATTAATTTTTGGCTTTATATTATCAACTACATAAGCGCTATCAGTTGGATTATCAACTCCAAAACCTGGTATCGGGGGATTAGGTCCAGGACTTCCATCTGTATTATGATCATTCCCATCAACGGAAACATTACTACCGCTCATTTTTAAATCCAGATTGTTTGAAGAAACATATATGGCAGAGTTTATTTTTGGCATAGTAATCGGCTCTCTTTTGGCAGTTACAACACTTGTATGTGTAACCTCGTTAAATTCGGCAGCTGATCTAATAACTAATGCAGAATCCGGTCCATAGATTAGTATATTATATTTACCATCTAAAAGATCGTTATCATCAAAAGAGCCTTTCAAAGTTTTATCCCTTCTTAATTTTTCAAGGTATATTTCAACACCGGAATTCGAAATCAATCTTGCCTGTGTTTGTTTGTAAAAGTCTGCAGTTGTTTCTACTTGAGAGGTTGCATTAGCATTTAAATTTAAAATTAACATTGTTAATATAGCCGCAGCCCCCATTACCAGAATTAAAGCTCCTTTTCCTAACATTTAAACCTCTTTGAAAAATTAATAATTGATATTTCTTGGGTTAATATTCATTTCCCAATATGTAAAAGGATATTTATCGTCTACAGGTTCCGTTGTTTCTATCCACATTTCAATATTAATATACTTTATACTGTCCAAGACAGAGGTTAAATAACCGGCAGCGTTTCTGTAACTGAAATTTAATTTTGTTAATCCAAGAGAAGGTCCCTTTGATGTATCGCCGTTTACAACTCTGTATAAAACTATATCATGAGGATTTTGAGTACCTACAGCCTTGGTAGAATCACTTACTAAATAGGTAATCTGGTCAGATGTTCCATTCGAATCAATATCTCCATAGAAAGAAAATTCAGTTGGCTGGGCAATTGCTATTGCAGTACCCTCATACTTATAACCGACTTTTCTCAAATCATTATTTACTATTTCAGCAAGGGTTTTTGCATTTTGTTGTAATCTTAGATCGGCATTGGATGCAAACCTTTTTTGGGAAGAATAAATATAGATATTAACCATCATAAGAAGGACTATTCCGCCAACAAAGGAAGCCCCTAATAAATCTAATATTGTATCCATATTAAAACTCTTATTTTAATGTAAAAATAAATGAAAGTAATACAGGGTCTTTCATATAAGGACTGGTTACAGTTACAGTAACTTTCTTGTAAAAAGTTTGTGTTGAACTTACCTGATCCGGATTATCTCCATTAACATATTGGACTAAGCAATCTATATGATAATTTTCGGCATGAGGGGCACTGACGGTTTTGACATAACCATTAAAATCATCAATATCGTCAAAATCCTTATAAGCTTCTCCTGTTTCCGGACCCAGAGAATCTGCAGGTGTTAAACTTTTGGGATTAGTTGTAGGAAAGGGCTTAGTTGTTTCATCAAAGCTTTTTCCTTTAATTTCTTCTATTAAATCATCGGCTAGTGAAAAAGCTGTTAATGCAACTTTAGTTTCAATTTCAACACTTGAAGTTTCGAGAATGGATGAATTGAAGTTCATTGATGAAAGCGCTAAAATAATTAGCGCCCCCATCGATAATAGGGAATTAGAATTCATTTTTATTTCTCCTTATAAGCACTCTTGTAATATTATATTCAAAATAGATGCCCTGAAAAAGTGTACGAAATGGGAGAGATTATAAGTATTGTAGATTGGTTAAAAAATTTATTCCGGTAATATTTACCTAGGGAAAAATATAAAAGAAGCTAACTGAATGTTAGCTTCTCAAAAAAAGATTTTAAGTATTTTAAATTTATTCTTCTAACCAGGAAAGTATTGTGGGCTTTTCTGTATGAGGATAATAAGGAGGTGCTAATTTATCCCATAATCTTTGATCATAACGGTATCGTTTATTGAATCCGGTATTTCCGGAATATCCGCCAAAAGTTCCTACAGCCTGACGTTTATTTTGAGTTATTCCACCAAGAAGATTTATATAATGACTGAACGGCCGTGTATCATAATCCTCGGCACCAAAGCCGCCTTCCTGACAATAAATTGCTGCATCGATATTTATTCCATCACTATTATTTGCATCATTGTTAGATATCAAAACATTTTTTTTAGCAACGATACCAAGTAAATCTGTTGAACTAGGATGTTGCAGTGGGTCTGTCTTATAGACTACATCACCATCTAAGTAGATATTTCCCTCACTGGCAACAGTATATTGCCCGCTTAAAGTACCTTGTAATCTTACATCCATACCATTAACATATAATACTCCATTAGGTGCAATAGTAGTTAAGTCGTAAGTTGTTTCGGATTTTGAGTATCCCATTTTTATAATAACCTTGTTATTATTAAAGGTAATATAGGCTGTGTCTGGAATTGTTTGAGCAGGTACAAAGCGTCTGGACCATCCGCTTCCTTCATAATGAGCAGGTATTGTTGTTTGAGACAAAGGTATATCGAATCCACTGCTTTGAGCTGCGGTTTTAATAGCTGCTAATCCATCCAACGGCATTGGATTATTGGTTGCGGGATCAAATCCTCCTTTAAATACAGGTGCATCACTGTCAATACTTCTACTATAATCTTTTCTTTGAGTCTTGTTAGTTGGATTTTGAGGTAATTGGTAAGGATATTTTTGATAATAGTCATAATAAACTAGATTTTTTGCTGTAGAAACGGGTCCAAGAAAAACGGGGTGGTCATATACATACATATAATCCTGTGTATGGAAAGGACCCCAGACAGTATCATTTGGTGTCCACCAGACTAGACTGCTTCCAGGCCCATTATTCTCAAATGTTGAGAAATATGCATACCTTGAAAAAGAGCCATTCGAGAAGGTAACAACATCTGTATGTGAAGCATCTCTATAAGTTCCAACAGATGTGACTACAATGTTTGCTCCTTTTTGGATAGTAACATTGATTTTCCCGCCATTAAAATCAATATTATTAAATCCTGCACTCCAGGATTGATCACGGAAAAATTCGGTTGTTGCCATGTTTGCACCTGCAGATGCACATTCGTGAGCAACAGCGTCAGAGTAATAATCAACCATATTATCAGTAGCCTGCCCTGAAAGACTTACAAATCTTTGTCCGAATACTAAAAAAATTAAACTAAAACCTAAAACTAACAAAAGAGATGCTTTGCCGACCATGTTGGTCTCCTTTACCTTTTATGTAAATTTTTTGAAACTACTCTTATTTGTTTCCAGAAAGCCTGTGAATATTTCTCATCGTAAGCGAATGGGTCTTCGATCAAAATATTTATTTCTATACTGCCAATAGTAGAGGGATCTGAAACGGGGGAACTTATCACTCGGCCAAGATCATCAAAATAAATTAGTTTAAAATCTATAACATCTAAATCTGCTCCATTGGCTAAATCTCCATCCACCACTCGATGTAAATATCTATCCTTAGGATTAGGTGTGGATGTTAATTCAGAAGTAGGACCTAAATAATAACGAATCGAATTTAATGTCCCTGCATTCTTTTCATCAGATAGGAAAGTAATACTGTTTGAATCTGCCTGAGTTATTGCAGAATCCTCTAACTGAGCTGCATTTGTACAATATCCTATTTTTCTAAAATCATACTCTAAAATCCTAGCTACATTTGTAAGGTTTCGCTGTAAAGCAACATCCTGTCCGTTATTTATCATGCTTTGAGTAGCAGAATCATCCAGTCTCCAGAGAATTAATAATAGGATTCCGCCTATTATTATTGAACCTAAAATATCCAGTATTGTACTAAAGCCCATTTTATCTGCTTTCCATTTTAAAATTTAAAGTAACTAAATATGGATGATATTCTTATTGTATCTTGTGAAAATGGCGAAGTAATTGTAACGGTTAATTTTTTATTCCATGTGCAGTAATTAACATCGACTTCGGGATTCTGAGGATTAATATATGATACTTTACAGTGGACATTAAATGTAGCTGATGGGAGGTCTGTTATAGTTGTATCAAGGTTATTGAAATCATCAAAATCATCACAATCAGAAATTGTTTCGGAACCATCTAATCCTAGGGTGCTTGATAACAAAGTTGAATCGGAAATAGCGATAGAAGTATTTTCATCAAACTGTTTTCTGCTTGCTTCCTCTATGTATGAAGTAGCCAGTGAAGTTGCCAGAACCCCAAACTTTGCTGCTTGAACATTTGTATCGGTAGATAAAAAAGTACTATTGACTCTCAATATCATAGCTGATAACAGTATAAGAGCTCCAATGGAGAGCATCATCTGACCTGTATTCATATTATATCCTTTTTACCGATAATTTCAAAAATAACCAGGTTGAGAACTTTTATAAAATGTAAAAACCGTTAATTCAGTTTATATATATAGCATTATGTTTTTTAACTAAATTCAGTCTTTTCAACACATTGTACTAAATACAAAAATTATGCCTTTTGGGAAATCTGCCATAATTAAATAATAATTTTTACTAAAAGTATCAGACGGAAGTGCCTTCGGTAATCTTTACTTATTGGATTACGGGATTATCGATATTTGACAATATAGTTACTATGGGAATAATAAATTAAAGTTGATTTAGAGGCGATTTTAATAGGATTCAAATCAATTAGTTCTATTCATACCAGGATATTATTTCAAACATACCTGTTCCCGGAAACGAAGGGGGAGAGGTCAATAAAAATCTGTCATCATATCTATATTTTTTTATAAAACCACTAATTACATTGCCGGAACTTGAATTAAATGTTCCAACTGCACCACGGGTTTTATGTATTACTCCTCCATAAAGGTTAATAGAACCGCTAACTGGTCGGGAATCGTAATCTTCGGCAGTAAATCCTCCATTTTCACAATATATTGAGGCAAAAATATCAATACTGTTATTATTCTCTGCATTGTTTGCAATAACCACATCATTTTCTGCAACAATACCTAACATGTCTTTGGAGTTGGGATTAGTACGGGGATTAGTGTTATAAATAATATTATCATCCAGTATAACACTACCTTGGTTACCCTTATTACCTGAGGCTCCAATAGAGTATCTTCCTTTAACTATTCCTTTAATTCTTAAAGTAGCATCAGGGATAAAAATAACACCATTAGGAGCTAAAGTTGAACCTAATATAGTAGTCTCCGGCCCGGATTTCGAAAATTTATATATAATGCTATCCCCTGCAAAAGTTAAGTAAACAGTTTTTTCTTTAGTATAGTCGGATTTATTGAATACAAAACCATTGGAAGCTGCAGCAGTTTCCAATTTTGATACCCCATCGGTAGGTAGCGGAATATTAATTGAAGGTGCATATCCACCATTAAAGTTTGGTTTGTCACTTGCTTCATTGTTTTTATAGAGAATACTCTTGAAACTGGAAGCTTTACCCATATATGTAGGGTGTTGAAAAGCTCTAATATGATCTTGGGTATGAAAAGGACCCCAAACAGTGTCCTTACCGGTCCACCATATGTTTCCCCCTTCAGACATTGAAAAATAAGCAAATTTTGAAAAACTGCTTGGTTTTAATGTAATTTCCACTGAGCTGGTAGCTTTACCATAATTTCCTACAGATTTTATTCTGTATACCTGCATGTAAGAATTTAGGACTGAAAAAGTTACTGAAAAAGTTCCATCGTTAAATGGAGTAGTGGGGAATCCGGCTTTCCAGTTATTATTAATGAAAAACTCATTTGCAGCCATATTTGCACCGCTAACAGCGAGATCGTGCGCGACAGTCTCATCATAATATCCTACCAAATTATCTACACTACGTGTAGATAAACTAGCGAAATTGCGACCGAAAATAAGGAAAATTACACTGAAACCTAATATTAAAAGTAAAGAAGCTTTACCGGTCATGGTTTACCTACCTGTTCCTTAAATTTCTTGCTGCTAATCTTATTTGCCGCCAAAATACTGAAGAATATTTGTTGTCATATCCTGCAGTATTTTCAACCGCAATATTAATTTCCATTGAAGTAATTGCGCCTGGGAATGTTATAGGAAAAGGTAAAGTATCACCTAAAGCATCAAAATAAACAAGCTTGAATTCTGTTATTCCTAAATTAACACCACCATCAGATTTGTTGTCTAATACGCGGTATAATAATCTATCACGCGGATTCGGGGTTGAAGATAATTCACTTGTAGGTCCCAAATAATACATAACAGTATCAATATTACCATCGGGAGCACCGTCGGGTAATATATCGGATATAAATTTTATTTTATTTGAATCTGCTTCAATGATTGATTTTGAAGGATCGGGAATTTTTTCCCAATCAGCACAATAACCGATTTTCCTAAAGTCACTTTCAAGTATTTGTACCACTACAGCTAAATTCTGTTGGCTGGATAATTCTCCTGTATAATTAAAAGCATTTTCTGTAGCCGAATCACTTAAACGGAAAAGAATCAGCATTAACATACCGCCAATTATAATGGAACCAAGAATATCTAATAATACATTGAATCCCATAATTTTTTTATTCCTATCTGAAATACCAGTAACTGTAAACAGTACTCAATTTGATAGTATCCTTCATTGATAAACTTGAAATATGTACTGTTAATTTTTTATTCCATGTTGGAGAGCTTGAAATATTCTCGGGTTTTCCGGGAAGGACATATTCCACTTTACAGCGGTAATTAAAAATTGCTGAAGGCATTGAAGAATCTGAACCGGTACAACCGTTATAATCATCAAAATCATTAAAATTGTGGCGTGTTTCACCTTCAGGACCTAATGCTGAAGTTAATTCACTTGCTACTTCTGCTGTAGTATCAATAGTATTTTCATCAAATGCTTTATTACTGGCTTCTTCAATAATTGATGTACCAATGGAAGTAGCAAGGATATCAAATTTTGATTCATTCAAGCTATTACCGGTGCTAATAATTGTATTGTTTGTGCCTAATACAAGTATAGACAATAATAATATCGCCCCAATGGCTAAAAGTGATTCTCCCAAATTCATAATTTTTTCATTCTCAAGTAATGCTCTAATTTTAAGTTTTATTCTTTAATCAGAGACACCATGTGCTAAAAGTATGCCAGGTGAATATTTATTTCTCTCATTTGTTTTTAGGTCAAATCTTTAATTTGAAATTCAGGTGGGGGGTGTCAAACTAAAGATTACGTTTAAAAAATGTTTTATACGTAATAATTCCTTGTTATATAATTGTAAGCAATTTATAAGCTTTTTTACTATTTTTGTTAAAATTTAAATTAGAGAAACAAACTTTGAAGGACTTTTTATTATGGCTGCAAATATTGAGATGATAAAAGATAGATATTCAGACTTTAAGGAAAAACTTAACATAATTAAACAGGTTGTTAATAAACCTTTAACATATGCTGAAAAGGTTTTATATATACATCTTTGGAACAATCCCTCCATAAGTTTAGAAAGAGGAAAAGATTATGCTGAACTTGCTCCCGATAGAGTAGCAATGCAGGATGCAACAGCCCAGATGGCGCTTTTACAATTTATGTCTGCAAATAAAAAAGAAACTGCAGTTCCTACTACTGTTCATTGTGATCATTTAATTCAGGCACAGGTAGGGGCAAAAGATGATCTTTTACGTGCAACTTCCGAGAACAAAGAAGTATATGACTTTCTTGAAAGCATATCACGAAAATATGGTATAGGTTTTTGGAAACCCGGTGCCGGTATAATACATCAGGTTGTTCTGGAAAATTATGCATTCCCTGGTGGGATGATGATCGGAACAGATTCTCATACGCCAAATGCAGGTGGACTTGGAATGATAGCTATTGGAGTTGGAGGTGCCGATGCAGTTGATGTTATGGCGGGAATGCCATGGGAATTAAAATGGCCAAAACTTATCGGAGTTAAGTTAACCGGCAGATTAAATTCATGGGCTTCACCTAAAGATATTATTTTAAAATTAGCAGGGATTCTCACAGTTAAAGGTGGAACCGGTGCAATAGTTGAATATTTTGGTGACGGAGCAACTTCAATCTCGTGTACCGGTAAAGGAACTATATGTAACATGGGAGCTGAAATTGGTGCAACAACTTCTGTATTCCCATTTGATGAAAAAATGTCTGCTTATCTTCGGATTACTAACCGGGCAGATGTTGCTGCACTTGCCGAAGGTTTGCAGGATGAACTTTCTGCAGATAAAGAGGTTATTGAAAATCCTGAAAAATATTTTGATCAGGTAGTTGAGATAAACTTGAATGAACTGGAACCTCATTTAAATGGTCCGTTTACTCCCGATAAAGCATGGCCTATATCTAAAATGAAGGAAGCTGTTAAAGAGAATAAATACCCTGATAAAATAGAGGTTGCGCTAATAGGAAGCTGTACAAATTCAAGTTATGAAGATATTGACAGAGCAGCCAGCATAGCTAAACAAGCAATGGCAAAAGGTTTAAAGTCAAAATCACAATTTACTGTTACCCCCGGTTCAGAGCAGGTGAGAGCAACAATTGAAAGAGATGGACAGTTAAAAACTTTAAGTGATTTCGGTGGAGTAATTTTAGCTAATGCCTGTGGCCCTTGCATTGGAATGTGGAAAAGAATGGATATAAAAACGGGGGAAAGAAATACTATTGTTACTTCTTTCAATAGAAATTTTGCAAAAAGAAATGATGGGAACCCGGATACATTAGCCTTTGTTGCTAGCCCTGAATTAACAACTGCTTTGGCAATTGCAGGAAGATTATCTTTCAATCCTTTAACAGACGAGCTTGAAAATGATAAAGGTGAAAAAGTTAAACTTGAACCTCCGGTGGGAGATGAACTGCCGTCAAAAGGATTTGATCCGGGTGAGAATGGGTATATAGCTCCCTCTAAGGATGGTTCTAATGTTGAAGTTGTTGTTAAACCGGATAGTGAACGACTTCAATTGCTTAAACCTTTTGCCCCCTGGAACGGAAAGGATCTAATTGATTTACAGGTTCTTTTAAAAGCAAAAGGGAAGTGCACCACAGATCATATTTCAATGGCAGGGCCATGGTTAAGATTTAGAGGGCATCTTGATAATATTTCTAACAACATGTTTTTGGGAGCAATCAATGCTTTTACCGACGAGGCCGGAAAGGTGAAGAATAGTTTTACAGGGGAATATGGTTCAGTTCCGGAAGTTGCCCGCGCCTATAAAAGATATAATCATGATTGGGTTGTAATTGGTGATGAAAATTATGGTGAAGGTTCTTCACGTGAACATGCGGCTATGGAACCAAGACATCTTGGCGGAAGAGCGGTTATTGTGAGAAGTTTTGCCAGAATTCATGAAACGAATCTTAAAAAGCAAGGTATGATTCCTTTAACTTTTGCTAATCCTGCTGATTATGATAAGATACAGGAAGATGATAAGGTGAGCATCATAGGCTTAACTGAATTAGCTCCCAATAAACAATTAAAATTAGTGATCCAACATAAAGATGGCAAACAGGAAGAAGCATTATTAAATCATACTATGAATGAAGCACAAATTAAATGGTTTAAAGCAGGAAGTGCCCTTAATTTGATTGCACAACAAAATCAAAAATAAAATTAAAGACATAAATTATTTAATGAAAAATGGAAACCGGTTATTCCGGTTTCCATTTTTATTTTAAATTAAATAATAATAGTGAACATCACTTAAGATTATTACCTAAATTACTCCATAGCATTCCATAATTCAAAATGATATTTTAGGAAAAATAATTAATATAACTATTTATGATATTTCTTAATCCATTAGTTTTATTTGGTCTTCTGGCAGCGACGATTCCTGTTTTAATTCACCTTTTAAATCTCAGAAAATTAAAGAAGATTGATTTCAGTACATTAACTTTTCTTAAGGAGCTGCAGAAAAATAAAATAAGGAAAATAAAAATTAAGCAGCTTTTACTCTTAGCATTAAGAGTTATGATAATCCTTTTTTTAGTTTTAGCTTTTGCTCGTCCTACTTTAAAAGGAATTTCAATCGGAGGTACATCTTCTGCTGCGAAAACCACTGCTGTTTTTATTCTCGATAATACTTTCAGCATGTCTGTTGTAGATAATAATGGTTCATACTTAAACCAGGCTAAAGAAACAATAAAAATATTGCTTAACCAGCTTCAGGAAGGAGACGAAGCTACGTTAATTCTTTTATCAAATCCTCCGTCAAATGGAGCCGGGATCTCAGAAATTAAACCAACATCCAATTTAGCTGATTTTAAAAAGCAGGTGGCGAATGTTGAGATTTCATATTATAGTGGCAATTTGAATGTTGCAATCGTTGAAGCAGCTAAAATCCTTTCAGGATCTCAAAATCTCAATAAGGAAATTTATGTATTAAGTGATTTTCAAAAAGATCGGATTTATGAACAATCATCTATTTCAAACTTAGGTGAAATTCTTAATGACAAAGTAAAATTATATACATTTAATTATTCAGGGAAAGAAGTTTTCAATATCGGGATTGATAATTTAAAAGTTAATACTCAGATCTTTGAAAAAGATAAACCGATTAATTTCAGTGTAACTGTAACTAATTATTCTTCAAAACCTGCTGAAAATACGGTTGTTTCGCTTTTTATTAATAATAAAAGAAGCGTTCAGCAAAGTGTAAATCTAAATCCCGGAGAAACGAAAATTCTTACAATGGAATCATCTGTAAAATCAACCGGTTATATTAATGCTTTTGCTGAAATTGAAGATGATGATATCCAGCAGGACAATAAAAGATTTACTAGCTTTTATATTCCTGGAGAAATTCCTATAGGAGTTTTTACAGGAGAAACTCAGGATGCTAAATTCGTTAATTTAGCTTTGACTGCAGGTGAAGACAATACATTAAAAATCTCAGAAAAAAATATTAGTCAGATTTCGTCTTTTGATTTGAATCAATTTGATGTTCTAATTCTAATCGGGATTGATGATTTTAATAATTTTACTTCTATTAAATCATTCATTAAGAATGGCGGGGGTTTATTTTTGATGCCTGGAATAAAATCTTCTTTTGAGAATTTTAGAAATGCTTTGATAAACATCGGTCTTCCCGAACCTGGTGGAACAGTAGGTAAAATTAATTCAACAAATAATGAAGTAACATTTGAAAATGCGGATCTAAACCATCCTGTTTTCCAGAATATTTTCTCAAAGGATAAGAAAAAGATCGAATCGCCAAAAATTTATTATCATTACAAAATTAATTCAGGAGTGAAAGGCAGGGATATTATTTCATTAGTTGATGGAACTTCTTTTTTAAGCGAATATAAAATCGGAAAAGGAAAAGTATTTCTTTTAAATACAGCACCGGCTCTTAGCTGGACGAACTTCCCGTTAAAAAGTATATTTGTTCCTTTAATAAATAAATCAGTATTTTACCTGGCTTCAAAAGACAAGATTGAAAGTACGCACTTGGTTAATAGCAGCATAAATATTGACGTATCTAACCAGAGCTTACCCCAAATTAAAATAGACAAACCGAACAAATCTGAAGAATATATAAATCTGAATGAACAGAACAATCCGAATTATGTTGCTTATGATAATACAAATATACCCGGTAACTACTTGGTTTATTCTGGTAGTAAAATAATTGATGATTTTGCTATTAATACAAATCCTCTAGAGTCTGTAACAAAATATTTAGCTGATGATGAATTCAAAGAATACTTGGATAAAATAGATTTTAAAGGTCACTATATAGAAGTTAGTAAACATGACGATCCTGCTAAAATAATTATGCAATCGCGATTCGGTTCGGAACTTTGGAAATACTTCCTTTTTATAGCTCTGTTACTGGCTTTAATTGAAATGATGGTTGCAAGAAATTCAAAGAAAGAAATTGATAATAATAGATAACCACATCAATTTTATTGATGAAATAAATTATTAAATTATACGATAATTAATAAAACAATAAAAGGAGATTAAATTCAAATTATATGATAGGTGTAAACGGGAATGGAAAGGAAAGAGCAATTCTGGTTGCTCTAAATACAAAAAACATAAAAAAAGAATTAGTTGAAGAACATTTAACGGAACTTGAAGAATTAACATATACTGCAGGTGCTGAAACAATAATAAAAATAATGCAGGATAAATATTCTGTTGATCCGGCTTATTATATCGGGAGAGGAAAAGCAGATGAATTAGCAGCATTAGCAGAAACTAATGATATTAACCTGGTTATTTTTGATGATGATCTTTCCCCGGTTCAGTTAAGAAATCTTGAGAATCTTATTAAAAGAAAAATTATTGATCGCAGCGGATTAATCTTGGATATTTTTGCATCACGAGCAAAAACAAAAGAAGCAAAAACGCAGGTTGAACTTGCGCAGCTGCAGTATATGTTGCCTAGATTAACAAGAGCCTGGACCCACCTTTCCAAGCAGTATGGCGGTATAGGTACTAAAGGACCCGGTGAAACACAAATTGAAACCGATCGAAGAATCATCAGAACACGAATTAGTCACCTTAAAGAGAAACTGAATAAAATTGAGCTTCAACGAGAAACACAAAGTAAAGGAAGAAAAAATTTTATCAGAATTTCTCTAGTGGGTTATACAAATGCAGGAAAATCAACCCTTTTCAATTTAATTACTAAGTCGGGAGTGCTTGCGGAAAATAAACTCTTTGCAACACTTGATTCAACAACCCGTTCTTTAGATATTGGCATAAATCAGAAATTACTTTTAAGTGATACTGTTGGATTTATCAGAAAACTTCCTCCTAATTTAATTGCTTCTTTCAAAAGTACATTAAAAGAAGTTAGGGATGCAGATATTATTCTTCATGTTGTTGATATTTCGCATCCGTATTTTGAAGATCATATAAACATTGTAGATCAGACTTTAAAAGATTTAGGTGCAGATAAAAAAAGTGAATTAAAGGTCTTTAATAAGATCGATATAGTTAATGATAAAAACAGAATAAGCTATGTAAGAAATAAATTCAATAATACGGTTATTATTTCAGCTGAAAGGGGAATTAATATTTCAAAGTTCAGAGAAAAACTAATAAATTTAATTAATGATACTTTTGTCGAAGAAAAAATCGATCTGGATTTAGCAGATTCAAAAACTGCTGCTAAAATTCATTCAATGGCTGAAGTTATTTCCACAAATTATGATGATTCTTTAATTCATATAACATACAAAACCAACAGGGAAAATTCTCGAAAAATTAAAAAATTGGTAAATGGAGCCTAAAAAATTTATACTAAACGGAAATTCGTTAACTTTAGATAAAATCGAATTTTTCCTTAATAATAATCCAACTGTAGTTATTTCTAAAGAATCTATAAAAAAAATTAATAATTCGAGAAAACTGGTCGAAGATTGGATCGAAAAAGGAGAGAAAGTATATGGTGTGACTACAGGTTTTGGAGAATTTGCAAATGTGAATGTTTCAAGAGAAAATATAAGACAGCTCCAGGAAAATTTAATACTAAGTCATGCTGCCGGGTGCGGTGAAAATCTCCCTCCTAGAATTGTTAAGATAATGATGCTGTTAAGATTAAACGCGCTGGTTAAAGGTTACTCCGGGATCAGGTTAGCTACTCTTGAATTATTAACTGAAATGATAAATAATAATATAATTCCTGTTGTTCCATCACAAGGTTCAGTAGGTTCAAGCGGTGATTTAGTTCAGTTAGCTCATCTTGTCCTTGCAATGATAGGAAAAGGTAAAGTTCAAATAATAAAAAATATTAATGATGAAAAAGCCGTTGAAACGGAATTCATATCATCAAAAAGAGGATTAAGAAAATATAACCTTAAGCCGGCTGTGCTGGAAGCAAAGGAAGGATTGGCGTTAATAAATGGAACCCAGATGATGACTTCTTTTGCGGCATACATATCCATTCGTGCTAAAAAATTAATTAAAATTGCTGATGTTTGTGCAGCACTTTCTCATGAAGCATTAAGAGCAACTGATAAAGCTTTCTATGAAAAGCTTCATTTGCTGCGCCCATTTCCGGGACAAATAACCTCTGCTAAAAATGTTTTATCTCTGATTAAAAATAGTGAAATAAGGAATTCTCATCTAGACAATGATACCCGGGTTCAAGATGCTTATTCAATCAGATGTGTACCCCAGATTCATGGTGCTTCGAGAGATGCAATTGATTATGTTATTTCAAGAGTTGAGATTGAAATAAATTCAGTAAATGATAACCCCGTAATTTTTCCAGAAACTGGTGAGCATATAGAGGGAGGGAACTTCCATGGTCAATCCATGGCTTTAGCAATGGATTTTATGGGTATAGCTTTATCTGAACTTGCCAATGTCTCCGAGAGAAGGACCGAGCGAATGGTAAACGGAGCTTTGAGCGGATTACCAAGATTTTTGGCAGTTAAAGGCGGATTAAATTCTGGCTTAATGATAGCACAATATACTGCAGCCAGCCTTGTTTCCGAAAATAAGGTTTTAGCGCATCCTGCCAGTGTCGATTCAATTCCGACCTCGGCCAACCAGGAAGATCATAATTCAATGGGTTCTATTGCATCACAAAAATGTTATAGAATAATGCATAACCTGGAAAATGTTTTGGCTATTGAACTTTTAACTGCGGCTCAGGCAGTAGAGTTCCTAAAACCGCTTAAATGCGGCGATGGGACTAATATAATTTATGAAAAAATCAGGGAAGTGGTTTCTCCCTTAAAAAACGATAGAGTTATTTATCAAGATATTAAAAAAGTATTACAGCTTATAAAAGACGATTCTATACTAAATTCTGTTGAGAAAAAAGTTAAATTAAATTGATTAACTAAAGATTCTCTGCTTATTGTCCCATGTTTAATACAATATTATTGTCCTTCTATATATTACATTTCTTTTTTATATTTCACATTCTAAAAAATTAAAGGAAAATGGATTCAAAATACGAAGCCGTCATTGGATTAGAAATTCATGCCCAGTTATTAACCGATTCTAAAATTTTCTGCGGATGTTCAACTAAATTTGGAAATTCACCCAATTCTAACACCTGTCCGATATGTTTAGGTCACCCTGGTGTATTACCGGTTTTAAACAAAAAGGTTGTTGAATATACAGTTTTAATGGGTTTAGCTACAGACTGCATTATTAATGAAAAATCAATTTTTGCAAGAAAGAATTATTTTTATCCCGATCTTCCTAAGGGTTACCAGATATCCCAATATGAACAACCGATTTGCGAATATGGTCATATCAATATCAAAAAAGAAGATGATACGAAGAAGAGGATTGGCATAAAAAGAATTCACATGGAAGAAGATGCTGGTAAATCAATACATGATCAGGATTATGATACACTTGTAGATGTAAACCGATGCGGAGTCCCTTTAATTGAGATTGTAAGTGAGCCGGATATCAGGAGTGGTGAAGAGGCTTATTTGTATCTGTCAAAGATAAAACAAATTGTTCAATATCTAGAAATTTGTGATGGGAATATGGAAGAGGGTTCTTTGAGGTGTGATGCTAATATTTCGGTTAGATTGCTTGGCGAAGAAAAATTAGGTACAAAAACAGAAGTCAAAAATATGAACTCTTTCCGGAATGTTGAAAAAGCAATAAATTATGAAATTACCAGGCAGGTAGAAATTATTGAAGAAGGGGGACAAATTGTTCAACAAACATTATTGTGGAATGCTGATTATAATGAAGCTGTTCCTATGAGGAGTAAAGAAGAAGCACATGATTACAGGTATTTCCCCGAACCTGATTTGCTACCGGTAATTGTAAACGAGAACTGGAAAAATGAAATCTCTCAAAACCTTCCTGAACTACCCGAAATTAGAAAAGAACGACTGATAACTAAATACAATTTACCGGAATATGATGCAGAGTTGCTTACCCAAAACCGTAGTACAGTTGATTATTACGAAAAAGTTGTTGATAAAACCAGCGATTATAAATCAGCAAGTAATTGGATAATGGGGGATGTTCTAAAATCTATAAACGAAGAAAAAATTGATATTGAAGATTTTCCGATCCAGCCTGAAAATCTGGCAGAACTTATAAATATTATTAATAACGGAACTATTAATGGTAAAATCGGTAAAGATGTTTTTCAGCAAATGCTAAAAGAAGATAACAATCCATTAACAATAGTAAAAGAAAAAAATCTTATTCAAATAACCGATTCATCTGAAATAGAAAATATTATTGATTCTCTCCTTGAGAAAAATTCAAATGAAGTTAAACAGTATATTGATGGAAAGGAAAAGGTATTTGGATTTTTTGTTGGGCAGGTTATGCGAGAAACAAAAGGGAAAGCTAATCCGAAAGTGGTTAATGAAATTTTAAGAACAAAACTTAATTCTTTAAAAGAAGTATAATAACGGAGCATAAATTGTCATTTAAAAGCGGAGCAAAGAAATTTTTCGGAATAAAAACCGAAGAAGAATTAAATCAGATAAAAACGCCAAAAGAAAAAGCTAAAGAATTTATTGAATCACTCTTATTTGCAGCAATTGCAGCGTTCCTTATAATTACATTCGTAATTCAAAATACCAGGATTCCAACAGGCTCTATGGAAGATACAATTCTTGTCGGAGATTTTGTACTGGTTAATAAATTTATTTACGGCTCATCATCTCCCCATTATATTCCTTTTACAGAAATTAAAATCCCCCATTTTACTTTGCCTGCATTTCGTGATCCGCATAGAAAAGACATAGTTGTTTTTGAATGGCCGGGTGAAAGAGATAATTTAAGAGCGTCTGAACTTGGTGTAAACTATGTTAAAAGATGTATCGGGATTCCAGGTGATACTATTCAAATAATTAACAAAGTAGTATTTGTTAATGGAAAACAATTTTGGATACCGTCCCACATTAGGTATTTAAATCCGTTTGCAAAACCGAAAGGTTATATTGAACCAAGGATTTTTCCCAAAGGAATGCCCTGGAATGAAGATAATTATGGACCGTTGATCGTTCCTAAAAAAGGTTTTACAATAAATCTTAATATTAATAATATTGAACAATGGCGTACAACTATTGATCGGGAATATGGGAAAAGAGTAGTTGGAATTGAAGGAAACCACGTTACTATTGAAGGCAAACCTGTTACATCTTATACATTTAAAAAAGATTATTACTTTATGATGGGAGATAATCGTGATAATAGTTTGGACAGCAGGTTCTGGGGCTTTGTTCCGAGAGATGCCGTCGTGGGAGAAGCATTTATTACTCTATTTTCATGGGACAGGAATATTCCTTTTACCGATTTGTTCAGATTAATCGGATCTATAAGATTAGACAGGGTTTTATTACTTTTACATTAAAATTTCTTCGTTTTCTTCGTTTTTTTGATTGTTATAAATCACCAATGTACAGCTGATCACAGCTTAGATTTTAAGACACTTCTACATTTGATACATTATGAGTTTTTTGATTTTATCATCCCATATGTATTTCCTTAGAAAGGTATATTATGAATATAGCCATCGCTTTAAGAGCTTATGATAGATTTGGAGGTATTGGCATATATTCTCGTAATATTGTAAAACATCTGCTTAAAATTGATAAAAACAATCATTATATCTTTGTTTATAATAATAAAAAACATATAGGTACATATAAAATTAACGAAAATGTTTCTGAGATTTATGTACCTTCTGCTAATGCTTTTTTTTGGGATCAATGGGGCTTAAGGAGGGCTTTGAATAAATGGTCTATTGATCTTGTTTTTAATACAAAATTCTCAGTACCGCTATTTACAAAAGCCAAAACTATTATGGCTTTACATGGCAGTTCCTGGTATACCAATCCTGAATTTTATAGTAAATTTGATATTCTATATGTTCATATAATGATGCCGGTATATTGTAGAAAAGCAAATTTTCTTATCTCTAATTCCAGTTTGACTACAAAAGATTATATCAAATATTTAAATGTAGATAAATCTAAAATTGCAACAGTACCACTAGCAGCTGGTGAGGAGTTTACACTCATAAATGATGAGCAGGTATTAGATGATATAAAAAATAAATATAAATTACCTGAAAATTTTATATTAACCGTAACCAGTTATGAGGAAAAAAGGAAGAATTTTAAAACTTTGTTAAAAGCTTTCGAAAATACCCTAAAAAAAGTGAACCTTGAGTTAGTTGTGGTTGGTAAAAACTGTGATAAATATATAGACGATTTTAATTTAAGAGAACGAGGATTGATAAATCATATTCATTTTCCTGGCTGGGTTGAACAAGCTGATTTACCGGCTTTTTATAACCTGGCTAAAGCATATGTATTCCCTTCGGTATATGAAGAATTTGGAATACCGGTTCTGGAAGCAATGGCATGTGGTTGTCCTGTGGTTGCTTCCAATACAGGAGCAATACCTGAAATAACCAATGGATCAGCGATTTTATGCCCTCCATTTGATGATGAAGGTTTTACCAAAGGTATCATTGATATTGTAACTTCCCCACCTGTCTCAGAAGACTTACGCAAAAAAGGATTGGAAAGAGTTAATCACTACTCTTGGTTTAAAACTGCGCACAAAACTCTTGATATATTTAATCAGATTTCAGGTTAAGTAGTAAGTTCTTTTTTACAGGGATTTTATATTGGATATAAATAATTTTTTTGACGAAAAAATCCTGATTTTAGTTCCCCATATGGATGATGAAATTCTTGCTTGTGGGGGAACCATTGCACAATTAAAAAATAAAGAATCAATTTATATTATTTTTATTACGGATGGAAGGGGAAAACAAACTCGTAAGGTAGCGCCAAATATAGATCTAAATAAAATCAGGACAAATGAATCTAGAGCTGCACTAAACATTTTAGGCATAAGCGAAAAAAATACAAAATTTTTAAATTTTCCAGATGGCAATCTTAAAAACGATTTTAATTCTCTTGTTGCAGAGCTGCAGGTAATTATTAATAGTATTAAGCCGTATTATATCTTTATACCTTTCAGATATGATTGGCACCAGGATCATATTATGTTAAATAAAGCCTGCATAAATGCATGTATGAATAAAAATTTTCATGTTACTCTTTTAGAATATTTTGTTTATACCAGATGGCGTTTATTAAAGAAAAAAGATATGAGAAAATATATTAATCCTGAGTTACTAATAACTGTCAATATAAATAATGTAAAAGAACTAAAGAAAAAAGCATTGAGTTGTTTTATAAGTCAAACAACCAATTATTTTGAAAATCAGACACATCCAGTTTTAACAAAAGAAATTCTTGAACAAAATTGCAATACTCCTGAAATTTTTCTTAAAACAGATAGTACATATCTTGAAAATGTGTTTTTTAGTTCGCATTTTTGGCTATCATTTATAAGCTGGTTAGAGCCGTTACTAAAGAATCAAAAAGATAAGATACTCTTTCTTATTCTTAGGTTTAGAAAGAATTTTACCTTTCACGGAAGAAATTGAAAATGCTTCATGATCATACCCCAAGAATATACGTTTTATTAGAAAGTTACTTTCCCATTATTGGGGGAATGGAAACCCAGGCACACTTAATAAACGGTATCTTTGCTGATAATAATTTAGGTGTAACTGTTATTACTCGTCGCATTGAATCATCATTTAAGAAACTGGAAAATATTGAAGGTATTATTATTAAGAGAATTCCACCGAAAGGATATGGCCATTTAAAAAGGTGGGTAATGATGATAACTACTTTACCATACCTTTTTTCGGGTATAAAGAATTATGACATTATACTTGTCTCAGGTTTTCGAACATTAGGTATTCCGGCAATTCTTATTAGTAAGATATTCCATAAGATAAGTATTCTTAAGGCAGATAATACCGGTGAATTTTCAGGTACCTTTTTTGTCGGTGGATTAGGAAAAATCGGTTTTAATGAAAATTCGTATCTATTTAAAATTTTACTGAAAATAAGAAATCAGTTATTATTAAAAGCTGATGCATTTGTAAGTCTTTCTTCTGAAATGACTGCTGAATTTAAAGATCAAAAAGCGAAAGCCGAAAATATTTATGAAATTCCCAATTGTTTTGATCCAAGTAATTTCTATCCTGTCACAATAAATGAAAAAATAAAACTCAGAACTAAATTAAATCTTCCTTTAGATATACGAATTTTAATCTTTACTGGCCGCCTACTTACTACTAAAGGTTTACCACTATTATTAAAGGTATGGTATGAGATTCAAAAACATCATAAAGATATTCTTCTTTTGATTGTAGGTTCCGGTGAAAACTTAACATATTCATGCGATGCTGAGCTGAGAGATTATGTCCGGGAGAAACATATTCAAGAAAATGTTATGTTTACCGGAAAGGTATATAATGTTCATGAATATCTGCAATCTTCAGATATATTTTGCCTGCCAACTGAAAATGAAGCCTTCGGAATTTCGCTGGTTGAGGCCATGGCATGTGGATTAGCTCCAATTGCAACAGCAGTAGGCGGAATAAAGGATATTGTTACTCATGCTTATAATGGTTATTTAATTGATAAAGGAAATTTCGATCAACTATTTTTTTATTTAGAGTTTTTATTAAAGAATAATGAGCAGGTTATTAAGATGGGGGAAAATGCTTTTTTGACAGTTAAAGAAAAATATTCAAAATTCTCTGTTGCACAAAAATATATTAACCTATTTAAAGAACTTGCTGATAAAAAATACGGAAGTTACCCATCTTATTTAAATCCCTTCCCAAAATAAAATCATAAGGATTTTATCATTTGCTTGCAAACAGTAATATGAATAAATTTCTTTAAGACTTAACGATTTATTCATGAGAAAAGAACATACAGACGATACACGGAAAACCGTAGGAAATTTATCTTCAACTTTTTTAGTCAGGTTTATCCGCTATCCTTTTCTAGCAATATATATAATTACTATACCACGTCTGCTTGGTGCTTACGACTACGGTAAGTTAGCGCTCATTATTTCAATATTAATGCTTTCTTCAGAGGTTTTAACTTTTGGAATACCCAGTGTCTTTGGCAGATATATTCCTGAGTATATGATAAGAAATGATAAAGAAAAATTGGAAAGATTAATATCATCTTATCTTTTATTTGAATTTTTAATCAGCATGGTTCTGCTTTTGATCGGAATTATTTTAATCTTTTCAGTAGGCCAATTAAAAGATGAAATCTTTTTTGTAATTATTATTTTGCTTGCGGTAATTTGTGAAGTCTATTCAGGACTACTGTTTTCTATTTTATTTGGATTAAATTATGTAGGCAAAGCGAATACTGTCAATTTGCTCAGGACAGTTTTCCGTTTACTTTTTCTTTTAAGCCTTTACCCAATTTTTGGTTTTGCAGGAGCATTATTCTCCCTATTACTCACCCCGGTACTATCCGGTTTCTATGCACTTTATTCAATAAGTAAAGTAATCAAATTAAAAATACGCAAACCAATTTTAAAAGAGTTTTTGCCCAAATTAAAATTTGGAATCGTAATATTTACTCCTACTCTTTTATTTTTATTTCAGCAGCAAATTGGACCTGTATTTCTTAAATTTTTTTCATTAAATAATAGTGAGATTGGATTCTATGATCTCGCAAACCAAGGTTTTCTTGTACTATATGGATTAGCTATTACAGGTTTTGAAGCATTAATCCCGATCTCATCAAAATTCCAGGTTATCGGTAAAGAAGAAAAGGGAATTTATTGGTTGTTTATGCTGCTTCGCTACATATTACCTCTATTATTAATTATTGTTACTGCATTTTATTTGTTTGGTGAAGAAATTATTTCAATAGTACTTGGAAAGCAGTTTATTAATATTTATCCTATAGCATTGATTATTTTAGTTAGTGTACCAATCTGGATAATTGGACAATTAGGGTATGTAAGATCAGTTGTTCTCTTAAATCCGAGACCGTATATAATTTCCACTGTATTATCGACAATTGTTTTTATTTTAGCAGGCCTTTTTTTTATTAGTAGAATGGGTGCAACAGGACTTGCAATTGCTGTGCTTATTAGCGGAATCTTATATTCAGTATATATCAGTTTACTGTATAAAGAAATGTTTCAATTTCTCATATCTATTTTAAAAAAAATATTTCTTCCCGCGATATTATTTTTACCTCTACTACTATTTAGAATTGAAAATATTGAATTAAGAAGTATAATATTTCTTTTAAGTGGACTTTTATTTTTAGGAATACTTATAAAACTTAAAATAATTAATTCAAATGAATTAAAACAACTAGGTAGCGTCCTTCAAAAAAAAATACCTACTGAGGATACCTCAAACTAACTCATATCAGAAAACAAATGTAAAACCGAATTTAAATTGGTCATAAGCCAAAGCAGGTTGTGTATTAAACGGCCAATTCATTTTTTCCTGCCTTAATTGATACATTCCGTAAGATAATGCACCTTTAAGAATAAAATTAACTACAGGCAGGGCGATAGGAGACGACTCTTTGATCTCTTTTATAAATGCATCAAGTACTCCCTGGCCAGCGAAATAAATTACTTCACTTCCAAGCCACTTCCAGAAAAGGTGTCTTTCAAATATCACAGCTCTTTCGTAACCGGCTTCAATAGAAATTAATGGAATTAGCTTAATTTTAATTCCGGCTTCCGTGCTTGTTCCAAAACGAAATGATTTATTTAATCTATCCAGTTTATCTTTATCTTCTTGGTTAGCAGGAAAGTCTTTTAAATCTAATTTCGACCATATAAACGAACCTGAATTAAAAAGTACAATTGATGAGTTTCCGAGATTATAACCGTAACCTTTACTCCAGTTTGTACCAAAACGCCACAAATTGGATCTTAAACCGGTCACGTTGGTTTTGTTTGATAATTCAGTAGAAATATAACTCAAGAAAACATTTGAAAATCTATATTTAAGAATTTCTTCAGATTCATCGAGAGGGATTTCTCTGATATGTCCGATTTTTAATTCGAGCAAATTTGGTTTAGCAAAAGAAGAATTTACTCCTTTTAAATGCATTTTAGAAAATCCATAATCAATGCTGATAGCCGGTTTTCCGTTTTTATGAAAGTTTTCAAATTCTAATTTAAATTCTTCCCAATCCCATGTTTTTGTTGAATCGCAATGTTTGTGTTTGTCTTTTTCATGTGCAAACGATTGAACAGATAGAACAGTTAAAAAAAGTAATGCTAGTATTAAATTTCTTATAAGCATTTATTTCTCCCTTGCATAAATGAACGAATTATTACGTATACAATAATAAATTGATTTAGGTTGAATGGTTACTAAAAAATGTTGAAATGTTAAAAAAGATGAAATTCGGTGTTTATTGAAGATAAAATTTCTTTATACTAAAAATAATTTGCAAAATTTATAAATATTTCTTTTAGGTGAAAATAAAATTTTTGCGGCAGGTTTTTAAACTTAGAATTAAAATTTATTCTTCTTTCTTCGGAATTAATACTTTGCAGATTTATTGTATATTTTCCAGCATTTTTTAAGAGAGTCTTTAATTTATTTCTTACCTTATGAATAACATCATCATTTTCTGTTCAGGCAATTATTTTTACAGTCTTATCGTAATTAAAATTACTATTAACATAAATTCTAAAGAAAATTCCTTTGAAGTTTTCAGAGATAAGATCTCTGTTAACATTACCAAGCTCTTTTGCAGTTTCTTTTATTGATTGATGAGAAAATTCTTTGTCTCTCAGGGATTAAAGTGCAAGTTCTTCAAAATTAAATTTTCAGTTCTTAACAATTTTTTTAGGAAAATCAGAAATCTGAACTAATTTTTTCGCGGAGGATTTGGCAAAAATTGCAGCACGTTTTATAGCTCCTTCAGACGCGAACTAAAAAGACTTCAAAAAAAAATTATTAGATTTGAAATATCTATTTTGATATGAATAAACCCGGTTCTATAAAAAGCCGGGTTTAATGATTAAAGGATAAATTTACTTAAGTCTCTATTCTTTACAATAGCATCAAGTTTCTCTTTTACAATTTCAGGAGTTATCTTTACTACATCCGATGGGAGTTTATCGGGGACATCAAAAAGTATTTCATCTAGTAAAGTTGTTAAAATTGTATGAAGCCTTCTTGCCCCGATATTTTCAACCTGTTCATTTACTTCAGTAGCAATCTTTGCAATCTCTCTTATGCTTTTACTGGAAAATTCAAGTTTAACACCTTCTGTTTCCAAAAGTGCTTTATATTGTTTTAATAAAGCGTTTTCGGGAGTGGTAAGAATCTGAACAAAGTCTTCTTCAGATAAGCTTTTCAGTTCAACACGAATAGGGAAGCGTCCTTGAAGTTCAGGTATAAGATCGCTTGGTTTAGAGACATGAAATGCACCTGAAGCGATAAATAAAATATGGTCGGTTTTAACTACACCATATTTCGTATTGACATTAGAACCTTCAACGATCGGGAGTAGATCTCTTTGAACTCCTTCGCGGGAAACATCCGGTCCCTGAGATTTCCCGCCGCCGGCTACTTTATCAATTTCATCAATAAAAGCAATCCCGGAATTTTCAACTCTTTCAATTGCTTCTTTCTGTACAGCTTCCATATCAATTAATTTTTGAGCTTCTTCCTGAGTAATAATATTCCTTGCTTCAGCAATAGTTGTTTTTCTTTTTTTCTTCTTTTTAGGCATTAAATTTCCCATAATTTCCTGGATATTAATGCCCATATCATCCATTCCGAAAGGACCGAGCACCTGCATACCAATTGAATTTTGAGAAGCAGAATCAAACTCAATCATTTTACTATCGAGTTCCCCGTTTTTTAATTTCTGCTTCATCCATTCCCTTGTCTTCTGATTTTGAAAAGCTTCACTATTAACCTCTTCTTCGGAATTTTCCCCGGCGTGAGTCGTAGCTTTTTTTACAGGAGGAATTAATATATCAAGAATTTTCTCTTCAGCAATTTCTTCCGCTTTTGATTTCACCTCAAGTGTTTTTTCAGATTTAACCATATTAACACCGATATCAGTAAGATCTCTTATCAAAGATTCAACATCTCTTCCAACATACCCTACTTCAGTAAATTTTGATGCTTCAACTTTAACAAAAGGTGCATCGGCAAGTTTAGCAAGTCTCCTGGATATTTCTGTTTTTCCAACTCCCGTTGGCCCAATAAGAATTATATTGTTTGGTAGAATCTCATCTTTTAGTTCATCTGTAATCTGTTGTCTTCTCCATCTATTCCTTAATGCAATAGCCACAGCGCGTTTAGCTTCTGTTTGTCCAATAATATATTTATCAAGGTACTCAACTATTTGCGAGGGTGTATGTTCGTCTTTTTTAGTCATTTTAAAATTCCAAAATTATTTTTCAATTACTTCAACATTTATTTTATCGTTTGTATAGATGCAAATTTCTGATGCGGTTTTTAATGCTTCTTTGACAATTTCCATTGCCGATAAATTGCTGTACTTTGTAAGCATTTTAGAAGCTGCCAAAGCATACATTCCGCCAGATCCGATTGCAACTATTTTATCATCAGGTTCAATAACATCGCCGTTACCTGATATTACTAAAGCAGTGTCTTCTGCAATAACAGCAAGCATTGCTTCTAGCTTTCGTAGAAATTTATCTGTCCGCCAATCTTTGGCTAATTCTACTGCGGCACGATTTACGTTTCCCCTGTATTGTTCTAATTTATCTTCAAACCTTTCCATAAGCGTGAATGCATCAGCGGAAGCACCTGCAAAGCCACATAATACTTTACCTTTTGCAATTTTCCTTATTTTCATTGCATTATGTTTCATAACGGTATTTCCAAGTGAAACTTGACCGTCTCCGCCAAGTGCTGCTTCACCTTTATGAATTAAACCAAGAATTGTTGTAGATCTGATTTTATTTTCCATAAATAATTATCTTATCAATTTTTAAAAAAAACTTTTTATTTAATTTACCATGTTATCTAATAGTCAAATTTATTAAAAATGGATATTGTATCTTATAACCTGGTTCACGTTGTGAATATAACAATTTTAGTCTTATGTAATAAAAATGGCATTAAAAATCAGAATTTGTATGGATTAAAAGGTTTTAATGGCAATATTCTCGGAACGGATTTTTGATAATCTTTATATTCTTCTCCGAATATTTTGATTAACTTATTTTCTTCATAACATGAACCAACATAAAAATATACAATAGCTCCAATTACTAATACTAAATAAGTTAAATCCATATAAGGTCTGAAAACTAAAAACAAAATTGAAAAAAAATAAACAGGGTGTCTCATATATTTATAAGGCCCTTCTATTTTTAAAGTCATTATTTCATCCAGATCGTCTAAGTTATAACTTTTTTGAAGCCATCTGGCAATTTGCGATATTCCGAGGAATTCTTTGTAGTTAAAATACCTGAAAGTCCAGATCAAACCTAAAAGACTTAAAAATTGAAATGCTAAGATAATAAAATCATACGGTTTTATTAAGTCATAAATAGTGATATCCGGCTGGGGCAGATAGATAAAAAAGAAAAAAAGAATAATAAAAGAAATTATATTATATATAAGCCTGTAAAAAGGAAGTAATCGTGGGAAATTATCTTTAACATAATTTTTAACTTTTAATGATGCCAGGAAAGTGTGCGAAAAACCAAAAAGAATAGCTGCCAATACTAAAATAGAAACACTAAAAACATAGCCCATTATTTTCCGATTTTTTACATAATAAAATACCCCAGAAATATTTAGATTATATTTCCTTCCGCAAACGTGCAACTGGCAGTCTCAGCTGCTCCCTGTATTTTGCTACAGTTCTTCTTGCAATATGAATACCTTCCTGGTTTAACATTGTTGTAAGCTTATCATCACTATAAGGAGCCCTTTTATTTTCACTATCTATAATCTCTTTTAGTCTTATCTTGATGTGTTTATTTGAAACTTCTTCACCGTTATCGGTACCAAGACCTTCACTAAAAAAATATTTTAATTCGTGAATACCCATCGGACTTTGAACATATTTACCATTTACAACCCTGCTGATTGTTGATATATCCATATTAATTTCTTCGGCAATGTCTTTATAGATCATAGGTCTCAATAACTTGGGGCCTTTTTCAAAAAACTCATATTGTTTCTCAACAATAGCCCTCATAATTTTCATTAATGTTTCGCGCCGCTGCTGGATACATGCAATAAACCATTTTGCAGATTCAAACTTTTCTCTTAAAAATTTATAAGTATTTTTATCTCTATCGGTTTTCTTTTTCTTCTTATTTGTGCTAATCATCTCGAGATAAGTTCTACTTAAGGTTACTGAAGGAAGACTTCTGTCATTTAACGTTATTACAAAATTATCATCAACTTTCTCTACAAGGAAATCGGGAGTAATCTGATTCATTTCAACGGATTCAATATTTCCTTCTCCTGGTTTTGGATTAAGTTTTAGAATCAGATCCGAAGTAGCTTTTAAACTTTCTTCCGTTAAATTCATCTTCTGTTTTATTGCTTCGAAACGGCGATTCTTAAAATCATCAAAATGATTTTCGAGTAATTCTTTTGCTAAATATTTATAGTAGAGATCATAATTCGAGTTTTCAAGTTGAACAAGCAGGCATTCCCTTAAATCTCTTGAAGCTATTCCAAGGGGATCGAACTTTTGTATTCTTTTTAATAATGATTCAGCCTTTTCTACAGTAAGATCGACATGTTCAAATAAGTTTAATTCATTAACTATACTTTTAATATCTCTCGTCAGGTAACCATCATTATCAAGATTTCCTATGATTTCCTCTCCCAGCATATAATAATCATCATTCAAATTCAGAAGCCTAAGCTGCTTACGAAGATGTTCGGTAAGGCTTTCTCTTGCCGGTGCCAATGGCTGATAAACATCATCGTCTTTGCTCTTATTTACCCTGTCTCCTTCATATTCATCATCATTCATAAAATCTTCAAGATCAAACTCTTCTTTATCGGGATCTTCGAATTCATCCTGCACTTCATCATCTTTTTCTTTTTCCTGGTTAAGATCGATTTCTTCATCCATAATCTCTTCAAGAACGGGATTAATTTCCAATTCAGTTTTGATCCTTTGTTCTAAAGCCAGGGTATTAAGCTGAAGTAATTTCTGATACTGAATTTGTTGAGGGGATAATCTTTGCTGCTGTGATAATTTTTGAGTTAAATTTAACATATTACTTACCGATTATTTCCTTTAGTTTAGAATACCATTTATTTCCATATAGTCTTATAATTGATTCTCTGCAAAAATCGATTAAAGCTAATTTATTTTTTTCTCCTTTTTCCAATGCCGGTTTACATTCACTAAACATTTCGTATCTTAAAACAGGACCACCAAATTTAGATACCCTGATTGGGAATAAATGACAGGATATAGGTTTCTTAAATTTGGTTTTTCCATCTAAAAAGGCTTTTTCTATTCCACATTTAGCAATTTCTCCATCATAATAAACAAATACACAGGCTCTGTTGTTGATACTCCTGGTTAAAAATTCGCTGCTTTTTATTTCATAAAATCCTTTTTCTTCAATTTCATCAACATGTCTTTTGGGTAAATACTCTTTAACAATGTTTAAAATTTTGTCTATTTTCGCAACTTCATCTTCTAGTAGTGGAGCTCCAAACTCACTTTCTAAAGTACAACAGGCACCTTTACATTTACTAAGATCGCACTCAAAATTTACATTAAAAACTTCGGGGCGAACCAAAACATCTTCAACAGGTATAATATTGCTAATAAACATTGGAATAGTTTTTGTTACTAAAATAAGATATAACATTAAAAATTCCAACACTCCAGGAAGTCTTTTTAGCAAAAAGTATACCATTATTCATCCCAATCCTATTTTAATCATCGAAGTTTATTTTTTGTTGTTTATAGTTTGCTTAATTTTCGATTTTCGAAAATATAGATAGAGATTTGGTATGAGAAAATTAGCTGTAGTTGCATTAGGCGGTAATGCATTATTAAAGGGAAATCAGGACGGCTCTATAACTCAACAAGAAAAAAACACTTATGAAACATGTAAAAATTTATTAAACCTGTTAAATAAGGATTTCGATATAGTTTTAACACATGGTAACGGACCGCAGGTTGGAAATATTTTATTAAGAAATGAAGCCGGTTACAACCAGTATAAAATTCCTAAAATGCCTCTGGATATCTGTGTTGCCGATTCTCAGGGGGGAATAGGATATATGATTGAAAGGCAGATGAAAAACCTGCTTTTTGAAAATAGAATTAATAAGAATGTGCTTACGGTTATTACACAAGTTTTAGTTGATATTGATGATCCTGCTTTTCTGGAGCCTACAAAACCAATCGGTGCTTTTTACTTAAAGGAAGAGGCTGATTTACTTGCAAAAGTAAACAATTGGATTTTTAAAGAAGATTCAAGAAAAAGAGGATGGAGACGGGTTGTTGCTTCACCTAAACCACTTGAAGTTTTAAATAAAAAAATAATTAAAGAATTAGCGGAAAATGGTAATATTGTTATTGCTGCAGGAGGCGGAGGTGTACCGGTATATAGAAATAATGGCAAACTGTATGGTGTTGATGCCGTTATTGACAAAGATCTGGCTTCAGCTCTTTTAGCTAAAGAAATAAATGCGGATAGTTTTTATATACTTACCGATGTACCTAAAGTATATTTAAATTTTGGTAAACAAAACCAGAAGGCAATCAACAGAATCACGATAAATGAGATTAAAAAATATTTTGACACCGGTGAATTTGCTTCGGGGAGTATGAAACCAAAAATTTTAGCGGCTATGAATTTTATTGAAAATGGTGGACAGCAGACAGTTATCACCGATGCATCGGAACTCATTTCAAATAGTGAGATTGGAACAATAATAACATCATAAGATTTTTTATTTGTTAATCTAATTATGAATTTTATAAATAGTATAATTACATTTTGAACATATTTATTTTTTATTTTAAAAATGTAATTATATAAGGAGGAATTAATGGGAATTAATCTTAAAGGAAAAAGTCTTATTTCAATTAACGATCTTTCACTAGAAGAAATAAATGAAATACTTAAGTTAAGCGGGGAATTAAAAGATAAGTTTAAAAAAAATATTCCTCACAAATTATTGGAAGGTAAAACTCTGGGAATGATATTTTCAAAACCTTCTACTAGAACCAGGGTATCATTCCAAACCGGAATTTACCAGCTTGGTGGATTAGGAATGTATTTCGGTCAAGGTGAACTGCAATTAGGAAAAAGTGAATCGATAGAAGATACTGCGAAAGTATTATCTAGATATCTGAATGGAATCATGATAAGAACATTCTCACATCAGGATGTAATTGATTTGGCTAAATACGGCTCTATACCCATTATCAATGGATTGACAGATCTTCTTCATCCCTGCCAGGTACTTGCAGATTTATTTACAATTCTGGAAAAGAAGAATCGGCTCGAGGGATTAAAATTAGCATATGTCGGCGATGGAAATAATATGGCTCACAGTCTTCTTTATGGTTGTTCTAAAACAGGAATGCATATATCGATTGCTTCACCTGAAGGTTATAAACCAAAAGAAGAAATTGTGAATATTGCTAAGAAGAATGCTGCTGTTTCAGGGAGCGAAATTTCTGCTTTGGAGGATCCTTTTGAAGCTGTCAAGGATGCGGATATTGTTTATACAGATGTGTGGGCAAGTATGGGACAGGAATCTGAAACAAACGAAAGGAAAAAGATATTTTCCAGGTACCAGGTTAACCCTGAACTTATTAAACATGCAAAAAAAGATTATATCTTTATGCATTGTCTCCCTGCGCATAGAGGTGATGAAGTTGTTAATGAAGTTGCCGATTCTAAAAATTCCGTAATTTTCGATGAAGCTGAAAACAGGCTTCATGTTCAAAAAGCAATTATGGCATTATTGATGGGAAATTAATTGGAATTAAAAGATAAAAATATAATACTTACTGGCGCATCAAGCGGTATAGGTTATGCGCTTGCCAAAAAACTTGCAAAAGAGAAGTGCAACCTTGTACTTGCCTCAAGAAGAATTGAAATACTTGAGGATTTAGCACGAGAGCTTCGTAAATTTGGCAAAGATATATTTGTTGTTAAATGTGATGTGAGCAAAAAAGAAGACGTTAAAGAAGCTATCCTAAATACTAAAAATCATTTTGGTAAAATTGATATCGCAATTTTTAATTCGGGGATAAGTTACAGGGGAGCAGCGGACGGGACCGAAGATAAATACGAACAAATAATAAAAGTAAATCTTCTTGGATTAATATATTGTGTGGAAGAAGTTCTGGAAGATTTCAAAAATAATGAAGAGGGAATTATTGCAGGTGTTTCCAGTTTAGCTGATTCAAGGGGATATCCTTTTAGTAGTTATTATTCTGCAAGTAAAGCTGCCGCAACTAAATACCTTGAAAGTTTAAGAGTCGAATTAAAACCGTATAATGTAAAAGTATTAACGATTAAGCCTGGCTTTGTCAGGACCCCAATGACAGATAAAAATGAATTTTACATGCCGTTTCTTATGGATGTTAATAAAGCGGCAGATATTATTGTTAAAGGAATCAAAAAAGAAAAAAAAGTAATTCAATTTCCCCTACCGATCGTTTTAGGTTCAAAAATTCTTAGTATAATGCCTAACAGACTTTATGACTTTTTAATGTTGAAACAGCTTCCCGTCAAAAAAAATTATTGATTTTTTAAAAAAATCATTATATTGAAATTTAAATCCTCAAAATTAAATGGGAAAAATCCTTTTTTTATTCTTACTTCTTCCAATAGTTATATCTGCCCAGGCAGAACGGGATATTATTTTCAGTGAAATAATGTTTGCTCCGCAATCTGGAAATAATGAATTTATTGAATTATATAATACCAGTGAAACCGAAAGCATAGATCTGAACGGATATAAAATCAAGTACCAAACTTCCAATCCTGATAATTTTGAATCAACAGGCAGCGGAACTATTCTTTCCCCTAAATCGTTTGCAGTTATTTTTGAAGGAGATTATGATTTAAGTTCCGGAATTTATAAAGAACTAATTCCATTAAATGCGCTGATTCTTAAAATTGAAGACAATTCATTCGGTTCTTCAGGAATGTCAAATAGTTCGAACAGAACATTATATCTGCTAAATTCAACTGATGATATTTCAGAAACATATACTTATTCTGCAGATAACAAGAATGGAATATCAGATGAAAGAATTATTTTAAATAATGATACTTCAAATAATAATTGGGCAAATTCAACAATAGCAAATGGAACTCCCGGGTTTAGGAATTCAGTCTCGCCTTTAAAATATGATTTAACCTTTGGTTCAATTTCAATAACCCCTTTAATCCCACAAAAAGATGATGATGTAAATGTTAATATCCAAATAAAAAATAATGGAAGCGAACCTGTTAAAAATTATTCAATTGAAGTTTTTCATGATCTTGATAAAGATTCATCTGGTACTCCTTCCGAATTAATTTATCAAGACAACTTTGTAAATCTGGCTGCTAAAGATTCTAATGATATTGATGTGCAGATTACATCTGTTAATGAAGGAATATATAATCTAATTTTGCATATAATTTGTAGTAATGATGAAAATTTGAGTAACAACTCAAAGTATTTCCATTTTATTGCTCATCATCCGGCAAACAATTATAACGACCTGGTAATCAATGAAATAATGTATGCTCCGGCGAATGGTGAACCTGAATGGATAGAAATATTTAATAAATCAGTTACTTCAATTAACCTTAATAACTGGAAATTTTCTGATGCTAATACGACAATCAGATTTATTAAAGAAGATAAATTTTTAGAGCCGGAAAGCTATTTAGTTATATCAAGAGATTCATCCATTTTTAACTTTTATTCAATTCCTTGCGAGATTATAGTTACTAATTTGCCCTCTCTAAACAATTCCGGAGATGCAGCAGTAGTTAAAGATTCTTTGGGAACATTGATTGATAGTATATACTATTTTCCTTCATGGAGTGAAAATACAAAGGGGAAATCACTTGAAAGAATTTCTACAAAAGGGGAAAGTAATGACGAAGAAAATTGGAAGACTTCAGAAAGCAAGTTCAAAGGAACCCCCGGTAAAATTAATTCTGTATCTCCAAAGAATTATGATCTGTCGGTTACTCTTATAAAACCCGCAAAAAATTATGTAATAGTGGGAGAGCAATTTCAATTTAATTTGAAGGTTAAAAATTTTGGTTTAAATCCATCTTATAATTATACAATAAAAATTTTTAATGATATTAATATAGATTCTGTAACACAAAATGATGAATTGATTAAAGATGTTTATGGCAATTCGATAGAACCGGGAGATAGCTTTTTATTCAGTATAGATTTAAGTGATATAGTTAAAGGTAAAAATTGTTTTATTGTATCAGTTGAAACAGATAATGATGATGATATAGAAAATAACAAAGCATTCTTTGAGATTACGGGTATAGAAATAAATGAAGTACGAAATGATATCGTTATAAATGAAATTATGTATAACCCTGCAAACTCCGAACCGGAATGGATTGAATTGTATAACAGGAGCAATAAAATAATTAACTTAAAAAACTATTCTGTTGCAGATGAAAGGGATCCAGTAAGAGTAATAGAGAGCTCGATTTTATTAAAGCCTGGAGAATTTTTTGTTATTGCTGATGACAGCACTATCTCCAGCCTTTTTAATTTAGATTTCAAATATCAAATAAGTAATTTGCCTTCTCTTAACAATAGTAGCGACAAAATAATTTTGCTCGATTCACTTAACCGGATTATTGATTCTCTGGAATATTATTCTTCGTGGGGTGGGAAAGGAGGAAAATCTTTAGAAAGAATTAATGCCGGGAAATCTGCAATTGACTCATCTAATTGGAAGACTTCTGAAGATAGATTAAATGGTACGCCCGGTAAAATCAATTCGGTAACTCAAAAAGATTTTGATATTGCAGTTACAGAAATTTTGTTTTCACCTGAATTTCCATTGTCAAATGATGATGTAAACATGTCAGTTAAAATCATGAATATTGGAAGAATTGATGCAAAAATTAATTTGAAATTATATGAAGATACAAACCTGGATTCCTTACCGGATGTTTTAGTTAGTACTTTGAATGGTTTCAGTTTACCAGCGGGAGATTCAGCAGTAGTTTCAATGAATTATGTAATAAATAATTTGCGTAAGGTAAGAAAGTTTTATATTAATGCAGTTTATCCACAGGATCAGGATACTTCAAATAATTCAGTGTATTTTACTATCAAACCCGGATATCCTGAAAGAGCAATTGTAATAAATGAAATTATGTATAGTCCATCCGCAGGTGAAACGGAATGGATTGAGCTTATTAATATTTCGAAAGATACACTTAATTTAAAAGGTTTGATGGTTAGTGATTTACTCCCTCAACCATCAAAAAAGATTATTACGACAGAGGATTTGTTAATATATCCTAGTGAATATTTTATAATTGCACATGATTCCTCGTTTTTCAATGTTCATCCTGAGTTTGAAGGGAAAATAAAATTTTTAAACTTCGGAACGTTAGGAAATACTGAAGATGGAATTGTTATTTATGATTTTCAGGGCAGTTTAATTGATAGTGTAAAATACAAATCTTCCTGGGGAGGGAAAAATGGTTATTCTCTTGAAAGATTTTCTTTTAATCTTCCTTCAAATGATAGCACCAATTGGAACTCTTCCTTAAGCAAAAATAAAAGCACCCCCGGTAAAGAAAATTCAATAATTAATATTCCGGCATATATTAAAAATGATCTTGTAATAAATGAAATTATGTCTGAGCCGGAAATAGATAATAGTGAATTTATTGAATTCTTTAATTGCAGTAATTCAAATATCAATATCGGCGGATGGAAAATTGAAGATGGTTCCGGAAATTTTTATAAACTTTCAGATGTTAATTTTACAGTTTCTCCAAATGAATTTTTTGTATTAGCAGCAGATTCCCTGATTTTTAATAATTATGAATTATCAGGTTTTCACAATATTAATATTTTAAATAGCGGAAATCTGGGTTTGTCAAAAGAGGAAACAATTGTTCTTAAAGACTTGAAAGGTAATATAATTGATTCGGTTTACTATAGTGAAGGATGGCATAACAAAAATTTTTCTTCAACAAAAAACATTTCGTTAGAGAAAATCAATCCTTTGTTGAATGGTAATAATTCTTTGAATTGGAATAGTTCGGTAGATATATCAGGTGCAACTCCCGGAAAAATTAACAGTATTTTCAGTGAAAATAAAAGTGTCGCAGAAAAGATTTCAGTATCACCTAATCCTTTTTCTCCCGATAACGATGGCTTTGAAGATTTCACTATAATTAATTATACTCTTTCTCAAAAAACCTCTCAAGTAAGAATAAAGATATTTGATAGCCGGGGAAGGCTTTTAAGGACATTGTTAAATAATCAGCCAAGTGGTTCAAGAGGGTCCGTCGTTTTTGATGGTTTAGAGGAAAACGGCACCCCTTTTCGCATGGGGATTTATATAGTCTTTTTAGAATCCCTAAATGAAATTACAGGAGTATCCGAGACATTAAAGACAGTAGTAGTAGTTGCCAGAAAATTATAACAAGTCAGTAACAATAATAGAACTGATTTGACGGATGAAACGGATTTTAACAGATCAAATTGCTACTATATTTATTCAACAAATCCGTGTTCTTGAATTCTTTGTGTCTAATCTTTTAATTCGAAATTATCTTTTAATTTAATATCTCTTGATGAACTACCTATCATAACCTGGAATTCACCCGGTTCAGTAATCCAGCCATGTTTTGCAGGATTATAAAAAGAGAGATCATTTTTGTTTATAGTAAATTCAACTTCTTTGGTTTCACCGGGTTTAAGTGTAACTCTCTTGAATTTTTTTAATTCTTTGTCCGGCCTCGGTAATGAAGATTTGAAATCTTTAATGTAAAGCTGGGCAACTTCAGAACCTTCCCTGCTGCCGGTATTTTTTAAATTAAAAGTTAATTTCCATTTAGAATCTTTATTAGAAGAATTCCATAATTTCAAATTATTATATTCAAAACTGGTATATGAAAGACCAAAGCCGAACGGAAAAAGAGGTTCAATATTATCTTTATCGAAATGCCTGTACCCGACGAATATTCCATCTGAATAATTTGTTACACTATCCTGTGCTTTATATAAAGCATAAGCTGAGCAGTCTTTCCAGCTTTTAGGAAAGGTTACCGGAAGCTTACCTGAAGGATTTACATTTCCCAGAAGCACATCTGCAATGGCGTTCCCGATTTCTTCACCGGCAAACCAGCTTTCAATTGTACCTTTAACATTATTTATCCAGTTACTCATTGTAATCGGTGAACCGGATGTAATCACAACAATAGTATTTTTGTTAGCATTTGAAACAGAATTGATAAGGTTATCTTGATCACCCGGGAGATTTAAACTATCTCTGTCAAAACCTTCCGATTCATATGCATTGGAAGTGCCGGCAAAAATAATTGCAATATCAGATTTTTTTGCTGCATCTATTGCACTTTTAATCAGGACATCGTCCGGAGAGTGCCATGCAAATTTAACATCAGCTCCGCCCAGGTTATCATAATACTCTAATTTAATATTATATCTTTTACCAGCTTCGAAGAAAGTTTTATAAGAGTTGGTTTTTGTTGAATGATTTGTCCAGTCGCTTATAACCAGCTTATTGTTTAAATATAGTCTCACTCCGTCATCACTCAGCACATCCATAATATAATTCCCGGTTTTTTCCGGTTTAAGATCAAATGTCCATCTAACTGAAAAATTATCACTATTGAATGCAGCTTTAGGTGCTCCGCTTCCCCAATTAAAATTAATTTGAGGATCGATCCTTGTAAAAGCAGGTTTGCCCTGTAATTCTTTATTATCAAAATATTCTCCTTCTGCGCCATGTTCATTAGAACCCGGTAAATAAAAGGAGGAAGCAGGCAAAGCGGTTGTTTCACCAAGGAGTTTAGTTCCTTCGGCATAATTGATCTTAATGTTTTTTCCCAGCTTTTGCTCTAGAGCTTTAAGAGGGCTAATTGAGAATATAGGATTAACCTGGGAACTTCCGCCGCCGCCAGTGCGGGCTACTGCAGCATTCGGGCCAATAACAGCAATTGATTTTATTTTCTTTGTATTTATAGGTAAAATATTATTTTCGTTTTTAAGCAAAACAATGCCTTCACGGGCGACTTGCAGCGCAACTTCGCGATGTTCTTTTGTATTAATCAATTTTGGATTTTCTTCATGCGTTTTTTCAAACAAGCCAAGTTTATTAATAACGGTAAGTATTCTTCTAACTTTATCATTAATAGTTGATTCTTTTACCGTTCCATTTTCTACTGCTTTTAGAAGAGTAGAATCATTTAAATATAAACCGGTCGGCATTTCAAGATCGAGTCCTCCCTTTGCTGTAGGTATACTGCTATGTACAGCTCCCCAATCCGACATTACTAATACTTCAAAGTCCCAATCATTTTTTAATTTTGTTTTTAAGAGGTAATCATTTTCACTGCAGTAGTCACCATTAATTTTGTTATAAGCAGACATTATACAAAGTGATCTCCCTTCTTCTACTGCAGCTTTAAAAGCAGGTAGATAAATTTCATTTAACGGACGTTCATCAATTTTTACATTAACAAAACCTCTCTGGTATTCCTGGTTGTTTGCAGCAAAATGTTTTACCGTTGCAGCAACATCTTCAGATTGAACTCCTTTAATGTAGCTGACTGCCATCCTGGAGGCTAAATAAGGATCTTCTCCAAAACTTTCGAAATTCCTGCCTCCCTGGGGAATTCTAGCAATATTTACGCATGGTCCTAGTATAACATCGCGACCCTTTCCCTTAACCTCTTCACCAATTGCAGATCCAAGTTTATGGATTAGGGCGGTATCCCAGGTTGATGCCATTGAAATGCCTGCAGGAAAAGCGGATGATTCACCCCACCTTACACCTAATGGTCCATCCGTCATTTTTAGTTCAGGAATACCTAACCTTTTAATTGGTTTAGTTGCAAAACCAGTTCCTCCAAGAATATCAATTTTTTCTTTAAGGGTCATTTCATTCAACAGCTTTTCCACTTTTTCATCAGTCGGCCTTTTTATAAAATGGTTATCATTATTTACATTATCCTTTTGTTTATCAGAATTTCCGATTAGAAGGAATAAAGCTAAAAATGGGAGAACAATAAATATTTTTGCTGTTTTCATTTATAACCCCAGGTGTTTTTCTTATTATTTTGAAAAAAGTTTAATAGAATAATTAGCACCGAATACAAAATGTATTCTGGGAATAAAACTATTAAAAATTATTGATATTTCAATAATTTTTTAATGAAATGAAAAGCTGTTTGATTTTGGAGAGTATAACGAATTAATTCATTTCAATATTGGCCTGCAATTTTTCAGTTCTATCTGCAATTTTAAGCTGTTCAATTAATTCGTCTAATTCGCCTTCCATGATATTGGAAAGGTTATAAAGTGTAAGACCAATTCGATGATCAGTTACCCTGTTTTGCGGGAAATTGTAAGTCCGGATTTTATCACTCCTGTCTCCGCTTCCTACCATATTTTTTCTTTTGGCAGAAATCTCATCGGTGTGTCTTTTCAATTCGGCGTCAAATAGTCTTGCTCTCAGAACTTTCATTGCTTTTTGCCTGTTTTTAAGCTGTGATCTTTCATCCTGACATTGTACAACAATGCCGGTAGGAAGATGTGTTATTCTAATGGCAGTCTCAACTTTATTTACATTTTGGCCGCCTGCTCCGCCTGATCGGAAAACATCAATTTTTAAATCATTTGGATTTATATCTACCTGGACATCCTCGGCTTCGGGAAGTACTGCTACTGAAGCAGCTGAAGTATGGACTCGGCCGCTTCCTTCCGTTTCAGGAACCCGCTGTACCCGATGAACCCCGCTTTCAAATTTGAATTCACCATAAATATCATTACCATTTACAGAAAAAACAACTTCCTTAACTCCGCCAAGCCCGGTTTCATTTAAATCTATTAGTTCAACTTTCCATCCCTTTACTTCAGCATAACGGCTGTACATTCTGAAAAGATCTCCGGCAAAAAGGGCTGCTTCTTCTCCTCCGGTACCGGCACGGATTTCCATAATAACATCTTTATTATCATTTGGATCTTTGGGAAGCAGTAAAATTTTCAATTCTTCTTCAAATTTCAATTTTTTTTCTTCAAGCTCATTTAATTCTTCTTCTGCAAGATTTGAAAGTTCTTTATCAATATTAGAATCAATAATTTCTTCGTTTTCTTTAATATTGTTTAAAATTTTAGAGTATTCATCATATACTTCAACAATATCTGCTAATTCACTTCTTTCTTTACTTAGGGAAATAATTTTAGTCCTGTCATTTAGAAATTGCGGATCAGAAAGCTGCTGATTTATCTGGTCAAATTTCTCTTTAATTTTTTTTAGTCTGTTGATTAATTCCATTTTTCTAAATTATAATGTTAAATCGTAATAATATAGTAAAGATAACTTTTAAAATCTAAATAACAATTAT
Organism: uncultured Ignavibacteriales bacterium; assembly: GCA_963723205.1. Classification (GTDB taxonomy): domain Bacteria; phylum Bacteroidota; class Ignavibacteria; order Ignavibacteriales; family Ignavibacteriaceae; genus CAVQBP01. The sequence continues at coordinate 495,411 of CAVRQC010000033.1, forward strand.
TGTATTTGTTGTTAATAAATAAAAACCCGTTCTGTAGAACGGGTTTCATAGAGTTATATTAACAGATGCTTCGAACATTAAATGTTTTCCATCCATACTTTCCTTAATCTTAATTGTTCGCTTGTTGGATTAGGAGCAATTTCAAAAATATATTTTCTTTCAACCGGATTAAGAACCAGGTCTAAATTAATTTTATTATTATTCCTGACAGCGACAATTTTTACTGTATCACCGACATTTTTATGTTGATACTCCTGTAATTTGTCTCTAATATTTTTAAAATTTAGTTCTTCTCCATCAACAGAATCAATAATATCTCCAATTTGGAGTTTATCTTTGTTCGATGAACTTTCGAAAATACTGGAAACCACAAAATGATTATCCTGAACTCCTAAAGTTAATCCCAAACTTGTTTTACTGCTGTCAAAACCTTTGGATTCATAATAATCTATTCCAAGTTTCTTATAATATTCTTTTAACGGCAGTTCTTGTGTTCCTTTAATGTAGTCTTTAATAAAATCTTTTGTTTCGGGATATGTCATTTTAACAAATTCATCAAAAAAATTATCTTCGGAAAATGATTTGTCCGGACCATACTTTTTCGATAATCTATTAATAACTTCTCTAAGTCCTTTTGTTCCGTTTGAAAGTTCTAATAATTTAATATCAAGTAATCCCGCAACAACAGCACCTTTAAAATAAATGTTAATGTATTGATTCGGCAATTTAACTGAATGAGTACCCAATTCGGTTAAGCTGATATTTTTATCAAATCCTTGCATAAATGATAATTTTCGATGCATGATATCAAGATAATGTCTTAAAGAGATTAATGAATCTCTAAGCTGTAAAATATTTGCAGCCCATTCAGTAACACCTTCATACAACCATAGATGCTGTGACATTACAGGTTTTACAAAATTAAATTTAGCTACAAGTTCACTATGAATATTAAGAGGAGTAACAATATGAAAAAATTCATGTGCGATCATTGAGCGTAGATTATCAACAACCGGTTTAGTTAATGGTTCTTCACGTAAAACGTATTCGGAACTATAAGAATGTTCCCAGGCACCCGCTCCTCTTTCTCCCATATGAAAAAGAAAGGTATAATGTTTAACCGGTAAACCATCTGTAAATTTACTTTCTGCTTGCAGGATATCTTTAATTGAAGATAAAAGTTCACTTGATTTTATTAAACCTGTTCTGGAATAGGTAAAAACCATTACTTTTGCATTTCCAACCTTAATTGAATCTTCGGTTAACTTTCCCAGAAGAATTGGTGAATCAACTACATAATCAAATGTTGGTGCATCATAAAATCCCTCGCTATCTAATTGTAATGCGGTACCTATCGACCATTCTTTAGGGTATTCAAGTTTTATTTTTATCGGATGCGATTGTTTTCCATGAAAATATCCGAATACACATTGACCGTTAATCAATACATCATTGCTGTCTAAATTAGAACCTGACATTAAGTAAATTTTATTGCTGTCAATTTTTGCATCCCATGTATCTTCAATAGTATATTCGATCTTTTTTATTTGCTGAGGTGAAGATAAATTCCACTGATTAGTTGATATTTGGTTAGTCTGCATTTCATTTCCATCAGAATCAAAAGCCTTAAAAGATTTAACAAATCTTCCTATATCCATTTCTTCATATGTCCCCGGCGCTGTAGCTGCAAACTGGTAAATATTATTTTCAGAAGAAAGATTGTCGGGATATAAAGTTACATGAAATAAATCATCTGAAATATGGTTAAGATTTATTACAAATTTTTCCTGTGAATAATTTTTTGAATAAAAAACCAGAAAAATTATTACTAAGAGAGCTAAATAATTTTTTCTCATGATATTGTAAATTTATAGTTATTGAAATTGTTAGGGAAATTAAACAACAATTTTTATTATATAATATAAATTATGTCGATCGGTGAATATTTATTACAAATTGCACTTTATTAGAGATGGATATTTATTAATTTATAATATTAATAATAAATTATTCTATGAAGAAATTTGAAATCCCCAATTTATATAAAAGTTCTTTTATTTCGAGTATTAAATATAGAAGAAATTTATTAGATCCGCGGAAAAAGGATTTTTCCCCCACAGTCTTAGATTTTGGGCCGGTAAAATTTTTTGTTGCAAGGCATTTTGGTTTTTGTTACGGAGTAGAAAATGCAATTGAAATATCATACAAAACTATTGAAGAAAATCCGGGCAAAAGGATATTCTTGTTGAGTGAAATGATACATAATCCAGGGGTTAATAATGATTTATTAAACCAGGGTGTCCGGTTTTTAATGGATACTCAAGGAAATCAAATAATAGACTGGAATGAATTAGAAAGAGATGATATAGTAATTATTCCGGCTTTCGGTACTACAATTGAAATTGAGAACAAATTAAATAAAATAGGTATTGATGTTCATAGATTTAATACAACTTGTCCGTTTGTAGAAAAAGTCTGGAATCGTTCGGAACAGCTTGGAAAACAAGATTATACTATAATTATTCACGGCAAGCATTACCATGAAGAAACCAGGGCAACATTTTCACATACAATTAAAAATTCTCCTTCGGTAATTGTTAGAGACATTAAGGAAGCCAAGCAACTTGGCTCTATCATTTTGGGAAAAATAAATGAGGAAAAATTTTTTAAAATATTTGAAGGCAAATTTTCTCCAGGATTTAATATTAAAAGGGATCTGAAAAGAATTGGGGTTGTTAACCAAACAACAATGCTTGCTACCGAAACACAGGAAATTAGTGAATATTTAAAAAAAATAATGTCAATTAAATTCGGGAGTGAAAATCTAGCAGATCATTTTGCAGATACCCGTGATACTTTGTGTTATGCAACCAATGATAACCAGGAATCAACTTATGAGTTGTTAAAACAAAAAGCGGATTTTGCTGTTGTGGTTGGCGGCTACAATAGTTCAAATACAAGTCATATTGTTGAACTATGCGAAAATAAATTAAAAACTTATTTTATTTCATCGGAAGATGATATTATTTCAAATAAAGTAATTAAAAATTTTGATATCAGAAAAAAAAAGGAAATAACTAGTACGGATTTCATCGCTGCAAAATATCCTGTTAATATAATTTTAACAAGCGGGGCATCCTGTCCTGATTCTGTTATTGATCAAGTGATTAAAAAATTTTTATCGTTCTTTAAAAACAGTAAATCGTTGGAATCTGTTATTGAGAATTTATTATAAAATTCATCTAAAATCGATTTATTAAAATCAAAATGAATTCTTAGAAAAAGTGGTAAAACCTATAAGAATCAAAATTATCAGGATATTTTTCAATGATTTAATGAATATAAATTAGTTGTTATTATTTTAAAGAATAGCTAATTTTATAAACTTATTTAAAAAAGATAAACGAATTTATATGAGAGCTATTATTCCTGTTGCAGGTATTGGATCAAGGTTAAAACCCCATACGTTTTCAACGCCTAAAGTTCTATTAAATGTCGGCGGAAAACCTATAATCTCGCATATTATTGATAAACTTTTAGAGGAAGGAATTAATAAGGCCACGTTTGTAATCGGACATCTTGGGGAAATGATTAAGGAGTATATACAAAATGAATATCCTCAACTGAATTCGGATTTTATAGAACAGAAAAATAAAGAAGGTTTAGGACATGCTATCTATACTGCAATTCCAACCTTTGATGATAAAGAAATTTTTATAATTCTGGGTGATACTATCTTTGATGTAGATTTGAAGACTGTATTTAAAATGAAACATTCTTCACTTGGAGTAAAAAAAGTTGAAGATCCAAGGCGATTCGGGGTAGCAGTTATTGAAGAAGGCTTTGTAAAAAAATTAGTAGAAAAACCGCAAAACTCTATATCAAATCTTGCACTTGTCGGTCTTTACTATATTGCAAATTCCGATGCTCTGAAAAAAGGATTAAATGAACTAATCAAAAAGGATATAAGAACAAAGGGGGAATTACAGCTTACAGATGCTCTTCAAATAATGATTGACAAAGGTGAAAAATTTACAACTTTTCCTGTAGATGGGTGGTATGATTGCGGAAAACCGGAAACTTTACTTTCTACAAATAAATTTCTGCTTGAGCAAAAAAGTTCATTTAGAAAATTTGAGAACGTTGTTATTAATGAGCCTGTTTTTATAGCAGATAATGCAAATGTTGAAAATTCAGTAATTGGACCTTATACTACTCTCGATAAAAATTGTGTTGTTAAAGACTGTATTATTAAAAATTCAATTGTAGGCTCCAAGGCCATTGTAACTAAAACGCTATTGGAAAATTCAATTATTGGTAATAATTCAATAATCAGAGGAACATATAAAAGACTTAATTCAGGGGATTCCTCAGAGATAGATTTTTATTAATTAAAATAAGGGTAAAACCAGTATGTCATATCTTTTTACATCGGAATCAGTTTCCGAAGGGCACCCTGATAAAGTTAGTGATGCTATATCAGATGGAATTTTAGATGCTATTTATAAACAAGATCCACAGGCAAGAGTAGCTTGTGAAACTTTTGTTACTACCGGTCTAGTTTTAGTTGGGGGAGAAGTAACTACAAACGCATATATAGAAGTTCCGGATATTGTAAGAAAAACTGTTAAGAATATTGGATATACAAAAGCTGATTATAAGTTTGACGCGGAATCTTGCTCTGTCCTTAATGCTATTCATTCACAGTCACCTGATATTGCAATGGGAGTTGATAAAGGCGGTGCAGGGGATCAAGGTTTAATGTTCGGTTATGCTTGTGATCAAACTCCCGAGTTAATGCCAATGCCGATTATGTATGCCCATAAACTTGTAAAAACTTTAACTAAAATACGGAAAAGAAATAACGGATTAATGCCATACTTAAGACCTGATGCTAAATCCCAGGTTACGGTTGAATATGATAATAATAACAAGCCGTTGAGAGTTGAAGCCGTGGTTGTTTCAACCCAGCACGATGCAGATGTGAAGCAGAAAAAAATTAAAGAGGATGTTATTGAAAATGTAGTTAAAAAAGTTATCCCTGAAAAATATATAGATAAAAAAACAAAATATTTTGTTAATCCTACTGGACGTTTTGAAATTGGCGGACCGCACGGTGATAGCGGATTGACCGGAAGAAAAATTATCGTCGATACTTACGGTGGATGGGCACCTCACGGAGGTGGAGCATTTTCAGGTAAGGACCCTTCCAAAGTTGATAGAAGTGCTACTTATGCTGCAAGGCATATAGCTAAAAATATTGTCGGTGCGAAGTTAGCAAAGGAATGCCTGGTACAGATTGCATACGCAATAGGGGTCGCAGAACCGGTTTCAATCTTTATCGACACTAATGGAACAGGGGTTATACCCGACAAAGAAATTTCTAAAATGATTAGGAAGGAAGTCGATCTTACTCCTAAAGGAATAATAACAAGGTTACAACTTAGAAGACCTATATATCAAAAAACTGCTGCGTATGGTCATTTCGGAAGAAAAGAAAAAGAATTTACATGGGAAAAATTAGATCTTGTTCCTATATTCAAAAAATATGTATAGATAAGCAAATCATAGATTGAATTGCTGAAAAATTAAGATAATCATAAATAAAAAAAGGTAGAGTAATGAACCAAGTAACAGAAAAAGAAGTCACAAAACCTCCATATAAGGTTAAAGATATTTCATTGGCAGATTGGGGAAGAAAAGAGATTTCATTAGCTGAAGCAGAAATGCCCGGGCTAATGGCACTGCGTGAAGAATATGGAGATAGTAAACCATTAAAAGGTGCAAGAATCGCAGGCTGTTTACACATGACAATACAAACTGCCGTTTTAATTGAAACTTTGGTTCATCTTGGTGCAGAAGTACAATGGTCCTCATGTAATATTTTTTCAACCCAGGATCATGCAGCAGCTGCAGTTGCAGCAGCAGGTATTCCTGTTTATGCATGGAAAGGTGAAACACTGGAAGAATATGAATGGTGTATTGAGCAAACTTTATTTTTTGGAAAAGATAAAAAACCGCTTCAAATGATACTTGATGATGGTGGAGATCTTACTAACACCGTACTGGATAAATATCCGGAGCTTGTTTCAAGTGTACGAGGGATTTCGGAAGAAACAACTACAGGTGTGCATAGATTATATGACAGAGTGAAAAAAGGAACTCTCCCGGTTTCGGCTTTTAATGTTAATGATTCAGTAACTAAGTCGAAATTCGATAATAAATATGGATGCCGCGAATCATTGGTTGACGCAATCCGAAGAGCAACCGATTTAATGCTAGCGGGAAAAGTAGCAGTAGTATGCGGTTATGGTGATGTCGGTAAAGGGTCAGCTGAATCACTTGCAAATGCCGGAGTCAGGGTTATTGTTACCGAAGTAGATCCTATTTGTGCATTACAGGCAAGTATGAATGGCTTCCAGGTTAAAAAACTGGAAAATATTGTCGGTGAAGTTGATATTGTTGTTACTGCAACCGGTAATAGAGATATAGTTACTGGCAGACATTTCAAAAAAATGAAAGATAAAACTATTGTATGCAATATTGGTCATTTTGATAATGAGATTGATATGGCTTGGTTAAATGAAAATTATGGAAATACAAAAGATACTATTAAACCACAAGTTGATATGTATAATGTTGATGGAAACAATATTATTGTCTTGGCTGAAGGAAGATTAGTTAATTTGGGTTGTGCAATGGGACATCCTTCATTTGTAATGTCAAATTCTTTTACAAACCAAGTACTTGCGCAAATTGAGCTATGGAAGAATCATGATAATTATGAGAACAAAGTATATGTTCTTCCAAAACATCTTGATGAAAAAGTTGCTACACTCCATTTAAAAAAACTTGGAGTTGAACTGGAAACTTTGACGCCTGAACAAGCTGAATATATCGGTGTTACTGTTGAAGGTCCGTTTAAACCTGATTATTACAGGTATTAATTCTAATCATAATTAAGAATTACTTTAACGCCTGCTCCTTATAGAGCAGGCTTTTTTATTACAAATCTATTTAATTCTATTTTTCCATAAAGAAATCTTGGGGTGATGATTCAAAATATTTATCAACAGGAAGGTTTGGTTGTTGAGATGCTTTTACTGCTAAAAAATCACACCTTTCATTTTCAGGATGTCCATTATGACCTCTGATCCAGACTATCTTAACTTCATGTTTCTGAATCAAATCAAAAAGTTCTTTCCACAGATCAGGATTCAATAATTTTTGTCTTTTATTTCTTTTCCATCCTAAGCTTTTCCATTTATAAATCCATTCCTGCATAATTGCATCCACAATATATTTTGAATCACTGTAAATATTAACTTTGCATTTTTCCTTTAATGATTTTAATCCTACAATAACAGCCATTAATTCCATCCGGTTATTAGTTGTTTTTCTAAAACCGCCGGATAATTCTTTTTCTTTATTCAAGTATTTTAAAATAACTCCATACCCCCCGGGACCTGGATTTCCGCTTGAAGCTCCATCAGTATATAGATTTATTGCTTTCAACATTTAAATGAAATTTCACTTTAGTTTAATTCTTGAATGATAATCGGCGCTATGATTCTATTTAAGGATTACTTTTTTAATGTCTCTCTTATACACATATGAGAGATATATTAAAAAGATAAACTTAACAATCAGCTCAACCCAATTAATATAATCAAAGTTTAATCAAGCAACGCTGCAGTTTAATTTACCAATTCCAGTTAGTTCTGCATCTAAGACATCACCCGATACAACTTTGCTTACCCCTTTAGGAGTTCCGGTAAAAATCAGATCTCCTTCTTCCAATGTCATTAAAGATGAAATATACTCGACAATTTGTGCAGGATCGAAGATCATTTTATTCAGTAGTTCTTTTTGTCTTATGGTTCCATTTACGGAAAGAGAGATTTCTTCATTTAAGGTTAATTTATAATCTTCCTTTAACACAAATTCAGAAAGAACACCAGAAGTATCGAAACATTTTGAAATTGTCCAGGGATCTCCTTTTTCTCTTAGTTGATTTTGAACATCACGTAAGGTCATATCCAAACCGAGTCCGTAGCCAATAATAGTATCTTCCGCATCTTTTCCTTTCACATCTTTTGCACTTTTTCCAATCAATGAGACAAGTTCAACTTCATGATGAAGATCATTACCGAATGAAGGCTTAACAATTTTATCTCCGGAATAAATAACAACGGAAGCCGGTTTCAAAAAAATTACAGGTTTTTGGGGAACTTCATTCCCTAATTCCTTGGCATGTTCTGCATAGTTTCTTCCAACGCAAACAATTTTTCCGATAGTAAATTCTTTAGATAAATTTTTTATTTTAATTGTTTTCATGATAGTAATCAAAAAGTCAAAATTAATTTAAACTAAAAGTTAACTAAAAATAATTAAAGATATAATCTGGCTTTCTGTTTTTGAATTTTGACCCTGATGTTTTACTTTAATTAAGTTTTCTGCTTTTTCTTTTTTGCGGCCGGGAAAAGAATATTATTTAAGATGAGCCTGTAGCCAGGTGAGTTTTTATGCAAAGATAAATCGGTTGGCGGATCACCAACTGAATGCTGGTAATCTTCAGGATCATGACCGCCGTAAAAAGTCCAGGTCCCTCTGCCGTAATTTCCATGGATATATTTTACCTGATCGGTTCCTTTCCTTTCTCCCATAATTATTACGTCCGGTTTTATCAGCTCTTTCCTGAACATTGTCGTTTGTCCCATAAATCCTTTAATTACGTTAACATGATCCTGGGTTAACATGGTTGGTACGGGATCATATTTTGCGGAAAAGTCAAATAATGTAAAATAATCGTTTGCCTGATCTCCAATTTCAGAAGGCTGTATATCAATATTGCTGTATTCATATACATAAGGATTCATTTCGAGCTTGAAATTTGTAAATGCCAGTGTATTTGAATAATCAAGTTTACTGTTAGCATCCGGATCGGCGGCGTCACCATCAAACATAGAAGCGCAAATATCAACATTTTGAGCGGCTAATGCTATATCATATGTGTCCGTAGCAGAACACATTGCAAACAGGAATCCGCCCTGTCCGACATAATTTTTTATATCTTCTGCAACTGCTTTCATCATATTTGAGACTTTTTTAAACCCGTTCTTCTTTGCATCGTTTTCATATTCCATTTGCTGATCGATATACCACTGTGCATTGCTGAAGCTTGCATAAAACTTACCATACTGGCCGGTGAAATCTTCATGATGCAGATGGAGCCAATCGTATTTGGAAAGATCACCGCGTAAGATTTCATCGTTCCAGATTTTTGTATATGGTACCTTTGCATATTCAAGCACCATTGTAACAGCATCATCCCACGGCATGAATCCGGGCGGAACGTAAACAGCTATCTTAGGTGCTTTTTCAAGTCTTACCACATCCATATTATTGTCGTCACTCTGAACAGTTGAATAAATTTCTGCGGCTTGTGAAGTTGAAACAGGTTCAAATGCTACTCCTTCAATCCTGCATTCATTTGCAACCCAGTTGTTATAGTCCAGCATAAAAGATCCGCCTCTATAATTAAGAAGCCAGTCGGCTTTTATTCCTTTAGTTAAGGCATTATAAGTTATACCATATGCTCTTAAATGGTCCGTCTGTTTCAAATCCATGTATATTAAAATTTTGGATTGGGCGTATAATGAAATGAAAAATAAGAGTGAGAGAAAAACAATTTTTTTTACCATATCTATAACCTTACCTGTTCATCAATATCAGGAGAATTAAATTCAAGAGAATAGTATACAGTCATCTATGCTCATTGCATCGAAAACAATAAAATTAATTTTTATGAAAATTATTAAGCAGATTTACGATCTTCAAGGTATATCGGTTCCGCACCATGATCAACAACATCTTTAGTAATAACACATTTATCTACATTATCTTTATTCGGTAATTCAAACATAACATCGAGCATGAATTCCTCAACTATAGCTCTTAAAGCTCTTGCCCCGGTTTTCCTTTCCATGGCTTTTGAAACTACAGCATCAATAGCAAACTTGTCAAATTCAAGTTCGATCCCTTCCATCATTAAAAGCTTTTTATATTGTTTTAAGATTGCATTTTTAGGTTCTGTTAGAATAGATCTGAAAGCTTTTTCCGATAAAGATTGTAATGGAGCTATAACCGGGATTCTACCTATTAATTCAGGAATTAAACCGTATCTAAGGAGATCTTCCGGCAATATATGTTTAATTAATTCATCATCAGCTTTCTTGCTTTTAAGCTCGGAAGAAAATCCCATTTTGTTTTTGTTAATCCTGGTTGCAATTATTTTTTCAATTCCGTCAAACGCACCGCCGACAATAAACAGGATATTTTTAGTATTTATATTGATTAAGCTTTGTTCGGGATGTTTTCGTCCTCCTTTTGGCGGAACACCGGCAACAGTTCCTTCCAGAATTTTTAATAAAGCCTGCTGTACACCTTCGCCGGAAACATCTCTTGTAATTGATGTACTTTCACTTTTTCGTGCGATTTTATCTATTTCATCTATATATACAATTCCTTTTTGAGCTCTTTCAAGATTGTAATCAGCAGCCTGTAATAAATGCACTAGTACCGTTTCAACATCATCTCCTACATAACCGGCTTCAGTTAAGGTAGTGGCATCTGCAATAGCGAACGGAACATCTAAAATTTTTGCTAATGTTTGAGCTAAAAGAGTTTTCCCAACTCCCGTAGGTCCAATCAACAGAATATTACTTTTTTCAATTTCTACATCATCTAATTCAAAAAATGATGTCTTAGAATTTATTCTTTTATAATGGTTATAGACCGCAACCGACAGGACCTTTTTTGCTCTATCTTGTCCGATTACATATTCATCAAGGGTCTTTTTAATAGATTCGGGAGTATGATTCTGGAAGCTTTTTGATTTAGTATTTGTATAAGCAGCTAAATTATTTTTTAATATATCTACACTGCTGCCAATACAGATATCACAGATATAAACATCAGGACCGGCAATCATACTGCCTACTTCACTTCCATCTCTGCCGCAAAATGAACATTTAACAATCTTTTGATTTTGTTTCTTCGCCATTATACTCTCTAGCTTGTTTTATTCCTAAGTTTTTTAATTTGGTTCCTCACTTCATCAAGATATAACGAGTTAGGGAATTTTTCAAGTAGCTTTTGATACGCTTCAATAGCTTTATTAGTTTCATTTAAACTAAATTGGTAAATTTTACCTATTAAATATAAGGCTTTATCTGCATAAATGTTCTTTTCTCCCTCATTTGCAATATTCTGCAGCAAATTTAAGGATTTACTGTAATTATTTAGGGCCAGCTCCATCTGAGCTTCCCGGAGCTGTGAAATACCTTGCAAAAAAAATGCCTGGGGATTTTCAGCAATTATTTTAAATTTATCAGCAGCAGATTTAAATTTCTGCTGTTCTGCCAGAAATTCTGCTGAAGAAAACATAACAAGATCAGCCGAATCCTTAAGTGAAATATTTAATGTAAAGGAAAATTCTATAGCATCATTTGCAGAATTATCCTTAAGATCAGTAAAAATCGGATCAAGTATTTTTTTTGCTTTTTCAAAATTACCCTTGTAAAAATTTATTTTTGAAAGCTGGTAAGCAGCATAATTCCTACTTTCTTTCGATAATTTAGTATTCAGGAGAATTTTTGAATAGTTCATTTCTGCTGAGTCAAGATTTCCATTAAGCAGATTTATTTTTCCCATTTCTGCATAAGCTGCGGCACCATATTGGGAAGAAGGTGTTTCTCTTATTACTTTTTCAAAATACTTTTCGGCATCTATTAAATCATTCTGACGGTAAAGTCTTATCCTCCCGGCGTGCAGGTATGCCTCATAACCTGCTTCTGTATTAGGATAAATTTTGGTTAAATCAAGATAAGCAGATATAACTTTTTCTTCATCATCGGTTTTCCCAGAATTAATAAAGTGGAATTGCTTCCAATCATCAAGAGTATCTTTTGCAGTTAAACCGGCTTCTAAAGTTTTAGCGTATCCGAGCTTTGCTCTCGCAGCAAAAGGGGATTCGGGATAATTATCTTGTATGTAGTTAAATGCATCTGCAGCAATTAAATACTGATCATCATCATATACAAGCACAGCAAAATTGAATAATTCTGCGCCATGTATTTTACTCTTGTCATCGATTTCTTTATAAATGTCAAACGCATCTTTATAGGATTTATTTTCAATATAGAGTCTGCCAAGAATATAATCAAAACTAAGATTGTTATTATTTCCGCTATAATCTTTAAAGACTTCAATAGTAGAACTCAAAGCTTCCGGTTTATTTATATATGAGAATATTCTTGTTTGAACGGCATTAATTTGTTTTGGATCTTTTAATAAAATGGAGCAGTATTCTTTAGCAGCATCTTTATACTGCATTGTTAGTGCGTATATATTCCCCAGGTCATAAGAAAAATATTTAGGATCATCAGCTATTGCTTCTCCCTTTTTTAGATATTCAATTGCTTTATTAAAAGTTCTCATCTGGATTGCGTAATTTGCAAAAGCTCTGTAATTGCTGGCACTTTCAGGAAACTTACTTAAAGCATCATCCCATGTTTTGAAAGCTTTGTTTTCGTCTCCCATTAAATAATAGGTTGTACCAAGCATGCCAAATAAAGTTATATTCTGTGGTGAGTAATGAATCTGATCATTTATTATCTGGACTGATGAATTATATGCTTTTAAAAGTATATATATCCTATTTAAAGCATCAAATACCTGGTAATTGCGGGGCTGTTTTTTATAAAGATCTTCATAAATACTTCTAGCTTTTTCAAGTTCACCTGCTTGCTCATAATTTTGTCCAAGCATGTAAAAATTATTCAGCTCATTGTTTAATTGAGCAAAACTGAGAGCAGAAAAAATTATAACAGCAACAATTATTTTTAATTTCATACATTAAAAATAACAAATAAGGAAAGTCCATCAAGGGAATAATGCGTGAGGAAAAACAAAGAGGATACGGAAAAAATCAACAAATTCATTATTTCTTAAATTTATATTTGAAATTAAATATTTCTAAATATGCATTATTTTATTAAATATCTTATTAATTTTGTTGTCCGCAACTCGTTTTAAAAGAGGGTAAATATTATATGAATCAAATAAGGGCAGCTATTTTTTCTTTTATAAAAACATCAATTTTATTTTTGATGTTTATTTTTTATTCAATCCAACTTTCTGCACAAAATAAATTTCTTGAAGAGAATTACAATAAAAAAGAGTACCGTATCGAAATGCGGGGTGGGGTGAAGTTGTTTACTGCTGTTTACTCTCCCAAAGATAATTCAGTAAAATATCCTATAATTATGTGGCGTACACCTTACAGTGTCGGACCTTATGGAGAGGACAAATACTCAACATACAGAAGATACACATGGGAGCACCTTATTGAAGAAAAATATATAATTGTTTTCCAGGATGTACGCGGCAGGTTCATGTCGGAAGGTAAGTTCGTGGAGATGACACCTTACATTAAAGAAAAGAAAAGTAAAAACGATATTGATGAAACAACCGATACTTATGATACTGTTAACTGGCTTGTTAAAAATATTCCAAACAATAATGGTAAGGTCGGTTTATGGGGAATTTCTTATCCTGGTTTTTATGCTGCTATGGCAGGTATAGATGCTCACCCGGCAGTCAAGGCTATTTCAACACAGGCACCTGTAGCCGACTGGTTTGCTAATGATGACTGGCATCATAACGGTGCATTTCAGCTTGCGGAATGTTTTCCGTTTGAATATGTATTTGGTGTTCAAAGAGAAGGACTTGTACAAAATTGGCCTGAAGGATTTAAATTCGAAACCGAAGATGGATATAGTTTTTATCTTGATTTAGGTTCATTGCAAAACGTCGACAAAAAATATTTTCATAATAAAATCCCTTTCTGGGATAGTATAATGATTCATGGAACATATGATTATTTTTGGAAAGCAAGAAATTCACTTCCGCATTTTTTCAATATAAAACCTGCGGTTCTTGTAGTAGGCGGATGGTTTGATGCTGAGAATTTATATGGAGCATTGCATACGTATAATTCAATCGAAGAAAAGAATCCCGGCAACAAATGTTCTCTTGTTATCGGACCATGGATCCATGGAGGCTGGGTGCGTACAGATGGGAGTAAACTAGGTGACATCAATTTCAACTCTAAAACCGGCAAATTTTATGTTAAAAATATAGAAATACCTTTCTTTAATTATTATCTTAAAGGAAAAGGTAAACTAGATTTACCGGAAGCATTTGTTTTTGAAACCGGTTCAAATATATGGCAAAAATATAATTCGTGGCCGCCGGCAAATACACGAGATGTAAGTGTATATTTAAATCAAAATCATTCGCTTACTTTCACAGTTCCTCAAATTAAAACCGGATTTGATATTTATATAAGCGACCCTTCTAATCCGGTTCCGTTTACAAAACAAATAACAACCGATATTCCCAAATTTTATATGGTGGAGGATCAGCGCTTTACTGACGGCAGACCTGATGTTCTTGTTTATAAAACTGAAATTTTAGATAATAACATAACATTTGCAGGAAATGTTACTGCTGATTTATTTGTTTCAACAACCGGAACAGATGCTGATTGGATTGTTAAGTTAATCGATGTCTTCCCGAAAGATTCTGTCTCACCGGATGGAATTGATTATGGTAATTTTGAAATGTTGGTAAGAGGGAACATTTTAAGAGGTAAATTCAGGGAAAGCCTGGAACACCCGAAACCATTTATACCGGGAAATGTTACAAATGTCAAATTTGATCTTATGGATATCAATCATACATTTAAAAAAGGGCATAGGATAATGGTTCAGGTCCAAAGCAGCTGGTTCCCGTTGTTTGATCGTAATCCACAGAAATTTGTTGATATTTATAATGCAAAAGAAAATGATTTTCAACAAGTAGAGCAGAAAGTTTATTTCTCAAAAAAGTATCCATCAAGAATTATTTTAAAAGAAATTAATTGATGAAGCAAAAGTTGGGTATTTATAGGTAATATATAAGAATTGGCTATATACTAACCTTCAGGTTGATTCTAAATTTTAATTAATTTATTGATTACTCACAGCCAGTTCAATTATCTGGATTACCGTCATTTCTCTTCCCGTCCTGATCTTTAACTATTGTTAAAGCAGTTGCAATCATTCCTGCGATGTCCGACATGTTAGTTGGAATGATAACGGAATTATTTACTTTTGCTAAATTAGCAAAAGCGCCGACATACTGTTCTGCGATTCTAAGGTTGACAGCGTTCATCCCACCTTGTTCATTTATTGCAGAGGCAATTTCCCTGATACCTTTAGCTGTAGCAAGAGCGACCCTTTCGATTTCTTGTCCCCGTCCTTCAGCTTCATTAATCCTTTTTTGTTTTTCACCTTCAGATTTTGCAATCATTTCCTGTTTATCACCTTCTGCCCGGTTTATCTTAGCCTGCTTGTCGCCTTCTGATTCAGCGATCAGTGCACGTTTTTCCCTTTCAGCGCGCATCTGTTTTTCCATTGCGTCTTTAATACTTTGGGGTGGAACGATATTCTTTACTTCATAACGTGTAACCTTGACTCCCCACGGTTCTGAAGCTTTATCTACTGCATCAACAATTGTTGAATTTATTGTTTCCCGTTCTTCAAATGTTTTATCAAGCTCCAGCTTGCCAATAATGCTTCTCATAGTAGTTTGTGCTAGTTGGGTAGCAGCAAACTGGTAGTTGTTTATACCGTAAGACGCTTTCATAGGATCCATAACCTGCAGGTAAAGTATCCCATCAACTTCTACAGAAATATTATCTTTTGTAATACACATTTGAGAAGGGACATCGAGTGCCTGTTCTTTAAGAGTTTGTTTATAAGCTATCCTATCGACGAATGGAATAAGAATGTGAAATCCTGCTTCAAGAGTTGAATTGTATTTACCAAGTCGCTCTACAATAAATGCCGAACGCTGTGGAACAGTCAGGATTGTTTTTATGAAAATTATTAATACAAATAAAATTAAACCGATTAAAATAATAGTAACAGGTTCCATTAAAAATCCTTTAAATATTAGACTTTTTTAACTTTCAATGTTAAATTTTTCTTCCCGATAATTTCAATTGTAGTACCGGCGGGGATTTCAACATCTGCCTGTGCTGTCCAGTTAGTACCGTGAAATTCTACTTTACCATACTGCGGCGGGGAAATTGTTTCAACTACAACTGCTCTTTCACCACGATAATCTTCAATATTTTCACCCGAACTTGTTTCTGTTTTTATTCTTCCGCTGAAAAGTTTATTAACATATTTTCTTAAAGTAACAAGGAACAATACCGATGAAATGATAAAAAAGATTAGTTGCGTATCCAGTTGAAAGTTGAATATAAGGCAGAGAATTGCCACAAGCCAGGCACCCATTCCAAAAAACATTAAAACCAAACCAGGCATAGCAAGTTCCATAAGGAAAAGTGCCAAGCCGATTATGAACCAAATCAGAGAAGGATTACCCCAATCCATATAACTCCCGCAAATTTATCCAGGATGAAGAAATTAATATACATAGAAAATAATAAGAATAAATTTTTGGAACAATCAAAAAATAAAAAAGAATAAGAATTTTTATATCTGAATTTAAAAATTGTAGAGTTATTTATCTCTTTTACATAGTTTTTTGGGAAAAATCACTATGAAAATATAAACCCTGATCAAGCCGATCAGGGTTTGATATTTATACTGAATACTATTTCATATATATCAATTTTTTTGATTGGCTGAATTCACTTGCTGTCATTCTATATATATAGCTTCCACTGCTTACCTGTTTTCCATTCTGGTCCATACCATTCCAGCTTAGAGTATGAGTGCCGGTTTTAGAAAAACCGGAGAAAAGGGTAATTATTTCCTGGCCTATCATATTATATATTTTAATTTTTACAAAATCATCTTTCGGGACGGAGAATTTTACATATGTTACAGGATTGAATGGATTTGGATAATTCTGACTTAGAGAATATTCGTTCGGCAAATTCGGATCTTCATGCAGAATTTCTGCTTCGACTTTTTCCATTGAATTATTATTCTCATCAGCAACAATAAGATTATGAATAACCAGATCCCCCGGATTATTTAGCTTGCAGAGAATAGATGCAATTAAATATTCACCGGCACTTATTGAAGTTGATTGGTCATCATAAGAAAGCATCCTTAAGAAAGAGTTATCCTGGTAAAATAGTGATTGATTAAAAATTGAATTTATTACTGTATTTTGAGGAATTGATAATCCCAAGTTATCCAACTCTATTTGTAAACCTTTGACTTTTTTTAATGATTCCAGACCAATTGAGATTCCTTCCCTTGTAAAATATAAAGAGACTTTGGCATTCATTCCAGGAGTGATTTTTTTTGCGTTACCCACAACTAAATTCAAAGGATTTGATACTGTCTTATAAAGTGGTGAATTGCTTGGATATTTTCCTGTTAGAACCATATTCTGAAGAACAGCAAGATCGAGTACATCGACCTTACCATCTCTGGTCGGAAGAGGAGCGTCTTGTTCCCATGGCGATATATCGGCATTAAATATTTGATCAGAATTAAATTCAACTCTGCCGATTATATGATCAACCATCAGGAGAATATCAAGAATATTTACCTGGTTATCAAGATTAACATCACCAAGTAATCCTTCGAGTGTTCCGTTAAATATATTTATTGTTTCATCCGATCCCGATCCTAGAGCAGCATCAGTTACGGGATAAATAGTTGCTCCCGTTACTTCAGACAAAGAATTATTTGTCTGAGTTGATACCCCGGATATACTTACAATATCATATGAAAAATTCATTATTTCCTGGTCACCCGGATTAGGCATTATTGCATTTGACCCATTACCAAGAATTACTACTTTAACTGTATCAATAGATGAACCGCCTGGTAAATAATCACCTCTGTGAATTTCATAAGAGAAATTAAATTGACCAGCAGGAATAGCTGCTCCTCTTGTAACGGACCTTACAATCATTCCACCATTTGTATTACCTACGAGAAGATTAAACTGCAAAGCTTTTAAAGGTTGCCCCGAATATTCGCAAAGCATGACTGTGTCGGGATTATTTTTTGTTCCATCAAGAAGGTTTCTAATAGAAGTCTTAAATTTTAAAAGTCCGCTGGAAGTCGGAGCCAAACCGGTTCCACTTAAAGATAGTGATGATGGAGAACCGGGTGCATTATGTGTAAAATTTATTGTGCCGGTTTCAAGACCATCATTTGCAGGAGTGAATGTAACATTAAAGTTCTGTCCATCACCCGGTGATAAAGTAACCGGTAAGGTATTGGGAGAAATTGAAAATGTTGGATTTGATAATTCAATATTCGTTATAATCAGGTCATCTGTTGTGCCTTCATTTTGAATTGTTACTGGAAGTATATTTGAATAGCCCAGACCAACCGAATCGAAATGCAAAGAAGAAGGAGCGATTGAAAATATTACCGAAGGTGCAGTTAAATCAATTTGAAAATCATCAATAGCCAATCCATCATCTGAACTAGATACGTCGAAATCCTCCCATCTGATCCAGAATTCAGCTCCATCAGGAATTGATAAGCCAGTAATTACCCCATTAATTTCAGTCCGATTTTCAAGTAAATTACCATCTAATGCTCCCGAAGTACCTACTTTTGGACTAACATAGTTTAACTGCTCAATGTCTATCCAATCACCATCAGATAAACTGGTAGCATTTATGCTATATTGAAATTTCAAACTATCTGGTTCAGTTCGACTGGAAGTACCTGCACGCCATTGCTCCCCTTTATATGAAATATGAATTAAATTAATGATATTGCCACTATTATTTATAAAGTTTGCTCCGTAAAACGGAATGACACTACCGGAGCGTATACTTCCGAGTGCTCTTTCTGTACTGTCTTCAGAACCAAAACTATAGGTATCGCCGGTTCGTGAACTTCCTGTACCTATAGAGTATAAGCTATCTCCATCAGAACCATCCTCGAAAATATACCATCCATCAGGTAGGAAGTCCGAAGAAGTTCCGGTATCTGCCAGAGTATTAAAATCCTGTGAATACCCTGAACTGGTTAATTGGATTTGAGAAAAAGCTGTTGAACCAAATGAAAGTAAATAAACAACAACTAGTAACGCAAATTGTTTCATTTCTGCCCCCGTAAATTTTGTTAAAGAAATATTATTAGTTAATTAGAACCTGCTTCGTTTAACAACATTTGAGAATGAAAATTCAATCTTGCTTAAAAAGAACTAACCATTTTGTAAAATGTTCGTTCAATTGAAAGCAAAGAATTGCAGAGTAATGCAATCTTGATGAGTTGATTTTTAGGTTACGTAGTTTTAATGCAAGGTTTGCGCCGAGTTAAAAAGGTTCCCGCTTATTTTTTTCAACTCTTTTTACAAAGTAATACAACCACCTTTAAATATCAAATATTTAACAGATCTTTTTAATATTAATTAGTGTCTTCATCAACAATTTATTTTTTGCGTTTATCATTCTGTTTTTTCAAATCTTCTTGAAATCTGTACTTTGTAATTTTTGATATTAATCCCAAAGGAATTTTTTTATCAAGAGGAAATATAATTGTTCCTTTGCATGTATCATATTCGGATAATTCTTTACTAAATACTTTTATCGGGCTAGGTGTCGGGAATAAACCTATATGATTTTTAAAAGCCGCAAAATAAACCAGTACACTATTAAATTTGAATGCCGGCATTTGATAACTTATTACTTCTTTTGCATCAGGTGCTGCTTTTTTTATTGTACTTCTTATTTTCTCTAATTTATTTCTAATATCTTCCGGGAAATTATTTATATATACATCGATAGTTTCCGGCTTTTTTTTGCAGAAATCATAAAGATCACGTCTATTTTTTTGATAATGAATTACAACAACACCGGAGCTGAAAGTTTTTGTTTCTATTAACTTCAGATCGATCCTGCTTTGAAGATCTTCAAATAACCGCTTGCCTTTGCCTAAAACTATCGGATGAATTAAAAGCAAATATTCGTCTATTAGTTTTTTTTCTGCGAGTGCAGATGCAATGCTTAAACTTCCGGTAAAAATATATTTCCCGTTTTGATTTTTCAGTTTAATTACTTCATCTATCAGATTGCTTTTAGCAAGGGTTGTATTATTCCATTTAACATCTTTTAATGTTTTAGAAAACACTAATTTGGATACATTATTATACTTCTCCGCAAACTTAAGCTCGCTTTTGGTGCTTTTCGGATCCTGGTCAGCAAACGGCCAGTAGCTTGCCATCATTTCATAGGTTTTCCTGCCGAGCAAAACCATATCAGCACCGTCCAGCAGATCGGTAAAAAAATCGTGCAATTCATTATCGGCAATAACCGCAGTATGATCAGCAAAGCCGTCTATTGTTATGTTAATCGAAAAGATTATTTTTCTCATATTAAATTTCTTATAATTTATTTTTACATATTACCTAGTGGTTGCAGCATACCTACACGATTACCTTCAGTATCAATCAAAGAGCAATAAAGACCTACACCGGGAATATCACCTGGGTTCGCCAGGTTTGTTTGGATCGCCACCTAATATTTTGCCGCCGGCTTCTGAAACTTTTTTCATTGACTCTCTAATATCATCAACAGCAATAACAACCGAAGGATACGGAGAATTCATATCTTCAGTCTTTTGATAAAAACCTCCATTGATCATTCCTGCTTCTTTCGGACGCATAGTTTTTTCATCTGTTTCGGAAGTAGAAACAACCATATAATTTCCCATTTCAGGGCCAAGCTGCTGAATTTTCCAGCCAAATGTTTTTGTGTAAAATTCTGCCATTCGTTTTTGATTTTCTGCAGGCATTTCAAAATGGACTACTGGATTCATTTTTGACATAATTTTCCTCCTTAATAATTAGTTGTTGTTTGTATTCTCTTCCTTTAGCTTTTTTCGTCTTTCGATTTCTGCTTCAGTCGGGCTATCCAGGGCAAAAGAACCGGTTTTAATTTCACCATCAGGTATAAATGTAGATATTGCGACACCTGTACTTGAAACTTTGTTTTCAATTAATCTTAAATTAGACGGGATAGTTCCTTCGGCGAATAACTTTTTCCCCTTTCCTATTATTAAAGGAAATATCCATAACCGGAATTCATCAATAAGATAATTTCTCATTAATGTTTGGATTAAATTGGAACTGCCGTGTACCTGCAGTTCCGGTCCTTCATTCTCTTTCAACTTAATTATTCTATCTACAACATTATCTTTTATAAGAAAAGATTTTTCCCAGGTAACTTTATTGAGTGATTTTGAAACAATGTACTTATTTATCTTATTGAATAGATCTGCCACCGGATCATTTTTAATAAATGGCCAGTGAGCAGCAAAAATTTCATAAGTTCTTCTGCCGAGTAAAAGTTCAAAAGGTTCTTTCATTGAGTCACCCATTACCTGGTTCATCAGTTCGTCCCAGTAATTAAAAGACCAGCCGCCATATTTAAATCCACCGGTTGGATCTTCTTCGGGACCGCCGGGTGCTTGCATTACACCATCAAGTGTCATGAATGTATTTACAACTAATTTTCTCATGTATACTCCTTATCATAATTAAAACTTTAAATTGATATTTTATTGTTCGCAGAGCAGCATCCAGTTTGTGCCGAACTTATCACGAAGCAAAGCAAAACGCGATGCATAAAATGTTTGTTCCAGTTTCATAAATATCTCACCTCCATCAGAAAGTAATTCATAAATCCTTTCCGCTTCTTCATTGCTTTCAACCCTCAATGTTAAATAAGCACTGCGCATTGGTTCAGCCATGGGTATATCAGCTCCCATCAAAACAGAATTTCCTATTTCAATTCTTGCATGAAGGATATAATTTAATCGCTCTTTACGTAGATTGGATGTATCCGGCATTTTATTAAAAGTTGACATCACGATAATCTTTCCACCAAGATGCCGTTCGTAGAATTGAAATGCTTCTCTGCAATTCCCTTTATAATTAATATAGATATCAAGTTTAACCTGCATATTTATTGATATAGTTTATTTTCCTTATTAATAACTTTTAAATATTTGTGTATTCAATATTAAAATCTAAATTCCAGTTTTCACCAGCTTCTGAGCTTTCCTATTAACCTTTGTGATTCTGGTATCATTACTAAACTTGGTGATTTACCGAAATCATCGAGTCCATTTACTACATCTATTGGGTTCGGATTATTATCTAGCCATACATGTGGAGTTGTTGGCAGCAGGGTTCTGTTTCAGAATGTTGAATCATAAAAGTATGGTTTTCCGACCATTTAAAATTTGCTCTTGGTTTGATATGAGGAATTCCGTTATTTATTGCTTCCATTTCCCAATCACCAACAAATACACATAACTGTTCAAATAGTGAATTAGATTTAATTATTTTATCGGACATAAATTTCCTTTCATACTATGATTTTCATAAAGCTTTTATATCTTTTGCTACAATTGCTAAATCGTTATTAAGTTGATGGCCACCACTTGCTATTTCACGAAAAACTGCCCAATGAAGATTTTGCTTATAGATTGTAAGTTGTTCAAATGAAACTACTTCATCATCCCACATTGATAGAAAAAATTGGGATGTCTTTCCGCAGTTTGTTAGAAAAATTATCTTGCAGTTTAAGTGGCTGTACCCAGTCTTCTTTACCACTCCAAAATGGTGGTGCGATAAGAAAAATCCCGGTAATATGTATTTTGATCTTATTTTCAGAGAGATATTTCAACAACATTGAAGCACCTAAAGAATGACCAACCAAAATAACATCTCCCTTGATGGAAGAAATTTCCTTAGCGATTTGCTTAAGCCATCCAAAATCCGGTAGAGATTCATTAATCTGCATTTTAGGATAATGTACTTTGTAAGATTTTCCCAATGATTGCTGCAAAGAATCTGCTAACTTTGCATCTGCTTTATATCCACTTTCACCACCACCTTGAATAAATAAAATATTTTTTTTCATAGCTTTAAACTCCAATAGTACCTGTTTTAACTTTTCCGGCTCGCTTATAACTGGAGATAATAACTCCGCTTGGTGTAGCAATACTCTCTATTAATGCAAATGCTGCCGGAATCGGACCGTTGTCAAACACCTTTTTTCCTTTACCGAGAGTCAACGGGTGAATTTGTAGCCAAAGTTCGTCTACTAAATCATTCTTAAGGAGCAGTTGAATAAGCTTGCTACTGCCCCAAACTTTAATGTCAGAGCCTTTTGAACCATGCCTAACAGCAGGCTGGTTTTTGAGCTTTTTGATATCCGCCAGGCTTTTGAGGAAAACTGAGTTTTTCCAATCTGACTTTTTCATGGTTTTGGACATGACGTATTTTGTAAAATCATTGATACCTGGCCATCCATTTTCATTTTCTGGCCAGTAGCGGACAAAAATTTCAAATGTTTTTCTGCCCAAAAGAAGGTCTGCAGGTTTCATCCATTTTTGCATGATCTTACGAAGAATTTCGTCATCATATGGTGCAGACCAACCGCCATATTTGAAACCGCCTGATCTATCTTCTTTAGGTCCGCCAACCCCTTGCATTACTCCATCTAACGTAATCATTGATATAACTATTATTTTCCTCATTATATTTTTCCTTTAAATGAATTTAATATTTTATTAATTACATTCGATATTTTTTTATCTCAATAGCTTAATGAGAACATTTATAACACATCAAACATTTCTTTGTTTAAAGATTGTAGTTTTCGACAACTTACTAAAGGTGTTTTTGATATTAATCAGGAATTTCTGGTTCCACTAGTTTAGTTAATTGATCAAGTGATTCCTGCCAGCCAAGGTAGCAATATTCCGGAGGGATCGCATCCGGTACACCTTCTTGAATGGTGGAAACATCTGAACCGCACGAAACCAATTTGATAGTAACAGTAGTTGTCATTTCTCCAGGCATATTCGGATCATCAAATTGATCAGAATATTTAATATGCTTACCAGGTTCTAGTTCAAGATATTTCCCGCCAAATGATTGACTTTTCCCGGTTGAGAAATTTGTAAATGACATTTTATATGTACCGCCGACTTTAGCATCCAGATGATGAACATTGCAGGTAAACCCGTTTGGCGGAAGCCATTTTGCCTGAGCATCGGCATCGAGAAAAGCCCGGTAAATTTTTTCCGGAGCTGCTTTAAATACTCTATGAAGTTTTATTGTTGACATAATTTTTCTCCTTGTGAAATTTTAATAAACATTTATCAATTTTGCTTATTAGAACTATGCTTCTTCCAATTCAGCAATTTCAAGTTTTTTCATTTGAAGTACTTTCTTCATTACTCTTTGAGATTTTCCATTCTCTTTACTGCTTAACAACTTTCCTAAAACAGTTGGAACAATTTGCCATGATATTCCATATTTGTCTTTAAGCCAGCCGCACATTTCCGCCTCTGGAACTGCAGAAAGTTTATTCCAATAATAGTCAAGTTCTTTTTGGTTATCACAATTAGAAACAAAAGAAATTGCTTCGTTAAAAACAAAATCATGCATATGCCCTCCATCCATTGCCGCAAATTTCTGGCCTTCCAATGTGAAATCAGCATAAGCGATAGAACTATTTTTATCAGGTTTTTGCCCTTCTTCAAACCTGAAAAACGTACCGGTTTTAGCATCATTAAATACAGATGTATAAAAATTAATTGCTTCTTCAGCTTTACCGGTAACATTTTTTGTAAACATCAAGGAAGGAATAATTTTTTGTTCTACATCACCATTAAAAATAATTATCTGCCAGGATACACCAAATTTATCCTGCAGCCATCCGTATTTTTCACTGAATGGATATTTATCAAGTGCCATTAAAATTTTTCCACCATCCGAGAGTTTTTTCCATAATTCTTCAACTTCATTTTCTGTCTTACAGCTTACAAAAAAAGAAACCGATGGATTAATTTTGAATGCCGGCCCTCCATTTATCGCAACGAACGATAGTCCATACAAATCAAAAGCTACTGTCATAACAGAATCTTTTGGCATTCCGGAAGCTTTGGCACTTTCCTCACTATACTTTGTTGAAGCTTTTACATTTGAATCTTTGAAAACTGAAGTATAAAAATTTACTGCTTCTTCGGCATTATCATCAAACCATAAAAAAGGATAAATATTCATCATTCTTATCTCCAATAATTTTATAAGATCTTATTTCTCTTGAGGATAATTATAACTTATCATCCATTGAACACCGAATTTATCTGTGAACATCCCAAAATATGCACCCCAGAATTCGTCTTTCATCGGCATTTGTACATTGCCGCCTTCCGACAAGCTACTGAAAATTCTATCGGCTTCTTCTTTACTTTCAGTTTCAAGTGATAAATAAAAATTATTACCAAATGCTAATTTAAAACCCATAGATTCTAAAGCATCCGTAGCCATTAGCATATTATTACCTACCGGTAAACCAATGTGCATTACTTTTTCCTGATCTTCCTCACTCAGCTTATCTGCGTCAGGAGTATCTTTGAATCGAAAAATGCCTTCGGCAAAATCACCACCAAAGACCTTTTTATAAAAATTGAAAGCCTCTTCAGTATTTCCAGGAAAATTCAAATAAGGATTAATTTTTATCATTTTTTGCTCCTATAATTTTTATAATGTTATTTATCTTCTATTAAGGATAAAATGTTTCCTGCAGGATCTTTGAACCATGCTATAGTTGGACTTTCTCCACCTCTTAAGATTCCTTTTTCATCTGTCTTTAAATTAGGTTCATTATAAATCTCGAATTTTATTCCTTTTTCAGTTAACTCATCTACCGCTTTTTCAACATCTGCAACAGGGAAATTAAGTACAGTAAAACTAGCAGGTGTATGATTCGGTTTTGAATAAATCATTACATCGTTACTGCCTTTGATTTTAAGTCTTAAGAGTTCATTCATTCCAAGAACATCCGAAACTTCCAGTCCGAGTGTTTGACTGTAAAATTCTTTTGCTTTATTAATATCTTTTACCGAATAGCTGCTGAATGCCAGAGTGTCTTTAAACATTTTAATCTCCTTTCATTTAATATTCATTATTTAATGTCGTATCAATAATATATGTAGTAAGTTCGCAAACTTTATCGTTCATGATTCGATAAATATCACAATAAGCAGGTGCATTTGGACAATCCATTTGGATATTAGCCTGACCTGTACTTTCAACCACAACAAATTCCCGATCTGAAATCATATTTTTTATTTCTGACGAAGAAAAATTTTCAAGCTCAAGGGATTTTACTGCTTTAATAAATTCATCTTTTCCACATATAAGCGGCATACCAACTATGTTCCATTTAATATCCCCGGCAAGATAGTCTAAATAAGAAGCATGATCGTTGCTGATGAACATTTCAATAATTTTTTTTACAATTCTTTCATTTTTAACCGACATAAATGGAATAAACTTTAATATTATATGTGACCATTATATTAAATTAAAATTCAAAATTGTGTAATTTTTAACTTTTTGTTTTTGAATATTAGTTTTAAAACAAAAGTAACTATGCAGTACTGAATTTGGAAGGTATGGTTACGTCAAATTAAGGGGGATATTGCGACATTAAAAAAACCTGCTCTAAAAATTATGAGCAGGTTTTTATATTTGTTTCAATTTTAGTCGACTGCACCTTCCGGAATAAGATCACCGGAGTCTATTTCCATATCATTTTCTTTTGAATGTTTGGTTGCCAGTTCTTCTTTATGCGTGAATCGTGCTAATATTGTATAGACTACAGGTACAATTATTAAAGTTAAAAATGTTGAGAAAAGCATCCCGCCTACAACAGCCAATCCTAATGGACGCCTGGATTCTGCTCCCGCACCTAATCCTATGGCAATAGGCAGAATTCCAAAAATAGTTGCAAATGAAGTCATTAATATAGGGCGTAAACGAATGGTTGCAGCATTTACAACAGCCTCAATAAATGAATTACCTTTTTCCCGCTGTTGATTTGCAAATTCAACTATCAGAATCGAATTTTTTGTAACCAGTCCAATTAGCATTATCAGTCCGATTTGAGAGTATATGTTAAGGCTTTGCCCGAAGATATAAAGAGTTAATAATGCTCCGAATACAGCGAGCGGTACAGAAAGAAGTATAGTAAAAGGATGAATAAAACTTTCAAACTGTGCGGATAATACTAGATAAATAAAAGTAATTGCCAGAATAAACATAAAATATAAAGCTGAACTTGACGATTTATATTCCAGTGACTGGCCGGCATAATCATGCTTAATATTTGAAGGCAGCTTCTCTGCTGCAATTCGATCAAGATCATCCAATGCCTGGCCTAAAGTAAATCCCGGTGCAAGGCTCGCTGTAATTGTAGCGGAACGGACACGGTTATAATGATTTAATTCTTTAGGTGCAACAGTTTTCTTTACTTTTACTACATTAGCCAGCTGAACCAAACCTCCGGTACTTCGGATATAAATATTTGGAATTTCATCAGGAGTGGCGCGGTATTCAGGTTTCATTTGTAAAATCACATCATATTGCTTGGTACCGCGTTTAAAATCTGTTACTTTTCTTCCTCCCAATAATGTCTCCAGAGTTGAACCGATATCAGTGACTGATACACCAAGATGAGATGCGCGTTCACGATCGATATCAATATCTAACTGCGGTTTGTTTAAACGAAGATCGCTGTCCAGATTAATTAAATATCCTAATTTTGAAGCTTCACCCATCATTGTTCCAACAGCCTTATTTAATTCTGCGTAGCTGTCTGCCTGAAGAACATATTCCACAGGACTATTTGACGTAGAACCTAAGCTTGGGGGATTTATTACAAATGCTAAGACTCCCGGTATTGAGATAAGTTGAGGAAACAGTTCCTGAATGATTTGCTGCTGTGATTTCTTTCTTTCACTTCTCGGTTTTAAATTCAAAAACATAAAACTATTTGTAACACTTCCGGGTCCTCCAAAACTCAATCCTGTAGCTGTAAATAATCCGTCAAGTTCCGGTAATTTCAACAGACGGTTTTCTATCTCTTTCACATAACTATCAGTGTATTTTAATGTAGCACCTTCAGGAGCAATTACAACTCCAAATCCTACACCGCGATCTTCAACCGGGACAAGTTCACTAGGTAAAAGTTTAAATAAAAAGATACCCAATACTATAGCAGCTACACCTCCGGAAATTACCAGTATTCTATGATTCAATGTCCATCTTAACAACTTTTCATAATAAATATTTAATTTTTCGAAAAAGTTGTCAAAAGATCTGGATGCCCAGTTTTTACTTGTACCATGCAGCGGTCGGAGAATTTGGGAAGAGATCATAGGCGTTAAAGTAAGTGCAACAAATCCGGAAATTAAAACTGCAACAGCAACTGCAATTCCGAATTCATTAAACAACCTTCCAACATTACCAGATAAAAAAGCAAGAGGAATGAAAACTGCAACAAGAGCAATAGTCGTGGAAATAATTGCAAATCCAATTTCTTTACTTCCATCGATAGCAGCCTGCCAGCGGCTTTTTCCCATCTCCATATGACGGTAGATATTTTCGAGAACCACAATAGCATCGTCAACTACCAGGCCGATTGACAGAACAAGCCCAAGCAATGTAAGAATATTAATAGTAAATCCGGCAAAATAAACTGCAGCTAAGGCTCCTATTATAGATATAGGAATTGCTATTGAAGGAATAATGGTTGCACGAAAACTTTTTAGGAATAATAAAACAACAAGAACAACTAATACTAAAGCAATAATTAAGGTCTGTTCAACTTCCGAAATAGATTCTTTAATAAATTCGGAACTGTCATAGGCAATGTCTAATTTCATTCCTTCAGGCAATAATTTGGATAATTCTGGCAAAGCTTTCCGGATCTCATCGGCAACATCTACTGTGCTTGCCTTGGATTGTTTTACGATACCCAGACCTACTGCGGGTTTCCCATTCCACCGTGCAACAGTTCGTTCATCTTCCGCTCCGACTTTAACATTAGCAATGTCGCGAATCCGAACAATACCGTTTCCTTTTTGCGATACTATAATAGAACCGAATTCTTCGGGTGTGGAAAGATCACCACGTGTTCGCACTGAAAATTCTCTCTCAACACCTTCTACTCTTCCACTGGGTATTTCAGCATTTTCTTTTCTGACCGCAGCTTCAACATCCTGGGGTGTTAAATCATGAGCTGCCATTCTGAGAGGATCAAGCCAAACACGCATAGCATATCGTCTTTCACCGCCGAGAATAACAGAACCTACACCAGGCATACGCTGTATTCTTTCTTTCAATACACGGTCAGCGAAATCGGACAACTCCAATCCGGAATGGTGGGTACTTGAAAGCCCTAACCAGACTATAGCCTGGGCATTAGCATCAACTTTGGAAATTACAGGATCATCAATTTCCTGCGGTAAATTTCCGCGTACACGGGACACTCTGTCCCTAACATCATTTGCAGCTTCATTAACATCACGGTTCAATTCAAATTCAATTGTTATTACAGAACCGCCTTCACTGCTTGAAGACGATATTGTTTTAACTCCTTCCAAAGTGGCGAATTGTTCTTCAAGTATATCTGTAATTTCTGTTTCAACTACATTGGAGCTTGCACCACGATATAATGTAACAACAGATATAATCGGCGGATCAATATCAGGATATTCGCGTACCGGAAGTTGTGTAAACGAAATGATCCCGAATAAAACTATAGCCAGGCTCATAACGGTTGCAAATACCGGGCGCCTTATTGATATGTCGCTAAGTTTCATCTAAACTCCTTGTTACTTAATATAATTTCAAAATTAATTTATTTAGCTTTACAGTATGCCCCATATAAACAGTGCCCGAATTAATGAATAATGAATATAGATTGCATTCACCGATTCAAACATTCATTAATTCATCCAATCATTCATTCAGTATTTCCTTCGGCTGTTTGTTCCTGGGAATTAACCGGCATCACTTTCGCTCCGTCAAAAAGTTTCTGATGTCCGGCGGTTACAACCTGCATCCCATCCTGTAATCCATTAGTCACTTCAACTATCTTAGCTGTTTGCAGGCCCAATGTTACCGGGGCAGCAGCGACGCTGCTGTCTTTTTTAACTACAAACACAAATGACTGATCTCCATTGGCAAACACGGCTTCATTAGGAATAGTTAAAGCATTTTGCCTTTCACTTAAAACAGCAGAGACATTAGCCGACATACCCGGGCGGAATTTCTGTCCCGGATTCTGTACTCTTGCAACTACATTAACGTTACGGGTTTGAGAGTCAAGTATCGGTTCGATAGCCATAATTTTTCCTTTAACTTCATAGCCGGGGAACACACTCGAAGAAACAATTACTTCTGCATTACGTTTTAGTTGAGCAAGAAATCGTTCAGGTGCAGAAAAGCTAACACGTATTTCATTAAGATTGGCAAGTTCAGTAATTTCCTGACCCGTTCTTAAAAATGCACCCGCACTTACTTTACGGGTACCAATCATTCCATCGAAAGGAGCAACAATCCTGGTTTTACTTAATCGTGCTTTTGCCAGTTCATTATTTGCTTCTGCAACTTTTAGATTGGCTATGGCATCATCAAGGTCCTGGGGTGTCCCGGCATTTTGATCAACGATCGATTTGATACGTTTGTAAGTAGCGTTGCTTTGGCTGTATAATGCTTCCGTACGGCTGACTTCTGCGGAAAGTTGGGAGTCATCCAGCTGTGCAATAAGATCACCTTTTTTTATATAACTGCCTTCTTCAAAAGGAAGATTAATGACTGAAGCATCTATTTCAGATACAATGGTTACTCCTTCAATTGCCTCTATAGTACCGACAGCTTCAAATTTATCGGTAATTTTTTGTGCTTTTACATTGGCAGTTTCGACCGGTGTCGGCGGCATTTTAAATCCTCCTGCGGAAGCCTGTTTGTCTGCGCATCCATAATTCAATAAGGTTAAAAAAGCAATAAGAGAAATAATTGCCGGGTATTTTTTAAAAGTGAAAATTCTTAACATAAAGTTTGTCCTTTCGTTTATCATATAAAACTTTTTATTAATTAACTTTTGAAGGATAATATCCTGAAGTAAGCTGTTTTAAATCGGCAGCAGCCTTAACGGTTTTAACCAGCGCATCGGAATAACGCTGCTGTGCTACAGCAAAATCTTCGGAAAGCCTGACTAATTCGAAAGCAGTTAATTTGCCGTTTTCAAATTCAATCATTCCAATCCTGACCTGTTCCTGTGCTGCCTCAACACCATCCCGTGAAGCGCTCAAACGTTCATTGCCGTGTTCCAATTCTCGGTATGAAGTGCGTATTTGTTTTTCCAGGTTACGTGATAATTCTATATAGCTCTGCTTTGCGTTTAATGAACCTGCTTCCAAACGATCTTTTTCTCCTAAACCGCTTCTTAATCCAATCGGGAGAGAAAGTTCAACACCAATGCTCCAGCCGGGGTATTTACGTTTAAAGAGCTGCGATAATACATCCCCGAAACTGCCGCTTGTTGCAGTATGTATAGACTCAAAGCCGGGGAATGAAACTTCCTGTGCAGTACCCCCAAGTCCATTACTTGATAGTGAACCAACCAGATCGACCTGGGGTAAAGCCTGCCAGTTAGCAGCATTTACCAAAGCATTCGCAATATCTATGTTTTTTTTAGCCGCCTGGATATCCAGGTTATTATTTAAAGCGTAGTCTACAAGATTATCTACAGGTTCAATAGGAAAATCAACAGGCGGATTATCTGCAGCAAGAAATCTTGAATCTGCCGGAACCGGTCTTTTACCAATTAAAAAAGCTAGCTGTTCAGACTGCAAATCTAGCTGTTCATCCCGGTCAATTAATAATAGCTTTTGTTCAGCCCAGAATGTTTTAGCATTTGCTACCTGGTTTGGTCCTGCAAGACCTGCTTTGAAATGAAGCTGAGCTTCTTTTAGTACTGCTTCGGCACGATCGAGGGTAAGCTTTTGAACTGCATAGTTACGTGCAGCGGTATAAAGATTCCAGTATGCCTGTTCAACTGCAGTATTAGTATTAAGTACAGCCTGATCATATTGTGCTTTGGCAGATTCGAGATTTAATTCAGCCTGCTTGAGATCTTTACTTCCCGAAGCGGTGAATCCTGAAAGCAACGGCTGCCGGAGTGTAATAGAACCGAATGCATCATATTCAGGATTTAAAAACGCAAAACTTGAGTTTGTTTTTAGCTGTGTTGAATTTAACGATAATTCCAATTTTGTACCGGTTGGAAGATTCAATCTTAAACCGGCAGCAGCATCTGTTTGTTTGGTAGATAAAACATCAGCACCTGAAAAAAAAGATGCCTGTGGAATTTTCTGGCTTTCATAATTTATATTAAAGAAAAATTCAGGATCAAAACTTCCTCTTTCTCTTCTTAAAGTACCTTGAGCTGCCATATAAAGTGCTTCAGTCTGCTTAAGTGAAGCAGAGTTCTTTGAAGCATATTCAACTGATTGAGCCAATGTTATATGCGTTCCTTTCAAATTATTTAAAATCATCTGAAGAGCGCTGTCTGGATTAACAATAGTTTGTCCATTAGCTATAGGATATAGATAAATAAGTACAATAATGATTAGGGATAATTTTCTTTTAGTAAACAATTGCATATAAAATTCCTTATTAGTTTCTTTTCTGTTTGATTACTGATTATTTTGATCTGACTTTTATTTATTGTAAACATACGTTTGCCTGAAAGCCGGTGAAAGGTGCAATTACGGCAGTTTTAATGGTCAATTGCGGCACCGAATGTATTACTATAATTATGATAAGTCATCCATATAACAAATCAAGAGCAACAAATTGGACAATTATGTGTTTATTGTGATTAAAATATTTAATTGAAAACCTCGGTATTTCCTTAAAGGGGATAAAAATGCGCAAAAGTCACATATGGCTTTCCAACTTATTTTTTAACCACCCTTAATATTATTTTTGTCGAAGTTAAAAGTGTATTTGCCCGTACACTTTCAAATTGAGTATTAACTGAAAAAATATTTGATTAGACTTACTGATTGAGCAGAAGATATGTGACCCAATGTCTGCTCATATAATCGGGAACTTGTGCTGCAAATATATTAAAATAGAATTATAAAAAAGTCTCTAAGTATATAAACGATTTGAACCGGTTTATATTTTTGATATTAATCACACATGAAATTTTAGAGATAGATTTATTAAAATATTTCTATGATTAAACAAAATATTCTTTATCTTTTTTAAGAAAGATCCTAAAAAATTAACAAATCAAAAATTTAAAAACCCCTACTCAATTAATAAAATATTATTATGAAGAAAAAATCATCAAAGATAAAACCTTTAGAAAATTATAAAATTGTTGCATTTGAAAATCCAGATGTTTGGAACAGCTGGTTATCGGAAAGTCATTCCGAGTCAAACGGTATATGGTTAAGATTGTTTAAGAAAGATTCCGGTGTAAAATCAATAACACATGACGAAGCGCTCAATGAAGCTTTATGCTATGGCTGGATTGACGGACAAGCTAAAAAGTATGATGAAAAATCCTGGATCCAGAAGTTTACACCCAGAAGACCAAAAAGTATCTGGTCTAAAAGAAATATTGAACTTGTTGAAAGATTAATTAAAAACGGTAAAATGAAAACTCCCGGTTTAAAGGCAATTAATGAAGCTAAAAAAGACGGCAGATGGGAAAAAGCTTATGATTCTCCAAGTAATATGGAAATACCCAATGATTTCCTTAAGGAGCTTTCAAAAGACAAAAAAGCTTTAAAATTTTTAAATCCCTTAATAGAACAAATAAATATTCTATTGTATGGCGTTTACAGACTGCCAAAAAACCAGAGACAAGAAATAACCGCATGAAAAAAATTCTTGATATGCTTTCCAGGGAAGAAAAATTTCATTAATAATAAACTGAAAGAACATGAATAACAGACCATTACTGCTGATTACCGGGGCTTTTAAAGGTATAGGCGCCAGCTTGGCTGTAGCTGCCGCTGAGAGGTTTCGTTTGGCTTTAAATTATAGAAATGATTCCCCGGCAATGAATGAGATCTTAGGGATTATTATTGACAAAGGCGGAGCTGCAGGTTTATATAAAGCAGATATCTCAGATGAAGAGCAGGTTAAAAAAATGTTTGAGAGTATCCATAACGATATGGGCCCTGTTTCGCATTTGGTAAATAATGCGGCAATATTAGGAAAAAGGACCGATTTTCTATCGATTACCAATCAACGGTTTGAAAAAACATTTGCGACAAATATGTATGGTGTTATTAATTGTATAAGATATGCCGTCCCGCAAATGAAAGAATATCCTAACGAAACCGAAAGATGCATAATAAATATTTCTTCAGGTGCAGTAAAAATCGGCTCTCCGAATGATTACATTGATTATGCGATGAGCAAAGCTTCAATTGAAACTTTAACGATCGGACTCTCTAAAGAACTTGCACCTTTTAATATCAGGGTTAATGTAGTAAGGCCCGGGTTCGTCGATACCGATATCCATGAAACAAAGGAACAAAGATTAAAAGAAGTATTAAATAATATTCCCCTGAAAAGAATTGGTAAACCTGCTGAAATAGCAAATGGAATAATGTGGCTTTTATCCAAAGAAGCTTCTTATGTTACCGGTTCATTTTTAGATATCTCAGGCGGCAAATAAATCATAGGGAGATCATTGTAATGAAAGTTTAAAAACCCACTATAAGGTGTGATTTCAACCACTTGCTGGGTTGATTGCGACACTTCAAAAATATATTTTACTTTCCGGAACTTTTTTCTAACAAATCTCATTGCGGTAATGAAACACATAACCATAGTAGTAACAAAAGGGGCTATTTTAGGAAATATAGAAGGACCCCGGCAGGTTTTTACCGAAGTTAATCAACTTTTGGAGAGTATGCAAAAACCGGCTTTCTTCGAGGTTCACCTGGCAGGTCTTGCAGAACAGAGTCAGTTAAATGATGGATTATATACCATCTCGACCGATCCTATAAGAGATATTAAATCAACTGACCTTGTAATTATACCGGCTATGTACGGCAATTTAAAAAAAGCCGTATATGATAACCGGGATTTTATTCCCTGGATAAAAGAACAGTATAATAACGGAGCAGAAGTGGCAAGTCTTTGTCTGGGTGCTTTCTTGCTGGCATCAACAGGATTATTAAAAGGAAAAAGGTGTTCTACTCATTGGTTAGCTGCAAATGAATTCAGAAATACCTTCCCCGATGTAAACCTGGTTGAAGATAAAATTATCACCGATGAGCAGGGGATTTATTCATCCGGAGGTGCATATTCTTCATTAAATCTTATACTGTATCTTGTTGAAAAATTTGCTGGCAGACAGGCAGCAGTTTTTTGTTCCAAAGCTTTTCAGATTGATATTCAGAGAGACAGTCAGTCACCTTTTATGATATTCAAAGGTCAGAAAGAGCATGAAGATGAATCAATAAAAAAAGCCCAGGAATATATTGAAAGTAATTTCCAGGATAAAATTACAGTTGATCAGCTTGCCTCTATGCTTGCTCTAAGCAGGAGAAACCTCGAACGCAGATTTAAAAAAGCAACTGCAAACACTGTAATAGAATATGTCCAGAGAGTTAAAATTGAAGCTGCCAAAATTAGTCTCGAATCCTCGCGTGAAAATATAAATGAAGTAATGTATAAGATTGGGTACTCTGATCCAAAAGCCTTCCGTGTAACTTTTAAGAAGATTACCGGATTATCACCAATTCAGTACAGGAATAAATATAATAGAGAAATGGCCGCTTAAATAAAATTATTTTGATTTTTTGGACTTATCAGCCCATTTCATTTGAGGGATTTTTTCTCCTGCTTCGGAACACTCAATTAAGATATTTAATCTTTTTATACGTGTTTCTTCCTGCTTTGCGCTCATAACCCACCAGGTTGCGGGTCTTTTATAAGACGGTACCATTAGCTGAAAAAAATCCCATGCTTTTTTATTCTCCTTAAATTTCTTTTCATATCCTTTATCAAGCATAACGTTTTCTCTTTCAAAGGAATAACTGTTAATCTTTTTCTCATCCTTTCTATTGAATGCTTCCAGGCCGGCAGGCTGCATTAAACCGAGCTTAATAAGTTCTTCAGCTCTTTTTAAATTAACTGCACTCCAGATGCTCCCCGGTTTTCTTGGAGTAAAACGTATCTTATAACTTTCTCCATCAATTGATTTACGTAATCCATCTATCCATCCGAAACAGATTGCTTCATCAACAGACTGCGGCCAGTCGATACTCGGTTTACCGGAACTCTTTTTGTAATAACCAACCCAGAGTTCATTACTTTTATTGTGATTTTTTTCAAGCCATTTCCTGAAATCAGTTTGAATTTTAAAGAATTCTATTTTTTCCATTGTTAGATTTCCAAATGTGTTTAAGGATGCTGAATTTTATTGAGTTTTCGGAAAGGATAAAAATGTAATAAAAAAATAACAGGAATTAATATATTTCGATACATTACTTATTAGAATTTTTCATTAAATTAAAAATACAATTTTTTGTTAAATATAGAAGAAAATATCGCATCATTTTGTAAATGTCTCATCTTTATTTAAAATCAGAATTATTTTTAATCTTAAAATTATTCATTTGAGGGATTTAATGAAACATGTTCAAATCAGAGGTTATAATCATTTTTATGAAGATATTAACCAGGACAAAGATGAAGTTATTCTAATGGTTCATGGTCATCCGTTCGATCATTCTATGTGGAATTATCAGGTTGAAGCACTAAATAATTTCCGGTTAATTCTCCCGGATCTTACCGGTTATGGCAAAACGGACTGCAAAGATCAAAAAATTTTTATAGAAGAGCAGGCTCTTGATCTTGCTATTTTACTTGATGAATTGAAAATTTCAAAAGTTCATTTAACCGGTCTTTCAATGGGAGGGCTAATAATTGTTGAATTCACAAGACTTTTCCCCGATCGGGTACTTTCATTAGTTATTTGCGACAGCAGCCCCGCAGGAGAAACAAAACCTTCATATTATAAAAGGTTAGATCTTGCGGAACGGATTCAATCTATAGGAATGCAATCATACACTGAACAAGACATTCATAAATACCTGCATCCTGATACGATTAAACAAAGAGGAACCGCTTATAACCTTTTATATCAGATGATGATTAATACTAAACCGGATGCTGCTGCTGCATCACTGAGAGGAAGAGCAGATAGGAGAGACAATTTCAATTTTCTTAGAAGAATAAAAGTTCCGGCATTAGTAATTGTTGGAGACAGCGATTTTTTTACTCCACCACAAGATATAGAGTTGGTTGCAAAACAGATCCCCAATTCGAAATTTGAAG
Source organism: uncultured Ignavibacteriales bacterium (assembly GCA_963723205.1). Lineage (GTDB taxonomy): Bacteria > Bacteroidota > Ignavibacteria > Ignavibacteriales > Ignavibacteriaceae > CAVQBP01. The sequence continues at coordinate 532,719 of CAVRQC010000033.1, forward strand.
TAATACCCAATGCCGGCCATGTCCCGAATATGGAGCAGCCTGAAATTTTCAATAAGTTGTTAACCGGTTTCTACAGTCAATTCAAATAATAATTTGATACAAATGATTATTTTATTGTCAATATATCGAACGTAAGCGTATCAAAAAATATTGTTAATGAATCAAGCTTACCATCCTTAACTTTCCATATTTCGGCAACATCCCCGTTTATATTTTTCCCTCCCGGAAATTCATAATCGTAGTTCCCAATTACACATGCCTGGTCTCCATCAATAATCATTTCCTTAACTCTCATGTTTCTGAATAGTTTAGAAAATCTATTGATAATTTCTATATAAGATGTCTTACCAACAATCGGTGTTGATTTAGCCATATCACCACCGACAAATTTAAAATCATCAGCTATAACAAACTCCCATCCTTTCTTTTTAGCAAAACCCTTATAATATTCTTCCAGAAGTTCTTTTGTAGTCATATTTTTCCTTTCATTTATTATTCACACTTATTTTCTTTTTTTAATTCATCTTTATATGATGAATAAAGATTGCTTTTTCCCTTTACAGTAAATTTATTTCCTGTATCTTGTTTCTGATTTTGCTGGTTTGGATCTTCTTTCATTAAGGACTTTCTTTAATTTGAACTTAAGAATAAGAATACTTTCTGCAATTATGACAATAATTATTTTGTAATTAATCACCATTTCTTATCTTTAATATCGGAATCAAGATGCAGGTAAATATAAATTGCAGGTACAATCATATTTAAACAGAATGGGAATCAGTAAAATTAAAACTCCTTCACTTGAGTTTTTAACCGAGTTGCAGAACCGTCATCTGCTTTCTATACCGTTTGAGGATCTTGATATCCCGGAAAGAAGGATTGAACTTGATCTTAATATGATATATGAAAAAATTATTCCAACAAAACGGGGAGGATTCTGCTATGAATTAAACGGACTTTTCCATTGGCTCCTTACTTCGCTTGGATTTAAAGTCGATATATTATCAGCAAGAGTTTTTAACTCTCAAAAAAATGAATTCGGTCCCGAGTTTGATCACATGACCTTATTAGTTCAGTTTCCCAAAGTAGATAAGTATTATCTTACTGATGTGGGATTCGGCGATTCATTTCGTGTACCAGTTGAAATTGCAGAAGGAGAAGTAAATGATATTAGTGGACATTATAGAATTACACATGGAAATAATTCTTCAATATTACAAATTGAAAGTGAGGATAAATGGATTTCCCAGTATTCTTTTTCATTATCTTCCAGAAAATTAGACGATTTTAAAAGTATGTGCGACTTTCAGCAGGATAGTCCGGATTCGCATTTTAGAATCAGGAATTTGTGTACAATAGCAACTGAAAAAGGAAGAATTACTTTAAGCGGTAATTCATTAACGATTACTGATGGAAAAACGAAAAGTAAAACTACTTTTGAAACCAATGAAGAATTTAATTCCCTCTTAAAAAAATATTTTGATATTCAAATCTAATTTTAAACATATAATATTCGACATTTAAGATAAAAAAGGCTGTTTCAATTGAAACAGCCTTTTGTTTAATTTCTAATTATAAATTTTTTAATCACCATTAAGTATTTTTTCAGCTCCAAGAACGGAGAACATGTAATAACAGGGAGCAGTGATTATATATTCTCTTTCCTGCCATAAGAAAGGCCATACTTTATCTTCGGCAAAATCGGGACTTACAAGATTAACTGCATTCCAGAAGGTTCCACCAGGAATGTAACTCCAATCTGCTCTGTTAAAACCATAAGCTATAGTAGGTGAATTCGTACCGACACCTGAAACAAGGCTGTTAGTTGAATTCCCCGGTTTACAGCCAAGGAGATAATTAATGATATTGTACAAATTATCTGTAGGATAAATATGAGGCCAATATTTATTAAGAAAGTACTGTCTGAAAGCTACATATTCTGCATGAGACATAGGGGAACCAAATGGTGATTGACCGAACATCTTATCTTGGATTGGTTTGAACGCTACAGCAGCTGTATTAACCGAATCTTTAAAATCAGCATAATCCATTTTGTCTAAAACTCCACCTAAAGACCAGCCAATCCAGCCAAAGCTATTTCTAACATTCGGGGCAAATTTGCTCAATGCTTCTTTATATTCATCTTTATTTGTGGCAAGAATTAACTCGATAAGAGTCTCCATCTTTTGAGGAGTAACCCATCTCTCACCTTTTCCATCTTTATTCTGTTGCCATAAATCTTCCGCAGCATCAATACATTCTTTTGACAATTGAGGATTATAATCTTTTAAGACACGTGAAGCAGCCGCTAAACCTGCTGCTCCGGATAATTGCCACATAGGATTATTCTCCATAAATACCAGGCGATCATCCAGATCAGGAACAACAAGTTCAACTTCATCATGGTTCAATTCAGGATCGAATATGTTCGAATAAAGGTTAGCTACTTTTTTGTACCACATTTCATTTATTTTTGATGCTTGGGAAAGCTTTTCAGTATCATTACATACCTTGTTGTCGGTTTGAGTTGATGCATCTCCAAGATGCACATACTGCCTTAATGTTGGAACAATAATACCCCTGTATAACTTACCCATCTGGCGGTAACCCGATAAGATCGCAAGAACACCATGTTCTACCTGCTGAAGTATATCAGCTTTCCCGTCAGGCTGGAAAAGTTCAACAAAATGATCTTTCTGATTTATATAAGTTTCATCATAGTTTATATGAAACTCCTCATAAGTATATGCAAGAGCTATAACGGTTTCAGCCTGGGACTCAACTCTTAAATCATAATCGCCAGCATCATGCCATCCTCCTACGTTTAAACCTGGTACATGTTCAAGGGGTTTATATTGGGATAAAGTTGACGTTTCAGCTTCATTATTATATCCGTCAAAATGTTTTATATCGAGGGGAGCCATCAGGGCATCATCCATATGACAGAGTCCATGCCATACACGATACTTTTGATTAACACGCATATGACACATCTGTACCGGGATGAAATATTCAAGAGTCGGTTGCCATACATGTCTTTTGTAGATATCTTTATTAATACCAAATGCATTTGTTGTGAAATTCCCATATTTAATAAAATACATCCCCTCATCTTTGACATCTGAAAAATCAAACTTAGCATATTGATATCTCAAATATTGTCCCCATATTTCAGGAGTTTCTTCTTTTACTGTTTTATAATCGCCATTACTTTCTAGCTTAATTAGAGATGCTTTAAGCAAGGACTTATCATTTTTGTCAAGTTCGATGAAAGCCGTTTTAGGCTGATCCGGATGATACCCAACCTGGCTTATATGTACAACCGGTTTGTTTATCCAGCCTGGAATAACATTAGGAGTTATCTTCCATTCAATAGCCGCGGTAGTTACTCCAGCAGGGACTAGTGCACGTACTGTAAACCAGCCATTGTTATGTTTAAGACTTCCATCTAATAACTGTAGTTTTGCATTTTGACTTTCAATGGTCATCTTTTGTAAATCACATTCAGGTGCAACTACCAACCTGTTCCCTTCTGCCAATGGTTTTGCCTCTGCTTCATTTTCAGAATTAAAATAAGTAGGCCCGTTTGCCTGTCTTGGGAATATTCCGGCATTATTATCCATAAAATATGTTTTACCGTAAAGATCTCCCGGGAATAATTCGAGGTTGTAACCTACTCTTCCTACCCACTCAGCAGGAACTGGTTTATCAAGATCAACCCTTATTATAAATGATTTTCCTACACCTTTTACATGGACAGTATATTTAATCTGTAGATCAGGATAAATAATCGGATTAAATCCCTGCCTTGATCTGCTGCTGTCTGGGTAGCTGCAAGGCAGACTAATTTCATTATTAACTGTATCAACAATACGGCTTTTCAAATCCACACCCTGGGGACTCACACCCCTGGATTCATAACCTATTCCAAGTTTTGGGATAGGCTGCCATTGACCCGGGGAAGGGCTTAATCTAAGTTCGCCGTTTGTAGCAACGCGAACTCCATGCTGAATTATTTCAACACCGCCCTGGTGCCCTTCAGGAAATGTATTGTTATAAACAAGAACATTAAGTCCCGGCATTTCAAAATAACTGCCCTTGCCTATAATAAGACCTTTTTCCTGTGCAAATTCATAAGAAATACTTAAAAAAATAATTAATGAAACAAGGTGAAACTTTGAGATTATATCATAGATTTGTTTCATAACTTTTCCCTTTTTTATTAGAAATATTGGCTCTCTTCTTAGTAATTAAGCCCTCAAAATTATTGAAAAAACTTACAACTAAATTAATTCTTATGCAAAACAAAACTATCTTGATTTTGTTCAAGTAAATTAATTTAGAAATAATCTTACTAAGGAATTAAAAAAAATTATATAAAAAATTGAAGGTTGTTATCCCATCTGTATTATTTTAATAGAGAAATTACATAACCGATTTGTCCGAGATGATAATAATCATGAGAAATTAAGCTTTCAATTATATATTGATTTGTATAATGGGTTGTATATCCAATATCAAGGAAATCATCCCTTTTAGTTTTCAGAAAATTTATCAATAAATCACCCGATTCCTTAAAATCAGCAAGTAAACTTTTTAATCCTTTCTGTTTTAATAATTCTAAAGAAAGGAAATTCTGCTCCTTCTCGGTTTTTTTCTCAAACTCAAAATCTCCTTCCATACGCTTAACAACTGCTTTTCTCCAATAAATAATATGCGATATTATTTCGGCTGCCGAATGCTTACCGGAAACCGGTTGAATAAATAATTTCTTTTCTTCAATCGAATGAATTTTTCTCAAATCTGCTTCCGCCCAGTTGTCACCGTCATTTATTTCTTTAATCTTTTTTATGAGACTTTTAATTTTATAGTCTGAATAGATAAAGGAATTGTAATGATCAACATGTGGTTCAAGTTCCAGCAGATATTTTTTGTCTTCAGGATAATATTTTGCTCTTTGAAAATCCTTTCCGGCAAATTTTTTAATTGAATCTAAATCCTTCCAGCGGGTAATAGTCCATATATGCGTTATATCATTTTCATCCTTCTGCCAAATTTGAGCATCCAGGTTCCCATCGGTTTCCAAGTATTCATTGATTCCAGTATCGGATACATATTGTCTATATATGTCCGCATCTTCCTTTTTAGTTTTCCCATGCCAGATTCTTGTAATCATTTTACCTCCATATATTTATGAAATAGATTGAGTTACTATAATAATAGGAATTCCACTTGCTAAACGAATAAAATTGATTGTTTAATCGTAACTATTTATATTTAAATAGATGGTTACAAAATAATAATTAATTAGTAACCGGTCAAATTAATTTTATCGGTTACATTATTAGAATTCTGAAATGAATGAAATAAAAAGTTGGAAATTTATAGGCGGAAGACTTTGCCTGGACTTCGTAAATTCTGTTGGAGGCAGAAAAGAGCGAAAAGAAAAGCCATACCCGGAAAATATTATTTTAAAAGATAAATTGGAAAATTTTAATGATTTTATAACCTGGGGAAAAGAGATTGGGATTATAAGTGAAGCTGAAAAGAAATACCTTCTTAATTCATTTGAAAAGAAAGAAACGGAACGAATCTTTAAAAAGGCAATTAAGTTAAGAGAATCACTCTTTAAGATAATACACGATGTAATAAATAATAAAGAACCGGATGAAAAGATGACCCAAATATTAAACCGCGAATACTCATCTGCAAATGAGAATCGAAAGTTAGTTTATATGAATAATAAAATCGAATGGAAATTTTCAAAAGACCCGCTTAAACCAGATTACTTAATCTGGCTGGTAGCAGAATCAGCAGTAAAGCTTTTATCTTCGGAAGCAATTTCAAGAGTTAAAATATGTGCCGGAGATGATTGCGGATGGCTTTTTCTTGATACAAGCAAAAATAAAAGCAGGCAGTGGTGCGACATGAAAGACTGCGGAAACGTGGCGAAAGTCCGAAGGTTTCGTGAAAGACAAAAATAATTTTATATCTTCATCTTTAACTGAATTTCAGTGAAATTTTATGGAAACAAAGAAGGCATACAATATCTGGTCGAAACAATACGATACGAACAATAATAAAACAAGGGATCTTGAAGCAAAAGCATTGAGAACAACCCTGGAAAATATTAAGTTTGATAACTGCCTTGAGATTGGCTGCGGTACCGGGAAAAATACTGAATGGCTTATTATAAAAACTAAAACAATTACAGCCATTGACCTTTCGGAAGAAATGCTGGGCAAAGCAAAAGAAAATATTAAATCCGGCATTGTTAAATTTCTACAGGAGGATATTACTCAAGACTGGAATTTTATAAAAGACAAATATGATCTCATAAGTTTCAGCCTTGTGCTTGAGCATATCAAAAACTTAGAACATATTTTTAAAGAAGCTGAAAAAGTTATAAATCCCGGGGGATATATTTATATCGGTGAACTGCATCCATTTAAACAATATTTAGGAACCAAGGCAAGATTTGAAACGGAAGAGGGAATTGAAATATTAACTTGCTTTAAGCATAATATCTCAGATTTTATACAGCCGGCAAAAAAACATGGCTTTGAAATTATAGATGTTGATGAGTTTTTTGATAATGATGACAGGACAGCAATTCCCAGAATAATAGTCCTGTTTTTTAGAAAACTGTAATTATATCTCATCTGGTTTTATTTATCTTTTTGTCCTATTATTAAGTTTCTTAACTGAAATTCATGTCTGATAGGATGCATAACCGCATGTTCAAGCATTGCATCTATACAATACTCCACACCCCAATTAGAGGTATAAGTGGGACTGATAAATTTATCTTCAGGTATACTTGCTAAAGGGTATTTCCATTTTTTTAAAAAATGAGTAAGATATTCATCTGCTTTGTTTTCGATTAAATCCGGTTCAGGTGTTTGTTTAATTTCCGGATTGGGAAGATTTAGTTTATTGCACATCCAAATCATATAATTACCTGCAGCTCTTAAAATATGTCTCAGCAAAGTATCAAGTGATTCGTAATCTTTATCATCTGTTTCTGGTAATTTAATATCAAGCTTTTTCGCTTTGCGCCAGGTATCAACGCATATTATTAAATGTTTTTCGTGCAGTATAACCATTGTACGTGCACCGTTGTATTTGTAATTCATTAATGTTTGGCTGTTTAACATTTCAACTACTCTCTTTATAACCTATAATATCATTTACAAATGATATTAGAAAATGTAAAAATTTTCATGATAAAAATGACACTGGAATGACTAAAAATTGACAACCAAATGACTTCAAAATTTTAACTCATCCAATAATCCAAAACTCCAACCTTCCATCATCCAAAGCACAATCCCTCAATCCCCTCTTGCTACTAATATTTAAAATTACTTAATTAGCATATCCTCCTCGGTTCACGAACAAAAAATCTAATTTTTAATGAAAATAATTCATTTTTGTGAGATTTTCCTCTACGTATTAATTTTTGTATTCCAAAGCTTTGCCCGGCAAGAAAATGGATTAAATACCGGACCCGATCAAAAACAGTTTGAATTACAATGGAAGGAAAACGGTCTGCCTTATATTCAGAATTTCAGTCCTACCGATTATAATGCTGAAATACAGAATTTTTCAATAGTACAGGATAAACGCGGGCTCATGTATTTTGGAAATAATAAGGGTGTTTTAATATATGATGGGGTCACATGGCGTTTAATTCCGACGGCCAATAAAACTCTTGCGCGTTCACTTTGCTTAATAAATGATACGGTTTATGTCGGTGCAGAAGGCGATTTTGGTTATTTGCTTCCCGATAAAAAAGGTGAATTAAGATTCGTTTCTCTCCTTAATATACTGCCGGAAAAATACCGGGACTTTCATGATGTATATGAAATTACATCGAATAAAGATACAATCTATCTTAGAACAAGAAATTACCTTTTCAGACTTCACAACGGGAAAGTAAAGGTATGGAGTTCTGAAAATCAGTTCGACGCGCATTTTATTTTTAACAATGTTTTATTTATTGAGCAGCATAATATAGGTTTATCTGAAATGAATAATGATTCTTTACAGTTGCTGCCTGGTGGAAATCTATTTGAAAATAAAAGAATAAGCAGGATGTTTCCATTTGATAAATCCCGTTTTATTATCTGCACATATACATATGGTTTATTCATTTATGATGGGAAGAGAGTTAGGAAATTTAAAACTGAAGCTGATAATCTATTAATTAAAAATAAAATCTATTTCGGCAGGAAGCTTGAGTCCGGTCATCTTGTATTTGGAACAGGTCATGGTGTTGTTATACTTGATAAGAAAGGCAGGCTTTGCCAGGTTATAAATAAAAATACAGGATTAAGAAACGAATTGGTTCTCAATATTTTTTCGGACCAACAGAAAGGTCTTTGGTTAGCTTTAAATAACGGTATTGCAAGAGTTGAAGCACCTTCACCATATTCCCGCTTCAAAGATATTTCCGGTATGGATAGCTTTGTTGAATCAATTACCAGGTATAAAGGGATTCTTTATTCTACTACAGAACGGGGAATATATTATCTTGATAAAAATGAATTCCCCTTTCCGAAATTTAAACCGGTTAGCGGTATAAATACATTATCTTTCTCACTAGCAACTGCAGCAAATAAGCTTCTTGCCGGTACACAAAGTGCTGTTTATGAAATCAATGGTACAAGGGGAGTCAAAATCAGTAATTTTCCTTCAAAGCGGTTATTCCATTCGGGAATCGATACAAACAGGGTATATGTACCATTAATTGAAGGCTTTGCTGGTTTAGAACATATCGATAATAAGTGGATTGAAATACCGCCTGTACCGGGTATTAACCTGAGAATAGTTGCAGTTACTGAAAATTCTGATGGTTCTCTTTTACTCGGAACTGAGTTTGAAGGTTTATATAAAGCAGATATTAAAATGGAATTTCAAAATAGGTACAAACCTATGATGAAAGTTAGACTTACTCATTATGGTGAAAAGAACGGCTTACCTTCCGGTCAGGTTATTCCAGTATCAGCCGGCGGTAAAACTGTTATTGCGACCTTGAAAGGTCTCAAATATTTTGATGCAGCAAAAAAACATTTTTTGCCAGATACAACTTTCGGAAAAATATTTGCCGATTCATCCTGCGAAATTGATTTCATGCATGAAGATAATAATGGAAACATTTGGATAATTACAAAAATGGATGGGAAAACTATTCCAGGCTTAATAGTCCATGGGCCAAAGGGGAAGTACTTTTGGAATAATACGTTATTTTCAAGAATTAATGATCTTGGCAATTCATATTTCATTTATCCAGAAGAAAACGGCAATGTTTGGATTGGTGGTTCTGAAGGGATTGCAAGGTATTTCCCCGGCATAAGTAAAAATGATTTTGATTTCTCAGCCATGATACGTAAAGTAAATGAAATTTCCGCTGACTCTATTTTTTATAGTGGTAATATCTATTCTAATATTTACAAACCCGAAATAGAGTATAAAAACAATTCACTCCGTTTTGAATTTGCTGCATCCAGCTATGATGATCCGTCGGATAACCTCTACCAGGTAAAGCTTGAAGGTTATGATGTTGAATGGTCAAACTGGTTTTCAAAAACCGATAAAGATTATACAGGCCTACCCTCAGGAAAATACATTTTCCATGTTAGGGCTAAAAACATTTATGGTCATCTGAGTACAGAAGATAAATTTGCTTTTGAAATATTACCCCCTTGGTTTCAAACATGGTGGGCTTACTTTCTTTACATTTTGTTTTTAGGGGCTTTGTTTTTTTCAATAGTTAAAATTCGTGTTCGCCAATTGGAAAAAAGAACACATCAGCTTGAAAATATTATTTCTGAACGGACAGCTACGATCAGAGAACAGACAGAAAAGCTTAAAGAACTCGATCGCATGAAATCAAGATTTTTTGCAAATATTTCTCATGAATTCAGAACACCGTTAACATTAATTATGGGTATACTGGAAAGATATTTAAAGGAGCCGGGAAAAGAATTTTCTGATTTTAATATCATGAAAAAAAATGCACGCAGACTTTTGCATTTAATAAACCAGATACTTGAATTATCAAAGCTTGAAACCGGCAGTGTTAAAACCCGGGTGCAAAAAACAGACCTTTTGAAATTTATTAAAAGAATAACATCTTCATTTATATTACTTGCTGAACAGCGTAAAATTGATTTCAGGTTTAATAATCATTCATTATCAATTTCTTCCGATATGAGAGAAATCTTAGTATACATTGATAGGGAAAAAATGGAAACTGTTATTTATAATCTTCTTTCAAATGCTTTTAAATTTACTCCCGAAGGAGAAAATATTTGTATAGATTTAAGTTCAAATAGTAATTATGCTGAGGTAGAAATAAAAAACAGCGGTGTCGGCATACCGGAAGGTCATTTATCCCATGTTTTTGACAGGTTTTACCAGGTTGATACAAGTTCGACCAGGATCTATGAAGGTACGGGGATAGGGCTTGCTTTAGTGAAGGAATTTATGGAATTGCATCATGGTGAAGTAAACGCTGAAAGTCATGGTAGTGAGACGGCTTTCAAAATAAAAATTCCATTGGGAAGTGATCATTTTACTCAAGATCAAATAATTGAATTTCCGGGAACAAGCTTTGATGAAACAGATGAAAATAAAAAGTTTATTGGTGCAGATTACCCGGAAATGAAAGAAGATACTACTAGAAAGATTTCATCCGCGGAGTCAAGCATAATTTTAGTTGTTGAAGATAATTTCGACTTAAGAAATTTTATCTGCGAGCAGCTTGAAGATGATTACTCTGTTATCGAGGCAGTGGATGGAGAAAAGGGATTGAAGCTTGCCGAAGATATTATCCCGGATTTAGTGATAAGCGATATAATGATGCCGAATAAAGATGGATACCAGCTTTGTAAAGAATTGAAATCAAATATTAAGACCAATCATATCCCGGTGGTACTCTTAACCGCAAAAGCCTCTGTTGAAAATAAAATCGAGGGATTGGATATGGGTGCCGATGATTATTTAATAAAGCCTTTTAATACCGATGAATTGAGAACAAGAGTTAGAAATCTTATTCGAATCAGAAAGCAGATGAGGGAAAAATTCCAATCGGAAATGATCTTAAAACCGATGGAAATAATAATCCCTTCAACACAAAAGGTTTTTATTGAAAAGCTGACGGAAATTATTGAAAGCAATATCGAGGAGGAAGATTTCAGCGTAGAAAATCTTTGCAGGGAAATCGGAATGAGCAGGACTCAGGTACATAGGAAAATCAAAGCTATTACCAACAAATCTACAAGCGAGTTTATAAGAACTTATCGACTGCAGAGAGCAACAGATTTAATTAAACAGGATGCAGGCAATATTGCTGAAATTGCCTATAAAGTTGGTTTTAATTCTCAGTCATACTTTACCAAGTCCTTTATCGAATTCTATGGATGTACACCATTGGATTATAAAAAACAACAAAATAGTAAAAAATAATCTTCTGATGGTAAAAATCTCTCTTATTTAACAATATAACAATTCAACAATAAAACAATTTTATTCCAGATGTAACATATTTTACAAAATTTGAAACATAATTGGAATAAATTGACTTTCCTCTCATTTAACTTACATTAGCTTCATTTCCCGAATTTGTAATAATACCATTTTTCAGCAGGAGGATTATCTATGTGGAAAGATAGATACAAAGTCGTCTTATTAATTCTCATCCCTTTTTTATCAATTTTAGGCCAAAATAAATGGATATGGCAGAATCCTCTCCCGCAGGGAAACAGTCTGAAGGGTGTAAAAATGCTTGATCACAATACTATCATTGCGGCTGGTGAAGTATCAACCATAATTAAAAGTACAGACGCCGGAGTGTCATGGAATTTACAGCATCGGGTTAATAGTTCGGATCTAAAATTTACTTCTCTTTATTTTCTTGATTCAAATACAGGTTGGGCAACAGAAGGTTATACTGTATACAAAACTACTGATGCGGGAATATCATGGACAGCCGATTCAGTGAATTTTCAGGTTTCATTCAATGATGTTTATTTTCTTGATGAAAATAACGGGTGGACTATTGGTACGGCAGGGAATGTATATAATACAAATGACGGCGGAATGACATGGAATTCTCAAAAGGTTCCGGCTACAAATAATTTATATTCTGTCTTTTTCACGGATCAAAATAACGGATGTGTAGTTGGAGCTATCAATACAGTGTTTACAACTACAGACGGTGGAAACCATTGGGATAAACGGACTACCAATAGTAGTAACACATTAGAGTCAGTTTATTTTGCAGATCAATTAAACGGCTGGTGCGGTGGCGGTCTTTCAGATAAAGGAGCAGTTTTTAGAACTACTGATGGGGGATCAACATGGAATCCTGCGATATCATTACCGGCCAATATTATACTCGATATCTATTTTTTTGATACAACTACTGCTGTAGGTGTTGGATATAACGGAACAATTGTCAGAACAACCGATGGTGGAAATAATTGGGATACGGTTTCATCTCATACCGACCTTAATATCAATAATATTGATTTTTATGATAATAATCATGGGTTTGCAGTAGGCGATTACGGGCTTATTCTTTCTACTACAGACGGCGGCTTAACGTGGTCACTAAACAGTAAAGGAGCTGTTTTTCATTCTCTTTTTGATATCTGTTTTATTGATCAAAATAATGGATGGACTATCACCAACAACTCAACGATTGGAAAAACTACCGATGGCGGTGAAAACTGGACTTTCCAAACGGTAAATCCTTTTACTGCCCTTTATTATTTACAATTCTTAGATAATAAACATGGCTGGGCTTGCGGCTTTCCGGGGAAAATTTTTTCTACTACTGACGGCGGTACGAATTGGAATGCAGATAATGTAGGAACTATCTGGGGAATAAATGGTCTCGATTTTATCGATACTCTGAATGGAATTGCAGTAGGTGATCAGGGAACAGTACTGAAGAGTACTGATGGAGGATTAAATTGGGATACATCTGCTTCACCTTCAAATGCAACCTTATATGGAATACATTTTTTAGATAATACCACAGGAATTATGACCGGGACATCGGGTTCAATTTATAAAACTACTAATTATGGAGCAACATGGAATACAATTAACAGCGGAGTTACTAAAAATCTTAATAGGTTATTTTTTATAAACGAAAAAACAGGATGGATATGTGGGGCAGGAGGGCTCATTTTAAAAACTACCGATGGGGGAGATTCATGGAATATACAATATAACAGCACACATATCTCTTATTTAAAATTCATTGATGAGAATAACGGGGTAGGTGTAGGTAACGGAGTTTTTTATACAACAGATGGCGGAGATAATTGGAATCCTTTTCAAGCTGTATTGCCGATTATAGGTGTTTCGGCGGTTGCATTAACAGACTTTGATAATGTTTGGGTTGCAGGCTCAGGGGATGCTATCCTGAAAGGAAGTGTAGAAAAAACTGTCGATGTAAAACAGGTGACTAACAATATAGTCCCAAATTCATTTACACTTTTGCAGAATTATCCGAATCCGTTTAATCCAACGACGTAATTTTGAATTCCACTTGCCTGCCGGCAAGGCAGGGATCGCAAAATTCGGATAAGTAACCTTGAAGATTTTTGATGTACTCGGCAGAGAAGTAAGAACACTTATAAATGAAGAAAAAGAACCGGGAACTTATAAATTGTAACGTTTCTCTGAAATGCCAATTGCGCATTTCCAGCGGAATATATTTTTATCAAATGAAAGAAGGAAACTTCATTCAAACTAAAGAAAATGATGTTGATCAA
>CAVRQC010000034.1:0-38454 GCA_963723205.1 uncultured Ignavibacteriales bacterium
ATTTTTTCTGGTTTGAAAATATAATTTACACTTAATCTGGAGTACTTAATGATAAAAAAATGTTTAGTAATGTTAATATTTATTTCAACATTTTCATTTACGCAATCGCCCATTCCTCCTGGTGCTAAACTTGAAAAAATTGCCTCTGGTTTGCTGCAGCCCGAAGGCCCTGTTTGGAAAGATAGTGTTGGTTTATTATTTAGTGATATAAAAGCTAATGTTATTGACTTATGGTCTCCGCAGGACAGCTCATTAAAAACCTATTTACAGCATTCCGATAGTTCGAATGGATTAACTTTTGATCAAAAAGGACGTTTGGTGTTAACCCAGATGGAATTACGAAGAGTTGCCAGGCTGGAAAAAGATGGTACAATTGTACCTCTTGCATCAACATTCCGCGGCAAAAAGTTTAATTCGCCTAATGATCTTGTCGTAAAGTCAGACGGTTCAATATTTTTTACCGATCCTGATTTTAATATTCCTTTTCCTCAAACATCGGAACTCCATTTTCAGGGAATATACAGAATTGATACTTCGGGTGCGATGAAATTATTGGACAGTACATTTGATAAACCTAATGGAATTTGTTTTTCACCTGATGAAAAAAAATTATACGTAAATGATTCGCATAAATGTCAGATCTATGTTTGGGATGTTGTGGATGATTCTACAATTGCAAATAAAAAACTCTTCTATCAGATTCCTGCCACCGGTTATGCCGATGGAATGAAAGTAGATTCTGCCGGAAATATTTATTGTACCGGCCCAACAGGAGTATGGATTGTTTCACCGGAAGGAAAATACCTGGATAAAATAGCAATGTCTGAAAATCCTTCAAATTGTAATTGGGGAGATGCGGATGGAAAGACATTATACATTACTGCCGGAAAAAGTTTATACAGGATTCGCATGGCTACTGCTACAGCAGTGAAAGAACATGGTTCTTTAAAAATTAAAAACTTTAAATTATATGCAAACTATCCAAATCCTTTCAACCCATCCACTACAATAACCTTTGATTTATCAAAAGCACAGAATGTTAAACTTAAAATTTTTGATATATTAGGTAATGAACAAGAAATTCTGCTGAATAGTTACTTATCTGCAGGGACGCATAGTGTTACTTTTGAAGCAGAATCCTTTCCTAGCGGGGTATATATGTACCAATTGGAAGCAGGCAATTTTGTGCAGTCAAAAAAAATGGTTTTGTTACGGTAGGCATCCACTAAATAATTAATTAAGCGGTAAACTAATAGAGGTAGTATGGAAGCTGATAAGAAAAATTTTATTGATTTTTCAAATAAAAATGTATTAATAACGGGTGGTTCGAGAGGAATAGGAAAAGCCTGTGCGAAATTACTTGCAGAATTAAATGGAAATGTGATAATAACTTATAAGACCAATATCCGGAAAGCCAAAGAAACTTTATCCGAACTGGAGAATAAAAGGAATAACCACAATTTTTTTCAGCTTGATATTTCCTCGCCGGTTAATGTTAAATATTTTTATGAAGCATTATTAAAAAAATATGATAAAATAGATGTTTTAATTAATAATGCTGCAATTTATGTGGAACACAAAATTAATGAGGTTTCTTATGAAGAATGGCAGCAGAGCTGGAATGAGACAATTTCAACCAACCTAACCGGAATCGCTAATCTCTCTTATTTTATTTCAAAGCAGATGATAAAAAATGGAGGAGGAAAAATCGTTAACATTTCTTCAAGAGGAGCCTTTAGGGGTGAACCTGATTATCCGGCTTATGGTGCCAGTAAAGCAGGCTTGAATTCGTTTAGTCAATCTCTTGCAAAAGCCCTTGCTCCCTATAATGTTATTGTAGGGGTAATTGCCCCGGGATTTGTAGAAACAGATATGGCTTCTAAATTTATAAAAGGGCAAATCGGGGAAGAAACCAGGAAGCAAAGTCCCTTAAACCGCTTTGCTAAACTGGAAGAGATAGCAAAAATTGTTGCCGTTTTTGCTGCGGATGGTTTTGAATATATGACCGGTGGAATAATAGATATAAACGGAGCTTCTTATTTAAGGAGTTGACTTAGTGTAATTTTTACATATTAATAGTTAAAAGCATTCAAAAAATTTATTTTTTTGTATGGTATAATAATTGTAATTCTTAAACATTAAATTTATTGTTGTTACTTTTTGTAATTATTATGTAATCAAATTATTAAATCAGGGGATTTAATCCGTTCATGTTTTTCTTACCAAAAAATTGGGGTTCTTATGAATAATTTTTCCAAAATCAGAATAATAATATTAATAATTTTTGTATGTACAGGTTTTATTTATTCACAGGATCCCCCGATTCAATGGAGAGAAATTCCGCAGGTAGATCTTGAGATGAAATCATATTCTAAAGATACAAATGCAACTGCGGTAATACTTTGTGATTATGGTGAATCTAACATAGATGATGATTTTAATGTAGTATTTGACCGTATTCTTAGGGTTAAGATATTAAATAGCAATGGTTATAAATGGGGAACACAATCTATTGTTTTGTATACTAAAGACAATACTGAAAAAATTTCGGGTATTGAAGGTGTGACCTATAATTTAGCTGATAATGGGAAAGTTGTTGCGACTGAACTGGATAATGATGACATATTTGAAGAGGAAATTGATGACAATAATACCAGCTATAAATTTACATTACCCAATCTAAAACCGGGTTGTGTAATTGAAATAAAATATAAAATTATTTCACAAAACCTGTACTTTATTCAAAGCTGGACTTTTCAACATGATGAACCTGTTGAGTGGAGTGAATATCGTATATTTTTCCCTCCAAATATTGTATATGACGGTATATACGGTGGATATGAACCATGGTATGCAAAGCAATTGCTCAGTGTTGATAAACATTATGGCGGTTATGCTTCTACTATACTAGGTGATATGGTTAAATGTCATGAATTCCGTTATGTAGTAAAAGATGCCCCTGCCATAAGAAAAGAACGCTATATAACCACAACAGATGATTATGTTAATAAAGTTGAAATTCAATTAGCAGGTTATGTGTTCCCCATGCACAGGGAAGATAATGTATTAGGCAGCTGGAAAAAAGTAGTTTCTGAATTAATTGAAAATGACAATTTTGGTGACGAAATAGATGTAACAGGTGATGTTGAGGATCTTGCTGCCAAAATAACTAAAGACATAACTACCCCAGAAGAAATGTTAAATGCAATTTACGATTGGATTACTGAATCGATAGTCTGGGATGGGAGTAACAGGGTAACTGCTGATAATGATGTTGATGATGTTTTGGAATTGAAAAAAGGAAGTAATGCAGAAATAACATTCCTTTTACTTTCGCTTCTGAAGAGTGTTGGAATTGAAGGTTATCCTGTAATCTTAAGTACAAGAGATAATGGTAAAATTCATGAATTATATCCGATTGTTAATCAGTTTAATTATTGTGTTGCAAAAGTTGTAATTGGTAATAAATCATATTTCCTAGACGCAACAAATCCTTTACGTCCTATTGATCTCCTGCCTGCGAAAATTTTAGGTGCCAGAGGTCTGGTAATTAAAGAAGGTGAAGGCCCTGTTGAATGGGTTAATTTTTCATCTAATAAAAATAATGTTAATAAAACTTTGATAAGCCTTAAAATAAATAAGGATGGTTCAATTTCAGGGATTGTAGATGATGTATATGGAGAATATAAAAGTCTGTCAGAGAGAGAAGACTTGAGTAATAAAAAAGATATCGATTTTGCAAAAGAATTATATGATTCGGAATCAGAAGGTTTTTCGATCGATTCGGTATCAATTTTAAATAAAGATAGCCTGGATGCTCCTCTAAAAATAAAAAGTCAGATATCATCTTCTACATATGCCCAAAAAAGCGGCGATCTGATTTATTTAAATCCTTTTCTGGTTCACAGGCTCAAAGAAAATCCATTTAAAACAAAAGTAAGAAAATTTCCTGTAGATTATGCTTATCCCAATTCACTGGTTATAGTTATGAATTTTGAGCTTCCGGAAGGTTATGAACTGAAAGAACCCCTTAGTAGAAAAGGATATTACCTTGAAAATGATATTGCTTATACCCGTCAAATGATGGTTGATAATAACCTTATTCAAATTATTAGTAAAATGGATATAAAAAAGTCAAAGATCAGCCCCAATGATTATGAAAAATTGAAAAATATTTATACCCAGATTGTTTCTGCACAATCGGAACAATTGGTTATCGGGCCAAAAGAAGTCCAGGATAAACCAGAAAAAAATGCGAAAACAAAAACAGACAAAATTAATGTGGGCAGTAAATGAAATATTTAAGTATAAAATGTTTTTTGTTTTTCTTCTTGAGCGGTTTCTTTGTAAGCAGCATTTTATATGCACAGGAGAGTAATTATGCTGTAAGCAAAATACCTTCTATGTTAATTTCAAATGCTAATGCTGTTATCCGGTATCAATCTAAATGGTTTGAAATAGAAGATGAATCCAATTCAGTTGAAAAAGATACATTTGTAGTAACTGTTTTTAATAAAGATGGACAGCATTATGGTAAATTATATTTACCTTACGATAAATTTATAGAGATTGACGAACTTGATGGTAAATTATTGGACGAGAACGGGGAAGAAATAAAAGAATTGGATGACAAAGATATAGAAGATTTTCCAGCGATCAGTTATTATTCATTGTATGAAGACTCAAGAATAAAAGAAGCTGAACTTTATTATAATAGATTTCCTTATACAGTGGAATATACTTATGAAATTTATCATAGTAGCATTATTTGGCCATCCTGGTATTCGCAGCATTCCCTGGAACCCGTTGAATTAAGCAAGTTTGAAGTAAAAATTCCGGATAATTATAAACTTAGATATTGGTGTAATAAAAAAGAATTAAAACCTGAAATATCCGAAGAAGGAAAATTATATTCATGGCATGCTAAAAATTTGAAACAGCTCTCTTACGATGCCGTCGGTGAAGCCCTTGAAGATATCTCTACCATTGTAAGAATTGCACCTTCCGGTTTTGATTTTGACGGGTATGAAGGAAACATGAATAGCTGGAGAGAATTCGGATTATGGGGATACAATTTATGTAAAGAAAAAAATAATTTATCAGAGGCGGTTATTAAAGAAATTAATTCAATAGTATCACCTCTTGATAATCCAAAACAAAAAGTAGTAAAACTTTATAAATATTTACAATCAACAACCAGGTATGTTAGTGTACAATTGGGAATAGGTGGTTGGCAGCCTTTTGATGCAATGTATGTACATGACCGTGGTTATGGAGACTGCAAAGCTTTATCAAATTATATGGTGTCGTTGCTTCAAACAGTTGGAATTATATCATACCCGGTTTGGATAAGCAGCGGCAATTATCGTCTTCCACTAATAAAAGAATTTCCAAATGATCAGTTTAACCATGTGATTGTATGTGTACCGCTAAAAAATGACACGATTTGGCTTGAGTGTACAAGCCAGAATATGCTGGCAGGAAATATCGGATGGGATAATGAAAACAGGCAGGCTTTAATGTTAACTCCGGAAGGTGGAATAATAGTAAACACACCTAAAAGCAGCTCTAACCAAAACATCATGCAGAAAAAATTTGAAGTCTCATTTTCAACTAATGCTGCAACAATAAGTGGAACAATTAAATGGCGTGGAGATCAGCAAATCTCAGCTAGAGAAATAATGAAGGAAGGTGTTCCAAAAGATCAGGAAAAATGGATATTAAGTTCATTCGAAGTCCCTGATGTCAAAATTAAAAAATATTCTTTTGGAATAGCAAATGATTCTTCCGGGCAGGTTGATTTAAAATTGAATCTTTCTTTACCTAAGTATGCTACAATTTCCGGTTGCAGAATATTTTTTAATCCCAATCTTATGGAGAGAAGAACTTATGTTCCGAAAGAAGTGTCACAAAGACTTTCTCCTATACGATTTATATACCCGTATCATGATATAGATACAATCGTTTATAAAATTCCGCAAGGTTATAAAATTGAAGGTCTACCAGAGGAAATGAATTTAGTTTCTTCATTTGGTAATTTTTCTTCAAAAGTATCAAAATATGGAGATGGGGAAATTTTATATACCCGGTCTTTAGAAATTAAAAATTATGAAATTCCTGCAGATAATTATAACGAGTATAGAAAATTTTTCAATGATGTTGTAAAGTCCGACAGATCCCAGGTGGTTCTTGTTAAGAAAAAATAGAAGTACTGCTTTACCCGGTTAAATAAATTACTATCGTCTCATCAAGAAATGAGATAATTTTAATCTTCCAGCCAATCTCGCCGATCAAAATTTAACTTTGCTAATACATATTTATACTGATAGAGGAATATTTATCCATAAAAAATTAATTGAATTTTATGTTTTAAATATTAAACTTTAATATCTTTTAAAGTTTCTTTTCGAGAAGAAATCAAATCATGTTTCATCATTAATTCAGAGAGGCTTATGGAACAATCAAAGAAAATTATATTAACCGAAAAAGATATTCCTGAAAAGTGGTATAATATCCAGGCGGATATGCCGAATAAAATGCTTCCTCCTCTTCATCCTGGAACAAAGCAGCCTGTTGGCCCCGAAGATTTAGCCCCAATTTTCCCAATGGAATTAATTAAGCAGGAAGTTTCAACCGAAAGATGGATTGAGATTCCTGAAGAAGTTCGTGATGTTTATAAAATATGGAGACCTTCACCTTTAATAAGGGCAAGTAAACTTGAAAAATTCCTGGATACTCCTGCAAAGATTTATTACAAATACGAAGGTGTCAGTCCTCCGGGATCTCATAAACCAAATACAGCTGTTGCTCAGGCATATTATAATAAAAAAGAAGGTGTTAAGAGATTAACTACTGAAACAGGTGCAGGACAATGGGGAAGCGCTTTGAGTTTTGCGTGCCAGC
Organism: uncultured Ignavibacteriales bacterium; assembly: GCA_963723205.1. Taxonomy (GTDB): domain Bacteria; phylum Bacteroidota; class Ignavibacteria; order Ignavibacteriales; family Ignavibacteriaceae; genus CAVQBP01. Next base: position 6,904 of record CAVRQC010000034.1, read on the forward strand.
TTTTCGGAATTGAACTTGAAGTTTTTATGGTAAAGATAAGCTATGATCAAAAGCCTTACAGAAAATCAATGATGAATGTATGGGGAGCAGATGTTTTTTCAAGCCCAACTAATATTACGGAATCAGGAAAAAAAATTCTTGCAAAAGATCCGAATTCTCCTGGCAGTCTTGGTATTGCAATTTCAGAAGCAATTGAAAGAGCAGTTGCAAGAGATGATACAAAATATTCACTGGGAAGTGTACTTAATCATGTATTACTGCATCAAACTGTGATAGGTCAGGAAGCTATAAAACAGATGGAAGTTGCAGGAGATTTTCCGGATATTGTAATTGGTTGCTTTGGTGGTGGATCAAACTTTTCCGGTTTAGCTTTTCCATTTCTCGGATTAAATTTCCGTGAGAACAAGAATGTCCGCTGTATAGCAGTTGAGCCTGCTTCCTGTCCAAAACTTACTAAAGGTGAATTTAGGTATGATTTCGGAGACACAATTGGATTGACTCCGCTTATTCCTATGTATACCTTGGGACATACATTTGTTCCTGAACCAATTCATGCCGGTGGTTTGCGGTATCACGGCGCAGGTGCTTTAGTTAGTCAATTGTTAAAGGATAACCTGATTGAAGCTATTGCTCTTAAGCAGCTGGAATGTTTTGATGCCGGGGTAAAATTTGCCAGAACAGAAGGAATTATTCCTGCTCCTGAATCGACCCATGCAATCGCAGCAGCAGTGAACGAAGCATTAAAAGCAAAAGAAGAAGGAACATCAAAAACTATCTTATTTAATCTCAGTGGTCATGGATATTTTGACATGTCTGCCTATGATGATTATTTCAAAGGTAAGCTAGTTGATCATGAGCTTACATATGAAGAATTGCACTCAGGACTTAAAGAACTTGACACGCCGGTAATTAGCTAATTATTTTTGTAGCACAGATTACAAATCTGTGCTACAATTATTTGTTATTCTTCTTTATCTTCCATAAATCTTAAAACAGGTGCAGAATCACCCTTTAGAAAAGCATCCACAAATTTATCGATATTTTCATCACTAGTTAATGTTACATCAACGTTTCTAACCGCACCCATTAACCTGCCTATTTCAGTTAATAATGAAAAGATTAATGATGCAGGGATTTTGCGGATAGTAGCTAAAACATGATCGTTATTATGCGAAACTGAAAAGTTTAAGGTTTCCAAAATTTTAGTAACGATCTTAGCTCTTCTCATCCTCCTAATCGGATCAGCTGCTCCCCCGCGGAAATTAAAGTTTATGTAATTGTTATTTAATTCTTCACTTGCATAAGCATCCAGCCTTGAAAAATGATATCCCAGCCTTGAAAAAAAATTCACATAACAATCAGATATTATTGCATAACTTCTGCTCCCTAGATCTCTATCGCTTCTGTTGGAATCTACGACATTTGACATTAAAAGATTTGTAAAACCTTTTAGATCGATTGGCAAAGGACCTGCCCACCTGATCCCTGGCGCAGTCATCCCTTTAATTAATGAAAGGAAAGGTTTTGAAATAATATTTTCAGGTGTTACATGTTTTCTTCCTTCTGCATTCTTCAAACCATTCCCGAGGTCTATAACATGTATATCCAAAGGAACTGAAAATTTAAGCGGGTATGCATGCTTATCTTCAAATTGAGCCGATTCGTAAAGTAGAAACATTTCTCTCATTGCATATTCATGTGCAAACCTGGTTACATCGTGTAATGTTTTGCAGTTTTCCTGTGTGAACTCCTGAGAACCGGGATCAGTTAAATTTAATGGAATAACCTGTTTGGAAATGTTTTGCCAGATACGATGCATCGGACTTTTTATAAAAATATTGTTTTCAACTGAAACAGATTTATAATTTTCAATCAATTCTTTTGCTACGCCTAGATATACCTTGTTTTGATTTGCATCAATCGTAACAATCATACCATTTGTTAATGTTTTTGTAGCACTATTTGTATTTACTATAACCGGTATTCCTAACTCACGGGCAATTATTGCCAAATGTCCTGTTGTATTTCCGATATCTGCGATAAGCCCGGAAGCTTTATGAAGAACTTTCGTTAATTCCGGAGATGTCTTTCTAACTACAAGTATATCGCCGGATTGAAAGTTGATTAAGTCTTTGGATCTGTTTAAAAGAAATACTTTGCCAGAATTAACTCCCGAACTTGCACACACTCCTTCATCAATTAAAACGGGATATTTTGATTTTGTTTTTTCAGAAGTATTTTCAGGTTCTGTATTATAATTACTTGGTGATGAAATTGCCAATGGTCTGCATTGTAAAATAAATATTTCACCGTTTTTATTGATTGTCCATTCAATATCCTGAGGTGTACTAAAATGGTTCTCTATCCTTAAAGCATATTCTGTGATTAATTTCAGTTGTTCTTCAGTCAGGCATGGATTATAAACAAGTCCATCAGGTATTTTTTCCTCATATAATCCGTCAGTAACTCTTGGTACTGTCTTATGTGTCTGGTTACCAGGTTTGAATTTTATTATTTCAGATGTATGCGGATCAACAATGAATTCCTGAGGTGAAACGCTTCCGTCAACAATTTTAGTCCCGAGTCCTCTGACGGCATGTATAATAATTCCGTTATTATTACCTAAAGGATCTTTAGTAAATAATACACCGCTAACTTCCGATTCAATCATTTGCATACAACCAATACTCATGGGCATGTCGATATCTCTTAATCCTGTTAAATATCGGTATACTAATGATTGAGGAAGGTATTTGGAAATTAATACTTCAAAACATGCATCGATAAGATTTGCCTTACTTACATTTAATGCTGTATAATGAAGTCCGGCAAAAGAATAATGAAGGTCGTCTTCGCCAACGGCACTTGATCTAACAGAAACCAAAACATCACCATATTTGCTTGATAAGAATTCGTAATTGTTAAGGATTATTTTTTCTATTAATTGTGGGATTGGAGAAGCAATAATTAATGCCTGAATTACCTGGCTAACCTGCTGAACCTGTTCGTTACTATTGAAGTCAATTGATGATATCGCTTTATCAATTTGGAGATATAAATCATCCTGAAATAAAAAATCGATGAAAAACCTGGAAGTAATGCTGAAACCATCAGGAATAGGAATCAATAGTTTATTATGAATTTCACACAAACGGCTCATTTTTCCACCAACTTCTCTGGTATTATCCATAGTTATTTCGTCCACTCTGTAGGAATATGGTTTGGGAGTTCCGTTTTTATCCAGATCGATTTCATCACAATTACTACACTCAGGTTCAACACAATCCCACCTGACAGGGCAAAATGATCCCGGGGCCAGAATTTCATTACATACGTCTTTTATCTTTGATACCTGGTTAATAAGTGTTTTGTATTTTCCCCCGCACATAATGGATAGATGGTGGGTTACTTCCTGAGTATTAATTAAAATATCCTGAAATATCCTGTAAATTTCTCCACGTGAAAACGGCAAACCGGAAATTAGGAGTTCGCTCATACTTCCCATTAATTTCAAAGCTTCATCATTTGAATCCAAAAGATTTTGAAAATGACGGAGTTTTTCTTTAAATGAAACTGATGCGTCTTTTTTATTATTCTTTTTTATTCTTTTTTTGAAGAACGGCATAGTATTGTTTATTTTATTTAAATATGATTTTTGCTATAAGTGTTTTTAATTCTTCTGTAGTAAAGGGTTTTGTAAGGAATCCTGCAGCACCGCTTATTGATTTATTTGAAGAACTTGATTTTCCATCGGAATCAGGATTAATTCCAACAGATGCAAAACCTGACATAATAATAACAGAAACAGCAGGATAAATATTTTTAATCCTTCGCAAAACCTCAGTTCCATTCATTCCAGGTAAAACCAAGTCAATAAAAACTATATCAAATGTATCGCTTCTAATTAATTTTAAGCCTTCCAGGGCTGTACTGCAAGTAGTAACTACGAAATCAATATCTGCTTCATTTTTTAGAGCTTTTTTAATTGATTTAAGAATTATTTCTTCTTTATCAATAGCAAGGATTTTTATTATCTTCTGCATTTAATTTATACGGGTAATCTAATTATTATTGAATTCCCATTCCCATTCGGATTTACAATTATTTCACCTTTATGCATCTCAATTATATCTTTGCAGACTGTTAAGCTTATTTCAGTTTTTGCGAAATTTTCTTCATTGTAAGCATTAACCGGATTAAATACTTTTTGTATAATATCCTTTGATATTGCTTTCCCTGTATTTGTAAATATGATTTCTGTTTCTTTTTTATCATCTATATAAACAGCCGATATATTTAATATTCCCCCGGATGGCATCAACTCTGCAAAAATTAACAATAGATCAAGAAAAACTTGTTCCAATAAATTCAGATCTGCCGAAATATCGGGAAGATTTTTGGGTATACCTGTTATAATTTTTATGTTTTGGAAATTAGAGAACTTTTCTACAACTGAAATTGCATGTGTAATTGCATGACTAATACTGATCCTATTAAAATCAGGTTTTTTCTGCCTCGTTAGAGACAAAATATTTCTTATACTTTCTCTTATCTTTAGTGCTTCAGTACGGATAGTTTCCAAATCATTTTTTTTGTTGGTTTCTTTATCAGTATCTTTAATCAAACTTTCACTATAAACTATTATTCCCGTTAAAGGATTATTTATCTCGTTTGCAATTTCATCTGCAAGTTTGCCAACCGAAGCCAGCTTTTCCGATTCAATTAGCTGGGTTTGAGTAGTTAGCAACTGTCTCTGCATTTTATTAAATGAATCGGAAAGTAATCCTAATTCAGCTTTACCGGGAGGTATTTCATTCTTAAAATCACCTTGAGCTACTCTCAAAGTACCTTCAACCAGGTCTTTTACAGGCTTTCCGATGAAATATCTGATTGTAAAATATGTTACTGCCGATGCGATCAACGCAAAAAGAATAGTAAGAACCATTAACTGGTTTCGTGTTTTCTGCAGATCTGATACAACTCTTTGAATAGAGACCTCAATTTCAATAAAACCTAAAAACCGCTGTGAAGCTTGATGTGCAGAGAAGGTGGTTAGATCACTGTTTGGATTTTTATTTATATGCAATTCCGGCTTTTGGTCATTTGCATGACAAACACCGTTATAGCAGCTAGGTGCATTTGAAATAGGTAATGCATAATAGATAAGATTATTTTTATTATCTATCCTGTAATGATTAAAGTTCTGAATATCTTTAATATTTTTATGATTCTCCGTACTATGGCAGCTTGTACATAAAGTACTCTGTTTGGAAACATTCTCATTTATTTCCGATTTTAGTGAAGAAAATTTTATTGTTCCCTGGTGATTTAAAATCCTGATTGATTTGATTCCCTCGCTTCCTACTATATTATTTACAGCCAGGGAGATATCATCCCGGCGGTTTTTCAGCATACTTACTCTTAAAATCTTTTCTATCGTCTGACTTAATTGTCCCGCATTATTACTTATAGAAGAGATCGAATCTTCTTTTTGTTTTATTAGACTAAAAGTTGAGAATACTCCCATTGCAAGAAGAATAATAATACCAAGTAAAATTGATATACGTGTTGAAATGCTTAGATATTTTATTTTGTCAGGTAGTTTCAATTATTGCTCACACTTAATAATTTATAATTGAAAAATAAAAATTTAATCATGAATTGTATACAGTAATAAATCCCCTTAAAAATTTTTGAATAATTTTTCTCTATGAAATTATTGAAAGGATATGAATTAAAACCTAGTGAAAGATTGCTATTCAATTATTCAGTCCTTCATTCAAACAGTTCATTCCGCGCTATTCACTATGTGAAATTTTTGAAACATTCATACCAAAATATTTCAATATAAGATCTGTTCCGAAAGCCAATATAGATCCTAAGGAAGCCATCACAAGGGTAACTACAACTGCATACAATACCCTGTCATTGTTATATAAATCGGCAATCCATAAATTGATCCCGGAAAGATCTTTTGTATCAATTTTATTACTAATTGCAGCTTCCTGTTTACCACCAATGTCCCCAGCATAGGAATTCGAGTAAATAACTGCAAATAAAAAACAGAATACTATGAGAGTAATTATTTTTTTTAAAGACATGTTGCACAATCCAATTATTTTTTATTTAATATAAGTTGTTTCCTTTTTTGCTTCTAGAACAAGCTTGGTAATAATTATAAAAGTCATAATAACAGCTGTTCCCATTAATACAATACCTGCAATAGATTGAAAAGTTTCAATTTCTGAAATTTTATAAATTTGTTCAAGAGCAATGGAACAGCCTGCTAATACAATCATAATTGCAAATAATAATCTAATCCCATAACCTTTAATATATTTAATAGCAGTTGCTCCTATTTGAGCTCCTATTGAAGCACCAATTAACATTATGAAAGCAGCAACAAATTCAACTCGACCTTTTAACGAGTAGGTAAAACACCCATATGCTCCGGCAAAAAGTACACTCATTAAATCAGTTCCGACTGCTATTACTGTAGGAACACCTATCAGATAAACCAGTGCCGGCATCCTTATAAACCCTCCTCCTACACCTAAAAATCCTGAGAGAAAACCAGTAAATAAGAAAACAAACACTATTATCCATAATGAAACAGATTTGATTCCGGAGGCAGGGAAAGATATCATTGGCGGTAATTTGACTTTGTGAAGCCTTTCTGCAATAGTGCTTCTATGCGGCCTATGTTTTTGATCTTGTGATACATTTTGTTTTTCTAATTCTTTCTTAATCTTTTTGGGATTATTTGCATGATAATCATAGAACATAAATGATCCTAAACCAAACATAAGAAAGAGATAACACCATCTTACAATCGATCCAACATCACCTACTTTTTCTAAAAATAGTACAAATTGAGAACCTATTTCTAAACCAACAATTGAAGCAATGATTGAAATACCACCTAATTTCCAATCAATGTTTCCCATTTTATTATGCTTTTTTGTAGCCCCAATGGATTGGCCAAAAATATTAGCCAGATCTGTTCCAATAGCAAAAGCCATATGGAATCCGAAGATATTCAAAGCAGGAGTAACAATCCAACCACCACCTACACCAAAAAAACCCCCGAGAACCCCTACACAAAAACCAATTATGAATAATAATAAAGCGTTGAACTCAATCCCTGCTACAGGTAAATAAATATTAAATATATCCATATTGTTTCTTTACTTGTTATTTAAAAATAATAGATGGTTTATTATTTCTCTTTTCTTGATTCTATTATAAGTTTACTTATAATTACAACGGACATAGTTAACGCAGTACCTATTAAAACGATACCGGCAAAAGTTTGAAAAAGCTGTTTCATTGTTAATTTATAAAATTGTTCAGTTGCAACTGATAATGCAGCAAAGATGATCATAATTGAGAACAACAACCTGATTCCATAACCTTTAACATATTTGATAGCTGTAGAACCTATTTGTGCACCTATGGAAGCGCCTATAAGCATTATAAAAGCAGCTATTAATTCTACACGGCCTTTCATAGCATATGTAAAACAACCATAAGCTCCGCTGAACAAAACAGTAATTAGACTAGTTCCTACTGCAACTGCAGTTGGTAAACCAATAAGGTATACCAGGGCGGGCATAATTATAAATCCGCCACCTACACCAAGAAATCCTGATAGAAAACCTGTGAATAAAAATATTAAAAAGATAATCCAAATTGATACGCTGTCAATCTCCGATGCAGGAAATGATATCATTGGAGGAAGATTTATTTTATGGAGTCTCTCAGAGAGTTTACTTCTTTCGATTTTTTTTATTTTATTACCGGTATTCTTTTTTAATTCCTCCTCAATTTGTTTTAATTGTCTTGGATGAACTACAAAAAAATCATATAACATGTATATACCCAGAGAGGTAAGCAAGAACATATAGCACCATCGTACGATCATCCCTACATCACCGGCTTTTTCCAATTCAATGATAACTTCTGAACCAATCTCTAATCCAATGATCGAAGTGATGATTGAAATTAATCCAAGTTTCCAGTCAATATTTCCCATTTTCTGATGTTTTTTAACAGCACCAATTGATTGACCGAAAATATTTGAAAGATCGGTTCCGATAGCAAAAGCCATATGAAAACCGAAAATATTTAAAGCCGGAGTAACAATCCATCCACCGCCAACACCAAAAAATCCTCCAAGTACTCCAACGCAAAAACCGATTATAATCAATAAAAGAATGTTAAACTCTATTCCGGCAACAGGTAAATATATATTGAAAATATCCATATTCCCCTAAGTTTTTAAATTGGAAATAAATATATAGTTCATGGTGCAAAACACGATTAAAAGTGATAGAAGCACTGAATTAATTCCCGCAATAATAAATAGATATTGAATATATTCTAATCGTTTAATTCTTATTTATAGTTTTTGAATAACTATCTTTTTATCCAGATTTTCTTTCCGGTATTCCTGAATGAGTCTTACAATAATAATAGTTGTCATAACCAGAGCAGTTCCTACCAGTATAATACCGGAAGAATCCCGGAAAAGAGGTTTTAGCGTCATTTTATAAAACTGTTCAGTGATAACTGAGAAACTAGTTAGGATTATCATTATTGCAAATAATAATCTGATTCCATAACCCTTAATAAATTTTACTGCTGTTGCACCAATCTGAGCTCCTATAGCGGCCCCAAAGATCATGAAAAAAGCAGCATAAATTTCAACTCTTCCATCCATAGCATAGGTGAAACATCCGAAAGCTGAGGTAGCCAGAACAGTAATTAATGATGTACCGACAGCTAAAATTGTAGGAAGACCGATTATATAAACAAGTGTAGGCAGAATAATAAATCCACCTCCGATACCAAGTATCCCGGAAAGAAAGCCGGTAAATAAAAAGATAATTATAATAACCCAAAGTGATACTGCTTCTATCTTAGATTTAGGAAAGGAAATCATCGGCGGAATATTAATATTATGTAGTTTCCCGGCTATTCCGTTTACCTGTACTTTTTTTTGTTTACCTTTAGCTTTATTTTGTTTTTCTTCCTGTAAACGTTTTAGTAATTTTTTGTGCAGAACGAAATAGTCGTAGAACATAAATGCACCTAGACCGGTTAAGAATACTACATAACACCATCTGATTATAGTACCGACTTCACCTGCTTTTTCCAGGGCAATCACTATCTTTGAACCGGCTTCAAATCCAAGAATTGAAGTTACTATTGATAAGGAACCGAGCTTCCAATCAACATTACCCATTTTTTGATGTTTCTTTATAGCACCTATCGATTGTCCGAATATATCAGAAAGGCCAGTTCCTATAGCAAAAGCCATATGAAATCCGAAAATGTTAAGAGCCGGGGTAATAAGCCAACCTCCTCCGACGCCAAAAAATCCCCCGATAACCCCAACACAAAATCCGATCAAAATCAGAAATAATATATTAAAATGAATTCCTGCAACTGGTAAATAGATTCGAAAAATATCCATGATTTGCTTTTCTTATAAAGTTAAACCTCTAGTGATTTCGCATTTCTTTTTCTTTCTTTTCTTGATTCCAATATTAGCTTGCCAACAATGATTGATGTCATTATTAATGCAGTTCCTATTAAAACAATTTCAGAGATTGTTTGGAAAAATAATTTTCCAGATAGTTTATAAAATTGTTCCGTAATTACCGATAAACCGGCAAAGACAATCATAATAGCAAAAAGGAGCCTGATTCCGTATCCTTTAATATATTTTACTGCAGTTGCTCCAATCTGAGCACCGATCGAAGCACCAATAAGTAGAATCAGAGCAGCAATTATTTCAACCCGGCCATTAATTGCATATATAAAACATCCGAAGGCAGAGCTAAATAGAACCGTAATTAAAGTTGTACCGACAGCTATAATTGTTGGAAGTCCGATTACATAAACTAGAGTTGGCATAATGATAAATCCTCCGCCTATTCCCAAAAGTCCAGAAAAAAAACCGGTAAATAAAAAGATCGCAATAATTATCCAGATAGATACCGATTCAATTTTTGAAATTGGAAAAGATATCATAGGCGGAATCTTTATCTCATATAGTTTTTTTGCAATTTTAGTTCTGCTTGGCGGTAATTTGTCAACTGAAATGTTAAAAGTTTCGTTCTCACTTTTTAGCTGTCTCTTCTGTAAAACGAAATAATCATAAAACATAAATCCCCCTAGTCCCGATAAAAACAGGACATAACACCATCTTATAATTAATCCGGCATCACCTGATTTTTCCAGACTAAGAACAACTTGTGAACCTGCTTCGAAACCGAATATTGATATAATGACTGAAATTAAGCCTAATTTCCAGTCTATATTTCCCATTTTATGATGTTTTTTGGTAGCACCTATTGATTGTCCGAATATATTGGAAAGGCAAGTCCCTATTGCATAAGCCATAGGAAAACCGAATATGTTTAATGCAGGAGTAACAAACCAACCACCGCCTTCACCAAAAAAACCTGCTATAACACCTACGCAAAATCCTATTAATATTAATAAAAGAACATTAAAATGAATTCCTACAACGGGTAAAAAAATGCTGAATATTTTCATTCTTTATATAAGCTAAAAGAATTCCCACCTGTAAGGTGTATTCCTTTAACTAATTTATTCTTCCAAAACTTTTATGTTTATTGCGGGGCTTAGAATTTAAAATATTATAAATAGAGTTATAAAATTCTTCAGCCTTTTCTCTTTCCGGAATTATCAGAGTTTCTTTATTTGAAATCATTATTTTTTCATACCAGGTAATATCATCCCTTAATGCAACTGTAGGGCTTATCATAATTATAACCGGCGGATGAAAATTTTCTTTTATAAATTCTTCGGCTATTTTATCAAGTCTGGCTGTAATTGTTCTTTGTTCGGGCATAGTACCGTTTTCAATAACAGCAACAGGCATGGCCGGGTCCATTCCGTATTTTATTAATTTATGACAAATTCTTTCTATCTTGGAAGCACCCATATAAATGATGAGATTTGCATTTTTTAGGGTTGCTAATTTTTCCCAATCAACCTGTGTCTCCGGTTTGTCCGGACATTCATGTGCAGTAATCAATACACACTGTGTAATAAGTCCTCGTTGAGTAACCGGTATACCACTGTATATAGGTGCTGAAAGACCTGAAGTAATTCCTGGTATTATTTCAAAGACTATTCCAGCTTTTTTAAGTGCAGCTGCCTCCTCGGAACCTCTCCCGAAAACAAAAGGATTTCCTCCTTTTAAACGGACTACATCTAAACCGAGTTTTGATTTATTTATGAGTATTTCTGTGATGCATTCCTGCTTAATAGGATGATAACCCGATTCTTTTCCAACAAAGATTTTCTCACAATCTTTTTTACAGTATGATAACAGATCATCGTTTATCAATCTATCATAAACGATAACATCTGCATGTTTTATTCTTCTTAAAGCTTTAACTGTAATTAACTCAGGATCACCCGGTCCTGCTCCAACAATATAAACTTTTCCGTATTCCAAATTCTTATTCCTTTAAATAATTATTTGATTATATATACTTCAGTACATTAACAATCAGAAAACTTGCGGTTGCTATGAAAACAATCAAAAAAACTGCTATCAGGATATCTGCCTGAGAATCAGTTTTAGCAGAAATCATCTGTTCACGGGATAAAATGCTGTTTATCATTTCAAGAGTTTTTCTACCTATCTGTTTAAATTGTGTATCGTACTTAATAATTTCATCCTGGTTAAGTGTATTTGATCTTATTTCATCAAAAAATTTGTTATATGTACCAGACATCTCAGAATAGTCTTTTCTTAATGCGTTTATTTCCGTATCGGTTAAAGCCTTCAAACCAATTAGTTCGCCAAATTTTTGATGAAAATTTTCTTTAGCTTTCTGCCACCTGAGATATCTTTGTTGTGAATAACCTCTGATTAATAGGTTCTTTTCTTCTCTTCTCAACTGCAGTTCTGCTTCTTTAAGCAGATGGACAGTATCTGTTATGTTATCACTTTTTTCAATTTTTTGTGTAAAAATCCAACCCAAAACACCGCTGCCAAGAATTAAAAGAATCATAATTGAGAAAGTGATGAATATTTTTTTTCTGAATATTTTCGATTCAACCATATTTTTTAACCGAAAATTTTAATACAAGTTAGATTCTTTTAAAATTTTTTTTATATAATAACCAGAACTTTTCTTTCCATTCTCAGTTAAAATTTTTTCCCAGTTTTCAGAGGTAAATTTCCCGAACATTTTGGCTTTAGTCTTTGCAGATTTCGCTTCGCTGCCGGACAACAATTGTTTTCTGAATCTAGCTGCCATTTCAATGATGTCTGAATATACCGGGGAAATAAAGGCATCAATTTTTTTCTTAATCTCCTTGGTATAAAACGGGGCTTTGCCCTGAGAAGATACCGAAATTGTTAAATCCCCTCGTTTTATATTTGCAGGTAAAATAAAATCACATAAGACCGGATTATCGACAACATTTAATAAAATACCTTCTTTTGTACAGTCAACTCTAACATTTTTATTTACTTCGGGGTTATCAGTTGCACTAAAAATAATTTTAAAATCTTTTATAAATTCTTTTGAATAATATTTCTTAATGATTCGAATTTTATTTTTTTTTGCCAGCTCTAATAAAGATTTGCAAATTCTAGGGGAGATTATAGTAATATTAGCATTAAATTCTTGAAGGGATGATACTTTTCTATAAGCAACTTTTCCGCCGCCGATAATAAGACAGGGAAATCTCTCGAGATTTACAAGTATGGGATAGAAAGTAGAATTCACACTATTCTTCATAAAAAAATTTCCCCTCCCTTTTTTAGGTTAAAAGATTAGGAATATTGGTAAAAAAAACAAAGAAGTTAGGGATTCTGTAATCTTGGTGTTGTTACGAAAATTTTAAATTTTTGAAGGTTTTTACATGCATTACGTCTGGAAAATCGCACAGTAAATTATATTCAAATTTAAGATAAGTTCTTAAATTTATGTGAGAGTACTAACCTTAAATAAGCTGTATTGCAATAAAAATATTTAAGGGAAATCAAATTGTACTTAATTCCATATCTTCATTTATATGATTAATCGGCATTTGTTTAGTAGAAGATGCAATAAGTCTTGCCGTTCCTTCAATTCCGGTATAATCTGTATTTATTACAGCATGATAATAAATCGGATCTTCAACATTTTTATTGTAATAGGTCTGAAGGAAAACTTTCCGCCTTTGATCTTCTTTTTTTATATACTTTAATGCTTCACCTTTATCTATATTTAGACACTTGGAAATATAATCAATTCTGTTTTGCAGAGATGCAATTAAACGTATATGGAGACCACCGGGTAATTTTGCAGTTATTATATTAGCTCCTCTTCCAATAATAATTACATATCCTGCTTCAGCCAAATGAATAATTGTTGTTCTGACTTTATAAAACAAATTCCAAATGTCTGAACCTGTTCCTAGCATTTGTGAAGCAATAGATTTAATAGCAGAATATTTATCTTCTACCAGCATATCTTTAAAATATCTCGGCAGTTTATGCTCGTTAATAATTTTATCAATTAATTCTTTATCAAAAAACCCCCATCTTTTTTCTCCATAAATTTTTTGAAGGTATTTTAACAATCTTTCATAAATTAATGCTTCTGATACACCGGTTTCCCGGGAAATGGTTATGAAGGGACCAGAGTGAAGTTTTCTTTCTTTAAATTCTTCTTCGGATATTATATGTGAATGGGATTCAAGATATAAGCGGGCTTTTTCACATTCTCCCAGTACTTTCATAGGATTACCCTCCTTTAATGTAACAAGGAAAATTTATTTGATATATTATATATTTTTATTTCGTCTATTTCAACAGTAAAATCAAAATCTTAACCGGTATAATTATCTGGTATGTGCGGATATTAAGATTAAAAAAATTTTGTATTTATTTAATTACTTCCTTATAATAATCAAGATTAAGAATGCTGTAACTAATTATATGAATATCTTTTCTATATTTATTTCAATTTCTTAATTTTAATTGAAAGGACAAATTAATTCTTAGGAAAGATATAAGACAATATGCCGGTTCGCAAAGTTCTGTAAAAGATGTTCCCTTCAATTTGATTTATGTTGCCGGCTCCTATAATTTTGGATCTCCCTTGTTTGAAAAATAGATCATTTAGGCGGGAATGTTAAAATAATTTCCATACTTTGTTCCGGAAAATGTTCAACAGTATTTATTTTATATGGTATAAAAAATTTATCTCCTGTTTTTATCTTTTTCTCCTGATGCTCTGTTATAATTTTACCTTTTCCTTTAGTAACAATGCCGACATAAAAAGAACCAGATTTTTTTACAAAACATTTATTAATAACTAATCTATTCACCGAAAACCAGCTTGTTTGATTTTGATTAATTAAAATGTATTCCTTTCCCCCCGGTGTTTCACAAATTAATCTAGGAGAACAAAAATATTTTTCTTTGATTTGTTTAGTAGAAAGAGTAGAAAAGTTAATCATATTAAGAGCAAAATCAATATCTCTTTCCATAAATCTAGCTTCCTCCGGCAAAAGATAACCACCTCGTTCAAATTCCAATCTGACAACAAAATCAGTTGGTTCCATGATTTCGATCATAAGAACACCTTCACCAATTGCGTGAGGCAGACCATCCGGAACAATGAATACATCCCCAGGTTGGATGTAAATTTTTTCAAAACAAGAGAGCAGCTTATGAATATTTTGATCAATAATTATCTTTTTAAAATCTTCTTTTAAAATTTCTTTTTGAAAACCAAGATAGATATAAGGATCGGTTATTTCATCCCGGATATTTAATATAATATATGCCTCGGTTTTACCCGAATTACTTTTGAGATATTTTTGTGCAAAAGGAATTGTTGGATGTGCCTGAATATGCAACCTGATAGCTGAATCAAGAAACTTTAGCAAGAATTGAGTATTAGCGCCATATTTTTTGAAATGATTCAATCCCAGAATTTCTTCAGGGAATTTTTCCATAAGTTCTTTTAATGAGAATTTTGAATTTGCAATTTCAATTTGTGATAATCCTTCATTTTTAAATTTTTCTCTTCCTTCGTTTACTGCAATGGTTGTTGACGCAATCCAATCTTCAGGAAAATGAGTGTCCTCCGGATTAGATTTCCCTTCAATTGAATCCAGCATTTTCCTGCCGGGATAAGTCCTCCATACTCTGTTGGGTTGTAGCATTATAATGTCTGGAATATTCATTACTCTTAAATATTTTTTAATGTCAAAAATAACCCTGTAAAACCCATGTAACTCATTACGATTGAAAAAATGAAGATCATACCCAAAGTAATGTTTACAGGAAGAGAAAATCTAAAAGAATCCATAATATTCTTTTTATTTCCAAGATAAATAATGCATGCTACCGTAAAAGGTAATATTAATGCACCAAATGCCTGAGATACGATCATAACAATGATTGGTCTGGCATGAAATACCGGGACAGCTAATCCTAAAATTGAAATAAAAAAAACAATAACCCGGTATTTTAATAGTTTCATATTTCTTTCAGATTGATTTTAGTCGCAAGGAAGCCATGGAACCATAAGAACATTAGGAAATTGAGATGAAATTCCAGCAGCGATTAAACCGATTACAAAAATGAATACAGCAAAAGATCCTGCTAGCGGCTCTAGTAAATTTATCATCTCTGAAACTTTTTCAAGGTGAATACCTTTTAGAAAAAGTGAACCTGCCGCTGAAGCAATTATTGATGCGCTGATAATAAACATCATAACAGCAGAAAATAAAGCATCATTTCTTTGCACTCTTAAATTTTTCATAGACCAGCCGGCTTCTTTTACTAATGTAGTTCTAATTATAAACAATCCAGAAAAAACAGTTGTACCAACCATTGAAGCAATGACTAAAAATGCAGAACTTCCTGAACTTGTGTATGGTATTGAAGGAATTAAACCTTTTAAGATGTCCTGCGGTGGTGGAATTAATATGAAAAAATTAATTATAAAGCTCAACGCCATTACTCCAACAATAACGGCAAGAGATATTTCAAAAAATTTAATTCTGCCGGTAAGAAATAAAAGATAAACCAGTAAAACAAAAAAGAGTGCAAAGTAGACAGGCTGGATACCATCTTCCATAAATAGTTTTGACCACTCATAACAGACTTCGGAAATAATTCCCATTACACCCATAACACTTCCACGGACATTTGTACCAAGAGCAGCAATAAAAAAAATTCCTATAGCCAGATGAATGTGTTTTTTAAATGCTTCGAGAGCAGACTCGCCGGTAACAATTGTATATTTGCGGTAAATATGTATCAGTAGAAATGTAATTAAGCAGGATATTATAATAGTCCATAAAAGAGACATTCCATAATCAGCACCTGCTTTTACCATAGCAGTTACACTGCCGGTGCCGATATTGAATCCTAGTAAAAATATTCCGGGTAATATTGACTGAAATATTTTCTTAATTTTCAAACCTCTTTCCAAAACCAGTCCAAAACCATTTAATTATGATTCTGCATAAAGGACAATAACATGCTGTCCTTTTATTTCAACAGTAATCGAAATTTTATTATCCTTTTGTTCAAAAGGAAAAATTTCTTCATTTAAAATATTTTTTAAGCTCCTGATTTTTGAACTACCGCTATTAATTTCGATTAATCCTTTTTTTGACATTGAATCGGAATTAATTATATAAATGATGAGACCATTATTTGAAGTATGCACTTTTATATTTAAAAAACTATGTTCCTTTGAAACAAATTTTGCATCCGGCGATACACCCGCATCTTTCGTAAAGTTTATCAGGAGTTTGTTCACAGGATTATTTGGATTATTATAATAGCTTGCACCAAGCGGTACAGCACTTAAAATTGCTGTGCCTTTTCCGTATTTATTTTCAATGGCAGCCGGTTCTTTTGTATCTTCAAATTCTCCCAATAACTTAATATTATTTTTTAGTTGAAGCTGTTCCCTGAAATATTTCCCTTCAAATTCAATCGGCTCAATATTATTGCCTTCATTCATTTGGATTTTATAAAATGTTTTATGTCCACTCCAATCGGGTCTATCAGCACCAAATAAATCATCGAGTCCTGCACCGGGATTAATTTTATATGCAAAATCCAATTCATTTAAAGTTGCGGTTCTTGCGTCAGCAACAACCCATCCGCCTTGCTTTACATATTCCTTTAGTAAATCTGCAATGTTTTTCCTCATTACAATCTGAAACGGCAGAAATAAAATTTTATATTTTTTCAGAGTTTCCAAAGTAAGTTCTCTGTCCATTCTTAAAATATCCGACGAAATATTTCCTTCGAAAAGAGCTTTGTATAAACCAGCATTACTTTCAAACATAAATTTATTTGTTGCAGGTTCTGTAGTTTGTTCAAGTGTTTTCAAAAGTCCAACCATATCCACAAGAACAGCTACCTGAGGTTTTTTGGGTTTTGCCTGATATAATAACTTGCCGTACTTTTTCATTACAGCACCAAGTTCTTTTACAGCTTCACCTCTTGGTGCAAGTTTGCCGTTTACCTGGCATAAACCTCTTCCCAATGACTGGCGACCCCTTATAAACGGCAGCCATTTCCAGTAAATCATCCCTTTGCAATTATTTGCCAAAGCTGTCCATGCCAAAAGGGTTACAAAATCTTTGGTTAAATAACCGTTTAAAGCCAGTCCGTTTTGAGCATTAGTATATAATTCAGTAAGAATATAATCTTTATTACCCGATGCGCATCTGATGGTATTAAAAGCCAGGTTATGAAGCCAAAAGGGGCATGGTTCTAAGTTATGCGCTCATTCCCAGATATCTGGGTAATATGAAATTCCGTGGAAATCATCATAATCGGCAACCTCCCAATTGTCTACATTATAAAAACCATAATTATTAAAATTAGCCCAGGGTGTACTAACAGGATTGGCATTAACCTCATGTGTAGTATCATATTTTCTGAGAGTCTGTTTTAACTTTCCCAGCAATATTCCGTTTAATTTATTCTTGAACATTATCCAATCGATCTGAGGCATGGAAGAATTCCAGTTGTCATTTAGAAAAGGTGATACCTGATCCCAATTTGTGTACTCCTTTCCCCAGGCAACACGCAAAGTAGATAAAGAACCATATTTTTCTTTCAGCCATTCTTTATAACTTTCAATAACATGATCTGCGTTGAAATCGTAATGAGGTTCATTCCAGATGTTATAGAAACTTAGTGCTGGACTTTTTCCATATCTTTCAATCACTGCTTTAAAATAAGCTTCAACAAGCGGGTAAACTCTTGGGTCTGCAAAATCGACATTCTCGCGATTATTTTTACTATTATTTTTAATATTGTACTCTTTCCACATTCCGGGGATTTCTTTGAACTTCCAGATAGGGAAGTAATGGCTGCACTGTTCTTCCTTAAGCATTAAAGGAACAAACTTCATATCTTCATTCTCAATCTTTTTTACTAAATAGTCGGTTCTTTTCCATCGCAGTTGTTTTGTATCAGTGTTCCACCGGCTCATCGGAAAAATCATTACATGTGTAATATGTGAAGCCTTCATTAATGCGATATCTCTATCTACTTCTTTAAAAGAAGTCCTGGTCCGTCTGATATTCTTCATGAAATATATTATAAACTGTTCCGACGATAATTCTTTTTTCAGGTAATTGTGCCATACTTGTTGTTGTTAAAAAAAACAAAATTCCTAATACATTATAAATAAAAAGTTTCATTTTAATCCTTGCAACAATTTTAGTATTTGAAAAGTTATGAAATGATATGTTATTGAAATGAAAGTATCAAGAATGTAAGTAAATTAAATAATTGTATTTTGAAATTAAAAAGGTTAATACTATAAAGAGAAAAAAACTGAGCGAAATAAGTTATTCTCTTAACTTTAATCTCTTTTTGAGTAATCAATTTTCTCTAAATATAAAATTATCCAAATTTATAATTATATTTTTTAGCTTCTTTATTTGTCAGATACATACGGTAAAAAATATTACACAATTTTTTTTAAAATGAAAAATCCTGGATTTATGTTATTGCTTATTTCATAGTTATTATCCTGTCTCAGTATTGGTCGACAAATTTATTTCAAGTTGGTTAAAATCAAATTAATCTCAATTACTTCTGTTTATTTTTCAAAAACGTCCCATCCTGCAGTTCCTCAAAAGCTTTCCTTAATTCTGCTTGTGTATTCATTACTATCGGGCCGTACCACGCAACCGGTTCTTTCAAGGGTCTTCCGGAAATTAGAAGGAAACGAATTCCTTCATCTCCTGCCTGAACGGTTACTTCATCTCCACTATCAAAAAGAATGAGTGAGCGGTTATCAGCTTCAACAGGCGGGTGAGTATCCAGCCATCCTACACTTTCAGTAGGAACTGCAAGCGGACCTGAAGCATTGCAGAACTTCCCTGAGCCCGCAAAGACGTAAGCGAAAGCAGTATTCCTTGTATCGATTGGTAAAGATTTTCTTTTACCTGGCGGGACAGATACATCAATATAAATCGGATCAGCAGCTATACCATCAACCGGACCTTTCTTACCCCAGAAATTACCACAGACAATCCTAACATGTGTACCATCATCATCCGTTACGTCGGGCATATCGGGTGATTTTATTTCCTGATACCTCGGAGTAGTCATTTTCAATGCAGAAGGAAGATTTGCCCAAAGCTGAAAACCGTGCATTCGACCATTCGGATCACCTTTCGGCATTTCCTGGTGAATGATTCCGCTTCCTGCAGTCATCCACTGAACATCGCCAGATGAAATTACACCTTTGTTCCCCATGCTGTCGCCATGTTCAACACTTCCGGCAAGAACATATGTAATTGTTTCAATACCGCGGTGAGGGTGCCATGGGAAACCGGCAAGATAATCTTCAGGATGTTCATTACGAAAGTCATCAAG
Source organism: uncultured Ignavibacteriales bacterium (assembly GCA_963723205.1). Classification (GTDB taxonomy): domain Bacteria; phylum Bacteroidota; class Ignavibacteria; order Ignavibacteriales; family Ignavibacteriaceae; genus CAVQBP01. The sequence continues at coordinate 26,819 of CAVRQC010000034.1, forward strand.
AAGTAGAAAAGGATCGACTTCGGAAGGATCACCAAAGCCAATAGCACGGCGGAGATTTACCCCGGCACCTTCAATTGTAGGTTGTGCCTTTAATATTTTTTTCACTGGCCGAATTGACATAGTTTTCTCCTTTCAGAGAATTGTTTATGGAATTCAAATACTATATTTAAAGAATGCTCTATTCTTAGTTATTGAACAACTGAAATTAATTATCATTCCTCATAAATTATGTGTTGTAGTTGTTATTATGATAATAAAAAAATATCCAATAATAAAAATGCTTAAAAAAACCGACTGAACATAATAACTTAGTTAGCAGCATTTCAAAAATTGATTTTGACTATTTTTAAAAAAGTTTTTAGAACATCTTTGAGGGAAATAGAGCACAATTAAATTACTTTGTTAGTGATATATTATAAAAAAAAGGATTGAAGTATGAACCAATGCTCCCACTTGAAATTGATAAATGATGTAGCCCCACATACAACAGGCTGTGAAGAGTGTCTGCAGTCAGGTGATGGATGGGTGCATTTAAGAGTTTGTAAAATATGCGGCCATGTGGGCTGCTGTGATAATTCTAAAAATAAACATGCAACCAAACATTTCCATTTAACGGGGCATCCCATAATTCAATCATTTGAGCCGGAAGAAAATTGGGGATATTGTTATGTTGACGATATCTTTTATGAATCTATATAACTGACATTCCCTGAAGAAGAGAATTGAATAATGAACTGCCAAAACCTGTAGGAGCTTATAGGTGATTTAATTAAATATTAATTTGTTTAAAGGTTTATCAAAAATATTTTTCTTAATTATGAATTGATAGAGATTATTAATTTTCGGAACTTTTTTATTTGATGATGAAATACTTCTGACATATTTTGCAATCAAATTATTTGAGTAAAAATTATAAACAGAAATTTCATTTGAATCTGCAATTACAGCAAACTCTTAACCATGATATGATTTATGCGGAAATAACTCATGGAATAATTTGCTTTGATAATTGTTTATTTTTGAGGGCGGATTTAATAACAAAGTATCTCTAATCCGGAACAAATAATAATCCCGATTTTCTGAAATAGTAAAGATTTTATCTCTTTTATAAATTTCGTTAAACATATTGGAATTTGGAATTTCTGCTTTGATAGAATTACTGTCTGAATAATTTTCCAAATAGTCTTTCCATTTTTCGGCAGGCGGTAAATCATTTGGATTTATCTTAAGCTTCTCTATAACCGCTTCACTTCCGGAATATTTTTTATAAAGTGTTAGATACTTATTTATTCCCAATTCATTTATCAAAAATTTATTGTATAAACCGGATAAAGGGTATGTCATTGTAGCATCAAATTGATTGAAATCCTTTTTGCTCAATAAAGAATTATAATTAAGAAAATTACTATTAGCTAAAAAAGCACCCATATCAAGAATTACATCAGGTTCTTTTCCACCTCTTCCGCCGAAAGCAACTGCAAATCCTTCCTGCAATAAAGGTAAAGTATATAATGAAGGTTTTTCTAATTTGTAATTCATCAGCAGATGAAGAATTTCATGATAATGACAATTGAATGTCGATATTATATAATCATAAGGCAAATAATACAACCCACGGGTATCATAGCCTGTAAGTCTTTTTATTTCATTTCCGTCTTTACATAAGTAATAGTGAATTTTGTTCTCCTTAAGTTTTTTTACCTGCTCATCACTGAATTTTAATACCTTACTTATTTTATCAACAAAATTATCTAGGTTCTCTTCAGCATAATGATTAAATAATGAAGGAGCACTAATATGAAAAATGAAATATTTGCTCTCTTCTTTCTTCCAGTTTCTTGCAAAATAATACGGGGGTGAAATTAAACATGAATCTTTAAAGTAATATTCCTTTTTAACCTGCCGGGATGGAATTGAAATAATTAATTTTAAATAATCCCCATTTAATTTTTCAAGTTTAAATGTGTAAGATAATTTTTTATTGTTGATCTCTTCTCTCAATGATGGTGCAATGTCAGTAGAAATCAGGCATTTATTATCAACTCCGGAATATTCTATTCCTAATCGCCTGGAGATATTTAATTCTTCAGGTAAAATAAAATTATTTAATTGACTCCGATTTTTAAGCAAGGAATTAATAAATCTTGCAGCCGAATCATTTGAAGGTGTATCCCCATATACATTAGAAATTATCAAAAAAGTCAATAGAATCAGAAATAAAAAAGACTTCATAGAAGAGATAATCCTCCTTAAAATAAAATATAAGTTATAATTTCTATCTCAATAAAAAACTCTAATTATAAAAGAACATTTTAATCCGGATGAATAGATATATCAGCTATTGGAATATTCATGTTATTATATTTTATTTATAATTGTTATGTTTGAATTATTAAAATGAAAAGAGGGGGTAGCTGTTGTCACTGCTGGTATTGGGATATCCAAAATTAAAAGCTGAAGATTTTGAATGGATACAGAATATCCGGTTAAAATATGATGCAAGATATTATGATGTAGTAAATCCTCATTTTACAATTGTCTTTCCTGTTTTTAATTTTCTGCAAAATGAATTTGTAGAAGACATAGTTGAAAACACCTCCAATTTCAAAAGAATAAAGTTCTTTTTAAGGTCTGCTGTTATAGTAAAAGACTCTTTTAGTGATTATACTGATATATTCCTGGTTCCGGATGAAGGTTACAGTGATATTGTTAAGCTTCATGATAAGTTATATTCCGGTATTTTAACAAATGAATTACGTCTCGATATACCTTTTATACCTCACATTGGAGTCGGAGGATTTACTAATCCGACAGAAAGCAACATAGTTGCTGATGATCTGAATAGATCTAATTTTATAATTGAAGGAACTATAGATAAGCTGGATATAGTAAATTATAATTATCCTAAAGTAGAAAGCATAAAAGAAACACAACTTATTTGAATTAAATTCTTAACAAATAGGAAACAAAATGAATAGCTTCTCATTTTGGCAAAAATGGCTTTTAATTGTTAGTATAATTATTTCGTTATTTGGAATTTATATCGCACTGTTTAATCAAACATTCTTATTTAATCTTTTATTTAACGATAAGGTTAACACTACTTTTTTTCAGCCTCCCGGTATCAGCAGCGAGGTAATTACATTCCAGAAATGGATATATGGAGTACTAGGTGCTACTGTTTTCGGATGGGGAATCTTTCTTTCATTTATTGCACATTATCCTTTTAAGAAAAAAGAAAAGTGGGCATGGAACTGCTTCTTGGCAGGAATTATCTGCTGGTTCGTTGTGGATACTTCAATTTCTGTTTATTTTGATGTAATCGTTAATGCAATCTTTAATACTGTTCTGTTTATAGGAATTATTATCCCACTTCTTTTTAGTAGAAAATATTTTGCTGATATGGTCTAAAGTAATTTCAATATTGCATGTCTTAATAAAAAATATAATTTTAATAAGAAACAATATTTATTTAGCTCAATTTTTCCCGATTTAACCAATTCAAAAGAGGCTGGTATTATGCATAAACTTAATATCGTTGTATTACTTTTTCTTTTTTCAATTTCCTCTTTTTGCCAGAGTGCAAATTCGAAAATTCAGGAAGCAGATAGTCTTGTTAAAAACAAAGAATATCAGAAATCAGAAGAATTATTACAGGAAGTAATTAAAAGTGAACCGGGAAATAATCTTGCGATTTATAAACTCGCAGGTCTTTACTATTCCCAAAAAAAATATAATGAAGCGATAGAAAATTATTTAAAGTTAGTACCGAATAAAAATCCTGCTGTTTTATATAACCTTGCATGCACTTATTCTCTTATTAATAACAAATCACAAGCTTTAAAATATCTTCAGGAAGCTGTCGATAATGGTTTCAACCAGGCATCGCTATTAAAAACAGATACTGATTTGGAAAATATAAGGAAAGAAAAAGAGTTTACTGAAATATTGAAATCAGTTAAGTCACTGGAAAATTTTCCGGAAGCAAAAAAGTTTGATTTCTGGATAGGAGAGTGGAAGGTATATAATCCTCAGAAACAAAAAGTTGGTGACAGTAAAATTGAAAAGATTTTAAAAGGAGCCGTTATCCTGGAAAACTGGACAGGCGTAAGTGGTTATACAGGTAAGAGTTTCAACCATTTTAATATGGACAAAAAGAAATGGGAACAGTATTGGGTGGATCAAAATTCCAATTCAATATATTTTGAAGGAAACTATGATTCTACAAAAAAAGCTATTGTTTATTACAGCTATGATCATGCAAAGGACATTTCTTCTTATATAAGAAGACTATCTTTTTACAACCTTGGAGCTAATAAGGTCAGACAATTTTCTCAACGTTCGACTGATAATGGGGAAACATGGACAACAGAATATGATTTTACTTACATCAGGAAAACTAATGATTCAAAATAAATCCAAATAAATCGGGAATTCCGCGTTTCAAATTTGAAGAAAGCCAATGAAAGAGGTTGTTTTGCTATTAAGGAAATCGACTCTTATAATATAATTTTGAAGTTATTATAAGGCGAAATAGTATTACAATTTTACTTATTCATTATACTGACTATCCTTGTGCTTACATCCCCATATATATAAAACATGAAAAAAAATTTACTATCTATTATTTATTCTCCTTTTTCACTTCTGAGAAATTTTACATCTCACTCTTAAAAATTATTAATTTAAAATATAGGTTTTTATAAGAAGTGTTTGAATTTCAGCTAAAAAGAAACTTTTCTCACATAATATTTATGGCACGAATTGTGGAAATCCTTTCGCGTTTTTAATTAACTAAATATTCAAAAAAGCTTAGAAGCAAAAAAAATGATAAAAGAAAAAGAGATTCAGAATCTCACTGAAGTTACGGTCAGATTTGCAGGTGATTCAGGAGATGGTATGCAATTGACCGGAAGTCAATTCAGCGATACTACTGCAATAGTCGGAAACGATTTAAGTACTCTACCTGACTACCCGGCAGAAATTCGTGCCCCCTCGGGAACAGTTTATGGAGTCAGTGGTTTTCAATTACATTTCGGCAGTAATGATGTTTATACCCCTGGTGATAGGCCAGATGTGTTAGTTGCAATGAATCCGGCAGCATTAAAGAAAAATTTACCGGAATTAAAACCTGGTGCATCTATTATCGTTAATACCGATTCATTTGATAAAAAGAATTTACAATTGGCAAAGTATGAAAATAATCCTTTGGAGAATGGGGAACTCAAAGGATTTACAGTTTACCAGGTTCCAATAAATTCTTTAACTGCAAAAGCCCTTGAAGATAATCCGCTAGGTCCAAAAGAAAAAGCCCGTTGTAAAAACTTTTTTGCTCTAGGAGTAATGTATTGGCTTTATAACCGTCCTATAGAACCAACTTTAAATTGGATTAAAGAAAAATTTAAGAAAAATTCAGATATAGTTGATGCTAATGAAAAGGCATTAAATGCTGGTTACAATTTTGGCGAGATGACGGAAATTTTTACTACCCGGTATAATGTTGATTCTGCAAAACTTCCATCAGGTACTTATAGAAGTATTTCGGGAAATGAAGCTACTGCTTTGGGATTTCTTGCTGCTTCAGTTAAAAGCGGTTTACCGTTATTCTTAGGATCATATCCTATTACTCCTGCATCTGAAATATTACAATATTTAAGTACTTACAAAAATTTTGGCGTAAAAACATTCCAGGCTGAGGATGAAATTGCCGGGGTGACTTCGGCGATTGGTGCAGCGTATGCCGGCAACCTGGCTATAACAACCACAAGCGGACCAGGTCTCGCTTTAAAAACCGAAGCTATCGGTTTGGCAGTGATGACTGAACTGCCGCTTGTAATCGTTGATGTTCAAAGAGGCGGACCAAGCACAGGACTTCCGACAAAAACAGAACAAGCTGATTTGCTTCAAGCAGTATATGGAAGAAACGGTGAAGCCCCAGTGGCGGTTATAGCCGCTTCTACTCCGAGTGATTGTTTTTATATGGCAATGGAAGCATCAAAGCTTGCTATGAAATATATGATCCCGGTTATTCTTTTAACCGATGGTTATCTAGCCAACGGTTCCGAACCATGGAAGGTTCCTCATGCAAATGAATTGCCGGAAATACGTGTTAAATTCAGGACAGAGAAAGAAGGATTTGCTCCATATATGCGTGATGAAAACCTTGCCCGGCCATGGGTTAAATTAGGTACACCCGGTTTGGAACATCGAATCGGTGGTTTGGAAAAAGCTAATATTTCTGGCAACGTAAGTTACGATCCTGACAATCATGATCTAATGATTAAACTTAGAGATAAAAAACTTAGAAATATGGTAAAAGATATTCCCGATCTTCAAGTTGAGGGAGAACAGCAGGGAGAGCTTTTAGTCTTGGGTTGGGGTGGAACATACGGAGCTATAAAAGAAGCAGTTGTGGATGCAAGGAAAGCAGGTCTTACAGTTTCGCAGGCTCATTTAAAATATTTGAATCCTTTTCCGAAGAATACATTAGATGTTTTAAAAAGGTTTAAAAATATTTTAATTCCTGAAATAAACCTTGGTCAACTGACAAAACTGATTAAAAGTGAATATCTGATTCCTGTTATACCTTTTAATATTGTAAGAGGATTACCGTTTAAGGCATCCGATATAGAAGCAAAAATAAGAGAAATACTTGGAGGTAAGACTAATGGACGAAATTAAAGTTGATCAAAAAATAAAGTTAACTGCAAAAGATTTTGCAACTGGCCAGGATGTCAGATGGTGCCCAGGCTGCGGAGATTATTCTATTCTTGCCCAGGTTCAGCGCTCATTTCCTGAAATCGTCGGGTTGGATAGAGATAAAATAGTTTGGATTTCAGGTATCGGTTGTTCTTCGCGTTTCCCTTACTATATGGACACATATGGATTTCATGGTATTCACGGAAGAGCTCCTGCAATTGCTACGGGAGTAAAAGTAAGCCGTCCTGATCTATCTGTTTGGGTTGCTACAGGTGATGGAGATTTATTAAGCATCGGTGGTAATCACTTTATTCACGCATGCAGAAAAAATATAGATCTTAAAATTCTTCTTTTCAATAATAGAATTTATGGATTAACAAAAGGTCAGTATTCCCCAACTTCTGAACAGGGGAAGAAAACAAAAACAACTCCTTTTGGAAGTGTGGATTACCCTTTTAATCCAGTATCATTAGCTTTAGGTGCAGATGCAACTTTTATTGCCAGAGGAATTGATAGAGATCCTAAACATCTGCAAACTTTAATAAAGCGGGCTGCTGATCATAAAGGTACTGCTTTTATCGAAATATTCCAGAATTGTGTGATATTTAATGACGGAGCATTCGATATCTTTTCCGATAAAAAAGTAAAAGGTGATCATCTTTTAGTTCTTGAGCATGATAAACCGATGATTTTCGGGATAAATAAAGACAAAGGGATTAAGCTCGATGGAATGAAACCGGTAATTGTAAACATTAATGAAGGCGAAAATAGTGTTAATGATCTTCTTGTTCATGATGAGCATGATGCCTCTCCTCTACGTGCTACTCTTCTTGCTCACTTAACGGATAATCCTGAGTTCCCTACACCTGTCGGAGTGTTCAGACAAATATCAAAACCAACTTATGATGAAGGTGTTGAAAAACAGATTTCACAGGTAAAAAGCGCTAAAGGGGAAGGTGACCTCGAAAAAATGTTATTCAGCGGGAATACCTGGGAAGTTAATTAATTTCATAAATAAGCACTTCACTAACCCGGTTTTTATTTGAACCGGGTTAATTAAAAACATATCCCCACATTGAAATTGTTAAAATATTCTATAATATAATCTAATATAATTATGCAATAAGATACAGTAACCTAATTTATATAGTTAATATTTGATTTTTACCTTATAAATTTCTATTATAACATTTAAAAAAATTAAGACAATTAAGTGATCCAGGTAATGGAAATTATATCACAAACTTTTTATTTAGAAATTAGTCTAATACATATAGGATTTTATAAAAAAGGAAAGGTTTAAACATGAATAAAATATATGTCACTCCGCATATTAATGATTGGGCAGTTAAGCAAGAAGGATTAAAAGCTTTAATCTCAGTACACAATACTGAAGAAGAAGCAATTACAGCTGCAAAAAAAGTAGCAGCAGGTAGAAACGCTGAAATAGTAATATTAAAAAGAGATGGAGCAATAAACAACCTCGGCTTTTTTAATTCAAATCTTTTTCCTATAGGTACGGAAGGTATTAGAATATAGAATATTGAGATTTTTTATTTAAGGGGAACTATATTAAATTTATTCAACGATGTAAATTTATTGCTGATCGTATTTCAGATTTTATTTACAGGCGGATAAATAAATTTTAAATTCTGAATTTTTCTGCTCTGAGTTCATTTCTCAATTGCCAGCCATATTTTATGTGTGAATTAAAGCACAGAAAGAAAGAGATTACAGACATCATTGAAATTAATGTTTAATTTTATTGCGATAATAGAATTTCAAACTTGTGGATAGCGACTGAAAATTATTTGAATAAAAATTGTATTGAAATCGTTCAAATTTTAATTAAGTTTATTAAAAATTTTAGTAGTGCTATTATCCTGTGAATTGGAATATTAGAATCTTGTCAGATCTTCTTTTTATAATCAGCACCAATTATAATCCCAGAAAAAGCATTTATTTCAGTTAAGTAAATAATAATATTGTTAACAAAATAAGAGTGACTAAATGACTAAAGGTATTGTCGATTTAAATGATGTTATTGTAAGATTCGCCGGTGATTCCGGTGATGGAATGCAGCTTACAGGCACACAATTTACAAATACCAGTGCTATAGTTGGGAATGATGTAAGTACTTTACCAGATTTCCCAGCTGAGATCAGGGCTCCTGCAGGAACAACATATGGAGTAAGCGGTTTTCAATTGCATTTCAGCAGTAATGATATACAAACTCCCGGTGATTCTCCTGATGTTCTTGTGGCAATGAATCCTGCTGCACTAAAAACAAATTTGAATGAATTAAAAAAAGGCGGATCAATCATTATTAATATTGATTCTTTTGATTCTAAAAATTTAAGATTAGCTGGTTATGAAACGAATCCGCTCGAAGATTCTTCTTTGGATGGTTATAATGTTGTCCAGGTTCCGCTTAGTAAATTAACTGCTACTGCATTAGAAGATAGTGGATTATCAGCAAAAGAAATTGGCAGGTGTAAAAACTTTTTTGCTCTCGGAATGATGTATTGGTTATACAGCAGGCCGTTTGAACCGACACTTAACTGGATAAAAGTAAAATTTAAATCTTCTCCTGAAATAGCTGCAGCTAATGAAAAAGTATTAAAGGCCGGTTATTACTTCGGGGAAAATACCGAAATATTTACTACACGGTACCAGGTAGCTCCGGCAAAATTGTCTCCCGGAATTTATAGAAATATTTCCGGGAATGAAGCTTTGGCACTTGGGTTTGTAGCTGCATCAGTTAAAACCGGTTTACCGTTATTTTTAGGCTCTTACCCGATTACACCTGCCTCGGATATTTTACATGAATTAAGCAAACATAAGAATTTTGGAGTTAGAACTTTTCAGGCAGAAGATGAAATAGCAGCTATCACGGCTGCAATTGGTGCATCCTTTTCCGGTGCTCTTGCAATAACAACAACCAGTGGTCCTGGTGTTGCACTAAAAACAGAAGCAATCGGTTTGGCAGTTATGACTGAACTTCCATTGGTAATTATAGATGTACAAAGAGGAGGACCTAGTACAGGTCTCCCGACAAAAACCGAACAGTCCGATTTACTCCAGGCAATGTTTGGAAGAAATGGTGAAGCACCGGTTGCTGTTGTAGCTCCTTCTACTCCAGCTGATTGTTTCAGCTTGGCTATTGAAGCTTCAAGAATCGCATTAAAATATATGGTTCCTGTAATGTATCTTTCTGATGGTTATATTGCTAATGGATCTGAACCGTGGAAAATTCCTGAACCTGATAATATTCCTGAAATGAAACCGAAGTTTGTTGAAGCAAAAGAAAATGGGCAAACAGGTTTTGATCCTTATTCCAGAGATGAGAATTTATCCAGACCATGGGCTTTACCCGGCACTCCGGGTTTAGAGCATCGTTTAGGTGGTTTGGAGAAAGCAAATATAACCGGAAATGTAAGTTATGATCCTCAAAACCATGAATTTATGATTAGATTAAGAGCACAAAAAGTTAAAAATATTGAGAATGATATCCCTGAGTTAAAAGTTGAAGGAGATGATGATGCTGAGCTTCTAGTAATTGGATGGGGTGGCACTTATGGTGCAATAACTGAAGCTGTTAATAAAGTTAAAAAGAACGGTAAAAAAGTTGCACAGGCACATTTTCGATATTTAAATCCTCTTCCTAAAAATACCGGTGAAGTATTAAAAAAATATAAAAAGATTCTCTGCGCTGAATTGAACCTGGGACAATTTAGTAAAATACTTAAAACTGAGTTTACTGATGATATTATTCAATTTAATAAAATTCAGGGACTTCCTTTTAAATCTTCGGAAATTGAAAATAAGATCGAATCAATATTAGGAGGTGAGATAAATGGCTGAAGCTAATCTAAAAACCGGAAATGACAACGGAGTAAAATTAAATGCAAAAGATTTTTCATCTTCTCAGGATGTAAGATGGTGTCCTGGTTGTGGAGACTATTCCATACTGGCACAAATGCAAAGAGTTTCTCCGGATTTAAATATTAAACTGGAAAATTTTGTTTGGATTTCCGGTATTGGGTGTGCAGCAAGATTTCCTTATTATATGAATACTTATGGAATTCACGGTATACATGGAAGAGCTCCTGCAATAGCAACCGGAATAAAAGTAAATAATCCTGAACTATCAGTTTGGGTAGCAACCGGTGACGGTGATTTATTAAGTATCGGCGGAAATCATTTTATACATGCATGCCGGAGAAATATCGATATAAAAATTCTACTTTTTAATAATAGAATTTATGGATTAACCAAGGGACAATATTCTCCTACATCTGAAAAGGGAAAGAAAACAAAAAGCACTCCTTTTGGCAGTATAGATTTTCCGTTTAATCCTTTGAGCCTTGCTATTGGTTCAGGGGCTACATTTGTTTCCCGTTCACTGGATAGAGATCCTAAACATCTGAAAGAAATGATGAAAAGAGCAGGTGAACATAAAGGAACTGCATTTATTGAAGTATATCAGAATTGTAATATATTTAATGATGGTGCATTTGAAATCCTGACTGATAAAGAAACCAGAGCTGATAATGTATTATTCCTTGAGCATAATAAACCAATGGTATTCGGCAAAAATAATGATAAAGGAATCAGGCTGAATGGTTTAACACCTGAAGTGGTTGATATTTCAAATGGAAAATATTCTATTAATGATCTTTGGATTCATAATGAATTTGAAAAAACAAATGCTGCAGCAAATATATTATCTCATTTGAATGAAATGGAAGGATTTCCAACTCCTGTGGGCATTTTAAGACAGGAAATCAAATCCACATATAATGAAGATTTTCATGAGCAGATAAATAATATCAAAAAAATAAAGGGTGAGGGAGATTTAAGAAAACTTCTATTCAGCGGAAATACATGGGAAGTTGCAGCATAGAAATAATGTGTCTACGAATCTTTCTTGTGTA
>CAVRQC010000035.1:0-346215 GCA_963723205.1 uncultured Ignavibacteriales bacterium
CCAGGCGCTTCAAGAACTTTAACAACATCACCATGTGGTGCCGCTGCATCATTCGGTATTAGCACCGATTTCTCGGGGTTATTCCAAACCTGAAGGTAGATTACTTACGTGTTACTCACCCGTGCGCCACTTTACTAAAGATATTGCTACCTTATTCTCGTAGACTTGCATGTGTTAAGCACGCCGCCAGCGTTCGTCCTGAGCCAGGATCAAACTCTCCGTTGTAGAAAGTTTAAATTTTTTGTAATCTTGGCGTATAGACGCTCGATTGAAACCATTTAACTGACTGGTTAAATGCACTCACTCTTTCAAAGAACAAAACTTTTAAATTCATTTTCAAAAGGGTTTCAAATTTACTTTCTCTTTTTAATAATGTCAAGAGATTAAAAAATGAATTATTCCTTTTGCAATTTTTTTCAACAATAAAAGTTAAGAACGAATTTTAAATTCAGCCTACTAATATACTGTATTAATAATTAAAATGTCAAATTCACGAGTATAAAAATATTTAATGTTTTCTATTTACTTCGTATAGTAAAGAATAAAAATACCGCAATGGCTGCTGTGCCAACTGCTATCAATGGTTCAAATAAACTTGAGAAGAATGGTTCCGGCGGAACATTTCCTTGTGTAAATGAATAAGAACTATTTTCCAGGGTTTTGACATTATCAACCCTAACTGTATCGATATGACTGTAGTGAAATTCTTTATATACAAATGATTTGTTTTTAATTGAATAATTACCTGAAATTTCAAGTTTTCTTGGTAATAAATAACTTCCGAAAAACCCGCTTCTAAACATTTCACCATAATTTACTTTTACTTGATCCAATACATAATTAACATAGATTTTTTTTTCAGTAGAATCTTTTAAATTTATTTTAAACCCTGCTTTGTTAAAGACCGCCATTAAATGATTCTCAAACAAAGAATAAGATTCACCTAAATGCATGTTTAGATTTATATCTTTACTTGACTCAGGAAGATTTCTAAGTAAGCTTTCTCCCGAAGAGTCAACGAGGGTATAAAATATTTCCAGATTATCCCTGGTTTGACTAAGAACACAAGTACTAACAAGGAAAAAAATTAAAAAGAAATTTTTTATAGTTATTTTTATCAAAACAAAAAATTCTTATGCATAAATCCCACGTATCTTCAAAGTTTTTGCAACTTTTTCGATAGCAAGAATATATGCTCCAATTCTTAAAGAAACGTTATATTGTGCCGCTGCTTTATAAACATTCATAAAAGCTGCATGCATCATTCTACCCAATCTTCGGTTAACTCTGTCTAATGTCCAGAAATAACCCATTCTATCCTGGACCCATTCAAAATAGGAAACGGTTACACCACCGGCATTTGCTAATATATCCGGGATCACCAAAATACCATTCTCCTGTAAAATAGGATCTGCTTTTGCAGTTGTGGGCCCATTAGCTCCTTCAGCAATAATCTTACATCTAAGTTTGGGAGCATTGTTTTTTGTTATTTGATCTTCTTTGGCTGCCGGTACTAAAATATCACACTCCAATTCGAGCAATTCTTCATTAGTAATAACTTCTGCATCAGGATAATTTACTAAAGTTTTATTTTTTTCAACATACTCAATAACTTCGGGAACAACGAATCCTTTAGGATTATATATTGCTCCATTAATATCACTTAAGCCGATAATTTTTATACCCCGTTCAAACATTAATGAAGCTGCAACCGAACCGACATTGCCAAACCCCTGAACAACAACAGTTGAATCAGACGGTTTCAATCCTAATTTTTGAAGTGCGCCCAAAGATACGATCATTACTCCTCTGCCGGTTGCTTCTCGCCTGCCTAATGAACCCCCAAGGATACTTGGTTTCCCGGTAACAACAGAGTTTTCAGTTTTTTTCTGATGCATGCTGAACGTATCCATAATCCAAGCCATGGTTTGTTCATTTGTATTCATATCTGGTGCCGGTATATCTTTATCAGGACCAAACACATCAAGTAAGTTTGAAGTAAATCTCCTTGTTAATCTTTCAAGTTCATTAATACTTAACTTTGTCGGATCACATCTAATTCCACCTTTAGCACCTCCGAAAGGTATATTAACTATAGCACACTTCCATGTCATCCACGCTGCGAGTGCTTTCATTTCATCAAGGTTAACATCCGGCGCATATCGAATGCCACCTTTTGAGGGGCCTAAAATATCATTATGGATAATCCTGTAGCCTTCAAAAACTTCTATTTTACCGTTATCCATTATTATCGGGATTGAAGTAATAATTTGCTTAACCGGAACTTTCAAATAATTATATATTCCTTCATCCAATCCTAAGACAGAAGCCGCATGGTCAAAACGCTGCATCATGGATTCAAAAGGATTCTCTTTATCTCTAATTGGTGCTGGTTCTTTATATATCGATGTCGACATAAAAAATTCCTTATTTTATTACTAAAATTATTTTTTGATAATTCATATGAATTCAAACCTGTTTTTGACAGATTTGATTTTTTTAACTAGTAAACATAATAAATTTTTGGTTTTTGCAAGCTATTAATAAAAAATATTAATTTTTTAATAATTAAAGGAATTACTTTTCTCAGGAAGCCATATTATGTAACCTTTTTATTCTTTCTCCAATGGGAGGGTGAGTGGAAAAAAGTTTCATTAAACCGCTTCTGGTTAAAGGATTTACTATAAACATATGTGCTGTAGCCGGCGTTGCGTTATTTACAGATTTCATCTCATTAGCTTTTGATAATTTTTGTAAAGCAGACGCTAATGACAAAGGGTGCTTGGAAATTTCCGCACCACTTTCATCGGCCATATATTCTCTTGACCTGGAAACAGCTAGTTGCAGGAGAACAGCAACAATAGGAGCCAGGATAATTAAAAACAATGACGAAAGTCCATTATCATCGTCACCTCCTCTTCCTCCAAACATTAAAGCCCACCCTGCTATTTGAGCTACATAAGTAATTGTACCTACCAATGTAGCAGCTATTGTACCTATCAAAATATCACGATGCTTTACATGTGAGAGTTCATGCGAAAGGACACCCCGCAATTCATTGGAATCAAGTATTCTTAATATTCCTGTCGTTGCAGCAATTGCAGCATTTTCAGGATTCCTTCCTGTAGCAAATGCATTTGGTGTAGCGTCTTCAATTATATATACTTTTGGCATTGGTAAATTTGCTTCCTTAGCCAATTCATCTACTATTGTATAAAGATTTGGAGCAGTTTCTTTTGTTACCAGCTTTGCTCTATACATTGATAGGACAACTTTATCAGAGAACCAATAAGATCCAAAATTCATTAATAATGAAAATATAAAAGCAATTGTCATACCTGTTGAGCCACCAATAAGATAGCCAACGAGTAAAAACAAAATCATCATTACAGTCATTAAGAAGACTGTTTTTAAAGTATTCATTTTTATAAACTCTCTAAAAATTTCCTTGATTAAACTACTTATGGTATATAAGTGCAACAAGGTAAATTATAATTATCCTTATTGAAGGAAATTTAAATTTTCCAGCTAATTATACGCTGCCCTCCTCCTTCGGGTTTCTTTTTCTAAACAGAAGAATAGCAATGACAACAACAAGTAAACCAATAATAATATAAAGCCAGTTAAAATTGTCAGGATGAATTTCATCATTCCACTTGGAAATTTTATTTTCAATAGAATCTTTTTGAGCTGTCTGAATCATATTATTTTCGGTTAAATATGGAATCCATTTAGCTTTAACCTGTGTGAACCAAACAGTATCAACAAAGTAATTATATTCCTGTTCGGCTTCTTCTTTACCTTTTATCTTAACACTCTTTATCTGATCATCAATATATGAATCCATTGTGCGCATAAATTCTTTACCTGAATTGAATTTGGGAAGCTTGATATTATATTTTGCATAATCCTCCCTTATTGTATTCCATGGTTCATCATTTATTACATTGTGCCATTTCGTAAATGCAGAATCAATTTCTTTAAGATGATTTATATTTTCACCTTTCTCAGAATAAATATCAATAATCTTAGGACCAACATTTCGCCACATTTTTGCAAAGTCAGCTTCCTGCTTTTTCATCTGATCTATATCATCAGGATTTAATTTTGTCAGTTCAATAAATTTAATATTATCACGGATCGATTTAGCAATATTTGAAATCAAATTTACTTTTTTAGCTTCCGCTATCACGTTCTGCTTTTGTTCTGACGACATATTCTGAACTCTCGAAGAAGCAGGGATTAAGCTGTCAACCATTTTCATAACAAGATCATCTCGTTTTTTTATTGAAGCTTTTAATTCGGCAACACTTCTTTCCAATTGAGCAATCTTTTGTTTATCTTTTTTGCTTTGCTCTTCCAGCTGTGAAACCTGGTTCATCAGTTCATTATTTCTTTGATTTAACTGATCGAATTGATCCTTTAGTTCTACTACCTGTGTCTGAAGAACATTTATCTGTGTGAAATCCCCTTTCCTTAGGGAAAGTTGATTATTCAATTTGTCAATCGAACTGTTAAAGTCATCAGGGTAAAGACTTTTATCCAAAAGATTTTTGTATTGACTATAATCATCTTTCAGTTTTTCAATATCGGAAGATATTTGATTTAATTGTGATAATGAATCTGCATTCTTTATTGAATTTTCGATTTTTTGTGCTTTAGCTTTGAAGTTTTGTACAATCTGGTAATCCTGCTGTGCATATGAAAGGTTAACAACTAAAAATAATATTAAGACTATTCCCGTAAAAAAAATGTTCTTTTTCATTTTTTGTCTCCCTCAATAATTCCTTCATTGGTCAGATTGACACTGTTATTATTATATAACAGTTCTATATAAGGTGCTCTCTGATTAAAGGCTGGATTTTTCATACCAATTGTATCCGAAATTTCAATTTTATTATTAAGCTTTAAAGAACCATCATCATCATTAAATACATAAATATTTTTGAAATTATTTGCAGTTAAAAAATAAAAACCTTTAGAATCCCGAATTAAATGTAATTCTTTATTACGGTATCCGAGAGAATCGCCTGTTTCCTGGTAGAATAAATCCTTTGCATTAAAGGAAAAAGAAAATCTTTGTTCCTTAACAAATCCATTGTCATCAACTTTGAGCACAGACTCAACCGGCCAGGCAAAATTGGCAGGTTTTAATATTAAAGTTGAACACGCCGGAAAAATAAATAGTAACAGGAGCAGAATATATTTTATCTGATTCATTTTAACTCCTTAAATTATTTTAATTGTAAGCAAATCCTCTAAAGATCACAATGAAAATTACCTTAATTCAAGTTTATAATAAAATTTCAAAATCACAATTATTTAAAATACATAGACTTAAAAACAATCTTTTCCCCTTGCCTTTATTTCATAATATCTTTAAATAACAGAAGCAAAAATCAGAGGATTTTTTAATGAGAAATAAATTCTTGTTCTTCCTTTTCTTTTTATTTTTAACAAAAATTTCTTTCGGACAGCATATATATGAATTTTTAAGATTAGATAATAGCGCCAGAGCCGGTGCATTAGCCGGAAGCTTTGTATCCAATAATGATGATGCTAATGTAATATTTTTTAATCCTGCTGGTTTGGGTTTATTAAATGAAAGTCCGATCTCTTTTTCTTATTTAAAACATCTTTTAGATATTAACCTTACAAGTCTTGCTTATTCAACTGAAATAGAAGGAATCGGAAGAATAGGTGCTGCAGTAAAATATATTAATTACGGAGATTTCCAGGGAGCTAACGAAAATGGAGAAAAAACGGGGAATTTCAGCGCAGGAGATGTCGTTTTCATTTTAGGTTATGCAAACACATTAGATAAAAATTTTTATTACGGTATCAATGGAAAAGTAATCTATTCAAGTATTGCCGGTTATTCATCATCAGGATTAGCTGCGGATTTTGGTTTGCATTATATAATTCCTAAAGATGAATTTGATGTTGGTTTTGCAATATTAAATGCCGGTGCTCAACTTTCAGCTTATGAAACTACAAGAGAATCATTGCCTCTCGATATAGTTATCGGTGTTTCCAAAAGACTTGCTCATCTTCCTTTACGTCTGTCACTTGATTTTCACCAGCTAAATGAAAAAAGAGATAATTTTGGACAGAGATTCAATGCATTTACTGTAGGAGCTGAATTTACACTGAGCAAAGCTTTAAGACTTCGCCTAGGATATGATAATCAAACCAGAAAAGATTTAAAAATCGGAACGACTTCCGGAGTTGCCGGATTAAATATTGGTTTGGGTCTGGTAATATCCAAATACAATTTTGATTATGGTTTTTCTTCAATGGGATTAATAGGCGGATTACATAGAATATCCGTATCAACAACTTTATAAATTTGTTAAAATCACGATCTATTCTGACTAATCATCATTCCTTATATGGATTATCTAAATAACTTTTTGCAAGTGAATGTGATTTCCCGTATTCTCTCATATCAAGCAATTCTTTATAGTATCTGACTGCTTTATTCCGGATTCCCTGTAGATCATTAACCATTCCTAAATAAAGATAAGAATTAATAAGGAAACCTGACTCTTCTTTTCCTTTTTCAAGTTGTTTTGACAGCTGAGCACATTCATTAAAATAATATTTAGCAGAATCAAGCTGCTTTAAATTCTTATATTGAACACCCAGGTAATAAGTTGCTTCTCTTTTTGCATTTAATGTATTATAACCCGGATAATTCATTTCTCCTTTTCTTAATACATCCTTAAATATTTTAAAAGCAGTTGGATAATCTCCCTTTTTAACAGAAATTCTACCTTCCCATCTTTCGAATGTTGGATTATCAGGGAAATCTTTAGTTAGTTCTCTTGCATATTCATCTGCAGCAAACGGATTATTTTCATAATTATAATATAGAGTCATTAAAAAATACCTGGCTTCATATTTTGTGTATTTACCATTTTCAGCAGTATTCTTCAATTCCTTAATTCCTCTTTCTTTGTCACCGGAAGGGAAAAAGATCATTAATGGTTTTAAGATAGGATTTTGCTCAGGAATAACTGCAGCATAATAATCATAAATTCCAAAACCGAGCTGAACATCAACATTTTTCGGATCAAGTGTAGCGGCCTTTTCAACGATTGGCAAAGCTTCCCTTCCGTCATCAGCAGCTTTAAGCCAGCTTTCCCTAAATGCTCTTAGCCTTCCCCTAAACCCTATTGCGCCACCTTTAAAAAATAAGGCATCGACGTTATCCGGATCTTTTTTTAAAATTTGATCACATTGATAAATTACATCTTCAAGCTTCTGAAAAAAGATATCATCTTTAGTTTCGGAATCAGGGTCTAATAGTATTTTCCACCAGTCTATCATTGCAAGAAAAAACCTTCCTGCAGGATGATTAGGGTAATCTGCAATCAGTAATCGGAAAGTGGACTCGGCTTTTTGAAATTTTATATTATAAATCTGGTGAATACCCGCCACGACAAGCGAATCGTATTTTGTAGTTTGAGCAAAAACAGAGCCGATACCGATTAAAAAAACTATGATGAAATTTTTTTTCAAAATTAACTATCTCCAAGTGTCAGTCACTTTAAAAGTGACTGGCACTTTTTAGCTATAAATTTACTAAACAAAAAAGCGAAGAAAAGTTCAAAAACTTCTCTCCGCTTATAC
Organism: uncultured Ignavibacteriales bacterium; assembly: GCA_963723205.1. GTDB lineage: Bacteria > Bacteroidota > Ignavibacteria > Ignavibacteriales > Ignavibacteriaceae > CAVQBP01. The sequence continues at coordinate 7,636 of CAVRQC010000035.1, forward strand.
ATATATATAAAATAAAAGTTGCAAAAATTATCTTTTGAGAATTCTCAATCCGGCTATTGGCTGAACTTTATAATAGAATTTAACATTAAAATAAGCTGGATTCCCGGTTTGTTCTATATTTTTTACCCAGATTTTTATATAATTACCTTCCTCGGTTTTTAATAAATAAACACCATCTTTACTTACCGGTGCTTCAGTTCTGAACAGACTATCCGGTTTACTAATAATAGTTTCATTAAAGGCTTCCGCTCCGTAACCAATTAAATCCATTTTAGTATATTTATAACTGGTACCCAGTAATTCATCTAGAAAATCCGGCGATTTAAAGAAGAGTGCACCGGTACTTTCTTCTCTCATATGCAAATCAATTTTCTTAGAATTAGCCTGAATGAAAGAATATTGAGTTCCTTCTCCGGTAGTTATGTCCCATCCATAACCGCTTTGAGAATTGCTGCTTGAATTATAAGAATCAACTGAACCGTTGGTATTAAAATAAATTCCTCCATATACAGGAGTTTCAACCGAATCGCTCCTGGTACCGTCTGTTAATTCGGCAACAACCAATGTCTTATATCTTTTCATCGGTTCAATATCATTGACGGTATAAGATTTTACAGATTTATTAAGAGCTTTTTCTTCAAGATTTAGTTTAACCTGGTTTGAAGAACCCAACTCTACTGTAATTATCCTGTAGCCGCGGAAATCTGTATTATTCTCATCAGCAGATGCATCCCATGAAACTATTGCATAAGAATTTTGTGTAACCGAAGAATCAATTGGTGCAGCTCCAAGAACTACCTTTACATTTTGTGGAGCTGCTACTGTTTTTACAGCAATTGGTCCTGTAGTCTGCTTTCCGCAATCTCCTCCCGTTAGTGAAAATATCAAAAAAGAAAGAACTAATAATGAAACTAACGTTTTAAGTTTATGCATTTCTTCTCCTTTTAGATTTTCTAAAAAATATTTTTAGAAAATAAACTTTAATCTACATGCAGCTTATCAATCAAATATTTTAATGAATTACTGCTCTCTATTCTTACTTGTTCCATAGAATCTCTTTCACGTACAGTTACTGTTTTATCCTCTAATGTCTGAGTATCAACAGTAATACAGAATGGAGTTCCTGCTTCATCCTGTCTTCTGTATCTTCTTCCAACCGCGCCTTTATCATCATAAAAAACTTTCAATCTTTTTCTAAGATCTTTTTCAATTTTTTGAGCTAGCTCCTGCATTCCATCTTTATTAACCAAAGGAAGCACAGCTGCCTTAATAGGTGCGAGATGTGGATGAAACTTCAAAATTGAACGCTTCTCTCCCCTTACTTCTTCTTCATCATAAGCATCAATTAAAAAAGCCATGAAAGATCTGCTTGCTCCGGCAGAGGTTTCAATTATATAGGGAATATATTTTTCATTCAGAGATTCATCAAAATATTTTAATGATTTCCCTGAAAATTGTTCATGCTTTGTTAAATCATAATTCGTTCTATTATGAATTCCTTCGATTTCCCCCCAGCCAAACGGGAACTTGTATTCAATATCTGTAGCTTCTTTAGCATAATGAGCAAGTTTGTTTGGCGGGTGATCATGATATCTTAATTTCTCTTCATTCATTCCCAAAGATTTGAACCATCCCAGTCTTTCAGCTTTCCAGTAATCATACCATTTTTTATCGTTAGAAGGATTAATAAAAAATTGCATTTCCATTTGCTCGAATTCTCTTGTTCTGAATAAAAAGTTTTTAGTATTAATTTCGTTTCTAAAAGCCTTACCAATTTGGGCAATCCCGAAAGGAATTTTTTGTCTGGATGATTGTTGAACATTCAAGAAATTTACATAAATACCCTGGGCTGTTTCAGGTCTCAAATAAACCACCGAACCAGAATCCTCAACGGGTCCAATGAAAGTTTTAAACATTAGATTGAATTGACGTGGTATTGTAAATGTTTCTTTATCACCACATTGAGGACAATTTAACAAAGGAATCAATTCTTTTACTAAATAACTATCTTCTAAAATCGAGATGAACTTATCATCAAGCGAATCCCCCGATATTGATACACCCATTTCATCAATTATTCTTTTTTTATTTTTTTCTGAAACAAGATCAGAAATTGTATCAAGCCTATATCTTGATTTGCATTGTTTGCAATCAATCATCGGATCCGTAAAGTTTTCAACATGCCCGGAAGCTTCCCATACTTTAGGGTGCATTAAAATAGAAGCATCAAGACCCTCAATATTATCCCGGTAGGTCATAAATTTCCACCATTCTTCTTTAATATTTTTTAAGAGTTCTACTCCTAAAGGACCGTAATCCCAGCACCCGTTTAATCCGCCGTAAATCTCACTCGACTGAAAAACAAATCCTCTTCTTTTAGCAAGTGAAACAATTTTATCAATTGTCTCTGATTTACCTTTATTTTGTTTACTGATAGTAACCTCCAAAACGATTTATAAATTAGTTTTAAATATAGTAAAAATGATGAAGGTTATAAAAAAGTAAAAAGTCAAAAAAAAGTATCAATATCATAATCATTGATCAAAATTTATTTAAATATTTTTGACTTTAAAATTTTAACTTTTGACTTATAATTCTATACCTCAATAAATTTTCATTTTTGTTTATAATTAAAAATTTAATCCGGATCTTGCATGAACCTAATGAGTAATTAAAGCTTTATCAACGGATCTCGGGGGATCATATAAAACCGCTCTTACTGCAATAGGGCCCTTTATCATTCAATTCTAAAAGATTATTGTAATTTAATATAAATTATTTCCTGGTAAAAAACGGTTTTATAAAACAAGCATATTCTTAATCTAATTGATTACCATTCATAAAATAAAATATACACAAAACAAAACGGTAACCGTTTTTCCTTTTAAAGTCTAATATAATATATAATAAGAGGTGTAAAATGGTAAAAAAAACTACAATCGTATTTTTCATTTTTATTTTATCAGCTGCCTGCATAAATGCATTTGCAGGAGATTTAAAAGTGCTTAAGGAAAGGACATTCCAAATATCACCAGGTAAAAATTTAAAAGTTGAGGTCTCCAGTGGTGATGTAAAGGTTACCTCATGGGATAAGAATGAAGTATATATAAAAATACTTGGAAATAACAAAGCAGAAGATAAAATGAAATTTGATTTTTATAATGACGAAGATAATGTAGAAGTGATTGCAAAAAGAGAGCACTCTTTTTTTAGCTGGTTCTCAAGTGGTATTAGGTTAAAGCTTGAAATCAAAGTTCCGATAAAATTTAATGAAAAAATAAAAACCAGCGGTGGTGATGTATATACAAAAAATATTTCCGGAAATTTAAAAATATCTACATCCGGAGGTGATATCAGTATTGAAAATACAGAAGGTGTGTTTAACCTTTCAACTTCGGGCGGAGATATATCCGGCATGAATTTCCAGGGAGATTTTGAAGCTTCAACTTCAGGTGGGGATATAAATTTAAGAGGAAGTGATTCTAAAATTAATGCTTCAACTTCAGGTGGTGATATTTACCTAGATTATAAAGGAGTAAATAAAGGAATAGATTTAAGCACCTCAGGAGGCGATATTCAAATAAGACTCCCTCAGGATTTTAATGCAACTGCTAATATGCATACTTCAGGTGGAAGTATTAGTTGTGATTTAACTGCGAATCATGCTAAAAAGATCTCATCTACTCGGTTTGAAGCTGATTTAAATAATGGGGGAGAGCCACTATATGTAAAAACTTCGGGTGGAGATATTGACATTATAAGCAAATAAGATTTTATTTTATATTAAATAACAGATAACAATTTTAGCCCTCCTATAAAAGGAGGGTTTTTTATTGTATAAATTTTAAATTTATTGTTTTATTTAATTCAGTTTAATAGTTTTAAATATATATGGAAAAACAATTAATATATTATTTCTTAAATGATGATGAACTTCTTAGAATTTCAAATAAGATAACGCAAGTCGAGAAGACTACAGCAGGTGAAATTTGTGTAAGTATTAAAGAGCATAAGGCATTCCTCCAAAGAAAAAAAACTGTTCGTGCTCTTGCTGAAGAGGAGTTCTTTAAATTAGGAATTGATAAAACAAGAGATAACACAGGAATATTAATATTTATCCTACTTGAAAGCAGGCAGTTCCATATACTAGCTGATAAAGGAATAAACGAAAAAGTTGAGACCAAGACATGGGATTCAATTAAAGACGAAATGCAGAAGATGTTTTTAAGGGGAAATTTCAGCAAAGGAATAATTCACGGGGTAGAAGAAGTAGGGAAAATTTTAAGCAAACATTTTCCAATTAAGCCAGATGATACAAATGAGCTTTCAAACAGGGTAGTAATTGAATAACTTCACTATTTAATTATTTAAATAATCTTACTGTATAATTTTTTTCTGATTAAATGAGAATAAATCTTTCAAGTGTATTTTATATTGTAATTGTTAGTTCAGTTATCGGCCTTGTGATAAATTTTCTTCGGCCGGACGGTATATCTTTGATGAGAGAGGAAAAACAGTTAGTTTGGGCCGATTCTTTAAACCAGATAAAAATAGTAGACAGCGACTCAATAAATATAAATACGGTAAAATCTCCTTCTAATGATTCTATTATTAATTTGAAGAAAAAAACAGCAGGAAATGATGAAACTTCTGCAGAATCATTTAAAGAACCAATAGCAATTAATTTAAAACAAGCTTATGAGCTTTATAAAAAGGACATAGTTTTTCTTGATGCAAGGGAAAATGAAGATTATAAAGAAGGGCACATAAAAAATGCATTAAACCTTCCTTATTATGATTTTGATAGTTATAAACAAATCCTGAATAGTATTCCCCAAAACAGCACTATAGTTACTTATTGCGCAGGAACTGATTGTGATTTAAGTATATTATTGGGAAAACAGCTTTTTGAATCAGGTTATAAAAAGATCTATATTTTTTTTGGCGGTTGGAATGATTGGTTAAATGCAAATTATCCAATAGAAAAGAGTTAAATCAATGATGATAAAAAAATTACTGTCGAACCAATATTTGCTTTTCATATTTAGAGTTATTTTAGGACTGATTTTTATTTATTCAGGTATAATGAAAATTATTGATACTCCGGGCTTTTCAAATTCAATTTATAATTATAGACTCCTGCCTGATTTTCTAATAAATTTTTTAGCAATAATACTTCCGTGGATTGAATTTATTACCGGATTACTTTTATTGCTGGGAATAACTATAAAGGAAAATACGCTTATAATTAACGCGCTGCTCATAATATTTATAATAGCAGTTATAATTAATTTATTCAGAGGCCTGGATATAAACTGCGGGTGTTTTGGAACCGGAAACGGAACAAAGATCGGATTTGCTAAACTAGTTGAAAATTCCTTCTTACTCTTTATGGGAATTTTATTAATGTTATTTGATTCAAGAATTTTATCTATCCCTTTAAAAAGAATTATTAATTATTTACACAAAGCCTTTTAAAAAAAATTGTTCATATAACTGAACAGTTAAAGAACATTTTTTTATACAGATTATCGGTTTACCTTCCAATTAATCAACAATGGACTAATAATTTACTGGTACATTTTTTAATGTATTCATTATAATTAATGGAGGGGCATCATGAAAAATTTATCCTGCATAATTACAAGTTTCTTAATCATCATACTTATTTCTTTCCAAACAACAAATGCTCAAGCTTCAAGAAATCCTAATCAAGGTAGACCCGTATCAAGATTACCTCGTCCAGGTAATGAGGGTAGTATATCTGATAGAGATAGAGGAAATTCAAATGAGAAAACTAAAGAGAGAAAAAATCCTTCACAGCAACCAAATCTTCCGGTTAATAACCCCGTAAAAACATATCCTATTGAAGAACCTTCCCACCCTGCTATGCCACCGCACCACCGGCCTCATCCGGAGCCTCCGCATAATGATCCAATAGAAGAACCAGTTACGATTACTTGTCCGCCGAAAATTATTATTATCGAATATCCTGATAAACATATAGATGACAATCCTCTTTTTGAAATTAAGGAGAATGAATCAGCAATTATAAGATATGATGAGGAATTAAAAAGAAATCCAAAAGACACGCTCTTATATTATTTACGAGGGAATTCCAAGTTAGTTACAGGAGATTATTACGGTGCTATTGAAGATTTTACTATCTATTTAAAATTAATTCCGTGGGATAAAGAGGCTTATTATAAAAGAGGTTTGGCATTTCTATATTATGGAGATCAAAAGAATGCTATACTGGATTTTAAGATTGCTTCAGAACTGGGTTATACCAAAGGCGATTTAATTATCAGGAAGTATAATTGAGCTGTTGTTTGTTGGAACACCTTTACCCGGAAACTCAAAAGTTTCTTCTTCATTAAAGAAGCTGCGGATAATTCATCAAACAACAGCTCTTAAACCAAATACATCAATACTTATGCCAATTATCATAAGGACCCTTCCTTATATCACTTCTAACAGTTTCCCCTTATATACTATTTTACTATCGAAGTGTTGTGTAATTTTTTTAGATTAAAAAATAAATTGATACACCACACTGTTATTAATAAAAGCAAAGAATCTTTTTTTAATAAATAAAATCTTACCGGTATTTTCTCCTCATTTACCGATTTTTTCTTACATATTTAATACCAAAGATATATTTTGTTACCAGCGAATTTCAATTAGGAGAATAAGATGGAAGAAATAAAGAATATTAAAACATCAGGTGTATCAGGAACTAGGATATTCGTTGGAGTAATATTAATACTTTTGGGAGGATTATTTCTTTTGGATAATCTGGATTTAATATATATCGATATCCCGAGAATAATTTTTTCATTCCCCATGCTGCTAATTATTTTCGGTGCTATTATTATTATAAATTCCAGGAAAAAAGTATTTGGCTCCCTGCTTTTCCTTTTTGGTCTATTTTTAATGCTTCCCCGGGTTTTCCCCTGGATTCATTTTAATTCCAGTATAGTATTTCCAATAATAATTATTTTACTCGGTATTTTTATAATCACAAGAAGAAGAAATAATTATTCCCCTTCAGCTTCAGGGATTAATACATTTCAAAACTCCAAAGGGCATAATCTGAATGCAGACAGGATAGATGAAATTTCTATTTTCGGCGGTGGTGAAAGAATAATTTATTCCGAAAATTTCCAGGGTGGAAATGTTACTTCAATATTCGGTGGTTCTACAATTGATTTAACCAACTGTAAGCTTGCACCCGGTGAAAATGTAATCGAAGTTCTTGCAATATTTGGTGGAAATACATTTATAGTTCCTAAAAACTGGGAAATTAGAACTGATATTTTCCCTTTGTTCGGAGGATTTTCAAATAAGATATTCCGAGATCCCAGTACAGTAGTTGATCAGGACAAAATTTTATTGATTAAAGGAATTGTTCTTTTCGGTGGTGGTGAAATTAAAAGTTATCACTAATAATAAAGTACAATGCACACTAACCCACTTTTACAAAATATTAGAAACTTCAGTCTTTATCTTCTGTTTTGGGTTATCCTTGTCTTATTGTATTTTATTTTTCTTATAACCGGAGAGAATATTGAAATATCTATTGCAATTGCCGACAGCATCATATTTAATTTTATTCTTTGTGGATTAGGTTTAAGCTTCTGGTATTCGGCAAAGTATATTTCATTTGAGAATAATAAAATTTCAAAAATAATTTTAAGTCATGCTCTTGGAGGATTTATTACTTCCATAATATGGCTTTCACTTGGTTATTTTTTTATTACATCTATTTTCCCTTCATCTTTAAGCTACAGAAGTTTTTTTTATTCAACACTTCCCTGGCGGTTTTTAATCGGTTTACTTTTTTATTTTTTAATTACAACTTTTTATTATGTTATTATTTATTATACAGGCTTCCAGGAAAGAATTATTAAAGAATCCGAATTGGAAAATTTAATTGCGCAAGCTGAACTTAAGACTTTAAAATTTCAAATTAATCCACATTTTATTTTTAACAGCCTTAACTCCATGAGTGCCTTAACAACGATAGATCCTGAAAAAGCTAGAAGCATGATCTTAAAACTCGCGGATTTCCTTCGCTACACTTTAGCAAACAATGAAAAACAAAAGAATAAATTGAAGGAAGAATTACATAATATCAAATTATATCTTGAAATAGAAAAGATCAGGTTTGAAGATAAATTTGATTTTATTGAAAATGTCGAACCTGCATGCCTCGAAAGTTATGTACCTAATATGATACTACAGCCTCTAATCGAAAATGCAATTAAACATGCAGTTTACGAATCAATAGAAAAAGTAATTTTAAAATTAGAATGCAAAAGAGTAAATGAATTTTTGAAAATATCACTTGAAAATAATTATGAAAATGGGAATTCCAAACCAAAGGGCGCAGGAATTGGTATAAAAAATATTAATGACAGACTCGAATTGTTGTATAATAGAAAAAATCTACTGCAAGTAAAAAAAGAGAATAATATTTTCCGGGTTGATTTATATATTCCTGCTTCCGAATGCTGATTATTATAAGGGACTACCTTCAATAAAAATCCTAAATCCGTTAGAATAGAAAAAAAATGTCCGGGGTTTAAGGAAAAGCAAAAAAAATTCATCATTGCTGTCTTTTTTACTATTTTTTGATATTAAATAAATATCTTCCTGTTTTATATAGAATTATTTACTTATTAAAAAGTGCTCGGAATAGAATTTATAAAGATGAGATTAAGAATATAATAATTGTCCAATACCTTTTTAATTAAAAAATAATAACCACCAATTTATGCAAGAGAAATTAACTGCAGTCATTATTGATGATGAAAACCTCGCGCGACAGATTGTCAAGAAATATCTTGAGGATTATGATAATATTGAACTGCTCGCCTTCTGCACGAACGGATTCGAAGGGATTAAAAAAATTAATGAGGTACATCCTGATTTAGTTTTCCTTGATATCCAGATGCCTAAGATTAATGGATTTGAGATGCTTGAACTTATTGAAGAGCCGCCTGTAATTATTTTTACCACTGCATACGATCAATACGCTATAAAAGCTTTCGAAGTAAATGCTGCAGATTACCTGTTAAAGCCTTTTTCAAAGGAAAGATTTGACGAGGCAATTGAAAAAGCCAAATTATTTCTCAGGGATAAAGAAAAACAGCTTAATCAGATCAAAAAATTAATTTCTCATAATGATGAAAAAAAAGAATACCTAGAAAGAATAATAGTTAAAGATGGTTCAAACATTAAATATAATTCCCGTAGATGAAATTAAATATATCGAAGCTCAGGATGACTATGTAATGATATATTCAGGAATAGGAAAGTTTCTTAAGCAAAAAACCATGAAATTCATGGAAATGCATCTTAATCCAAAAGATTTTATCAGAATTCACCGTTCTTATATTTCTGCAGTAAAGGAGATAGAAAAATTGGAGCAACTTGGAAAAGATTCCTTTATTTTAAAATTAAAGAACGCTGCTAAACCCCTTCCTGTTAGTAGAAGCGGATATGAAAATTTAAAAAGGATAATAATAATATAAATTTAATTCATTGCTGAAGTAGCTTCTGAGAAGGATAAATGAAGTTCTGTTTTCTCAAAAATTTAATTTTTTTCAATTTTATCAATTGGATTACATATTACTATACATGTATGATTTTTATTTTGTACAGTTTTGACTTTTATTAAAGATTTAATAAGCTTTATAAAGCTTCTCATATTTAGGAAAGCATTGTTTTTATTCTCATCAATGGCAATAATTAGAATAAATTATTGAAAAATTCTACTCTTTGAAAATTGGTTTACTTTTTGTGTGGAAATTGTAAAAAAATTTAGGATATTATTTTTTAACAGAACAGAACTTGAGGGATGTATGAATAAAATTTTACTGTTGTTCCTTTCATTTATATTTGGAACCTCCCTTGCTTTAAGCCAGGTACAAAACTACTATTTAGGAACCGGAACACCTGCAGATGAAGCACCTACATCATGCGCTTCATGTCATACGGCAGGTTCAACCGCACGAGAAACTCCATATTATGATACATGGAAATTAACAAAACATGCTCAGGCACAAGATTCAGTTTCTGTAACCAATAGTCATTTCGGATATGATTGTTTAAGATGCCATAATGTTGGTTGGGATCCGGCAGTTGATAATTACGGAGCCGATGAATATGTAAGGGAAGATACTACAACAACACCAAATTATGTTATTACAGATCATGCCAACTGGAATAGAGTAAAGAATGTTGGCTGCGAAGCTTGCCATGGTCCCCAAGGTACAGCTGATAGAGAACTGGATCTGGTGAAACATTTTACAGGCGGAATAAAATTAGATTATTCAGCAGAAAATTGCGGTAAATGCCATTCAGAAGCTCATCATCCGTATTTTGAAGAATGGTCTCAATCAGGACATGCTTTATCTGCCAAGCAGTCTTTTATAGTTAACAATCCTAATTGTGTAAAATGCCACGTTGCACAAAGCTTTATTGCATACGCTCAGGATCCTGCAAATTATAAACCTGCTATTCTGGCAACCGGAGAGGACATTCAGCCAATTACGTGTGTGGCTTGTCATGATCCTCATAGTAATAAAAATATTCATCAGTTAAGGTTTCCAATTGTTCAAGGTTCAAATGTTATTTGCGACCAATGTCATACAACCGATATAGATTCAGTTGACATTAATACTGAACCTCATCATACTACTTCGGAATGCTTAAGTGGTTCAAAGAATTTCGGATATCAGTATCCCGGAGAAAAATATCCTAATTCACCTCATACTTATGCAGTTCTTAACAGATGTGTTACATGCCATGTTCATGCTTCATCTACTCCTGATCCGGTTACAGGATTTTATTCAACAGGTCATACATTCTTCCCAAAAACAGCAGCCTGTGCACAAGCAAATTGTCATCCAAATTTTTACTCAGAAGTTGATACATCTAACCATGCGAAAATGTTTGATTATAAAAGAGTTCAAACTGTTACCGATAGCCTGATAGAGGTTCTGTCAGATAAACTTGCAGGTGCTTCACCGGCTGATTCTGCAACTGATTCATTTAAGGAAGCCAGGTATAATTTATTAGCTTGTGAAAATGAAGGAAGTCATGGAGTTCATAATACATTACTGGTTCAAAAATTATTAACAGATGCGATTTCACATTATACACCAACAGGAGTTAAAGAGCTTAATGAAATGCCTGCTACTTTTGCATTAAGTCAAAACTATCCTAATCCTTTTAATCCATCAACAGAGATTAAATTCTCAGTACCTTATGGGAGTAATGTTAATATCGCCGTTTATGATATTCTTGGTAACAAAGTTACTACATTAATAAACGGATATTATGCTCAGGGTACCTATAAAGTCAGATGGGATGCTCAAAATTATGCTTCTGGTATTTATCTTTATAAAATTGAAGCAGCTAATTTCGTAATGATCAAAAAAATGGTTCTACTTAAATAATTAACGTTCAGAGGAGAGTCCACCATCATTTGCATGCGTGTGTGGGCTCTTTTAATTTCATTAACTACATTTAGGAGTAGATGCAATGTTTACAAAATTATTTTTAGTTATTTCGCTTATCCTACCGATAAGTTTATTTGCTTATAGTCCAAGTGACTCAATGGCCACACATTCTTTTGTTGGCGTCAAAACTTGCGGTATGTGCCATAGATCAGCAAAACAAGGAGATCAGTTAGGAGTTTGGAAAAAATCTATGCACTCAAAAGCATATGAAACTTTAAAAACAGAAAAAGCAGACAAAATTGCTAAGGAAAAGGGATTTAGTACCCCAGCTGTCAAAACTCCCGAATGCTTGAAATGCCATACCAGTGGATCTAATGTTGCAGCTGAATTTAAAGAAGCAAAATTCAGTATTGAAGACGGAGTTCAATGTGAAACTTGCCACGGTCCGGGTTCAGATTACAAAAGCTTAAAGGTTATGAAAAACAAAGAGCTTGCCATTAAAAATGGTTTGGAAATGCATGATAATACGGAAGAATTCTGTAAATCATGTCATAACCCGGAAAGCCCGACTTTTGTTGAGTTTAATTTTAAAAAATCATGGGACAAGATTAAACATCCAATCCCTTCAAAATAATGAAACTCGAACAAAACTGAGTTAGAAAAAAAAATGAAAAGACTTGTCTTCCTATATGGGATCATTATACTCTTTAGCATAAGCTTATCGGCTCAAAGTATTAATGGAAGATTTTCTTCCTCACTTTATTCTTTTCAGAGATACGACACAATAGACGTATCTAATACTTATGCTCAAACATTTCAGATGTTGAATCTCAATATCAATAAAGGGAACTATTCTTTAAGAACATATATGAATTTTGAAGGTGTTCTTTCAAAAGACATTAAAAATGATCCAACTTTAAGGTTTTACAATTTATACTTTGAAGCAAGAAAAATTCTTGATGTAGCGACTTTAAAGATAGGAAGACAGCCTATATTTAATAGTGTAGCAGGCGGTATTTATGATGGTGTTGACCTGGCTGTAAAAAAAGGCGATTACAAAATCACCGGATATTACGGAGGAAATGTTCCGGGATATCAAAAATTAAAATTGATAGATGATTGGAGTAATAACTTTATTTATGGAGGAAAGTTTACTACAACAGTACTGGAAAATTTCCAGATGTCATTAAGCTATGTAAATAAAAATTTTAAAGCTCAGGATTACTATGCAACCCGTCTTGATGCTGATTCAAATCCAATAACAGTTTTAATAAGAAATAACTCAAATCAATACAGGTTTGCTTCAGGAGAAATTAATTATTACCTGGAGAATGAATTATCTGTTAATACCCGCCTTGATTATGATCTCAATTTTGAAGAAGTATCTAAATTCGAATTTTATGGTAACTATGATAAGTTATCAAAACTTAAATTTAATTTATATTATAATTATCGTGAGCCAAGGATTAGGTATAATTCAATTTTCTCTGTATTTGATTATGGAAATACGCAGGAAGTCGAAGCTGGGGCAGATTATATTATAAATAAGACTTTTACTATTACCGGGAAGGTTGGAGATGTAATATATAAAGATGAAAATTCACAAAGAGCTACTCTTGCTCTGGCGACAAACTACGGCAGTATCAGTTATAGAAAAACTTTTGGTTATGAAGGAGAACTTGACGCAGTATCCTTATACGGAGCTTATTCATTTTTTGATGGTTTAATAACTCCTTCGCTAGGTCTATCATATACATCATATAAATTGTCTGCCGATTCGGAAAAGAATAATCTAACTACATTAATTGCAGGTTGTAATTATAGACCTTGGAGATTATTATCTTTTGATTTACAAGGACAATTTATGAATAATAAGATTTATAAAAATGATTTTCGTTTATTCTTTAAAATAAATTACTGGTTTAACACAATTCTTGGTTTGATGTAATATGAAATTTAAATTCTTCTATTTATTGTTGATTCCTATATTAGCATCAGCGTTTATTTTAACCGCTTTTTCATCAAATGATTCAACTGGAGTTAAATATAGAAATAAAGGGATAATAAAATTTTCACATAAGTTTCATCTCGACGGGGTAACAGATTGTCAAACTTGCCATACCGGAGTTCTAAAAAGTACTTCATTAAATGGAGAGTTACTCCCTACTATGGATGACTGCGGACAGTGCCACGATGTTGAAGATGAAAATAATTGTAAAATGTGTCATTATGGAGATAATTATGAACCTTTTGTTCAAAGGAAGGCGAAATTAAATTTCAACCACAGTTTCCATATTAATAAACAAAAACTTGAATGCGAAACATGCCATAAAGGTTTTCAAACAGTAGATTACAGCTGGGAATTAAAAAATCCCGACCCGGTTATGGATGATTGTTATTCCTGTCATAATAATAGCAATAGTGCTTCTTTAGCTATCGATAATTGTCAATCATGTCATATTTCAACAGCAGATCTCAAACCTCAAAGTCATAAATCAGCAAATTTCTTGTCCACACATAAATTTGCTGCTGAGAATGCTAATGCAAATTGTGTAATGTGCCATGATAACAACAACAATTCTTGTGAAGACTGCCACGTAGCAAATAGTACAATTAACGAAGCAAATACACCAAAAGATTTTTTCCGGCCATATGCTCCCGGAACTACTGTTAAAGGACCTAAAGAACAGAAAATTACCAGAGTTCACGATTTAAATTATGTTTATACCCACGGGATTGATTTAAAGGGAAAATCTGCCGAATGTCAAAGCTGTCATGAAGTAGAAACATTTTGTGTAAAATGCCATCAGTCAAAAGATGCTGATTTTTCGATGAGCGGTGTTGCACCAGCCTCTCATCTTAAACCAAACTTCACAACAATTGGAGTTGGTACCGGTGGAGGTGAACATGCTATTTTAGCCAGAAGAGATATTGAATCTTGCGTATCATGCCATGATGTTCAAGGCGGTGACCCAACTTGTATAACATGTCATACTGATAACGATGGAATTAAAGGTACCAATCCTAAAACTCACCCGGCGAATTTTATGCGCGATAATCATGGAGACTGGCATGATAATGCTGGTTCAGTTTGTTTTAATTGTCATATAGGTGCAAGTCCGTCTACTCCTGCAGGTGTAGGTTTTTGTGGTTATTGTCATGGGAGTCAACCAAGATGATGAAAATAAATAATAAAAGCTTTTCTTATATTCTCTTTTATTTATTTGGAATATCCTTAGCGTTAATAATTGCCAGCTGCAGCGATCTTAAAAATGATGTACCTGCAGCACCGAATGTTAGCATTCACAAACCCGGAATTTTATTAAAAACTTCACCAGACTGGCATGGTAATTTAATTAAAGATAAAAACTGGAATTTAGAATATTGCCAGCAATGTCATGCTGCTGATTTTTCGGGAGGAGTTGCTGATGTCAGTTGTCTTAATTGCCATAAAAATCCAGGTGGACCGGAAGCATGCAATACATGTCATGGTGATTTTCATAATGCCAATATTATTGCTCCTCCAAGAGATATAAATGGGGACACATCAACTACAGTATTAGGAGTTGGTGCACACACTGAACATTTGTATGAAAACACTTTAGGAAATAAAGTATCATGTTCTAATTGTCATAAAGTACCGGAAAAATTTGATTCTCCCGGGCATATTAACGGTTTACCTGCTAACGTCATTTTAAGCGGTCAGGCAACTTCTCACGGAGCTACTAATGCATCATACAGCCATGAAAACGGAACTTGCTCAAATACATATTGCCACGGAAATTTCACATTCTACAAAGATTCTACCTCTTTAAGAAATCAATTTGCTTATACTGCAGATAAAATGACCGGAATAATTCAATCTGTAATATGGAATAAGGTTGATGATTCACAAATTAAGTGCGGTTCATGTCATGGTTTGCCCCCAACAGGTCATATAACACGTGATATAACTCTGAAAGATTGCGCTGGCTGCCATGTTGGTGTAGTTGATGAATTTGGAAACATCATAGATAAAACAAAACACATGAATGGTAAAATTGATGTTTTTGGAGAAGAAGAATAATTTAACGTTGCAGAATTAATATATCAATACAAAATTCCACTACTTACTAAACTCAATAAATTCTACAGGTGCATCGTTTTTTATTATCATTGCTACTCTTACTCCTTTAGAAGGTGACGTTATTTCACCGATCAATTCTTTCCCCCTAACTGCAGCATTCAAGTCATCAACTTCAAAAGCAATATGCGGAACTTTTTTAATTATCTCCGATACAGGACTGTCTTCTTCAAAGCGCATCCATTCAATACCATATTCACTCGTTTCAAATCCTGAAACATAAAATTTATATTTCTTTAAATACTTTTCATTTGATTTTTCTCTTTTGTTGGAACACCGATATGATGAAATTTCATCCGTTTTTGAGAAATTGCAAAAGGAGGCTCATAATCTTTTCTTTTGTTTTGTTTTTTAGCCATCATTTGTAAAAAATAATTTAAGTTCGCTAACTTAATTAAACTGAATCTGCTTGGTAATTTGCTCTAATTTCCTTTTGTTCTGAAATGTTAAACCTGTTTCGATCAATCCAATATGCCCATGCAACTATAAGCCACTGAGAAAGTCCTGCAATCCCAATGGCTTCTACTGAAGGAGGAGGTGAACCAAATACATTAGCTAGATAAATAGCTCCAAGAAATATAATTAAACCCCATAATGCAAAAATACCGGTTTTATTTTTTGTTTTAGTTGTTGATATATAGAAAAATGCTCCGAAAGAAAAAATCAACACTTCAAGAACAAATGAAACCGGAACAGAATTCCAAAGGCTCAAACCTACCTTTAGATTGCTCCATGGGAAAATGAGAAGATCAGGCCGATGAACAATCAGATCCAACATCCAGTGACTTACGACCAGAGAGCCGAGAAGAACTGAACCTTTTAAGTTTTTTCTTACTAAGAAATAAACGGCTCCGAAAAGAATTCCCCACACAACTGAAAAAAACAAACTATGCGAGTAAGGATAATAAGTGAAATCAAGCGGATTAGCGGCCATTAAACCGGGAACTATTTTCACTTTTTCTATTCCGGTTAAAATAAAAACCGGCCATATTAAATCGAGAAATTGTGCAGCAAAAAACATTGTTCCCAGGGATGGTTGATTTTCAATTTTCTTCCCAGCAAAGCCGGCACCATAATGTCCTATAAACATTTTATCTCCATTATTCTTTTGAAATTTTTATAAGAAGATGAAACGATCGGATTCGGAGACCTAGTCATATAATCAGGTTTCTAGCAACTAGAATCTCCAGATTTTTTCCAAACTTAAAATAAATAAAAAAGGATTTTGAAATTATAAAAAGAAAAATAATTTGAGATTATCCTCTTATTTCTTTGATAAATGCGCGTATATGTTCCGGGGTTGTTCCGCAGCACCCACCGATTATATCGGCGCCCGCATCAACTAAATCTTTCATTTTCATGCTCATCATTTGAGGAGACTCGGGGAAAACAGTAACATTATTTTGAATTACAGGGATACCTGCATTTACATGAACAAGAACAGGTGTTGTTTGATCAGCTTCACGTATTTCATGAACGACTTCAATCATCTGGTCCGTACCAACTCCACAATTTGCACCGATAATATCAGCACCGGCTTCCTTAATCGCAGTAATCATATCAGCCGGGGAAACGCCCATCATAGTTCTATAATATCCATGAACAGTCTTTTGATAAGTAAAAGTACAAATTACTTCAAGATCTGTAAATTCTTTAGCAGCACGAACTGCAAGAGAAGCTTCATCAATTGCGGACATAGTTTCTACGCAAATAGCATCTGCACCTCCTTTACTCAAAGCTTCTACCTGGATACGGAACCCATCATATACTTTTTCTTCAGAGACTTCCCCCATCATAAGGATTGCACTGGATGGTCCAATTGAACCAAGTACAAAGTGATTGTCACCTGCGGCTTCTCTTGAAATCGAAGCAGCAGCTTCATTTAATTCAAAGGCTCTATCCTGATGTCCGAAATGTTCCAGTCTGAGTGGGTGAGCGCCGAAACTGTTAGTCAGGATCATATCGGATCCAGCATCTATATAACTTTTTGCTATACTTAAAACTTCTTTCCGGTGAGTAACATTCCAAATCTCCGGGCATTCACCAACACCAAGGCCAAGCTGATGAAGAAAAGTACCCCATCCGCCATCCGATATTAAAATTTTTCCGTCTTCGAGTGCTTTAAGAATTGATCTCATTTTTTAATTCCGATTTATAAATTTAGAAACCATTTGAATTTATTTTATTACGTATATAACCGCATGAACTTATGTCTATAATATTACTACATGCTTACTATGAGAATTTTATTTCAAGTTCATTTTTTACCGATTCTGCAACTTCTTCAGCAGATCCTTCACGTTCTTCTTCTTCACTCCACTTCCATTGAGCAAGATAATTGTCTTCGTCCATTAAACCCTGTTCTTTTGCAGAACTGTCAATTTTTGCCATAAATTTTGCAGGCATTTCAACTTTAACTTCATCAAAATCGTCCCATGCTTTTACCTGCGACGGAATATCCTGCCAATATAAAACTTGATAAAAAGCCATAGCATACTTTCAAAAATATTTTGGTTATTGCTTTTTCAGATTTTCAGCATAATTATTATTATTATTTTTCGACTAATTTAAGGAATAGATCAACAGCACTGCTTGCATCAGAGCCATAACCATCGGCACCAATTTCATCGGCAAACATCTGGCTAACCGGTGCTCCCCCGATTGCCATTTTAACATCATTTAATCCTTTTTCTTTAAAACCGTCTATAATTGTTTTCATATATGTCATTGTTGTAGTTAACAATGCACTCATACCTACGATATTCGGTTTAAATTTATCGGCAGCTGCTAAAAATTTTTCAAGACTCTGATCAACGCCTATATCGTGAACTTCGAAACCGGCACCTTCAGCCATCATGCTAACCAGGTTTTTGCCGATATCATGCAAGTCACCTCTAACCGTACCTATAAGAAGAACACCAGCAGGCTCAATATTGGAATCTTTTGCAGAAAGTAAAGGTTTCAATACTGCCATTCCTGCTTTCATTGCTCTTGCAGCGATTAAAACTTCGGGGACATATAAAACATTATATTTAAAATCCTCTCCAACAACACTCATCCCGGCAATCAAGCCCTCATTCAATATTTCCTGGGCTGTTTTTCCTTCAGCTAAAGCATCTTTTGTCATCTGTTCAACTTCTTTAGCTTTTCCCTCATAAAGATATTGGTTCATTAAAGCATAATCAGGCATAAAATCTCCTTATGTTATTACCTTCTTAAAGTAGATATTCAAACCAAACTCGAAATATTTAAATCTTAATTTAAATAAATGCTTGCATGAATGCATGTTTGTATGATTGCATATTTTACAGTCTGCAATTCGAAATCCAAGATAAAAACTTTTTAACGTCTTGCATTAAATTCATTCAGTGCTTTCTGCATTGCTTGAATATTTTCGCGAGGCATTCCCGGACTGGTTCCACCACCGACTGACAAAATAATTCCCTCACCGCCGCTCTTTTCAAGCACTTCAATTGTTGCATCAAATACTTCTTCAGGGGTGCCTCTTACACCGATTTCCAAAGGATTCACATTCCCCATCAAACACATTTTGTCTCCTACCCTGCTTTTTACTTCTGCAAAGTCAGTTTGTTTACCCCAATTCAACACATTAAAACCGCAATCAGGGAGATATTCGAGGCATGCATTAATATCGGCATCATTATGATAAATTTTCACCCAATCTTTTGGGAAAGCATCACATATTTTTTTTAAATATGGATGTGCAAACTCCTTATAATGATCTTCATTTATAAATCCCACAATATCATCAAGTATAAAAATACCTTCAACTTTATCTCCCATAATTTTAGCCTGAGCTTTCAGCCAGTCAATAATTAAATTTGTACTAAGATCGATCAACTTATGAGCATAATCAGGTTTCTCCATTAAATCGAACATAAAGTCTGTAGTGCTCCGGACAAAACCTGCTGTACAAAGCGGACCTCTTGAAGTTACGATTGGAAGAATATGGCCCGCATCAAAGATTCGCTGTTTTTGCATTTTGATACGATGCAAAGTCATGGCCATAAAAGCATCATTTTCAACTTCGTATTCGGGAAATGAATCAATATCTTCAATATGAAAAAGAGTATGATATTCACTAGGGGTATTATCCTGCCAGAACTTTATTTTAGTTCCAAGTGCAGATGGTTCTGCAGCCATCCCATATTCCATCCACCATGAAGGAACAAATATAATTTCCGGATACTCTTCATGAATTTTTAAGTTAGACTGAAACCATAATTCAGGATCTAAATAATAATCCATATGGTTTATTCCGAGATAGCCGGGTATCCACGGACTGTCTATAATTAGCGCCAATGGAATTTTATCAAGCTTTTCTAATCTTGCTGCTTTCTTAAAAGTTTCCCACTGTTCAGGTTTCATTTGTTTCGTCCTTTTTATTTACCTATGTGCCAATCCCATTAATTATGATTACCGCATAAAATTGTTAATTAATTAAGATAGGAATATTTCATCATCTGTAATTTTCAATTCTATTTCTGCAGCATCAGCTGCTTCCTGGAGAGCAGATTTCAACATTACAACAGGATCTTTACCCACATCAAGTCTCCTCATCAATCCCTCACCTTTTTTTGTGCCAACCACGAGCATAATTTTTAGCCCTTTACGTTTACAGGAAATTCTTGTTCCATCTTCAAGTTTTACATTCATCGGTTTAATAAACGCATCAGTATAATGAACACCAATACCAGATTTATCAAGGAAGGCCGGCGGCAGTTTTTCTTTGGCTTCTTTATTTATATCGCAAATTTTAATCACCCGCAATACTCCTTTACTAATACTAAAATTTATTATTAAAAAAACTTATAACTTTCTGATATTTTAAATTTACTATCTTTCATTCATAAATTCAGTTTTAAAGAGCTTGTTTTCATATTGTGCCAAAGCATAATGCAAGACTTCCAACACAAGCCCCCATTTATGTGCACGGCTCTCAGATTTACAATAGCAGCCTTCCGGAGAAAACTGATATTGCCAGTTTAAAATCTCATTAATTGATTTACCAATTAAAGGTTTTTCATTCTCAATATTATTCATAATTGATTCGGAATCATTAATATACTCACACATGAATTTATAACCATCATTTTCCCCGGCAGGACTGCAGCTCATCGAAATTATTTTATAAGAATCTTCAGGGGGACTTAATTTAACAAAATAATCAAACTCAATTAAACGTCCCATATTTGAACATGTTGTTCCTTCATACCTGAATTTAGCTTCAATAGAATTATCTTTTAATATTCTGAATTTAAGTCTGTCTGATGCCCATTTCTGTAGAGCTTTCAAACTTACTTTATATTTTGCATCTTTGCTAAGAATGCCCCGTAAATCAGTTGTTATTAAATCTTCATAAACTTGTTCATTTTTTTCAGGCTGCAGTTTACTTACATCTTCAATTTGATTCCTGGAATATTTATAAGGAATTCTGCGGTACTGACAATTTTTCATAGAACAGGTTGAACACGGAATTAAACCGGAAAGTTTTTTTACTTTATCTAAATGTTTTGTATTTCCGAAAAGAGCCAGTAATGATTTTTTAGGTTTAAGCATCCCGGTTTCCAGAACCTGAATTTCACCTGGCAGGTCATTCATCCTTTTCTGCTGAATTAATTTCAGGAGTTTATTTTGATCGGTTACTGTCCAGCCCGGATATCCCGGGCTATAATGAGGTAAAACAGTAAAATTATTTTCATCTGCCCATGCACATAACTGTGCTCCAACCGAAGTAATTAAATGTTCAACAACAGCTGAGCCATAAATTTCGAGAAAGAAATATTCATCCGGTTTACCTTCCAGCCATAGCTGATTTGCTTTTTCTTCACATTCTTTGCCGGCACTAACCGCAACAAGCACTGCAGCAGAAGCCTGAACTTCAGCCAATTGATTACGCAGCTTTATTGATGAAAGTTCAATATTATTTATTTTAAGTTTTTCATTGGAAAAATCAATATCGCTCATTTTTAATGCATAGATCCACGGATTCCCATTTTTGCCGTACCATTCTCTTGCCCAATCCGCTAGTTCACGTGATCTTTCTTTAAGCTCAAAATGATGCGGATATCCCAATAATCGTTTGTATTCTTCTTCTCTTACATTTATATCCGGATTTGTATCAATTAATTCATTCATACGGCATTATTAATATTCAAAGATTCAACAGGATTGAACTGACATCCTTCAACAAAATAATCAAAAAAAGCGGGATCAGTTTCAAGCCTGCAATGATTCACTTTTTTAATAAGATTTTCTAATTCAGTCCTCTTGGATTTCGATAAAAGTGCAATAGATGC
Organism: uncultured Ignavibacteriales bacterium; assembly: GCA_963723205.1. Taxonomy (GTDB): domain Bacteria; phylum Bacteroidota; class Ignavibacteria; order Ignavibacteriales; family Ignavibacteriaceae; genus CAVQBP01. Next base: position 29,550 of record CAVRQC010000035.1, read on the forward strand.
TCCCTCAATTGAAGCATTTCCTATTTGGAGAATTTTTGAATCATCAATATTTGGAATAAGACCAATTCTTTTAGAAGCTTCTACATCTAAATATCTCCCGAAACCCCCGGCAAGATAGAAGACATCAATATCTTCAAACTTTACTCCATACCTATTAAAAACGACATGGAGTCCAGCTACATTTGCTCCTTTTGCCTGCGCAAGTTCATTAATATCATTTTCATTTATAAAAACCTCACGATTATCATTTGAATAAAGTACTATTTTATTTTCAATGTTAGAATTTAAATCATCGTTTTGTAGAAAACGTCCCAAATGATTAATTCGTTTATATTTAAGAAGTTCACTCAAAAAATCAATTAATCCTGAACCGCAAATTCCTTCCGGTTCTCCATTATCAATAACTGAGATATTAAAAGTTCCGTCAGGATTCATTTTTACTCTTTCGATGGCTCCGGGCAATCCCGGCATACCGCAGGAAATTCTTCCACCTTCAAACGCTGGTCCCGCCGGACAGGATGCAGCCAATATTTTATTTTTATTTCCCAGAATTAGCTCTGTATTGGTTCCAATATCCATAATAGCTATTAAACGATCTTCATTTGCAATATCAACAGCAAGCATACATGCAGCTGTATCTGCTCCAACATGACCGCTAATTATCGGCAGTCCATAAATACGTGCTTTAGGACTAACCGGCAGCTTCAATCTTTTAGGAAGTCCGGTTAAACTTGTTGTCATTCTTTTACCATCCCGCATTTCAGTCTCGGTAATTGAACGGTAAGGATTCTGACCAATTGAATATACATTTAATCTGAAAAAGAGATCACGCATAGTGGAATTTCCGGCAATAACAACTTCATAAATATTTTTAGGATCAACAGGAAATTCTTCTATGATATGCGTTAAGTAACCTGCAAGCGTTCTTTGTAATAGCTTGCCCCGATGTTCCGTATCATAATATATTCTTGCCATTATATCGGATCCACCGAACCGTTGAGGATTCTCAAAAGAAGAATCCGCAATTAATTCACCGGTTTCAAGATTTATTAATCTTACTACAATTGTAGTTGTACCCAGATCAACAGCAAGCCCGTAAATAGGATCATTTGAACGGTCGATTTCTTTACCGTCAATTAAAATACGACCACCATCTCTGGTAACCGCAGGATCAATTTTTAACTTTTTATCGTTATATGAAAAATGAATTGCTTTGTTTTCTATTTTCATTCTGCCGCGTCTCATAGTATTGCATCTTATAGTTCCCGAATCCGTAATAATTTTTGTACGGCAGGATAATCTGAAATTTCCATTCAGGTGAGATTCTTTCTGAACCGGTTCGGACAGGCATTCCATTCCTTCCAAAATTTCTACAAGACATTCTTTACACTTTCCCTGTTTCTGACACGAAGTAGGTACACGGATTCCGAAAGATTCTGCATAGTCAAATAATGAAGAACCTTTTTCAACATTAAATTTTTGATTATTGAAATATAATTCTACACTCATTATTATCTTTATTCAGAGATAGTTACAGGGATAAGAAATTCTCACTTTCCAAATTAAGCTGATAAATAGGTTTTTATATTGCAGATTAACGAATATTATAAACGAAATGTTAATATAAATATTATATCATTTCAATTAAATATAAATAATCAACTAAAAAATAAAAAATTTTAAATTTTAAGTATTTTTGAATAATCAGATATGATAAAATCAGGATAAAAAAAATACCCGGTTGTCCCGGGTATTATTAATTATTAATTGTAATATTCAATTAAACTTTATGGTAAAGCATAACTAACAGATAAATAGGCAAAAGTTGGTCCACCGCCGCCAATATTATTCAGTCCCTGCCTCAAAACACCTTCATTAACAGTTGCATCCATTGAAAAATCTCCGAATCTGAAACCAACTCCAACAGTAGCTCCATTAGGTCCTACAAATAAAGTTTGAATTGCTTCATTTTTATCAGAAGGTACAGGAGTTTGGGTTGCCGATGATTCTATAGTCATTTTCGCTGTAGTTGCTACATAACCGAGTCTGCCAACAAACCAGTCAGTCAGATTCCATTCTAAACCAATGTTCCAAAGAGGAAATACAAGATATGAAGTACTAAGTTCGGGGATTCCAGGAGTTGAAGCAGTTGTTATACTAGCATTTGCTAAAGATAAACCGCCGGCCAAAAGAATATCTCCAACTGAATAATTAACACCCAGACCAATATTAAATGCTGTTAAGGATGGTAAATCTGTAGAACGTGTAGAATCACCTAAACCTAAATCCTGCGTCCCCGAAGCTGTTATAAACGTAAATAAAGGGACAAGAGTGACTTTGGAAGATAATTTAGTAAATAATCTGGCGTTAATCATAAATATAGTTTCACTTACACTGGTTTCCGCACCAATTGCCGGTTTAAAATTAGCACCTGGAAATATCAAAGAAACTCCGGCATCAAGTCTAATTCTGCTTGTAAAATCAGCCAGAATGCCACCATTAATTCCAAATTGGCTGGCGGTTGCCTGAGTCGAGCCACCAACCGGGGGATTTCCTGCATTATTGATTTCATTAGTTGTAGATGCATAAGATAGGCCTAATCCAAAGGCCATTCTTCCCATTCTCATTGTACCAAATAATTCAACATTATTATTCAAAGGTACAACAGTCGGACTTATTCCAAGAGTATTGATCCTATTGACAACACCAAGAGAGGAACCAGGAACTCCAGATAATGGATCAGGTGCAGTAATTGAGAAGCTCTGAAAATCATTCCTGGATAAAAAACCACCGAGAGTTAAATTATGACCTATACTAAAATTAGCAGCGAAGAACTGCCCTGTACCTCCAGCTGCAAAATCAGTTGAAGTTCCAGATCCGGAGCCTAGATCACCAAACAAGAAATTATCATAATACGTACCCCACGCTGGGTTAACAGTCATAAAGAATGGATCCACAATATAAGGATTAGCACCCATTCCGGATAGCCTTGCAAAACCACCTGTCTTTTTTATTTCCTGCGAGTTAGCAGGTACTATAAAAAGAAAGGACAATAGTATCAAAAATATGTATCTGATAAACATATAGAACCCCCGATGATTGTTAATGATTTTATTTAGAAGGACTCATAATTTTATCGAAACGTAAAAGTTTTAAGATTAAAAGTCAACAAAAAACAAATTTTCATGAATAATGCTTTAAAAAAAAAGCTTTAAATAAAATTTAGATATCATCCAAAATATTTCTGGAAATAGCCTAATTTCTTTTAAAATTTTTTTTCTGCATTTAATTCCAAAATTGTAATCATAAATTTTAATTCTAATAAGTTCAGATATCAGATATGGATAAATAGGATGCCAGAATAATTTTAATTTGACAGGTAAAGATTTCAAAACCTCTATATCGTATTCCAGGATTTTCAAACATTCATCATACTTATCAATCATCCAGCTAATCCGATTTTTATCTTCCTTAATATTATTAATATCTAAATTATATTTCTCAATTTCTTCACGTGTAAAATTAATGTACCCGGAATCCAGATCTTCAAAGAAATCTCTCAACATTAAAACATACTGCAGAAATCTGCCTAAAATTTTATCATCTTTATCAATTTTAAGTGAGGGATAAAAAAGGTAGTAAGACAAATGAAATATTGAACCAACTAAATTTCTTATGTATAAACTCAGTTCTTCTTCAGAAAATATCCCCTGCTTCTGTAAACGAATAACATCCATCTTAATAGCTTCCAGGTTGCATTTCCCTTCATAAACCGGATTGCAATCCCCAATCTGTTTCGCATAACTTATACAATAATAAAGATATAATTCTTCCCTGGTCTTAATTCTTTTTTTTAATTGTTCAAATTCATCAGGACTGCTTTCTGTTAATGAATTAACTAAATTTAACTGGTTTTCAATAAATTCCAGTTTCCCGCTGTTAAATGGATTGTCAACATAGTCATCAATCCATCTTAAATAACCGAATGATAAAAAGACATACTTTCTTTTTTCTTTGGGAATCAATAAATGACTAATCAACCACAATTTAGGAGCCCGTTTCCTCGTAAATGTGCGTGCAATTTTAAAAGCTTCTTCCAGGCTTTGTTCCGAATCGTTTGATGAAAGAAAGTTGTTTTTTTCTATTTCTTCAATTTTTGATGAAAGAATAAAACCTTTAATAAAGATTTCAGTACTTTTTATAAATGATAAGAAGTAAGTTTTAATCTCCTTTGCAAGGTTTTTTTTTGTATAAGCCTGAATTTTATAATCATATACTTTTGCTCTGATAATCCATGTCATATAATATATCATTGAATAATAAGTAAAAATCCTGAATCTAAATGGTGAATATTTTAACTGTGCAGTTTCTAAACTTAAAATTTTCCAGAGATAGTCTGTTCGTTCTTTTAACCAGACAGAAAGGTTTTTATCTTCCTTTAAGTTATCAGTATTAAGCTTGTAATGTTCAATGTCTTCTCTAGTAATATTAATAAACCCGGCGTCTATATCTTCTTCCATGTCGCGTATCATTTGTGCATTTGAGGTAAACATATTTAGATAGAATTCTTCACTTAGATACATCGAACCTGAAGAGAAAAAGACATGCAAAATGTTATGTAATGACTTTGCCATTAATTTTATATACCGGTCAAATTCATCTTTGGAAAATATCCCTGAATCTTCAAGCCGGTATACATCCATATCCAGAGCTTCAATCATTTTTTGTACAGATTCAAGCAAGATTAAATTCTTGCTTTTAATTGAATAATCTGAAAAATAAAACAAGCATGCCTGCTCTATGCAGCTGGCGGTTAAATTCTGCGGATATTTTCCATTTATAAAAAGAGAAATTATTCTCTTTTGCTCCTCAATAAACTTTCTTTTATCACAAACCGGGTTTCCTGGAAGATCTATATAATCATCTGCAAATCTTAGATAAGTAAAGCAAAGATTTAAATAATCACGGTTGGATTTATCAACATTAAAATCTAAAATTCTTGTGGCTTTAGGAGATTTTTTTAGAGCATAATGTCTGGAAAATCTTTTTACTTCTTCTAAAGAATAATTCTCAACAACCATTAAAACTCGTATAAGATTGGCCCAAAAATACCAAATGCAATAATCCGGTTATGCATGACACTCTTTACCTTTAATTTGTTCTTAAATAAACCGAGATTCAAATCTCTTTCTTTATGAATTAAATCTTTCTCATCATTTTGGTATTCTTTTTTCCCGATATACTGACTCATTAAAGACCAGTTTTTTACTGAAATATAAAGAAGAGTCGTGAGAGCTTCATCTGTCCAGTATTCGGACACAGACGGTATTTGAGAATAAATAAATGTAGTTTCCCGCATTTTATTGGGAATCCACCCTCCGCTAACATATCCTTTTGTAAATCTTATAACACTGCTTATATCCGGCATCTGATTTAACAAATTAAGATTATTTAATGCCCATTCTTCCGAATAATTAATAAGTATATGATGCTGAAATGAAGAATTCTTTTTCTTTTTATTACTTATTCCGGTAAGAAAACTGTAAAAATCCTTATGGCCGATTTTTTTATATAAATCAATGTCGCCGTATAATTTAAATGTTGAAGCATTTATATACTCATTTGAATGATCAAAGTTTTTCCTTATTGCTGCAATTATAGAATCCAATCTTCCATTTACATAGCAATTCCTGGATGTATGCACCATAGTTACCATCTGCTTAAATCCCAGCTTTTGCATTATTTGACCAAAGCGAAGGAAAAAATTGAAACCGCTGTTGTATTTTTCTGAATCCGAAATACCCGCATCACTACTTCTATGACCATCAAGATATAAATACGGCACAAATGAATCAGAATATTTACTTAAATCAATATCTTTAAATTCTGACTGATTTTTTAAAAACTGCATTAATTACCCGCTATTTTTCCCTAACGATAATTTAAGAAATATTGAAAAAAGAGGAAACAAATTTTAAAGAATTATGCAGATTAATCAGTGTGAAGATTTTTTATAAATGATGGAAATGTAACCTTAAATTCGGCCAAGAATTTTGTCCATTACCCAGTTAGTTTTTGAACCGGTTTTGCCGGTACTTGGACTTTTACATTTACCCAATAAATCATTTACAATTTCCTGTATCAAGGGCTGTTGAACATGATCGGGATATTTTATATTGAATTCATCAACTTTAACATCTTTTATCAGACGAAATGGTAAACCTGAAAAAGTCGGGTAGACAATTTTCCCTTCGGTACCAATGATTTCAGTTCTGTCCAGGTCTTCATTTGCATTAAATGACCATAATCCTGTCCCAAGAATACCATTTCCAAAATTAAAAGCTGCACTCACCATATCTTCTGCTTTATACCTTTTACCATGATTACCGGAAAAACCATATGCAGAGACAATATCACCAAAAAAATATTGGAGCAGATCAAACATGTGGGATGCTAAATCACAAAAATAACCGCATCCTGCAATTTCGGGATTTACTCTCCAATTTGATTCTTCCAAATCTTTATTTGAAGGTTTAGAATAGAAGCTAATATTTACGCACAACACTTCTCCAATTGCTTTTTCATCAATAAGAGATTTTATCTTTAAGAAAGTGGGTAATGCACGCCTGTAGTAAGCAACGAAGAGAGGAACTCCGGCATCCTCGCAAACTTTAATCATTTTCAGACACTCAGAGTAATTCAATCCCATAGGTTTTTCTACATAAACAGGTTTCCCGGCTTCAGCAACATCAAGTGTATATTTCATATGTGATGAAGGCGGGGTAGCTATATAAACAGCATCAACATCCGGATCATCAATTAATGCTTTTGCATCATTATACCATTTAGGAACATTATTACGTTTTGCATAGTCTTCAGCAAGTTTACCGTTGCGTCTCATAACTGCAATTAATTCCGAATTATCTGTTTTCCGGAAAGCAGGACCGCTTTTCTTTTCAGTTACATCTCCACACCCAATAATCCCCCACCGGATTTGTTCCATGAGTTTTCCTATTTAGTATTATAAAATTTAACTAAATTTGTTGATTCAATTTATAAATTATCAGATAAAGTTCTGAGGAGAAATTCCTATTTTTTGTAATTTTTTTAAAATGTAAAATTCAAATGATTAGTCCTGCTATGGAAGATATACTTTTAAAAGTAATTGAGGATACAATTCAAATTACTCTCCTTGTTACTCTGATGATGATAGGAATAGATATTTTAAATCTATGGACAAAAGGTAAAATCGGAATTCTCCTAAGAAAAAAGGGGAAATTCAGACAGTATACAATTTCTTCATTTATAGGAACAATACCAGGATGTTTTGGCGGATTTACAAATGTTTCTTTATACATTCATGGACTAATCAGTTTCGGTGCTTTAGCAGGTTCAATGATTGCTGTTTCAGGTGATGAAGCTTTTGTAATGATCGCAATGTTCCCCAAAACTGCTATTATTCTGTTTATTGTACTCTTTTTTATCGGCATTTTCGCAGGTAAATTAGTGGATTTGATTGTTAAACATTTTAAGATATCTACATGTACTGATTGTGAAGAACTGGTAATTCATAAAGCCGAGAGGAATTTTAAACACTTTATCAAAGAGCATATTTATGTACATATAATTAAAAAGCATGTCTGGAAAATTGCATTATGGACTTTCGGTGCTCTTATAATTGTTAATATATCACTCAAATATCTGAACCTGGAAGAGTTTACTACAAATTATCCTATCATTTTTCTGATTGTGGGAGCATTGATTGGTTTAATTCCTGAATCAGGACCGCATTTAATATTTGTAACTTTATTTGCAAACGGCTTAGTCCCGTTTTCAGTTTTACTTACAAGCTCAATTGTACAGGATGGTCACGGAATGCTGCCACTGCTTTCTTATTCACTTAAAGACTCTATAAAAATTAAGCTGTTTAATTTTGTTTTCGGTTTGGTAATTGGTTTAACCCTATTTTCATTCGGATTATAAAGTTTAGAAGATGAATATTTCTTTAATAAAAGTTATTGAATGTTCTATATAGAGAAATGTTTACATCAGGAAGATTATTACTTAATCTTCATCTTCATTACGCATTGAAACCCCGAAGATGTGGATATCAACATTCTTCAATATTTTTTTTGCTTCTTCCACCTGATCCTGAACCACAAAAACCCTGGCTGGTTGAAGTAAAGGACTTATAACTAAAAAATTTTCTCCGAAGATATAGTAATCAATTTTTGCATCATCTAATAATGATCTTATTACTCCAATATCTCCCTGGTTTATTGAAGAAGTAATTTCGACATATTCTTCCGGGTTTATCATAGTTGGAGGTTCAGTTGTATAATCAATTAAAGAATCACATTCGGGACAGTGAACCTGCAGTGAAATTCTTTCTTTCTCTTCTAATTCAAGATTCTCCGAACAATTCGGACAAATAATCTCTTCAGGTAAATCGGGTAGTATTGTGTTTTTTACTTTTTCCCGGCATTTGGGATTTTTACAATAATAAAAATCCCCTGATTCTGTTAAACATAATTCACAAAAATGTTTACCGCAGGAATGACAAGTATAAACCGCATTTTTATCCGGGTGATTGGGGCATTTCTCCATAATCTTTAATAGAAATGTTGTTAGATTTATTTTCTATAAAATTAAAGAAAACAATTATTTGTAAAAAGCATTTTAATTACTGATTTTTTTTTATATTAAATGATGAGAGCTATAACTCGTCTGCAGACAAAAAATTTTTGTATCTTTTCAAAACAAAGTACATCTAATTTAAATAAGTAAAAAACAGAAAAATTGAAGGAAATAAGATGAATTACGAAGTTCAAAATTTTCAAAAAGATGTAATAGAAAGAAGTAAAAATATTCCCGTACTTGTAGATTTCTGGGCTGAGTGGTGCGGACCATGCAAAATGCTTGGACCAGTACTGGAAAGATTGGCTGAAAAATATAAAGACAAATGGGCTCTTGCTAAACTTGATACCGATAGTAACCAGGAAATCGCAATGGAATATGGAATCAGAGGGATTCCAAACGTAAAATTATTTGTAAACGGAAAAGTTGCCGATGAATTTACAGGTGCATTACCTGAAAATATGGTAGAACAATGGCTGAAAAAAGCTATCCCGAGCAAAAATCAGGAACAACTAGAATCTGCCAAAATATTATTTTCTGAACATCGAAACGATGATGCAAAAAAGGTATTACAGAATTTCCGGGCAGCTGAACCAGAAAACGAAGAGGCAAAATTACTTTTAGGCAAAATCTTAGTTTTTGAGGATTCCGATAAAGCAATAAATATTGTTCAAAATGTCGATGGGAGTGCAGAAAATTATGAACAGGTTGAATCAATACAGATTATTGCAGAACTATTGAAAAAGTTGAATGGAAAAGAAAACTTTCCTGATGTACCTGTTAAAAATAATTATTTTTCTGCTATTGAAAATTTAAAAACAAAGAATTTCGATTCTGCTCTTGAAAAATTTATCGAAGTAATCAGAGAAGACAGAAGCTATGATGATGACGGAGCAAGGAAAGCCTGTATTGCTATATTTAAATATCTTGGTGAAGAAAATGAAACTACTTTAAAATATAGAAAAGATTTCGGAAGTGCACTTTACATTTAAGATATTAAAGCAAGCCGTTTTGTTTTAATATGAATAGTCCCAATGTAATTGTAATTATAGAACCCAAAGTAGTCATTAATACAATGTTCCCTGCAAGTTTACCGTTTGAACCCATAGCTTCAGCCATTATAAAACTAGCAATAGCAGTGGGACAACCGAAAAATATAAAAATAATTCCCATATCGCCTGCGGGAAAATTTATCTCATAAGCTATAAAACAAACTACTAGCGGTATAATAACCAGTTTAATGATTGTAGATAAAATTGCAGTGAAAGAGGCTTTCTTTATATCTTTAAGGTTCATGAATCCGCCGATTCCAATCAGCGCTAAAGGTAAAGACAAAGCTGCCAGGTAATCAACTGTAGTAAAAAGAACTCCCGGCAGTTCCCACTTGTAATACGAAAAAGGAAGTGCAATTACCACAGCAATTATTAACGGATTCTTAACGATTTCCAGAAGAGTTTTACCTGTATTTAATTGTTTCTCTTTTCTATTGGGAACTACTAAGGCAATAACAGATAAGATATTGAACAAAGGAATTATAAAGGCCAATAAAAGTGAAGCTTTTCCTAATTTCTCAGAACCGAAAACATTGGAAATAATTGCAAGACCTATTATCGCATAGTTGCTTCTAAAACTTCCCTGGATAAATGCCCCTCGATCTTTCCCGTCTTTTAATAAAGGTACAGATATCAACCATACTGCAATAAAAGAGATTAATATTCCCGCATATACAAAAACAACCATTTGAATATCGAACACTTTATGAAGGGGAACTTTAGATACTTCTGTAAATATTAAGGCTGGCAAAGAGACATTAAATACAATCTTTGTTGACAGGCTAATAAAATTATCATTTATTGTTCCCAGCCTTTTTAAGAAATACCCTAAAGCTATTATTAAAAAGACAGGACAAACAAGACCGAGAATTAAAATTAAATTATACAAATCAGAATAAATTAATTAAGAAAAGTATGAAGTTGGATAATCCGAATGAAACATTAAAATTTTTTGCCTAAAATCTAGTTCTGAAAATAATTGAAGATATTATGGAACTATTTGTTCACCTTTTTTATTTATAGCAATTAACGCATCAACCGGACAGACAGAACATGCTTCAATTAATTTCTCATTCTCAATTTCAACTAGATCAGTTTTGAATGTACAAATTCTTTCATCATCCAATTCAAAAACTTCGGGAGCAGATTTAATACAATTACCAGTAGCAATACAGGTTGCTCTGTCAATCTTAATTTTCAACTCACTTATTTTTTTCTCTTTGAATTCTTCCATATTTATTTATGTATATAAAGGTAATGGAAATAGGGTTTATCTCTGTATACTTTATACCTTAATCCTTTATACATTGCATTAATGTTATAAGCCATCACTTCTTATAATACTTCATAGCTTCAGGCATTTCTGCTTTTATATCATTTATTCTTGTTTGATCTGCAGGATGATCGCTTAAGAATTCAGGAGGTTTACTGCCGGTATTCATTTCCATCATTCTTTGCCAGAATGTAATTGCACCATGCGGATCATAACCGGCCATTGCCATAAAAATTAATCCGAGATGATCAGCCTCACTCTCCTGAGTACGACTGAACGGAAGAAGAACGCCTACTTGTGCACCAACTCCGTAAGCTGCTAAAAATATTTGCTGAGTTTGCTGAGGCTTGCTTTTTAATGCTTCCTGTAGCGCGACTCCTCCGAGCTGTGCAATCAGGGCCTGACTCATTCTTTCATCACCATGCTTGGCTACAGCATGTGAAATTTCATGTCCTAAAACAACTGCCAGACCATTTTCATTTTGCGTAATCGGGAGAATACCTGTATAAACAACTACTTTACCCCCGGGCATACACCAGGCATTTACTTCATTACTTTCGATCAAATGAAATTCCCATTTATAATTTGCAACTTCATTTGCCATACCATGATCTTTCAGGTATTTCTCAACCGCAGAAGCAATTCTTTCACCGACCTTTTTTACTAAAGCAATTTTCTGCGGGTCGTTACTTTCTTTATTATCTTTCAGAAATTGATCATATTGTGAAAAACTCATAGAGAGCATCTGACTTTCAGGAATCAGGCTTAATTGTTTCCTGCCAGTAATAGGAACAGTACTGCATGAAATAAACAAAAAAGCTGATATTAAAGAAAAGATTGTAAGATATCTCGTAAACCGCATAATTTCTCCTCAAATATTTTTACTAAAATATATTGATAAAAAGGGAAAACAAATGTTTTTGATAAATATATTTATTCATTAGTAAATAATTCTATACTCTTTCAGCAATAAACTCAGCATAAAATTTCTCCCATTCCGTTTTTGATTTTGATTTATCTCTTTCTTTCTCAGCAGAAACAATTAAATAAACTAATTCACTCTTAGATATTTTTTTTTCTATTAAACCTGAAATCTTATCCTTAAGAAATCCGGCATACCATAAGGGCCACTCCGTATCTTGTCCATCAGTTTCGAAAAAAGCTTGATGATGTTCTTTTCCGGTTTCAATAAACAATTCCTGCAGCTTCTGAATTAATGTATCTTCTGCCATCGGATTATCTCCAAAATTTTTTTTTCTCAACAATTAATATATGTATTCGCAAACATTAAAGGAATAATATTTTTGATTAAAACCTCGCCAAAATAAAATGAAGAGCCTAATGAAAAAAAATTATTTGAACCAAACTTGACTTTTTTCAGGGTTAGCATTTTTATTTGAATCAGCAAAATCTGAAATTAGAAGAAATCAAAAACAGCATTTATATATCCCGAGCAGTAAATATTATAAATAGTGAATAGTATGTAATATTAAAAATTTTTAAACCCAAAAGATTTTTCACTACTTTTGTATTTCAATTAAATCCAATAACTATTCAAAAGAACATATGGTTTTATTCTTCTCAATATTTTTTGCCATTTATGCAACAATTAATTATTATATTTTTATAAGAGGCTGGCAGGCTTTAGAAGGTTTTCCACATTTAAGAATTCCTTATTTAATAATATTTATATTCATAGCATTCGCTTATATAGCAGCCAAATTTCTGGTTTCTTATTTGCCACTTTATATTTATAATATAACATTATGGATTGGTTCATTCTGGTTCGCTTTTATGCTGTACTTTTTTATTTCAATTGTTTTAATTGATTTTTTAAGGTTATTAAACTGGAAGCTTGATTTCTTCCCGGTATTCGTTAAGGAAAACTATCTTATTGCAAAGCATATTGTTGCTGGTACAGTTTTATTTATTACTATAGTTATAATACTATTGGGATATATAAATACACGAAACCTGAAAGTAAAAACATTAAATATTGAAATTGCTAAAGGTAAATGTAAGCTGAATGAATTAAATGTTGTAATGGCAAGCGATATCCATTTATCACCGATGGATAATAAATCACTTCTCGAAAAGATTATAGGAAAAATAAATGAATTAAAACCGGATATTATCTTATTAGCAGGAGATATTGTAGATGATAAACCATTCATTTTAAACAGAAATAAGATCGGTTCTTCTTTATTAAGGTTAAAGGCTAAATATGGTGTTTATGCTGCAACTGGAAATCATGAATTTATTACCGGGATTAAAGAAGCTGAAAAATATATTGAGAACAATAATATAAATCTTTTAAGAGATTCTTTAGTAAAAATAGATGATGGATTTATAGTTGCTGCCAGGGATGATAGAAGTAAAAAAAATTTTACAGGTGAAGATAGGCTTCCCCTGAATAAAATTCTAAATGATTCTGTAAAAGGTTACCCTATTATTTTATTGGATCATACTCCTTTTGGACTTGAAGAAGCAGAAAATAACGGTGTAGTTCTGCAATTATCCGGACATGTGCATAACGGTCAATTATATCCGTTAAATTATATTACAAGAATGATTTATGAGAAAAGCTGGGGATATCTTAAGAAAGGTGAAACCCAATATTATGTCTCCTGCGGTGCGGGTACATGGGGACCTCCGGTTAGAACAGGAAGCTACTCTGAAATTGTTAATCTTAAGATCAAATTTATTGATTAAACTTTCTTTTATTTACCGTGATAACCATTTTACTTTTCATTGTAAAGTGCTTACTATGATTTATCTTCACAAATAAATATATTAAGTAACTTAACATCATAACGTTCTAATATTCAAGATAAAAAACTTAATTTTTTTGATTAAACATTTATAACTCATGGATATATTAAATATAGATTATGAAAAGTACAAATTAAAAAACGGCCTTGAAGTAATTCTCCATAAAAATGGTAACCTTCCACTGGTTTCGGTTAATATCTGGTACAAAGTCGGTTCTGCAAATGAAGTTAAAGGGAAGACCGGTTTAGCTCATTTATTTGAACATATGATGTTCCAGGGTTCTCAAAATGTTCCGAAAGAAATGCATTTTAGATATATACAGGAAGCGGGCGGAACGCTCAACGGTTCAACTACTTTCGATAGAACAAATTATTACGAAAAAGTTCCTTCCAATTTTCTTGAATTAACTCTATGGCTTGAATCGGATAGAATGGGCCATTTACTTCCTGCCCTCACACAGGAAAAATTAAATAATCAAAAAGGTGTTGTTAGTAATGAAAGACTGGAAAGATATGATAATCAACCTTACGGACTTGCGTGGGAACTAATTATTACTCACCTTTTTCCTGAAGGACATCCGTACAGCTGGCCGACAATTGGTTTCATGGATGATATAAAGAGTTACTCACTTGAAGACGTTACAAATTTTTTCAAAAAATATTATTCTCCGGCTAATGCAAGCTTAGTAGTTTCAGGTTCTTTTGACAACCTTATGGCAAAAGAACTTATAGAAAAATATTTTGCTGATATTACCGGTTTGAATTCTTTAGCGCCGCCGGAAAATAAAATCCTTGATTTAAAAGAAAATATAAACCTTAAAAAAAATGAAGATGTTCAACTGGAGAGATTGCACCTCGCATGGCATTCTGATCATGCATATGGAAAAGATGACGCCGCTCTTGATGTTTTAAGCGATATACTCTCCGGTTCAAAAAACTCAAGATTGTATAAAAATCTTGTTTTTGATAAGGAGATTGCCCAGGATGTGTCGGTATTTCAGTATTCGGGAAAATTGACAGGAAGCTTTATAATTATTGCAACTGCAAAACCCGGCATTAATTCTGAACAATTAAAAGAAGAAATATTTAAAGAATTAAATATTATTAAAACAAATAAAGTATCCAATAAAGAATTAATTAAATCTAAAAACGGCATCAAGTCAAATTTCATTTATTCTTTGCAAAACATTGACAGTATAGCGGATCAGCTTAACTCTTACAACTATTTTGTGAATGAACCGAACTATTTTGCAGAAGATTTAAAAAGATATGAAGACACCGATGCTGATTTAATCAACGACTGCATAGAAAAATACTTAAACAAACCGTATGTTGAATTAAAAATACTCCCATCAAAATAAATGAATATGAACAAAATTAATAGAGAATTAAAACCTTTACCTCAAGATGAAATTAAATTTTCCCTGCCGGAAATTCAAAGTTTTATACTGGATAATAAACTCAAAGTTTTTTTTGTGCAAAAAAATGAATTACCGATTCTTCAATTAAATCTGGTTATAAATGCCGGGAGTAAATTTGATCCAACAGATAAAAAAGGACTGGCAAATTTAACAGCAATGGCAATTGATGAAGGCGCTGGAAATTATAATGCACTCGAGTTAAGCGATGAATTCGACACGCTCGGCACTCATTTTAATGTAGGGGCAAGCCAGGATAATATTTTCTTATCTTTACAAACCTTAAAAGAGAATTTTGAAAGATCATTAGAGCTGTTTTCCGCTGTTATCCTAAACCCTCATTTTAATGAAAAAGATTTTGACCGTGAAAAAAGAAAAGTGCTGATTAAATTGCTGCAGTTGAAAGATGAACCCGATCAAATAGCTGATGCTGCTTATGAATATTTAATCTTCGGAAAAGACAATCCTTATTCTTCAATCTCTTTGGGTGATGAGAAAAGCGTTGGAAATATCTTGAACGAAGATGTAAAACTATTTTATAATTTAAATTTTAAACCGGATAATGGTGCACTGATTGTTGTCGGAGACTCAAATATTGAAGAGTTAAGAAAATACTTTAATACATTCCTTTTAAAATGGAAACCTGAAAATGTAACTTCATTTAAAGTAAAGAATAGTACAAGAAATAAAATACAAATCTTTCTTGTGCACAAAGAAGGTTCTGTGCAAAGTGAGATAAGAATCGGACACCTGTCTTCCCAAAGGAATGAAAAAGACTACTATTCTAAAATACTTCTGAATAATATTTTGGGCGGACAGTTTTCAAGCAGGATAAATCTGAACTTAAGAGAAAACAAAGGTTATACATACGGAGCATCATCAAGATTTATATATTACAAGAATGCTGCGCATTTCGTTGTCTCAACCTCAGTAGGTTCGGAAAATACAGGTAATGCTGTTAAAGAAATAATTAACGAATTAAATTCGATTAGAAACGGTGTAGAAGAGAAAGAGCTTGAATTCGCAAAGTCATCTATAATAAGAAAATTACCTTCCAACTTTGAGACAAATAAACAAATAGCATCAAATTTAACTGCAAAATATATCTTTTCACTACCTGATGATTATTTTAACAACTATATTGAAAAGATTAAAAGTATTACCCTCGAAGAAGTTAAACAAGCCGCTGAAAAAAATATTTTCCCGGAGGAAGCTGTTATCTTAATTGTAGGTGATAAAAACAAAATTGCAAACCAGTTTGAAGGATTGGATTTAGGTGAAGCCAAAATAATTGAATATCCTAGCGAAAAATAATCTGGATATCATTAATCTTCTTTAATCAATTCCGATGGAAGAACAAATTTGTAACCGATTTTTCTATATTTTACAATTTCCGGCTGAAGCAGACGGAACTCCTCTGAAGTAATAATAAATTCCGCTTCCTCCCCTCTCTTAGTTTCGTCTATCCTATTCCTGAAATCTTTCAAAGCATTATTATTACCTTCGTTAGTTAATTTAGAAAGAGAATCTTCATGAACTAACTTAAGTTTTCTTTTTGTAAATTCCTTCCACAATAATGGAAAAACACCGGAAGAAAAAAGATTTGAATGATCATCTATCATAAAGATAGATGAACCGTAAAATTTTCCAAGAATATTCCGTACCGAACTTTTTAAGCGTCCGCCGGAATATTTACTGCTTAGTTTGAATTCAAGATCGGTAATATTGTCATTTAATAATATTCCATATTTTTTTTTATAATCTTTCAGAGTTTTTAATATTCGCAAAGATTCTTTAGATGGTATCAGCAGCAGTTCAAAAGTTTCGGGAATTGATAATAGTGTTTTTACTTTTTCATTACTTAAATCAGTAATTCCGGTAATGAAAATCCCAATACTTCCTGCATCGCGGCTAATAGATTTATCATAAAAAAATTCGCCGTTTAATTTTAATTTATTTCCGGATGATATTTTTAAAAGAGTTTTCCCGTTTATCTTCTGCTCTTCAGATTTAATATTAACATCATAATTTTTAAATGATATAAAAATTTCATTTAAAACAACAGTTATCGGGAGATCAGCGGGTATAGCAATGTTATAGGAGACATAATTATTTTTCGAAACAGATGAAGATACTCTTCTTTTTTTTTGAAGGTTGATCCAATTTTTTTCTATACCAAGATTTGCTAATGATTCATTAAATATTCTTTCAATACCTTTAGCATCTATTTGTTTCTTATATTCAGGTTTGGGTACTTTATCAGTCCATAAAACTTCCAACGTAAGATTTGCCAGAAGAAGAACTATTACTGTAATAAATAATGATACAACAATTTTACGGGAGTTTTTTTCCTTGTTATATAAGTCCATCGATTAGAAGAGAAAATTTTATTTGTTTTTAAATTCCGGCTTTCGTTTTTCAAGAAATGCATTTGTCCCCTCTTTAAAATCCTCTGTCCCGCAGCAAAGTCCGAATAAAACGGCTTCATAATTTTGACCTTCGGTTAAAGAAATTTGCTCGGATGCATTAATTGCTTTAGCTGCAAGCCTAACAGCATTCTGAGGTTTTAAGGCAATCTTCTCAGCAAGTTCAATTGCTTTAACCATTAACTCATCTTTGGGAAAAACATGATTTACAAGGCCGATTCTTAATGCTTCATGTGCAGTTATCATATCTCCTGTTAAAATATATTCCATTGCCCTGCCCGAATTTACCAATCTTGCTAATCTTTGGGTACCGCCATAGCCGGGAATTATTCCCAGGTTTACTTCGGGTTGACCAAATTTTGCATTTTCAGAAGCAAGCCTTATGTGACATGCTAAAGCCAGTTCACAGCCCCCTCCCAGGGCAAAGCCGTTTACAGCTGCTATAATTGGTTTTTCAAACTGTTCAATTAAATTAAATACTGCCTGACCTTTCTCTGAGAACTCTTGTCCGCTAACCGTATTAAGTTTATTTAGCTCAACAATATCAGCTCCTGCAATAAAAGCTTTTTCACCGCTACCTGTTACTATAACTACTTTAGTGTTATCATCTTTCTTTAATTCGGTAAATGCGATTTTTAATTCGGCA
This sequence comes from uncultured Ignavibacteriales bacterium, assembly GCA_963723205.1. Lineage (GTDB taxonomy): Bacteria > Bacteroidota > Ignavibacteria > Ignavibacteriales > Ignavibacteriaceae > CAVQBP01. Next base: position 47,773 of record CAVRQC010000035.1, read on the forward strand.
AGAGTTTCACCATTAAGTGCATTTAATTTTTCAGGCCGATTTATAGTTAAGACCGCAACAGAATTTTTATTTTCCAAAATTAAATTTTCATAATCCATACTTCCACCTAATAACTGATGAATAAAGGTAATCTTACTCTTAAATCTAGCCCGATAAATTGATTAGTCTGAAAAAAATTATATGTTGCCATTACTTCCATCATGAACATAGATATCCCCACACCCGCGCTTACACCTATTTTAGATGTAGTTTCAGTATAGTTTGCTTTATTTGCAGTAGGCTTAAATTCGTTTAATTTTTGCAGATACATATATGCTGCCGATACTTCAACAACGGGCATAAAAAGTACAACTTTCTCAAGTAACGGAGAAAAGTAATATCTTATACCTAAATTTATAGGAATAGCTGTAGTTGAATAATTTGTGTAATCGGTTATTTTGTAAAAATCCTGTGAACCCGGGAACTGCTCATAACCTATTTTAGTGAATAAAAAGAAAGGAAGATATTCATTATCTGTATATGAAAATTCTACATTAAAGCCATAACCTAAATCGGATGAATTAGAGAAATAATTTATAGGCAAACGGGGTCCAACCCCAAAAGAGATAAATAATCCTCTTGCCTTTCCCGCTGGAGGCTCTTTAGCAAAAGAAACAGACAGAATTGAAATGACAAATAATACAGTAATTATTTTTCTCATAATTAAAAATACAAAATATAACTAACTAGCCAAATGATTGTTTTAACGCTTTTTTGAAAATTATTGACTTATAGAATGAACTTTAGAAACAGAATATTAATAACATTTAACATTAATTCTTTTATCTAAAATAATTAACTCCCGGTTTTTGCATAATCAATTTTATAATTTAATTTATTTATAAATAAATTAATCAGAATAAAAATATTTACTAATAATAAATGGGCAGGCAAAATAAATACTATAAGATCTTTTTCGACTGAAAAGAAACCTTCCCAGGAGTTATACTGAGATGCAAAAAGTAAGTTTACAACCATTCCTGAATTAATGCCAAACAAGAGAAAATCAAGCCACAGAATGGAAAAAGAAAAGATTACCAGCCAATATATATTTTGATAATATTTAACCATTAGTCCTGCAATCATTGCTAAAAAGATTACCGAAACCAGATCGATATAATTAAAACTTTCCATTTTTTTTAATGGAATTAGTTCATAAGCAAAAAGAAGAATAAATATAAAAAGAATAATTAAAAAACTTAATTTAATTTTTGAAGCAAGATAAATGAGAAACAAAAAAAAGATTATTAGTTGAATTGAATTCCAAAGCAGGTAAACGGGAAAATCTATGATAGAAGAGATACCAAACTCATAAAAATATTCGGGATCTCCCAGCTCAATTTTACTTGATATAAACAGGACTGCAAATAAAACTAAAAGAGGAATAATCAATAAATTGATAAAGAATAAATTTTTTTTATATGAAGGATTCTTGAAAACATCTGCAATAAAATCCTTTGAACATATTCCGGGAATAAAAAGGGCCGGTAAAAATAAACTTAGCTGAAAACGAAAACCGATAAGTATAAAATAAGTATCCAGTTCCAAATATCTTAATAAAATACCTATGGCATTAATTATAAGTACAGCACTAAAATAGTATGCTATATTTTTCTTCAAAATTTTATTTCCCGCCGGGACCAACATTTGATGGATTGTTTTCCATCACTTTTATTTCTGTTCCTATTCCATGCTTATAAACCAGAGAACCTCCATGTTCTCCGGTTTCATAAACTAAAAAAGAACCAACTAATGATAGGATAATAAAAGAATATTTTATTAATCCGAAAAATTTTTTTTTAATTACAGCCATAGTTCGTAGTACTAGCAAAGCTGCGAAAAACCAAAGAGTAGTATTCGCATAATTTTCATGCTCATTTATAGCATTAAATGAAATTGTTATTCCTGTTTTACTAATTTTATGAGCAACATCTTTCGCCTGGTTACCGGTTAATACTGCAGCGATCATTCCCAGTACTCCAAGAAGCAACAATAAATGTGCAGCTTTGGATAGAAATTCCTTTTTCAGAATGATTCCTAAAATTTCAAATAAAGCATAACCCAATAAGAAAGCTATCGGGAAATGAATTACCTCAGGGTGTATTTTTGCCAGAAATTCCATGAACTAAAAATAAAATTTATTGCAATAAAAAATATGGTAAAGAATGTTTACCATCAAATTACATGAGTCATACCATCATGATCCCATGGGATGCATGACTGTATAATTTGGGAATTATTCTGCATTCAAAATTTTAATACTTAACTTTGTATAGAAATAAACCTTTGGCCGGAACCGCTTCACCAGCCGCCGTCCTGTTTTTTGCAGCAAAGACATTTTCAATATAATTTTCGTTTAAATTCTTCTTTACAGCATGAAGAAGAGTACCGATAATTGCTCTTACCATTCCGTGCAAATATCTATCAGCTTCAATAAAAAAGAAAATCATTTCTTTTGATTCTTTCCACCCGATATTATAGATATTACAAATTTTATTCTCCGTATCAGAAATGGTCTTACAGAAAGAAGTAAAATCTTTTTGCCCGGTCATGTATCGATTCAGATTATTTAGCTTTTCACAATCAATCTTATCATGATAGAAATAGGAATACTTGTCAAAAAAAGGAGATTTATATCTCGTGAATAAATAAAGGTAAGTCCTTCGTTTTGCATTCATTCTTGCATTAAAATTGATATCTGTATCTTCCATTCTTCTTATTGCTATATCTTTCGGCAATATGGAGTTTAATGAATAAATGAATTTGAAAATATCAATTTCCTTTTGAGTTTTGAAATTTGCAGTTTGTCCCAGTGAATGAACACCGGAATCAGTTCTCCCGGAACCAATTAAATTTATATTTTCTTTAGTCAGGATCTTTACTGAATCATAAATAACCTGTTGAACTGTAGGTGCATTCGGCTGTATTTGCCAGCCTGCATAATTAGTTCCATCATACTGAATTATTAATTTATAATTATAGGCTGATACGGACATAAAGCTATAAATTTGAATAAAAATAAATTAAATATAAAAAACTGAAGATCATATTTTAGCTTCAAATATACACCAAAAAGGAAATATTAATTTATCTCTTTACAGAATATTTTGTTAAAATGTTCGGTTTTTCAACTCTTTATTTTGACGTCTCTATAATTTTTGTGCTGTTAGATAATGGATAAAAATTATGTGATACTATACATATACTAGAACAGTTTTATAATTTATCTTGTTCCAGTTAAAGATATAATATATAGTTGAAATATTTATGCTTTGGACAATATTTATTCTGCTTTTAATTTTTTGGTTATTAGGTATAGTTACAACATATACTCTGAGTGGTTTTATACACATCCTATTAATTCTGGCCTTTATTATACTTCTGACAAAAATTTTTCATAATAACAAGACCATATAAAATTACCAAGACAAATAATTAACAAAAACAAATTCGAAGGTGAATGGCACTGTAATGAAAGAGAATTTTACTTATATGAGTTTTTGCAGTTAATTGATTTCATTCAGGCTGATATCATGCGGGACACAAAAAGAGAGCGAGATAGCGGATAAAAATGATGGTGTAGAAAAATTAGTAGAAGAAAGAGAATTTTTTAACAAAAAGATGAGTGATTTCAATGATGTAACAAAAGAGAATTGGAAGGATTTTAATTCCAGTGTTAATTCTGCCTGGAGAGATATTGAAAGGACCTGAGGAATACAACAGAAAACAGTTAAGAATATTTTTTGAAATCCCTTTAACAACTTTTTTAAAATATAATTATCAGTAGTAAATAAACAACTGCAACAAGAGATACCATACCGAGACCTCTTATAACCTGTTTGCTTAACTCCTTAGTTCCCCAAAACAATGTAATAGCTGCCTTAAAAATTGAATTAGAAATTATTACAATAATCACGGCAACAGTAATTACATGATCATTTAATTTAGCAAAGGTTAATTGAGTTAATGAAACAATGATTGCATCGATGCTGGCTAAACCGCCAAAGGCACTGGCAGCATATATTCCGTTTTTTCCCAGATATATTTGGGCAGCTTTTGCAAGGAAAATCATAATTGCAAATATTAATCCGAACAGCAAAGCTGAATTAAGTTTAAAGGATTTTTTAGATCTATTTCTTCCCTGGAACCATTATGTTTTAGGTTTTTAAACATAAAATAACTTACAGCAACATTGGTTAATGTTAATATCAATAATGGAATCCAAACAGATTTTACTAGTGCACTGTTTAATACCAGTATTATTATAAATATTCTTGGATACATTAACATAGAAGCCAACAAAATTCCCAGAGCAAAATTCTTTGCAAGAGTATTGTTTTCCTTACTCTTTTTTGAGAATGAATAAGAAACCGCAGTACTTGATACTAAACCTCCCATTAAACCGGTTATTGGAATTCCTTTATTTTGGCCGAAGACTTTTATAAAAATATAACCTATAAAGCTTATTCCGCTTATAAAAATTACCATCAACCATATCATCTGCGGATTAAGAATATTAAGAGGTCCTATTTCCCTGTTCGGAAGTAATGGAAGAATAATTACTGTAATTATTGCTAGCTTTATTGTTGCATAAAGATCTTCCTCACTTACTTTGCCGACAAACCGGTGCAGTTGTAGTTTAAGTGTCAAAAATGTAGCAACTACAACAGCGATAATTGCAGCAAGCACAACATAATTCCAATAAACAAGGGAACCCAAAATAAATACGAGAATAGTTGAAATTTCAGTAGTACCCCCGGGGCGGCCAAACTTTGCAGAAAAAACATATGCCGTAGTTATCAGTGAAGAATATCCAATGAATATCGCAAAATAAATCCAGAATGAAGTTATAGAAGATATTAATGCAGCAACAAATCCCAATATAGAAATTAAAGGAAAAGTTCTTACACCTGCAAAAGTCTTTTCATTTGCAGGTTTGGAATGTTCCCTTTCAAGACCAATTAAAACCCCTATTAAAACTGCTATTATTAATTTCTGAAAAATGATAAAGAGATCTTCTTCAGCAAAAGAAGTTTTTGAAGCAGATAAATAATCAGGTAAAAATTTGAGGGAATCCTGAACTACAGGTAATATAAAATTTAAAATTTTCAACTAAAATAATTAAAGATTACTCATTTTATATAAACGGTTTTTATATTTACAAATTCTTTAATTCCAAAAGGAGAAAGTTCTCTGCCATAACCTGATTTTTTGATGCCTCCAAACGGAAGTCTCGGATCGGATTTTACAAAAGCATTAACAAAGCAATTCCCTGCTTGTAATTGTGTTTCTGCTATTCTTTTTCCTCTTTTCGTATCTACAGTAAAAACGGCAGCACCTAGTCCAAAGTCAGTATCATTAGCAACATCAATTGCTTCTTTTTCATCTCTAACTTTAATCAAAGCTGCAACCGGTCCAAAGATTTCCTCATCATAAGCGGGCATACCTTTTTTTACATTGGTTAAAACTGTTGGAGGATAATAAGCACCCTTCCCATCCGGAATTTTTCCACCAAGTAAAAGTTTTGCACCTTTGTTAATACTTTTCTCTACCTGCATATGTAAATCATCGCGAAGAGATTCGCTCGCCTGGGGACCTAAATTATTTTCTTTATCAAAAGGATCTCCCATTTTCTTTTCTTTCATAAGCTGAACATACATCTCTTCAAATTTTTGATAAATCTTTTCAACAACAATAAAACGTTTAGCAGCTATACAACTTTGTCCGCCATTTATCAATCTTGAATTAACACAGCTTTCTACTGAATTATTTAGATCTGCATCTTCCAGTACAACATACGGATCGCTGCCTCCCAATTCAAGGACTGTTTTCTTCAACACTGAACCTGCAACTGAAGCAACGGATTTTCCGGCCGGAACACTCCCGGTAAGTGTAACAGCTTTGATATTTTTATTTTTAATCACCGCTTCCATTTTTTTTGAAGGAACAATAATTGTTCTAAATAAATTTTCAGGAAAACCTGCTTCTTTAAAAACTTCTTCTATACCTAAAGCACAACCAGTTACATTTGATGCATGTTTTAAAATCCCTGCATTTCCCGCCATTAAATTTGGAGCAGCAAACCTAAACACCTGCCAGAATGGAAAATTCCACGGCATAATTGCAAGAACGACACCTAATGGATTATAAGTAAGGTAACTTTCACTTGCATCAGTTTTTATTTCTTCATTTGAAAGGAAAGTATCTGCATTATCTGCAAAATACTCACAAACCCAGGCACATTTTTCAATTTCTGAAACTGATTGTAAAATGGGCTTTCCCATTTCAAGAGTCATAATTTTGGCAAATTCATCTTTCCTTTTTAAAAGAATATCACGTGTCTTTTTCATTTTTTTTGCACGTTCAGAAAAGCTTGTATTTTTCCATTCCAGGAAGGTACTATGAGATTGATTCAATATTTCATCAATTTCATTTCCATTCATATCGGGATAATTCTTTAATTCTTCTCCCATCGCAGGATTTATTGATTTAGCCATTACTTCCTCTCATTAATTAAACCTACTAAAATAAATAACGAAATTTATCAACTACTTAAATTGACATCATCACATCGATCAAATTTTACTTTAATCATCTATACTAATGAAGGTCCTGCAAATATGCAATTTTAATCATGCATTCTGCCCCCCATACTTTTATAGGATAATATTTATTTCGTTCTTTTGATTACAACTAAAGTTTTATCATCAGTATATTTTCCATTCCTGGAAAATTTAATCACATCATCAAGAATTTTATATACAATTTCTTTTGGAGAAAGATGTTTATTTATTTTCAACTGATTCATTAAACTTTCTTCGTTATATTCTTTAAATTCAGCGTTACTCGATTCTGTAACTCCATCTGAATATATTAATAAAACATCCCCCTTTTCAAAATTGATATTATCTATTGTATATTTTGCATTCGGAGCAGGGCCTAAAACCGGACCTGTAGGATTTAGCATAATAATTTCATCGGAATCACTTCTTATAAAGAACGGCGGATTGTGACCGGCATTTGCATATAAAAATAATCCTCCTCTATCGGCAGATAATTCACCATAGAAAAGTGATGCAAATTTATCATCAGAAAAAATTTTATTTACAAGCTGATTGGTTCTTTTAATTAAAGGTGAAATCTTAATTTCAAACGTAGTTGCCATTCTTAAAGCACCGGCAATGTACATGGCTTCAGCGGCAGCTCCAACTCCTTTACTTGCAGCATCACCAACAGTAACTCCAAGCCTGTCACCTTCATCTCCGATTTCCAGGTAATCGAAAAAATCACCACCGACTATTTCCGCAGGGTCCGTAACTCCAAAGAGTTCGTAATTGTGGAACCTGTATTCATGTTCCGGTAAAATACTTTTCTGAATTTCCCTGCCCTTATCAATATCAGCTTTTAGAAATTTTGCCCTTTCCGAGTACTTCCTCTGTTTTATTTGAGAAGTTAATGCTGTTGCTATAATATTCAATATCAACCTGAATTCTTCATCAATATTTTCACTGTTTAATGCAAGAAGATAATCATAATAAATTTTGCCGTTAACTTTGATTTTATCACCAACACCCGAAGAAGAAAATTTCAATATTCCTTTCTGTTTCAAAATTTCATTAGTTTCAACACCAATGATTGTTCGTTGTTTAGCTATCAGGTCAAAGATTGGATAATCTTTTATTAGAATAACAAAATCAGGATCAATCATTTTAACTTTACCGGTTTGAAAAAGGAGATTATAGGTACCTTCTTCAGGAATCAGTTTCCAAATCCGTCCCCCGTTTATATTTATTTTCTCATCTTCAATAATCTGTGTAACCACTTCGGTAAGCATATCTTTATCAGTAGCAAAATCTTGCGAAGCAATTGTTTCAACAGTTTTATATAATTTCCTTTGTTCCATATAATTATTAAATGAATTGTTCTAAAAAAGGTAAGTAAATATAATAAGTTTTTTTATAAGAGATTGAAAGATGAATAATATAAAAGCCACACTATAAAACTGTAGAACTACCTGTCTCAATGGTTCAATAAGTAAGACTTTGAAAATCAATGTGGATTGATAACTCAAATATATTGAATTTGCCTAACCAGGATAATTTAATTGGAATAGAAATCTATCATTTCCTGAATTGCTCTTTTACAAACTACACAAAAATTATTTATTGAAATTGAACGCATTTCGCAATCTTCCATAGAACGATAAATTCCTTTTTCAACATATCCTCCTCCTTCAAAAGCTCCTACAACCTTTCGATATTCAGAAGTGGCAGGGGTTGGAATTGGAGTAGATTTTTTTACCAGGTCCTTCCATTTGGATTTAAAATCAACAAGAGTAGTTAAATTTGGTTCGGTCGGTTCTACTTTAAAATTGTAAAAATTTATATAAGGAGAATTTTTTTCGGAATATTCATCAGCCAAATATGCAAAACCATGACCGAATTCATGAACAAATATATATTCTGAATAAGCATTATCACTAACACAAACAGAATAATAGTTATAGATTGCTCCGCCGCCGTAATCACTTGTATTTACCAAAATATATATTCGGTCATAAGGAGCATTTGATGCTACATCCCTTACCTTTTTATTATCGGTGGTCATCAAATAGCGCTTAAGATTTAAAGTATAAAATGATGTATTCAATAAAGTTTTTTTCCAGATATGATCAGCAGGTATATCAGTCCCTTCCTCTTCAGACGGTGCTTCTATTCCCCAGATATTAAACTTATCTTTGTTTTCTTTAAACGGTGTTGTGTTGAAAAGATAACCGGAAACCTTTTTACAATCATTTTTAAATTTATCCATATCATCCTTGGTGTAACCTTCCGGGATGATAACTATATCAATCTTTTTAGCAGGTTCCCCCGAATATAACACCTTAAATGATTTATATTCATTTGTTCTTTCTCTATTAATAAGATAGTCATTCGGATCTATTTTATATGTAAACTTTTTGACAAAATTATTGTACCAATCCCTGGTGAAGAATTCTATCCGCACTTTCTTTTTAGGGAAAGGCATAACAAAAGTTTCAGAAAAAGTTCTTGTAGTTCTCCTGGCTTCCTCAGTTTTCTGCCACTCATGAAATAATGTTGAATAAGTTCTTGTGTATATTTCTATGTTTGAAGAGTCATCAAATACTTCAGCTTTATAACTTCCATAATTGAACTTGTCAACCAAGTTTATATGGGAACCGCCCCAATAAGGTTCTTCTTTTAATTCATCAACTGAATAATAATCGTTAGCACTATCACCTGTATGGTAATAGTCGATCCTAAGGGCTTTGTTTTCAAAATAATCATCAAATTTTAATTGTGCAAAAAGAAGTGAAGAAAAAAATACAAATAGGAATATAGTTTTCATAACATATTTTGATTATCAGTTTTTTATTTGAGATATTTTGAATTGTCCGTTCGTAAAAAGACACACAGATTTAATAGAAAAGCACAGAGGAAATTATTCATTATTCGAATAAAAGATATACCATTAAAATGAGAAAATACAAGCTTATAAATAATTAGCTATCAAAAAGATATTACTAAATTTTTCTTGAGCCCGGTTTAACGACCGGTATATTTTCGCGGCATAAGATACAATCTTCCGGTGTATATGTTTCCGCATTTATTTGTAATGTTGTAAATAAGGGAGAATCAAATTTTACTTTCCCTCCGCTTCTGTCTACTATTGCTACAACTCCCACAACTTCAGCTTTATGACTTTTCACAATATTAATCACTTCATAAACCGATCCGCCAGTTGTAATTACATCTTCACAAACAAGGACTTTCTCATTTTCACTTAAATCAAATCCTCTTCTCAATGTCATATTCTTATCTTCTCTTTCAGTAAAAACAAATCTTTTATTCAGCTGCCTTGCTACTTCATACCCGACGATGATCCCTCCCATCGCAGGTGCAACGACTGTTTCAAACTCATATGATTCAAACTGCTCTGCGATCAACTCACAAATTTGTTTTGTATAATCAGGGTACTGTAAAACTTTGGCGCATTGAAAATAGACATTACTATGTTTCCCTGAAGTAAGAAGAAAGTGCCCTTCCAAAAGTGCACCGGTTTCACGGAATATTGCAAATATTTCATTTTCATTTAAACTCATTATTTTTCCCTCTCCGGAGTTTATTAAGATTTATTTAGATTCTCTATTTTTTCAGCAAGATTAAAATCTTTACCGGTTACACCGCCTTCACTATGAGTAGACAATGTAATTTTTACTTTATTATAAGAATGAATACTAATATCTGGATGGTGATCCATTTTTTCAGCTTCTTCGCCCAATTTATTAACAAAATTCAAGGCAGATTTAAAATCTTTTAAATTGTATTCTTTTTCAATTTGATTATTTCGAAACTGCCATCCGTTCAGTTTATCTAATTTTTCTTTTCTATCGGTTTCATTAAGTACAGCCATAGCTACCTCTTTTGGAAAAATCTACTAATTAAATGAACCTTTTTACAAATTATTCTAGTGCTATATTTACTTTTTAATTCGGTTCACAAATTTAAAATAAAAAAAGCGTCTTAACAATTTAAGACGCTTTTTAATAAGATTCTGTAATCTAAATTAAAATTTACTATTTGGATTCTCCTGAATCTGTTTTTTCTTTTTCTTCATCAGGAACTTTTACATCAAGATCTTCATCGATAAAAATCAGTTCATCATTATTCTCAACATATTTTGCAACTATTTTGGTGCCTTCTTTAAAAGAACCTCTTAATATTTCTTCTGCAAGAGGATCTTCAACATATTTTTGAATTGCTCTTCTTAAAGGTCTTGCACCATATTTTTGATCAAATCCTTTTTCAACCAGGAAATTCTTAGCAGATTGATCAAGTGAAATTTCCATTTTATTTTCATGAACGTTCTTTAAAAGATCCCTTAGTTCAATATCAATAATCTTAAGAATATCTTCTTTTTCAAGATTTCTAAATACAATTGTTTCATCAACTCTATTAAGAAATTCGGGATTAAATAATCTTCTCATAGCATCTTCAAGGGTATTTTTTAAGCTGTTATATTTATTTTCAGCTTTTTCCTCGCCGAAGCCAAATGAACCGATATTCTTTATATCCCTGGCCCCTATATTGGAAGTCATAATTATTATTGTATTTCTAAAATCTACTTTTCTTCCGAAACTATCTGTTAATACACCATCATCCAAGACTTGGAGAAGTATACCAAAGATGTCCGGATGAGCTTTTTCAATTTCATCAAAGAGGACAACCGAATAAGGTCTTCTTCTTACTTTTTCAGTAAGCTGTCCACCTTCTTCATAACCAACGTATCCCGGAGGCGCTCCTACCAACCTCGATAGTGAGAATTTTTCCATATATTCACTCATATCCATTCGAATAAGAGCATCTTCAGAGTCGAATAAATATCTTGCTAATGCTTTACAAAGTTCGGTTTTTCCAACTCCTGTAGGTCCCAGAAAGATAAAGCTTCCGATAGGTCTATCAGGGCTTTTCAAACCGGCTCTGGTTCTTCTAATGGCCTTTGTTAACTTTTGAACAGCTTCATCCTGACCGACAATATAATTTTCCAAAGATTCAGCCATTTTTAACAATTTTTCAGATTCAGTTTGAGCAACACGGTTAACCGGAATCCCGGTCATCATTGCAACAACAGTAGCAATATCTTCTTCAGTTACATCATGAATTATGTCTTTGGTTTTTGCTTCCCATTCACGCTTAGCAATTTCAAGATCAGATTGTAAATTTCTTTCTTTATCTCTAAGCCGGGCAGCTTCTTCATAATCTTGCTTTTTAACAACAGCAGCTTTCTCCTGCCTGACCTTTTCAATATTTTCTTCCAGTTGAAGAACTTCTTTTGGTACTTCAAAATTTCCCATATGTACTCTTGAACCTGCTTCATCAATTACATCAATAGCTTTATCCGGAAGATGTCTATCTGTGATATACCTATTGCTTAATTTTACAGCAGAATCAATTGCATCTTTTGAATATTTAACATGATGATGTTCTTCATATTTGAACTTAATATTATCAAGAATCTGGATGGTTTCATCATAACTCGGCGGTTCAATCATAACTTTCTGGAATCTTCTATCCAACGCACCATCTGTTTCGATAAATTTTCTGTATTCATCTAAAGTTGTAGCACCAATACATTGGATATCACCTCTTGCAAGTGCCGGTTTGAACATATTTGAAGCATCAAGAGAACCTGAAGCTCCGCCAGCACCTACGATTGTGTGAAGTTCATCGATAAAGAGAATAACATCATTTGCTTTTTCAAGTTCGTTCATTAGAGCTTTCATTCTCTCTTCGAATTGTCCTCTGTATTTAGTTCCTGCAACTAAACCGGCGAGGTCAAGTGTTACAACACGTTTATCCTGTAAAATTCTAGGTACTTTCTTTTGAATAATTCTTAAAGCCAAACCTTCGGCAATTGCAGTTTTACCTACACCGGGTTCACCAATTAAAACAGGATTATTCTTTTTCCTTCTGCTCAATACCTGAGCAACTCTTTCAATTTCTTTTTCACGGCCAACAACAGGATCAAGTTTATCCTCACCTGCCAGTTTAGTCAAATCCCTTCCGAAATTATCCAGAACCGGGGTTTTTGTTCTTTCTATTTTTTTATCCGGCAAAGGAACAGCTCCTGAAGGATCTTTGGGGCTTTTACTGCTAAGCATTGAATTCAACTCTGATCTGGCAGAATCATATGTAACATTAAATTGATGCAGTATCTGTGTTGCAATATTATCCTCGTCTCTTAATAAAGATAAAAGAAGATGTTCAGTACCAATTACATCAGCTTTATAAATTTTTGATTCAATTTGAGTGATTTTTAAAACTTTTTCAGCTTGTTTTGTAAGTGGAATATTTCCAATAGTTAAAGTACCACCAGAAGTTCTAACAGTATCTTCAACAGCTTTTTTCAATTTCATCAGATCACAGTCTAAATTCCGCAAGATTCTAACAGCAACTCCCTGACCTTCCCTGATAATACCTAGTAGAAGATGCTCAGTTCCAATATAATCGTGTCCTAACCGGAGGGCCTCTTCCCGGCTTAACCTGATAACGTCTTGAAGTCTGTCAGAGAAATTTCCATCCATAATTGTTTCCTCTTTCTTATATTTACTTATTTAACAGCTTTTACTGCAAATTAGTTTCAGTTAATATATAAATAGCTTATTCTTCATTCAAGATAGGCTTTGATAACCTAAAAATAAATACCTTTAAAGTCAAAAATTTAAATTCTTCATAAAGTTTAATATTATAGGGACCAAATATTATACCAAGGTTAACAAGAAATCGGTTTGGCAATAGATAGGTAAAAAATCAATTCCTTTTTAATCCTATATAAAAATATTAACAATTAAATAAAAATGCTGTCTTTTATATTACAATAATTTGTATTGGTAGTATACACTTTTCTTAATTAGGTTGATTAAAGCCCAAATAAATATTAAAATTAAGAATAGAATTAAAAAAGGAGAATTGACTGAATCAGAAAAAATTATTTATCGTTTTATATATCAAATTGTGCTTATTTTAATAGTTTTTATATATTTTCTATCATTTGACAATTTTATTATTTTGTATTTCTTCAGCTTTAAATTGGTTATATTTAAGCCCTTTCGGGAAGAAAATAAAGAAATGTTCTACTTGTAATAATTTCTAGGAGTGCGGTTACTTCAATAAAAGCCGGAATTAGATGAATCCAACTAAATTATAGGCTGATTTATTTAAATTATTGAGGAATGTTGTTAGGGTAATTAATATGCTAGTGCTCACCAGCAAAGCTAATCCGGATCTGTCATTTGAGGGTGTTTCTGCTGGCGATTTGGCAGGCAGAGATGTACATAATACAGTCAAAATGTCAGTTATCAATAAAGTAATTACAATATACATCTAATTTTTTTATAAAATGATGATATCAAGCTGAAAATAAAAAGATTGATAATTAGTATCTCCGGATAGAATTCCAAAATTTTTTATAAATGGCTTGACTCAGGCAATTAAATGTGAAATTTTCTGCAGATGAAATATATTGAACAAAATATCCAGAACTTTTAATGTGTTAAATACCTGGAAAATCGAAGGTTAATTACGGATGATTCAAAAAAAATATAAATTAAAGCGTTTAGGAGATTCCGGCTTTACTAAGGAAAATATTGATGAAGCCCGTTTTTCAATTAATTATAAAAATGAATTAAATCCTGCACAATATGAAGCTGTTTCTGCAGTTGACGGAGCATATTTAATAATTGCAGGAGCAGGAACCGGAAAAACCCGAACCCTGGTTTACCGTGTCGCACGGTTAGTTGAAATGGGATACAAACCAGAATCAATACTTTTGCTCACTTTTACCCGTAAAGCTGCTAACGAAATGATGAACCGTGCATCAATTCTACTTGATAACAGATGTGCAAAGATTCTGGGGGGAACTTTCCACTCTTTTGCCAATTTAACTCTTAGAAAATATGCCAAAGCGGTTGGACTTGATTCTTCTTTTACAATCCTTGACCAGGGTGATTGTGAGGATGTCATAAATTTGATCCGCTCCCAGGCAGGTTTTATCTCAAAAGAAAAAAGATTTCCGAATAAACAAACTCTCAATAAAGTATTCAGCTTAAGTGTTAATACTGGTAGAAAAGTATCGGAAATAATTGAAGAAAATTATCCTCACTTTTTAGATGATCTGGATAAAATTCTGCAAATCCAAACTGTTTTTTATGAATATAAAAGAAAAAATAACCTTCTTGATTATGACGATTTATTGGTCTACTTAAAGGATTTTTTACTCGAATTCGGACCCGCCGCCAAATCTCTTCTATCTACAATAAAATTTGTAATGGTTGATGAATATCAGGATACAAATAAACTTCAGGCAGATATTGTAAGAGGATTATGCCAGATAAACAAGAATGTTATGGTTGTCGGGGATGATTCGCAATCAATCTATTCTTTCCGGGGGGCAAATTTTAAGAATATTATTGAATTCCCGAAATTTTTTGATAATGTTAAAATTATTAAGCTCGAAGAAAATTATAGAAGTGTCCAGCCGGTTCTTGATTTTACAAATCATATAATATCAAATTCAATCGAGAAATATGAAAAGAATTTATATACAAGAAAAAACGGCGGAGAATTACCGGTAATAATAGCCACATCATCTGAAAATCTCCAATCAAAATTTATAGTTGAAAAAATACTTGATTTACGTGAAGAAGGAGTTTCATTAAAAGATATAGCGGTCTTGTTCCGTTCTTCGTTCTTCTCATTCGATCTTGAAATCGAATTGACAAAAGCCAATATTCCTTTTCAAAAATTCGGGGGGATGAAGTTTGTTGAGACAGCTCATATTAAAGATGTTCTTGCATTTTTGAGAATTGCAGCAAATCCTAAAGATGTTGTAAGCTGGTATAGAGTTCTTCTGCTTCATGAAGGAGTTGGACCCAAAACCGCTCAGAAAATTTTAGATGAGCTGGCTACAGCCCGTTTAACTATAAAAGCAAATCCCGATTCTCAGACTTCATTCAGGTATAATGATAAAATTGCCGGACTTTTTCAGATTCTTTATAAACTGCATACCGGGAAAGAACTGCCGTCTGAAAAAGTACAGATGATATTTGATTACTACTGGCCATTGTTTAAAGACAGATATGATGATTACAATAAAAGAAACAAGGATCTAGAAATATTTCACAATATTTCTGAAAATTATAGATCTTTAGACAACCTGCTTGCAGATATGGCAATTGAACCGATAATTGATAGTGTTATTGATATTGATGCACCTGATAAAGAAGAAGAATTTGTTACTCTATCAACAATTCATTCTGCAAAAGGGTTGGAATGGCATTCTGTATTTATAATTCATGCAGTAGAAGGATATTTCCCCTCAAGCAGATCAGTTGAGAATTTAGATTCGCTTGAAGAAGAAAGAAGATTAATGTATGTAGCTTCTACACGGGCAAAACAAAACCTGTTTGTTACTTATCCAATGAATATGTTTGACAGAGAAGCAGGAATGACTTTATCAAAACCATCCAGGTTCATTTCCGAAATGAAACCGGAACTTGCCGAAGGCTGGTTGCTGGATGAAGAGTATTGATGGCTGAATGAAATTAAAGATAAATGATTTTCATTATTTAAATGTCCAATCTTAAAACATATTTATTTTTTGATTTAAAATAAAAAAGGGAACAGTATATTTTGATACTGCTCCCTTGAACTCATTTATATTGAATTCTTAAATTTACTTTAGTACTACTTTAAGAACACCATTTTTTTAACTGAGAAGAAATGTTTACCATTTGCTCCGTCAGCGTTTATTGAATAAATATATATACCTGAAGAAAGATTTTTGGCATCCCATCTTACTTGATGATACCCGGCTTGCTGAAATCCATTAACAATATCGGCTACTCTTTGTCCCAAGGCATTAAATATTTCAATTTTAACATGACTCTGCTGCGGAAGTGAATAGCTGATAACTGTAGACGGATTGAATGGATTTGGGTAGTTTTGATTTAGAGAATAAATTTTGGGAAGACTGCCCTTTATTTCATTAACTCCCGTTGCCAGATTTATAGCAAAGGAACTGGTGCTTGTATCGGATATATCAGGCTCACTTATACTCGAAATTATTATTTTGTAAGACGAATCTGACTGCAAAGACGACGAAACAATCCACTCAAATGCATTTGTACGGGAAACAAGCGAGTCAGCAATTGTTGCTACTTTTACATCTCCCTTAAGAAGAACAATTCTTACAGTATCTGAAATATTATCATCCCAACGAACAATATAAGTTGAATCTTTATAAAATGTTTCTCCGCCGTCAGGATATGAAAGATTAATGAATGGTGAGGAGGTATGAAAACTAAAAATCCTGGACCAGTTACTCGTTCCTTTAGGATTTGTATTATTAACTCTCCAATAATAATCTTTATTGTTACTTAATGAATCTATGGTAAAATTTGTAGTAGTAAGATTTGAATCATCGGCTATTAAATTATTAAATGATGAATCTTCAGCAACCTGAACACGGTAGCTCTGCACTATACCACGTGTTCCCCACATTAATTCAACCGGGGATTTAACATTAACAATTTCGCTATCATTTGGGGAAAAAGGAACAGGTGCATAGGAAGAATCGATTACCTGAGGTATGGCAAAAATATAGTCACCAAAGGATGAACCGGTAAAGACTAATTCATTCTTAGATGAATCATAACTTGTTGCTAAAGATTTAAATGGTTGATCAGATTGTTCACGTGTAAATACAATAATTTTATTTGGTTTACTTATATTCGGATAATATTTTAGATCAACATGGAATAAACCTGTAAATGAATTGATGCTTTGATTTTCAATATTGAAAAAGTATGAAGCCACTATTGGGGCAGGTGTTGTAAAAGTTGGATTTAATGGAGAATAATTATATTTCGAAATAGTAGCATTTGCGTAAATATCTGCATCCAGTTGACTGAATTTGATTGTAATTCCGGTTGTATCGGTGGAACTGTTAAATGTATATGTATTACCTTGAAGTACCTCATAGGCCGTTACGGTAGCCGCAGAAAGCTGACTTACCCAGGAGTATTTATATGCTCGATATGAAAATCCTTTATCTGGTAAAGTCATTTCAAAAGCTATGCTGTTATCAGGATGAACTTCAGTAAATACCGGATTACCGTTTCTGCCTGCAGCACCCCACCCTATAATAGTGTTGCCATTCGGTAATCTTTGGGTAGAACCCATTGCATTAGCATATATATCTGGTGAATGCCTATATTCCCAGACTAAAGTAGCAGTCATATTTTTTTCATCTAATTTGTATTCAACGCCGCGAGAATATTGGGGGGAATGCTGATTTCCATTATCAAATAAGGTAATATTACCGTTTGGTAAAACACTTATATCATGCTGATATGAAAAATATGTTGGACTGTTCGATTCATGTTCATTTATAAATGTAAATTGATTTTCTTTTCCACCCAAGATCCAGATAATATTTCCGGTCTCGCGATCTATTTTCACAATACTTGAAAAATGCCTCATAGAGATCAAAATATTCCCATCTTCATCAACAGCTAATGCATTTGCATGAATTAGATCTACATTTTGAGCCGTAAGATCAAAGTATGAATCTGTAATAGGAAGGTAATCCCAGCTGCGCCATTGAAAGACAACATTTTTTTGAGCATCTATTTCCTGTATAACAACTCCGGTAACAATAGCATCAGGATTTCCACCGGGAACCACTGTACTCATATCAACGGGTTCGGGATCATTGGCAAATAAAACACCGTGACCGTTAGGTAATAATAAACAATCATGACCATTTGCTCTGTAACCGTTTCCGCAAAACAAAGTATCAACAGGATTAAAGGCTGTATCAGTTATTACTCGATCACCGCTTCCCTTCAAATTATATGAAAGATCTCCATTTGGCTCCATTTTGAACAAATTTGCTGGCTTTGGCAGGTTTTTATATTTAGCAACACTACCGTCATTATTTATGATCAGAAGATAATTCCCTATAGAACCATCGGAAATACCGGTTTGATTTGCGATAAAATATTTTCCGGGCGCAGGATTATCTGAAGTATCTATTACAATTTTAGGAATATCAGTAGGTAAGGAATCGGTTGAGAAAATCCGTGAAGTGTTTTTTTTTATAGAGGCTGAATTATTTTGATTGCTGGAAAATCCTTCACTGCTGGACGAGAGAGAATCAAAATTTATTGGATGCAACAAGGGTGTGGTTTTAAAATTAATTGATTCTTGTGAAAATTCTTTCCCTTTATCAGTTTTAATTCCGGGTTTTACAATAACACTTACTATTTCATCAGCTTCAAATTGAGTAAAAGGAATGAATAAGATTGTTTTGTTATCATCAGATAATTTTACTTCCCCTTTATGAATACCGCTTTTACTTCCATTAACTTCAAATTCATTCTGAGAAAGACTGTTTGCATCGATGTCATCAGCGGATTTTAAAATTACATTCGTTTTTAAAGATACTAAAGTAGAATTATTCAGGGGGGAGATATATTCAAATGTTTGTGCTGAAATCTGAATGCTGAGCAGAAATACAAAAAAGACTGCCGATAAAAAAGGTATAAACTGTTTCACGATACTCCCATGATTTATAAGTTAAAAAATATTTTTTACTATGTACTGATACAGAAAAGCATATTTGAACAAAATTATCGTATTCTAAACTTTCCTTTTACCATTACCTTGTAGATTTTAGTATTAGACAATTAAAAATTGTAAAAGGATTAAATTCAAATATTAAGAAATCAATTTAAATATATCGGAAATTAAATGTAAACTTAGAGTAAATAATATGCGAAAAACAACAATACACTTGAAAAATAAGAAGGAAGGAGCGTGCTGCCAGTCGGATAATATTAAATATTTTTAAAAAACAGGATCAATGAATCAACTTACCCCAATATTTTCTTTAAAATATTCTTTAACATTCCCTCATATCTTTTTACAACAAGTACTGAGGTTGGGGAAAAGCGAGCTACCTTTTCAGGAATTTCACCAAACAGCATTTTATGAAATAATGATTCCTTGGCTGCACCAATAACTACAAGATCATAATCACGGCTTGTTTTTGCAATTCCACCTGCAATGGATTTTGATTTAATTATTTTCTCGCTGTGTTCAATATCCGGATCAAGATTATTTAATGTAGTTTTAATACTTTGATTCCCCGTTTTAATCTGTTCAGATGAAGCATCTTCCCCGGTAATAAATCCTGCTGTTACAGATAATTTGAGATCTTTTGCAATAGCATTGAGTACTGTAGATGCAAGCCTGGCATTCGGACCGCCTGCGGTTGGTAAAAAACAATTTTTAATTTCCCTTGATTCACCGATTTTCAGCATCATTAAATCGCATGGCGCGAAACGAATTACTCTATCCGCAATTTCACCAAAAATTCTATCCCTCGTTTTCGTATAGCCCTTCCATCCCATCACCAACATACTGGCATTATGCTGATAAGCTGCTGCAAGTATTCCTTGAGAAGAATGATGCCCGATTACAATATCAGTTTCGATTTCAATTTTATGTTCCTGCCCTATTTTTTTTGCCTTATTCAATAAAGCTTCTTTATGATGAGTAAAGCGCATTCCTTCATGAATAGGCATTTGCCGCGGCACTTCAACTACACTAATAGCCATTATTCTCTGGTCCCGCTGTTTTGCAACCGGAATAGCAAGCTTCAATAATATTTCAATAGTATCAGGATTGTAGATAGCAACAACTACTGATTGTTTTTTATCAACTTCAGGTAACTGTGCCCTCGGTAAGAGAACCTGGGGTTCAATTACCGAAGCCTGTTTTTCAAATATTGAATAATAAAGAAGCAGTCCAAAAGCTATCCATCCAATTGTTACATACCATGCAATAGGCTGGAAATCAAATTGATACAGTGCAAGAAATATATTTAGTATAAAACCGAGCACAGGTACGAACGGGTAAAACGGAACTTTATATCTTCGCGGAATTTCCGGGTGATTTCTTCGTAAAACAATCACGGACAAATTTACCAGTGCAAATGTTAAAAGAAACATTAAACTTGCAGCAGAACCAACTGTTTCAATAGGAAGCGTAATTGCCATTATTAATAAAATTGCCCCGGTACTATAAATAGCAATATGAGGTGTCCTTCTCACGGTATGAATTGCAGACATCCGTTTAGGAAGCCAAAGGTCTCTTCCCATTGAGAATGCTACACGCGAAGCTGCCATAACTGTTGCATTAAGTGCAGAAGATGTAGACAGCAATCCACCGAAAACAATTAATGCTATACCGAATGAAGGCATAAAATTCTCAGCTGCACGAACGATAGCAGTCTCCTTAAATTTTCCTAGAAACTCCCAGCTTGGTATTCCACCGGGATTAATTGCAGCTAAAGAGACGAAAAGAATTAACAAATAAATAACTGTTGTTACACCGAGTGCAATAAATGTAGCTTTTGGAATATTCTTTTCCGGCGATTTTATTTCCTCGGCAACGGTTGCAATCAGGTCGTAGCCTTCAAAAGCAATAAATGTTAAACCCATTGCAATAAGAACGCCGCTAAATCCTTTTGTAAAAAAAGGAGTAAAACTTTCTTTTACCTGTTCAGGATTCCCCATTATTTCACTTAATCCGAAGTAAACAAAAATCCCCAGGACTGCTATTTTTGATAATGTTAAAACATTTTCAGCTTTGCCGGTAACTTCTGCTCCCCTTGCATTAAGCCAAATAAATACTCCACCTATAACCAATGTAGTTAATAATACAGGGGCTTTGTTTCCTAATAAGGAATAAACTCCTGTGGAAATAAAAGGAATATATTTATGAATGAACTCCCAGAAATAGCCAGCAAAACCAAGAGCATAAAGACTGCAAGCAACAGTATATGCAAACCATAACATCCACCCTGAAACAAATCCGACGGCACCTGGATAAGCCATTTTAACAAAAGAATAACCACCACCTGCTTTGGGGATAGCAGATGCAAGCTCAGCATAAGCAAATGCAGTTAACAATGTAACTACACTATTTAAAGCAAATGCAAGTATTGAAGCAGGTCCTGCTTCACCCGCAGCAATTCCGGTTAAGACAAAAATGCCGGCACCAATCATTGCACCAACACCAATCATTGTAGCATCAAAAAGCCCGAGATCACGGGCAAATGTAGGCTGTTCTTCGGTTTTCCCTTTTTTATTCTGCATAGATCCTTGTTTACTTAAGAAAACTCCCTGCAGAGGGTCAAATTAATAAGTTGTTATTAAATTAGCAAAAAAGAATAATGCAATTAATAATTACTGCTATGATTTCCTGATTTCTTTTTATTAAATAATTCCTTTTCATTTTGAATGTCAATATATTCTTAATTAAGGAAATATTTATTAATATTATTTATAGATGGTTTTAGAAATAGTCTTCATATTAGTTTTTCTTTTCTTTTTAATCAATTTTTATATTATTGTTATACTGAACAGAGATTCTTTAATAAATTCAAATTCCAGTAACCGTTTAAACTTTTCTATTATTATTGCTGCAAAAAATGAAGAAAAAAATATTTCTTATCTTATAAAATCGCTACAAGAATTACATTATCCAAAAGAAAACTTTGAAGTAATTATTGTGGATGATAATTCATCAGATAAAACATATGAAATTGCTAAAAATAAAATACAGGATTTTTTGAATTTTAATGTAATTAAAACAAAAAACAAAGAGTTTCAGGCAAAAAAAGGGGCTTTAAATTTTGGAATAAAAAAAGCGAACAATCCTTTTATCTTAATTACTGATGCAGATTGCCGGCCTCAAAAAGGATGGTTAAAATTTTACTCCGATAGATTTATGAAAGGCTATGATTTTATTTTTGGAAACTCGCCATTTTATAGGAATGATTCTCTAATAAATAAAATTTCTTGTTTTGAAAACTTAAGAAGTTCAATACTGACTTATTTTGCTGCCAAAACCGGTTTTCCTTATTCTGCTTCAGCAAGAAACTTCGGATTCAGAAAATCATCTTTTGAAAAGATAAAAGGATATTCAAATACTACGGAAACTCTGAGCGGAGATGATGATCTTCTTTTAAGGGAAGCTGTTAAGAATAATCTTAAAATTGGTACAATACTTAACAAAGGTTCCTTTGTTTATTCTTCAACAAAAACTAATTTAAATGATTATCTTAATCAAAGAACCCGGCATACAAAAACATCTTTTTACTATTTACCGGGAAGACAGTTGTTTTTATCTATCTGGCATCTGTTGAACTTATTACTTTTATTTTCCCCGGTATTAATACTTTTAAACAAATTTTTTGCTTTACTATTTTTGCTAAAATTATTAATTGATTCTATAGTCATTAAATCTCTTCAAAAAAAATTTGATTATCGATTTAAATTATTTGAAGTCCTTTACCTCCAGATAATTTATGAATTATTTTTGATTGTTCATTTTATTAATGCTTTATTTAAAAAGGATAGATGGAAGTAAAAGTCAAAAGTCAAAAGTCAAAAGTTAAAAATAATGCATGGCTCAATCCTGAGCATCCGAATTTTGAAAGGTGGAAGCGAGCAAGAGATTTGGCTGTTGAAAGGGGGAAGTTTGTTAAATCAATTATTGAGAAATATTTAACTTGTGAAAACTTGACTATACTTGATCTTGGCTCAGGAGAAGGCGGAACTTCAGTTGTATTTTCGGAACAAAACCAGGTTTTGGGTTATGATTTAAATTTAATCAGACTAGAAAGACAAAAAAACAATTCAGCAAATTATTATAAAATTAATGGCGATGCCTCAAAGCTTTCATTTAAGGATAATTCTTTTGATTTAATTATTCTTCAGGATGTCATTGAACATTTGCCCGATGCCAGATCATTAATTATAGAGATTATAAGAGTATTAAAACCAGGCGGGTTGGTTTATATGAGTACTCCAAACAAATATTCAATATTTAATTTCATAGCAGATCCGCATTGGGGATTACCTGTTGTTTCAATTCTTAAAAGAGAAAAAATCAGAAAATATTTTCTGAAATATTTAAGAAAGAACGAGATCAATAGAAAAGATATTCCTGAGCTGCTTTCATTAACTGATATCTACAAATATTTAGGTAAGTATTTTGAGATTAATTTAGAAACAAGACATTCAGCAGCAAGATTATTGAGTGGAGACAAAGGTTTGGTTTGGAGTAATTTTCATTTGACTATAATTAAGCTCACAAGAAGAATTAAAGCAGGAAAAATTCTCGTTTTGCTGTCTAATAACAGGATAGGAATTATTAATAAATATTTTAATCCTACCTTTTATTTGGTAGCAAAGAAAATAAAGTAAAAAAATTTTTGAATAATAATCAAAAACCAATATTTTTAATCTTAATAAATTTCGAAAATGGATTATAAAGAATTAGCAAATAAAGCAGTTGAAGCAAAGGGAAAGGCGCTTCCTACATATTCAAAATTTCATGTAGGGGCGGCATTACTTACTAAAGATAATAAAGTATACCAGGCTGGGAATATTGAGACAAGTTCTTACAGCTTAACTATATGTGCAGAAAGAACTGCTTTATTTAAAGCGATTTCAGAAGGTGAAAGAGAATTCCAGGCAGTTGCAATTGCCAGTGATTCCCCTGATTTCTGTCCGCCTTGCGGAGCCTGCAGGCAGGTTATGAATGATCTCTGCGGCAATATAGATATTATTATGGTAAATCATCAAAATGAAATAAAGCAATTGAAACTTTCTGAATTATTACCCTTTGCTTTTGGTGATGATAATCTAAAATAATTTTTTTTGATTTTTGACTTTTTACTTTTGATTTTTTATGGAACCTTTACCACATTCGGAACCCAAAGAAACAGGATGGATTGAAGTAATTGCCGGTTGTATGTTCAGCGGAAAAACAGAAGAATTAATAAGAAGATTAAGGCGCGCTCAAATCGCTAAACAAAATGTAAAAATATTTAAACCCAAAATAGATACCAGATATTCAACAACAGCAATAGTTTCGCATAGTGATCAGTTTCTTCCATCCATTTTGATTAGTGATATTAATGAAATTTTAGAACATTCCGATTCCGCACACGTAATTGGAATTGATGAAGCACAGTTTTTTTCAAATGATATAATTGATATTTGCAACAAGCTAGCAAATGAAGGAAAACGTGTTATAGTTGCAGGCTTGGATCAGGATTATAAGGGAGTTCCTTTTGAACCTATGCCTCATTTATTAGCCATCGCAGAATATATAACTAAAACATTGGCAATATGTGTTGTATGCGGTAATCCTGCCGATAAAACACAAAGAAAAACAAAATCTTCGGAAAGAGTAATTGTCGGTGCTTCTGATATTTATGAAGCCCGCTGCAGAAAATGTCATTACATACCTGATGAATATTAAGGATAATTTATGGACATAATTTCACTGTTAAGGGGAATTCTGGGAATAGTAATTCTTCTTGGAATAGCTTTTCTTTTATCTAACAATAAGAAAAATGTTAATTGGAGATTGGTTATTGCGGGACTTGGTCTTCAAATAGTTTTTGCAATCTTAATTCTAAAAGGAGAATATTTAAGTTCAATTTTTGCACCCTTTGGGTGGCCAAAAGATTTGTTCTTTTGGGTAAGTGGATTATTTGTTAAAATTTTACAATTTGTTACTGTAGGATCACAATTTGTCTTTGGACCACTGGCAATAAGTCCTGGTCAAGATGGAAGCCTGGGAACCATTTTCGCTTTTCAGGTTCTTCCGACAATAATTTTTTATGCAAGTTTAACTTCTATTCTTTATTATCTCGGTATTTTACAATTAATTGTTAAAGGTATTGCCTGGATAATGGCTAAAGTTATGGGTACCAGCGGTGCAGAATCATTATCATGTTCAGCGAATATTTTTGTTGGGCAGACAGAAGCTCCTCTTCTTATTAAACCTTTTATAAAAAATATGACTAATAGTGAAATTCTCACTATTATGATCGGCGGAATGGCAACTATTGCAGGCGGTGTTATGGCTGCTTATATTCAAATTTTAGGAAACTCATATGCCCAGACTTTAAATATTCCTCTCGTTCAGGCACAGCAGATATTTGCCACTCAATTGCTTGGGGCAAGTGTAATGGCAGCACCTGCGGCATTATTAATATCTAAGATTTTATTTCCCGAAGTGAGTGAACCGGAAACAAAGGGAACGGTAAAAATAAAGGTTGAAAAAAATGCCTCAAATTTAATTGAAGCAGCTGCAGCTGGTGCCGGTGAAGGTTTATGGCTGGCTCTTAACGTAGGTGCAATGTTAATTGCTTTTATAGCTCTGATTGCTTTAATCAATTATCTTTTAAATCAGCTTGGAGTGTTCCTGGGATGGAATGATTATTTAACCAAAACTTACGGAGAGCCGTTAAATTTTCAACTAATTATTGGTCTGGTTTTAAGATATTTAGCATTTGGAATTGGAGTTCCATGGCATGACTCTTTGAACTTTGGCAGTCTTTTAGGAACAAAAGTAGTTCTGAACGAATTTGTAGCCTACCTTGAAATGGGAAAAATGATAACGTCAAAATCATTAACAGATGGAAAAGCAATTATTATGGCCACCTATGCTTTATGCGGATTTGCTAATTTCAGTTCAATTGCTATTCAAATAGGAGGAATGGGTCCTTTAGCCCCGGAGAGAAGAGCTGATATAGCAAAACTTGGAATTAAAGCAGTAATCGGAGGTTCACTTGCTACTCTTATGACAGCTACTCTTGCAGGAATTCTATTTTAACTTAAATTGCCTTACTGTTTTATTTATATAATGTTGTATATATTTGACCTTTATTTTTTTTTAGAATAAACAAATTCTAATATTAAATTAGATTATTGTTTGAAACAAAGTTATTCTTTTCATCTGGCAGGTTTCGGTTATTTGTACATTGGTTGATGTAAATTATAAATACAAAAATTTATTAAGTTTTCTTGAAAAAGAATTGATTTTCAAGCCTGATTTAGCATTAGTCTTGGGGAGCGGATTAGGGGAATTTGCAGAACGCATTGAATTAATAAAATCAATCCCTACAAGTGATTTGACAGGTTATCCTGTTTCTACAGTATCAGGACACAAAGGTAAAATTATTTTCGGAAAATATAAGAGTAAAAACTTACTTCTTTTTCAAGGGCGGATTCACTTTTATGAGGGATATCTTTTATCTGAATGTATTCTACCTGCTTTAATTAGTTGTGAATTAGGTTCTAAAAAGATGATATTAACTAATGCAGCAGGCGGAGTTAATTCTCAATATCATCCAGGTAATTTGATGCTGGCCGCTTCATTTAACAGTATAAATATAAAAAAAGAATTAACTGATTTAATAGGCTTAGCAGGAATTGATAAGAAGAATAATTTCCTGAATTTTCCATCAATTCAGCTTAATGATTTAATCAAAAAAGCTGCTTCCAAAGGCAAAATCGAATTACAAGAAGGTGTTTACTGGTACACTAAAGGTCCTTCTTATGAAACACCTGCAGAAATAAAGATGATTTCAAAATTCGGCGGGGACGCAGTTGGAATGTCCACGGTTCATGAAGCTTTTTTTGCTGCTTCCAAGGGGATGGAAGTATCTGCAATTTCTTGTATTACAAATTATGCAGCTGGAATTTCAAATAAAAAGTTAGACCACCAGGAAGTTGTGCACACTGCAAATCTTGTTAAAACAAAATTTGAAAATTTAATAAAGGGAACCATTGAGCTTTTGTAAGGTATCACTGCTAAAATTATAAAAATACAAGAGAACATTTTAGTTAAGTGAACTGTTATTTTGATTGACTTTAGTTCCCTTTACACCTAATTTTAATGTTTAATAAATTTTAAAATCTCACTCATCAGGACTTATGAAAGAACTTAGATTTAGACTTATCTTAATAATTGGTGCATTAGCATTAAGTGTTTATTTGCTTTATCCAACATATGTTGATTACAGAAATTCGCAAAAACTTGATAAAATTCTGGAAAAAAGGGAAGAGCAGATTATAAAAGAAGATCCGCAATTAACAAAACAACAAGTTGATTTAAGAGTTACTGTAATTGAAGACAGCATAAAAGCAGCAGATCCTTCAATTCAAAATGCAAGGGCAAAAAGAATTAAACTGGGATTAGATCTGCAAGGCGGTATGAGAGTAGTTCTTGAGGTTAATACTGCAGAGCTTCTCCAGAAAATTGCAAAAAATCCCGATGATACTTTCAAAAAGGTTATTGCAGCTGCAGAAAAAGAAGCCGAAACATCAAATGAATCGGTTGTCGATATTGTAGGTAGAATGTTTGAAGAAAGAAGTATAAGACTTAGCAGGTACTTTGGAAATATAAGAGAATCTGATTCTCAGATATTAAGCTCTCTTAAAAAGGATGCTGAAGATGCAGTCTCAAGAGCAATAGAAATTATTAGAAACAGGGTTGATCAATATGGGGTTTCCGAACCATCTATACAAAGGCAGGGTTCAAGAAGGATAATAGTTCAACTTCCCGGTGTTGCACACGAAGAAGAAGCTAAGCAACTTCTACAAGGTACTGCTCTTCTTGAATTTAAGATTGTCAAAGATCCTCAATTTGCTATTTCGGTTATGTACAGCATAGATAACGTACTATCAGGTAAAAGCATTAGTGATTCTACCCAATCTGATACAACTGAGGCAAAAAGCAGTAACAAAAAGAATAGTGCTGAAACTAAAAATGATACAAGTATGGAAGATACTTCCAAACAATTATCTAAAGAGGAATTTGCAAAAGAGCATCCTTTCTTTTCTCTTGTAAGTGCTGAACAAAATTCCGGTGTCGGATATGTAAATACAGATGATATGGATAAACTTAAGCTTATAATGAATAGACCCGATGTGCAAAAAGTAATTCCTGATAATGTTCAGTTCGTTTTTGATGCAAAACCTATTACAAATAAAGACGGACAAAAATTTTACAGGATGTATTTAGTTAATAAAACACCAGAATTAACCGGTGGTGTAATAACAGATGCACAGGCTACCATTGATCCACAGACTTCATCTCCAATTGTTACTATGCAGATGAACTCTGAAGGTGCAACGGAATGGTCAAGAATTACCGGAGCAAACATTGGGAAGAGGATTGCCATAATTCTGGACGGAGTTGTTTATTCGGCACCAAACGTAAGAGGCAAAATTCCTGGAGGCAGATCCCAAATTGAAGGTATGGCAAACATGGAGGAAGCTAAGCTTTTAAGCATTGTTCTTAAAGCTGGTGCTTTACCGGCTCCTGTTAAAATTATTGAAGAAAGAACTGTAGGACCTTCACTTGGACAGGATTCAATTAATAGTGGATTTAAATCAGCTTTTATAGGTTATTTGCTTGTAGGTATTTTTATGATGATTTATTACCGAAAAGCAGGAACCATAGCTGCTGCCTCTTTAACCTTTACAGTAATTTTTATACTGGGGGTTCTTGCAGGATTTAATGCGACTCTCACATTACCTGGTATTGCAGGTATTATTTTAACTATAGGTATGGCAGTTGATGCCAATGTACTTATTTATGAAAGGATTAGAGAAGAATTAGCTACCGGCAAAACTATTAAGGCTTCGGTAGACAGCGGCTTTTCAAAAGCTTATTCAGCTATTATTGACTCTAATATAACTACCTTCTTTACAGGAATTATTTTATATCAATTTGGAACCGGACCTGTTCAGGGTTTTGCTTTAACATTAATGATAGGTATTGTTGCCAGTTTATTTAGCGCTTTAATTGTAGCACGCGTGCTTTTCGATTATTTAATTGTTAGAGGTTCCCACATTACCGTTGGTTAATTATTCAGCTTTAAGGAGCATATATATAAATGAGAATTTTTGAAAATCTAAATGTTGATTTCTTAGGAAAAAGAAATTTTTTTTACATTGTTTCCGCTACACTTTTTTTACTCGGGTTTGTCAATATGGCATTCCGGGGATTGCATTTCGGAATTGATTTTAAGGGTGGTACCGAAATAGTTCTTCAATTTGATAAACCGGTTAATATTGCCAATATCCGGGGTGATATACAAAATATCGGATTAGGAACGTTAGAGCTAAAAACTTTTGGATCTGAAACAGGTATTTTAATAAGAACAGAATTACAGCAAATACCCAGGCCGCTATACAAGAAAGTTGTTGCGAATATTAATGACTCAATCGGAACTATCATACCTGGTATCCCGATTAATATTGTTGACAGTTCTTCGATAAATTCCGTTACTTATGCATTACCTAATCCTGATACGACAAATATTCTTGTAGATAAATTGTTTGATGCAGGTTTTCAAACAGGTAAAGTTTCAGAAGAACAGAATAATACTCAAATGGTTGTCAGGGTTGGAATATCGGATTGGATAAAAAGTAATTTGAGGGATAAGGTAAAAGGGAATTCTTTTACTGTCCTTAAAGAAGATCTGGTTGGACCTAAAATCGGAAGTGAATTAAAACAAGATGCCGTAATTGCAATCTTTCTTTCACTTTTAGTAATATTAATTTATTTGGGCTTCAGGTTTAAATTTATTTTCGCCTTCGGTGCCGTAGTAGCTCTTTTCCATGATGTATTAATAACGATGGGGCTTTATGCTGTTTTATACGGTGTTATCCCGGGACTTAACCTTGAAATTGACCTTACAGTGGTAGCGGCATTTCTAACTCTTATCGGTTACTCGATAAATGACACAGTAATTGTATTTGATAGAGTTAGAGAAGAAATGAAAATACATAAAACAACACCTTTAAAAGAAGTTATGAATATGGGTATTAATAAAACCATGAGCCGAACTGTTTTGACCGGCGGTACAACTTTACTGACTGTTTTTGTACTACTTTTATTCGGGGGTGAAGTTTTACGTGCTTTTGCATTTACCCTGTTTTTTGGAATTATCATAGGTACCTACTCTTCCATATTTGTCGCTAGTGCTTTAGTGCTGGAATACGCAAACCGTACAAAAAAGAAGATTCAGTTTTGATTTTCTCTTAATTTACCTCAAAAAAAGCCGGTATGCAAAACCGGCTTTTTTATTGAGTTTAACAATCCAATAAAAATCCTTCATCCCTAAGTCTAGTGCACTCCCCGGTTTATTTGTAAACTTTACTAAATCGTTTTATTATTATATTAAAATTATTAAATTCTGATTAAGAGATAGCCGGTTCTCTATTTTTTAAACTTTTTCCACGGTATACTCTATAATTATTTTGTAAATCATCCGTGATAATTTTGTGATAGACTAGTTTTATTTTTGAATAAGATAACTAGGAAAGAAAAATGAAAAGAGTTTTAGTAATTGAAGACGATAAATCAATTTCTGATTTAGTCGAGATTCATTTAATAGATTTAGACTGCCAGATAACAAAAGCTTACGACGGTGAAAAAGGATTAAAATTAGCATTGGAAAACAATTTTGACCTCATCGTTCTTGATTTAATGTTACCAAAACTTGATGGATTAGAAATATGCAAAGAGGTGAGAAAACAAGAAATTTATACCCCTATCTTAATGCTTACAGCAAAATCAGAAGAATTCGATAAAGTAATCGGACTGGAATTCGGAGCTGATGATTATCTTACAAAACCTTTTGGGATAAGGGAATTTATTGCAAGGGTAAAAGCAATTTTCAGAAGAATCCAGGCTATGCAGAAAGAAACTAATAATAATTCCGACATTATTGTAGGTGATTTAATAATTGAGATTACAAAAAGAAGAGTGACTTTATATGGAGAAAGAATTGAGCTTACACCTAAAGAATTTGACTTGCTTTATCTGCTTGCATCACACCCGGGAACTACCTATACAAGGGAACAACTCTTAAATATTTTGTGGGGATACCAGTATAACGGTTACGAACATACGGTAAATTCACATATAAACAGATTAAGAACTAAAATTGAAAAAAATGTTTCTGAGCCAAAATATATTTTGACCTCGTGGGGAGTAGGATACAGATTCAACGATATCGAAAATATTGTGAATGTAAAATGAAAAAAAGATTCTTCAATAGTCTATACTGGAAAATCAGTGCAGCATTTTTAATAATTTTATTTATTCTTTCCTGTGCGTATTCTTATATTGCTATGTTTACAGCAGAAATGTATTTTCAGGAAGCCAATCAAAAACTGGATACTGATATTGCCCCCCACATTGCATCAGAAAATAAATGCTTTATTGACGGTAAAGCTAATGATGCTGTATTAAAAAATGTTTTTCATAATGTAATGATTATAAATCCCAGTTTGGAAGTTTACCTGCTGAACAAAGAGGGAAAAATTCTAACATACTATGCTCCAAATAAAACAATTTTACTCAAATATGTCCCGTTAGGTCCGATAAAAGAATTTATATCCGATAAAGGCAAAAAATTTATTTTAGGTGCTGATCCCAAAAATGAAGAGCAGGAAAAAGTATTCTCTGCGGCACAAGTAGTTGAAAATGGTAAATTGATGGGATATATATATGTAATTTTAGGAGGTGAGGAATATGAAAATGCAGCTAATTTAATCTTGGGGAGCTACATTCTGCGGCTTGGAGTGCGATCTATGGGATTTACTTTAATTGCCGCGGCAATCATTGGGCTGCTTGTTCTTGGTTTCATTACAAGAAATATCAGAAAAACTATTAATGTTATTAGAGAATTTAAGAATGGAAATCTAAATGCCAGGATTAAATTGAAAGGAAAAAGCGAACTTAGCGAATTTGCCGATTCATTTAATGAAATGGCAGATACTATTGTAGCTAATATTGAAGAAATTAAGACAATGGATAATCTTCGAAGAGAACTTGTAGCTAATGTTTCCCATGATCTAAGAACTCCTTTGGCTACAATTCAAGGTTACATTGAAACTATCCTAATAAAAGCCGATTCTTTATCGGAAGAAGACAAAAAGAAATATATGCAGACTATTTGGGGAAGCACTGAAAGACTAAAAAAATTAGTTGAAGAATTATTTGAACTATCAAAACTGGAAGCCCGGGAAACCAAACCAAAACCTGAAGCTTTTTCTATTGCAGAACTGGTTCAGGATGTACAGCAAAAAAATTTATTAATTGCTGAATCAAAAAAAATTGAACTCCTTTTGAAATTCCCTTATGATTTGCCCATGGTTTATGCCGATATTGGAATGATTGAAAAAGTATTACAAAACTTAATAGATAATGCAATAAAATTTACACCCGAAGGCGGGAAAATAATTATAAAGTTACTACTTCAGAATGATGAAGTACTAGCATCAGTTAGTGATACAGGTATTGGAATAAGCCCAAAAGAATTACCACATATCTTTGATAGATACAACCAGGGTAAAAGGACCCAATTAAAAGAAAAGCAAGGACTTGGCCTTGGATTAGCAATTGTAAAAAAAATACTTGAAGTCCATAACCTGGATATTCAAGTAGAAAGTATTGAGGGAAAAGGAACAAGCTTCTTTTTTAAAGTTCCTATATTTAGAAGTAAAAGCGTTAAGGATAAAACCGTACAATACAGTTAAAAATATTTATTAAGGAATATTTCCTTTATTGTTTATTTTTAACAATCTCTACTCTTCTGTTTTCGCTCCTTCCTTCAGGGGTTGCATTGGAGGCAATAGGAGATTCATCTCCTAATCCCAAAACCTGGAATTGAAAAGATGGTAAACCTTTCGATATAAAATACTTCATAATGGCATTAGCTTCTTCATAAGATATTGATAATTTCCTTGCATCGGGTGTTTGGCTATCTACATAACCTTGAATTTTCCATTTTGTCCAAGGATCTCTTCTAAGAAAACTAACAATATCATTTAATCTAGAATATGCAGAAGATTTAATCTGCTCTGTACCCGGCTCAAAAGTTTCATCTACACTTATAATTATTTTACTTGTGTTAGGTGAAATTGAAGTTACATTCTCCTGTTTTGTTTGAGTAGGAGGAGCTGGAATATTTTCATTTCGTGTAATAGGAGCAGTTTCCCTCGGTTTTTCATTCTGCCTAACTGTTTCCCTCGGTTGAGCATTTTCCTTTATTTCACAACCGAATTTGTCAACTTTTGTTCCTGCCGGTGTACCAGGACATTTATCCAGATAATCCGGTATGCCATCTCCATCAGAATCCAGAGGGCATCCATTTTTATCAACTTTTACTCCTCCGGGTGTATTTGAACATTTATCTAAATAATCCGGGACACCATCATTATCACTATCCGGCGGACACCCGGTCTTATCTACAGCAATTCCTTTAGGTGTATTAGGGCATTTATCCAGATTATCTGGGACACCGTCACCATCTGAATCTAATGGACAACCATTTTTATCAACTTTTACACCCTGTGGAGTTTGCGGACATTTATCCAAATAGTCCGGAACTCCATCTCCATCCATGTCGAGAGGACAACCTTTTTCATCAATTAATACACCTTGGGGGGTATTGGGACAAAGATCCCTGGAATCCGGTACACCATCTCCATCACTATCTTTTTGCCCGCCTAAAGAAAATGATACCCCAATTAAAACAGTTGCATAAAAATCATTATGGGGACCGGCAGGAAAATCACCGGGATTTATTTGAGATGCAGGTGAAACATCATCTAAATAATCACTCTGTACAAAATGAATTGCACCTGATGTAAATATACTCCAATCATTGTTTATCTTAAATCTAAATCCGGCTTCTACATCATAACATAAAGCATTTTTACTATAAAGATTTTTCTGATTATGCGGTGCTCTTTCACCGGTGCTTGATAAAGGATTAAACCAAATTATTGATGCACCTCCAAATACATAAGGGAAAACCACATCCTGAATTGAATAGATATAATTTATACCTAACCCAAGAGAGCGAATATCCGTAGAAAATTCAGCAGGACTATTAGGAACTCTTCTTTCGTCTTTTCCTTTTATATTAGCTACACCGGCTGCTAATCTTAAACCAAAAATATTCTGATCTTTTGTAGGGAAAAAATATTCAATCATACCATTAGCATTATAACTATTTATGGTAGACATATAATCTGTCTTTCCAACAGCTAAACCACCATTTAAAGATAAAACCCATCTATCCGAGAAAGGGTGATTTTTAATTTCTTGCGCCTTTGAAAAATTGATTATAAATAGAAGTGCAACAAATGTGAACAATATCTTCCGCATTACAACTCCCTAATGTATGATCTTTGTTCCTAATATTTAATCGGTTAAATATTTAACCATAATAATTCAAGAAAATTCCTGGATTATTTGAAAAAATCTCCCTCTGAAATTTTTGTTATTCGAAATTACTAATTCAAATCTCAAAAAGCTACATATTTCTATAATTAAAATATTTTTTATAATATTAAAATTATCAATAAATTTAGCCTTGATTTTCAGGTTCCAATTAACAATTTTCTACAGTAATTTTATCAAATATTCTCAATATATAAACATCATAATTAATGCCAAAGAAATATTTTATCTTCACACTTATCTTTTTTATTTCCATTTCAATTTTATATGCGCAAAATTCGGGCTCTAATTCCGGGTTTACTATTGCCAAATACGCCGGAGAATTTATGGCAATTGGAGTTGGCGGAAGACCATTGGGAATGGGTGGTGCATATGTAGCCATTGCAAATGATGTAACAGCAGGATATTATAACCCTGCCGGATTAGCTCATCTGGATTACCCTCAAATAGCACTTATGCATGATGAAAGATATGGAAGTTTAGTTAATTATGATTATGCTGCCGTAGCTATTCCTTATGGTAAAGATATGAGTTTTGGTTTAAGCATAATGAGACTGGGTATTGACGGAATTCCGGATACACGCAATGCATTGGTAGATCCGAATGGAAATGTACTGCATGATCCAAGTGCTATCCTGGATCCCAGGAACAGAATAAATCCTTCTCTTGTAACTGAATTCAGTAACCAGGATTGGGCTTTTTATTTAAGTTTTGCAAAAAGACATTCCAAAAATTTTTATTATGGTGCAAATGTTAAGATTATAAGAAGAAGCATTGCCGAATATAGTGCGTGGGGAGTCGGATTTGATGTAGGTGCATGGTACTCACCAATTGAAAATCTTTCTTTAGGGGCAAATCTCCAGGATATTACTACAACATTAATTGCATGGAATACAGGAACTAATGAACTCGTCTCTCCAACAGCAAAAATAGGTGCAGGTTATACTTTTGATTTTTTAGGAGGAAAGATTACACCTGCTGTTGATTTTGATGTCAGGTTTGAAAACAGGCAATTTGCTTCAAATTTCCATGTGGGTCCTGTTAGTTTTGATATGCATTCCGGATTAGAATATAATTACAAAAATTTGTTTTCAATCAGGGGTGGGTATAATGATGTTAAGCAATTTACTGTCGGTGCAGGTATCAAACTGCCTAAACTTAATATTGATTATTCTTTTGCCCGTTTTAATATGGCATCAGATGAAAGGCTTGGAGATACACACAGGATATCATTAACGTTAACTTTAGAAGAACCTAAATTTTTAAGAGGGAATTGAAGATAATATATCTGTTAATTAGTATCTTCATTTGATTTAATCTTTTACCATATTTAGTAAAGTTTCCATTAAATAACTGTTGCTTACAGGTTTAGAAAGGAAAATATCTACACCTGCATTCAGTGCATTTTCTTTATCCTGCTGAAAGACATGTGCAGTTAAACATACTACCGGAATATGTTTAAATCTTTCACTACCTTTGATTTCCCTGGTAAGCTGCAATCCGTCTTTCTGTCCTCTCAAGGATATATCCATTAAGATTACGTTTATCTTATAATTATTCAGATATTGATAAAAGGACTGTTCGGAATCACAAACAAAAACTATAAAATTTTTCTTCAAGAATAATTGAAGAAATCTCTGGTTCTCATAGTCGTCTTCAACTACTAATATTTTTGGTTTTATCGATTCATCCATAAAAGACACAATTCTTTTTCATTCAAATATATGAAATGAAAGAATTTAAAAAAAATTTCTTCTATCACAGTCAATTCTGTTTTTAAATTGTTAACTTTAATAAAGCAGAAAATTTTTTAATATTTGTAATGTTAAACTGAAAACTTATATGCCTCCGGAATTTCATCAAATAGGAAAATTATTAATTTTTGTAGGAATAATTACCCTAATACTGGGAGTTGTATTTTTCTTTGGTGATAAAATCCCATACATAGGAAGACTTCCCGGTGATATAATAATAAAAAAGAAAAATTTTACTTTTTACTTTCCTATTGTTACATCTATAATATTAAGTCTTATTATATCCTTTATTTTGTTTATACTAAAAAAATAGAGTATAGCTGCTCTAAAGCTTTTACCATAAACAATTATCAGCTTAATATTTCTTTTATTTTCTTAATATATTCTGATTTCGGAACTAAACCAATATGCTTATCAATAATTTTTCCTTCTTTATTGATAACAAATGAAGTTGGTATAGCATTTATTGAACCGTAATCCATTATAACCTGGTTAGTACCATATACAACAGGATAATTTATTCCATATTTTTTTATAAACGGAACAACGTCTGATTTTGTATCCTGATCTAGCGAAATTCCAATAACCACAAGATTATTTTTGAATTCTTTCTGCAATTCAATTAAATCTGGGATGCCTTTTCTGCATGGAGGACACCAAGTAGCCCAGAAATCAACAATAACTACTTTACCTCTGTAATCCGATAGTTTAATAGTTTTACCTTCTGTACTGGTTAAGTCAAAATTAGGTGCTAAGTCAGATGATTCTTTATTTTCTACTGTTGGATTTGTTTTATTTTCAGGTTCAACTTTTACATTTTTTTTGCATCCGGTAATACTCAATCCTAAAAGAATTAAGAAAAATAAAATTGAATATCTCTTCATTATTTCTCCTTTACTGCTGATGGTGAATATTTGTATCCTTTGCACTTAAGCCATATAATTCCGGATTTAAAGAAGTGTTTGGATGTTCATGCTTTGCAGGATCATAGTTGGGAGGGTAAGGTCCTCTTTCTGGTACACTCCGTGTATTGTTCACTATAAAGAATATCAGAAGTACAATAACAATAATAACTGTCCATACAGCATTTTTATATCTGGGATCAATCAGAGGCTTCTTCTGAGGTTGCTTTTTGCCAATGTGCCTCTCTCTGGGTTTATTTTTTTTACTTGCCATTATCTAGTTCAATTTAATTTATTAAAGCACAAAGTTAACAAAATTTATAATTAAAAAGGTAAATATACTTTAACATAAGTATAACTTTTATATAAACATTTCCAATTGTTCATTTGCTTTTTTTCTGAAACCTTCAATAGATAGACGGTAATCTCTTTTATTTAACCCGTATTTTTTACAGCTCATTAAGAATAGGCTTTTAATTGTTTCAGCATATTCACCTTCTCCTGAAAATCTTTTACCGAATTCCGAATTGTTTAGTTTCCCTCCTCTAATATCTTTTATCCTGTTAATAATTTTATTCGCTCTTTGCGGAAATTCATTGATTAACCAATTTATAAGAATGTCTTTTACTGTGTATGGTAATCTCAATAGTATAAAACCAGCATACTCCGCACCCATTTCTGAGGCTGCTTTTAGAATCGAAGGAATTTCTTTGTCATTTAAGCCGGGAATAACCGGGGCAACATTTACTCCTACAGGAATTTTATTTTCTGCTAATTTCCGAATCGTTTCCAGTCGTTTTGTAGGGATAGAGGTTCTTGGTTCCATTTTACTTATTAAAGATTTATCCAGGCTAGTGATTGTAATTGTTACTGAAATCAAATCCTCTTTACTCATCTCCTTTAAAATATCAATATCTCTTTGCACCAATGCATTTTTTGTTATTAAACCTACCGGGTTCCTGTATTTTAAACAAACCTCCAGGGCTTTTCTTGTTAGATTCAATTTTGATTCAATTGGTTGATAACAATCCGTATTACCGGAAAAAATTATAATATCCGGTTTATAACTATTCTTCTTCAGTTCCTTCTCAAGCAATTTGTGAGCATCTTCCTTTACCATAATTTTTGTTTCAAAATCCAGCCCTGAAGAAAATCCTAAAAATTCATGGGAAGGCCGGGCATAACAGTAAATACAGCCATGTTCACACCCGCGGTAAGGATTGAATGAATAGTTGAAGTCAATATCCTCGCTATCATTTACCGATACAACTGTCTTTGAGTTATCCTTAAAATATTGGGTTGGAACTTTTCTGTTTATATTATTTTCTGAATAAAAGCCATCAAATTCATCATCATTAAAACTTTCAATATTTAGTCTTTCAAACCTGTTCTTAGGATTAAACTGAGCACCCCGCCCTCTGGATTTTTCATTATTCATTTTTAGATTCTAATTTAATCAACAATCATTTATAGATATGCGACCTAGTTTATCGTTTAACGTTTTTTAATTTTTAAACAAAATACAATATACCGGATTTTTTAAAATCCATTAAATACTACACTTATTTTTTTAATGAATTAACAGGAATAAATTTAATTTTACTTGTCAGGAAAGTTGTTCTTCTAAGACAAAGATATGACTATTATAAGCTTTAAGTTCAATAAAAAGACCTGATTTCAATATTTCGTCAGTTCTTCTTATATATTTTTGATCACTTAATAAATCAAACAAAACGATATTTTCAACTGAAGTATCAACTTGAAATTTCAGCCTGCACTGAGAAGTCAAGTCAGAATAATTAATGACTATTATTCTGCAGCTGCTATTGTACTTCCATTGCCATGCAAAAAAATTATTATATGAATAATTTTTGTCATTAATTGGAAGCGGATTCAATAAGCTCCATTCACCATAAGTAAAAATATCATCTTTAGTAATTTTCAGTAACTTAGTATAAAATGATTTCTTGGTTTCAGAAACTTTTTCATACGGTTCCCTGCCTAACTGTACAGGCAGTTTTATTTTTTTCCCTTCAAACTGACCATCAAAAAAGAATTTCATTCCCTGGATTGTACTTATAGCAGTTGCTGCAGCCAACGATTTTTGTTTACCAAATTTTTCTATAGCTCTTTTCTCATCATGATTCTCCAGGAATCTAACGGATTTCAACTGGAATGATTTCTCCGCCTTTAAATGATCAATAACACTCTGAATCTGGTCCGCTGCCAGTCTGTCAGTTAATCTTTTATCATATGTAAAATCAAAACCAAGCTGCTGTAAATCCCACTCAAGATCCCAATAGCTTTCAGCCATAAAAATAAAGTCAGGAGATTTTGCTTTTACTTTCTCAATTGCAGATTTCCAGAATTCTTCTGCAGGCTTTTTATAACTCAACTTATTTAACACACCCGCCCATGTATTATAAAATATATTATTTAATGGAAGCATAGCCATATCGCAGCGAATTCCGTCGCATATATCTGAGATTTTAATTAATCGCTCAATCATAAAATCTCTTGTTTCTTCATTAAAGTAATTAATTTGTATAGTATCTCTCCATGCTGGAAACAACGGATCTCTTCCGTGTGCAAAAATTTTTTCACAATCACCAAGATTCATATTTGAAATGCAAGGTTTAAAGAAAGTATAGGTATCCTTTGACATCAAATCTTCATCAGCTTCCAAAAAAATTTCGGGATGTGTTTTAATGAGGCTTGAATCAGCACTAAAATGATTTGGAATAAAATCAAGAAAAAGCTTTATTCCCATATTATTCAGTTTCTTTTTGAGTTCCATAAGATCTTTACTAGTGCCAAGAGCAGGATTTACCTCATATATATCAATTGCAAAAGGAGAACCAATTACATCATTTTTAGTCCAGTCTTTCAGGCTTTTGTTATATGAAGAAACAAGATCAACTTCAAAACAATATTTTTCAATAGTTGACGGGCATGTTTTCCAGATTCCCATTAACCAAACGATATTAATGCCCAACTGAGATAGATTTTGAAAATAATTTATTGGGATAGAATTGAATTTTGTCTTTTCCCCGAATTGTTTTATCCAAACTCTGGTATTAATTTCGTAAAGTTTTGGATTTAACATTGTCTATTTCTTATGAAATATTTTTTATAAATTTTATTTTAATATAAGCAAAAATCTAATTTATCTTTATCTTTCGCTAGTCCCAATAGATCATTTTTATATTAATTATTAAAAATAATAATTTTTAACATATAATTAAGATATGTTTTATTAATATTTTACAAATTTTTTATAAAGTTTAATGATTTTATCTTTATTAACTTTTAACTTACGGAACGAAATTATAATCAAGAATTTTTGAGGTGCTAATGGCAAACAAATTGAACAGACTTACTCCCAATGATGAAGCTAAGCTTAAACAATTCCCCGACATTTTTGAAAAGGACGGGCTTGAGGAAGAACTGGAAAGCTATAGCCAGGTTGCTGTTGATAATATAAAATTTACTCTAATAATTAAACCGGCAATAATTTCATTTGCCGCGTTAATTATTTCTTTTTTTCTTGATATTTCTTACGTTCCTTTTTTAGGAAATATTTCTGTAAAAATAGCTACTGAACTTTTTCCTGCATGGAAACCCTCCGAAGCCATGATTGCACCATACAGTTTTTGGTGGCTGCCTGTTTTTGTATACTTATTATTCCTTTTATTCTCTTACCTTGCATATTCAAAATTAAAAGCAGAGATTGTCAGAACTCCTGTATCCGAAACAATCGACCGTATAATTACTTCTTATACTACCGTTGTGGACAGCATATCCACAGCATTACCGCTGATTGGTGCTGCTATTTTGCTAATCAGCATAAAGCTGGGAGAAGAAGTATTTCTGGGTCTATCGGTTCCATTTGAAGTAAAGGCTTTGATTGTTCTCGCAATCGGGAAGCTTTTTGAACCTGTACTTGATCAGCTAAGCGTTGATTTTCAAAATGTAGTCAACCATGTTAAGGATATTAAGGACAGGTATTTTTCAAGGCTGCAGCTGGAAAATTCCAGGAATATTCTTAAACAAATTGGCAGCCAGGAATTCAAATCACCTGAGTTAACATTAAAGGATATTGAGCAGTATAGAAATATTTTAGAAAATACAAACCAATTAAGTGAAAAAGTTCTTAATAACTTTACCATGATTCATTCTGTTCTTGAAAAAATTAACAGTTCTCAAAATATCAGCAAAGAAAAAGTAGAAGAATTAAAATCTCTTGCCGAATCAATCTCTAAAGCATCTAATTCATTAGGTGATGAAAAAACATTACAAGGACTAAAGCATCTTGAAAATATTGTTGTTAAAAAGTGAGATAAAAGATGATTAAAAAAGAGAGAGACAGTAAATTTATAATATACCAGGTTTTGTACATTTTTGTTATTACGGTATTAGCACTTAAGGGAGCCGATTCTTGATTTAAATAAAGTTATATTGAGTAAAGAAGCTGTTAGAAAGAGTGTCCGGGATTCTCTGGTTGCCGTAATCGATTCACTTTATGATAAGGGAATTAACTTTGACATAAAAATTAATGAGAATATGGCAGAACAGAACGTTGAACTGAAAGAAAAACTTGCTTCGATGAAACAGGAATTATCTTCTCTGAACAAAAGAATAAAAGAAATTCCGCCCGAAAAAAAGGAGCCTCCAAAGGAAGAACAAATAAAGGAACAGACCATACTGCAATCGCCGTTATCTGTAAACCAAACTTTTATTCAATATACATGGAATAAAGCAAAAAATAACGGTAGCTTACCATCCAGCATTTATGATCCCGCAAATATGAACAAACCTTTAGTTGTTATTCCGCCAGGTCAGGAAAAAATATTTAATTTATCTAACCAGAAAGAAGTTGTAGTAAAATTCGGAAGCCAGGAACAACGAATTAAAGTACTTCCAAATAAACCGCCTGAAGTTAAGATTGAAAGAGTTACTACAAAAATGAACTCTTCGGATATCTATGTGCAGGATCTTCAAAGAATAACCGTTTTCAAGGTAACTATTATTGACGAAAGACCGGATCAATTAAAAGTTAATTATACCGGACCTATTTCTGTTT
Organism: uncultured Ignavibacteriales bacterium; assembly: GCA_963723205.1. Classification (GTDB taxonomy): domain Bacteria; phylum Bacteroidota; class Ignavibacteria; order Ignavibacteriales; family Ignavibacteriaceae; genus CAVQBP01. Next base: position 90,272 of record CAVRQC010000035.1, read on the forward strand.
CAAAATCTGCAAGAGATAGTAAAGGCAATATTGTATATAATGTTTCTTTAAATATAGCTCCAACTGAAAGCAGGTTTGAACAATGGCTTGATCATAATAGAACCTTAAGAGATTCTGATGGAAGATACAAAGTCAATTTCTTTTTTACTGTTTCGGATGAAATATCTAAAGATAGAGTTCAGGTAGGTGATTCTTTTTATTTTACTGATTTTTCGAGATAATCCGGTACAAATCATCAGATGAAAAATCTTCTTTTCAAGTTTATCCTGTTATTGTTTTTGTTTATCCCCTTTAATACTTTGCTGGGGCAGGAACAAGAACCTGTAAAATATTTCCAGATGGAACCGCTTGATGACAGCTTATTTGTAAAAATTCAGCAAGAGGTATTTATTGACCCACCTGATCCAAAAGCTGAAATAATTGTTGACCTGAGAGATCCTAACAATCAAACAATATCTATAGGCGGCACTTTATATCCTTTCCTGGCATTTACACCGCAAACGCGGGCAAGAATTGAAGTATATCCTTTTAAGATTAACCTGGAACATCAAATAAATTTTGGCAGTGTCTTTACCGAAGTCGCAAAAAATTTAAACCTGAGTAAAATTTTTTCTCCTCCAACCTTACATCAAATTTCTTCCACACTTAGTTATATAAATCCTTTCTTTCAGCTGTTTGGAGGTGAACGACTTGGAATGCCGATTAAATCAGATATAGGTATTTCTTTTGGATTGGGAACTCCTTATTCGGGAACAGTTGAAACAAATTGGATTGAAGCCAATTTCCATCTTTTAGGTTTCAGAGTCGGAGCTTTTAGTTCGGCCGATGGAGTTACTGACCTGTTAAATGTGGGAACTAGGTATAATAATCTTTATGTCCCGGGTCTGGGTTTTCAAGTCGGGTATGTATTGCCTATTGGAAATTTTTTTGAAATAAGTTACCAGGGATTACTCAAAACACCAACAAATCTAACTATCCAATCTTATCTGTCAAAGGACACAAATAAATATATTCCTAAAATTATAACACATGATTATTTTAGCTGGGAATTAAGATATCCTATAAGTATTTTGGGAGCTACAAGAAGCAAATTTTATATTGCAAAATTTGTCGGTGAATTACATTTTGGCTTTACAGGAAGAGAAATCTCTCTTGGCGGAAGCACATTTGATTTTAGATTTGATGCAATGACACATAGCGATGTAAGACAACCTGAATACTTAATAGAATTATTGATTCAAAGGATATTTGATAAATGGGCTTTCAGCGCTTTTGCAGTTGGACCTTCGGTTATGTGTTCTACAACCAAATCAGGGGGATTTGGTATAATTACTTTATTTCTAAATGCGAGGATAAAATTAGGAACATCATTATAAATATTTTCACAATAGGATGACTGTATGACAAGAAAAAAAATCTTTTTTGGCTTTCTTTTTCTTTTTGTTTGCCTTTCGGTTAATCATGTTTTAGCTCAACAGGAAGAGCCAATTTTATATTATCAAATGGAACCCCTGGATGATAGTCTTTTTATTCATATTCAGCAGCAAGTCTTCATAGATCCTCCGGATCCAAAAGCAGAAATAATTGTTGATTTAAGAGATCCAAACAATCAAACAGTATCTATAAAAGGAACTCTTTATCCGTTCCTGGCATTCAAACCTGAAACAAGAGCTAAGATTCAGACATACCCATTCAAAATTAATCTTGAAGAAAATATTACATATACCAGTGTGTTTACAAGAATTATCGATAGATTAAATCTAGGTAAGGTTTTTGGACCTCCAACTTATTATCAAATCTCTCCAACCTTATCTTATATCAATCCCTTCTTTCAATTATTCGGAGGTGAGAGATTTGGTATACCTATCAAAAATGATTTGGGTATTTCTTTTGGTTTAGGAACTCCATATTCCGGTCCGCTGGAAACTAATTTTTTGGATGCCCGTCTTCACATTCTTGGATTTTATGCCGGCGGTTTTACTCATAATGATGCTTTTACAAGCATCAAAACCGATAACAATTTAAATAATCTTTATGCAACTTCCGGATTCGAAATTGGATATGTATTTCCTTTAGGTAATTTTTTTGAGGTTAGCTATCTTTCATCATCCGATAAACCTAGTGACAAGTTAATTGCACAGTATATGAAAAACGATACTGTCAGCAAAAAAGTTAATTTTATTCAGGGTTCTTACTTCAACTGGGAACTCCGTTATCCTTTTAGCTTCCTGGGTTCAACAAGAGGAAAATTTTATTTTGCCAAATACCTGGATGAACTTCATATTGGATATACCGGAAGAGAATTATCTATGGCTGGAAGTACATTTGATTTCAGGTTTGATGCATTATTTAATAGTAAAATCCGAAACCCACAGTATGTTTTTGATGTTTTAATTCAGAAGATTGCCGAATCATGGGGATTCAGTGCCTTTGCAATGGGCCCTGCAGTAGTATTAAGTAAAACAGATAAGGGTTCTTTTGGGATTACATCAATATTTGTAAATATAAGGATAAAAGTTGGTACTTCTTTGTAAGCTATAAATACACTGCAGCATTTTCATCTATCCACCACTCAGAACTTCCTTGGATATTCTGAATAAACGATGCCGGATATTTATTACTGTCCGGCGTTTCTTTTATAATTTCGGAAAGAGTTTCAGCTTTTTTATCTCCTGTAACCAGAAAGTATATCTTTTCACTGTTACAAATTACATCCCTGGTTAATGAAATTCTTTTCTGAATATTTTCACCCTGACTTGTAGATATTGTTTTTTCTGCAACTCCGCAAATGTTTTGTGAAACTGCTTTTAATTCTTTTCCCGGAAATAATGAAGCAGTATGACCATCTTCTCCCATTCCCAGTATAATGCAATCAAATCTCGGCAGATCATTTTTAATTGGAATCCAATTTTTTAATTCAATGGAATATCTTGATGCTTCTTCTTCCGGTTTAGCTTCACCTTTTAACCTATGGATATTTTTTTCAGGTATTTGAATTTTATCAAGTAAAAAATTTTTAGTCATACCATAATTACTTTCAATATCTTCCGGGGGAACACATCTTTCATCACCCCAGAATAAATGAACATTATCCCATTTTATCTCTTCAGAAAAAGGAGTACTTGCCAGAATCCTAAATAATACCTTAGGCGTACTTCCACCTGAAAGTGATAAAAAATATTTCTCATTCAACTCTGATTTTTTTTCAATTTCTTCTTTTAATTTTCTAGCTAATTCTATTGAAAGATCCTCAGCAGTTTTGAATTTTTTAATTCTTCTTTCCATTCCTTTAAATTTTTATGTTTGAATACCGCTTAGACCAGACGGCATTATTTAATATATAAATTATTTAACTTTACATATCAATAATAATTATTCCATATACAATAAAAATTGATATGAAACAATCATTAATTTTGTGGACGGGAGCTTTTGTAATCACTTTTCTTTTCGGATTTACAAACAGGTTAATTTCGCCTGAATATCCAGTAACCGGTTCGTTCGGGATAAATATGAAGAAAGTAATATATCAATTCGAAAAAGTGCACAGGGGAAATGATAATTACAAAATAGTAGTAGGATCCGAGGTTGATAGTTTAAATGGGAGTATTTTGTGGCGGATAAAAAACAGCAATTCAGGATGGAATGTTGCACCAATGGAGTTTTCAGGTAATACCCTCACAGGAGAAATTCCCCATCAGTTGCCCTCAACATTGGTTGAATACAGAGTAAAAATCTGGAAAGACGGTAAAAAATTTTATATTCCACTAAATGGTAAAATTACAATGAAATATTTAAGTAACGTCCCGTCTTCTATTATGGGATTTTACTTCTTTACTTTATATTTGGCTCTATTTTTTAGTGTAAGAACCGGTTTAGATTATTTTAATGAAAAACAAAAAATTAAAAAGTTATCTCTTTTTACTATAATGATATGGATTGCTAATGTAATTGTTTTTAACCCGGTCAAACGCACTTATGAACTTAGTACAAGAATTGGCAGCACTATTCTCCCTATAACAGATTTATTTGATATACGGCATTTAGATCTTCTTATAATATGGATCTTAGGAATAATCCTGATATTCAATTTGAAGAATTACAAATTATGGGCAGCAATAATTTCAGGAGCAACACTTATAGCATTTTTATTTGTATAGAAAATCAGGATAATTTAAAATTTTAACCACTTCATCATGTATATTTTTTGAAGTTGCAATTATACTGTTACCTGCAGCAGGATCGCCGCCATGATAATCCGTAATTTTTCCCCCGGCACCATTTATAATAGGTATTAAAGCTGCAGAATCCCAGAGGTTCATAATAGGATCAAGCTTTATATCGGCAAAACCGGTAGCAACCAGGTAGTATCCATAACAATCACCCCAGCCTCTAACATATCTTACTTTTTTAACAAGCTGGTGAAATTTATTTATATCCTGGTATTTTTCAATATTCGGGTAATCAGTTATTAATAAAACTGCATTTGACAAGCTTTCACAATTTCTTACCCAGACTTTTTCCCCGTTTAGTTCTGTTGAGTTATTATCACCGATTAAAAATTCATCAAGAACCGGGTGATTTATAACTCCTAAAACCGGCTTACCATTCTTAAATAAACCGATTAAAGTTCCGAATGATATTGCCCCACAAATAAAACTAACTGTCCCGTCAATCGGATCCAGAATCCATTGATATTCGGCTTTTTCATTGTACGATGCAAATTCTTCTCCAACAATCCCGTGATCCGGAAACTTCTTCATAATTTCTTCCCGCATCAGCTCTTCCGCTTTTTTATCTGCAATAGTTACAGGAGAAGCATCTTTTTTAGAGTCGATTGAAATTTTCGTTCTAAAATAACTTCTGATAATATTCCCGCTTAAATCAGATAAATGTTTTGCAAATGATTTTAATTCATTAATATTTTCCATTTGAAATTACAGTTAGTGATAAAATTGAAAATAAATTTACTTTTATATGTAAAAATTAACAAATTTCAAAAACTTTAACTAAAATTATTCTAGAAATCATTTGTTTTGGTCAAATAAAAATGAATTGTTGGAATCTAAACACGTCTGTGTTACGGTACCAAGAAGAATGAATCCTGGGAAAAAATTCTTAAAGATAATTAATTAACATAATTTATTTCGGTATCAAATCTATTATACAGAATGATAAGAAGATATTTGATAAATACCCGTTTTCTTTTGACAATTTTGCAGATGGGCTAAAAAATTCAATCCCATTTACAAATAGAATCAATATATGCGGCTGAGCCATCACGCAGCCATCCATCCAGTTGAGCCGGTTCCTTTAACTGCTGCCCTCTGAATCGCGGAACAGCCAAATACTGGCAGCTTACATTAGGAAGAGCAGTCATATCTCCCCACAATTTTTCGAATTGAACAACAGGATAAATATCTTCCTGCCCTTTCCCCCATCTTTTTTTAACATCTTTTATAGTTATATATGTCGGCATTTTTACAGCAAAATTCCGGACGGATTCCAATACTAATTTCTCATTTTTTAAATCATCTCTGCTTAGTGAAAATAATTCGAGAAGTTTATCAATATTGATCCACGACGTAAGAGTATTATAAAAAGTCAAATCAAATTCAATCTCTTCTTTCGGCAATGCAAGCCCTTCAACCAAACGTAAATTACCATTAACTTTAGCAAGTCCACCACCTCTATCATCCATACGTTTAGTAATGACTTCCATAGTTAAAGTTTTATTGTTTAGTATATGATAACCCAATATATATGGATCCAAATTCGCACCGAGAGTATCTATATTATGCGACATCAAATATTTTAAACCTGGATTGTCGCTTATCATTTTATATAAAGTACCGTTTATAAACATATTAGGTATTTCGTACCAATGACCGACAGGATGCAAACACTGATGCGGCAGATTATCAGTATAATCAGAACCCTGACTCATATTTTCAACCCACTTTAGCAACGCTCCGCGCAAACTTTCAAGAACTTTTTGTGCCTGTTCATCAAGCAATTGCTGCGGCAATTCTTCCCAAAGATAGCGTAAATCTCTTTTCATAGGGATCATTCTCAATCCTATAAATCTTCCCTGGGATACATAAATGCTGCCGCTATAATTATAATTGTTACTTATTTTTAATTTATTTTCAATCGGATTATGTGTTAAATAACTTGTAGTAAATACATGTTGAATTTTTTCCCCATATAATCTGCTCGTTTTATTACTCTTGGCAAGATGAATTTCAATAAAGCTTTTATGTCCTCCATTCAACTTGCTAAATGGATTTAACGCCTTAACTACACCTGCACCTTTTGTCCATCTGCTTCCAATACCGCCTGCATATGATACAACTGCAATCTCACCATTTTTTAATGCAGATAATCCGGCTTTTTTATATTTCTCATTTGATATAGCAGAAATCTCTGTCACATCATTTTCACTTACATCTGTAATTTGAGTACTAACGGGAAGTTTATTCTGTGCTAATCCAATTCTTCCGCTTTTTAGATCAGCTCTAATCTGCTCATGCTGAATTGAATCAAAGCCATATTTTTTTAATAAATTAGGTAAATTTTCTTTTGTTTCACTAACTGATAATTTTTGAGGTAAGATTATATCAAATAAGGAATTAAGTAAGCCGGAATAATTTTTATCGGTACGCGCAATATTACTTAGTTCTTCAAGCTCAGTTCTTTGTACTGCTGATAATTCATGACTTTCTTTTTTAATCAGTCCGGGTGTAATAATGGAATAGTAACCGCCCGGCATAATTGCTTTTTCATTTTCCAATAATTCTGCAAAAGAACCTTTTTCATTTATTTCGAAATCGTAAACGACAGGATCCATTGCAAACGGGACAGAATCTTTTAGTTCGTTCTTTAATTCGGACATCATTTCCCGGATATCAGACTGTGCTTTTTTCTTATACTTAGGATTAAAAATAAATCCCATACCACCACCTGACATACCTCCCATCATCCAGAAGCCCCAGAAATTGGCCCCATATTTATCTTCAACTTTTTTTATTAAAGATTCTGTAAAGAGATTTGTTGCCCAGGGAATAATTGTCTGAATGGGTCCGAAGAAATTCTTTTGGGTTAACTTACCGATCGATTGTACATTTCCTTTTTTAAGACTATCCAGGATTGAATCAAATATATTTATTGCCTCTTTTCTTCCTTTCCATTCCGCTTTCGATCTCAACAAATATTTTTCCGTAACCATTTCCAGGATAGGGCCAACATCCTGAGCCATACCACCGTGAACCATGATCAGGCTATTCTGAAGAAGTTTTCTTGTATCTTTAGAAACATCTTTATAATCCAGCACTTTGTGTTTAGGTAACAAACATCCTTTACTTATACCAAATTCAGGATTACCTTCAACTGCTTTCACACCTTCGATTTGTTTCATACCAGGCCAAACTCCGCCGCTATCCTGCCATCCCCCCCCTGAACCGGCAAGCCATTCTCCAAGAATAGCTCTTGCAGCCACAATCCTTCTATCAACTTCTTCTAATCCACCCGTTAAATTTTTAATTTGACCGGTAGCCCGCATACAAATTGAGATTAATGATGCAAGCAAATTTGTGGAAACAGCTAAACGTGAACCTTTAGGAATGTTATTTACCTTGCTGACAATTTCAATACCGTATCCTGGTTTTATTAATTTTGATAATAGCTGAGATAAAGGCTGATCAGCTCCTTCCATTCCGGGAGGAATAATACCGGAGGCAATAACTGCAGCTTTTAATAAACCTAAATAATCCTTTGCAAAATCGAAGACTTCATCAATAGAATTGATGTCAGCAGAAACACCTAAATCAACACTAGTAAGCCGCAGCAAAGGTTTATCAATAATTCTAAAATAAGTTTCTACTGGAGGTTTAGGTTTGTTATTCTCTCCATCTATCAAAACAGATAAATTAACCGAAACGTTGAGTACGCGAGCACCTTGCGGAAAATCCATCCCCAGAAAGAATATATCGCTCCAGCCGCTATGAGATAAATCCATACGGACCGGAGTCTGTTCATGTAAAACCGGAAATAAACTATTTGCAGAAACATTTGTATATAATTCTTTTTTTATCCTTAAAGGATGATCGTCAGGATGCCCTATCCTAAACATCCAGTTATTTCCATTGATAGATCTTACACTTCTTCTAACCTGGTCAGCTAAAGTCTGGAATCCTAAACTCTGATAAGTTTTTGCAAGTGCACTTGAAATACCATCATTTAAACCGCTTTCTTTCATTTTACTACGAAATACATCAATTGCTTCAATGTACCTTCTGTTTAGAAAATGATCATACCCATCGAATGGTATCAAACCCTTTGCATTAATTCCTTTTTCAGGTAAATGAAACCTGTATATAGCATAAAGGAAAAAAAGAGCTCTTACACGTTCATATAAATTACTGTTGTTTCTCCAGAAGCTTTCCAGAGCTTCGCATTCTTTTAACAGTACATTTAAAGATAATTCTTTGCAAAAATCATCAAGTGAAGTGTTTCTAATTCTATTATTTGAGGAAGTAATTAAATCTGTTAGATTGCTCATTGGATGATATTTTAATCGACTTGTTTATTGTAATAGCTTAATTCTTTTTGTCCAATTAACTCAAGCATTTTTGTAAGAACGAAGTCCCTATCCTTACCATTTAAAGCCAGAGCAATTTGAGCAGTAAACAAACCATACTTTGAGCCTATATCATACCTCATTCCCGGATGCTCAAAAGCTAAATATTGTTCTTTTTTTGACAATTCATTTAAGGCAGTGGATAGAGTTATTCTTTTTGGATCTTTGCTTTTTTTCCACTCAAATCCCAGGATATCAAAAACAGATGGAGTTAAAACATGAATACCAAAAAAACATAAATAATGGCTCGAACGTAACCCGGGAACAATCAAGCTTTGTTCTGCTTCCGTAGGTGTAGGTTTTTCTACTACTTTATCAACTTTGTACAAGTTCTTTTTTCCATGAACCCTTTTGCCTCCGATAGTTCCATAAAAAGGCAGCTGTGTTTCCGAAGTTGATTGCACTGCAGATATGGTACATGCTTCCTTTTCCGCAATCTTTACGAGTTTTTCGGAACAACCTTCCGGCTGTAAACTTACGTTCAGATGATCACCTACGAGATGCAGTATTGATGAATTTTCAGAAAAATCTTTTGCACAATAAATAGCATGGCCATAACCAAGCGGTTCAGACTGATAAATAAAACTTATTCTACTGTTATTATCCTTTACTACTTCTTTATACCTGTGTTCATCTTCCGGATTAATAACAATACCAATCTCTTCAACACCGGCTACAAAAGTCTCTTCAATTAATATTTCCAAAACAGATTTTTCTATTCCATCCCTGTCTACCAGTGTTTGAAGGGGGAGATTCCTTTGCTTTTTACCTGCAGCAGTTATAACAGCTTTTCTAGTTTTCATTTGATATCTAGCATAATTAATAAAAATTTTAACTCCCCTAAAATAAGTATTTGAAGATTATAAATTCTAGAATAAGAAAAAATAGTTAATTATAGGGTGAGATGTAAATAGGTTAATTTTTCTATTTTATTAAAGTTCTATTTCAATTCCAACAAAGAGATAGTTATATCTTATTTCATCAACAGCATCTTCTTTGTATCAGTAAAATTATTTGAAGTAATCCTATAAAAATACAAACCGCTTGCCAGGTTAGAAGCATCAAATTTAATTTTATATCTTCCAGGATTTTTCTCCTCATTTACTAATGTTTCTATTTCTCTACCCAGAACATCATAAATTTTGATTGTTACTATTCCTGCGGAAGGAATTTCATAATTAATTGTTGTTGAAGGATTAAAAGGGTTTGGATAATTTTGATACAATACAAATTTCATCGGCAAATTTCTATAAAACACTACTCCTTCTATACTTTTACGATTGGTTATAATCTCCGGAAGAGAATTTCGATAGGGATTGTTTTCTAAATAATCAAGAGAGTCAAAATAAACACTTCCGGCATTAGTAATTGTATAATCAAAAATCTTTGGTTCTGTTCTGATTAAAAGAGCAGAAAGATTAACTTTTATTCTTGTTATTATTTTTTGACCAGATTGTGCATAAAATTGGTCATACCGGGTACCTTTTACTTCAAAATAATTATAAGATCCACCAAAAAGTGTATCATAAACTGCAGTTACCGTATCACCTACAATTAAACTCATAAGAGAATTTTTAATAACCGAATTCTTAGAAACATCATAAATCTGGTAGTAAATATTAAAAGTGGAATCGGGAACAATTAAATTATTTAATTGCCTGCTTTTAAATCCCCACTCGAAATTTATATTTGATATTCCTTCTTGGAGAATTAAGGTATCAGATTGAAAATAATAAAAAATACTATCAAGAGAGCAAAAAAGAGGAGATATCCACGGAACAAAATCAAGAATCGTATCTTTGTTTTCATTTGAAATTTTAGCTCTTCCCACATCGATTTCCATCCAGCTGTTGCCATAACCCGCATCCTCATATCCGAATAAAACAAAATATCTAATAACCTGCTCAACCCGTTTTTTTGTATAGATCCAATCAGTTCCCCCATTTGTAGTTTTTAAAACCACACCCTCTGCACCGACTGACCAGCCTGTGTTTTCATTAATAAAATTAACTGAAGATAAAAGGTTATAATCATCTAATGTTTGCAAACTCCAATCGGAACCGCCGTTGGTTGTTTTGAGAATTGTCGCACCCCATCCGCCCACTACCCATCCCGTATCTTGATTTATAAAATAAGCTGAGTTAAATATTTGGTAGTTCGTTGCTTCTAATTGCGGAGTCCAGGTTATTCCGCCATCAGTTGTTTTTGCAACGCCTTTTTCACCTATAGCCCAGCCTGTATTTTCATCAGCAAAATAAATCGAATTTAAAGAATAGAAAGTTCCGGTTTGATCTGCTGCCCAGTCAACTCCGCCATTAGTAGTCTTGTAAATTAAATCATATCTTCTACTACCTCCATCAGGTGACTCAGCACCAGCTGCCCAGCCTTTAGCCGAATCAATAAAATAAACTGAATTTAACCAAATATTTGCAAACGAACCCCCATACTCCTGCAATGTCCAATCCAAACCGCCATTAGTGGTATTTAAAATTAATTGATTATTTCCAACGATCCATCCTCTATTTTTATCAATAAAATAGATTGAATTCAGTGCTTGAATTGTTCCACTTTCCTGTATTCTGATTAATAAAATATACAGCTGTTAGATCAGTATGTGCACCGCTCACTTGATTTGTCCAATTCATTCCTCCATCTGTCGATACCATAATTGTTCCGCAATATCCTACCGCCCACCCCAAATTTTCACTTACAAAAGAAGCAGAATGTAATGAATTGCCATACTTTAGCGGTTGACAGGGTGCTTGAGCATTTACATTAAATTTTATTAACATTTAGTATCATTTGATACTACTTCAACAATAACATTTTTTTTGTTTCTGAAAATTTACCGGAGGTAATCCTATAGAAATACAAACCACTGGCAAGGTTTGAACCATCAAACTTCTCATTATATCTTCCGGGATTATTTTCCTCATTTACCAAAGTTTCTATTTCCCTACCTAGTACATCAAAAATCTTTATTGTAACCAATCCTGATTTAGGAATTTCATAACTAATTATTGTTGATGGATTAAAGGGATTGGGATAATTTTGAGACAATGTATACTCTGTAGGTATTCCCTTATCATCTTCAACACCAGTAAAAGGTATTGCATTCCCTTCAATAATTACTTTGTTATAAGAAGAAGATTGACTGCAGATATTCAAAGTATCTATATAATGGTAGACTGAATCAGGCTTGAAACTAATCTGTATAATTTCAGAATCCGATGGAAGAACAGTAAAACCAGAACTGCCGGCAGTAAAATATTTATTTGTAAAATACATACTGTCTACAGTAAGAGTATCTTGCCCCACATTAAATAAAGTTAAATATAAATATGAAATCTCGCCAAGTTTTGTATCGGTAAATTGATCGGAATATTTAGATAAAGCATAACTTTTTATACCGGTGTTCATCATCCAACTTGTAGTAAAAGCAATATCAAGACTGCCGTCACCGTTTAAATCACTATTTACAATATTATGCGAACCTTCTTCTTTAATAAATCTCCCAGCTTCAGAAAAAACAAGACTATCATTTAAATAAATTGATCCGTAAGGTGAATAACCGTTATCAATTGATACCAGGTCGAAATCTCCGTCTGCATCAAAATCACCCCCGGTTAAAAACAGAGGATCATGAGTTATTCCCTGCTGATAAACCACCTGAAAATTCAGACTGCCTTCATTAGTCAAAATACATGCTGAATTGCCTCCCGCCCATTGAGCAGCAATATCTAAATTCCCATCCAGATTAAAGTCCTCAATTACTACTGTAGAAATATATCCGTAGATGTTAGGCAGAAATATTTTTTCAAAATTCAGATCCTTGTCATTCCTTAGAAGAGTTAAACTATGCTGTGATTCGGAAGCACAAAGGATATCAATATCACCGTCATTATCAATATCTGCAGCACTCATTTGAAGTACTGTTCCTCTTATACTTATAAGACTATCCTTTTGAAATTGGAAATTCCCCTTATTAAGAAGCAGCCATATATATGGCTTATAATTATTAAAGCAGAAACCTGCAATATCGATATCCCCGTCGCCGTCAAAATCTCCCGGGATCAGATGATCGGAACTTGAATTAAATGTAATAGTGTACTTTGCAAAAGATAAGTCTCCATTGTTCTTAAAAAGAGTAATTGAGTTGTGCGTATTGAGAGCAATATCAATATTACCGTCATTATTAAAATCCGCACAAATAATATCCCCCGGGTAAAGCCCAGCTGAAATATTTTTATTGAATACCGGACCGCGTCCATATTCGGATATATATAGAGTGATATTATTTGTTCCGTTATCTGAAAGGACAAGATCGGATAAACCATCATTGTTAAAATCAGCACTTCTAAGATATTCTATGTATGAACTAGTTGATCCGGCCGGAAATTTGTCAGCTTTTATAAAGTTTGCTAAACCTTCTTTAACCCCGATACTAAAACTCCATGCAAACGAATTTAAAACAGGCGTTAAATCTGCCAACTGAATCTTGTCGGTTATCGTTACATTTACTTTCTCTCCGGTGATAAACGGCTTAGTCGGATATAAAGAAATGGTTTTTGCGGATTCGTCATAAATCATTTTACAGAAATGGAATCCGCTTTTTGAACCATATATTCTTATGGTAGAATCATTCAATGATACAGCAAGAACATTTTCAGAAAATGCAATTAATATTGTGTCACCATTCTGCACAACTGAATTTTGCTTTGGATAAACTGAAGCAATAATCGTTTGTTCTGTTCTACCTGTTAAATAAAAATAAACAACCGGTTTTTCTTCATCATTACTATGTATTGCTATACTGTCATTATAAATTTTAATTTCTTTTGGTGTAAAAGTAACGATAATTTCTAGAGAATCGCTTGGAGAAATTAGTCCCGAATCCGGAAGGACTTTAAATACATTATTTGAACTTATCAGCGTATCTAAAACAAGAGGTAGATTACCGGTATTTTTTATAAAGAATGATATTGATTTTAAACTGTCTTTTACTACTGGTCCAAAATTACATATATTTGAGCTTAATGTTACTTCACTGTAATTATCACGATTCTCATAGAGAGTTAGAAAACCTGTATCTACACCCGGCCCCAAGGAAACAAAAACCAAATCGTTATCTCCATCATTATCTATATCTAAACTTTTAAGGTCATTAACTAAATCTTGAGTGTAATCAACAGACTTAGGAAGAACTGTTTTAGACATAAAATTAAATTGCATGTTGCCCGTATTTTTATATATCATAAACAAATTAGGATACGACGTAATACATAAATCTTCCAACCCATCTCCATCTAAATCATTAGCAACTGCATTAAAATTAGAATTACTATTATTCGATGAGTATGATAAAGGCGTAAATTTAAGGTCTCCGTCATTCCTATATATATAAAATGAAGAATACCCGCCCGGATCTACTAAATCTAGATCACCATCCCCATCAGGATCAAATGGAACTTTTATAGTTCTATCGGGAAATACATTTATAGGATTAAATATAAAATTACCTTTATTAACCAAAATATTGTTTGAATGTATTACATCTATATCACCATCATTATCAAGGTCCGACGAAATTAACGGCCCTGAATAACCTTTATAATTGTATACGGTAAATTGAAAATTTCCTTCATTCTTGATAATATCATAATTATTATCTGATGCTGAACTAGCGGTAACAAAATCAATATCACCATCTCCGTCATAATCACCTTGAGTTATCATTTCCAAATACCCTGGAACACTAATTTGTATTGGAGTGAAATTCCAGTTCCCATTATTTTTATAGAAGAGAAGCTCTGAACTTACATTTGTAATAACAAAATCCAGATCACCATCTCCATCATAATCTCCAGTTAGGAATTTAGTGGGTCCAAACCCACCATTAAGTTCAAGAATCTTTTCAAAATTCCAGTTGACGTTATTTTTATAAATATATAGCTTCATCTTATCGTGAGAAATAACGATCAGGTCGAGATCACCGTCATTATCTAAATCTTTTCCATCCACTTCTGTTGCCCCACCGGCAATGGTAATTGTATTTTTCAATCTGAATTTAAGTGATGAGGATTTAGGTTGTATGAAAAAATCCCATATATAAGGAAAAATTGGTTTATCTTCTGTGGTTTTTATTTTATTAGTCATAGATACAGTAACCTGCTCACATTTTACAAAAGGATTTTCAGGAAGAATGTTTATTGAAGAATTACTCGAATTATAGCTGATTGATGAGCTCTTATGAATCCCTGAATAGGAGCCAATAATCTTTATAGATGAATCAGAAATTGTTGAAGCATTAAGTTGTAAGCCAAATTTTACAATTATAGAAGTTGAATCATTTGGACACAATGAATTGGATAAAGGATAAACAGAAGCAACCTGGCTTCCGGTTCCTGACACATAAAATTTTACAGTTGGATTATCTTCATCATTGCTGGATACCATAATGCTGTCGTTGAATATACCGGATTTAGTAGGATTAAATTGAATTGAAATTTCCATTGAATCGCCAGGAAGTATTGAACCGGATATAGGAGATACACTAAACACGTTTCCGGAAGAAATAATATTAGATATTACTAATGGCTGAAGTTCTCCTTTATTATAAATCTTTAATGTTGTTGTTTTGGTTCTGCCAGGCTTCACAACATTGAAATCGTAAGAGTACGGGAATATTTTAATATGAATCGGTTTAATTGTTTCGCCAAGTACTTTAATAATTGCCGAAGGTTTTAATTTACCATCAGCATAAACAAATATGCTGTCTGAATAAGAACCTTTAACATTAGGTGTAAATTGGACTGTTAAAGAAACCGAATCATTTGGATTTATCGAAAAAGATGTGGGTATTACAGAAAAAGCAGGATTTGAAGTAACTATATTAGATATATTTGCTGTTATGGTATCAGTATTAATAATTGCTACCTGAAGAGTTTTGGTTGAATTAAGTAAAATCTTTCCAAAATCTAAAACTAATTTTCCCGGTACTATGCGCGGAGTTGTTCCATTTCCATTACAATAGACTGATATTGTATCTTGGAGATAATCAATATAAAATTTAACATAACCTTCATCGGTAAAAATCGAATCAGGATTATAATTGATATAAAACGCTTTACTTTCACCCGGTAATAAACTATAAGACGGATTATCAATTGTAAATTTATTATTTGTACTGAATGCAAATCCGGAAATAGTTTGATTAATTGAATTGGTCATTATTACGGTATCTTGTTTCGATTCCCAAACTTTAACCGAATTAAAAAATAAATCTGTTTTAGATAGGGTTACCGGAGTAACTGTTTCTAAACTTTTATATATACCATTTTCGGTTGCAGCATAAAGTATTCCTTTATCACCTATCGTTAGATTTAATACGCTTTTAACAGGTAGTCCCGATGTATCAGCATACCATTGTTCTCCTCTAGAGTTTGATGTCCAGATTGGTAATGAATATTGCATTGTTGGTTCATACTGATAAGCAGTAAAATAGAACTGATGTAATTTATTTGCGAATAGTCTGAATTGGGAATATCTATAAGGGAATCCCGAGAATTTTTTAACTTGAAAAGTTTTTCCGTTGTCAAATGATTGAACTATATCATTCATTGAAATACCGTATATTTCATCATCAATAGTAAGTATAGTATAAATACCTGCATTAAGCTCAGAGTAAATACTACTCCATGATGCTCCGGCATCAGTAGATCTTGCGATATAATGTCCCCCTGCTAAATAAAGATTTCCATTTTTATCAATAGCTAAGTCTCTTAGGTCAGGTGCTCCCCCCGGTCCTATAAATTCCCATGTATGCCCGCCATCTTTAGATCGCCAAACTACATTATATCCGGTTAATGCATAAGAATAATTTCTAACTGAATCAAACACTATATTAAAAAAACCCACATCCATAGAAAAAGGGATTGTACCTAACATTTCCCATGTTGAACCATCATCAGTTGATTGAAGAATTCCATTTGAAAAACCTAGCCAAAGATTTCCATTAGGAGTCTTTACCATTAAGGAAGGATTTTTATATTGGCTATCAATTTGAACTGAGTCCCAGCTAACTCCATTATCAAATGATCTGTAAACAATATTTGAACTGTTACAGAAAATTTTATTCCCGCTATCCTTTGTGACGATAGATTGAATTATGCCTGAGGGTCCATTTATATGTTTCCAGAAATTTTCCTGGGCAAAGGAAAAACAATTGATTAAAAGAATTATTATAGCAATTTGAATTTTAAAATTTCTCATAACAGATTTTCGATAATTATATTTTATTTGAGTAATAACATCTTCTTTGTTTCCGAAAAATTACCTGAAGTAATTCTATAGAAATACAATCCGCTTGCAAGATTAGAAGCACTAAATTTTACTTCATATCTTCCAGGGCTTTTTTCTTCATTTACCAATGTTTCTATTTCTCTGCCAAGTACATCATATATTTTTAATGTAACAAATCCGAAATTCGCAATTTGAAATTCGATATTGGTTGATGGATTAAATGGGTTAGGATAGTTCTGTTGCAGCCTATAAAAATATACTGCTTTTTGTTTATTCTTCACGCTTACTGTAGGATTGTATTCTTTAGCTCCAATATCCGGGGCATTTCCAAAATAATCATGAATATCAATTAATGATGTTAATGCTATAGTTGTATCAAGAACTTTAAATTCATATTGAAATGCCGGAATTACTGAATCTCCCATATCAATTGCCGGAGAGCCGGGAAGCAGCTGGTAATTTAGAGAATCAGCAAATTTAGGATCTTTGTTTATTGAAAATGTATTACCATTTACAATTCCGGTTCCTGCTGTATCACAATTTATGTATGGACAAGCATAAGGACTTTCAGGACTGTACCATAAATTTCTATTTATCCACGCCCGGTTATCGGCTTTGTAACCTGTAGAAACATCTAAATCAATAGCCCGGGTGGAATAGTGTATAAATATATTATTATAGATAGATACGCTGTCAATTGTCCCGTATAAACTTACACCGCCGTTATTTTCTGCAAAGGTATTATTATAAATAAGAACTTTATTATTATATCCAATCTCAACAGCATTACGAAATCCCTTAACAATATTATTTCGAATTATAGCATAATTATCTTCCCATACTGAGAGTCCCACCTTGTTTCCATTATCAGATCCTGAAAATAATATTTTATTCCCATCATAAATTAGTAAACATCCTAATGGTTGAATAGGTTCTAGAAAAGCATCAGCATAGATCAAGTTATTTTTAAAAAAAGAAAACTATAATATTGATTCGAATCATAAGTATAATTTTCAAAAACTGAATTTTCTATGACTGCAATTGCTCTGTTGGTCGTAATCCATCCATTAGATAAAATACGGGATGAATCAATTTTAATATAAGATTGGCTGCAATTGACGAGAGTCTGGATCGTGACGTTATTTAATTCGGAATAAGAAAATTGGCTTACACCAATTCCTATAAAACTACTGTTTATTATTTTTGCTTCTGAATAAGATATACTTAAATGTGTCCCTTGAACATACATACAATTTAATTGTTCAACATTATTGCTAATAATTGTATCAGGTTGACCTATAATATTAACATCTATATTCAGATTAACCGGACTTTGTTCGGTTCCATTACAGATAAGTGAACCCTTAACATAAATCATCGCATAGTTTGAACTATAAAGCTTAGCACCGGGATTTAAAATAAGACTTTTTCCGGATGGAACTAAAACACTAGTACCAAGTGTATCTAAATCTTCAGCATTCTTTGTCCCCATTAATATACTCACCGCGCTAAAAAGATATATATTTGAATCCGACATCTGGGTAATATAAAATTCTACAAAATTTTTATCATAATCAGTTTTAGATAGATTAACTGAATTGAAAGCTGACTTTAAAGTATCTATATAAACGACAGCGTTAGTGATGTTCTGATTAATTTGAAGATCACGCAGCTTAAACATGGATGTATCAGCATAAATTCTCATTTTAACTCTACTGTAAGGAAATCTTATCGATTGTCTTGTTGTTAGTTTAATAGACGGACTAAGAGCATAATTAACTCCTCCGCTGCTTGGCGGGATAATAGGAGTTGGAAGGATTGAAACATCTATGGTATCTGCATTAACTGAACTTGTATCATTGTTCCAGAATATTTTTGCAATTACTTTTTCCTGATTATCGGTAATCGAAACTGAATCGGCAATATTGGTAATTATAAATTGCTGAGCTTGTCCATAAATTTTTAACGATATTACTATAAGGAAAATAGTAATTATTTTAATGTAACCTGCTATCTGATTAATTGATTTTATATACATAATTTATAGAATCTCGCGTTTGTAATTGTTTATTTCCGCCGAATATTTGAGTTAATAATTATTTAATCACTTCATTAACAACATCTTCTTAGTTTCCGAAAAATTACCTGATGTAATCCTATAGAAATACAAACCGCTTGCGAGATTAGAACCATCAAACTTCACTTTATAACTTCCTTGATTTTTAACTTCATTAACTAAGGTTTTTACTTCACTGCCCAGTACATCATATATTTTTATTATAACTAATCCTGATTTTGGAACTTCATAATTAATTATTGTTGATGGATTAAATGGATTTGGGTAATTTTGTTCTAGCTTATACTCTTTAACCGCGTTTGAGTTTTCATCTTTTATACCGGTTAGAACTGCGCTTTTATTCCCTGTCCTATTATTATTTCCCTTAAATGTCGGCCACGCATAGTTAACTGGCTCAACATAAAGAGACTGCTTAGGATCCAATTTTAAAGTATAAACATCACCGTTAAGATTGCCGAAAATTGCAAGGTTATTATCGGTAATTAAAATCGGTGATATTATTGGTGAATTTGTCTGAAAATTCCAAAGCAATATGCCCAATGGATCTAAGCTATAGAGTACTCCATTTTCATCACCTATGATTATTTGCCCCCACACAGATATAGCTGCTGTTCCGCTAACTGGTCCACTAGTATTATATTTCCACGCTAAATCTCCATCTTTTCCAACACATACTATTTCATCATTTGAATCTCCAAATATTATTTCCCCATGATTAAGAATTATCGGAGATGATTTAACTTTTCCTCCTGTGTAAAAAGACCATACTTTGCTTCCCGATTGATTTAATTTATAAATACATCCGTCATTAGAGCCAAAAATTATGCTCGAATCATTACTAATAGCCGGTGAAGAAAATATTGAATCACCTGTAGTGAATGTCCAATTAACATTTCCATCTTTATTTATGGAATATAATTTTTTATCACAGCTTCCTACATATACATCCCCATTTAATGAAACTGCGGGGGATGAAACAATTGCTCCTCCTGTCTGAACATTCCATATTACTGTTCCTGTTTTATCCAAAGCATATAGCCGCCCGGTACTTATTCCAACATATACTACTCCATCTTTTCCTGCAGATGGTGATGAAGTAATTATGCCGCCCATTGCTTTGTCCCATTTGGGAGTTCCGTCTTTATCAAATGAATACAACCTTGTGTCAGTGGAACCTACATATATATTATTCTGATCACTTATACATGTAGTTGATTGAATATCTCCACCCGTTAAAATATTCCAGTTTACAGTACCGGTTGAATCAAATTTATAGACTTTGTCATCGGTTGAGGTAACTATAAAATTATCATTGTCTATCTGCGCGGGAGCAGAATAAATTCCACCATTAGTTTTTAGTTTAGAAGAATATACATTAACAGTAGCTGTATCCCATCCCCTTTCTCCTTTATTTCCAATGGCAATTAATACTATTTTGTTTGTACCTGTTTTTAATTTAAGACTTGCTTTTGCACCATTTCCTGCCGAATCTCCGTTTACTGTCCATATTAAATATCTAAAACTATCATTTGTAATTGTGCTCTCACTACCGTCAACCATTCTTTCTTCATAACCGTTGAAATCCGAATCAATCCAGACACTATCCGTTTTAATTACAGCATTAATGTTGGAACCAGAAAAAATGTAATCCCCTGTCGAAACTGTGCTGCTGTCAAAATTCTGCCGATAGGCAGCAGCTATAACAGTCGTATTATTATTAATATATATAGCCACCGAATCATTATACATAGCCGATAATTGGTTAGGCTGTGAACCGTCCAATGTATAATAAATGACTGCAGAATCGGTAACGGTATTCATTGTAAGATAAATTGGATTTGTATATGTTCCCGGTTCAGGACTGAATTTGACTTCTGCTACTTTCATTTGATAATCAGCTGTTTGTAAATCTGATTCAATCCAATCACTCTTAAATGCTTTTACTTTTAGTTCCGTATTTTTATTTATATAAACAGGTGAAGAATATTTTATTGAGCCCTGATCAGGTTCACTTCCCTCGGTTGTATAATAAATATCCACATCTGCGGTTTCACAAGAAATACTTAAACTAATTATATTATTCTTTATTCCGTCATCCGGGGTAACAACAGGAGTTTCAACTTTTGCATAAATAGTAAAACTGTTTGATTCAATCTTGTTGTTAGAGTTATTAACATCGCTAATCCGGATTTTACATTGATTTGAAGCAGGGGCTACAACAGGAACTTTCCAGCTATAAATATTATTTTGTACAGAGGCATCTCCGGCGATTATTAACCAGCTGCCTCCATTATCAGTAGAATATTCGATATTTACATTATTCTGAAACTGAAAACCCCATTGAAGGTTAACACCCGTTAAGGATCTTAATGAATCGCTGCTTGTCAATGTTTCAATGTTAATTTTAGGACCGTTGTATAATTTTATTAATCCATGCCATGTTCCCATCCATACATTGTCAGAATTATCAATTTTCAAATCATGAATATCATCATTGATAGGGAATCCGGCTGACTGATCATATCTTGTAATATAAGTTCCATCAAATTTAATAATTCCCTGTGCACCATAATTAGGCCCTAAACCTGCCCAAACATTTCCATCCGAGTCAACATCTAAACAAGAGATCCAATTCGATGTAATTTGATCACTCAGATCATATCTATACCAATTTGTTCCGTCAAATTTGAATAATAAAAGACTATCTGCTCCAAAGCAGAGATTTCCATTTTTATCTTCCGCAATCGAATAAATATTTTCATTGGATAGAATGGAATTTTGAGAATTAAAAAATTGCCAGTTTGAACCATCGAATTTTCCTATACCTCCAGGAGAAGAACTAAATCCTCCTGTCATCGCAATCCAGATATTACCGTTTTTATCTTTTTTTATATCTCTGATGTCATCAGAAGGCAAAGCAGAATTGAAAGAGGTATAGTTTGTTAAATTTACACCATCATATTTACAAAGACCTGCACCGAAAGTTCCTATCCATAAATTATCGAAATTATCAAAATCCATCGATGATACCTGCACACCGGTAATGATGTCCCAGTTTGTTCCATCAAACTTCACTAATCCCTGGGAGCCCCCAAAATAGTAATTGTAATTATGCTGTATTATCTTAAAAACAAAAGAACCACTTTGCAGAGGAGAATTTTTACTTGTATAGCTGGTCCATGTACTCCCGTCAAATTCTGAAACTCCCTCCGAAGTTCCAAACCATAAATTATTATTATTATCCTGATAAATACTAAATACCGAATCAGAACATAGCCCTGAATTCGATGTCGTATAGACTACCCAGTCATCTTGTGCAAATAATAAATTTGAACCAATGGTGATTGTAAAGATTACAAATACTGTAATTAAATTTTTCATATGTTCTCCATGAAATTAGATGACAGGTTTGTTTTATATAAGATTAAAATTTAGTCTTGGAAAAATTTCCCCTTTTAATTCTTACACGTTTACATTAAATAAAAATATGTGAAGAAATATCCTTTTTATTTAACTTTTCAGACTTTTAGAACAGCTCAAATGACAGGCCAAAATTTTAGTTGAAAATTCCCTTTTTATATCGAAAATAGACGGCATTAGTTGTTTTTATAATTTCAAAACAGGAAATTTTTGCCGGCAATTTTTCAATTTCAGGAAAAATAAAGTTCCAATTATTTTTCACTATTCACCATAACAGCAAAGAGATTACCAATGTTGAATAACATTGCAGATTAAATAATAGTCCTAAAATCCCTTAAAAATATGCTTTGCCAGAACGTAAATATTAATTACAATTTCTACCAATAATGATGAACACTTTCACGGATATATTTATCATATATATTTTTCACACCTTCCATTGTCTTTTCAGAAAGTGGCGGTAAATCTGCGGCATTTATATTTTCAACGGCTTGATCAGGACGTTTTGCACCAGGAATGGCGCAGGAAACTGCATTAAACATTAAAATCCACTTCAATGCAAATTGGGTCAGGATCATTCCTTCAGGACAGATTTTCTTCAATTCCTCAACAGCTTTCAAACCTGTGTTATAATCAACACCCGAAAAAGTTTCTCCGCGATCAAAAGCTTCACCATGACGATTAAAATTCCGGTGATCATCAGCTTCAAATGTTGAATTACTTTTTAATTTTCCGGTAAGCATTCCCGAAGAGAGCGGAACTCTTGCCAAAACACCTACTTTATGTTTTTTTGCCTGTTCAAAAAATAGTTCGGAGGGACGCTGACGGAACATATTAAATATTATTTGAACACTCTGAACGTTCGGAAACTCAATTGCTTTAAGCGCCTCTTCAACCTTTTCAACACTAACGCCATAAAATTGAATCTTCCCTGCTTTTACCATATCATCAAGAATACCAAATACTTCGGGCATATAAAAAACCTGTGTAGGAGGACAATGAAGCTGCAGTAAATCGATTGTGTCAGTATTCAAATTCTTTAAACTTCTGTCAACAAATGAAGTTAAATTTTCCCGATTATATCCTTCTGCCGTATGCGGGTCCAGTCTTCTGCCCGCTTTTGTAACAATATAAAATTTTTCAGAGCTCTCTTTACGCAATTTTGCTAACAATCTTTCACTGCGCCCATCACCGTAAACATCGGCGGTATCAAAAAAATTCACACCTAATTCCAAAGCTTTATGAAGTGCTGCTATTGATTCACTATCATTCACAGTTCCCCATGTCCCGCCAATTGCCCATGCACCAAAACTTATTTCAGATATTTCCCAGCCTGTCCGGCCAAATTTTCTGTATTTCATATATTTCCTCTCATTTTTAAAAAACTTCAACAATTAACAAATTCTGATGAATTAAGGTTAAAAAATTCATTAAACATATAGTGATCCGTACTGATCTGTTTTACTAAATACATTTCTTTTATGTTTTAAAAATAATAATTTTAACCGTTTCAATTTTAAAAATACTACACATTCCTGAATTTTTAGCAATTATCTTAAAACAAAATTCATTTATTTAAAATAGAAGTTAGTATGGAATATCTTAATAAAGTTTTTAACCTCGAAAATAAAGTTGCCGTCATAACAGGGGGCAGCGGTATAATAGGAAGTGAAATTGCAAAAGGATTTTTAAATGCAGGTGCGAAAGTAGTTTTGCTTGCACGCGATGAAACAACTCTCAATGAAAAAGTAGAACAGTTCAAAAAAATAAGCAGTAATGTTTTGGCACTTAAATGCAATGTTCTGGAGGAAGAAAATCTAAAAGAAGTCAATAAAGAAATATTAGATAAATTTTCACAAATAGATATTTTAATAAATGCAGCCGGCGGAAACATACCGGGAGCTACAATAGGTGTAGATCAAAGTGTTTTTGATATAGAAATTAAACAATTTGAAAAAGTTACCGATTTAAATTTAAAGGAACAGTAATGCCTACTTTGATCTTTGGAAGATCTATGGCTGAACAGAAAAAAGGTTCAATTATCAATATCTCTTCAATGGCAGCATACAGGGCAATAACACGAGTAGTAGGATATTCTGCCGCAAAAGCAGCAATAGATAATTTTACCCGCTGGATGGCTGTTGAAATGGCTTTAAAATTCGGAAATGGGATCAGAGTAAATGCAATTGCCCCCGGATTTCTCTTAACTAAACAAAACAAACACCTTCTTACCAACGAAGATGGTTCGCTTACTGAAAGAGCAAAAACAATTATTGGTATTACTCCCTTTAAAAGATTCGGCGAACCTGAAGAAATAATCGGAACAGCACTCTGGCTGGCCAGCGACGCTTCTAAATTCGTAACAGGCACTATAATCCCGGTTGACGGCGGATTCAGTGCTTTCAGCGGGGTCTGATTGGATTTCAGACTTTTTTATTTTTTAATTTATCATTTTTAATTTAATTGTATGGCATTTGAACAAACATGGCGATGGTTTGGACCGAAAGATCCTGTCAAATTAACCGAGGTTAAACAGGCAGGTGCTGCCGGAATAGTTACTGCTCTGCATCATATACCGGTTGGAGAAATCTGGTCAGCTCATGAAATAACAAAAAGGAAAGAGATCATTGAATCAGAAGGACTAAGATGGTCTGTTGCAGAAAGTGTACCTGTTCATGAGAATATTAAAAAGAGAAAAGACAATTATCAACATCTTATAAATAATTATAAAGAATCAATCTGGAATTTAAGCAAATGCGGTATTAATAATGTCTGTTATAATTTTATGCCTGTGCTTGATTGGTCGCGTACCGATCTAAAAGTAAAATTCAGTGATGGTTCAATAACTACCCGGTTTGAAGCAAAAGCTCTTGCTGCATTTGATCTGTTTTTATTGAAGAGAAAAGATGCTGAAAAGAATTACAATGAATCCCAAATTAATGAGGCTGAAAAATATTTTAAGAGTTTAGATAACAGCCGGAAAGAAAAACTAATAGAAACTGTTCTTCTGGGTTTGCCCGGTTCATTAGAAGCATATACTCTGGAAGAATTTAAATCAGCTATAGAAGAGTATGATAATATCGGGGAGGATGCTCTTCGCAATAATTTATATTCATTTATTAAGGAGATTACTCCTGCAGCTGAAGAAGCAGGAGTTTTATTAGGAATTCATCCTGATGATCCGCCATGGTCTCTATTCGGTCTGCCAAGGATTGTTAGTAATAAAACTGATCTGGAACAAATTATTAATGTGATTAATTCTCCCTCAAACGGTCTTACTGTTTGTACGGGTTCTCTGGGAGTCGGTTACAAAAATGATCTTGTAGATATAGTAAAAAGTGTTGCCGGCAGAATTAATTTTGTTCATTTACGTAATGTTTCCAGGAATATCGATGGTGATTTTATGGAAGAAAATCACCTTGAAGGGGATATAGACATTTATGGTGTAATGAAGGCTCTTATCATTGAACAAAAAAGACGTAAGAATGAAGGAAGAAAAGATTACCGCATACCCATGCGTCCCGACCATGGACATCTCATGCTGCCTGATCAAGGGAAAGATGGAATTTATCCCGGCTATTCGTTATTCGGAAGAATGAGAGGTCTGTCTGAATTGAGGGGATTGGAGATGGGAATAGAATTATCATTGGAACATTGAATAAATAATTCTAAGCTCTCTAAAAAATTCTGAATAGAGAAGCTTACCTAATTAAAATAATCATTTAGAATGACAGTAATATTCCAATTTGAGTATTCTTCTTATCATCATAATTTGATAAATAAACAAATAGTGAATATTGTTAATTCGATCTTTAAAGTATAATTTTATCGATGCAAGATATTATAATTAAAGTGATAACATTATTGAAATATTTGCAAATGTTTACAGACTTTTCTTTTTAGTTTATATTTCAATCAATAACTAATTCACATTTAATTTTTATTGATTGGTACTGGAGAGAATCAATTTTGAAAACATTTATATTCTTCATCTTATCTGGTTTATTAACATTTGGTCAAAATAAACAGGTTTGTTTCTCATTCGATGATTTACCGGTTGTAAGTTATGGTATTTCAGATACTATTTTTCAGAAGGGATTAATTGATAATCTTATATCCGGACTTAAAAAGAACGACATTCCTGCTATAGGATTTGTCAACGAAAAAAAACTTTACAATAAAGAAGGAAAAATAAATCAATTTCAGGTGGAGCTGCTTAAAAGTTGGATAGATCATGGACTTGAATTAGGTAATCATACATTTTCTCATCCTGATTATAATGTAGTTTCATTTAAAGATTTTACGCAGGATATATTGAAAGGAGAAATTATTACAAAAGAGATACTATCCCAGAATGGAAAAACGATCAAATATTTCAGACATCCTTTTCTTCACCTGGGAAATACAAAAGAGAAAGCTGATTCACTGGAAAATTTTCTTTCAAATCATGGATATATAACTGCCCCGGTAACAATCGATAATGAAGACTATCTTTTTGCTGTAGCATATAAAAGAGCTAAAGTAAAAAATGACACTATCCTAACAAAACAAATCGGGCAAGACTATATTAGTTACATGGAAAAGAAATTAAAGTATTATGAAATGCAGTCCAACCGCCTGTTTGGAAGAAACATAAAACAGATATTATTATTGCATGCAAGCTGGCTTAATTCAGATTATATTGATTCACTTGCCAAAATGTTCAGAAAAAACAATTATGAATTTGTTGCCATGGACTATGTACTTGAAGATAATATATATAAAACCGACATAACTGTTTACGGAACCTGGGGAATATCCTGGATGGACAGATGGGCATTATCCAAAGAGAAAAAAGGAGATTTTTTTAAGGCTGAACCGGAAACGCCATCGTACATTAAAGAATTGTCAAAATAATGATGAAGTCGGGATAGTTTTAGTAGTTAAGGAAATGATAAGGTAATAGATATAAACAGAATCAGAGCTGCGTGAATTTAATCAGAAACAAATGTAGTTATACTTGATGAATCCAACATAGTACTAAAACTCCCATTTGAAACAGAAATTTTTTCTCCCTTTTCACAATTTTTTGAAACTGAAGTCGTGTATGGTGTAAAGCTATTAAAGCTTCCGTTCTCAATTATATAAGTTTGTTGAATTGATGAACCTTCGTTTATAGAAACTATAACCAGCTTTGAATTACATTTATAAGCAGTTGCAAATACTAATTCCTGTGGATTACTTGTAGCATCAACTCTATAAAATCCCGGACGGATAAACCTGGCATACTGAGACATTACATATCCGCGTTTAGTAACATTTCCATCTTCATCAATTAGTCCATAAAATCTTCTTATATACCACCATATATAAGCATTCATATTGTAGTACATACAATTATCAATTTCTTTTGCTGTTGCAAGTACACTATTCCAGTCAGTATTGGTCGATAAATGTTCGGTCATCCAATACTCTTTCCCTTTTAAAGCAGCCAGAGAATAGCTTGTTAAACTGCCTCCATAAATATGCATTCCTATTATAGATATTCTGGAAACAGCTGCATCGTCATTTAGTATGGCATCGGAAATTATCCTGGATTGATTGTACGATTCAGGCACAATTATTTTGACTCCGATTGATGGAGCATTATTCTTTACAAACTTAAGCATTTCAGAAGCATTCCAGTCACAGGATTCATAGTCAACAGAAACATTAGGTTCATTTTGAACTGATATTGCATATAAAGGAGCATCATTGTTCGACATATATTCGGCAAATGATTTTAAATGTGCAGCATAATCATTATAAGAATTGTCATTTAATCTCCCTCCCACAATATTATTGTTGCTTTTCATCCATGCAGGTGGTGTCCATGGTGATGCTATTAAAGTTACACCGAGAGAATGAGCCAGTTTGGCTGTAGGAACTTCCAGATTATTTTTTGATGAATCAAAAGGTATACGCAGACGAAGAATACTTAACCCGATTTGATCGGAATCAATACCAAATGCATTATATACCTGATCCGAAGTTAAATCGGGGATCCAGTCTGGCATACTCACACCGCCGAATCCCCGGATAAGCTGCTGAGTACTATTCAAATCAACATATGCAGCATTTGGTATTTTATCTTGAGGCTCATCAAGAGAAGTTCCATCTTTTGAACAACCGGCAAATATTAATAACAGAATTAATACAATGTATCTTAATTTCATTTTTGCAATGAATTATAAGAACTTCTTCTTACTTATTAATACAATTGATTTTGAAAAAACCCTACTTCTAAATAAAAAACGACATATTTTATTTAGCTGTATTATTCTTAAGATAACGACCAAATTGAAGTTCTTTATTTGCATTATAAAGTTCTTTCAATTCATCGAAATTATCATCAATATTTTTCATCAATTTACTGATATTGTCCATAAGTGCTAATCTATCAGAATTCATATTTTTTACAATCATTGTTGTATCTGCTGAAATGGGAGGACGGTCAAAGTATATATGCTCATTTCCCAAAGCCGAGGCTAAATCATGACATAACGCATCAAGAATAGGATGTGCTCCCCACCAGTTTGGCACTCCATAAGTCTCGGGATTTAATTTACCCTGCCTGTATTTTAACCATACGTCACCGGCAAATTCAAACTGTTGTGAAGTTAAATCTATTATTTGCCTGTCAGGATCAACAAGAATCCATCTGTTTTCTTTCTTATTCCATACTTCGCATACAACATGATAGATATTATGTCCCGGGTAAATATATGAAGCAAACCCATATCTCACTCTGGTTGGAATTCCACGGTGTTTTAGTATTGAAGCAAGTAAAATAGCGTGGTAGCGGCATGAAACAACTAATCGTTCATCCGGTTTTCGTTCAAATATTAATCCACCCTGGTTATATGATTTTAATCCGGCAAGAATTGTTTGTACCGTTGGATATTTTAAATCTTCATATGATCTTTCAGGTGGAATAAAATCCCGGTATTTAGGTAGATCCACTATTGGATGAATCAATTGAGATTTTATTAATCTGCATAAATCAGTCAGAGAATCGGGCAGATTTTTATACATAGATTCATATTTACCCGGATCAGTATAAGAACTATAACCAGAATAAAATTCTAATATTTTCGGATCAACAGAATGTATAAGGTTATTGTTCTTAATTGTACTTGTCTTTTGCAATTCATGAAAAGACCTGGAATTATCATTTTGTGCTTTTAACATGTTTGAAGGAAAAGAGATGAACAATACCAGAATAATTATTAAATACTTCATTTTTACTCCCTTTTAAGTTTTTTGATTTCGCTATTAAACTTAAATATGATTTAAAAGTGAAGAAAGAATTGTGTGATGAGATGTAAAATTATGTTACAAAATGCAATGGAGGATCTAAATACCTGAAGTAATCAGCTTTCTGAATTCTTTTATTTTGTTTCTTGAAACCGGGATAACTTTATCGTTTAGTTTAAGATGCAGTTTTAATCCCTGCGAATCCCCTTCAATTTTTTCGATTTCCGTTAAGTTGACAAGATAAGATCTGTGAGTTCGATATAATATTTCTGATCTATTTACCTTCTTTTCAATATTGGTAATTGTTTCACGGACAGTTATCTTTTTAATACCATTATGATTATAGACAATGTTGATATAATTGCCGAAAGCTTCAATATAAATAATGTTTTTAACATTAATATTAACCTTTTTAAATTTGTCGACTTCAAATTCTAATTGCTGACCTGATTTATATTTTTCTAATTCTTTTAAGAAACTTTGTTCTTTTCCAGTTTCAAGCGGGATATCTCCTTTCTCATATGATTTTTGGAAATTTTGCCGGTTCGAAATTCTAAATGAATTATTAAGAATATCTGCGGCTTTTATATGTCTTTTTAATAGATAATACTGATTGAACAAATTTATTATAATTCCGAGAGGCAGACCAAAAATAAATTGGAGGTATACCCACCACAAATAATTTTCAAAGGTAAAACTCCGGTTATTGTTAAAATAGTAAATGCTGTAAATATTAAATAAAAAAAACATCAATGTAGAAAAAATAAAAAAGATCCAGCCATTCCAGATAAAATTTCTTTTTAATGTCCATTTTGATTCGTTAAAATATCCCGGGAAAAAGAAAGGAATTAATACTGTAGTTAATAATCCTATTAAAGTCCCGGAAAAGCTTAGGTAAGCAGAAGTCTGAACGTAATCTGAATCGTTCTCTAATCCGAAAGGTTTAAACAGAATCAGGAAAATAAAAACAAACAAGCCGATAGGTAAAATCTGTTTAATTCTTCTTGAAGGCTGAAAAGAAAACGGATACGGCCGGTTCAGAAAGTCTAACATCTGAAAAATTTATCATATTCATAAAATGTAAATGAAAATATAGTTAATACCTGAAATTTTTTCTAATGTTCATTCATACTGAATACATAAATTTTGTATGCAGCCATTCGGTTCCCCATGCAAAAATGTTTCATCTCCCGGAGATATATGTATAATTTTTCTTTTTCGTTTTATCGTAAAATTATCATCCTGTTTTTTCCGAATCATTCATACTGCAAACTTTTTATAGGATTAACGGTTGCAGCTTTAATCGCCTGGAAGCTGATAGTAAAAAGAGAAATAGCCAAGGCAATTATGCCCGATAAAATAAAGATCCACACACCTATATCTATTTTGTAAGCAAATCCCTGTAACCATTTACTCATAACATAATAGGCAGCAGGCCATGCAATAATATTGGCAATTAAAATCCATTTAGTAAAATCTTTGGTTAACATGAAAAGGACATTAATGATAGAAGCACCCAATACTTTTCGTATGCCGATTTCCTTTGTACGCTGTTCACTTGAAAAAATTGCAAGTCCAAACAAACCTAGACAGGAAAGAAAAATTGCCAGAACAGCAATAAACATTGTTAACTTACCTGTCATCTGTTCTGTCTTATAAAGATTGTCTATTTGTTTATCTAAAAAATGATATTCAAACGGATCATCCGGAACAATTTTCTTTATAGTCTTTTTTATTGATTGTATTTCGCCTGCAATATTTGCCGATGAAATTCGTAAGCAAAGATAATTAGCAGTATTTGTAGGAATAAGAACTAACGGAGCCATTTCATTCTTAAGCGATTCAGTATTGAAATCACTTATTACCCCAACAATTTTCCCTTTCCTGCCGAACCAGGTTGTTAATTTTTTATTAATGGGATCTTTTAAATTCATTGCTTTTACAGCAGCTTCGTTAACTACAAAAGCATCAGATATATCGGTTGTAAAATCTTTTGAAAAGAATCTTCCTTCTTTCATTTTAATTTGAAATGTTTTTGAAAAATCTTCATCGACAAAATCAAATCCTACTTCAACAAGTTTATCAGGGGTTTTCCCTTCCCAGTCAACCGGCCCGGATCCGGCTCCTTGGAAGCTGGTTAAATCAGTAGCTGATACCGCTGCACTTTTAATAAATGGGAATTTGAGCAGTTCTTCTTTGACTATTGGAATTTTTTGTTGTAAAGCTCCTCTGGTGCTGATCATAAGTACGTGGCTTTTATTAAAGCCGAGGTTTTTAGACTGCAGAAAATTTAACTGCTTTCCAATTAGTAAAACACAACAAATTATAAATATTGAGAATGAAAACTGAGCTATTACCAATATTCTTCTTAAAATATACGAACGCTTTTCTCCCTTTGTATTTCTATTATTTAGTATCAGTATCGGATTGAATGATGAAAGATAAATTGCAGGATAGCTTCCCGATATTAAACCTGTTAAAAAAGCTATTCCAAATAAAATAAAAATAATACTAACTGAATAATCCATAACAATATGGATCCCCAGAAGATTATTAAGATAAGGAAGAAATAGCTCAATTATACCAATTGCCAGTAAAAGCGAGATGAATGATAACGATAAAGTCTCTGTCATAAACTGTTTAATTAATTCTATCCGGGAAGAGCCCACTGTCTTTTTTATTCCGATTTCCTTCATCCGTTTCTCGGAACGTGCGGTTGACAGATTCATGAAATTGATGCATGCAACTATCAATACTAAAATTCCAAATAAAGAGAATATATAAATATAAATTATGGGACCGCCACCGCCCGGTCCATATAAATGGATATTTAAGAGCGGAAATAAATACAAAACATTTTTCCAGGTTGGATTGAATTTGTCCATTAAGCCGGAAATCTTATTATTAACATCATCAAAGGAGGCATACTTTTTTAGTAAAATATAAGTCTGTACACATTTCCTGTCCCACATTTTCATCCAGTCAGGAGCATTTGAAAACGGCATAACAAAATCAAATTGTAATGATGAGGTTTTTGGAATATCAGTAAAAACACCTGTTACTAAATATCCCGGTTGATCATTTAATTTAATAGTTTTCCCAATCGGATTATCCTGCCCAAAAATTTTTTCAGCAAAAGATTTTGAAATTACTATTGAATTTGGTGCTTCAAGAATGGTATTCTGATCTCCTTCTTCAAGATGAAATGAAAACATCCAGAAAAAATCCTGACTAACAATAGAGCCTGTACTAAAGAAACCCTTTGTACCAACAGATAGTTTATTTTTGAATTCCGAATAAACTGTTGCATTTTCTATTTCAGGGAAATTATCTTTAAGATATTTTGCCAAGGGACCCGATTGATAAAGGCCATAGTATTCTTTTTGTACTGTTGTAAAATCAATCCTGTAAAGACGTTCTGAATTTTTATTAAATTTATCGTAGCTTAATTCATACCTTACCCACAGCATAATTATAACTGCTCAGGCAATACCTACTGCAAGACCTGTAATATTAATAAATGAATAAATTTTATATCTGAATAAATTTCAGAAAATAATCTTAAAATAATTTTTAAGCATTTTAATTCCCTATTTATATTGAAAAACAAAAGCCGGTCTTCACCTTTTAGAATTGATTGAAAGAATGGAGTATATCAAAACTTTTTTATTTAATTTCCAAATTCAAAGACTATGCCAGCAAAATCATTTGAATTAGATTCTAAATTAACTTTTCTTTAAGACTTAATCGTTCAATTGCGAACATAAGTGAACGCAGCTGGACAATTTATTCATGAACAATTTTTCACTTACGGTTAGAATATTTATTCTCTATTTTATTGGAGGGTATGCTCCGATATAATGATCACCTTTTTTATACTGGATAAGCATCTCACCAATTTTTGCCGGAAGCTGGGTCCCTGAATTAGCAGCAGGAAATTCCTGCAGCAAATGAAAATTATCTAATTCCGGACTTTTAAATAAAGGTCCATGATAATTCAAGAAGTATTTACTATGTGAAGAAAATTCCGGAGGAAGTTTATGTAAAGCTTCCGGGGAATCTAATGCTACCTGGCAATTATTATTCTTTGCGGGGCTCCAATATATCAGAGAACCAGAGGTATTATCGGATGTACGGACATATATATTATAATCAAGTTCTTTCAACTGGGAAGTATTAATTTTATCACATATTGATTCTGGCTGCCATACAAAAAGAAGCGGTTTATTAAAATCTTTATCTGCAGCAATCAAGTTGTTTTCAAATATATGACCATACCGCTCATCGATACCAGGCCCGGTTTTGGGATGCCAGTCAAAGTGATCTCCTTTTGCTATCCTGCCATCACGGTCAATGAGAACCTGGCTATTTACAAATGTGTTTTGATATACTTTTACATCTGAAGAGTTGCGCAGATGAATTCCTGCATCGCAGTTAACAAACACATTACCTGCACAAATAGCTCCTTTTGAAATTTCAAAAAAGAATCCTGCACCAATAGGCCACACATCATTTGGCTTACGGTGTGTTTCATTATAATGAATATCTTCAAGCCAATTGTTGACAAATACTCCATCAACATTTCCAACATCATACCAGATACCAACCGAATTCGGCTGATCAATAACCAAATTATCGCGGCAGGTAACGCGGTAGCATTGGTTAAATATCTTAACAGCAGCAGGATAGTATCCCTGAAGATGTTCAATGTTATTTCTTTCGAAAATATTTTCTTCCAGAAGGACATCAGATGATGCAATAATATAGATGCCTTCCGTACTGGTATCGCTTATCCTGCAATGGCGAAATGTCATATGATTACCCTTGAAATAACCGGCGACACGAGAACAATAAGAAATTGTACAATTTTCAAAGGTTGAACCTACAACATCATTACCATGATTTTTTTCAGGATCTACACCTTGAGGATAATATCCTTCTATTTCTATTGCACGGTATGCATACTGTGTTAATGTTATCCCACGTATTGTAGGTCCTATTTTATCTGAAGTTTTCCCGTGAACGTCTTTGATTGTTCTTAATAATCCGACATTGAAAGCAGTTATCTCTATTAATTTATCAGTAGGATCAAAAGCTAAGTAAACAGTGCTGTCTTCATAATCTATATAATATGAATTTGTATCAAGTTCACCTTCCCAGCCGGCAGATTGCAGAAACCGGCCATTTACAAAGACCATATCATTATTAAAGCGGTTTAGAGGAACATCGGAACCATGACGGTAACGGCGCCACCAGCTATCAGGTTTTGATGGGAAGAGATGTTTCCATTTCGTGACCCACAACCCATTTTCTTGTCTTTTCCAGTCCTTCGCAATATATGTACCCTTTAAAACAGGTTGTTCATCTTTATATGGTTGGATAGTAATTCCCTGATTGAACACGAGATTTCCTGTACGGTAAATCCCACCCTGAAGAACAATAGTATCACCAGTTTTAACACGATTTATTGCTTCTTCAATTGTTGTCGGTTGAGAAATTGATTCACCTGAGACATCTGTTTTGCCGTTGGGTGATACATAATATATTCTGCCTTCTGTTTTCGGCAGAGCATAATTTCTCTGTATAGGACCATATGGTCCACCGGAAGGCTGTGCTACAATTAATGTAGTGACAACTATAAAGAAAATAATAGTGTTAATATAAATTTTCATGTAACCTCCTAATGGAGTGTTATTAAATTTCATTTTAGTTCCTATAAAATTTTTTACAAAAAGATTTATTTTTAGCTAATAATTATGAGGAATATTATCACTAATTTATTTCTTTTTTTAATGAAACAAAACGATCTTTGAAGTTAGATTTGAATTTCTGTTTACATATTACCAGAATATCGCGGGGGGAAATTGGTGTTTTTTAACTCTGTAATTATTTAGGTTTGAAATGTGGAAACCCTCTGAGTTTTATTTCTTTTCATCAATATTAAATTGGGCTGTTGCTCCCTGTAATTCTTTTGCCATTGAGGATAGTTGTAAAGCGACAGTATTTACTTTTTCATTTTGGTTGTAGACTTTTTCGGTTTCGGATGATAAATCTTGTATAGTGGAAGCATTTGTTTTACTTATCTCCGATACATTCATTATTGTATCAAGAGTTGTCTGCATATTATCTTTTACTTCAAGTGTTGAATGCATATTTCTTTCAATAGCTTTTGTTACTCCTTCTATCGCTGATTGTAATTCGCCCGCTAATTTTGTTGCCAGTGCATTCGCATCTTCCATTGCTTTGATTTTTTCATTCATAGAGGTTGAATTGTTCAATAATTTTTTTAATGCATCACCGGATTGATTAGCCAGTACTATTCCTTCATTAACACTTGAAACTAATTTTTCAATGTGTAAGTTTGATTCATCAATATTCACTTTAACGTTATTTATCATAGTCGAAGTTTCTTTAGTTGCTTTAGCAGATTTTTCAGCAAGAACTCTGACTTCGTCTGCAACTACTGCAAAGCCCTGCCCCTGTTCACCTGCTCTGGCAGCTTCAATGGCTGCATTTAATGCAAGCAGGTTAGTCTGCTCTGAAATATTCTCAATTGTTGCCACAATAGTACCGATATGTTCGGACTGCGCACTCATTTCTTTTATTTTATCGGAAAATATCTTAACAGCATTCTGAATATTAACTATCTGCTTAAGGTTTTCCATAACTGATTCAGCGCCATGTTTAGCTATATCGATAGATTCTGATGAAGCGTTTGATACAAGTAGCGCATTTTCATTAGCTGAATTAATTGATTGACAAATTTTGTTTGCGGCAGCTGCAGCATTATTTGCGGTTTTCTGCTGTTCTACAGCTCCCTGTACAGTATTTTCAATTTCTTTATTGATCTGGTGAATATGTTCTGTTGCTATATGAACAGAGTTGTCTTCATCCTTAAGGCTTGCAGCCATTTCGTGAATAGCACTTGCATTATATTGTGAGGCTTCCACCGAATTTTGTACAGCTTCTTTTAAGTTCTCACTTATTGATATAAGCTGATTTGCCCGCTGTGCCAACGTTGAAAATAAATCTCTAAAGCTAATCGGCTCTGCATTAAATGTAGCAACAGGAATTCCCTGCGATACGGCTTCATTAATATACGGTATAAGATTTTGATCAAATATTGCTATCGCAATTGCATCGTATTTTTTTTCAACGGCAGATTTAATTGCCGGTCCATAAACTTCAACAGTAAGATTTTTGCTACCGCCTTGTTCTATTCCTTCGGGCAATATCCACTCTACAGAACCATTATAATCTCTTAACTCTCCTGATGCGGCAGTTACTCCCTTCTTTACAGATTCCCAGAAAGGATTAAGTTCCCGACCTATATAGGCAATCCTTATTAAATGTGAAGATTTTTCAATTGGTTTTGGGCGGCGCTCTCTCATAAAATCTGATTCAATTACACCGGCACCTTCTTTCCAGAACTGTTGGTAATTTTCCAGTGTTACCAAATCATTCGTAGTTAATAACCGCGGCTGCGGAGGATGCCATTTTTTAACGATATTATTAAATAAATGGATAACCGGATCATGTCCTTGGGCAAAAGTATCCTGCCCTAAAGTCGCAGTAACAATTCCTTTCTTTATGTAATGCATTGTTTCGTCTGCAAGATCATGACAATAGAGCATGATCTTTTTTGCATTATTTGTATCTTCGATTGCTTTAGCTACTACTGCACCCAAAGCAAAAGTAATGTAAAATGCAGATAAATCAGGGTACTTTTTTATTAATTCTAATGATTTTTGATAAATAACCTCGTTCGATTCAAATGTTTCAACTGATTCCAGAATCTGAATTCTTGAATATTTTTCCCTGATAATATTTATGAATCCTTTTCGGCGTAATTCAAGTCCGGAAGCGGAGAAGCTGCCTGTTATTATTGCTATTTTTCCTTTACCATTTAAAGTTTTACCGGCATAATCTCCAAGTGCTCTTCCTTCGAGGTATGAATCTGCACCTACATAACATAACCTTTGACAAGGTTTGTACGTTGCAGAATTATATTCTTTAGCAGCTTCATGTATCTTTGTTGATATAAGACCGATACTCTCGGAAAGGTTTTGAATTTCATCAGCAGACTTAATTTGTTTAAACTCAGAATTAATAGAGATTGTTTCGGTAAGGTTGCCGTGAGATAGTTCTGTTAAAGCACCAACCAGAGAATTAAAATCTTTTTCAGCAATCTGCTTGGCATATTTATTTAAATCATCAATCGGTTTTAAGTATAGAATTCCTATATAAAATAAGATTGCAAATGAAATAAGGATAAAGCCCAAATTCCCGACTAGGAAAGTAGCTCCCGCATTGGTTGGAATAAATGTTTTAATTTGCCGATATCCAATATATTCTAGAACTGCACAGAATAATAGAAGTAAAATCCCCATCAATAATTTGTATTGATATATCTTTTTTAAAACCGAATTCAGCATTTGATAACCAAAAATGTTCTTTATGGTATTATTATCGCATATTTATTTAAAATATTTAAATTTTTTAAACAGAAAAAGGTAAGTTCACTATATTTGTGAATATTTTTGTAATTTTTCCAAAACGTAACTTATTTGAAGTCCAATTAAAATTTCCTTTAATATTATCCTCTTTGTTTATTGAAATTTTAAGAAGTATAATATTGTATAAAATATTATTTTTAATAAATTTAGCTTAAAAGACATCGGAGATGAAAATATTCAAACTGGTTTTTCTCTTACTTATAATATTATTTATTTCCAAAAGTAATGCTCAGAAAATTGCTACACTGGAAGTAGAGCTTACTAAACCGGCTAATGGTTTAGACATACCTATAAGTACTAATTTGGATAAGATTACAAACCTCTCAATAAATAAATTAAACCTTGTTGAAATTACCGGTGGAGAAACAATTCAAATTCCTATCCAGGTTAATATAAAAAATGAAAGAGTTTTAAACTGGATCATCAAAACCAAAAACAGAAATCAAAGAAAATATATCTTTGAGCTGAATGAAGGAATTCCTTTAAGAAGTGAACAGATATCAGCGCTTAAAAATGATGGTGATTTAATAATTCATACAAAAGATAAGAATCTGCTTAGTTATTTTTATAAAACTGTATACCCTCCTAAAGGAGTAGATACGGCATTTAAAAGAAGCGGATTTATTCATCCCTTATGGTCACCTCATGGACAGGTCTTAACCCGTATTCAGCCTCCTGATCATTATCATCATTACGGTATATGGGATCCGTGGACACATGTTCTTTTTGAAGGAGATACGGTTGACTTCTGGAATCTTAGGGATAAAAAAGGTACGGTTCGTTTTGCAGATTTTGTTTCAATTGAAAATGGACCTGTCTTTTCCGAATATCAGGCTCTTCAAAAACACATAGTATTTAAGAAGAGTGATAAAGAAATAACTGCAATAGATGAGCTGCAGTCGGTTAAAGTTTATCTCCCCGATGAGAACCAGGATTATTATATCATGGATATAAATATTGATCTAAATTGTGCTTCAGAATCACCGGTATTACTTCTCAAGTATCGCTATGGCGGTTTAGGATGGAGAGCTACTGAAGAATGGAATAAAACAAATAGTGACGTACTAACTTCCGAAGGTAAAACAAGAAAAGATGCAGACGGTTCCAAAGCACGATGGTGTATAGTTCAGGGTGCAGTTGATCATGGGGAAGATTATGCAGGAATAGCATGGCTTTCGCATCCATCAAATTACAATTCGCCTGAACCGCTTAGAATATGGCCTGAAAATCAAAATGGTAGAGGTGATGTATTTGTTAACTTTTCACCAACAAAGGATAAAAATTGGTTACTGGAACCGGGTAAAAAATATTTACTTAGATATAGATTTATTGTATTCAATAATCATTTCATAAAGGAAAAGGCTTAAAGTGCATGGGAATACTACGCCGATCCGCCAATTGTAAATATTAAGTTAAATCAAAAGTGAGTTATAAGGCTGCATTCTTAATTTTACCATTTATCAATCGCCATATTCCCAGAGGATTGCTATTTTTTAATTCATCAGGAAGAAATTCATCAGGAAAATTCTGGTAGCTAACAGGCCTGGTAAAACGGTTAATTGCCAGTGTTCCTACCGATGTGGTTTTACTATCGGTTGTTGCAGGGTAGGGTCCTCCGTGGACCATTGAATGACAAACTTCTACTCCGGTTGGATATCCATTAATAATTAATCTGCCAACTTTCCTTTCAAGGATTTCAACCAGTTCTTTATAATTTTGCAAATCTTCTTCAGTTGCATGTAAAGTCGCAGTTAAATGTCCTTTTAAATTTTTTGCAGCTTTTATTAATTCCGGTTTATCATTTGCTGTTACATTTAAAGTAGCAGGACCAAAAATTTCCTCTTCAAATTTTTCATTTGATAAAAAATTTGAAGTATCAGTCTGCATCAGGTATGCTGTACCATCATTTTTACTTTTTCCCTCTTTTCCTTCTGCTAAAAAATTAATCCCGCTATTTTTTTTGATATTCTCAATTCCATTTTTATATGCATTTTTTATTCCTTCAGTCAGCATTGTTCTAGACGACACTTCAATAAAACTATCAATAGCAGTTTCCCTGAATTTTTTTGCATCTTCGGAATTTTCATAAAATACAAGCCCGGGATTTGTACAAAACTGACCAACTCCCAAAGTAACTGAAGCTGTTAATCCTTTGGCTATATCTTCTTTCCTTTCTTTTAATGCACCAGGTAAAATGAAAACGGGGTTTGTACTTCCCATTTCGGCATAAACAGGTATTGGCTCAAGTCTTTGTACGGCAGCATCATAAATTGCTTTGCCGCCTCTGAATGAGCCGGTAAAACCTATTGCTTTAATTAATGGATGTTTAACAATTGTCATCCCAACTTCCGTTGAGACTCCATGAACCATTGAGAATGTACCATCCGGCATATTAGTATTTAGAACAGCATTTCTGATTGCATCGGCAATCATTTCACAAGTTCCTGGATGAGCAGGATGAGCTTTAACAACTATAGTACAGCCAGCAGCAAATGCAGATGCGGTATCGCCGCCTGCAACTGAAAAAGCTAACGGAAAATTACTTGCTCCGAATATTCCGACAGGACCTAACGCTTTTTTCATGCTTCTTATATCCGGTTTAGGAACAGGCTTTCTTTCCGCTTCAGCAGTATCAATTCTTGCGTCCACCCATGAACCGTCTTTTAATAATCCTGCAAATAATTTTAATTGATTTACTGTTCTGCCTCGTTCACCTATTATTCTGGTTTCCGGTAATCCGGTTTCTTCACGGCATCTATTAATTAAATCCTCACCCAGTTTCATTATCTCTTCTCCGATAGTCTCAAGAAATAATGCTTTTGCTTTGCCGCTTTTATTTCGATAAATAATAAAAGCATCTTCAGCTTTTTTTATTGCATTATCAATTTCTTCTTTAGTTGCTTCATGAAAACCAGGTAATATTTTTTGATTATTTGCAGGATTTACCGCATTAAAAATTTCTTTACCTTTTCCTGATAATTCATTTCCTATAAAGTTTAATCCTTTTAATTCCATTTTATTCCACCGTATTTTTTAAAGTTCCTATTGAATCAATAGTAATTATAATTTCATCACCGCTTTGTAATGTAAAATCATTTGTTGGAACTATTCCTGTTCCGGTCATCAGCATACTGCCGTTAGGGAAAGAACATTCCCTGTACAGAAAGGAAACTAATTCTTTTAATTTTCTTTTCATTTGATTTATTTCAACATTTCCTTCAAAAGCCTGTATGCTACTTCTTGTTATTTCAAGATGAATTACTGTATTACCAGAAATTTGCTTTTCAGCTACATATATACATGGTCCTAATGCTGCACAGCCATCGTAAGTTTTTGCCTGCGGAAGATAAAGAGGATTTTCTCCTTCGATACTTCTGGAGCTCATATCATTGCCGATTGTATATCCGATAATTTTCCCGGATGAGGTAATTACTAATGTGAGTTCCGGTTCCGGGACGTTCCATGCCGAATCTTTTCTTATTCTTACATTGCTGCCCGGATTTACTATTCTGTTGCGATTACCTTTAAAAAACAATTCAGGCCTTTCAGCTTCATAAACTCTGGCGTAAAAATCTCCGCCTCCGGCATCTTTTGATTCTTCCTGTCTTTCCTCCTTACTTTTTGAATATGTAACTCCGGCAGCCCATAATTCCTGCGATTGGATAGGAGCTTCAACATCATTTAAAATATTTTCGGTATTATCAACAGGATTATTGTTATCAGCTATATTTATCATTTTATTGTAAAGATCATCATCATTAATAAATGTATCCCAATCTTCATTTTCTATTAGAAAATATTTTTTATCTCTTTCTATAACAATTCTGTTTTTTGTCTTATATATTTTCATATTTTTTAAACTATTATTAAATAAAAAATAAAAACTATTACTGCAGCTGAAGTTCCTAAAACAAAAGTACCAAGACTATA
Source organism: uncultured Ignavibacteriales bacterium (assembly GCA_963723205.1). Lineage (GTDB taxonomy): Bacteria > Bacteroidota > Ignavibacteria > Ignavibacteriales > Ignavibacteriaceae > CAVQBP01. Next base: position 132,429 of record CAVRQC010000035.1, read on the forward strand.
TAACCGGTATCCCGCTTTAACATCAAGTCCCGATAATTGAGTAACTACCCAGAAGAAGCTGTCATTTGCGTGTGAGAAAACAGCCGAGCCGGCACCTATTGCAATAACAACAAAAACCTTTTCTATTCCTGTAACAAATCCAAGAGAATTCATCATAGGCATCATGATTGAAGCAGTTGTAATCAATGATACCGTAGAAGAACCTTGTGCTGTTTTAATAGCAGCAGCAAGAAAAAAGGGGAGCCAGATACCCATGTGAACGTTACCGAGTGTTTCTCCTATTACATTTGCAATCCCGGAATTCTGCAGAACTTTTCCGAAAATACCGCCGGCTCCTGTGATTAAAATAATAGTAGCTGCATCGCTCAAAGCTTTTCCAACCCAGCCTGTTGTTGATAACATTTTTTCATAATGCAGTTTTTGGGGAAGAAGAAATGAAAGGAACATTCCTATTGTAAGTGCTATTACAGGTTCACCGATAAAAGAGATAAAAGCAATAATATTCCCATCAAGGTTTTTTCCGAATGAATTTATAATGGATTTTAATATTATTAAAACAATCGGGACAAAAATAGGAAGTGAAGACTTAAGAGCTCCGGGAGCTTCCTTGATACGTTTCTCAATTTCGGTAGTACTAATTTCAGGATCCGGATCAATATAAGTTTTTGATACAAATTTTATGGAATAATACAGAGCAGGAACTAAAGCTAATGCACTTATTATTAATCCCCAAAGGATAACCAGACCTATATCCGCATTTAGTATTCCTGCAGCAGCAATTGGTCCGGGAGTTGGCGGAACAAGTGTATGTGTAGCCATTAAACCCAGGCTTAAAGCAACTGCTGATCCTGCAAGCGAAATTCCTGCTTTTTTAGATAAACTTTTATTTAAGGGAGAAAGCAGGATAAAACCGCTGTCGGCAAAAACCGGGATTGAAACAAAATACCCGATTATTCCCATAGCAATTATTACTCTCTTTTCACCGATTATCTTCAGAATTTTTTCTGCCATTGTATAAGCAGCACCGGAATTCTCCAGGAAAGAACCGATTATAATCCCGAGAATAATTATCAGACCAATCTTTCCGAGTGTATCACCAAATCCCTGGTTGATTGAACTAATAATTAAATCCAGGGACATACCTGCAAAGAATCCATATAAAAGCGCAACTATAAAGAGTGCAATGAAAGGATGTATTTTTAATTTTGTAGAAAGGTAAATGATCAGTATTACACTTATAAGAAGGTAAATTACAACCATAAAATGTTGGATTTAATTAATATTAATTTTTTAAATAAAAAAGCTTCATAAATATAAACAGCTATATGAATTGCTATATTGTTTTATTGTTAAATTGATGATAAGGTTGTCAGATAACAATATAGCAATTTAACAATTAATTGTATTATAATTTTCGAATTTAATATTACTTCAACACTGGTTTTTCAATGGAGATCTCTTTCTACTTTTGATCCTGATTTACCAACCAGGATATCAAAGTCTGCACCTTTATCTGCCTGCTGAATATGCTCAAGAAAAAGTTTAACATACCCTCTTTCCGAATTAGGTTCCGGTGGTATCCATTCAGCTCTACGTTTCATTAATTCTTCTTCAGTTATATCGAGGTGGAGTTTTCGTTTTTCAACATCCAGTTCAATCATATCGCCATTTTTAACTAAAGCAAGATTACCGCCAATGGAAGATTCAGGAGAAACATGAAGCACAACTGTACCGTAAGCCGTACCGCTCATTCTTCCATCGGAAATCCTAACCATATCTTTTACCCCTTTTTTTATTAATTTTTCTGGAAGATCTACATTTCCTACTTCGGGCATTCCCGGATATCCTTTAGGGCCAACTCCTTTAAGTACAATTATAGACGATTCATCAATATCCAGATCAGGATCATCTATCCGTTTATGATAGTCTTCCATACTTTCAAAAACCACAGCTTTTCCTTTATGCTTCATTAGTTTTGGCGTTGCGGCAGAAGGTTTAATTACAGCACCGTTTTCACAGAGGTTTCCTTTTAATACTGCAATACCTGCATCTTTTTGAAAAGGTTTTTCAATCTTCGCTATTACATCTTCATTATAGCATTTAGAGTTTTTATTATTCTCTTTTATACTTTTCCCGTTAACCGTTATGATATCCTGATGCAACAGTTCATCAAGCTCTTTTATTACAACCGGTAAACCGCCGGCATAAAAATAATCTTCCATCAAATATTTTCCTGAAGGCATAAGGTTTACCAATAAAGGTATTTTACTTCCCAGTCTGTCAAAATCTTCCAGGTTTAATTCTACGCCGATTCTTCCAGCAATTGCCAGGAGATGAATTAATAAATTCGTTGATCCACCTACCGCAGCATTTATTATTATTGAATTTTCAAAAGCTTTTCTTGTTAGTATTTTAGATAATTTCATTTCTTCTTTCACCATCTCAACAATTCTTCTTCCGGATAATTGAGCCAAGACTTTTTTTCGTGAATCAGCTGCAGGAATTGCTGATATTCCGGGAAGTGTTAAACCTAAAGCTTCAACCATTGTTGCCATTGTGGAAGCAGTCCCCATTGTATTGCAGTGACCGATACTTCTCGCAGCACCTATTTCAGCCTCAAGCATATCTTCACCGGAAAATCCTTCTGTTTTCTGTTTCGGTTTTATCATCCAGTTAAAAGAACCTGATCCTATTAATTCTCCATGATATCTGCCGTTAAGCATGGGCCCTCCGGGAACCACAATTGTAGGAAGATCAACACTGCATGCACCCATTAAAGTGGATGGTGTAGTTTTATCGCAACCTGTTAAAAGTACAACTCCATCAAGCGGATTAGCCCGAATTGATTCTTCGACATCCATACTGGCCAGGTTGCGGAACAACATTGTAGTGGGCCGCATAATTGTTTCACCCAATGACATTACAGGAAATTCAAGCGGAAAACCGCCTGCTTCCAGCACTCCTTTTTTTACTACTTCGGCAAAGTCTCTCAAATGCCCGTTGCATGGAGTTAACTCGGACCATGTATTGCAGATACCGATTACCGGTTTACCTTCGAAATAATCATTGGGATACCCCTGGTTTCTTAACCATGAACGATGTACAAAACCCATTTTATCCTGACCGCTGAACCATTCCTGGCTCCTTAATTTTTTTGTTTCCTTATTCATCTAATAATTCCTTATTTCCATTCATGATTATTATTTTCATCAATAGATAACCTTTTTTTATTTAACAAACCAACAAATAAAAATAAACACATAATGTTTAATTCACAGGTTAAGTTAAAGAAAAGATTCTGTGTGTATTTTCATTCAACAAGATAAGTAAGAAGAAATATTTTTTGACACTAAAAATATTTTAACTAGGGATTCTTTCGAAGTAAAAAGTTATATATATCAGGATTATAAAGCAAATTCAAAAACAGGATAGAAAGTAATAAGTTTGTTCTGCTAAGTTTTTATTTTATATTTCCGGCCGGTTTCCATAAATGCATGGATATTTTCTTTTGGAACTTCCTGCGGCAAATCGCACCCTGTGCTCAAGATAAAATTCGTATATGGTTCCATATTTTTTAGTAAACGCAGAACATCATTTTCAACATCTTCCGTTGCTCCATTAAGAAGTGATCCAACCGGGTTGATATTTCCAATTACCATAACATCCGAAGAAATCATTTTAGCTACTGCGGGCAAATCTACTCCTGTTTCAGGAGAATCAAGGCTTAATGCATCAACACCGGTTTCCGCCATTTTCTTTACAAGGTGCATTGTATTTCCGCAAATATGATAAATTGTAGAAACACCGGAAAATTTACAGCTTTCGATAATCTGATGCACATACTGACTTGAAAATTGTTCGAACTGTTCCGGTCCCAGCATAACAGCACTAGGCTCCAAAATACAAATCATTTGTGCGCCTGACGCAATCAGCAGCCTGATATATTCCAAAATTTTTTCGGTCATAAATTGACATATTGTATGCAGCTTATCAGTATTCATAACTGTTGCTATCGCAGCAACGTCAGCACCCATTAATAATGCTGAAAGGGTATATGGTCCGGTTACATAAGCTCCTCGTAATATATTTGAAGGAAGCCCTATTCTCATCAGTTTCAAAGTTTCAACATAACCCTGAAGACGTGTATCAAAAGCAATATTAATTTCTTTTGCCGAATTAAGATTTTCTGTATCGAATACATCCCTTATAACAGTTGCTGATTCTTGTTCCGGGAATATAGTATACCTGCCGAGGGCGTTTGCTTCCACCGACAGATCCATTAAAGGAAAAATTCCATCCGGTTTATATGTTTCAGCAATAGCTTTCAGAACTTTAAAATGCTCCCCGTAGTTTTGTTGTGCCAGCTTAATTGTACTTCCTGTAATATTAAGACCGGGAAATCCAATTAATGGTATTACCAATCGCCGGTTTTCATTTTGAGATTTCTTAACCAATTGTACAAATGGTTTTTTCATTATTCAAATTCTTAATTCTCTTTTTGACAAACTGATTTCAAATTGATGAATAATAGATAAAATTTTTATCGTGATAATATCATTTTGATTTTACCCGGAACCTTTCCTTAAAGGAGCAGTTCCGGATGATTTCCTTATCTTAAAAGAACCATTTTATTTGTCTGAGAAAAATTATTAACAGTAATCTTATAGAAATATACGCCGGAGGGAACATTCTGTGCATTCCATGTATTATTATAAATACCCGACTGCAATGTTTTATTAACTAATGTTTCAACTTTTTGCCCAAGGGAATTATAAACTTCTAATGCAACATGACCATTTTCAGGTATTGTATAACTTATTGTTGTAGTCGGATTAAATGGATTAGGATAGTTTTGACATAATTTATAATCTTCAACTAATTGTAATTTTACTTCTACAACTCTTGAATATATATATGAACCATCATAATCAATTTGTTTTAATCTATATTTAACTAAATTCCCAGAAACATTTTTATCTGTAAAAGTATAATTTGAAGCTTCGGTTGTAGTTCCATGCCCATTAACAAATCCTATTTTACTCCATTTATTGTTATATCTTTCAATCTCAAAACCCCTGTTATTTGTTTCAGTTTTAGTTTCCCAATTTAATTCAACATTATTATTGTTTATTTTTGCAGCGAAGCTTGTTAGCTCAACAGGTAGAATTAAATCGGCACCATCGCCAACTATTTCAATTTCATTCATCTTATTTGTTCCTGCACCCAATTGATTAAGTAGATACAAATGATTATCGCATTCCCCATTATCAGGATTGGGCAGAGGAATTGTTTCCGCACCCGGATCAATTCCCATAAAATAGGTACAGACACTATCTGTGGCAACCGGATCTTTTCCTGCCAATAATACATGATCCTCGCAAACCTCGAAAGTAGGATTCCAGGTACCTTCTCCGCCTCTTGCATTCATAATACCATCAATCACGGCAAGATTAACAGGTCGAGCAAAATTAAGGTCACAAATAGATCTTGGTAAATGAGCTTTTGACGAACCCCCTGTCTGGTTATGAAGAGCCGCCCTGTTCCCCTGGTTAGTCGGTATTGTATAATATTCTTTCGGAACCATGCCTACCTGGTTTTTCAGTGAACAGGTAACTCCCGCTTCATAATGCTGCTTCATCTTTGGGATTGAGATATAAACATCTACATCAGACAGGATTTGATTTACTGTGAATGAGGGAAAATTAAAACTGGTAGATCCGACATCCATCTGAATAAATTCACTATAAGGATCCGGTTTATTTAAATCCACAAGTTGCGCTCCCAGACTGTCCTGAACATCTTTATATCCATAATCATTATAAGATGAAGGCTGCCAAATTGCTTCAACAATATAAAGGTCTTCGGCACTCACACCGCAGTCAATTACAAGTTCACCAACTGCTCTAAGCACTTCCGGATGAGTCCACATATTATAAGGACAGGAGCTCCCACCACCAGTTAAATTTATTTTAATTGCTACTTTGTCACCGGCTTTAACAATATCTGTAATACCGCCTATCTGTTCAAATAGATATTGCACTTTCCCTTTTATAAAAGCGCGATCATAATTATCTGCTTTTGTTATTGCAACTTTGGCAAGGAAAGTAGCCTCCTCTTCCCTACCAAATGCAAAAATATTTGATGTACCGATATATGGTGCAACCATCAAACCAGCAGAAGTTGTTCCGATTGTTTTTAAAAATGTTCGCCTTGAAAATTTCCTTTTAGAAGTTTTATCTGTATCCTTTTTTCCCATTTCCCTTCCCCGCAGTTTATTGATTTGAAACTTGATTTCAATTATTTAAAGCAAATATCATACTGCTGTAAAAATGCATTTTTGCAGTTTATTTTCTGCTTTACACTTACATTTTACCAGATATGACAAAATTATAATTACCGGTACTATTCCTTAAAGTTTAATACCGGATTTCGGATCACTTTAGAAAAACCATTTTTTTTACCTGTGAAAAATTATTTACAGAAATCTTATAGAAATATATTCCTGACGGTTCATTTTGTGCATGCCAGGTTACTTTATAACTTCCTGCATGCACTTCCTTGTTAACTAATTCTGATACTTTTTGACCAAGTGGATTATATACATTCAATACTACATATCCGTTTTGAGGAATAGTATAGCTTATTGTTGTTGACGGATTAAACGGATTTGGAAAATTCCGGCTTAATTCATATTTACTTACGTAATTTGTATTTATTTCTACTTCATTAGAATATGTAGATGAACCGTCAAAATCGGTCTGCTTAACTCTGTATTTAATGAAATTTTGATTAATGTTCTTATCAATAAAAGAATATTTGGAAATCTCAGAAGTTGTTCCCTTTCCTTTTACAAATCCAATATTTTTCCATTTATTATTCTGATATTTTTCAATTTCAAAGCCATTATTATTTGTTTCGGTTTTAGTTTCCCAATTAAGAACAACCGTATTATTGACGCTCTGTGCAAAAAAATTAGTTAATTCTACAGGCAAAGCACCTGCTTCATCAGTTATAATCCCAACTATTTCGGCACTTATATTCTGCGCACTATAATAGTTTCCTCTAAACCAAATTAAAGCAGTTTTATAATGTTCCCATTCAGGAACAATAGGACGTAAATTATCAACCGTTGAATTCTGAGTTATTGGAGTCCATTCCCATGTTGTTCCACTGTCTCTGGTTACTCCTTTGAAAATTTCATGTTTAGTCAGAAATGAATCATCCCGCGGATCATAAGTTGTAGAGATATATATAATGTCCGGAGTATTTGGATGCATTGCTGCTAAACCTGTATAATCCTGTTCACTGCTGTATAGTTTCAATCCGGCATTACCAAGATAGGTAGACTTCCAGGTAGTTCCATCATATCGGCAGTAAATAAAAGCATGCGTAGGATTATTCGAATCATTATTCGTTCTTGCTGTTACTATAGTAGCAATTGTACCATCACTATATCTTTGAACATCTGTATTCCAGCAGTGTGTCATGGTCACTCCATTTAATTCAGTATCTGCCTGAAATACCGGAGTATAATCCTGCGGCATAGAAGGAAACTTGTCAAAAATATTATCGTCCACTAAAGTACCATCAGATTTGAATGTCTGGCCGTTTTTTATATAGCCATGGTAAATACTTGTATTATAATCACGCGGATGATATTCGGTGCAGACAAAATCGATTCGATCTATTCCATTACTGCAATATTTAAAATAACCGTTAACATATCCTACATTCCCATTTGTAGTTAAAAATCCCCCGTATGACCATGTATCGCCCTGATCGGTTGAATAAATAAAATTCTGTCCTCCATGTCCATTTCCGCGGGAGATATCATATGTACGATTTTCCGCCGAGAGATAATAAACATTTGAATAAGTAGTATTAAAATCTGCTCCGCCCGGTTGTGTACTCCAATCGAATGTCTTATCAGCACTCCATGAGCTCCCATTAAAAATTCTGTAGTGTGTAATTTTATCACCGTTATGTTTTGTAAACATTGCAAGATATTTGCCATCGGGTCTTATAAACAATCCGGGAGTATCATGATCATCGCTCCCAATATAACCGAGATCATCATTCCTTTTTCTTCCTGTCGGAATATCATAAATATCTACATAATCATGTCCATTACTTGTTCTGTTTGAACCAATAATAATTATGTTGTTTGCTTTATCAATAACTGCTCTTTCATCCTGATACCAGCACCAGGCGCCATTGCTGCTTAATTGAATTAAATCGCCGTTGACTATATTTGTTGCCGTTTGCCCAAAAATTATTGATCCGTAAATCATTATGCTTATAAATAGAATAGGAATTTTTATTGAAAAAATTCTCGGCATAAATCTCCCGATTTAATAAAATGAAGTTGTGAATTCTAATTCACCTTAATCAATAATATGTAAACTGATGATTTCTAATAGTTAAGATATTTTTTCTTTGCACATTATAATTATCATTGCCATATTTCTAAAGTGAAAAATCCATTGTAAAATGCATATATGAAAAAATATTAAGTACTTACCTTCGGAATTCTTTTAACTAAATCCAGCATCTGCTCTTTACTTTCCTGGCCAATCGTAAAAGCATCAACAAAATCAAGATTCAACACATAACGCAGACATTCATCAGGCTGATTTGTAAGTCTTCCGCCACCGAAGATTTTCATACCTACAATGCCTTTCCCCTGCTTATGCATTTTCTGTAAAACTTTAGTTACTATGGGTACAACATCGTCCATCCGAACCCCTTCAGGATTAATTCTTGCAAGATCAACCTGCACCCAATCTGAATTTGATGACGCTTCCAATGCCTCAATAGTATGACAAGATACACCATGAGCACGGATAATTCCGTCCTTGCGGGCCTTCTCCAAAACTTCCATAGCCCCTTCTTTTTCTACGGGCCAATCCGGACTTCTCATTTGATGGAGCAACAAAATATCAATATAATCAGTACCTAATTCCTTAAGATACCGCTCAATGTCTGCTTTCATTTCATCTACAGATGTTGCACGGGTTTTAGTTAATATAACAACCTTTTCACGTTTTATATGTTTGAGAGCTTCTTTTAGATGAGGGTGTGTACCGTATGAATCGGCAGAATCCCAAAAATTAATCCCATTATCGTAAGCTGCAATTAATAAATCAGCCAAGCCGCTGATTCCAAGTTCTTCGGTTTGATTTGATCTATGTGCAAAACCATTTGTCCCTGTACCGACAGCCAATCTTGATACTTTAATACCGGTTTTACCAAGTGTTACAATATCATTTGCATATTTTTTTTCTTCCAGTAAAAATGCTTTGTTGGGAAACAGCTTAGCATAAGGTGAGGCGGTTATTACTCCTGCAGTTAATGCAGTAAACTTAAAAAATTCCCGTCGTTTCATAATTAAATCTCCAGCTATTAATATATAATAACTCTTAATCTTAAACTCAGAATTGATAATCTTCCCAAAAACTGACTACGTTATGATATAAGTTGAGCACTAAAAATAATTAATATGTTTTGATTATAATTTACTACTTTCATCTAAAGTTTGATCCGCCTTTGCCGGATATTGTTGAATTATAATCCAACTCTTGGGATAAAGCTTTTCCCTGTAAATTGTTCAAACTCAAAACCCATTACTTTACCGTTCACATCTTTTATAAAATGAACAAATCCATAAAATCCTTTGCTAAAAAAATCCTGCGGAGATTCCGCCCAAAGGATAAATTTTCTATCATCTGGATTTGTAAAGGTTAAATGTTTTTTTTCAATGACAATCTGAATTTGATTTTTCGGGTCATACTGATATATTCCTGTATATTGCTTTTGAATTTTTGGATCAAGTTTTATATACGGCCGACTAAATACAAACTGCAGCCCATTTGAATAGCCTCCTGCCTTTGCCCCTGAATGTCCTTTGTTTTCTATTACTTCATTTTGAAAATTCAATCCTTCATAATGCCGGCTTCTTATTTTATCTGAAAATTTCTGCAGCAAAGTTGTATCTTCATAACTGCCAATTGCTATAAAAAGTTTTACAGGCAATTTTGAATTTTTTTCAGAATATTCCTTTTCATATTTATTTATAATACCTTTATCAAACAATATTGCGGGGCTTGTTAACACATATCGGCCAAACACATTTGTTTCATTAAAAAGAGTGTACAAAGTAAAAAGTCCACCATAAGAACTACCCATTAAAGTTCTATTGGCTGAAGAGACTCTATAGTTCTTTTCAATAAACGGAATTATTTCTTTTTTTATTGATTGCAGAAAACCAGAAGCATTTCCAAATTTTAAAGGTTTATTCATAGAGGTAGGTGTAAAATCCCTTGCCCTGAGTGAATCATAACCAGGATTTTTTCCGCTCCATGTAATTCCAACAACAACTGCCGAAGGTAAAAAACCATCATAATATTGTTCACCGTAAATGGCTGAAACCAGTGGAAAATCCCACTGGGCATCAATAAGATATATAACCGGATATTTTTCTGTGGTAATAAAATAATCTCCCGGTAAATTTACATAAAGATCATAGTTCTCATTATTTATTTCTGAGTGAATATGCCTTAATTGCGTACCTGCAATTGAAACTTCAGAGAATGTTGAATCAGAGTTTTCCTGTGAAAAAATATTTCCCGCAAAAAGGAAAAATATAAAGAGCAAAACCATGCATTGTTTTAACATTAGAGCCTCCGTAGAATAATACAGACCGAATAGTTGTTCGTTGAACAAATAAAATAGTATTAAGAAACTAAAGTTTGGTTCAGGAAGGTCACAGCACCCTGAGGATCATCCGAGTAGCTGTCCGCACCCATTTTATTTGCTGCTTCGGGCGATACCGGAGCTCCGCCAACAATAATTTTTGTATCGGGGAATTGTGATTTTATTTCCTGTACAGTCTTCGTCATATTTACCATAGTAGTTGTTAACAAGGCGCTTAAACCTACAGCACAACCGGGATTATCTTTTATTGCCTGAATAAACCTGGGAATTTTCACATCAACTCCCAAATCAATAACTTCCCACCCATTACCTTCAACAACCATAGAAACAAGGTTTTTACCTATATCATGCAAATCGCCCGAAACTGTCCCAAGAATAAATTTTCCTTTAGCTTTTACGCTACCCAATTGGAAATAAGGTTTGAGACGAACCATTACAGCTTTCATAGCATTTGCAGACATCAGCAACTCGGGGACAAATACTTCATTCCGGCTAAACCTCTCTCCTATCTTCAGCATACCATCATTACAAGCCTGCAAAATCATATCTGGTTTTACACCCTGTTCAAGCGCTAAATGAGATATTTCATCCGCCCCGTCCTCACCTTTCATGGCTGCCGGATAAGAAGATGATTTATTAATTTTCCCCCGTTCTATACATATACTTATTTTTTCCACCAATTCATCCATTGTATACCATAAATATTAATTGTAAAAAAATCTCATTCAAAAATAATTGTTTTCTTCCCGTGAACTAATATCCGGTGTTCAGAATGAAAGTACAAAGCTTTTGCAAGAATTAAGCGCTCAAGGTCTCTTCCTTTTCTTATCAAATCTTTAACTGTATCTTTATGTGATATCCTGATTATGTCCTGCTCAATGATTGGACCGTCATCAAGTTCTTTGGTAACATAATGACTGGTAGCACCAATTATTTTTACACCTCGTTCGTAAGCCTGTTTATAAGGATTGCTCCCTACAAAAGCTGGTAAAAAAGAATGATGAATATTTATAACCTGATTTTTATATTTATCTGTGATTTGGGGAGTGAATATCTGCATATACCGGGCAAGAACAATAGTATCAATTTTATTGTCTTTTAGTAAAGCTAATTCCTTCTTCTCCTGTTCAATTTTATTTTCTTCGCTAATAGGAAAAACATAATAAGGTATATTATATTGTTCAGCTAATGCTTTCAAATCTTCATGGTTTGAAATTATTAGAGGTATATCAATATTGAATTCCCCCATTCTTTGACGCCACAAAATCTCCCGTAAGCAATGATCATATTTGGACACAAAGATTGCTACCCGTAAATTTTTTCCTGTAAAATTTATTCTCCAGGTTGCATTAAATTCTTTTGCCAAAGGAGTGAAAGCTTCAACAACTTCAGAAGACGGAATAGAAAAATTTTTCATATCCCAGGTAATATGGACAAAGAAATATTTTTCATCCATATCAACATGTTCATCCAAATCAATAATATTTCCGCCCCGCTCAAAAACGAAATGGGCAATACGTGAAACCAGACCAATCCTATCTTTACAGGAAAGCAATAAAATTGCAGTTAAATTATTTTCATCCACTTATTTACTACTCACAATTATTTATAACAGGAACTATTTATATACTACGTCATCTCCTTTATATTTGAACCAATCATATTCAACTAAGTTATCAGTTGGTTTTCCTGATGAAGTTGCATACAACGCAAACATACATCCTACAAATCCCCCGGCAACTTTTGTACTTAGAAATTCAGCGTTGACACTATCCTTCAGCATTTGCCAGCTGCTTGCTGTTTCAAAAGAATATTGAAAGGAATATTTATTTCCTCTTGCCCGAATTTTCAGATACAATTCATTTTTATTTTCATTCTTTACCAATTCCTTTGATGCTAATAATTCCATAGCATCAGATACCTCTGAGATTTTTGATTTGAATAACTGCAATACCGGTTTATCATTTTCCAAAGATTTACATAGATAATAAAAATGATTTTCATTCTGGAATATTAAAAGTCCTGCTTTTTCATTTTCTGATTTCGGAGTAAAATTTAATGCAGTAGAAGCTGAACAATTTAAATGCTGCTGCCTGTGCCCTAAAAAGCTCGGATTCATATTTCCGGAACATGTTTCGGGTCTTAAGTTAATTGTTAAATATCCTTTCTTCTCACTAAGACTGTACCATTTCTCGTGAGGTGTTCTTAAAAAACTCCAATCTTTGCTTAGCTGAGCATTATTAAAATCATATGTTAGCGTAAAGTTTCCGTTATATGGAGTATAAGCACTATCAATAGAAGTCTTAAATGGAAGGGGATAATAATATTTTATTTTTTCTTTTCCCGATGTAATTACAGGCCATCCATTTTCCCATTTTACAGGAGCTAGAAATGTTTCCCTGCCGGTATTATAATAGTCTTTATCAAAAGGTTTGTAAGGTCTGCATCCAAGGAATACAGCCCACCAATCACCGTTTTCTATCTGAACAAAATCTGCATGTCCTGTGCATGTAATAGGATATTCCCTGTCAGGATTTAAATTTCTTTGAGTCAGTATCGGATTGTTTTTATATGAAGTGTATGGGCCAAAAACATTTTTACTTCTGAATACTACTTCGGAATGATTTTCGGCGGTACCACCTTCGGCAGCAATAAGGTAGTAAAATCCATTCTTTTTAAAAATATGCGGTCCTTCAATCCATACAGGTTTTTTGCTTATATCCGTACCGCCATTTATTAATATATGTTCACTACCTGTAACTTTAAGGCTATCAGTATTAAATTCGTACATTCTGATAGTCCGATGTCCGGGGTAAAGCGGCTTATCATCAGGTGCAATACTATTATAAATTATATATGCTTTATCATCAGCATCTGAAGTATCAAAAAACAATGAGGGGTCAATTCCGTTTATTTGTGGAATCCAGACAGGATCAGACCAGGGACCTTCAGGTGATTTTGAAGTAACAACAAAATTACCTCCTCTATCGACAAGAGTACATGTAACATAAAAAGTACCATCATTGTATCTGATAGCAGGTGCAAAAATACCTCTTGAAACACCCAGGCTGTCTAAATTCAACTGCCCGGGCCGGTTCATTACATCACTGATATGCTTCCAGTGAACAAGATCTTTACTATAAAAAACGGGGATACCCGGGTAGTAGGAAAATGTAGAGTTTACAAGATAATAGCCGGTACCAACCCTGCATATGCTCGGATCCGGGTAAAACCCCGCTAAGATCGGATTTGAATAAACCTTTTCATCCTGGCCGTATACCTTTCCGGTTTTAAATGAAACGGAGAGTAAAAAAATAAGCAGCACAGAAAAAGATATAATTCTGCTCATTTATACTCTCCGCTTCCGAACTGGAGGAGACGAGGTAAGAAGGAAAATTTGATTATAAAATTATAAATCACAATAATTATCAAAATGGTTTATTTTATATTATGAAAACTTTCCGGCGGACCTAGATAACTGGATTTCACACCGCCCGCATTAATAACAATTTTTTCAAGAACAACACCTGGATCAATCATCCATATTTTTAATGTATGATATCCAGATTTTGAGATAAAATGTTTTGAATGACTATACCTCGCATTGTTTACTACAGTTCTTTCCCAATCCCTGTTTCCATTTTGCGCATTATAGTCAGCGGGAACGAGAGTAATTATTTGAGGTGATTCATCATCAAAAGACACTGCATACTGCAGCGGGCGTCCTGCCATAAAATTTAATGTTGCAGAAAAAATTCCTTTTACATCAACACTATCTTTTCCAAATAAATACATATTGTATTCAAGACACGGTGAATCTTTTCCAGGAACTGCCGGAGATGCATCTGCAGGTGCTATAGTTCTCATTCCAGAGAGCGTACGGCCATAATCTTCTATCTTTATCCAATGTCTTGAACCGGCATCAGTTTTTTTTGTATAATGTTCTGCTTCTATTGAAACATAACCGTTGCCTTCAACAAAGCCTTTCAAAGATTTCCGGGTCACTTCTGTAGGATTAAACGAATGAATTTTAACAACAACATCTTTACCTGTTCCGGTAATTTTAATTGTACCACTTGCTTTCTCTTTAGGAGCTTTTTCCCAATCAATACTAATCCAAAGACGCTTGCCTTTTTCAATAGTGCCGCTTGTTTCACTTACTTTAATCCATGGGCTACTTGCAACAGCAGTAAATTTAAATGGAATCTTACCTTTATTAAAAATATCTATATAATTACTCTGCTGATTAAACACATCAAAAGAAGGCAATATTGCCTCATCTTTATCTCCCGGCCATACTGATTCGGAACCTTCAACTGCTACACCCATAATTGAGGAATCAGGAATTTTGATTTCTTTGAGATCAATTGCTCTAAGACTATTATGCGGCGGATCATTCCAGCTTGTATAACCAAGATGTGCCTGATCCATAAAATGATTCCATTTACCATCGAGGAAAGAGCGGTTAAAATATCCCATCATAGTTGTATCTTCCTTAAAGAGTGAACGGGTTTCTTCCGCCATATCATTCGTGTTAGCTCTTCCCTGCTTTGCATATAGTTCATTTCGGCCTGCGGCATAATATAATCGATTAACAATTGCACAGGCTTTTGCCGGAAACAATACCAATTCATAAAATGCAGGACGTTTCTCTTCCGGTAGTTTTTTATAAATTTCTTCTGCTTTTGATGCAATTGCATTATAATCTTTAACCACAGTCTCAGCTTCCCTGTAATTGAGTAAGCTGTAGGTTGTTGGACTAAGCAATTCCGGTTTCCTGCGTCCATTGTATTTAGTATACTTTTCAATGATGTTTGCAATATCTTTAGCATATTTTGGCCCGAACTGGAATGCTGCCCACTTTTGTGTAAACTCATTTATATTGTCATTTGTCCATTTACTTGTATTCCATGCAAGATTCATAAAATAGTCGAGAGGAAATTCATATCCCTTAAAATGACCAACATTGACAATCCAGATTCTATCAGCTCCATATTTCTTTGAGAGAGACATTTGATCCCAGATTTTTGGAATAGGATCAGTATTTATCCACTGATAACTTCTTGGACCGCCGTGATAATCGAAGTGATAATATACACCTGCACCGCCGCTGCGTTTACGTTCCTCACGAGTAGGCAGACGTCGAACATTACCCCAATTATCTTCAGCCCAAAGAAGAGTTACATCATCGGGAACCCGCAAACCAGCATTATAATATCCCATTACCTCTTTATAAAGACACCACATTTGAGGAACTTTAGTGACATCCTTTTTAGTTTCTTCACCTATAATCTTTCTCTGAATATCAACAATCTTTTCAAGCAGTTTCATATTAGCTTCCGGACCGCCGGGAGCCATAGGTGTATCATTTGCACCGCGTAATCCGATTGTTATGATATTCTCATAATCTTTATTCCGTCTGATTCCCTCGCGCCAGAATTCATTAAGAGTATCTGGATATTTTGCATAGTTCCAGTGTCCCAGCGTTTTAAGGTACCTCCTATCCCATTCTTTTTGAGCACGCATCATGGGTTCCTGATGCGAAGTTCCCATAACTATTCCATACATATCTGCAAGCTTCGGATTTTCGGGATCATCTTCATTAAAAGCATTATTCCACATTGCCGGCCAGAGATAATTTCCCCTTAACCTGAGAATAAGTTCAAACAATTTTGTATAAAACAGGTGATTATAATTAGCTACGCCAGGAGGAATAGGAGGATTTTTTTGCGGCTTTACATATCCATATTTATCTATTATCCAGTTGGTTAGATCGGGATATTCATCATTTAAAAATATTCCCCTGTATTTAACAGATGGTGGTCCTTGTACATATTTTTCAGGTTTTACATATAAATTATCTTTATGTTCAACAGGAACATCGGCCCACCAGTACCAGGGAGAAACTCCGATATGATGTGAAAGATCATAGATACCATATATAGTACCGCGTTTATCACTACCTGTAATTACCAGTGCCTTCTCAACACCCGGAAGAGGATTTTCTATAACCTGAATTATGTATGATTCCCATTTCCCATTAATATTTTCAACATTCAATTTCTTCTTACTAACAAGTTCATCAATAACCGGACTCTTGCCTATAGTTCCAACAATAACAATTTCTTTTTCAGAAGGTATTTTATCGATTGAGAGTTGAGGTTCTGCATTTGTAACCTTTTTAATATCGGTTTGCAAGTCTCTTAATGCGCGAATAACACCAGGATAATCCTTGGTGCTGATATATAATGGAACGGACTTGCCTTGAGCGGAAAGAATGAAATCCCCGCTTTCTTTTAGAGTAGAAATATAAGACTTTGAAATTGCTTCATCTTTTATGTTTTTAGTTTGAGAATATGAAACTGAAAAAACACATATAATGATTATTATTAATGGTATTAACCTGCTGTATTGTCTAACTGGTTTTATATTGTAATTTTTTTTCATTTTATAATTCATAATTCTAACCTTTATAGATCATTTTTATTTTTTAATCTATATCATCTAATTTGTTTTCGCAGTATCAATTATTTTTTGAAAAGACAAATTAGGTTTACCGTTTCTATCGAAAAGGAGCGGATAATTTGTTCTTCCGGGTATGGGCCAGTTATTCAACCATGAATCACTATCTCTTACACCCCAAAATGTAACCCTGCTGATTATACTTTTATATTTAATAAATGTTTTAAAAAAGGTGGCATACCTGTTTGCGATTTCCGTATTAACAGAATCAGGCAATCCGTTTTTATAGGGATTAAGTTTAGGATTATTTTGATACCTAAGAGAAATTTCAGCAGTATGATTTTCATGCTTATAAGGAAGTGCATCGATATCAAGTTCAGTAATCATAACTTTAATTCCCAGTTTTTCAAAATCACTTAGCATAGAATCTACCTGAGAAACGGATGGCCAATCCATTTTAGCATGCATTTGACTACCAATACCCGAAATATGAATTCCTTCAGATTTAAGCTTATTGATCAGTTTGATTGCTCCGTCTCGCTTGGGCTTATTTTCAAGCGAGTAATCGTTGTAATATAACTCAGCATCCGGATCAGCTTCATGAGCATATTCGAAAGCTTTTTCAATATAATCTTCCCCGATAATTTTCATCCATGGAGACTGTCTTAAAGAACCATCTTCATTTAAAGCTTCATTAACTACATCCCAGCCTTTTATTTTCCCTTTAAATCTTCCAACCACGTTTTGAATATGATCATGCATCCTTTGCAGCAATTCCTGTCTGTTTAATGGATTCCCGCTTGAATCTTCGAATACCCATTTTGGTGTTTGATGATGCCATACAAGAGTATGACCGATTATAAACATATGGTTCTTTTCACCGAAGGCAACGTATTCATCGGCCGGTTTAAAATTATAAACCCCCGGTTTGGGATGCACTCTTTCCCATTTAAGAATATTTTCAGGAGTAATTGAATTAAACTGAGTCTCAATTATTTTGTCGCCAACAGTATCTTTGTCGGATATTTGTGCTCTATTTATTGCAGCACCAATTAGAAAATCATTTCTAAAAACATTTTTAAGAAAAGGTTCTGTTTGAGAAGAAGATGCATTGTCAAAATCATCTGTACGGAAAGGAGATGCAGGTAAATCTTCCTTATTATATAAATTGGCATTTTCCGGATTATCAGCCCATGCATAGCGAACGGCCACAGGATCTTTTATTTTATCGCTCCAGACAACAATCTTATTACCTTTAATTTTTGCATTTGCCCAAACAAAATGCTTATCCGGATCGGCTATTGCAAAACCTCCTAATTTTCCGCCCCCTTTAGCCATTAAACCGCTACCTGTATTTGTAAAGGATAATATTATCTGGTTTCCCTCGACCTTCATTGATTTGTAAATAGGGCCTGAATAGACAACATTTGTGTCACCGTAAGCGATCCTTTCTGCTGCAAGTGCCAGCCGTTTACCAACATCTTTTTTATCAACAGGATGTATGTCATTCCATTCACCAATATCTATTGTAACTGCCATCCCTGTGTTTGGCAAAGATAATGCTTTAAGCTGAGCTTCCCGTAACATTGCCCAATTACTTTCGGAAGGTTCTTTTTTAGCTTCCATAAAATTCGGTAATTGTACAAAAAGGAACGGGAAATTTCCTTCATGCCATTTTTCTCTCCAGTCACGGATTAGAGCAGGGAAAAGTTTTCTATATTCTACCGGTCGATCTGCATTAGATTCACCTTGATACCAAATTACTCCTTTAATCCTGTAATTTAATAGCGGTGCAAGCATTGCATTGTATAATCCTTCCGGCTTCCATCTTATAAAAGTCTGACTCTGTAAAGGCTGCATTTTAGCACCGATCTTGTATTTCCATTCGCCCTTTAAATTTACTTCTTTATCTCCCACAACAATCTCATATGGTTTATCGGGAACAAATCCTCCGATGCCTATATTACTGATAACACGAACTACTACAGTATTTTCACCTTCTTTGAGTACACCGGGCGGGAAATCATATCTTCTCCTCGGATACTGGTAGCTAGTTGTTCCAACAAACTTGCCATTAATAAAAACAGAATCGGCGTCAACAATTCTTCCTAAAATTATTTTTCCTTTTTTCCCAACCATGTTTGAAGGGATATTTACTTTCTTCCTGTACCAGACAACTCCATTAACCGAATCAAGCTTTGTCCCTACCCAATACCCCGGGACTCTTATTGTGTCCCAGTCAGGGGTATTTAAAGATGGAGCATACCAGAATTTTCCGGGTGTTTTAAAACCTTTATCTTTTTGATTTAACAATGTATACCAGCCATTGATTCTTTTACTATCACTCTCCTGTATTTTTTTTATTAAGGAACTGTCTTTAAACTTTTGAGCTTCCTCATAATATTTAGGAAATTCTTTCAGCGCATCTTTGCTTAACCATGATTCGGCTGGTGATCCTCCCAAACTGGAATTTATCAGGCCGACAGGGATTTTATATTTTTCATAAATATATTTACCAAAGAAATAAGCAACAGCTGAAAAGTTTATCACATTTTCAGGATTAGCAATCTCCCATCGTCCTGAAAATAAATCGCTTAAAGGTCTATTAAAATTATATGTTTCGGGAACATTGAATTCTCTTATAAATTCATTTTTTGAATTTGCTATGACATCTTTGTAAACCCAGCTGAATGAACCCACTGTATGTTCCATATTTGATTGGCCTGAACATACCCATACGTCTCCAACCATTATATCATGTATTGTAACGGTATTGGATGCAGTAATTGTCATTGAATACGGCCCGCCTGCTTTTAAATTATAGACCAATATGTTCCAGTTACCGCCACTATCTGCGGTTATACTGTAAGTCGAATCAATAAAATGCAGTGAAATTTTTTCGTTTTTTGCAGACCATCCCCATATCTTTACGGGAGCATTGCGCTGCAAAACCATACCATCACTTATTAGTCTTGGCAATCTTATCTGGCTGGATGAACTAATTGATATGAAAAATGAGAAGATAAAAATCAGTTTAATTAATCTTGAAGAATTATTCATTACTTTATTCCGACAAAAATTATTTTAATTTATATATTCTAAAATTCCCACTGATCTGAAGCATCCCCAGCATGTAGAGCATTCCGTCATAGTATCGATACTGCCCTGTTGGAATAGAAACATCCCATAATGCTTTAACAAAATCTTTTCTTTTGATATTTGTTGAAGCAAGACAAGCTACTGCATTTGCAGCAACTAATCCTGTGCTGTGATCATTTCCCAATTTTTTCCCATCTAAAGTATACTGGTTGCCATAATCATCAATACCCTGAGAATGAAAGAAATCAAGCAGCTTGTTGCATTCTTTTACTTCCCAATCATCTTTTACAAACCATTCGTAATCCATAGCAATATTCATTGCTACCCGCCAGGCATCAAACCGGAAATCATCTTTTCCCCCGTTCCATGGATCCATTGGAGAACCGTCAAAATGTGCATAATCAGGAGCTAAACCTGTGACAGGGTTTGTTGTTCTCTTAAAAAAACTCCTGCTCGTATCAGCAGCAGCAAACCAGAATTTATTATTATTTTCAGCCCATTTTCCCCAAAGTTCGTAAAAATGAGGCAAATGATAAGAAGGATCAGTAAAATCATCGGCTTCACCGGATGGGACAAAAACTACCTGCTTTTCTTTTCTGTTAAACATATTAGTAACAACATTTCTTTCATCAGATGATTCTTTTTTATTAAGCATTGCATTTAAAATATTCTGAGCTTCAGCCCGGTAGTTATAAATCCCTTCACCGTTACCCCAGCGGGCAGAAGCAAAGAGCAGAGACATAACATACCATTCTTCTCCGTCAGATGCTGAATTTGAATCAAGAACAGAACCGTCTGTTCTGCAATGCCATGAGAAATAACCTTTGCTCGGCCCCGAACTATGCTGCATATAAGTTTTTGACCATTTCCACAACCTGTCAAATTCCGTCTTTTTATTTAATTGAACCGCTATCATCATTCCGTAGGACATTCCTTCGGTACGCACATCTTTATTACCTGTATCTTCAATATAGGCCATTCCATCTTTTACCGGATAATAAACACGTTGTGTATTATCATTACCATAAAATAATTGGTTGAATGCAGAATCAATTTTTGCTTTTATTTCAGATTCTTTTTTTTTCAGGAGAGAGATAAAAAGATTGTCATATTTATTAGAATAGTATGCCCCTTTAGTTGCATCATTTTTTTCAGTTGGTTCTAAACAACTTGCAATTAATAGAACTAGTACTAAAACAACTGGAACTATAAAACCACCCCTATTCCTTTTTTGTATTTTCATTTTGATTTCCGGTTTTGGTTCAGCTTTTATAAATTTACAAAATAGAGGTGAAGACCATGAAATATAGCATAAACAAAGTCTAATAAAAATCTATTAAGGAATTACGGGCCCAATCACTTAAGATTCCTAGTAAATATTGAATCAAAATATTAAAATTTTATTACGATTTAGATTTAAAAAATAATTATGATTCGGAATAAATCTCACTAAAATAATTCTTAATAATTGTAATTATTAAATTCACCTCAATTTGTAATTAAAATTATTAAATTTTCTACAACCATTAACTCGGCTGTACTTCTTCAATTGCACCCTCACCACGTCTGGTAGTTAAATCTTCTTCGATATTAATCATCATTTTATTGGTAAGAGGGTAGAAAATCATTATCAAACCGCCTATAATTCCAAATATAGCAGGATAAAAACTCATAAGCATTTGAATTCCATCCGTAGATTCAGGTGATTGAACTGCATTAGGAACATACCCGTGGAAAGCCAAAATCCAGCCGACTAATGCACCACCGAGTGAAAGCCCAAGTTTAAGTGCAAATAATGACGCTGCCATAATTAACCCGGTTGCACGACGATTATTTTTCCATTCAGAAAAATCTGCAGCATCAGTATACATAGCCCATTGTAGAACGGATACAGGACCAAAGAAAAAGGAAACAAGAAGATTTAATATATACATTATAGTAACATCTTGCGGGGTAAGAAAATAAAAAGCAGCACACAAAACAGCACTACTTATTAGAAATCCTAAATAAGTATTCTTCTTATCGAAAATTCTGGAAAACCATCCGGTAAGAATCGCACCAATAACAGTGGCAATTGTACCCGACATTAGAAATGAAGATGTAAAATCATTTATTGACATATGAAAAACATGACCAAACAAATTCCAATCCTGATTACCGACATAATACTTAAAATAATAAGCTATAGAAGAACTACGCATCACAATATAAATAAGCTGAAAAACTGTTGCGGCTGCAATCATCAGCCATGGTTTGTTTGAAAAAAGATCTTTAATATCCACCTTGAATTGGGTTTTCTGTTCTTTAGGCGGGCTAACTCTTTCTTTAGTAGTAAGAAAAGTAATCATAAAGAGTACAAAAGCTAAACCAGCAATAGTTGACATAGCAAGCTGCCACCCAAGCTGAACATTTCCATTTCCAAAATAACTAACCAGATATAAAGTAGTACCCTGTACTATGAAACCGCCGGAAAAAGCAGCAACAAACCTGTAAGATGAAAGGATTACGCGCTGCTCAGAATTTGAGGTAATTACACCCATCAAGGCAGAATAAGGCACGTTGATTGCCGAATAAAACATCATCATTAGTGAATAGCTTATGTAAGCATAAATCAGCTTACCTGTAGTATCAAAACCCGGTGTGGTAAAGGTTAAAACACCGATAATCGCAAACGGAAGGGCAAACCAGAGAAGATATGGGCGAAACTTACCCCAGCGTGTTTGCGTCCGGTCTGAAAGTATTCCTATTACCGGATCAAAAAATGCATCCCAAACACGGGTAATCAGGAACATAGTTCCCACGGCTGCAGCCGGTAAACCAAAAACATCAGTATAAAAAATTAAAAGGAAAAGTATGAAGGTCTGAAAAAATAGGTTTGATGCACAATCACCTAAACTAAACCCGATTTTTTCCTTGATTGATAATTTTTCATTAGTGTTCTGCACAATTCACCCCAAAAAATTTTTAGTTTTTATTACACCAAATCAAAGAAGATTTTTATGTAATGATTTTCATTACATACTTTTAATATTTCTATTGATTTCTTCAATCCGGCTTTATTTATAATGAACAGTTAAATTATAACTATGAGCTTACATTTAATGAAATTTTATTAAGATCAATATCCCTTGAAGAATTGCCGATCATTACTTCAAATTCTCCGGGTTCAACAACAAATTCCATATCAATATTATGAAAAGCAAGTTTCTCGGGAGTGATATCAATTTCAACAGTCTCAGATTCCCCCGGTTTTAGAGATATACGCTGGAATCCCTTTAATTCTTTAACTGGTCGGGTAACAGAACTTACTTTGTCGCGGATATATAACTGAACAATTTCAATACCGGCAACGTTTCCCGTATTCTTTACATCAACCGAAACTTTTGTAGATTCATTAACTTTAATAGAATTTTTTTCCAGCTGCGGCTGACTAAATTCGAACGTTGTATAACTTAATCCAAAGCCGAAATGAAATAAAGGATTTATATCCAGGGAAATATAATTCAGGAACTGAGCTGAATGTTTATGATTATAATACATAGGTAGCTGACCTGCAGATTTTGGAACAGTAATGGTAAGCTTTCCGGATGGATTTACATCACCAAAAATCACATCAGCAGCAGCTAATCCGGTTTCCTGTCCCATATACCATCCCTCAATAATTGCAGGTACTTTTTGAACCAGATTATTTACAGAAAGAGGACGCCCATTCATTAAGTAAACAACAACAGGCTTACCAAGAGAAATTATGGCATCAACCAATTCGTTCTGTTCACCGAACAAATCTAATGTCATATTGTCGCCAATATGGGTCTTTGCCCATGCTTCACGGCAAATATGATCATTTTCACCAACAGCAAGAATTACTATTTCTGCCTGCTTTGCAACATCGACTGCTTCTTTGATCAGTTTAAGATTATCTTCCCTGGAAGCGAATTCGATTTCATCTTTTTTCCAGTTGAAAAAGCTTGTGGAAGTATTGGTTGTTAGTTCGCAGCCCTGTGCAAAAAGGACTTCCGCATTATTACCAACTTTTTTCTTAACACCATCAAGCAAACTTACTTTTTCAAAAGGTTCTCCCGAATATCCGCCAAAGTATAAATCTTGAGCGCAGGGACCTATTACAGCTATTTTTTTATATTTATCTTTTGGCAGAGGAAGTAAATTATCATTCTTTAACAAAACGATAGACTCCCTTGCTGCATTTAAAGCCAATTCTTTATGTTCCGGTTTTTTGCTGACAGAGATAGCATTATCAATATCAACATAAGGATTTTCAAAAAGACCAAGCTCAAATTTTAACTTTAATGCCTGAGCAACAGCTTTATCAATATCTTCTTCTTTAACTTTACCTTCCTTAAATAATTCAGGTAAATACTTATATTGGTTTGCCTGGGGAAATTCAAATTGCACACCTGTATTGAAAGCAATTCTCGCAGCATCCTTTCCGTCTTCTGCAACAAACTCCTTTGTAAAAAGCTGATCAATTGCATAATAGTCGGCAACTACAAGACCTTCGAAACCAAGTTTCTTTCTAAGAATATCCTGAATTAACCATTTATTAGCATGAGATGGTACGCCATCAATTTCATTGTAGGAAGGCATTACACATAGTGGCTTTACATTTTCAATACACATTTTAAAAGGCGGCATATGATAATCAAACAATACACGGGTAGAATAATTGGCTGGTCCCTGGTTTTGACCGCCTTCCGGTTGTCCGTGTCCTGCAAAATGTTTCAGTGTAGCTGCCACATGATTATCTGCAATTTTACCATCTGAAGTACCTTGCAAACCTCTAACCGCAGCACATGAAAGCACACCATTTAAATAAGGATCTTCGCCGTATGTCTCTTCGACTCTTCCCCACCTCGGTTCTCTGCAAACATCAATAACAGGTGATAAAGCCAGGTGAGTACCGCGCGAACGCATTTCGTAAGCAACAGAACTGTAGACTGCCTCAAAAAGCGTTGGATCCCAAGAACACGCCATACCAATTGCCTGGGGAAAGACAGTTGATTCAGGTCTCATAACACCATGCTGACCTTCATCAACAAACAATGCGGGTATTCCCAGTCTTGTTTCTTCAACTAAATATTTCTGAATTTTATTTCTTTCTTCAACAGTATCTTTAATTCCAAAAGTAGCAGGATGAATAGAATTGCATCCATTACCGAAAACTTCTTTCATTTTTATAGGATCATTAAAAATTTCTTTTTGAAAGTCTTCAACTCCCCCGTTCCAAAGACCCATTAATTGTGCAACCTTTTCTTCAAGGGTCATTTGCTTTAATAAATCGGAAACTCTTTTATCAACAGGTAGTTGAGGATTTTTATAATCAGATAATTCTTCTTGGTTTATTGACCCATCATGATGAGAGATTTTTTCCGCCATTTCTGGTCCTGTTATTATTGAGAAGAGCATAAATTAGTCATAGCTACAGCTAAGTTCAAATAAAATTGAACCGATTTAATATAATAAATAATCGTTTAAAATGTCAATAAAAAAAATACTATTTTAGTCGTTCTTTAAGTATTTTTATTTTGTTGCAAACGGGATTTTTCAATTTCTTTAACCGGAGGTGTCATGCTGAAAGTCATTATTATAACAATAATAGGATTTTGTTCGATTTTCGGACAAAATATAGATCCAAAAAAAATTGAAAATAAAAAACCTGATTATCTTGATCCGTCTTTGCCTTTTGAAAAACGTGTTAATGATCTGGTTTCCCGAATGACTCTGGAAGAAAAAGTATCTCAGATGATCAATGGTGCTGCAGCAATTCCCCGGCTGAAAGTCCCCGAATATAACTGGTGGAATGAATGTTTGCATGGTGTTGCCCGTAACGGTATAGCTACTGTATTCCCGCAGGCAATCGGGCTTGCAGCAACCTGGAATACAAATTTGATGCATAATGTTGCAGATGTAATATCAACAGAAGCAAGAGCAAAATATAATTATGCAATAAAGAATAATGACCATGGAATTTATAAGGGACTAACTTTTTGGAGTCCGAATATAAATATTTTCCGGGATCCACGATGGGGCCGTGGTCAGGAGACATATGGAGAAGATCCTTATTTGACTTCCCGTATGGGTGTTGCATTTGTTAAAGGTCTGCAGGGAAATGATCCGAATTATTTCAAAGTAATTGCTACTCCAAAACATTATGCTGTTCATAGCGGTCCTGAACCGGACAGACACATGTTCAACGCTGTTATAGATAACCATGATCTATATGATACTTATCTTCCTGCTTTTGAGGCTTGTATTAAAGAAGGAAACGCTTTCTCAATTATGTGCGCATATAACAGCTTCCGGGGAAGCGCCTGCTGCGGATCACCTGCTTTGCTGCATCAAATTTTACGTAATGACTGGGGATTTAAAGGTTATGTAGTTTCAGATTGTGGAGCTATATATGATATTTATAAATATCATAAACTGGTAAATACTGCTCCTGAAGCTGCAGCAATTGCTGTAAAGTCCGGAACAGATCTGAACTGCGGATGGGTTTACAGATCTTCATTGATTGATGCAGTTAAAAAAGGTTTTTTAAGTGAAAAGAATATTGATTCTGCAGTTACAAGACTTTTTACTGCAAGGTTTAAACTTGGGATGTTTGATCCCCCGAACATGGTTAAATATTCAAAAATATCAATTAAAGATAATGATACTGAAGAACACCGGGAATTATCACTGAAAGCGGCAAAAGAATCAATTGTTTTATTAAAGAATGAAAACAATACGTTACCTTTAAAAAAAGATATAAAGAAAATCGCAGTAATTGGACCGACTGCAGATTCATATCTTATGTTATTGGGAAATTATAACGGTACGCCTTCAACATCTTGTACACCCTTAGGGGGTATTATTAAAAAAGTAAATAGCTTAAACAAAGACGGAGCAAATATTAAAATAAGTTATGAACCGGGATGTAATCTGGTGCAGAAAGGAAATGTAATTCATAGTTTATCATCTCATCTGTTAAATTTTGAAGGCAATAGCGGATTAAATGCAGAATACTTTAAAAATAAAAATCTTTCAGGCAAACCTTTTTTCACAAGGCTCGACCCGATTTCGGGACCTAATTGGATTTACGGAGCAAAAATTCCATCATTTGAAGGAGTGAATGAACTCTCAGCAATAAGATGGAGCGGTAATGTTGATGTGCCTGTAACAGGTAATTTCAATTTCATAATAAAAAGTGATGGTGGATATAAGTTATACATTGATGATAAAGTTGTTTTAGAAAACTGGTCAAATGATAGTCTGTCCTCAAAGAGCAGAAGCATCAAACTTGAAAGAGGAAAATCTTACAATTTTACATTAGAATACACTATTAAAACCCACCGTCCCCAACTAATTGTAAGCTGGGAATTACTTAATGTTAATAATTTTAATAATGCTGTAGATATTGCAAAAAATTCGGATTTAGTAGTTTTTGTTGGCGGTATAACAGCTCAGTTAGAAGGTGAAGAGATGCGGGTGGACTACCCCGGATTTAAAGGTGGAGACAGGACAAATCTTAAGTTACCTGAAGTACAGGAGGATTTATTAAAGGCAATCCATTCTACCGGAAAACCTATTGTATTTGTACTTACCAGCGGAAGCGCCCTGGCTGTTAACTGGGAAAATGAAAACCTTCCTGCAATTTTGCAGCTTTGGTATCCCGGTGAAGAAGGCGGTGCCGCACTAGCAGATGTTCTTTTCGGAGATTACAATCCGGGCGGAAGACTGCCTGTTACTTTTTATAAATCAGTTGATCAATTACCCCCGTTTGAAGATTACAATATGAAAGGACGCACATACAGATATTTTGAAGGGAAACCTTTATATCCTTTCGGTTATGGTTTAAGCTATACTAAATTTCAATATAGTAACCTAACGATTCCTCCTGAAGTAAAAGCAGGAGAAAATGTAGAAGTTTCGGCTGAAGTAGAAAATACAGGAAAAATAGCCGGAGATGAAGTTGTTCAATTGTATATTAAAAATTTAACTGCTTCGGTTCCTGTGCCGAATCTTTCCCTTGAAGGTTTTAAGCGGATTCACCTGCAGCCCGGCGAAAAGCAAACAGTTAAATTTGAATTAAACCCAAAACAATTATCTGTAATCATTTCAAAAAAAGATAAAAAGGATGAAGTTAATTTTGTTGTTCAGCCTGGAACATTTATGATTTCGATTGGAGGTGAACAGCCAGGATTTTCATCACCAACAACTGATTATATTACTAAGGAAATGAGAATTACCGGAAGTCCATATATTGTGGAATAGCAAATAATATCCGAACATTATAAAAAAATAAGAGGGTCCCGGAAAATCCGGGACTCTTGAATTTAATACATTGTGCAGTTACATTAATATATTTTCCCGTTATTTCCCAAAATACTTTTGAGCAAATTTTATGAATGTCGGCCAATTCGGAAGAGTAGTATGTCCGCCGAAATGCTGTCTGAACCCAATATCCCCACTGATCAGTCCGGTACCCATCGGCGGCATCTCGGTAGTACCCAGACCTTTTTTACCGAGCAGTTTATAAACTGGTCCCGCAGCAACTGCTGCCAGAAATTGGCCTTTGTCATCTACCCAGTTTCCTTCAACCTTTGGTGATCCGCAGCTTATAAATACCGGGCGAGGCGCGCACATTGCTATTAATTCATGTGCATCAACCGGAAGATCGTTTGCAGTTAACGGACCTGCATATTTTAAAAAATTACCGGCCATCCAATGATATTCGCTTGTTGAAGCAATGTTCTCAACTAATTCACCAAAATTACGGCGAAACAAACTGGCACCTCCCTCACCGGAAGATCCTATAAATCCGATAGCAAATCTTTTATCATACGCCATAGTTACTAAAGCAGCTTTTCCATACCTGGAAAGTCCTTCGATACCGACCTTATTTCCATCAACAGACTTATCTGTTTTCAGATAATCCAGTGCCCTGCTGGCACCCCAGGCCCATGCACGAAGGGTTCCCCAATCATCAGATTTTCTTGGTTTACCTTTATTTACAAGACCAATAATCCCTTCTCTTAATCCTGCTCCATTATCTGCCTGAAAACTTGTGGGAATTAAAATAGCAAAGCCCCACCCTTTTGATAAAACCATTGGTTGCCAGTTGGACATTGAATCAATCAAACTTTTCAATCTTTCATCCATCTTAAATCCGCGGGGGAATTTAAAACCGAATTCTATAATTACAGGAACAGGTTTTTTAATATTTGCCGGTGTTGTAAGTGTCATCTGTATATTAACTTTTACAGCGGGGTAAGAAGAATTATCAACATGCCCCACAAGATCTTTTACATGAGCATGATAATTTCGAATTACCGTATCTCTTTGACTAACTATTTCCCATTTAACCGCCGGAATATTTGGTGGCACTCTTCCATAAATATCCTTATCAAAATATTCCTTTATTTCTTTCCTTCGTGCCAACCATTGTTCAGGTGTAGTAACTTTTTTACCGTTGTTAAAAACTAATGGAGCAGGCAAACTGGTATATGTTTTAGCTTTCGATTCATCGGAGTTTGCTGCATTTGGTGCATTTGGATCACCTGATGGTCCGGGTCGTAATTCTTTAATTCCTAATTCTTTCATCATTAATTGATGATCTTCATTGCTTGCCTGGTAAATACTATCCCTTTGATGCTTCGAGAACTGGGCAAATACCTGAACAGTTAAGAAGATGCAAATCATCGTGAAATAAATGAATTTTTTCATAAATATTTTATTGATTAAATGTAAATGAAAAATGAAATAAAAAAGGTTTCAAACAATCTGTTCTAAAATATTATCTAGCGGCAAATAATATAAAAAATATAAATCTTGTACACAATTTTATTAAAATACAAAGGGGAAAGAAATCCGGAATTTATCATTATTTTTTATAGAAGCAAGGAACGGGCATAAAATCCCTTTTTTAAATTTTATCGCATAGTTATTTAGATACAAATGTTGTTATGCTTGACGGTTCCAAAGTATAAGTAAAATTATTACCTGCTACATTAAAATTATTTCCCTGCTCACAATTTTTTGATGTTGATGTAGTATATGGTGTAAAAGTTGTCATTGTTGTTCCACCTTGTATTTCAAATACTGTCTGTGCATTTGTAGAACCTGAGTTTATTGCCACAATAACGGTTTTTGAAGATAAAGAATCCCTATAAGCAGTTATAGAAATATTATTTGTAGGCGGATAAACACTGCTTTCAACTCTCATATATCCTGGACGAATAAATCTGGCAAACTGCGACATAACATAACCCTTTTTTGTAATGTTTCCTTTGTCGGCACTGTTATATGTTCCATCATCGATAGGCCCATAGTACCTGACTATGTACCACCAGACATATGCATTCATATCGGCATTCATACAATTGTTGATACTTTGTGCAGTCAGGAGAGCAGCAGCCCAGGATGTATCCATATTAGGGCCGCTCCCTGGGCTATTTATCAAATATTCTGTCATCCACACTTCTTTTCCTTTACTTTCTGCCAAAGGATACGGACTAATACCGCCTCCATAAATATGTCCACCTATAATTGAAACATTAGCAGCAGCAACAGAATCTTTAAGTGTAGGATCAGACAATGAATGATCGAAATGAAAAGACTCGGGCATTATTATTCTGGCGCCGATTGATTGAGCATTGTTCTTACAGAAATTCAAAAATTGTGCGGCATTCCAGTCACAAGATTCATAAGTTACTCTAACATCAGGCTCATTTTGAATAGATATTGCATATAAAGGAACACCGTTTCTTGCCATATAATTAACAAAAGCATTTAAAAAAGCTGCATAATCAGAATAAGAACTCTCCATAAGCTCACCACTAACCAGACTATTATTGGTCTTCATTGATGCAGGCGGTGACCATGGAGTAGCAATAATTTTTACCCCCATGTCGTAAGCTTTCTTTGCTGTGGCCAGATTTGCGTTCCATTGGTTGCTGTCTGGCGGTACACGTAGTCTTAAAATCGTAAATCCCAAATGATTATCACCTGTTCCAAAAGCAGTTTGAATTTCTGAATCAGTCATATCGGGGCGCCAGGGAAGTATATTAGCTGCTCCAAAACCTTTGATCACCTGATGAAGACTATCAAAATTTATTGCTGTTACAGGTATGTATGATAAAGAAAGATTAATAGTTGTGTCCTTTTGTAATATTACATTTTCAATGTCTTCAGAAACTACCCTGGGTAAAGTTGAACTTGTATTTTGAATTCGAATTGTGAAGGTATTCCCTTGAACACTTTCTGTTTTGTTTATTTTTGATGAAAGTGGATTTTCTATTAAAGAATATGAATGAGGAAATACAAAAAGGTTTTTTCCATTCTGATTAAAAACCATTTTTTTAACCTGGGATTCACCATCGGCGTCTAGTCTGTATAAGTAAATTCCACTTGCAACTTTCTGCCCAAAGTCATTATTTCCATTCCAGGTAATATTATGAGTTCCAACCGATTGCTGGCCGACTTCAAACTTTCTTACAACTCTGCCAAGGATATCATATATAGTTACTTTAATATCAGATCCCTTATTTAAGTCATAAGGAATAGCTGTAGATGTAGAAAACGGATTAGGATAGTTTTGTTCCAATTCAAATTTTTTAGGTAAACTATTATCTGAATTTACAGAGGTTACTACTAAGTCTATCTGGTAATTACCTGAATCATCAGTCAAAGCGGAGAATTTGCTGGTGGTATCTGAGTTGTCAATAAAAGTAACTGAGGCATTTTTTACTGCATATCTTGATGCAGTCAGTCTCCCGGTTATATTTATTGTTTGAGCATATACTTGAATAAAGAAGATTGCCTGATATATTAAGAAGAAAAGAATATACCTGGTATTTATTTTTAATTTTGTAAATAATTTTCCCATCATTTTGATCTTTAACATTTATTATTCAAAAATTTTATAGCTAACATATCTCATTACTTTAAAAGACAATATTAATAATTATATCATTTATTGTAACTATAAACTATTGCATATTTCTTATGTAAGGTTGAATTTATTTTATGAAACCCTGAACAGATACTATCAATTTCAATTTGACACAAATGTTGTTATACTTGATGGATCCAGAGTATAGGTCAAATTACTGCCGGTTACATTAAATTCAGGTCCCTGTTCACAATTCTTTGTTTCAGATGTTGTGTAAGAAATAAATGTTGTTGTAGTCGTTCCATTTTGAAACCTAATTAGAGTTTCTGCTTGCGTGGAACCTGTATTTGTAGCTACAATAACAAATTTAGAGGATAAAGAATCCTTATAGGCTGTAACATTAACTTTAGTTAATGCAGGATAAATAATGCTTTCGACTCTATGATATCCGGGACGAATAAATCTGGCAAACTGCGACATGATATAACCTCGTTTCGTAACTTCGCCTTTCTTAGCAAAATTTTCATTTGGATAAGTTGCACTGGTTTCCCCATCTCCTATTGGTCCGTAATATCTTACAATGTACCACCACACATAGGCACTCATATTAGCCTCCATAACATGCTGCATTTCCGTGCCAACATCAAGAGCTAAAGGCCAGGTATTTGCAGAATGTTTACTATCGGTATAATGCTCGGTCATCCACACCTCTTTTTCTTTTTCCTCCGCCAATGGATAAGCGGCCAAACCAGCTCCATATATATGTCCGCCAACAATATCTAAATTTGCACAAGCAACGGAATCATTTAAAATAGGATCGGACATATTATGTCTAAACTGAAATGACTCGGGAGCAATTATTCTGGTTTGAATATTTTGTGCATTATTCTTCATGAAATTCAGCATTTCATCAGCTGTCCATCTGGTCCAATCTCCGTAATCCGGTTCATTTTGAACAGAAACACCATATAAAGGCACACCATTTTCTGCCATATATGTATCAAAGTTGTTGAGATGCAAAGCATATGCATCATATTTATCATAACGAAGATGATTTTGGTTATTCACAGTTTCAAGCATATTGGAGGAGGGATTCCAGGGTGAAGCAAAAATAAGTACTCCCATATCATGAGCTTTCTTTGCAGTTGTTATATTCATACTCCACTGATTGCTGTCAGGCTGAATCATCAGTCTTAGAATCGAGAATCCAAGTTGTCCATCACCTGTACCAAATGCTGTCTGAATTTCAGAATCAGTCATATCAGGACGCCAGGGGAGTATATTAGCTGCTCCAAATCCCCTTATAATTTGATGCAGGCTGTCAAAATCAACTATAGCTGTTGGCAAATAATTTAGTGAAAAATTAATAGTTGTATCATTATGTATAACTACATTTTCTAATTTATCAGGGACTATCACAGGTAGAGTAGTATTTGTATTTTCTACTCGAATTGTGAAGGTATTACCTTGAACACTTTCTGTTTTGTTTATTTTTGATGAATATGGCTTTTCTGTTGAGAGATATGAATTCGGAAATACAAAAAGGTTTTTTCCATTCTGATTAAAGACCATTTTTTTAACCTGGGATTCACCATTGGCATCCAGCCTGTAAAAGTAAATTCCACTGGCAACTTTCTGACCAAATTCATTACACCCGTTCCAGGTAACATTATGATTTCCAACTGATTGCTGACCAATATCAAACCTTCTTACAGCCCTGCCAAGAATATCATATATAGTCACCTTAATATCTGAGCCCTTATTTAAGTCATAAGAAATGGCTGTAGATGTAGAAAACGGATTGGGATAATTTTGTTCCAGTTTAAATTTTTTCGGTAAACTATTATTATCCGTATTAACTGAAGTTACTCCTATGTCTATCTGGTAATTACCAGAAGCATCAGTCAAAGTAGAGAACTTGGTGGTGGTATCTGAGTTATCAATAAAAGTAACCGAGGCATTTTTTACTGCATTTCTTGATGCAGTCACTCTTCCGGTTACAGATACAATTTGAGCATGTACCTGAATTACTGATATTTGAAATAAACAGAAAAACAGAATAAAAATCTGATTGTTTTTTCTATTTAATAAATTGGTAATAAAATTTTGCATCATTTTGCTTTTATTTAACATTATTGTTTTAAAGTTTCAGAAATTACAATCTTTTATGTGACTCAATAATTCCTTCATAGAGAACATTTTTATTATTTATAATTCACTGCATAAATTTGAACAAATCGGAAATAGCTATTTTAATCCAGGAAATTTTTATTTTAGTAGTCTTCATGGCTGGTATAAATGTAACAGACCAGCCATGAAGATGTGAATTAGATTAGAATTTAGACTTAGCTATTTGAGTAGCATCAACTTCTTTATTGCCGTGTAACTTCCGGCATTAAGCTGATAGAAATATACTCCGCTTGCAAGATTCTGTGCATTAAATCTTACAGTATACCTACCAGGAGACTGAAAAGTATTTACTAAAGTTGTTACCTCTCTCCCCAAAATATCATATATCTTTAATGTAACTTTTGATGCTTTAGGTATATCATACCTGATATTTGTTGTCGGGTTAAAAGGGTTTGGATAATTTTGCTGTAGCTCAAAATTTGAAGGTAATTTTGCTGTTGTTTCTGTTACACCTACAGGATTATCTTTAACATATTGAGCCAACCACAAGAGAGCCGGTCTTGCCGAACCGGTTGAGCGAACTAAATAGCATGTTGTTTGCCAAATTCTTCCCTCGATATAACCCCAGAAGGTTATTCCTTTTACACCGGGATGTTTCCATAATACAGGGAATATTTTCTTATACAATTGTAATTGCTGGTTATCATCCGGCGTTCCTGAATTACCAAGGTTACCCAAATCAAATTCAGTTATATAAATTGGTAAACCTGTTGCAGCAAGTCTGGTTAAATTACTTTTAATAGTATTGGTATCAGCACTTTCAAGTTCAAATCGATGTCCTTGAACACCAATGCCATCGATCAGTCCTCTATCCTTTAATAAATTAATAATTTGCAGGTAAGAAGTTGTGGCTGAATTACTATTAATAATACCGTAATCATTTATTAAAAGTTTAGTATTGGGCATATATTTCCTGGCTAATTCGAAAGATTTTATCACCCAATCCCAGCCTGTTGCACCATTGCCACCTAGAGCATCTTTATAATTTGCACGACCGTTGCCGCCATCAGGAGGATTATGTCCCGATAATGGTTCATTTACAACATCTATCATATCCATATTAGGATATCTTTGTCCAACCATTCTAATCCATGTTTCTATATAATTATACTGCTGAGCTGAATCAAGAGTAGAAATCCATGCAGGCTGCTGCTGTCCCCAGATTAAACAATGATCTTTGAACAATAAATGATTACTTTGAGCAAAGTTGTAACTTGCATCCAACCCGCCCCAATTCCAGGCAGAAGTATCTGAAGTAGTACCTACTGAGCCCCATTTCCCGGCATTTTCTGGTGTAAGTTGTGTCCAATAATTTGTAAAATTTGGATCTGAACTAGCGTAAGAGCAACCAATGAATTTAGACATACCGGTCGCAAATGCTGGACCTTTCCATACCGCGCTAGTATCTTTGGTAGGCAACGTTGGCGAACCAGGCAGTACTTTTTCAAGGTCATTTACTGTATAATATAAATTTGTCTTTCCGAATGCGAACTTATCAATATTTAATCCGTCTTCTCTGCTTCCGATTTGAAATGTTCTTGTAAGACTATCAGGACTTACATAAAAAGTATCTCCCGGAACCCCGGAGTAGGTATTTTTAGTAACATTTATCCATTTCCAAACAGAAGAACCAAGTGCTCCCGGACCATCTACAACATCGGTAGAATCAGAAAATCCGGCACTTCCCAATCCATTTATGAATACCCAATCTGCGCCTGCTGTGTCATTCTTTTCACCGAATCCCCGGCCATAGAAAAAACTGTCATCATCAAATCCGCCGGAGCCAACAAATACATGAGCAAAGAGACTGTAATGCCCAGAATCGGCAAAAGTTACCTGGTATGTTGCAACACGGCCTGTATCACCGGGACTAGAAAGGCCTGTGTAGTTTGAATCTGTAGTAATATATGTAATATCACCATCCTGGTGAACAGAGAACATATGCCCAAGTTTACCGGATTCAGCTTCAACAATTACAGGTTTTTTCCCGGCATTAGCATCAACTATCTGCAGATTATCTATGTATATCGCATTATCTATGTTACCAGCATAGCCAAAGTGAATTGGCCCCCGAATTATTGTTTGATTGTCATTAACTTTAAACTGCATAGTATATTTTTGCCAGGTTGTAGTCAGATTTGCCGGACGAATTACTTTGTATTCAGTATAGGAATAATTACCCACTGTAAAATTAACCTGGGCACCTGGCTTATCAGCTTTTGCCCATATAGAATAATTATATGTTACACTGGGATCAACATGTAAGCTGTCTGCTACAATCTGAATATCCCATTGATTTGAACCTATACCATGAACTGTAACTTTCATAGCCCGATTCCCCTGTTGGACAGAATCATTTACTATTTCGAATTCAGGTAACGGAGTTACTCCTGAGGCAACTTGAATAAACCAGCCTTTAACATCTGTACTATCTACAACTCCCGGATCTGAATTTTCGAAGCTTCCGTTTGTTACAACTTCTCCTGTAAAAGGAGGAGGAGGCGGTGGCGGCGGATTATTTACTTTAGCCAGTAATGCTACATCATCAGCATACCATGTAGTAGTATCCCCGTTTGCTGTGCCGGCGCAATTTATTCCAAAGGCAATATAAATAGTATCAGATAATGCAGAAGTGTTGGTTATATCAATACCTATATTTTCCCATGCAGTGGAAGCACCTTGTGCACGATTGTATAAACCGAGCGTATCCGTGTCCAGGAAATGATGACCTGTCGGCATTGTTTGGTAGGCTTGTGCAACAATTTCTTTATAGGCTACATCTCCCTTTTCAAAGTAACCTTTAAAAGTAAGAGAATCATAATCAGCCAGAGTTTTTCCCTGGGGTAGAACAAACATCAGAACCGGTGCTGCATTATAATTATGGACCACATTTTCCATAACTTTGTTCCCGCTTGCAAGCGGATCATCCACCACTGCAGTCTGAATGTCATAAGTGCTCCAGCCTATATGAGCTAAGGAATCTCCAATATTATAACTTTCAAAATCCTGAGATAAAACACCGTTCTGCGCTTTAATTATGCCTGCAAACATAAACATGAAAGCAATAGTAAAAAGCTTCGTCATAGTTAAATACTGTTTTGTTAATCCTCCCTGCACATTAAGATAACGAATAAAGTAAGATAGTTTCTTGTATATATTATCCATTTTTCCTCCTTCAGGATTAATAATATTTATTATTTATAAATAAGCTGCATATTAAATATCTGTAACTGATGAGATATTTTGAATATTCCTTCAATTATTGAAACGTTTCAATAATAATAAAATCATTTTGAAATATCAATTATATATTTCCCCCTCATTTTATTGTAAAACAAATTCTTCAATCTTAAAAGATAGTGCTTAACTGAAGTCAATTTATATTTTTATTTATCTACATTAGAATTTTTCAGTTAAGACTCATTTAATGAGTATCATTTTTTTTACTTGGGTATATGGACCTGCATTAATTCTGTAATAATAAACTCCGCTTGCCAAATTACCTGCATTAAAATGTAACTGATGAGTGCCGGCTGAATATTCTCCATCTGTTATTGTAGCAATAATTTGACCCAATTGATTATAAACAGTTACCTTTACTTTACTGGAAAACGGTAGGGTAAAACCAATATTTGTAGAGGGATTAAACGGATTGGGATAATTCTGAAAAAGTGAAAATTCCTTCGGAATTGTTTTTACATTTTTTTCCACTTCAGTAACAACAACAGAATTTATCCTGCCTGGAGTGCCATGTTCCTTAGAGGCATTCCAGTTTTCGGCAAGTGAATTATCTTTGGCTGCATCAATTAATTCCAGAGATGCTCCATTACCGTCAGCCTCTTCGGGCCACGGGGATTTATCATCATAGGTTAACGAATCAATTATCTGCCCTTCATTGTCAACCAGTTTCATAAATTCACCGGAGCCGCTTAATCCGAAACCTGTTTCACCTGAATAGTTTTTTACATCCGGAAAACGTGAAATAAAACTGCTGTCATTTTCAACTAAAACCAGGTATTCTCCCGGTTCTATTACAGTTCCTTCAGGCAATATAAATTTATGGTTATCATCACTATCCGAATAATACCAACCGCTTATATTTATCGACTTATCACTCCGGTTATATAATTCGATCCAGTCACCGCTTTCAAAATCTTCGGAAGAGTTATAATTGATTTCATTAATAACAATATCACCGGCAAGAGAACTATCAATTGAAAAGGAAGCCTGCAGGCTTGTTGTATTTGTAACCGATACTGTTATTGAATCTTCCTTTGAAGTTACCGATCCGCTCCATCCATCGAATTTATATCCTTTAGCGGCAACAGCTTTAACCGTGACAGGATTATCACGGAAATATGTTCCGCTCCATGATGAATCGGAATTATCGAGATATAATGAATTTATTTTTATTTTACCTCCTTCAGTAGAACTGACAGTAATTTTTCCGTCAGAACCACAATTAAAGAAGTTTCTTACAAAACCGCGCAAATATCCGGGTCGTTCCTGAGCAAAAGATATCATCCGGTTTATATGATCATCTGCAGAAAATTGGCTAATTCCCCAACATTGTCTATGTTTTACAGCTTCGTTTGCGATATGATCTTTCATTTCATTTATAATATTTATTACCCGTTCGCTTTTAAAGTTTGTGTTAAGTAAATCAGCGATAAGATTTATAAACTTATTTTTTATAATGGAATTCTCCATTAACTTTCGCGGGAGTAAAGTTGACCAGGGAGGATTTGAACCAGGGCGGGTTTCAATACCTGAGAATAGGTAATATATATGATCCTCAGCTTGTCCGTTGGTTTCATAAAGATTAAAACCAAAATCCAAATCATATAAAATCCAGCGCCATTTCCCGTTTTCAGCCCGCTCACGCCAGTATTTTATATTGCTGGAAGGCCAGTCCTGATTATTATAATAGACCTCTGCTGCAAAATAAAGAAGACAATTATCCAGGTCGATCTTAGTATTAACATAGTCAAAGGCTTCATTAGTGCTCATATCATTATTAGTTATATAATCTATCAATTCACAATAGTCTGAAGAGTCACCATTGATCACCTGCATGTTTCCTTCAAGCATATCGACATTATCCGGATCAATTCCGTACCTGTTTGCAATATAATGTTCACTGATCTTTTCCCTGATGTTGTATATACCCCAATATTCCCCGTTTATATAGGCTGCAGCAGGACGGTACTCAAGATAATCAATATTCAGATCTTTTATAAGAGTCTGCATCATAGCATCTCGTATATGAGTGTAATAAAAATCATTCCCGGAATTTCTTAATATAAAAGACTTAAAAGTTTTAACATAAAAACCGGGGAAAAGAGGATACTCAAGTGAAGATGCATTATACGGGTCTTTAAATTTTACCGAGAAAGATTTCTGCGGATTTGCTCTTGTCCATGCACCATTCATTGCAATACCGCAGTCTTCTGAAAAGCCGGGATTTTTATCATCATCAAAGAATTGAACATGAGCCGGCCGTTCCCAGTCCATCCAGAAATTAGCACCATAATTAGGGGGATCAGGCGTCCAGCCAGGCCCATCGGCATAAATACCGTAATTGTAATCAAAAAGATTATATGGATCCGAAATTAACGAAATGACAGGAAGATCCGTTTCTTCATTAATAAAATAAGACTCATAAACAGTTGGAGAAGGAAGATGATCTGCTTTGATACTCAATGTTTTAAGTACAGTTGTTTTACTTATATTTATTGGTCCGGAATATTTTGATGAGTTAGAATCGGGATCACTTCCATCCAAGGTATAATAAATATTTCCCGAATCAGCTGATAACTCTACCGAAACTGCAGA
The DNA here is from genome assembly GCA_963723205.1 of uncultured Ignavibacteriales bacterium. GTDB lineage: Bacteria > Bacteroidota > Ignavibacteria > Ignavibacteriales > Ignavibacteriaceae > CAVQBP01. Next base: position 172,618 of record CAVRQC010000035.1, read on the forward strand.
TGAATAAAATCCTCCCTGCAAAGAAACAAAAACTGAATCGGAATAATCCTTGAAAGTTTTTCCCGTATTTCCAGAACCCGGAGAAGGCACCTGGAAAATCCATGGAAGAGAACCATCACTTAATCTTGCATAAGAAACGTCCGTTAAAGAAGCCGGCACATCAACCTGGTCAATAATTACTCCGTCTGAATCACTGAATATTATTCCTTCACCTGATGCGCTTATCTTAAAGTTCGTATGCCAGTAATTCATAAATGTATCTTTATCCGAAGCAAAAACGATGAGATATTCACCAGGCTTAATACCGGCATCTCCAAATTGCCATTTCTGAATATTTAAAGAATCATCACTAAGAAAGCACCCCTTTAGATTTACCGGGACAGAACTACGGTTGTACAACTCAATCCAATCCGATGCATCGTCATCTTCATCATAAATTGTAGTATCATTTGAAGACATAACTTCATTAATTACTACACTCTGAGAAAAAAGAAAATCTGTAGTAAAGAATAATATTACTATTAAGAAATTTTTCATATTTCTACTCAGAAAATTGATATTTTTATTTTTGAGTTTCTTATAATTAATTTATAGTCAAAATCATTTTAGCAGAACAAGTTTTTTTGTTTCCATAAAATGATCCGATTTCATCTGAAAAAGATAGATTCCGCTTGATAATTCGCTACCATTAAAAGTAAGTTCATAATTACCCGGCTGACGTTTTCCATCAAATAATGTGCAAACCTCATTCCCCAAAATATCGAATACTTTTAATGATACATTACTATTTACCGGAACAGAATATTCAATTTTTGTTGTCGGATTAAAGGGATTCGGATAATTCTGTTCAAGATTGAAATTTTTCGGAATATTATAACCCTGTAAATTTTTAACACCCGTAGCGGTTGCGGTTCCGGTAAAATAAAATGACTGCAGCATAAATAATTTATTCATAACCGAACCGGTAAACAGCAAATAGATGTCATGATTACCTTTAACAGAGGATAATAATTTTGCCGAAAATGTTTTGAAAGTTGTCCATGAACCAGTACCTTCTATGTTGCATTCAGCAATTTTTGTGCTTGCATCAATTGAATCGATATACACTTCAATAACACCGCCATCCGTCGCGCTTGAAGCAATTATTTTAATCGAATCAGCACTAATATGATAATCATTATTTCCGAATTCCACACCGGCATACATTGCCCAATTATTATAATAGATGTTATCAAGTACTGTTGTATCTCCTCTTTGAACTGCTCTTTTTGTACCTAATTGATTTGCCGGACATTCAGCTAGAATTGGTGTATAAGCATCGCGGTATATATATAGATCAAACCAGCATGTTTGAATACCGTTTACATATAATCCCTGCCTGGTACCGGTAAATGTTGAGAAATCGGAATATGAATCAATCTCCGATATATCAACTGCCTGTCCTACTTGAGTCCAGTTATTTCCGTCGCCACTGAAATACCCGCTTATTTTATGATTGACCCGGACCAGCTTAAACCACAGCGTGTCGCCTACATTGTTTTCAACTTCATATTGTGTACTTCCAAAACTGAACCTAATAGCTTTATCCCCGGTACTCGACAATGAACTAACAAGTTTAACATCCATAGTTTCATCACCGCGCATAATCCATAAACCTGCCTCATCGGAAGTTGATGACGGGTTGAAATCAATTCTTGTGATAATAGAGTAATTGTGTTCACCGTCGTTTTTAATCACAGTATTTGTCTGTCCGGAACTCTTCGGAGACAGACTTAACCAGCCTTGACGATCGGTAAGCGACCATTTATCACTGGATGTATGCCCAAGGAAAGACCATTCCGGGTTTAAAGTATCCGAATTAAAAAAATCAGAATGAGGAACCATCCAGGGAATACTGCTGCTTGGCAGATTTGGTGCTATAAATGAGCTATTAATCGGATAATCGGCAACAGGCTTACCGGATGCACTATAATGTACCTGATTTAATAGACCCTGTCTTCCTTGTCCTTTCCATTCCCCTTTTGCATACAGAGGATGCATTACCCAGTATGTACTGTCATCGAGAGTAACAACAGCCGAAGCATGATTCGGGCTGGTAAAGAGTGAGGTGCTTTTTTGCGGATCATTTTCATTGAAAAAGTCACCCATAATTAGCCATTTAGACTCATCAGCAGTAAGCGTATCACTCCTCATTACTTTCTGTCCGCCGGCTAAATCTCTTGCAAAAGAATAATAATAATATCTGTTGTGTTTCCACATAACCGGGCCTTCTGCCCAGCTATATGGATATGAAGGGGCAGGATTTAGCCAATCAAGATTATAAACAACACCAGTTGGCTGTCCATTGTCACCCAATTCTACAATACCGTTATTAGGCTGACCATTTTTCACAACCAGGTACCATTTATCATTATCATCAATAAATATTGAATTGTCATATCCCAAACCATAAGAAAGAGTAGAGGGATTGTTAATTCTTACAGGACTGCTCCAGGGACCTTCGGGTTTTGGGGCTTTTACAAAATACATTGTATTTGCCCGAGAAAAGAAATCCCAGTATTCACCATTATGATAAACAATTTGACCTCCCCAGCATCCGCCGCCTGGTGAATCTCCATAACCGCTCCACGCCGCACTAACCGGCTGTGCAACAGCTTCCCAATGCACGAGATCAGTTGAGTGGTAAATAACAGGAGTCACATTAAATGAAGAGCCGGTTGTATAATAATCATTCCCCACTCTAGACAATGTACAATCAGGATGGTCCCCGGGAATTACCGGATTCATATAAGTATTAAAAGAAACTGACTGTCCATACCCGTTATAAAACAACATTAATGAAACTAAAAATAGAAACAAAGATTTCATTTCATTCTCCGGAGAATTAAAAAAATCACTTGAATTGAGGGTACATTTTAAAACCCCTGTAATTAAAAATTCTGAATAAACTTAAAAAGAAAAAATGCAAAATAATAGCCACTTCCGGCCCTGAATTAACCAGATAGCGTCAACTGAAATAACCGGGTTTATGGTATTTTCTAAATTCACGTAATCCTATCCCCTTTTTTCGTTTAAAATAACGTGAAATATGTTCGGCATCGGTAAAATTAAAATAAGATGTAATTTGTGAAATGGATAAATCAGTTTCAATGAGAAGCTTTGCTATCAATTCAACACGAATGTTTTGAATTTCATCATAAATTGATCTATGAATTGCAGTTTTGAATCTTCTTTCAAGTACCCGTCTATTTACATTTGTCGCTTTTACTACATCTTCAACACTAATTTTATTTTTTGCATTCTTCTTTATAAACTGCATAGCCTTAGAAACATCATTATCTTTTACGGCCAGAATATCAGTGGATTGTCTTTGAACAACATAGCTTGGTGAAACCATAACCTGTTTTCCTGAAAGTTTCTGTGAAACTATCATATTGTCCATTAATTTAGCAGCTTCATAACCTGCGGCTTCCACATTTAAAGCTATACTTGTAAGAGGTGGATCGCTTATATCGCAAATCATAGGATCGTTATCAACACCGATTACAGCTACATCTTCAGGTACTTTTAAATTTATTAATTTGCATACTTCAAGAATATGCTGACCATGATCATCATTACATGCAAATATACCAACAGGTTTCGGTAAAGCATTAACCCAATCGCAAACCTCCTGCTGCTCACTTTCCCATTCATCTTTTTTTATCCTTATTCGAGGAGTATAAATATGGGTTTTGTAACCTGCTTCTGTATTGAAACGGCTGAAATAAAATCTGCGTTCCTTTAGCCAGTCATAATTATCAAAGCCAAAGAATGCAAAATATTTTAATCCTTTTTCAATAAGATGGTTGCTGGCTAGTTTAGCAATAGCCTGAGAATCGGTTTTAATTACTGGCAATTCTTTTGGATATGATGAATCATGAATAGCCAGAATAGTCGGAATTTTTAGATTCAGTAATTCTTTTGTAACTAAAGAATCACGCATTATAATTCCATCAGGCTTCCATCCTGTTAAATGAGGAATAGAAGATTTTAAATCAATAGGCTCTTTATAAAAAGACCAAGGACCATGTATCTTGGAGTAACGGGCAATCCCCATAATCAATCCCCTTCCGAATGCACGAGATGTCTCTACAAGCAGAACAATCCTTTTCATATTTAACGATTTAGATTATTTAGTGGTTAAAATATATCACATTTATCAATGCTTTTTATAAATTTTTCAAAGTCCTTAATTAGAAGTCGAATCATGATTGTCCATCATCAATAAATACCTTCAATATATTTTGACGACAAATTATGCAAAAAATAGAAACAAATTCCGATAAAATATATTATATGCTGTTAAAATTTTCGTGGGTAAAATAACTGAACTACTTGCTATTATTTAAAATCTAACGGGTTAACACTATGAGTGGCAGAATAACAATTGGTGACGGTTTAATAGGAAAAAAACAATATATAAAATTTCTGAATTTCAGGAGAGAAATCGATTTAATAATCAGATGTTTTTTTTGAAGAAATATTTTTCCAGAATATGAAAATTACATTATTAAAGTCTTTAAAATAAAAATTTTGTGGAGCACAACAATATTTTAATAGTGTCACGGATTTTTAATAATGTTTTACGAATTTATTTCTAAATATAAATAGTAATTATTATCTGTTTTTATATAGTTTCCGGCATAAGTTCTGGAAAGCCAATTCCGATATAATATTTGACTAATATTTTATTCCTGATACCCGATTAAGAACAGAACCAGGGTATTTATATATCATAATTGAATTTAGACTCCCGGTTAATTATTTGAACTCTACAGAATTTTGAATTTTACTGTCTTTAAATCTTTTGAATCAGAACTAGTTCCGTACATTAACTCATACTCTCCCGGGGCTACAGTCATACTTTGATTTTTTCTGTCAAAAAACTTGAATGCTGAAGGAGGCATAGTAATAGTTATTTGATTTGTTTTACCCGCCTCAACATTTACTCTTTTAAATCCTCTTAATGTTTTAATTGGTCCATCTTCATCATTAACCTTATGCACATAAACCTGAACGATTTCCGTTCCGTCAAGTTTCCCTGTATTTGATACAGGAATTTTAAGATCAATGCTTTCATCATTTTTTATAACGGTTTTACTTATTTGAGCTTTGCCAATTGAAAATGTTGTATAGCTAAGACCAAACCCGAACGGGTATAATGGATCGGACATAAAACGGTAGGTCCGGCCCTTCATGGAATAATCCTGAAAGTCAGGTAATTGCTGAGAGTTCTTATAAAAAGTAATTGGCAGTTTTCCTGAGGGATTATAATCACCGAATAATACATCGGCAACTGCCTGTCCGCCTGATTCTCCTCCATACCAGGCCTGCAAAATAGCATCACAGTTTTCAGTTTCCGGAGTTAAAGCAATTGCAGAACCTGAACAGTTCACATAGATAATTTTTTTGCCTGCTTCTTTTAATGCCTTTAAGCAGTTGCGCTGTACAGAAGGAAGCTCAATATTTGTTCTGTCTCCCCTTTTAAAACCAGGAAATGACACGGGCATTTCTTCACCTTCAAGCCTCGAAGATATGCCTCCTGCAAATACTACAAGATCATAATCCTTCAGCTTTTGAATAAGATTTGTATAGTCCACATCTACTTCCCTGCCAAAATTAAATTCGATATTTGCCTCCCAATTATGCAGCTGGGCATAACGGATTTCAATTTTATATTTCTTCCCTTTTTCTACATTGAAAGGATGTCTCGATGGAAGTGTTCTCCAATTATCATACTTTGCAATTGTTTTTCCGTTTACCAGCAGTTCAAAGTGTCCTGTTGCTCCGCACTTAAAAACTATTTCTTCACTTACAGAGGGAACGAACTCGGTTTCATATTCAGCTGAAAAGCCTTCTAATTTAACACCCGGAGCAAACTCATGCTGACCTGCTGCAGTTAATTTTATTGGATTTATAATCTGTTGTGTAATAACCGCATCACCTTTATAATCAGGATTATTCCAGTAAGTTGCTTTGAATCCTTTTTTCCCATCGATAGAAGATTGCGGGAAATAACTCTCTGTTACTTTGTCTTCCACAATGTCGCAGCCTTTATCATAAAAAGCCTTACCGGCTGAAAGCTTTGATTTTATTCCATCAAGAATTGTAATTGTTCTTATCGGAGTTCCGTTATAATTTCCCCATAACATTTGTTTATCATCGGCATTGGGCCCAATTACCGCAATTTTTTCAATTGATTTCTTCAAAGGAAGGATATTATTTTTATTTTGCAGAAGCGTCATTGATTCCCGGGCCATATCCAGAGCAAGTTTTCTATGTGCATCATTATTCACAACTGACATCGGAATTTTTGTCCATGGAACAATTGAATCGTCATCCATTTCACCAAGATCAAATCGGCCGACCAATACTCTCATTAAGTGTTTATTAATATCATTTTCGGTGATCAAGCCCCGTGATACCGCTTCCGGTAATTTTTTAAATGCAGGATTATCCCACTGACATTCAATATCTGTTCCCGCCAAAGCACCCTTTGCAGCAGCATGAACTGCATCGGATGAAACTTTATGACTCGTAAAGAAATCCGTTATAGCGCCGCAATCAGAAACAACCAGATATTTAAAACCCCAGTCATCACGAAGAATATCCTGAAGCAACCGGCTGTTGCCGCAGCACGGTTCATCATCCAGACGCTGATAAGCGCACATAACTTCACGAACGTCAGCTTTTTGTACCAGCGCTTTGAAAGCCGGCAGATAGGTTTCCCATAAATCGCGGGGATCTACATCAGTTAAATTAATGGTATGCCGGCTCCATTCAGGACCGGAGTGTACTGCGAAATGTTTTGCACAAGCAAGCAGCTTTCTGTATTTGGCATTTTCAGGACCCTGCAATCCTTTCACCACAGAAATACCCATCCGGGAAGTCAGGTAAGGATCTTCGCCGTAAGTTTCCTGTCCGCGTCCCCAGCGCGGGTCACGGAATATATTGATGTTGGGAGTCCATACGGAAAGACTGAGGAAACGACGGTTTTCCTTACCTTCCTTTTGTGATTCATTGTATTTAGCTCTCACTTCATCCGAAACTGCACTAAAAATTTTGTATACCAGTTCATCATCAAAGGATGCTGCCATACCTATCGGTTCAGGAAAAACCGTAACGCTGTCATTATTTGCAAGCCCATGTAAAGCTTCACTCCACCAGTTAAACTTTTTTATCCCAAGCCGTGGAATTGCCTCCGACTGATCACACATTAAAGCAGCTTTTTCTTCCAAAGTTAAACGGGATATTAAATCTTTAGCCCGTACTTCAGGGCTTAAATCCGGATTTTGATATGGAAGCTGCCCATATAAATTTACCGAAAATAAAGTAACTGCCATTGCAGATATTAAAATTTGTAATAAAGATTTCATAATATTTCCTATAGTTTTTTATCTATAACCGTAATATGTTCTAAAGTTTAATTTCAATTTTCTTACCGTTATAAGTAACAACCTTATCATATTTTTCAACAGCACTCATACCTATTCCATTGTCCCTGGAAACTTTAACAATATTGAATTTACGTTCGTTAAGCATTCCGGGGAATGAACCATTTCTGGCACTTATTGTCAAAACATTTTTTTTATCATCCCATTTAAAAGTGATAGTAGAATAAAAACCTTTTTCATAATTATAATTGTCGTTTTCATCTTCATACAATGTGAATTCGCCATCAGCACCCGGATAAACCCGTATTTCAAGATTATCCCATTTTTTTTCTGCTGCATATTGTACTTTGGGACCAATAGGAAGAATAGCACCTTCTTTAACAAATAACGGCATTATATCAATAGGAGCTTCTTTATTTATACTCTCCCCGCCGCTGTATTTTTCTCCCGTCCAGAAATCCATCCATCCCGTTCCTTTTGGCAGATAAACTTCCTCACTTTTTGTACTGCTGAAATCTTCAACCTTTGTAGTATCACCACCGTTAACAACCATCTTCCAGTACATCGGGGAAGTTACAGGGCAAACCAGCAGCGATTTACCAAACATAAATTCGTTATTGATATCAAGTGCTTTTTTATCTTCTGCAAAATCCATAACCAATGCGCGCATCATGCTTGATTGATTAGCAGTTACTTCCCATGAAGCTGAATAAATATAGGAGAGCAGATAATAGCGAAGGTTAATAAACTTATCAATAGCATCATAGACCTTATCGCCCTTCTTACCGAATTGATAAATTTCGCGCGGTGCATCGGTTCCGTGTGAACGCATCATTGGACAGAATGCACCGAACTGAATCCAGCGTGCATAAAGTTCACGGTAATTGGCATCATTCAACTTTTTTGGGAAATTCCATAGAAAGAATCCGCCGATATCGCTGTTCCAGTAGGGAATATCACTGAGAGAAAAGTTCAATCCTGCAGAAATTTGGTTTCTTAAAGCCTCCCATGATGCAACAACATCACCTGACCATGTATTTGCACCATAGCGCTGTTGTCCTGCAAATGCCGAACGCGTTAGAATAAATACACGTTTATCTGAGGTTACAGATCTCTGGTGGGTGTATAAACCGCCCACTGTCATCAAAGGGAAAGCGTTCCGGACTTTGCGGAAAGAACCAAGATAGGTTTTATTATCGAAATCCGATGGCTTTACATTCAAATGATCAGGCTCAGACGAATCCATCCACCATCCGTCCATCCCAAGTGAAAATATTCCCTTGTTCAAATACTTCCAATAAATATCGCGGGCTTCCGGGTTGAAAGGATCGTAAACTCTGACTCCGGAAGGGTAATCCATTCTCGGAGGCCATTTTGCCGAACCGGACAGAGGCCATGTTTGAAAATCCATAAGCGCACCGATTTTCTCCAATTCTTTATATTGTTTGGTTTTAGGACCAAATGAATTCCATATTGATATCAACATATGTGCATTTAATTCATGAACGTCATCAACCATTTTTTGAGGATCATAAAAATCGACATTAAGGAAATCCATTGCATTCCAAAGGTAATTATTTCCCCAGTACTGCCAATCCTGGATTATCCCGTCCAGCGGGACACCCAGTTCGCGGTACTTTTTAACGACATTAACTAACTCGTCCTGACCTTTATACCGCTCTTTACTTTGAAAGTATCCAAAAGTCCACAACGGGAACATCGGTACCTGACCGGTCAGACTGCGCATTTGAGCAATCACTCCATCAGCATTACTACCATACATAAAATAATAATCTATACAATCGCCTACATCAGATTTAAATGATGTACTTTCCGGATTATCTTCGAAGACAGTTGGTGAATAATTATCCCAGAATAAGCCATAACCTTTTACGGAAACGAAAAAAGGAATATAATCATCCGTATTACCTTGTATCATATGAAGTTTTAAATTTCGCTTCACCATTTTACCCTGCTGCTGTTCCCCCAACCCGTATATAGCTTCATCTTTATCCAAAATAAAAGCCTGGTAAACACTGAAAGTTTTATTACCTGCATCATTAAAATCCGTAAACGTATAGCCGTCTTCTTTTTCATTTAGTAATTTTTTCTCTCCGGAGGCAGCAAAAGAGATCCTGCCATTCTTCAGATTCAAGTCTACCAGAACATTTTTGCTTTGCAGAAAAAGATCATTGTTTTTCTGCTTTATACTGAATTCCGTTTTCTGAGGAGCTTCAATTACTGAAAGACTTTTTTTCTTAATAGATTTTCCTTCCGGTGATTTCAATACCCTGACTGTGGATGAATTGTAATATTGAATCTCAACTTCAACAGAATTGACAATTGTTTTTACTCCCCAATCTGTTTTCTGATATGTCTGAGCATTTGCAGAAAAGATTACTAGATATATAAAGGATGCAATGATTAAAAAAAAATTTTTCATATCTCAATCTCAATTTATAAAAAAACAAAGGAACTCATTTCTGAGTTTGTTGATGCACTCATTAATAAATTTTTAATTATTCTTTCTATTTCATATATCCGGTTTCTCTGTAATACTTTTCAGCACCCGGATGAAGAGGAACACCAAAGTTTTGCCAGACAGTATTAGGATCATATGTATATATTCTGATAAACCACTTTAGTGCTCCATGATTTTCGTCGATAGCTTTAGCCAAGTCATAAGCGGCTTTTTCAGGCGTATCATCCCGTGTAAAGATTGCTTCTCCTGATCTGCCAAGAGTTTTTATTTTTCTGTTTACGCCTCTAAGTAAATTTTGATGTACTTCTACAAATTCAGCATCAATATTCTGTCGGGCAATTTGTTTTAGTAAATCTTCCGGCAATTCAAAAAAGCATAGATCAAATTTCTGGGTTAAAGCTGTCCAGTAAGAAGATTCAGGATTCATGGCGGGACTGGCAAGAAAACCGGCAATAATATCAAAATCACCTTTTAAAGCTTTTTTGATTGATACGCCTAATTTTCCACCCCACGATTGAATATCTGCATCAGTTATACCGTAAAATTTCAGTATTGTCATCATATTAATGTCTACACCTGCAATCCTTACTGGCAGATGCTGTTGTTTAATAGAGGCAAAATCTTTAATCCCCAATTCTTTTTTTACAGCAACCAAGTAATAAAACGGGTCTTCTATTTTTGCAATTAGTCTGAGATTATGATAAGGACCTTTTCCTGCAAGCGTTTTATTATAAGCATTACTCAGCATGGCACTGGATGTAACACCGAAATCAACTTTAGCATTAACCCGAACATTAACTCCATCTTCAAGATTTATTTCATCAAGAGGCGGGGGAAAATCATTTTCGGAGACAAGACGAGGTCCGTACCACCTGTTGCAATTGCGGCAAAGTATTACAGAATAGCCATAAGGTTTCATTGACTCCTTTATAAAATCACCAAGTTCTCCCCAGGGACAACCGCTTTCGCAGGCTGCGGCCATTACAGGTCTTTTAACATCCCACCCTGTTTTGCCCACATCAATAGTCTCTTGGGCTTGAATATTCTGAGTAATTAAAACCATTATTAAAAAGCATAAGACTGAAAACAATCTGTTATACTTTACAAATAAATATGGTGGAGATATTTTAATTATAAAGCTCATCATTTAGCCCAGGCTTCTCCTTCAGGTGAACGCCGCCATTTGAAATAAGCATCAAGCACCTTTAGTGATTTTGCATCGGGCACAGGTCCTATGTGTGGAGTCTGACTAAAGTACATAACATCCTGATGCTTATCGCTAAACGGTTTCCATTCGGGAACACCTTTACCATTAGGATCGCCATATTTGGAAAAGTTAGTCCAGTACGTACTCATTGCATCTGAAATTTCAAAGTCAGATTTTGAAATTTCAGGATCTTTTGTATTCAGATGCCCGAAAACATAAGCAACCTCCTGCCCGTGCGGTGAACCATGTCCAAATTGAGGTGAATCCTTTGGATAGTCCGGGTGCTGATCAAAATAATAATAAAATACTTTGGACTTTCCCATCTTTGACTCAAGACGGGCCCAGATCCATGTTTGCCAGCCGAAAGCTGCATCACGCATTAGATCACGAGCTGTCTTTGGGACTGAATTTGTACCAACGGGATAAGCTTTGAGCAGGTCATCAGCAAATTTTCCATATCGTTCTTTAACACTCTTGATATATTCTTCCGGTTCTTTTATTCTCATAAAACTTGCACCTTCATCAGAGTTGTAGCCAACCAGAATGGGTGTATCATTGAACCTGCCGGCTTCATAAAGTTTATATTGATCATCAGGAATTACATATCCATCAACAATCGGCCAGGCAAGGCCTTTTCCAAAACCACCCCTTACCAGACTATCGGCAGGAATTTTTCTTAATTCTTTAATAGAAGAAACCCCTGCTCTCTCTGCAAACTGCTCACCCTCATGTTCTGCAAGTGCTAAAGTCTTCATATTCTCACCGGGATATGTAGTAGGTCTTGTGGGTCCGAATGAACCGCCGCTTTCGGATATAGCGCCTTCAAATAATCCTTTAGCTAATGGTGATGCACAAAGCATACTAACAGCTATGCCTCCCGCCGATTCACCGAAAATTGTTACTTTGCTGGGGTCACCGCCGAATGCCGCGATATTCTTCTTAATCCATTTAAGCCCGGCAATCATATCCAGCAAACCATAATTTCCGGATACATGATGCGGGCTCTCCGCGCTTAATTCCGGATGAGCTAAAAATCCAATATAGCCAACACGATATGCAATACTAACTAGTACTACTCCTTTTTTAGCTAACTTCTCACCGCTGTAAGTTGGAACTGATGTAGCTCCGCCGTTGAATCCTCCACCATATATCCAAACAAGAACCGGGATTTTATCACCTGCTGTCCTAGCGAGTGTCCAAACATTTAGATAAAGACAATCTTCACTCTGACCGGAAGGATCTCCCCATCCTTGTACAGGATCGGGCGCAAACTTAACGGCTTCTCTTACACCATCCCATTTTGCTGCCGGTTGAGGCGGGCGCCAGCGGAGGCTGCCTACCGGCGGAGCGGCAAATGGAATCCCCAGATAAACAGTTAGCCCATTTTCATACTTTCCCTGCAACAAACCATCATCAACCTTAACGGGTTCCGGCTGTTGAGCAATGTTTGGCCCTGCAGCGAGCATCATAATTAATGTAATTAAAAAAGATATGTTCTTCATAACAATGCTTCCCTTACCAAATATTAATTTTATTGATTCGGATTCGATACAAAATTATTTTTTTCTCTTTTTATAATGAATTTTAATTCTATAATAATTTTCTTCAGACATTTACTTTAACTCAGGTTTTGTAACTTCATAACCAAGGAGAGAAAGCATTTTTTCTCCATATCTCGTCCCGAGTTTTCTGTAACCTTCAGCTGTGAAATGCAGATGATCCGGCGGTCTGGCCGTACAGCCTGCCGATGAAATAACAAATGAATTTGGAATTGTTTTAGGCAATTCATCAATGATTTTATTCATACTAGCACAAGCACCCTGTTCATCGGCATTCACTACCTCACCAGCAAGCAGAGGTACTTTTTCAGCATTAAGATTCAAGTCTTTAACCAGGTTGTCGTAGATGCCTTTAACTTTGTTCGGCCAGTCTTTATCACCAGTGTTTGACTCACCCTGGTGCAGAAGAATTCCTTTGATGACACCGTATTTCTGGGCTAGCTTGGCCATGTCAACAAGATATTTATATGGATCGCCGTCATACTGCTCGATGATATTTTTCATCCAGGACGGAGCTGTTGAAGCATATTCCTGGTATTTATCCTTTTCGAAAAGTTCAATTTTGCATCCTGCTACTGCTACAACCACAACCCCAACTCTGATGTTCTCCGGCAGGCTGGCAACAAGGGTTCTGCCGAAATAGTCAGCCGGGCTGAGACCTGTGCCCGGACGGCATAGAGGAGGGACGGCCGTATACCAATGTCCTTTTTCCCGGTTAAGTCCGGGAAAATCAACCGCAGCAAGAACCTTGAAACGATCATTCACATTCGTCTTGTCCTGCTCTTCAATTCCCGGAAAACCTTCCATATTTGATTGTCCAAAACAAAGAAAAATATAAAAATCCTGGTCTTGTGAAATAGCCTCTGTATTTGCCCTCGTTAGTTTCATATTTATTTGCTGATCCATTACATCTGCATCAACATTAATTGTATCGTTGTCAAGATATTTACACTTATGACTTATTTTCATCCCATTTAAATCAATATCAAATGAAAAATCATTTCCATTTACGATTCCATTGGTTAAATCAATTACCCCTAAAGAAGAAGAATCCGTCCCTGTTAGTGTATCTCCATTTACCTTAAATGTAAAAGTTAATTCCATTTCTCCCTGGGGCCCGCTTACCATACCAATCCACTTACCATCAATTTTAGATTCTTTTTTTACCCTGCTTAATTCCATTGGCTGGTCGGTCCATGGTAAGCTTAGTTTAACTATGTTACTATCCAAAACACCGGTATGACTTATAATCTGTCCATTTACATCTACATCAAATGAAAATTCATTTCCATTTATTTTTCCATTTTCAATAGGAAGAGTTCCCATTTCTGAAGTAACATTTCCGCTCAAAGTATCACCCTCTACTTTAAAAGTGAAAATTAAATCCATATCGCCGTTTGGTGTGCCCATTTTACCTTTCCAGCTTCCATCCAGATTTTGGGCAAAAGAAGTTATGCTCAGCAGGAACAATAAAATACCTGTAATAAAAGTTTTCATTTTTTCTCCGCTCGTTTTAAGTTAAAACTCCTGATTTTATTTAAGAGAGATTTTATATATTAAAAAATTTTGACTGTCGTCTTAATGTTATTATTCCGCATAATTTTAATTCCTTTAACTAAAGAGCTGAATTTGAACTTTGTTACTGTTTTGACCGTACTATGGATTATATCCGGGACCCATAACCAGCTTATCACCTGAATCATCTATTTCATAAAGTCTTGGTTTACGAGGTCCGTCTCCTTCTGCATGATGTATAACCAGCAGACGTTTCCCTTCAAATGTTGTGAAAATCATCCCATGCCCTGAATTGTTTCCTACAAATGGTTGTTCTTCCTGTATCCAGGGACCATCAATTGTTCCTGATTCAGAATAGGCAACTCCCTGCAAATACCTTCCTTTTCCCCAGCTTGACCAAAGCATTCCCAACTTGCCGGTTTTTGTTCTGAACAACTCGGGTCCGTCGGTAACCCATCCCGGGAGCTTCATACCAAAAGTCATCTCTCCGTTGGCAACCATTTCAAGCGCCCATGGAGCTTCGCTTGCCCTGAAAAGACATACAGGATCAGAAATTCTTTTACTTAAATCGGGAGATAACTTAACATACTCCATTGTTCCGTCAACAACCTGAGTCCATTCATGAACAAAGACAAAATACGGGATACCATCTTCATACCAGATTGTACCATCGATTACATCCCAATTATGATAAAGGTAATCATAATCCGGATCTGGGTTCAAAGGTTTGTAAGGTCCTTCCGGTTTACCGGATACTAAAATTTGCGTCTGATTTCGATGGACATTGTATCTACGAGGAACAACATCAACGAGGTCTTTTCTATCAGTCCATGTTGCTGCATAATAATATTTGCCGTTGACTTCATGAATTTCAGCAGCAGCAACAAACGGAATCCCTTCCATCCATGTGCCTGTAACATCAAAAGCCCCGTAAGGACCAGTCCATGTTTTCAAATCTTTACTCTTATAAATATTACCGCCGCTGCTTGTAAGATAATAAGTATGTGTCTTTTTATCGGGAAAAATGTATGGATCACTCATCACCAATGAATCAAGTACAGTAGTGACGATCTCACGGGATTGTGTTATGCTTGGACTTACCCATCTTCTTCTTGGACGCGGTGTACTTCCGTTATTCGTTGAAGGCATACCAAAACCTTTGGAGCCCGGAGGAGCAGGGATTGTTACCGTAGGAACAAGCTTCTTTTTTTCCGGTGTTTGAGCGTTAGAAGTCTGTTTTGAATTGAAAATTACAAGTATTGCAGTAAAAGAGATGATTAATAGAAAATTAAAATTTTTTTTCATAATCCATCCGGTTAAATTTATATTAATTAGTTAATTCAATATCCCGTTTTGGAATTAACCAGATCCGCCTTTCCAGGTATTTCGCTTTCCCGATTAAAGAGATCCCTTTTTATAGTTGTAATAAAAAAGATGCACGGGAAAATGCCTAAACATCTTTTCTCACAAATGATTACTCTATTTTCTTCAGGGTGTCTTAAAGTTCCAACGTGAATTATCACTCTTTGGATCAAACTTAGCCAAAGTAGGTGTACAGTCACCAACTGCAACCAAAGCAAGAGGTTCCTTAGAATCAGGCACAACCTTTGGCATAATGCGGTAAGTTCCATCAGTCAGCTGGTCGATGCGCCAAAGTTGTTCCGGAGCTCCCGTGAATTTTGGTACAGTAATTATTTCTGCATCTGCTGTAGCAGCTAATGCACGATCCGTACTGTCAATAGTAATTTTGAAATATGGAGAACCCGGGTAACCTCCCACACCTGATACAGGAGTAATCCTCCACTTTTGGTGCGGACGAACCATAAAATCGCCCATACGGACTTCGATATTACCGGTCGGCCAATCTTTTGAATCCTCTGCCAGAGTCTGAGGTGAAACCGGTTTTACCGGTTCATCATTATTTTGTCTAAAAAACCGCCATGTTCCTCGAGTCATCCTTACAAAATCCACTGCCAGTTCAAGTGCATAGCCGCTGCGTTCAGACTGGATTTCATAGGTACCCTCTTTAAAATTATCACCGGCAACCGGCCATCCGTCTTTCCAGAGAAGCGGGCGAATACCCAATACGCTCCGGCCACCCTGTGCCAGGTCTGATTCATAATGACAGGAAAATTTTTCAACACCATCCCCAAGGTCTAGCAGGCCGAAATGACCCGGACCAATAAAGGTACCGCTGGCGGCAACTACGAGTTTACCCCCGCCCTTGAGCATATCTCTACCCATATTATCCAGATAAGGACCGGTTACATTCCTGGAGCGTCCTACACGGATATTGTATGTGGAGTTGGAGCCGTCGCAGCAAGTGCCGTGAGTACCAAGCAGATAGTACCAGCCATTCCGATACATCATCGCGGTAGCTTCACAGTCAATAGCTATATCTTTTGCCTTGTTGCCTTCGATGCGTTTTCCCGTTTTAGGATCGAGCTCAACGATCCTTATGAAACCGAAGTAGGTTCCATATGTAAGCCATAACCGGCCATCAGTAGGATCAAGCAGAAATGCCGGATCAATTGCATCACAGTCTTCAACACCGTCAGATGAAGCTACGACGGTTTCGTCTTTAAATCCAAAGTCGGGGGAGATGGGGTCAAGCGTTTTAGTCCACATAACATAAACATTGCTGGCATGTCCGCCGGCCAATCCTCCGCCACCTTTTGCATAGGAGACATAATAACGATCGCCGATATGAATGACATCGGGTGCCACGCCGCCACCGGGACGTACAGCCCCGCTCTTCCAAACCCAGCCGTCGTCAGAAATCAAACCGCCGCCGCGTGTACCGAAAGTATAATATTTGCCGTCACACTTAACTATGGTTGATGGATCGTGAATGTAAGGTTCACCGATCTGCGCTAATGCCGATCGAGAAAAACTTAGAAGAAGTAGGATGGAAACTACTGCTATTAGAAAACGGAACTTCATAAAACCTCCAAAAACAAAAAGAATTAAGATCATAAAAAAATAATCCATTATTTTCCGGAACTTTCAATATTCATGGTAAGGTCCTTTATTGGATTACCATTTTCATCTATGAAACGAACACAAAAATCACTCATACCGGGACCATTGATTACAGCACCGCGAATAATGTTTTTGCCTTTTTTAAGTGTCAGGCGTTTGGAAACACAGTCATCCATTACCATTCTCCGATCACCCGAAAGGATGACAGCCTCTTTGCCATTAAGCCACCACATAGATGCTGAATTGGAACCGACTGCCAGACGAACGTCTTTCATCTCCCGCGGGCTGTTAACAACAGTAACTGCCCAAAACAGGACACCATATATCTTCTTATCCAGACCATATGCAAATCGAAAGAGTTTGACATTGAAATTTGCAGCGTCCAGAGCATGCCAGGTGAGTTCCTGACCTCCTACAGTTACCTTGTCACCGTCGTTCGGGACTGTAGTAAACTGACCGGGAAAGTACAAGGTATCAAAGGCGTTCCGGATATAGCTGTCGGTAAAAACAGTATTGCTCCTGTTTGGTTTATCAATCGGTTCCAGAAGCAGCCATCGCTGCAGGAAACCTTCTGCGTCCGGTGTTTTGGGAGATGATGTAACATTGGTAAAGTAAGGTGCCAAACTTCGCGCAGTATCGCCGGGTGCTGCATTATTAACAGAACCGTCCGATTCCGCTAAGAAGCTTTGGTAAGTCAATATGATAATGGTGCCGAATAACAGCATCATGATTTTTTGAAATTTTTTCATGGCAGATCCTTGTTGAATATTAATTTCCAGTTTACAAAATAAAAATAAATCTTTTTAATGTTAGTTTATCAATTTATATAGCAGCATAAAGTTCATGTGATTGATTTAGTAAGGCAGCATTTAAAATAAATTAAATTTTGAACCAGCTACAGTTGTGAATATTCATTGCCCCAAATTAATAGGTTATATACTCTGTACAACAAAGTACGGTTGTTGAGTCAATGATGCAGATAATCCCGGATACAGCCAAACATTATCCGTTCTTTCTCTCAATTCAAAATAATATTGAAGAGGATACAGAGTTTCGGTATACTCAGCCGGAATAGCAGCTACAAAACTGTTGCCTGCCTGCTTCATTTCTAATGTTTTAAATCTCTCAGCCTGATTTACATGCCGATAATATAATTTTACAGATCTTACTTTTTTCTCAATTGATAATTCCAGATCCAAAGCTTTTCCTGCTGTAAAGTGTTCCGGTTGTTTATGCTTGCAAATTGCAGAATCACGTTTCGGCCGGCCCAGTGCTTTCTCTATGGCCAATCGTATATTATCTTTTTGAACAGCCGTAGTAACCGGAGTTTCATTCAATATATTTTTCATAAAGTCAATATCTTCATCAATTGCAGGTAAACGATCAAGCCAATGACCCCTTAACACATCCAGTTCGCTTACAGTAATATCATGTTTATACACATCCCTGGCTATTTCGGAAAGTTCAATCCAGAAATTCCTCGCTTTATGATAAGTTTTTATTGATAATTCCAATGCATTCCGGTCGCCGCTTTGTTTAAAAGATTCCAAAAAGGACGCCGGCTCTGAATTTGGCTCCGAAGAATCGGCCCAATCCAGCCGCTATTGCTACATCAACTGCCATACGGCGGAATTCAGGTTTTTGTTTTCCTTTTGATTTGCTTTTTGCTATTGCTAGTTGTTCATATGCTGCTTCAGCATAGTCTTCTATCCATTGAGCATACTCTATTGGAGTGTATTTGCCGCTGTATTCACCTTTTAACAGCTCATCTGCAAAATCATTTATACCCATAAACAGTTGAGGATCCATCGGGCTGACATTACCAAATACTTTCGGGGATGGAGTATCAAAAAACGGATTTTTATTATTGGGATCTGCAATTGATAAATTTGTGTAAATCTCAGGCCAATATAAATTGTTTGCTGCTGAAACCCCATGAGCAGTTAATACAACCGGAAGTATTGGAAAAGCATTTGCAAGAGCCGATTCAACAGCACCTGCTCCGCTGTCAAAATGTTTCACTAAATACCTGCGCCATATACTTGGTTCTGTATCAGGATTATATGCGAGTCTGCCGAATATTCTGTAGCTGTAAAGATATTTTTCCCAATCCCATTTCGGTTTTAATGATTTATCAAGGTAAGCACAGCGTCCCCCGGCTATACCTGAACCGCGGCGGCCTTTAAATGACAGCGGTTCCATTAGTTCAGCCCCAGCACTTCCGCAAAAACTGAACACCTTTGAATATGCAGCACTCATTTCCGGACTGCCCCAGAGTAAAAGTCGCTGCGTGCCGGGCCATATTCTATGTAAAACTCCGTAGCGCCTGTTTTTTTTGAAAAGATCTCCATAACCATAACGCATGAAACTACGCGAACCGGCACTTAAATTCATTAGTCCTTCAGCTTTTTGACCCGGTTTCGGAATTTCAAATGCCCTTATATCTGCCTGATGATAAGGTAAACCAAGATGCTCTGCCCAGTACTTGGGAGAAACTTTAACAGGCATTCCGGTTGCAATTGCAGTGTCAATCATTTCCTGATTTATCCCTTTAGCATGCATATCAATTTCAACTTTGCGTTCGCAGGCAGCAACTCCCTCAAATACAGTTTTCCAAAAATTATAGCTGCCTTCCTTAACACCGCTTTCTCCGTGTATGCGGAATGTTATTCCGCTGATAGCCGGACAATTTTGCAGAAGTTGCCTGACTGCATCCCGGCAATACGGCCCGTGGTTTTCAGGGGTTAATCCTTCTATGGTATAATTTGCATTAGGGCTGTTGCTCCATTTGTATCCATGCATCCAGATCCCCAGCTGAAACTGAATGCCGCGGGCAGCAGTTTGCTCGCCAATAAATTTCAACGTTTCAAGATTTTTATCTCGCTCTGAATCCGGTAATTGCGGTACCCGCACATTGTATCCTGGTACAGACAACAGGAACGGATAAGCAAAAAGAAAATAAGCGTCGGTAACATTTTCCAGGAAATCGTAACCGATTCCAAAACTCAGATTAAAACGATTAAAGCGCTGTGTGGTCAGCATGGTAAGATATTCTTTCCACATTTCCCGGTCATAATACCAGGGTTTATCTTCAATCTCACTAACAAAAAGTCTGTTAAGACTGCGGATATCATTTGCCGGTTTCTCAATGATAGAATTTTGAATATAGATTGAGTTAACAGGTTCATCTGAACATTTGATTTTGTCGGTAAGCTCCAGCAGAGCATAAACGAGTCCCCGTATATCATACCCGCAAGCTAATAAGATTTGTTTATCATCTGATCTTAACGGGATTAAACCAAGAGCTTCCGGGACGGCCGGTATTTTCTTATTTAAATTTTTAAGCAGCCGGACAGCTAAAGCAGAATTTGAACCTGCAGCAACAATACAGAAGTCTCCGTCTCTGGTTTGAGATATATTGCTGCACCGATAAACTTTTACACCGCTGGCAATTAATGATTTCTCTAATTCTTCAACAGCCCATTGTGACGGTTGTGAACCTGATATTTTATCTGCAGGATCAGTAACAATAGAAATCCTTTTTGTTTGAAGATTAATATATCCTAATGAAGATATCCCGATAGTAGAAATTCCGGCTAATTTTATAAAACGTCGTCGGCTAATACCTTTTTTTTCGTCAGAATTTTTTTGATTTAAATGATGCTGCAAGAAACTTGATTTTTTTTTAATCAAAGATAATTAATTCTTTTAGGTTAGTGCAATAGCAATGTCCTCAAATAGGTTTTTATTTAGAATTATTTTATTCACGTCAAAATCATTATTTACTGTCTCATCCTTATTAAAACTAAATACATTGAAGATGAGCAGGATATTTACATATTAAAAATGTTGGCGGGATACTTTCTTTTCGTATTATATTTACCTAAGCTAATATTATTTTTTATTTCTCAAAAACCGGGTGGTCTCATGAAATACTTATTTTACTTTCTTTTAATATGCATGCTGTTGACTTTAGTTTCATGCAGCGAAAAAAAATCGAATCCTGTTTTGAATATTGAAGGCGGACAGGTAATCGGAGTGAAGACTCCGACAGAGGGAGTTATTGCATATAAGGGGATACCTTTTGCAGCACCTCCCTTAGGCATCTTGCGATGGAAAGAGCCGCAGCCTGTAGTTCCCTGGGAAGGTGTAAAAGTAGCAGATAAATATGGCGCTGCTGCCGAGCAGGTAACCTGGGATCCCAATAGTTTTTACGGAAAGGAATGGCGCGCCAGCGGTTCTGTTCCATTCAGCGAGGACTGTCTTTATCTGAATATTTGGACTCCCGCTGCAGGCCAAATAGATAAGAAACTCCCTGTTGCTATGTGGATACATGGAGGAGGTTATCGTGAGGGGTTTGCCTTTGAACCGGAAATGGACGGCGGTGAAACCTGGGCTTCAAAAGGTGTTATTTTAGTATCGGTAACATACCGTCTTGGTATTATTGGCTTCTTCTCACACCCGCTTTTATCGGCTGAAAGTCCTCATGGCATATCAGGTAATTATGGCTTATTTGATCAGGTTGCAGCACTTAAATGGATTCATAATAATATTAAGCAGTTTGGAGGAGATCCAAACAATATAACTATATTCGGTCAGAGTGCAGGAGCCGGCAGTGTTCAATCATTGTGTGCTTCTCCGCTGTCAAAAGACTTGGTTAGTCATGCAATAAGCATGAGCGGCGGCGGATTAGGGAATTTTCGTCTGGGTACTAATAATCTTGATTCTGCTCAAACAGCGAACAAAGAAATGATGGATTATTTTAAGATAAGGACTTTAAAGGAAATGCGCTCACTTTCTTTTGATTCGCTTCTGAAAATGTCAAAAGAATATTCAGATGCAACTGGTAAACGCATGTTTTGGGCTCCTGTTATAGACAATTATTTATTGAAGGGTACTTTCAGCGATGAAGCAAAAGCCGGCAACATTGCCGATATCCCTTATATGTTTGGGTATACTGCCAATGACCTATTTGATATGACAAAAGCTGTTGAAGATTTTTGTGCATTGCGGGCTGAAAAAAGCAGTAAGCCTGCTTATGCCTATTTATTTGCCAGACAATTACCTGGTGATTCCAGCGGTGCCTTCCACTCTTCTGATTTGTGGTATGTATTCCATTCATTCAGGCATAGCTGGCGTCCTTTTACTGCAGGTGACAAAGCTTTGAGCAGCCAAATGGTTAATTACTATACCAACTTTGCTAAGTTCGGTAATCCGAATGGTGAGGAAAAAGGTGTTTGGACTCCTTACACTTCTAAAGATCCAAAATTAATGATACTCAATGTTAACGGAGACCAGGCATCCTGTACTATGTCCGATAAACCGGAATATAAAGGAAGCGCATTCAGATGGAGATAAACTAATTTAGAAAATGACTTATAAATACAAAAGCCTGGATCGGATTTCCAGGCTTTCCTATTTAACTAAGATAAATCGTTGAATCAATAACTTCAATTCCCTTTAGATAATTTTTTGAATAGCGCCGGATCAAGTTCTTCCAAACCGGTGATACTGTATAAGTGATTTGCCGTAACCCATGGCAGCCAGAAACGGTGAGAGCCGACACCGCGTCCGTATCTGCCCGGCCCCATTGACCAATGTTCCTGCTGCCACCCTATTCCCTTCATACCATACAGATGTCCGGGCAAAGCAACCATAGATTTTGTGTCATGCAAAAGTAACCGGGCGACATCAAGGTAGTGCTTATCCTTCGTTAAAAGATATAATCTTGCATAAGATGATGTTGACCAATCCAAATACTCATCCACACCACCGGGGCCGCGGGCAGTTATTCCCTGAACGCCGATAACCGGAACACCTTTCTTCCAATCGAGATGAGCGTTGTCAGCATCAACCGGCATCGGAAGGTTCCATATCCATACCCAGCTTTCAGTATAATCTGCAGCTGACTTTGCACGCTCCAGCCATTTTTCTTTCTTTGTTGACTCATACAGACTCAGGAATGCTTCAAGACTTAACATCCCGGCTTCTTTATCTGTAATATTTGGATTGTCGCTCGCTCCGCCAACGAAGAGTCCCCGCTTTCCCCAATAATTCCAGACATAATCGGCTGCACGGATAGCTGATTGTTCATATTCAGGCTCACCGGTTATTTCGGTCATGAGAACAAGTAAAGGAACAGGACAATAGCTGGTGGATCCTGTCGGTTCCGCGACTTCGTTACTTCCCGGTTTCCATCGCCTTGGATATGATCCATCATCCCTTTGCTGTTTAATCAGCCAGTCCACATATGTCTTCACCCATTTTAACCATTTCGGATGATGCCGGCCGAGAGTCTTTTCGCGCTGATACGCCCGCATAAGTACGCGCATCCCTTCAGTTGCATTGCGCAGCCATGGTGCAAGCCATTCCTGATGTTCTCCGGTCCATGGTTTTCCTGTGGAAAGATCATACCCCGTACCTTCAAGCGGTATTTTATGAAGTGCTTTAATCATTGCAGATATGATAGAGAGTCCGATGCGACGCATTTTCTTTCCCCGCTCTGTTGTGTCACGGTCTCCTTCACGCAATAACTGATCCGCACACTCAATGTTTTTGCTGACAAAACCCATTGCTGTCATGGTCCAGTTCCATTGAGGCTTGTTAGTATCAAAGGTAGCGACTGCAAACGGGATTCCTGTACGCCCGTCGATGGTTGCTGCCTGAGAAGCCAATTGATCCGTTAGAATTTGACGCATCTGTTCGATGTTAATGGGAATAACCGGAGGTTTTAAAATGCCCCAGGCCCATCGCCAGCTATTTCGTGTAACATCCCGAAATGACTCCCGTTGTCCAAATCGGAAGTCCACTTTATAACTATGACTTATTCCCTGAGCGATCGGATGAAAACGTCTTATCCATCTTGGCTTAGCTGATGCATTTGATCCGAATGAATACAAGCTCATTGTACCAGGATATATAAAACCGAATTCAATGGGATTATTGTCATCCTGCCAGGCTCCGAGGGAACCGAATTGAAACCTTCTATCTGTCATTACATCATTTGTAAGCTTTGTTTCATCGACCGTTGAAGCACCATCCGGTGAGGGATCCAGCATAGTTACTGAAGTACCATTTTCAAAAGAGAGTGCAAACATTGGGGCAGGAAGGATATCCTCACGCATAATGAACCGGTGTGCAGCATAATTTAAAGTACCGCCGGGCGACCGTTCACCGTCATGGGTCGGGTCACCATACAAAGCACCCGGTGCCAGGCAATTTATATCATTCCAGTGTACAGATGAGTCAACCATAAAAACTATGGAAGAATTAAAACCGCCGGGAGCGCTCCCTGTAACTTTCACTTCTCTGTGGACTGATAGTACTGTACCACTAATACTCCACACATCATGAACATGAAAAACAACATTATTATTATATACTATTTCGGCATGGGCATCGATATTCGAACCGGATTTTTGAATAGAATTGTATCCAGCATTAAGTTTAAGAATTTCTTTTTCATTCCGGAAAATCTCAATTACAGCTGGCTTCGTTTGAGTAAGTCGTGGAACAATATCTCCCATGATTTCAACACCCCACTTATCACCCGAATTGTGAATAAATAGTACCTTAGCACCGGTTTGCAGTTTTCCAAGTTCTTCCCGTTCTGCTTGTTGAGCAAATACAACTGATACCATCAAACAGAAAATAAATAGTGCGGATTTGACAAATATTTTTGTGCTTATCATACTTACGATCCAATCTAAAATTCTTTATAAATAAAAATTAAAATATTTATTTCCTCCTTGATAATCCTTCTATTGAGCCGGAAATATTGTTAAAAATTAATCCGATATATAAAAAGAAATTTTACTTAGATTCATTATTTGATTCCGGCACTCTCTTCAGCATAATTTCCATTGGCCCCTGCATTCCCTGTACCTTCATAGAAATTGAATCGGTCATATAGGTACATTGTTGACTGAAAGTCATTCCGTTAACATTCACATCAAAGGAAAAAGTTTTACCATCAACTTTCCCGTTACTAATAGGTAATTGTCCCATTGGACTGGTAACTGTACCTGCCAAACTATCTCCGATTACATTGAAATCATATGTTAATTCAAAGGGACCATTTGGTGTTTGCATTTCTCCTTTCCATTTTCCGTTGATCTCCTTTTCATTGCAACCAATATTCATTACTAAAAAAATTACCAGATAAAAATAGAAGAAACGTGACATGACTGCTCCTTTCATGAGAGGTTGTGTATAAAAATAAGCTTACAGAGATGAGATAATTTATTCCAACTTGTTGGAATACTACATCTCCGATTTTAAGTTAAATTTGAATAATTCTATATAACCAAAATTATTTCCCGGATATTGAAACATTTATTTTTAATCAATAACATTACTCTATTGCAACTTTAACAGATTTTAGATCTTTTTCCCTGGAACTTGAGCCATAAAACACCTCGTATTCTCCGGGCTCTATAGCCATTTTATATTTTTTTTCATTGAAAAATTTGAATGCATCGGAAGTCAATTCAATTTTGACCTGAGCTGTTTTACCAGCCTCAACATCTACTCTCTGAAAACCTCTTAAGGTTTTAATAGGACCATCTGTATCGTTTACCTTATGTACAAAAACCTGGACTGTCTCTGTTCCGTCGCGTTTCCCGGTATTTGTTACAAGGACAGTAAGTTCGACGCTGTCGTCTTTTTTAATTTTGGTAGTACTGATTTGAGCATTACCGATAGAGAAAGTTGTATAACTTAATCCGAATCCAAAGGGGAAAAGAGGATCCGACATAAAACGGTAGGTGCGTCCTTTCATAGAATAATCGTCAAAAGGAGGCAACTGATTTATATTTTTATAGAATGTAACCGGTAATTTTCCGGAAGGATTATAATCACCGAACAACACATCTGCAACTGCCCTACCGCCCGCTTCTCCGCTGTACCATGCCTGAAGAATTGCATCACAGGTTTTTGTTTCCGGTACAAATCCTATAGCTGAACCGGAACAATTGACAAAAATGATCTTCTTCCCCGCCTGTTTCAGTTCTTTCAGGCATTTTTGTTGAATTGCAGGCAGTTCGATATTAGTGCGGTCACCTCCTTTGAAACCGGGCAAATCTACGGGCATCTGTTCTCCTTCCAGCCTGGAAGAAATACCGCCAACGAAGACTACAACATCCGCATCTTTTAATTTTTTTATTAGTGCATCGAACTTCACCGGAAATTCTTTACCAAAATTCAGATTCAGACCAGCAGGCCAGTTTCCAATTTGTCTAAAACCGGCTTCGATTTTATATTCTTTGCCTGCTTCAACTTTTAAAGGGATACGGATGGTTCGTGGACCAAACCTGCGCGGTTTATAAAGTGTATCGCTATTAACTAAAAGTTCAAATCTTCCTCTCGGTTCAATTCTAAATACAATCTCTCCGGACTCAGCAGGTTTATATACTGTTTCATATTTGCCGGAAAAATTCTGAATGTTTACACCCGGGGCAAATTCATGCTGTCTTTCTGTTGTTAATTGTAAAGGTCCTGTTATTTGCTGGACAACCGCCGGTTCTCCGCTGAAATCCCTGTTATTCCAGTAAGTAGCTTTGATGCCGGCTTTTCCATCAATTGAACAATCTTTAATATAGCTTTCGATAATCTTATCCTCTACAAGATCACACGCTTTATCATAAATTATATGATCTGCCGGAAGCTTTGCTTTTATACCGTCAAATATTGTTATAGTATGAATTGGCCTGCCGTTGTAGTTTCCCCACATCATTTGTGCATTATCTGCATTAGGTCCTATCACCGCAATTTTCTTAACGGATTTGGATAAAGGTAAAATATTATTTTTATTCTGCAGGAGAGTCATTGATTCCCTCGCCATTTCCAGAGCTAACTTCTGGTGTTCACCGGAATTGACAACCGACATTGGAATTTTTGTCCAAGGGACCAATGAATCAGCATCCATATCTCCAACTTCAAATCGATTTTCCAATAAACGCATAACATGTTTATTGATCTCGCTTTCCTTAACTAAGCCTTTCTCTACAGCTTTGGGCAAATCTTTATAAGCATAATTAAAACCGCACTCAACATCAGTTCCGGCTAAAACACCTTTAGCTGCAGCATGGGTTGCATCCGATGAAACTTTATGATTTATATAAAAATCGGTTATAGCTCCACAGTCGGAGACAACCATGTATTTAAAACCCCAATCGTCGCGCAGAATTTGCTGAAGAAGCCGGCTATTGCCGCAGCACGGTTCATCGTCTATACTTTGATAAGCGCACATTACTTCTCTTACATAAGCTTTCTGCACAAGAGCTTTAAATGCGGGCAGGTAAGTTTCCCATAAATCACGTGGATTGATATCCGTTAGGTTCATTAGATGACGTTCCGGTTCCGGTCCCGAATGAACAGCAAAATGTTTAGCACATGCCAAAAGTTTTCTATATTTTGCATTTTCAGGACCTTGTAATCCTTCAACGACAGAGATACCCATACGTGAAGTTAAATATGGATCTTCTCCATAAGTTTCCTGACCACGTCCCCAGCGCGGATCACGAAATATATTTATGTTAGGCGTCCATACAGAGAGACTAAGAAACCGGCGATTTTCCAAACCTCTTTTTTGAGATTGATTATATTTAGCCCGAACCTCATCTGAAACAGCATTAAAAATATTGTATACCAATTTATCATCAAAGGAAGCTGCCATGCCAATCGGTTCAGGAAAAACAGTAACACTATCATTATTGGCTAAACCATGTAAAGCTTCACTCCACCAATTGAACTTTTTTATTCCCAGACGAGGAATTGCTTCCGATATATCGCACATTAATGCCGCTTTCTCCTCCAGGGTTAATCTTGAAACCAAATCTTTAGCTCTTTCTTCAGGAGTTAAATTCGGATCGTGATAGGGAAGCGTTTGTGCATAGAGCTTTACGGAGAGTATTACAATTACAGCAAATAAAGCTTGTTTTTTCATTTTATCTATCTTTCCTTTTTAAGAATTTCAACATTTAAATATTCATTTTTTATTGTTAATCTGTTCCATATGGCAAATTAATCCTGTTTGGCAATTCCCTGGTATTTCAGCATGTACAGTAATATATAAATCCCGGGAGTCATTTTTTCATCAAGTATTGTATCAACTTTCGTTATTTGAGATTCGGATAATATCCGGTTTGTATTATTTATGTTAAACGGCATAACGGGAAAATTTACCAGGCAGAACGGTTCTTCTGTTTGGAGCACTTTCCTGAGCGAATCAATTTGAATAAGATTATTAAAAACATCCATATTAGTAAAGACAGTTGTGGGTTCAGGATTGTACCAATAGTTTTGAATATTAAAATTGTCGTATTCTACAAAGGGTCCTGCAGAACCTTCAACAACATGAACTATTTTTTTAATCTCCGGGTATTTCTCATGTACATGATTTAGTGATGCCTGGTAAGGTCCGAATGAAAAATAATAGCCATCAATAGAAATTTTAATTCCCAGGGCCATGATCACTACTAAAACAATCCCCTTTATATAACTATTTTTTGTAGAGATAAAAAATAATGTTACCGGAATTAAAAGGAGCGTTACTATAACAGAAATGTAGCGCATATACAAAACCGGTCTAATTAATAGTGATATAATGATGGCTGTTAAAATGGTACACCAAAACATGCACATAGATAATCCGAGCGCAAAATCCTTTTTTTCTTTTCCGGCGATATAATTTTTATAGATTACCAGCAGTATCAATCCGTAAATTATCAGCGCTAAAGGTAAAAACGGGGGAAGATAAATCTGGGGAGAAAACGGGCTGAGTAAACAGGACAAAAATGTTTCCCAATTTAAAGCAGGAATCCAAAATGAGTCTGCAACTTTTTTTGTCTGCCAGATTACTGCAGTAAACCATGGTATATATAGCACGAATGCAATAAGTGAGTAAATCAAATGAGTCTTGAATTGATTATTGCGTTTGCTGAGAAGGGAAATAAAAACAAAAACATTAGCCCAGAAAGCGGCTAACAAAGCATAGTAATGAGTATAAGCAGACATCAATGTAAATATCATTAACCAGGTTAAATCACTCCGTTTGTTAGTCAAAAGGAAACGAGACGCAAAAATAAAAGTTCCGGTAACTGCAAAAGCTCCCCAGGTATACATTCTGGCTACATGAGAAAATCCGGCAAGCATTGGCAGGGATACTATTAAAAGACAAAAATAGAGCGAACCGGATTTTCCGAATACTTTTTGTCCGATTATATATGCCAGCAGTATTGTTGACAATATTCCTAAAACAGAAAATAATCTAATTGTAAAATCGTTGAGCCAAAAAATAGTTACAAAAAATTTCAGCCCGAAGAAATATAAGGGCGGGTGAAAATCATTTTTGATTAACTGTATAATTTCCCCGTATGAATGCCTTACCAGCGATTTTGTAAATGCTTCATCAATCCATATATCGCTGAAATTGATTTTATATAAATAGAGTACTGATGCAAAGATGAAAATCAAAATAAACCAGGTATTTTGATTGGCCCGTTTTAGTTTTCTAACTGCATCCATTATTTGCTCCCAAAGAGGCTAAAGATCTCTTCACCTCTTATAAAGTGTTAGAAACAAATTCACCATAAGTTTTAATTCTAAATTATATGTAGATACCACTCCCTTTTCTATCTATTTATCAAAGAAAATCTTTTACAACTTTGTCATTTGATTTCTTCAAAAACCATTTTATCAAGGTTAAGCGGACCGCCGTCAATAACCAACCTCAAAATATGTTTACCGGCATCGAGTTTAATATTCTTTTTCACAACTTTCCAGGATTGGAATCCTTTTGTATTTGGAATAGAAACAATCCCGGTTTTGTTTTCACCATCGCATTCAAGATGCAGTTCTGCATTATCCGAATTTGTAGCAATTTTGAAAGTTACCTGATATGTCGCCGGTTTACTAACCATAACAGTGTAGGCGAGCCACTCTCCGGCACTTGTCCAGCCTAAGGTATAGCCTCCTTCAGAACATACATCAATATCAACTCCTTCATTGGGCCGGTACCTTCCCCCCTGGTTAATTTCATCTTTATCATAATATGCATCTCCCGGACAGCCGATATCAAAATCCTCGGCTTCAATTGTTCCGGGAATACTGTGAGGTTTGTATGCTTCCTCTTTCATCTCACAGACTTCCTTAATATCCCACCCAGGGAAAGATGCGTTTTTCGAATTGAGCAATTCAGCTTTGCTCCCTTCTTTGCAGGAATCACTTAATGCTAATATCATATCAGGAAACTGCTTGTTGGAGATTTTAAATAATCCGTTGTGAGCATGTTCGATTTTCCAGAGTTGATTGTTACCACCGGTGAAATTCGATTCGATCAGCTTATAACTGGAATTACTGCATTCAAATACTTTCTCATCATTTTCACGATTGGCAATTTTATAAACCCCTTTACTTTCACTTTTTAAATTCCATTGGTTTGCTAAATCCTTTCTCTTTCCTGTTAAATTCAAATCCGATCCTAGTACCAGATTTCCTATATTATCTCCCGGTACAATATAATAATGCGAATTAGTACTAAAGTCGGCGTAATTGTAAAGCGGTGGTATTTTGCCTTCGAAATTAAGCTTTATAACGTAAGCCAAATCGCCGAAAGGCCGGTCAGGCAGATTAACAACTAAGCCGTTTGAATTTTGCATGAATGTCAATGGAAGATATTTTCCCGCTTCATTGTTAATTAGTTCAACAGATTTCAGATTTTTCAAATCCATCCTGTCAGAGGACAAAGAATTGAGAGTAATTTCTTTCTCCCCTTTATCCCAACCGAGTAATATTGCATAAAGTGTTGTATTATCCTTCGATCTTGTATAACGCACATCTTTTGCCGTTCCTTCAGCGGGTGCACCCATTACACCGTGAGCGGCTCCCATTTTGGTAGGACCTTCCCCGTATTTATCCCACGCACGTGTCGCGTAAACAGCTTCACCATATTTTTTCAACCAGGCGCCCATTGTTAACAGTATATCTTTCTGTCCCTGTGGTATCGTACCGTCTGCTTCGGGAGAAATATTTAGAAGTAGATTTCCGTTTTTACTTATTCGATCAATAAAACCATGCAGTATCTGTTTCCTGGAATAGTACTGAAGGCCATCAGTATAACACCAGCTTGATGAACTAATCGCATCGTCGGTTAGCCAATAATTATCCGTGATATCCGGCGGACCGCCGCGTTCGTAATCCAGCACTGCGCACTTGGTATTTAACCCGTCCTTAAATGTAGCTACAACAGGTTTGTTCCATTGTTCAGCCTGGTTGTAATAATAAGCTAAAAACTGCAGAAGAACCTGTTGTGAGATTAAATGCAAATTAAAATCCTGCCAAATAATGTCCGGTTTATAACCATCTATAATTTCCTTGAGTTTAGCCAGCCAAAAAGCTTCGTTCTTTTCTTTTCCCTGTTGTCCGTAAAGCATCTGGAGCTTGGGATCATTTGTCTTAGGAACATGATCATAGTAGCCGGTAATGTTATATGCATGATGCATGGAAAGGATTATTTTCATATCCTTTTTACGGATAGCGTCTGTTAACAATTTTACCAGGTCAAGTTTCGGTCCCATATCTTTTGCATTCCAGGGATTAACCTTGCTTGCCCACATCGAGAAACCATCGTGATGTTCCGCAACTGGACCTGCAAATTTTGCTCCGGCATCTGCAAACAGCTGTGCCCATTCGTCGGGATCGAATTTTCCGCCTTCGGATTTGAGCTTAGGTGCAAATTGTACAAAGTTACCTTCTTTGTCTTTATCGCCTGTTATAAAATGATCATAAGGCCATTGTGATGGATCACCGTAAGTTTCAATATGATGTTTGTTTTCTGCGGATCCTTTGATATACATGCTGCGGGGATACCATTCATTTCCAAAAGCCGGGACAGAATAAACTCCCCAGTGAAAATATATACCGAACTTGGCATCTTTAAACCACTCGGGGACGGGATTAGCCTTGTCCAATGATTCAAAAGTAGGCTGGTATTCATGATTCTTATTCTGGGCTGGTACTTTATCAGCAAGCCGCAAGATAAATAGGATTGATAAAAACAAAATTAATAACGATTTAGCTTTCATTAGAATTGTTCCTGAATTATTTTATTTAATAAAGATGTTAGCACTCATATGAAAAAATTATATGATTCTAACAATTAATTTTACAGAAATTTATTATTCTACACATTGCTTTGTCCACGTGGGACCGTTGATATAAAACCTTCCGTTCCTGAAATGCACCGGCTCTATTCCCATCTGGGGAACTTTTTCCCATGGTTTCAGATCAGGACAATACGGATAAGGACGTTTGTCATACATTTGGTAATGGCATGAACTCCACAACTTTCCGTCAGGACCTATAAATATCGCATTACTTGCTGCTTCACAATAGGGATCCTCGGTGTCCTGGTATTTCAAGTTTGCGTATCCGCCTTCAACCGCTAGTTCAGGGCGGTACCCCCTTTTCCTTGAGCCGAAGATCGGTTCACGCGAAGCGAATTCCCAGGGGCCCAGCGGTGATTTTGAGTTGAGTAAACCTATTTCATATCCGCGCGTCCATGAAGAAAAGAACATGAAATATGTACCGTCTTTCTTTACAACAAACGGAGCTTCGATACCGCCGATCATCCAGTCCGGGTTACCCGGTGATTTTTTATCCAGAAATTTATGTATACCACCTATCAGTTTGCCTTGCGATAAATCTATCTTAGCCTGGAAGAGGCCGTTGCCGCTGCAGTATAGGTAAGTCTGCCCGTCGGTATCCTCGAATAATGTTGCATCGTTATTATATTGCGGCGTTAAGGGTCCGTTTACGAGTTTATAAGGACCCGTAATCTTATCAGATGAAAACAGCCAGATGCTGTGAGTTTTCATCCCTTTCGGATCTTCTTTAGTAACCATTCCGCTATTTATTGTCAGCCAGAACTTATTCTTTATGTAATGAATCTCCGGCGCCCAGAAACGGCCGTTATATGGACAATCCAGTGGAAGTTTGCTTGCATCGATAAGCCAGCCCTGAAACCGCCATTGAATCAAATCATCCGATACCAGAAGACGCACCCCTGGATTGTGCCCGGTCCAGATAGGAGCTGTTGTCCCGGTGCAGTACCATTTACCGCCTACCTTGATAATATCATAATCCCTCATTGAAAGAGCCTGTGTTAAAATCACTTTTCTCAATACTTATTACTATTATACCTGCGTTAAAAAGAAATAGATATTAAAACTCAGTCTTAAAAAAATGCTTAGCCCTTTTTAAGCTAAACTCCAGTTAAAATTATTTGCTTTTTGCATTAAATGTTCAAAACTATCGAGATTAAATACTCTTAATAAGTTATACGATAAAGATAATAAACGGATTTCAGCATGGACATTCTCTTTCAAGTTTTCTTGAACTTTTTATCCTATTCATATATCCATATACATATAACTTTAGCAGACTTGACCTTGGATATTCCGGGCGCCCCACCTCATTGGCTTTTATCTGCTCTATATTTTTTCCCTCATATATCTTATCTATTATTACATCAATTACACGAACTATGGATTCTGAATTTACCTGTTCATCCAGACTACTAAATAGTTGCTGCTGATATCGAATCTTCGGGTCGTATTTTACTCATTATTTTTTCTGCTTTTGTTTCCCCAATTTATTAATTCCTATTTTTTAAACCTAATTTTCACACAATCTCTGAAAGAGAAGTATCCCTGGTAATAGGATTGGTATAACAAAATTCATGTTCCGGTTCATTATTATTCGAAACAGTATCTGTCTTCATCTGCCCTAAACAGGCTGAGGTAAAGATTACTGTGCTCCAAAATAAAATCCATTTTCTTTTCATTACTATTTTCTCCAATTCTATAAAGAAATTTAATCTATTTGACAGGGAATTTCAGGCATTTTGAGAAGTTAAAGAGATTTCATCGTTAAAACTTTTAGTTAATTAAAATCATCAGAGATTGTTTCTCCTAAGAATCAATTTATGTTCTTATCTTTGTTGTTTTAAAACTCTAAAGATCCGTCAACATATACAATCGAGCTGCACCTGTTTCCACCCAGCAAATAGCTTTCTGTAAGCTCAACTTTTTTTACCGGCTTATCAAGAAGCATTTCAAACATGCTTATCTGAAAATTTATGCAGCAATAGTTGCAAAGTGCTTTCGGCGGATTATCATGCTGTGCATACGGACAAGCGCACTTATCTACTTCTTTACCGGTGATTCTTATTGCCGAAGTTTCGGGCAGATATTCAATCTTCTCCCAGTAAGAATCTTTATTTGAGTTTACCCTGTTAAAATAATCTTTCAAATTTTTCTTATTACCATTAATCCAATTCTTAAAACCCATGTCGGTTGTATGTTCATATCCCAATCTGTCAAATATTGCTTTTTTAGTTTGTTCATCCATAGAAAAATCAATATAAGACAAAACATTTTGTACCTGCCTTGTGTCAGCAGGGATTACCGGTGTTCCTTTATCAGGATCCGGGTTTTGATCGACTGCTGCAAGCAGCTTTTCATTTGCAATCATGCCGAAACCAAAACATGAGCCTATTCCTAATCCGCATGAGCATTTTAGAAATTTTTTCCTATTCATAAATACTCCTAAGTTGATTTTATATCCTGTAGTTTTAAATGCAATTACTAATATTTCTATTTGTTTTGTGCAGTTAGAATCCCGGCAAAACCTCCTCTTGGAAAACAATCAACGTTTATAGTATCTCCATTAGTAACGTTTAACGAATCATAAGAAAAAGACTTTTCATTATTTCCGTCTTTTATGAGTTGTAAATTATAATTTCCGCTTCCGAGAAAATCAAAATTTACTTTTAAAGTCTGTGCGCTGTCTTTTCCATTCAGGCCGCCGATATACCATTGGTTTCCTTTCTTTCTGGCAATTACAACTTTTTCACCGGGGTAACCGTCAATCAGTTTTGTATTATCCCATGCAACGGGAACATGCTTCAAAAAATCTTTTGGTTCATCCGGCAATGTTTCATAAGCAGAAGGCCGATCTGCAAAATGCTGCAGGCCCGATTCAAATACCACCGACAGAGCTAATTCATGGGAATAAGTAGTAATATGAGGGTGCTGCGAATTCGAAAATGTAACAGGTGTGTAATCCATAGAACCGATAACATTACGAGTGAAAGGAAGCGTTGTATTATGGCCGGCTGCTTTCTTTGTCAGTGTTGGCCGATTATTATACCATTCGGCTCCGTACACTGCTTCCATCGTCATTAAGTTAGGATAAGTTCTTTGCCAGCCGCGGGGGATAGTAGCG
This sequence comes from uncultured Ignavibacteriales bacterium, assembly GCA_963723205.1. Taxonomy (GTDB): domain Bacteria; phylum Bacteroidota; class Ignavibacteria; order Ignavibacteriales; family Ignavibacteriaceae; genus CAVQBP01. The sequence continues at coordinate 208,084 of CAVRQC010000035.1, forward strand.
CCATGAAAATTTACCATTAGATGATGCTCTGCAGCGTCTTTTAAAATATCGATATAGTATTTCATCATATCCTGCTGGTCGCCGGCAAAGAAATCCACTTTAATTCCGTACACGCCGATTTTATTGAGCCATTCAAATTCCTTAGCGCGTTTTTTAGCTGTTAATAAATTTTTGTTTGTTGTGGGAGTTGCCCAGCTTGAACATGAGTTATACCAAATCATCGGCTTGATACCTTTGCTCTTTGCATAATTAACGGCATCAATAATATTTCCGCCGTTAGACATCTCTTCCCATTCCCAATCAATTAATACGTAAGGCCAATCCATATCAACAGCTAAATCAACATATTCAACAACTTTTTGATAATCTTTTGAACCGTGATTGTTAGCCCAGTAAATCCATGATACTGGTCCGGGTTTTATCCAGTCAGTGCTTTTCAATTTATTTGATTCACTGACATCGGTAATTAAAGTCGATTCAACTACATCGGACAATTTTCCAATTATGAGTACATGCCATTGCGAACTCCAGGGCAATGAAGACACAACTCCAACTTGTGGGAAATCTTTTCTCACAGAAGGATATGTTACTTTGTATTCATTAGCATTATCAAGATTGCATAAAAAAGTTGCACAATTATTTTCTGTAATATCAGCTTCTGAAATAAACGTCCAGATGGGTTCGTCATTTACTTTGAATAATGCCGGGAGACCCCATTCTTGTTTTTTATCTTTGCCAATTCCGGTTTTGCTAAACGGGAAGAAATCTTCATACGCAATACTGTAAGGCTGCATCCACCGGCATGTACTATCCGGTAAGATATAGGCTGTTGCTTCACTTATAATGTTTACCGTATCTCCCTGGTTTGGAAAATCATAACGGAAAGCAACACCGTCATTATATGCCCTGAAAACAATATCCAAAGGTTGGTTGTTGGAATTTTTATAACTGAGTGTTTTTTCCGTTCCAGAATTCTCACAGTTCTTTCGCTTGCCTGTAATCATCTGGTATTTATCGTGTATTTGTTTTGATTCGGATTCCTTAACAATACTTAGGTTATCAACAAATTGCTGGTCTTTGCGGGTTATACCCAAAGGCGAATCCGGCAATACTTCAACATACTTAGCACCATTATTATACATAATATTAAATAATATTTGACCTGAAGCATTTTCAGAGACGACAATTTTGATCCTTTTATTTGGAGACAATATCTCCTGCGCTTCAAGAACAATTACATTCAGAATAAAAAATAAAAGTAAAATGAAAATATTTTTCATAGTATAATCTCTTCGGTTAAGATGGATAAATCATTTATATATTCTAGAATTAGAATTCTCCCTTAATCTTAATTGATTCGCCTGCTTTTAGATTAAATGCTTTTGTTTTATCACCATAACGAACAATACATGGATTACCAAGTAATGAATTAATTTCACACGTACTGAGTTTTCCGTTATCCCAATTCATACTAACTTCAAATCCGCCGCGGGCTTTTAATCCCGTTACAGAACCTTTAGTCCAGCTGTTGGGCAAAGCAGGTAACAATTCTATTTCGCCGGTATGACTTTGAATCAAGCATTCGGCAACTGCGGCAGTGAATCCGAAGTTTGCATCGGATTGATTGTTGCCCACATTGTGAAGGTTGGGAGCTAATCTTCCGCCTTCAAATCTTTTTATTAATGTATCGGTTTTTGCCTTGTTCTGAAGACGCGCCCAATCGCAAATGTCCCAGGAAAAAATCCAGCCGCTGTTTCCGCGTCTTGGTTCAAGCCACTTGCGTAATGCATTTGCAAGTTTTGGAGTGCCGCGTAATGTAATTGAACTGCCGGGGAAGAACGCAAAGTTTGCCGATATGCAATGCCCTTCTTTTCCTCTTTGCCAATCCTCTAACCAAACCTGCAGCCAACCGTCTTTTCCAATTTGATAAGGCGGAATTTTTTTCAACGCTACTTCAAGTCCATTTCCAAATTTTTTATCTGTATTTAAAATCTTTTCGGCTTCAATACAGTGCGGAAAGAGTTCTCTTGTCAGTCCAATATCCATTGTAGTTGATGATGTCAAAAAACATTCTTCGCTGCCGGGACTTGTAAAGAAACCCTGTTCGGGCGACATAGACACTGGAATTACAAGCCATTTATATTTCGGATGTATAACCATTAGGTCCATTAAGAATTGAGCTGAACCTTTCATGATTGGATAATACTCTTTGAGAAATTTTTTGTCGCCGGTATAAAGATAATGTTCCCAGATATGCTGGCACAGCCACACTCCGCCAACAGGCCACATACCGTAACGCGCAGCATCTACGGGAGCTGTTCCTCTCCATAAATCAAAGTTGTGATGGCAAACCCATCCGCGGCAGTTGTATTCTTCTTTAGCAGTTATGGCACCTGCAACCGATAGATCTTTAATTGCATCGAACAACGGAAGCGCACATTCGCTAAGGTTGCAAACTTCTGCAGGCCAATAATTCATTTCAACATTTATATTAGCTGTGTATTTACTTCCCCACGGCGGCGACTGATCTTCGTTCCAGATTCCCTGCAGGTTTGCGGGTTGTCCTCCCTCCCTGCTGCTCGATGCAAGCATATAACGGCCAAATTGGAAAATTTTTGATGCGAGATCAATATCTGTTCCGCCTTCTTTTACGATTTTAAGGCGTTCATCGGTTGGAATTTTATTCATCGAGGAATCACCGATTGTAAGATGCACTCTATCCATTAACCGGTGAAAATCTTTTTCATGATTTTTAAGAAGTACATTGAAATCATTACCCGGCAGTCTGCTTAGAATTTTATTGCAAGCCGATGCAGGATCTCCGCTTATATCCTTATATTTTTTAAAACTCGTTGCAATAGTTAGAATTAACGTGACGGAGTTTGCATTGTTTATTACAAGACTTGTATCGGTAACACTTTGCTCTCCGTTTTCAGGAAACGCAAGCATTGTCGTCTGAAATTTCATTCCTTTTCCATCTACATTTGCGATTAATGAACTGAGCATATTTTTCGGAAGCGGGCCGTGCCAGATTCCCTTCATTACAAGTTTGCCCGGATTAACTGCAACATTTTCCAGGTACGGACTTTTAAATTTGGATTCAAGTGAAATTCTATTTGGTTGATTACATGTAAGATGAACAACCATTATGTGATCGGGATAGGACATGAAAACTTCCCGTGTAAATTCGGCATCGCCGTCTTTGTATGAAACTTTTACAAGCCCTGTTTCCATATCAAGTTCGCGGTAGTAATCCGTAACACTTTCGGAATTTTTAAAATCAAGAAGTAAATCACCGAGTGGCTGAAAGGCTTGCTGATTCGGTGGGAGACCATAGAAATGTTCATCCGCCATTTTTTCGGCTTCTTTATATTTACCGGCAAAAACAAGATCACGCATTTGCGGATAATATTTATAACCATCGGGATTAGTATAATCATGCGGGCGACCGGACCAAAATGTTGATTCATTCAGCGCAATTCTTTCATTCTGAACTTTACCGAAAACCATGGCTCCCATGTAACCGTTTCCTATCGGCATACCTTCAAGCCATTTCTCGCCCGGCTGTTTATACCAAAGCACCATATCTCTTTGTGATTTGACTAAAGAGTTTTGTTCCTCCGGCTTACTTAATATTTCAATCGTGAACAAATCCATAAATATTATTGTGAATACGGTCAATACAAGTAACGATCTTTTCATATCATTTTCTCCAATACATACTTGTCGGTGCAAGCATGCTAAAAAATTAAAATTGCTAGATCACATCGGCGACCCAATCACCCGGGTTTTGATCACCAAGTTTCAAATGTATTTCCACAGCCTTCTTTTCGGGTAAATGTATTGTACAGTCGGCATTGCCGCCTTTGAATGTTGACGCTAAAACTCCGGCAGGTGCAGAAATATTTTCTATTCCGTACCTTGCAATCAAGGTAATATCTTGTTTTCTCAATGAAGTAATTGTTATATCCACTTTCCTCGCTTCCATATCCCATGTCAATTTATCTACTCGTGCAAATGTACGAGCCAACATTCCGTTGATCGAACCCTTTTTCAATAAAGCCGGAAGTGCAGGTAAAACCTCGATCACTCCAGGCCGAGAATACAGCAGCATTTCCATTATGATTGCAGGGATTCCAGCCTGTGCGTCAGGCACCGGTATACCATAAGGTTCACGCGAACATCTCAATGAGTTACTTACGTAACCTTGTTCAATCATCTGCCTCAATTGGATGTCTACAATAATATTGTCCTTGAGCCGCGTTCCTACCAATGCCCGGTGGCAGCGTGCATAAGCCGCCAAAGTTTCGCCGGCAACTCCTCTCGGCATTGTATCGAATGTGCGCTTTCGGTCTGCAATTATAGCAGCCCGCGCCAATTGCGGTGTGCGATCAGGATCAATTTCATCGCCGGGATATACACCATAGAGATGCGAGACATGGCGATGACTGAAACGTTCTTGAAGATTATCCCACGTCCATTCTTTCAAAGTACCGTCTGCTTCCAAAAGGTAAGGAGGCATCCTGCTCAACATTGTTTTCCATTTATTTACATTACCGCTTTCGATATCCAGACTCTCGCATGCATTAATCAAGTTGGTTAATACTTCCCTGCAAACCGAAATGTCCATTGTGGCATTTACCATTGATGGTTCTGTTCTGCCTGGCAAATTCTCCGGAGAGATTGACGGCACAAAGATATAATTCCCATTTTTGTCGGTGAGTGTAAGGAAATCTTCATAAAATTCTGCCAACTCTTTGTAAGCAGGAACAACTCGATTGCGGAGAAAATCCAAATCTCCGGTAACCAGGTAGTAATCCCAAAAATGGCGAAGGAGCCAGCCGCCGGCAGAAATCCAATAAGGAAAAATCCCGATTTCGGATTTACTGTTATAATAAAAATTTACACCGAAATTTTTATCGGGAAAGAGCGGATAAGAAGTTCCCCGAAAACCGAAAATGTTTTTTGCATTGTTTCGGCAATCCGGAGCAATTTCTTCCATCCATTTGAAATATGCATCCATGCCTTCTCTCAAGTCACCCTGAACCGCACCGGCAGTTTGCAGGTTAATAGTAGAATTAACTTCAGCTGCAATGCTCGGATACTTTCCGCTGTTAATTATGAACCAATAGCGTCCCATCTCAAATATTTTCTTTAACAATTCGGGTGAAAAGTCAGGTCGAGCTTGTTGATCAGCCAAAAGTTCTTCTAACGACTTGGCGCTTTGCTTATCTCCGCCGAAATCAACGGTAACACGATTTAGAATTTCCGATTGTATTTTTTGATGTCTTTCCAGTAATGCGGAATAGTCGGGAGTGATACTATCAACTGCTTCTTGAAGTGCTTTTACTTTATCGTCGCTGAAGTCGGAAAAATGTTCTATGCGTGTAAGCAGCATTATTGATGATGCATTCTTGATTACAAGCGTAGTTCCATCCATACGTGCAGAGCCGCCGGTGCGAACCACACGAGTGATTCCGGCATAACCACTGTTATCCACCGAGGTATCTAAAAGGCATTTGTATATTAACCTATGTTCATCGCAATCCTTTTTTACTTCGTTTGCTTCAACACCTTTTGGAGCTAACTTTTTCTGTTCTTCCGTCAAATCGGTAAATGCTTTCATATCAGGATCTTTTGTTCCAATACTCCTTGTTGCGCCCCAGTCCATACCGGAAATCATACTCCACTGTGCGGATTTCTCTAAAGAGATTTTGATGTTAATCGTCTTATCACTTGGTGCGGTTAATTTTTGAACGACTACATCATCTGGACGCGATGTAAATGATTGACGCAGCCAGTCTCCTTTTGGGTTGGTCCAATAGATTTTTATTTCGCCATTCTCAAAATTTACAGTTCGCAAATAGTTCTTGGCTTGGGAGTTTTCAAGAAGATTAAGCTTCATTAGGAATGCAGGAATGGTCAGGTGCGGCTCTGTGTCTTGTTTCACCGGGCTTTCATTCATGTGCTGAAGTGCCAGGGCAACTGCTTCTTTTGTTTTTCCCTCCAGTGCTAGTTGTCGAACTTGTGAAAAAATACCCGCAACATTAGGAGCTTCAATTGGTCTCTTCCACGGCATTAACAAACTTTCGTGGTGAAAAAGAATTTGTTCGGAATAAGGATCACCCATCAACTCAATAGTCATACTTCCATTACCGGATGTAAGAGTTTCTCTTACTGATTTTCCGGGAGTAACACTGCAAAAGCCATGCTGAGGAACTATCTTCCGTTTAATACGTTCCTTTAACGTCATAGGTGAAACCGAATATGATTTTTCCACTAAATTTGGTTTCGACAATAATTTTTTGCTTTGTACTTGTTTAAGATATTCAGCAGGACGGTTATCTTTCACAGATGTTATTGAAAGTTTACCGGAATCAATTTTGTCAGCACCAAGCAACGGCGCTATATTTATAGAACCCACTATGCTTGCAGCAGCCGCACCAGTCTTAAAAAAATCTCTACGTTTCATAATTTCCTCAACTGTTTGTTTGGCTGTTCATCATTTATCCAATTAATCCAATCCAGCGGGTTGCGCGTGTCAAGTTTCAAATGGATTTTCACAGGTTTTCCTTCCGGTAAATGCAAGTTGCAGGTTGCATCACCTGATTTAGGCTTTGACACCAAAACTCCCGAAGAGGCAGAAATTTCATTGATACCATACCGTGCAATTAAAGTTACATCTTGTTTTCTTACAGAGGTTAAAGTTAAATCAACTGTCCAGTCTTCCATGTCCCAAGACAATTTGTCGAGTTTCGCAAACGAACGAAGCAGCATTCCATTTATGGACCCTTTCTTTAAAGTTGGCGGAAGAGCAGGAAGAACCTCAATCACTCCGGGGCGCGAGTATGCAAGCATTTCCATCATGATTGCCGGGATACCGCCTTGTGCATCCGGTATTCTCATATTGGCATATGGGTCATGCGGACACAGTAACGTAGTTCCTACATAACCTTCTTCAAGAAGCTGACGCAGTTCACTATCCACCAAATAATTATCTTTTAGTCTTGCGCCAATCAACGCGCGCTGGCAATGACTGTGAGCCGCCAATCGCTCAGGTACGCGCTTTCTATTTGCTATCACCAATGCTTTAGCAAGTTCCGGTGTTAGATCAGGATCAATTTCATCACCGGGCCAGGCGCCGTAACCGTGAGATATGTGACGATGGTTATAACGCTCACCCAAATCTGCCCAAGCCCATTCCTTCAGGGTTCCGTCCGGTTCCAGCATATAAGGAGGCAGCTTGGCTAACATTTTTTTCCATTTCGGTATACTATCGGCTTCAATGCCCAATAATTCACAAGCTTCAACCAAATTGGATATAACTTCGCGGCATACCGAAATGTCCATCGTAGCATTGATCACAGCCATACAACCGGGATTAAGATTACCGGGATTGTTCTCCGGGGAAAAAGAAGGAACGAAAATGTAATTCCCGTTTTTGTCGGTCATTGTCAGATAGTCTTCATAAAATAATGCCAGGTCTTTATAAATCGGAACCATACGTTTGCGGAGAAAATCCAGGTCACCGGTAATAAGATAGTAATCCCAAAATGGACGTACGACCCAACCGCCGGCACTAATCCAGTAAGGATGCGGCCATGTTTCCCCGGTACTGTCGGCATGATCATACATAGTGAAAACACCGGAGTCTTTAGTAGGCGCAATAGGATAATGCGCGCCTCGCATTCCGTAAATATTTTTTGCGTTCGTGTGGAAATCAGGCACAAGACTTTCAATCCAATCGAAATATGCCAACTCACTTTCGCGGAAATAACCAATGTTCATCGGCGCAATTTGTAAATTCGTATTGACGTTTGTTAGAGCAGATACACTACGATACTTACCGGTGGTAATGATGAACCAATATCGGCACATCTCAAAAAAAGTTTTAAGAAAAGCTCCCGAATAACCCGGACTTGAATGCTGATCCGACAGAAGTTCTTCTGCTGAAAGTCCAAATTTGGATTCATCGTCGAAATCCACAGTAACACGATTAAGCATCTCGGACTGAACATCACGAGCCCGCTCAAGCAGTTTCGAATAATCCGGGTTAAGCTGCAGCAATGAGTGCCATACTGCTTCAACTTTCTCCTCACTGTAGTCCGGTAAGTATTCAATACGCGTTAGCAATATCACCGAAGAAGCATTCTCAACAACTAAGGTATCTTCATCCATGCGGGCAGAACCACCGTCCCGTACCACGCGTGTTATGTTGGCATACCCCCTGTTATCAACCGAAGTATCCAACTGACCTTTGATAATCAGCCGCTGTTCATTGAAATCGGTTTTCTTAGTAGTACCATTGTTTCCGGTTTGTGATCCGCCTGCTCCTCCAAAACCACGCCTTCCAAATGCACCTCCTTCCGACATCTTGATTCGAACATTTAACGATTGTCTGGCGGGAGGAGTTAGCCAATGCACAACAACATTGTCGGGTCGCGAAGTTAAAGTCCGACGAACCCATTCGCCGCGTTCGTCTGTCCAATGTATCTTTAATTCCGTACTCTCGAAATCAACAGTGCGGAGATAGTTTTTGACTGAAGTACTTTTCGGTAATTCTAAAAGCATGGAAAATCTTACACCTCCGAACATCCATCCTGATCTTGCCATCGTGGTTTTATGCCATTCGTTATAACCCAGCATTGCGGCTTCGCTGTATTTTCCTTCCATTATAAGTTGCCGCACTTGCGGAAAAACATTTGCGATTTTGGGAGCTTCGAAAGATTTCTTACGGGGAGAAAACAGACTTTCGTGACTTAATGAAATTCTTTCCGCATAGGGATGACCAATCACTTCTATATTAACGGCTCCGTTGCCGGCAATAAGTGCTTCGCCGCCGGGTGAAGTGCAGCAAAATCCCCGACGCGGTACAACATTTCGTTTAAGCCGTTCGGACAACGGCATCGGTTCAAACAGCGTTTCGCCGGGCTGGACAGAATTCGCAAACACAGGCAGCTTAGGTAAAAACTTATCCTCCTGCGCGTTGCGAAGATAACTGATAGTACGTGCATCAACATGCTTCGTTTTGTTACGCAGTGGAAATCTGTTTGGTATCCGGGACGGTTTTTTGAGACTCATTCCGTTTGTTATAAAAGGTGTGAACATCGTTGCGTAACCCACTACACCGGCGGTAATTGCGGTTTTCTTAAGAAAAACTCTACGATTCATATTTACTCCTCAAACATGATTTGGACTAGTATATTCAATTCGTAATCTATACGAAAAAACTGTAGGTATTGATTTTACTTTCAAATCATTTAGCTATGTCTGTATAAGTTTTTAATCCTGTTTCGTAATCCTTACAGCCATATATGGTTTTTGCGGTAATTCAATTAAACTACGTCCCGAAAATTTCTTTTGAATTGGAGTTATTGTCATGTCCCATGTATCAATAATCTCAACTTTATAAAACGCATCTTTAGGAAGATCGATTACAATGCTTCGGGGTTGCGCATCATTCAAATAACCCAGATAATATTCTTGTTCAATTCCGATGCAGGAAAAAGGCATCCATGTGAATAATGGAATAGGTTGTAAGTGAAGCGGGGCGTCTTCAATAATTTTATGAAGGAATTTAATCCGTTCGGGACTTTCTCCCCGTAATATGCCGCCTTTTGACCACCATAAAATATCCGAGGATTCATTCGGAAGTTTTACGGGATTTTCGGTAACATAAGTTTCTCCGTGCCCTACATAACCGCCGTTTGTAACTCCTCTCCAAAATTTTTCAACCATCGACTTGGCGGTAAGATTTCCCCATGACCAGGGTATGTTTCCTTCGTACCGGCATTCATCAAATATTACAGGCTTCTTATACCTTCTCATTAATTCCTTTGCCCTGTATGTATCTTCGTTTTGAATGCATGCGTGAGTAATTAACGGATTCGTGCTATCGAAAAATCTAACTCCGTTATGAATCCCAATCATGTGATGAAATTTATCTTCGCTTGCAAATAATTCGATGTAATGATTCCAGTCATCGAGTGTTTTATCTTTCATAAAATCGTATTCATTCGCCATACTCCACCAAACATTTTTGTAAGCGGCAAACCGTGCGATAATATATTTAATATACATGTCATCGGTTTCTCTACTCATGCTGCTGAATCCCCACCTATCGTAAGGATGAAAGACAATAAGGTCTGCTTGAATACCAAGTGAATCGAGCTGCTGAATTCTCTTTTCTATATTTTGGAAAAATGCGGGATTAAATTTCGTATAATCCCAGTTTTTTAGAGGCGTTCCTTCAAACGGATAATAAACCGGCTCGTTGTTATTCCAATCGTAACTTTTTGGGAAAATGCACATGCGCATTTTATTGAAATAACCTTTCGATAAAGTTTTGAGTGTAACATTAGCCAAACTATCTCCCTGGTGTACCCATGCGTAACAAGTTGTTCCGAACGGGTAGTAAGGTTTTCCATCCGCATAAGAAAAATAAAACGTATCCGCTACTGCAACTGGTCCATGGTTATTTTTAAGAGCGGGTGCGCAGACAAAACTTCCTTTTTTGTCATTCAAATTTTTGATGTTGCTGACAGTTATGTAATTCCATTTACCTTCTTGAGAAGGCATGAATCTGATTTTGTAAATTCCATTGCCGTCGTAAAAGCCGGGGACAGAAACCGTATCGTTATCTTTGATAAAACTGCCGGATAAATTCACATCTTTAAATGGATTTCCGCTCGTTGGCCTTTTAAATGACAATTCAAAAACTTTCCACTTTTCAATATTCGTCTGACCAAATAATGAATAACAACAAAGAAGCAACGCAACTAAAACACTTTTAATTTTCATATCACTTTACCTTCGTGTTTTTAACAGAGTTAATAAACCAGAATTTAGTTTATTAGCAATCAAAATTATCTCTCATTAGCATTAATCGATATTGAAGCAGTTTTAATCCCGGGTGAATTAACATTTAGTTTAATTTTACCGGTATCATTAGTACTTTTAATTACGACTAATGCGCGTCCATGCCAGGAACTACGGGTATTGCCGACATACTTTTCTACATTTTTTAAGTTGGAATTATCCACGCCTGCTATAACTCCGGGACCTTCTATGTTAAATGAAAGCATGTTATCAGTATTCGGTTGAATATTTCCGTTCTCGTCTGTTATTTCAACAGTTACAAATGATAAATCCTGTCCGTTAGCTTTAATCACAGTACGGTCGGCAATTAATTTTATTTTGGCAGCTTTACCGGCAGTTTTTAATACGGTTGATTCAATTTCTTTACTATCTTTTACCCCGACAGCTTTCAATGTTCCCGGTGAATAGGGAATTGTAAATATTGTTTTAAATTCTTGTTCTTTGGTTGTCGGCTGTTCTCCAATAAGTTTGTTATTCAAATAAAGCCTTACACCCGGATATTTGGAATATACTTCCACTTGAATGTCTTTCCCTTCATAACCATTCCACGTCCAGCTTTCCCAGGTTGGCCAAACAGCCCACTGTGTTAATTTGATTTTACCATTAACCGGATTCGGTTCTTTAACCGCCATGTAAAGTTTTTCGGTATTGTTCCATAAAATATTTCTATAGTGTGAAATTGGTTTTCTCCAACCGGTTAAGTCAATATCTCCGCAGTATGCTCCGTGCCATGGATAGAAATCACCCTGCCAATGTTCACCTTCAGGTTCGCCGGGGTAATAATAACGTCCGATACCGGATTCTCCTAAATAATCAATTGCAGTCCAGACAAAGTCACCAATAATATAGCTATGATTTTGTACCATATTCCAATTATAGAATGCATCTTTAGGATAGGATTCAGTTTGCACAATTATCCTTGAAGGAACCCTTTCATGATCGGAGGGTGCTCTCTGCATCTGATAATTATACCCGCATACATCATGTGCTGCCATCAAAGGATCAAATATTTGCCAATCATTATCCCATGTTGTCATTGCGGAAGTAACCGGGCGAGTTTTATCCAATTCGTGAATAAAACCTGCCAGCATTTTAGCAGTTTCAACAGCTTCGGGTTCTTTCCTTTCGATAATTTCGTTACCTGTACTCCACATAATGATTGACGGATGATTGATGTCGCGCTTAACCATTGATTCAATATCGCGCTGAGCCCACTCATCAAAGAACCGCGCATAATCATTAGGATTTTTGCTTGTCCTCCAGCAATCGAATGATTCATCAATAACCATTAAACCCAATTTGTCGCATGCATTTAAGAAAGCTTCCGACGGCGGGTTGTGTGAAGTTCTAACCGTATTGAAACCTGCGGATTTCATTAATTCAACTTTCCGTACTTCAGCGCGATCGTATGCAGCAGCACCCAGGCAGCCGTTGTCATGGTGTACACAACCACCGTCCAGCTTCACCGTTTTTCCGTTTAGTTGAAATCCGTTTTCAGAACTGAATTTCAGAAACCTTATACCAAAGGTTTTCTTTATCATATCGACTGTTTTATTACCATCTATTATTTTCAATTGTGCATTGTAAAGATCGGGAGTTTCCGGTGTCCATAATAAAGGATTATTTAAAATTATTGTCTGGAAAATTTCCTTTTCACTATCCGCAGGCAAGTCAATCTTTACTTCATTGCTTCCGGCTGCCTGATTTTTTTTATCAAAAATTTGTGATGACAAAACGATAGTCTGAGATACTGAAGTTTCATTTTTTATCCGGGAGCTTATTTGAACAGATGCACTCCTTACATTTACGTCCGGATTTGTAATCACGGTTCCCCATTGACTGAAATGAACAGGATCTGTTACAAAAAGCCATACATGCCTGTAAATACCGGAACCGCTGTACCATCTGCTGTTTATCTGCCGGGAATTATCCACACGAACTGCAATAATATTTTCTTTATTGTAATCCAGGTAAGCAGTAAGATCATAATAAAATGATGTATAACCATACGGATGTATTCCGAGCGGTTTACCGTTGATAAACACTTCGGAGTTCATATAAACTCCTTCGAAATAAATAGAAACGTGTTTACCTTGCCATGAGGCCGGAACATTAAATTTTTTTCTGTACCACCCTATCCCGGCGGGGAAGTAGCCGCCTGCCTGACCTGTCGGATTTTCTTTATCAATTTTTCCTTCGATACTCCAGTCATGGGGTAAATCAAGATTGCGCCAGCCATTATCATCAAAATCAATTTTACTTGCAGCAGAATAATCTCCCAAAGCAAATTTCCAATTGTAATCAAAGGGCTGTTTACGCTCAGCAGTTTTCCCGGATTGAAAGGTTCCCGGGAAACAATTTATACTGAAAAGGAATACTATAATAATCATTTGAATTCGTTTGTTAAACTTTGGAATCATTAATTTTACCTCTTTAATTTATTGTCTTTATTATAACCTCTGATCCTTTCAAACCATCTATAAGCAAAAGCAGAAATTGCAGAGCCATCTGTTTTTATATCTTTGGGGGATATAAGCTTCCAATTCTTATCTAGTTCAATCCGAAGCGGGATTTTGGGATATGCATACAGCAAATTTGTTTTAAAACTGAGAACTATCAACATCATTAAAATAATGCCGGATGAAATTTCAGATTCGCAAATTATCTTTTGCATGTTTACCAGTTTTTACTGTCCTTCAATTTTATTTCTTCCCCGGAAGTAGTCAAAATCAGCATATCCTCCTGCTGTCATTGAAGTGTTGCCGGTATGTCTATTTCTATTTAGGTTGTTCACCAGCGGCTTCTTTGCCAAACTGCCAATAATCGAAGTTGAATAAATGACCCGTATAGCTACCTCTGAATACAAGGTATAAATCATGTTTCCCAATTGCATCAGCCACCGATTTTGTAACACTTTTCCAAATTCTCCATCCAGAAGTGTTTGGAACGGGAACAGTTCCAATCAATTTACCATTTAAACTATCGAGATGCAGTTCTATACTATTTCCGTCAGAAGTGCCTGCAACACTACACGTAAAAGTCGCAGCTCCGCCATCATCAAAGTCAACACCTTTCAACATGATGTAATCTCCGTTGTCAATATCGGTAACAAATACATTTCTAATGCCGTTATTTTCAGTTTTCACCCCGGATTCCCATGCTATAGTTTCCGCTTCATTTCTAATGTAAGGATTCAAATTTTCGATCTGCGGCACACCGTTTTCAGACCACCAGGGAACCTTTTGAATTGTGCCGTCGGGATTGTATTTCATTTTTTCAACACAAACTGAACGTCTTTCCCGATGGACATCTGTCAGTGAAAAATTAATAGCATAGTTAAATCCAAATACATACGAACTCCCTTTATAATCAATTATTCCCGGGTGATTCCCTGAAGACCTCCCATCAGGGTCCATGATGGTTCCTTTACATTTCCATGGTCCGGTCGGACTGTTACTCATAGCATAACCAATACCTTCGGGGCAGCAACGGGACGCCCACGCCAGGTAGTAAATGTTATTCTTCTTCCATAACCACGGTCCTTCTGTGTAAGATGCTTCAGGAGGAGTTCCGGTAAAGTCGATTGATGCAACCTTAATATCACCCGAAGTAGAAATCATATCATCATTCAACTTCACGTAATAACAAGGACCATTTCCTCCCCAATATAAATATGCCTGACCATCGTCATCAATAAATACAGTAGGATCGTAATCGCCGGGGTTGGACCGATAGATAAGAGGTTTCCCGAGTTCATCGACAAACGGTCCATAAGGACTATTCGAAACCGCTACACCAATAGCCATCTTGTTTTTATAAATCGTCGGACAATATAAATAAAACCTGCCGTTTCTGGCGATACACTGCGGAGCCCAGGCACTATGACCGTCAGCCCACTTGAATGTTTTGTAAGGTTCTTTCACTCCGGCTATTATACCATGGTCAGTCCAATTTACCATATCTGTTGTAGTATAAAGCAGCCAGTTAAGCATATGAAATCCAGTAGCATCATCTTCATCATGACTGGTATAAAGGAATACCGTATCATTATACACCATCGGTGCCGGATCGGCAGTGAATTTAGTTTGTATTATCGGGTTGTCGGCATAACATTCAGACCATAAAGCAATAATGAAGATTATTAAAAAATCAAAAAAGAGTTTCTGAATTCCGGATATTTTCGTGGTCATGATTAATTCTTTCTTGCATTATCAGTTTAAGGATTTCCCATTTACAAACTTACTGCTGTCTTCTTCCCTGTATAAATTACTACCTTATCAAATTTTTCGACAGATTTAATTCCGATACCTTTGTAATTTTCTAAACGAATAATATTAAATGTATATTCATCGGGCATACCGGGGAATGATCCTTTTCGATCTCCGATAGTTAGAGTTTTTTTAGTATCATCCCATTTGAAAGTAATAGTAGAATATTTCCCTTTTTCATAATTGTAATTGTCGTTTTCGTCTTCGTATAATGTGAACTCACCGTCTGCACCGGGATAAATTCTGATTTCAATCGGATCATTTTTTTCGGTAGCATACTGAATTACAGGCCCCATAGGAATAATTGCTCCTGATTTTACAAAAAGAGGAATTTCATCAATTAGTGCTTCCGTTTTTATTGTTTTACCTCCTTCAATTTTTTCACCAGTCCAGAAGTTATACCATACAACCGATTCCGGTAAATAGATATTCCATTCTTTTACTTTTGATTCTGTAATAGGCGCAACCAAAAAAGCTTTCCCAAACATATATTCATAATTTTGATTCAGAGCAGATGAGTCTCCGTTGAAGTCCATTACCAAAGGACGCATAATTGTTGATCCGTTTTTTGTAACCTGCCAGGCTCCCGAATAAATATAAGGCAGTAAACGATATCTCAAATCCAGCATCTTCTTCATATTGTTTTGTACCTGTTGACTATAATGCCACGGTTCGGTTTCGGATTGATATCCGTGAATTCGGAAAATAGGATTGAACACGCCCCACTGATACCAGCGTATTAGTAACTCTTGATAGTTTTCATCCGTGTATTGAGATTTGCCAGGACGGAAAAATCCGCCTATATCAGTAGTCCAATACGGCATTCCTGTAATAGTATAATCCAATCCCGCAACAATTTGTCTTTTAAAAGAATTCCAGGTACCGCCAATATCACCCGACCAGTTTATCGTACCATATCTTTGCTGTCCCAGAAAAGCTGATCTTGTTAAAATGCAGACTCTCTTCATTGATGTTGTTTCACGCTGACCTTCATAAACAGCACGGCTTACAAATAACGGGTAAGTAAGACGGTAAAAATCTCCGGGTCCTAAATATGTAATTAATCCGTGTAAAGCATCATTTTCCGGCTCTGTCGCATCCATCCACCAGGAATCCACCCCGTAAGAAAATAAATTTTTATTTAGTGTATTCCAGTAGGTTTTCCTTGTAAGCGGGTTAAAATAATCCAGCCATTTGCTATTTGGTATATAGAGATTTTTTGAAACGAATTCTTTTCCTATGACAGAATTTTTATCCGGGTTTGACCAAATTGAAATATTGAAGTGTGCATTCAAATCATGAATCTCTTTTATAAAACCTGCCGGATTTGCATAATTTGTTTCATCAAACTGCGGCACGCCCCAGCCGTTATTACCCCAATATTGCCAGTCCTGCACAATTACATCCATAGGTAAATTTCTTTTACGAAATTCTTTTACTGTTTCAACCAAATTTGCACCTGATGTGTAACGTTCGCGGCATTGCCAAAAACCATATGCCCAACGCGGAAGCATTGGTACATTGCCCGACAAATTTCTATACATGGCTATTACACTGTCAGCAGAAGGGCCGTAAAACACAATATAATCAATAAGTTTAGCATTAGGAGAACGGAACGTTGTCCCGTTATCTGTCAACTTCCAAGATAATTCAGGGGAATTACTTGATTTACAGATTAATTGCACTTCGTGTTCTCCCGCTTTCAAATCTACTATTGCATCAGCAGTAGGAGGAAGCCAAAAATTACTTATGTCAATACAAGGTTCCCCGTCAATTACAACAAATTGACGATTATCCATATCTCCCAAATTAAGAAATATGGAATAAAGTCCGTCTTCAGGAACATTAAATTTACCAGTGTAAAGTGATTGACGCTGGGATACTTTTTGCGTTCCCGATGTAGTTGTTACTTCTATCTCTCTGCTGCTTCCTTCGGATGATTGTGTTTTTTCAAGAGTTACAAAATTATCTGCCGGGTTAAAATCTGTAAGTCCGTATTGATGCCAGAGCAAACCATATCCTTTACTGGAATAAATAAAAGGCAGTGCTATTTGAGAGTTAACTTGTGTTAATCGACGGGTAATATTTTTTAGATTGTAATGTCCGTCCTGGAATTGACCCAAACCAAAAATATACTCGTCCTTTGGCGATTCAAAACTTTGTTCGGCAACAAAACATGGTTCTCCCTTAACTGAACCGGGTATTAAATTTCTTGAGCCCGCTTTTTCACTTAAGAAGATTTTCCCGGTATTATCGGCAAAAGATAATTTACCCGTTTGCTTATCAACATCAACAATAATTTTCTCCCCTTTTAATTGCAATACTGAAGGCAGATCAGAAACTTTTAGCTTCTTTGCCTTTTCATTTGATGTCAATATAAGCTCAGGAACCTCTGCTTCAATTTTATTATAGAACTTGATCCTGACAGCATTTTCTGCAATGGGAGAAATGCTGAGTGTCCCGTTCGTTTGATTAATCTTAATCCCATTCTCAAATTCTTCATAATTTTTTATGATCTGTCCCTTACACAAAAGAGGCAATAGACACATTAAAAGAAAGTATTTAATTTCCTTCCCCATGTAACTTTCCTTTTTATTTTCAAATGAGTGATATAAAATTAACACTTTTACTAATCTAATGAATAAAATCAAATCGTTATGATGGCCTTACTTTAGCATTAAAAGTTTCTTAATATCATGGTAATTCCCAACCTCAAGTTTAAATGGGTAGCATCTCAGGGACACTACCCAAAAGAATCCTCATATCAACTAAAAAATTTCTTTGTTATACTCATCGCTTGTTCGATTATTATCTCATTTCGTTTCTAACAGAGGGTTTCTCTACCATAATACCGTAGCTTGAGACCACACTTTAACTTCTATAAATATTATTTTTTAAGCTCTGCTTTCCTATTCCTTCATTACAACTTTTATCTGTGTAAATGAATGAGCAGGAAATGAATAAGAGATCTTTCCTTCTTTAACTTCAATTTCTTTGGTTAAAGGAATATACTTTTTTTGATTATCAAAAGTAAAGGGCGCATCAAGTGAATCGCTGTCAACCAGGCTTGCTTCAGCTTTCCCGCTGAAAATTCCTGAGACGCTCATTATGTCTGCTGTGATTGCTTTGTATTTATTCCGGTTCACAACATTAATGTAAGCTGTATTTGCTTCTTCATTGTAGACCGCTGTGACATCAAGGAAAGGTATACCTTTATACATATCCGTATTAAAAGTATCGCATTGTACGTAAGTATCAACAGAATTACCGCGGCAGTTATTTGAGAACAATTTGAATGTATAAAACAACGGCGATTTGAATGTTCCCTTTTCTCTATCGCTCGAAAGCAAAGAAGTAAACATTGTGAAGTTAGCCATTTTAACAATATCAGCATGACGTATGAAAGAATTGAAACACTGTGCTATCGGAAGTACGGATCTTAAATTTCTTCCGAAAGAGCCCCACTCATCAAATGAGATATAAATAGGGTTCTTAAAGCCCTTCATTGTTCTAACCGCATCAATTTCATCTGCAGTAACTCTTATTTTTTCATCAAAGTCCATTGCACTCTGCCCCATGAATGAATAATAATCATCTGATCTTTCCCAGTACCGGTGAATGGAAATATACTGTATCATATCTCCAAGACCAGTCAACACTTTCCTGTTCCATTCAACCCACTTACCGGTGCTTTCATAATATGATGATCCTGAGGCTACTAATTCAATAGTATTGTCCACGGCCCTCATAGCCTTAGCTGCTTCTCGTGCAATCTTAACATAATCATCTGCATCCTTATGACCAAGTTCCCATGGTGCGCCGTCAACTTCATTTCCGAGATCCCATATCTTTACACCGTAAGGTTTTTCATGTCCATATTTTGTACGTAAATCGGAATAATACGTCCCTTTTTTATAATTACAATATTCAACCCAGTGGAGAGCATCGTTTATAGTACCCAGACCAAGATTAACGCAAACGACATTTTCACTTCCTAATGCTTTGTTTAACTCAACCCATTCATCAGTACCCACATGATTGTTGTCTATTCCGCCCCAGGCAAGATTTATGCGGGCAGGCCTCTTGTTTTTAGGTCCGATACCATCCTGCCAGTTATACCCCATTACAAAGTTTCCTCCGGGCCAGCGCATGTTTGTAACTTTAAGTTCTTTACCTGCTTCAATATAATCTTTCCTGAATCCATTCTTATCGGCAAGTGGAGAGGAAGGATCATATAAATTTCCATACATTGTATTGAAACTTACGGTATCAGGCAAACCCATTCTCCTTCCGCTAAAGTGAATAGGCTCCATAAAGACACCATAAATGTTCGGATTAATCCTTCCGATTGTTCTGTCAACATCAATTGTAATTTTTGCCGTTTGGGCAAATAAAGAAAAAGGAAAGATAATCAGTATAGCAAAGAATAATTTTTTCATAATAACTCCTCTTGATTAAACAATTATATTTATGTTGCTTCTGATAACTGTTTATAAGTACAAGCTATCAAGTTACTATCTCAGCAGCAGCATCTTTTTTGTTTCAGAAAAATTTCCCGCATTCATTTTATAAAAATAAATTCCACTTGTCAGGCTATAGCTTCTACAGGAGCTGGCATTAAATTCCACTTTATAGCTTCCTGCATTTTTTTCTTCATTAACTAATGTAGCCACTTCCCTTCCGAGGACATCATAAATTTTTAATGTTACTTGGCTTAAGATTGGTACTTCATATCTAATAACCGTAACCGGATTAAAAGGATTAGGATAATTCTGTTTTAGAATAAAATCATTAATTCGGATTTTATTTATATCAGCAATTCCGGTTGGATTTAGAGGCAGCTCATCAAGAATATTAATTAGATTTCCATTTTTATCATAAACGTTAAGCTGAACTTTTTCAGTGCTGTCAGGAAGACTCACCGTTTCAGATAAATTAAAATTTTCAGAAGGTGAAACATTATATTCGGTTCCTTCACCGATTTTTTGTCCGGAATTATCAGTAAAAACAAGCTCAGCTTTCCCGGTATAAAAAACTCCATAATTTCCGGTAATATGATTATTATCCAACTTCAGAAAAGAATTAATAGCGCCTGCCGGATTTACATTAAGAATAGGACCATTTACTTTTGCAGCATACCAGTCCTCGGTAAAAGAAATCATTCCTCCTGCGGGAATATCTTCAACCGGACCTGTAACTTCGACTTCCATATATCTTGCATCCATATAAACAGCTACGCGGGCTCCGTCATCCGGATATTCTGCACCTTCAAAAACCGGAAAAGTTTTAACAAAGGTAATTCCCTTCATTTCATCAACGTAACAGATCCATCCTTTATGAGGATCCGCAAACAATTTTTGCGAATTCGGCGTAAACTGACATCCATAAATTCCCGGAGCGGCTTCTCCGGTCCATCCAGCGGACAATTGGTCGTATTTAACTCCGTCACTGCCAAAAATACTGTTAGGATTTATTGGAAAGTAAACCCAAAAATTTTTAAAATCATTTTCTCCCTGATGATTAACAATGGATTGAGTATTATCCCATATCCCCCAATTAACAACGGTATCTCCGGCATTTACTAGATACTGCTCCATTTTTATCCGGCTCGAGTTTTTATAAATAGTCATGTACCTTTCAAATTGAAGGTTCGGAGTTTTCCATTGCTCTATTGGACTTGTAACCTTAATTGAAGCAAAATCAGGGGTATCTGCTAAAATTTCATAAGAATATTTTCCGCAGTCTAATGTAGGCGGAGGAGGCCAACTCCATCTTCCGGGACCATATTGCGGTGACGGCCAGTTCTTAAAGCCTCCTAAATTATGGAAGGGAGCATCTGCTGTCGGCGTATATGTTTTACCATTTAAACTTGAATCTCTGTAAATTGATTCACTTCCGGCAAGATTGTACTGCATTACTCTTGCACCGATATCCGGAACGGTAACGGTTGATATTAACCCGTTTTTAATAATGATCGCTTCCCATCCATTCCAATCAGATTTAATTTCCAGTGAAGTGCTGTCGTTTTTCGCAAAAATTAATTGTAAGAAAATGAAGAACATTAAACAAATTTTTTTCATGATATACTTTTATTAAATAAATTATTTTAACAGAATAAGTTTATTCATTCAGCTGAAAATTTATTTCGGATTAAATCTTCTTGTTGATTTTCTTATTATTAATTCAGTATCGAGAACAATCCGTTCAATCGGAATTAAATTTGGCGATTCAATATTTCTTATTAATATTTCAGCAGCTTTCTGACCAATTTCTCTTTGTGGAGATTTAATGGTTGTAAACGGCATAGAATATATACCGGCACAGTGAATGTCATCATTTCCGATAATAGATATATCTTTGGGTATTTTTATGTGGAGGTCTTTCAGAGCTTCCATAACAGCTAGTGCCTGTAAATCATTAAAGCATACTATAGCGGTCGGATAATCCTTCCGGTTCCTGCTTTTAAAATATTTTATAGTCTTTTCATAACTCACTTCATTATGTGCTCCAACAGGAATTATCATTTCTTTTTTAAAAACCAGAGTGCTTTCATTAATTGCATCACGGAATCCAACAGCCCGCTCTTTTGTGTGAGCCGATTCACTAGGACCTGCAAAATGAACAATTTTTTTATGACCGTTGTTTACTAAATATTCAACTGCCTTTTTGATTGCTCTTTTATTGTCTATCTCTACAACATTTGCAGTTATACCTTTAACATCTGCTAATAAAACGAAAGGATAATTAAGCATCTTCAATTTTAAAAGATGCTCAATTTCCGAATTGTCTTCCAAAATAGGCGCTATTATTGCACCTCTAATATCCTTTGCTGAGAATAAGTCTGTAAAATTTTTTTCACTTCCGAGATCATAGTCAGAACTTGCAATTATTAGAGAATAACCTCTTGACCTTGCAAATTCTTTGGCACCTTCTGCAATTGTAGTGAAAAAAGGATAATTCAGTTCTTTAACGATTATACCTATACATTTCCCTGCATTACCGATTTTAAGATTTCTGGCTACTCCTTTGGGGCGGTAATTCAGAGCCTTCATCACCTGTAAAATGTTTTCTTTAGTAGAAGCCTTTACATTATTTTTTTCATTTAATACCGCAGAGACTGTTCCTTTCGAGACCCCTGCCTTTTTTGCAATCTCTTCTATGGTTACTTCTTTCATTTTGTTCATTTTTACCAACAGCTGAATTATAAAAGTTTGCTTTTCATATTAACTTTCTATTATTGTCCTGAATAGTTTTAGTATTCCAGAGTTTTACTATTATCTGTAATTTTACTATTTATTTACAATTTCATTTACAGCATTGGCAAGAAATATATATGATGCACTGCCCCCAATAGTTACTTCATTTTCACCCCACAAAAACGGCCAATCATCTTTGTTTTCAAGGAAGTCCGGTTTCAGCAACATAACTCCGGGAACAATGCCGCCTGCAATAATTGAGAAATCGGCCCGGTTATTTCCATAAGCAAGTTTTTTGGAATTGGTTCCCACAGCTTCAACAAAAGATTCATTAGAATAAGGGTGACAGCCAAAAATATAATCCATACTTCTTAAAACATCTTCTTTACTCATTATATCCGGAAAAGCTTTATACGCATAGTAATTTGTTATTGCAAACCTGACTACACCACCGCTGCCTCCCCAGCCGCCGCCTGATATTGGTACTCCATATGGATTATCCATTTTAATTTCGTCTACTATTTTTTTGTATTCCATAACATAATCTTTAAGCTTACTCTTATATCCAGCATCCATATAAGGTAAAGCTTTCAATGCGACAGCCAGGTTTCTGCCTGCAAAAAATCTTTGATTTGAGCTGTGTCTTTCGGAAGATTGTTCAAGAGAACTCCAGATTTTTTCCAGGAAAATATGAGCGTATTTTTTGTCTTTTGTAGTAATATATAATTCAAGTGCTGCCGGCAAATCAGCATTCCTAAAAAATCTCGCAAATCTCGATGTATCCGGTTTGTTTTCCATGTTTTGATCTTCATTCCAAAGCTTTAATGCCATAGCCAGACTCTCATCCGAGAGAGATTTATCATATTTTTTAAGAGCTCTGCTGGCGGCAGCCAAAGCAGCAATTGAACCATAATCCAGAAAAGTATTCCTACCCGTAAATACCCACCTATCATCCATTGTGCCGCTGGATTTTCCATCCGATTCATATGGTTTAAGTTTTGGATTATATGGAAGATTATCTGTAATCGTTGATGCATCACCAAGATGATTATATAGATAAAGTTTAGGAGATACTATTCCTCTTACGGGATAACCAATATTCTTAACCTGCGCAACTAAATTCAACGTTCCATGCTCTATCTGCTGTAAAATATCAGGTTTTCCATCGGGACGATGAATATCAACGTGACGGGTTTTTTCAACTATATATGTTTCATCACGCTTTACACCAAATTCTTCCCATGCATCAACGAAGCTTGAAATCACACTGTTATGTGAACCGGTTTGAATATCGAAATCACCGGCATCAAACCACCCGCCGACAGCCAATCCGGGAATACGCTCCAAAGGTTTATATTTAGTTTGCGTTGTCGGGCCCATCCTATAATTGTCAAAGTGTTGTTCATTAACAGGTGCCTGAAGTGCATCATCTAAATATGGCACTCCATGCCAGACGCGGTAAGCTTCCTTTACCTCCATATGATCCATCTGAACCGGGAACCATACATCCAATGTCGGGTGCCAGACATTATCATAAACATTTCCATCGATGGGAAATGTATTAGTTTTTTGATCTCCATATTTTATGTAATAAAGCCCGGGTTCTTTAACCGAACTAAAATTAAATTTTACATAATTATATCGTAAATATTTGCCCCATGGTTCGAGATCCGCAGTTAATTCATCAACATATTTTCCATCCGGATTAATTTTATAGAGTGAAGCAGTTTTTAATGGCGAGTCATTTTTATCTAATTCAATAACTGCAACTTTTTCCTGATTCGGGGTATAACCGACCTGGGAAAATCCAATATTAGGTTTCCTTATCCAATTAGGGATTGCATTTGGTTCAAGATACCATTCCAATACTTTCCCTGTTATTCTTGCCGGCAACAAGCTGCGAACAACGAACCATCCGTTTTGTGCTAAAATTCGTCCGTCAAAAAGCATTAGTTTTGAATCATGAGATTCTATCTTTACAAAACGCTCCGGGTCTTCGGGAGCAAGTGAAATTGTTTTACCCGTAGCAATAGGTTCAGGAACTATAAAATTATCTTTCCCTCTATCATCAAAGGTTGAATGACCGGCAAACTGAGGTATCTTTTCTGAATCTGGTTCCATTTTCGTATTGCTTGCTGGGTAATACGGAAATGAACCGGGTATTCCATCAATTATATATGTTTTTCCAAAATATGCAGAGGGCAAAAATTCCAGGTTAAAACCTGCTTTGCCTATTAGTTTTTCCGGAAGAGGTTTATCAAGATAAACACTTATTAAAACACCATTATCTTTTGCAGTTACATTAATTCTTGAATCAAAATTATAGTCCTTGTACCGTAACACCACATCTATGCTGTTATTTTTTTCATCGACCTTTCTATCCACTAAAGATGGAACCTGATCCCATTGCTCAGGAGTATTTGACAGCCGAACAGCTCCGCCTGTTGCAGTTCTTACACCATGATGAATTATTTCAATCCCGGCAGTTTTTTCATCAAAAAACATCCCGTTATATTGATTACTAAAGACAAATATATTAACTCCCCTTGTTTCAAAATATCCCTGATCATTTATCTTCAGTTTTTGACCGAAAGAATTATCGGCAAGTAAAAAGAAAAAGAAAATCAAGATAAAAGCTGAAGAAAATTTCCCGATATTACTTATAAGTGCTTTATCTATTAAACCGCTGTATCTTTTGTAACTATTCTGCATTGTTTCTCCATTCTAATGGTTTATTTTATTATTCTTTGAAATTCAAGGTCTCCAGTGATTTATAAGTTTATAATTAAAGTAATAAGTGACTAGTCAACTTCTATAATTTTGTTTCCTCTATTAATTCCGTTTTCATTAAACACATCAATAGTAAAAAAGTATTTTGATAAACTGTTAAGACTTCTAATTATAACTGAATCGGCACCCAATACTTCATAGTTGTGATATAATTTATCTTTTTGAGTTCCATAACGAATGTTAAAGCCTGCATCATCCGAACTTTTATCCCATTTAAGATTTACTATGCATCTGTCTTTTGCAGAACGAACAATATTCAGATTCTGAACTTTTGATGGAATAGCTCCCCCGCCGTTACCAAAAATACGCAGGCCTGCAATTGCAAAAGTACCGCCCGGTACATAATAATTGGTAAGTCTGATAAAGCGTGCTTTTACAGGATTCTGAAGTTCAACATAATCATGAGGAATATCCGATTTATTTTCTGTTTTATCTTCTAAAGTATGCCATGCCTTATTATCTGCAGAAGATTCTAAAAGATATTGATAATAGATATCCGGGTTGCGCCCGAATATCTCCGTTTCATTTTCAGCATAATTAATCTGAACTGCATTTATAGTGCATTCTTTCTGAAGATCAATTGATATCCATTCTCCTTTTTCACCTGTCTTTGCACTCCAGTAATTGCGTATGTTTTCATCAGCCGCATATTTCTTTGGATAACCCGGTAATTCGGAAGAAACTTCTACAGGTTTGTTGTATGAAAGCAGCATCCAATGAGTTGACAATTCATCGGGACCCGATATTTTCTTCTGCGGAATTTTAAAAGGAAAATCTCCAAAACCGGTATAAGTGTATAATTCTCCATCCTTATCGAAAAACATCGGGAATAGTCCAAGCCGTCTTTCGAACATATGTTTCACAGATATTGTCATAGTTGAAATATGCCAGTAGTTGCCGTAATTATCCCGGAATGTACTGCTGTGTCCTGCTCCTGCTATAAAACCTTCGGGTTTGGAAGAACAAGGATTATTCTGAGCAGGTTTAAAATCTCCAAGCGGTTTATCAGAAACATAAAGTCCATCGCAGTAACTTTTAAATTGGGTGCCGGGTGCGGCATACTGCAGATAGTACGTGCCATCATGCTTTGTCATCCATGAACCTTCTATCCAGGGATTATCTGTTTTTTCATTGTAATCTCCCCAGCGTTCCCATCCGTATTTATTTTTGTGACTGTTGAAAAGTGCTTTCGGATTTCCTATTGGATTAAAAGTTTCGGGATCTAATTCAACAGCATATATCGGATTGACATTCGAACATCCGTAATAAAAATACAAACGGCCGTCATCATCAAAAAACAGGCAGGGATCGATCATTCCGATTGGAAATGCCGGATTAACAATTTCCCATTTACCTGATTCGGGATCGCCGGTTTTATAAATAACCGGCTTATCCGATGACGCCATAAAATATATTGTATCATTCCATACAGCAGCAGTAGGTGCATAGTCCTCTAGCGGAAGATCTTCTGTTGTTATTAAATCCCAGTTGATCAAATCCTTTGAGTGCCAGTAACCGCCTGACTTTGATGCGAAAAGGTAATATTCATTTTTGAAATTGATCATTGTTGGATCAGCCGCTTCTCTTCTGGAAGGCTTGTCAAGACAAAACCTGTAACTAAGATTTACAGGATTGCAGATAGTATTCTGCTCACCGGATATGTTATTATACTGTCCGTATGTTTCAGATATTACAGCTAAAAAAAATATTACTGTAATAGTTATGAATTTATTCAATTATACTGCCCTCTTCTGATTTTTTATGGAATCATGAGGAATTATCCCTCATGTTCTCCAATAAATTAAAATTACTATATAATTTTAAAATTTTATCAACTAATAATATCTTATTTTAACAGGACGAATTTTTTTGTAGCAGAATAATTACCAGCAGAAATTCTGTAATAGTAAACACCGCTTGCAAGATGTTTTGCATCAAATGTTATGACATAAGTTCCGACTAGTCTATCACTATTTTCTATAGTTTCGATTTCCTTTCCAACAGCATCATATACTTTTATAACAACTCTTGAACCGGCAGGTATTGAATACTTGATTTTCGTTGACGGATTAAAAGGATTTGGATAATTTTGGCCAAGATAGTAATCCGACGGCATATTTGTTTCTTCTTTGACATCGGTGTAATCCATAACTTTTATTAATTCAATTCCATCACCGGATCCCAGATTACGCGAATATTGTTTATCTGTTTCGTTATCCCAGTGCTCGTGTACTCCAAGGCTCGCAAAATAGCTGCTGTCGTTATCAGGATCGTATTTAATACCTTCAGCCCACTGTGAAGAATCGGCTGCCTGGTGAAGGTAATCATCTGCGGCCGGTTTTTGCGCGTAAGTTCCTGCTCCATCATTAATATTTCGGGCTGCAGTAAATTCGGAACGCAGGAAATCATAACCCACCGATTCAATTGCAACCGGGTCCAGTGAAGCAAATACAGAAGACATCCAGTCAGAATTAAAAGGTGACATAGTAAATTTCTTTGGATAGCTTATTTCCTGATCTGCCGGCCATAATGCATCCATCAGATAAAAAAGAGTTTTTCCGCCAAGCATTTTGCTGGCCATTAAATCTACCTGAACCCGGTACATTCCATAATCTCTCCGGCTGTTACTATAATCAAGCTCAATGGGATCCACTAAACCATTATGAAGATGAGATGCATCCGGCCTGGTATGAGAACCGAAATGATTTTTAGCAAACATTGTTATCCCGGCACGCTTGTGACCTTTCAGCATCGGAATATTCAGAAGATATTCTGCATCTTCCATCTCTTTATAAAAACTATCATTCTTTACAGTATCTCCGCCAAGTCTGTTAGTATCCCAGACATTTTCGCGCAGCACTGCTCCTTTATCTGAATAAAAAATTCCCGGCTTGGTATCCGCAATAACTTGTTCTCTTCCTAAATTTGGATAGTTATCATGACTCATGTAATGGATATACGGGAATTCATCATGCCACATATCATAACAATGTTTGTAGGTATTTCTTAACGGATCTCCTACATAAATATCGGTTTGAGCAACTCCTACAACATTTACCAGCTGTCTCAAAGCAGACAGCACAACTTCAGGAGATGTTTCTGAAATGCCGTATGAGCCATTTGCAACGACAGAAAGATCTTTAGTGCTGAAATTTCCGCCCCAGCCGCTGACATTGTTTATCTTTATAAATATCTTTTCTCCCGGCTTATATGTAACACTACCTTTACCCCTGGTATTGTTATGATATTTAAATATTGCATCCCAGGCATCTTTATCAACTGTCATCCCGGTTAAATTTCGTATCGCCTTACTAACCATCCCGTCAATTACGTCCTGATTATTATTTTCAGGCATCCACCATGCATGACCGACTTCTCTTGGATTACAATTTTCATTTGTTGCACCCGGGTCATAAACCCACACAACTCTTCCCGGAAAAATGCCTTTTGCATTTCCGATAGGTTCATTAGCAACATGAACTGAATTCGGCAAAGGAAAACCGGGATCACCCTGACTTTTATTTATGTTACTTGAATCGCTGAATCCAAAAAAGACAAGACCAATGGAAATAAAATATGGTGCGAGGAAAACTTTCCTTTTAGTCCTTATAAAAGCTAAAGCAGATACTATCAGTGATGCAAAGTAAACCAGGAAGCCGGACGCTAGCGGTGTTGCCGCTTTTATACATGGATATGCAGCTCTGCTTGGTTTCGGAACAACACGTATTAATATCCAAACGAGTGCTGCAAATCCAATTATAGGAAAAAGCAATTTATAATAACCTTTAGGCATAATTATTTTTCTTATTCGGCCGGATTTTGGACAGACTTTTACAAATTTTCGAAAAAAAGCTAGCATTATTACTCCCTGATTTATTTATTAGAAATTAAGCTCTAAAGTCCTGCAAACATTGCAGATTTAGTTTTAATATTTTTTATCCCTTTTTAATCCTTAAATTATAACCTAAATAGTCAATCATAGATATATTTCTTTTATTAAAAGTTATTCAAATTTTATCCAATCTATTTCAACAGCCTTGTTATCTTTTAACAATGCAATCAGATTATGAATTCCCCGTTGAAATCCGGAAATTGGGAAATTAATAACTTTCCATTCATCATTTTTTGGAATAACTATTTGGTCAATAACCGGACCATTTCTTTTATCTAAAAGTAATTGAATCGTACATCCGGTTTTTGATAACACTTTTAAGCTGACTGATTTATATTTATTGTTACTGAAATCTACGCTATTGTATTGAATCCAGGCACCGGCTGTATCCAGTATTGCTTTCCATCCACCAAATCTATTAAGCGTATCCAGAAAATCTACTGATGAGCCTTTTTTACTTTTCAGATTATACCTGTCAATCTGTATTTCTTTTGATGCATCTGTTACTCCCACTCCGCGTAATGTGGGAATTACTTTTTTAATAGTTCCATCTTTGTTAAAAAACAAACTGTCTATCCTCACAGATCTGTTCTTGTCGAAATAAGGAGACAAATCATTATGATGATAAAACAGATACCATTGGTTCTTAAATTTTATTACTGAATTCTGGTTTGTCCAGCAGTCTGGTGTTTCATCCATTATTACTCCGGCAAACTTAAAAGGCCCCATTGGATTATCACTTGTTGCATATTCAAGTCTTTCCCTTGTTTCCTGTACATGGGGATAAGTAAGATAATAAATACCGTTCCTTTCAAAAAGGTAAGGACCTTCTTTCAATCCTTTTTCCGGCAGGCTTTCAATAATCTTTGGCTCGGAATCAAGTTCAAGCATATTTTCTTTCAGCTTAGCGACAAATATATTTCTCGCTGCCCAGAATAAATAAGCCTGCCCGTCTTTATCAATAAACAGATTCGGGTCAATACCGCGAACATTTTTAATAGGTTCAGGCTGCGGATTAAAAGGTCCGTAAGGATTATCAGAAACAGCAGCTCCAATAAAGAATCCTCTCCCACGAGTTGTATCCTTAGCAGGAGCCGGGAAATAGAAATAATACTTTCCACTCCGGTAAATGCAGTCCGGAGCCCACATTGCATAGAATTTTGAATTAACCCACGGGACCTTATCCTGGCTTACAATAACACCATGATCGGTCCAATCCGTAAGGTTTTCAGAAGAGAATACATGATAATCTTCCATGCAGAACCAGCCGATACGTCCCCGCTCTTTATTAGCAAGAATATCATGTGAAGGATAAAGATAAACTTTACCGTCAAAAACCCTTGCTGCCGGATCGGCAGTAAACTGATCTTTTATAATCGGGTTCTGCGCAAAAATATTCGCAGCAGTAAGAAAAAATATAGAATTTATTATAAACAAATGTAATTTGAAATTTTTCATTTTATAAATTCCAATCATAAAGTGATTCTGTTCAGCATAGATAAGCCGGGAAGTAAAAACTTTGATACCTGTTTTTAATCCCTCAGATTATTCTTTTGGGAAAAATCAACTATTTCTGATAAAGCATCTTTATGGTTTCTGAGAAATTTTTGGCTGCCATCCGGCATAAATAAACACCGCTGGCAAGTCCGTTTGCACTCCACTGAAGGCGGTGTTCACCGGCAGGTACTTCACCTTCAATGAGAGTCTCAATCTCCCGCCCGGTAATATCGTAAATCTTCACTGTTACAAATTCATTCCGCGGTAAGTAGAAAACTATCATGGTAGAAGGATTAAACGGGTTCGGATAATTTGCACATAATTTAAAATTCTCAGGTTTCTGAGTATTTACATTTGGACGTACTGCCGTAATTAGACTCTTCCCGTCACCAATAACATTAATCTCACTCAGCTGATTCGTACCTAATCCTTTAGTATGGAGCAGATCAAGATAATTATCGCACTCGGTATCGCCGTAACCATTATCACCGGGCAACGGAAGCTTTTCAGCCTCACAATCCAATCCCATCAAATATGCTCCAATACTATCTAATGCTACAGGCTCTTTTCCGGCCAAAAGGACATGACTTTCAGACGGAACAAAATTCGGGTTCCAGACTCCTTCACCGCCTCTTGCATTTTTTATCCCATCTACTACAGCAAAGTGAACAGGTCGTGCGGCGTTAAGATCGCAAATAGACCTAGGAAGATATGAAGCCGATGACTCATTTGTAGGACTGTGAATTGCCTGACGGCGGTACTTAATTTGTGTTGTTTCATAGAGAGACTGAGGGACGGTACCAACCTGATTTTTGAGTGAACATGTCAGGCCAGCTTCTGCATGCTGCTTCAACTTCGGAATTGAAACGTATACATCGGTGTCTCTTAATATCTGATTCATTGTAAGAGCCGGATAGTTAAAGTAGCCGCTGCCTGTAGAGATATCGACAAATGTACCTTTAGTCATATCAACAAGATTGCATCCCAAAGAATTTTGTATATCCACATAATCCTGGAATACGGAATTTCTGTAAGAATCTGTGCTTCCCAGACTTTCGGCTATCGTAATATCACTTGCGGACACACCTGCATCGATAATTAATTGCACTACAGCCCTGACAACTGCCGGATGACTCCACATCGCCTCTGTTACAGGGACTCCATTCAGTTTATCGTTGGTAGCATTTCCTGATCCGCCGGTTAAATTTATTTTTATTACTACTTTTTTACCGCTGCTGAATAAATCGGAAACTCCCCCAAGCTGTTCAAAAAGGTATTGAACTTTTTGTAAAACACCGCCCCCTGTATCGTCATATATATAACTGTCGGCAGGAGTATTTCTTGTGTTAGTAAGGGCAACCTTAGCTAAATACGCTGAACCGTGCTTATGCTCATATCCGAAAATTCCCGAAGGTTTAAGATATGGAGCAGCAAATAAACCAGCCACTGCAGTGCCGGCTTTCTTTATAAAATCACGCCGTGAAGAATTCATGCCATGAAATTTTTCTGTATCTTTTTTAATCATATTACATCTCCGGATTTTGTAAGAATGAATATTAAAAACTTTTCACCAAAAATCTTCAAAATAGATACCAGGCTTAAATCCGCAAAATCGTTGAAAAAGTACTCAAATTATTTTTATAAATAAAAAATTTTTCCCAGGTATCAGAACCGGAATATCTATTTCCCGACAAAATGTTCTTTTACAGCACCTGTTCTGAACCAGTCAAAATCCACATATCCGCCTGTTTCTTTTGTCGGGTAATTGAATAGACAAAATTTGTTCCCTGTAAATATTTTAAGATTGAATCTCATATTAAGTTCGTTTCCGAATTTTACAAACGACCGATTATCAAGACTATATGCAAATGAAGCAGTACCTGATCCGGCGACTGTTTTTCCTCCATACATTGGTGCGGCACCGGAACCGTAAAATGCATTTGCACGTAAATAGATTGTTGTCCCTTCTATTGGAATAGAATCAATTATTCTGCCGTTATTCACCATTATTATATAATTCTTTCCATTTTCCTTTTTAATACCTATATATGCATATGGATCCTGAAATACAGCCAAACCGGCAATATCTCCTTCCTTCATCTTGGTAATATCCATTTTAGTTGTAGCAATGGAAGTCAGTGAATCTGAATAATATGCAAACATCCTTTGTGTAAGTGTATTACGGGCTTTAGGCAAATCATCAACAATTTTTACTGTTTTAAGTCTCAAGTATCCCGGATTTTCAGTTAGAGACCATTTAGCAGGGTCCGGATTATGATTCCATCCCCACTGCATTCCCAGTTTTGTACTATCAAATTCATCGGATGTAGGCAATATTTTAATTGGACAATTTCTTTCAACTCTAGGTTTAATATATGTAGTAACTGCTTTGCCGTTTTTGCCGACCAACGGCCATCCATCTGTCCACGTAATCGGCTGCAGAGATGGAAAACGGCCGAATGGTCCGTTATCAACAAATAGCATAGTCCACCACTCACCGGTTTGTGTTTGAATTAAAGCTCCCTGATGTATTCCGTAATTTACTCCGTGTGTAGTATCCCTGATAACTACTTTTTCTTCATAAGGCCCGTAAATATTTTTTGATCTGAATGCTGCCTGGAAACCATCCAAGCCACCATAGGTACAGTATAAATAATAATAGCCATTGATTTTATAAACATGTGACCCTTCAAGTCCTTTACGGATATCACCGGTAATAATCAGAGAATCTTTGGTTAACGGCACAAAATTTTGGTCCAGTTCAGTCATATATATTTTGCTATACCCATGGGCTACATATATTCTTCCATTGTCATCGAAAAATAAACCGGGATCATAAAAACCTTTTGGCAATTTTCTTATTTGCCAGGGACCTTCCGGCTGTGCTGCTGAACAAAGAAATCCGCCTTCATTAAGTGTAATAAACAGCAGATAGAATTTACCGTTGTGATATTTCAGGCTGGTCGCCCATTGTCCGTGACCATACCTGTTACAGCCGTCGAGATCATAGCAAGGACTGAAATCAAAACGCTGTACAGCATTACTGCAATACTCCCAGTTTATAAGGTCACAAGATTTCAGAACCGTTACACCCGGAAAAATAAACATGGTTGTATTGACCATATAATATTCGGAATCCACTCTGATTACATCAGGATCAGGAAAATCAGCAGCTATTACCGGATTAGTATATGTTCCATCGCCGTTGTCACTATGTAATTTCTGGGCAACAGAATCAGTAAATGGAATAAGT
This sequence comes from uncultured Ignavibacteriales bacterium, assembly GCA_963723205.1. Classification (GTDB taxonomy): domain Bacteria; phylum Bacteroidota; class Ignavibacteria; order Ignavibacteriales; family Ignavibacteriaceae; genus CAVQBP01. Next base: position 241,858 of record CAVRQC010000035.1, read on the forward strand.
GAAACCAGAGAGATATATATAAAAAATGATAGTATGTTTTTCATATTAATTATACTTACCTGTTAAATATCATTTTTATGATTTATCTGAACTTGAATTCTGAAATCGGTTGATCAGACAAAAGTAATATGTGTTTTATTTAAGCAGCACAAGTTTTTTAGTACCTGTGAAACCATTAGCTTTAAGCTGATAAACATATACACCGCTTGCCAGACCTTTCCCGTTAAATGATACGGCATAATTACCTGCCTGCTTCATTCCGTTAACCAAAGTTGCAACTTCATTTCCCAATACATCAAATACTTTTAAGGACACATGACTGCTCTTAGGAATAGAATATTTAATTATTGTAACAGGATTAAACGGGTTAGGATAATTTTGTCCCAGTTCATAACCACCAGGAATTTCTTCTGAATTATTTATTCCTGTTGTTGTAGTATCGCATAAGTTTACGGCATCTTTACCCATGCCGCTAGGTGGAACGGCATTATTTGAGATACAAATTTTATCGAGTTTAGCTCCGTCCTCACGGTATGTAATTATTAGTTTATGTTCGCCGGCTGTCAAATCATAATTATCCAGTTTTACCCATTGCCAGCCGCTTGTAACCAGGCCATTGTACATCACAAAATCCCCGTTATCCATTTTAGCCCAGAAAGAATCATCATCATAAGTAGGGCAATTCAGCCTTGCAAACAGATTATAGTTTCCTGCAGTATCAATAGAAAAGGATATATATATAGCACTTGCACTATCGGCAGGTGCTGAAGAAAGACTTTGTATTCCGGGTTTAACAGTTACATATTTACTATTAGATGCAAGAGGATCATCTATTATTTGCCAATCAGCTCCTACTACTGCACATTCAGGTTCGAAATAAATTGAATGATAATTAATAACCGGAACAACCAGAGAATCACTTCCATTAAATAAGCTGAGATCAACTGCTTCAGCTATCATCCTGTGACCGGTTTCGCTGGGATGCAGATGATCCCCGTCATCAGCTATGGGCAGAAGTCTTAAAGTATCTGAAGGATCACGCAGAGCTTTATCCAAATCAATAACCGCATCAAAACGGCCGCTGCTGCGAATCCATTCATTAACCGTTTCTCTTGCAGCTTCATGATCTGCTGAATAATATGATGATCCGCCAAATGGCAGGAATGTTGCTCCATATGCAAAGATTCCATTAGCATGAGCAGCATCTATCATCTGGCCGTATGCATCGATTAATTGCTGTGCTACACCTGTTCCGAATGAACCGCCGATGTCATTTATTCCTTCGAAGATAATCAACCATTTTACTCCGTTCTGATCCAGTATATCGCGCTGAAAGCGGCTTAATGCAGTAGGACCTAAGCCGCCGTTAAGCACAGCATTTCCTCCTATACCTTCATTAAGTACCGCTACATTCTGTGTACCGGGATTTGCCTGAAGACGCCTTGCAAGTTCATCCGGCCAGCGGTTCTGCCTGTTAGTACCAGAACCGCGTCCGTCTGTAATTGAATTACCAAGTATAGCAGCTGCATAAGTAGAATCCGGTGCTTTTACTTCAATAGTGTTAATATTATACCAGTGATCGGTTGTTGCGGCACCGGTAAAGTTCTCATTAGCAGCAGCATCCCCGGTAAGGATATATGAAGTGGTTCTTGAACCGGGGTGACCGGAAATATCCGGTGATGTATTTCCAAAATAAATAGTAACTGCAACATTACTCAGCGGCTTTAATGGAAAATAGAAAGGATCTGAAAAAACTGCTGAACCGGGCTGCATTGTTACTTCCTGGTTCCCGTTGAAATATAATGTTGTATCGGTCGCCGTATCAATTGTATCATGGCCCAATGAAACAGCAATATGAACCGAATGCATTGTTACCGGATTCGTACTGAATTCATTTGTAAAACGCATTCGTAAAGTATCACCGCCGATTGAAACATGAACTATCTGCCGCAGAGAATTATTACTCAATCCGGGTGACGGAGGATTGTTGCCGGTTTCAACAAGCTGGGGAGCTGTACTCCAGGTCCCGACCCACTTATCAGGTTTTTTATCCGATACCTCATATCCGAGTAAGGAAAGCATTTTAACTGCATATCTTTTTCCTATCTCTCTGTAACCTGCGGAATTGAAATGCAGATTATCAGAAGCGTCTGTACAGCCGGCAGAAGAAATTACATATGAATTCGTAAGAGTCTGGGGAAGCTGATCAATAATTGAATTCATACTTGCACATATACCTCCCTGATCAGCCCCAACAACTTCACCTGCAAGCAAGGGTATGGAAACGGAATCAAGTGACAAATCCTTCATTATGTCATCATATATTTTCTTCACTTTTGAAGGCCACTTGTCATCATTTGTGTTCGATTCTCCCTGGTGTAACAAGATACCTTTAATAATACCATCCTGCTGAGCCTGTTTTGCAAGATCGATAAGATATCCATATGGATTTCCATTGTATTCATTAATTATGTCAATTAACCAGGGTTCGGTAACTGTTGAAATATAACCCTGATAAAGATCTTTATCGAACAGTTCTATTTTACACCCGGCTACGGAGACATTAATGACACCTACTCTGATACTATCCGGAAGATTTGCAACCATAGTTCTGCCGAAATAATCGACAGGGCTTAAACCTGTATAACACCGGCATGTAGGAGGAACAGCGGTATACCATGACCCTTTGGTTCTTCCCAGGTTTGAACAATCAACTCCCTGCATAACCTGGAAGCGGCTGTCCACTGTTTTATCCTGCGCCTCAATTGTCCCCTGTCCTTCCATATTTGACTGACCAAAGCAAAGGTAGATGTAAAAGTTCGGATCCGGACCTGTCTGAGCTGCAGCCTCCCTGACAATTAATAAGTTCATTACAATAATTATTAATAAAAAAGTTATTTTAGAATGGACTGAATTTGCAACAAAAAATATCATTATTTTTTAGACTCTATTGATTATTAAAGATTGAATCACTTTGTAACTATTTAGAAATTTTAAATCAAATTTTTCAATTTCAATACTAATTATCTGAATAACAATGGTGCAATTTTATAAAGATCATGCCTCCACACCGGCCATGCATGTCCTCCGGGATAATCATCATACATATAATTTATTTTCATCTCATCAAATTTTGAAATCATCGCCTGGCAATTATTATATGCTATATCTTCCTTACCTCCAATACCAATCCACAAAAGTTTTAAATTGCTTTTGATCGTATCGATATTTTTTTTCATAAAGTCATATTGCGCATCTGCAAGTTTGCTTTGCACCGGGAGTATCCAGCCGGAGCTGAATATTCCCAGGTACGAAAAAAGATCGGTATTATTAAAACCTGCATATAGTGTTTGTAATCCGCCCATAGAAAGGCCTGCAAGCGCGCGGTCTTTGGAATCTGCCTTTACCCGGTAATTTTTTTCGACAAAGGGAATTATGCTTCTTTTTAATTCCGCTTCAAATATTCTTAAAGTCCTTTCGCCGAAACCGGCAAAATCAGTATTTGTATTTCCATCCGGCATTACTATTAGCATTGGATTTGCTTTTTGTTCTGCAATAAGATTATCAAGAATTAAATCAGTTCTGCCTTGTTTAGCCCATCCGGTTTCATCTTCTCCGCCGCCGTGCAAAATGTATAATACAGGATATTTCTTGTTTATAGCAGTATCATAACCAGGAGGTGTATAAATATAAAATTGACGCCATTCATTAAAGATTTTCGAATAATAATGCTTTATTCTTATATCCCCGTGTGAAACATCTTTTACTGCATAATAATCATCTCCTTTAAAAGGAATTTCAATACCGCTGGCCATACGCCCCATTCCATAAAATGTTTCGCTTGCCGGGTCAGCAACAGCAACTCCGTCAATTAATAAAGAATAATAATGAAAGCCTTCACTTACCGGTTCAGTAGTCACTTCCCAAATCCCTGCGGTATCTTTAATCATATCATATTTTTTAACTAAATCAATCTGAACTTTTTGTGCATCCGGAGCTTTAACGCGAAAGATTACCCGGCTGTCAGGTAAAACTCTCGGATATTTGGCCCGTCTCACATTTGTGGAAGCCGGCAGCCCAACTAAACTGTAATGTGAGAAAGTCGAAACATCGACCGGTTTAAAGATAAGCCGGGAAAACATGTACAACCCGTTTTTCCATACCTTGAATTCATGTACGCCCGGTTCAATGTAAAAAATATGTGGGACCTCATGCTCCTGCAAATAATTATGAGTACGTATACTGAATGTAATCAAACCGTCGTCGGCACCGCAGGAGATCCATAATAATTTTAATTTCTTTTTGGCTTCTTCAGGATTAGGAAGCAGCTCCTCCGGCGGTTTTGTATTTGGTGCTGCTGAAAAACTTCCTATCCAGGCAAATTTATCCAGGTTGCCCAATCCAAAATTTAGAGATTGACCGCCGCCCATCGACAGTCCGGCTATTGCACGATGTTCCGCATCTTTATAAACCGGAAAATTTTTTTCAATATAAGGGATCAAATCATTAAGTAAATCTTTTTCGAAATTTGCAAAAGCCTGAACTTTTATACTATCGAAAATGTTGCCGACAGGCCGGTCATCTTTCATTGCCCTGCCGTTAGGTAAGACAACTATCATTGGTACAATTTTGTTTTCGGCATAAAGATTATCAAGAATAACCTGGGGATGCCCTCCGTTAAGCCATTCATGCTCATCGCCTCCAATTCCATGCAGAAGATAAAGTACGGGATATTTCTGATTTTTAGAACATCCGGGTGGGGTATAAATCAAAGCTTTTCGTTTTATGCCTACTGTATTCGAATAATAGTAGATAGAATCAATTTTACCGTGTGATATATCTGTTCGCAGACTATCAAACCCGGGAGGCGCCTGCTTTATAACATCCTGTGCGTAAGATAATACAGAGGAAAGGATTAAAAGCGTGATCAATTGAAATATTCTTTTCATAAGATTTCTATAATCTATTTTAATTTCTGTTTAATCTTTAAATAATAATTGAGCAAATTCATGCAGACTGCGTCTCCAGCTTTCCCATTCGTGAGCAGTATTCGGAGATACATAAAAATGAGCATTGATCCCTTCCTTTGATATGGCATCGATGTCTTCTTTCGGATCACCGCCAAAAGGACCGGTACGAGGTCTATTCTTCATGTTTTCAATTTCCCTGCTTCCGAAACTGACAAATACGAGTTTAACTTTCTCCTTAAAGCCTGAGGTATTCTCAACATCTTCCGGACTTATACTGCCGCCGCTGAAAAGACCAATACTGGAAAAAGTATCGAGGTTCTTCAAAGTAATTAATTTAGTTTCAAAGCCACCCATTGAAAGGCCTGCCATGGCGCGGTTGGGTTGATCAGAAAGTGTGCGAAAATTCTTATCTATATAAGGTATTAGTTCATCAAGAAGCACTGTCTGAAATGGTTTTATATCGAAATTTCTCAAGCCGCCGATTTTAACTTCATTGGTCATACCATAGGTCATTACAATTATAAATGGTTTTGCTTTTCCTGAAGCAATAAGATTATCCATTATTAGATTAACCTTACCCTGGTTTGGCCAGCCATATTCATTCTCACCCCAGCCGTGCTGTAAGTATAATACCGGATATCTTTTATTTAAATCTTTTTCATAGTTGGGCGGTGTATAAACAAAGGCTCTTCGTGAAGTATCTGTACTTTTTGACGGGAAATAAATCTCACTTATCTCGCCATGGGGTACTTTTTTAAGTTGATAAAAATCCTGGTCATGTGCAGGTATTTCAATTCCGCTGCCCCAGCGCATCGCACCATAAAAATACTTGCTGCCGGGATCGGGAACTGCAGCACCGTCAATCCAAAGCTGGTAATAATGAAACCCTTCGTCCTGGGGACCGGATTCCCCGGTCCAAACACCATTGCTGTCCTTCGTTAAATCATATTTTACTGCACTAATGTCAAGCTGAACTTTATGAGCTTCAGGTGCGGATATCTGGGCACGTACTCTTCTTTCTGAATTAACCTGAGGATATTCTTTCCCCGGCTGATTGGTTACGGCAGGTTTGAAATCTTCCTTAGTTGTTTCCTGGTTCGTTTGAGCCAAACAGAACGAACTTAAAAAAGAGATTATTAAGAATGCAAAAAAAGTAAAATTTCGTTTCATTAATTTCTCCTTTAATTTATTAATGATAATTTAAAGCGATTATTTAATCCATTTTGAATTCTTCATCCATTTAAATATACACTCCATCCAATCTTCAGTTTTTAACCTTAAAACAAAACCATGACCTCCATGAGGATAAAGATGTAATTCAGCAGCAACATTGTGATGCCGTAGTGCTTCATAATAAACAATACTGTTATCAACGTCGACTGTTTTATCATCTCCCGCCTGCGTAATATATGCGGGTGGAGTATTCTCATCTACATGTAATTCATTTGAGAATTCATCAATTATTTTTTTTGAAGGATTACTTCCTAATAAATTTGTTCTTGAGCCGGGATGAGTTAAGCTATCCTGCATACTAATTACAGGGTAAACGAGTATCTGGAAATCAGGACGTAAATTTACGTTATCTTTATTTTCGATAACTGCTGTCCTGTAATGAGTAGCTTCGGTTGAAGCTAAATGTCCGCCTGCTGAAAAGCCCATTATTCCTACTTTATTTGTATCGATTCCCCATTTAACTGCGTTTTCCCTTACAACTTTAATTGCCTCCTGGGCATCCTGCAAGGGGCCAATGCTTTTATCAATCATTGTTGAATCGTTCGGCAGCCTGTATTTAAGTATAAAGGCAGCAACGCCGTTCCGGACAAATTCTTTCGCAGTTCTTATTCCTTCTGCCTGATAAACCACTACGGCATAACCGCCGCCCGGACAAATGACAACAGCCGCACCGGTAGATTTTTCTTTTTCCGGTAAATAAATTTCCAGGGTTGGCTTTGTCACCCCGGAAAACATTCCCGAATGTTCGGTTTCCTTTATACCGGATGGTTTAGAATTTGGAATAGTGCCAGGATATAAGTTTATTATTTCTTGTGCACTTACTTCAAGTGCAAACAATATCATTATGGCAAAACAGATTTTTAATGTTTTCATAATTTTTCCATAATTTTATTTGAAAGAATTTTGTACCATTTTAACAATAAAATCAATAAAAAACTATCTGAACCGTTTCAATTATTAAATACTTTTAATTAAAAATAGTCACTTTTATTCCGGAATTCGCTTACTTTGATAAAACCAATATATATTCTTTCCCGGCCTCGGTTTCAAAATCATACAGATAACTTTTTTTTATTTCAACGGGCTGGATTTTAGCATCAGGTGAAATCAGCGGCTGTTTAATATCCGGTATAACAAAAAACGGATTCGGGTTTTTTCCTTTTGCTTTCTCAAGTTTAAAATCACCTGCGGCCATTAACTTGTCGTAGGCTCTTACCCTGCAGTTTCCTCCAAGAAAAGATTTAATTTTTATTTTTGAAACTTTATTGTTTGTCCAGTTAATATCGATTATAAAACCCCCTCTGGCCTTTAATCCGCTGACACTTCCATCTTTCCACGCATCAGGCAACGCCGGAAGTACAAAGATAAATCTGTCCTGGCTTTGTAAAAGCATTTCGGCAATGCCGGCAGTACATCCAAAGTTGCCGTCAATCTGGAAAGGTGGATGAGCATCAAACATATTCGGATATGTACCTCCTCCTTCGGAGAAAATATTTTTTCCATCTTTAGGAACTGCAACCGGTCTTAGTTGATCTTTAATTAATTTGTATGCGTGGTTTCCATCCAGAGATCTTGCCCAAAAATTTACTTTCCACCCCATCGACCATCCGGTTGATTCATCACCCCGATGTATTAAAGATGTCTTAGCAGCTTCAAAAAGTTTTGGATTCCGGAAAGGTGAAATCTGGTTGCTTGGATACAACCCGTATAAATGGGATACATGCCTGTTATGATCATCCGGGCTATCCCAATCATGTAGCCATTCCTGGAGCTGACCCCAATGTCCTATCTGCATCGGAGGGAGCCTTTTCAATTTTGATTTCAGAATTTCAACAAATTTTCTATCTTTGCCTAAAATATCTGCTGCCTTTATTGTCTCGGTAAACAAATCGAATACTAGCTGATTATCAATTGTAGCACCAGCAGTAATCGAATAATCCGGATGAACAGCAGGGGAATTTTCAGGAGAAACAGATGGAGACACAACGAGCCATTTATGTTCAGGTTCTTCAATTAAAAAATCGTTAAAGAATTCCGAAGCACCTTTCAATACCGGGTAAACCGAATGTAAAAACTCTTTATTTCCATTATAAATATATTTGTACCAGAGCTGCTGGCTGAGCCAGGCGGCTCCGCACGGCCACATACCTGAGTAAGAAAGATCAATCGCACCTGTCATCCGCCAGAGATCGGTATTATGATGGAGTACCCAGCCGTGTGCATCATACATTTCTTTGGCAGTTTCTCTTCCTGCAACGGAAAGCTCTTTTAGCATTTGTACCAGCGGTTCGCTCATCTCCGAGAGATTTGTTACTTCCGACGGCCAATAATTCATTTCGGTATTAATATTTACAGTATATTTACTATCCCATGGCGGATTGAGCTGATAATTCCAGATTCCCTGGAGATTGGCAGGTTGTCCACCGGGCTGGGAACTTGATATCAGAAGATACCTCCCAAATTGAAAATATAAAGCAGCAAGCTGCGGATCGTTTCCCCGGTCAAATTCATTTATCCTGACATCAGTAGGATTTTTAACCGAATCGGTTACACCAAGATTAAGCTTAACCCTGTTGAAAAATTTTTGATAATGATTAATATGCTCTTCTAGAGCCTCTGAATAATTTTTCTTTAATGCCGCAGATAAATAATCATTTGTCCGTTTAAGCTGGTCAGCACCGAGTTTATGATAATTAATAAAGTTGGTAGCAATGGAAATATAAATTGTCGCTGTATCCGCTCCGGAAACAGATAAAGAAGTATCGGTTGAAGTTATTTCTCCACCGCTGTTTACAATCTTAATAAGTGAAGAAAATTTTACTTTTCCCTTAATTCCTTCATGATCTGTAGATATGCCGTCCAACCCAAGTTCATTTTTCCCATGAGTAGAGACAACAACTTTTTCAGGACTATTCATTGAAGCCGTAAAATTTATTTTACCCGGCATATCTGCAGTAAGCCTGACAATTATTACTTGATCGGGAAAGGATGCGAATATCAATCTCTTGAAGGCAACACCATCAGCCTTATATCTTACTGCTGCTGTTGCTTCATTCAAACTCAATTCACGGTAATAATTAGTATAGTTTTCACTTCCGGGAAAATGTAAATACAGACTGCCGACCGTTTGATAAGGCATTCCCTGTGCTGTTTGAGATATAATATCTTTATTAGCCATATCCTGAGCTTTTTTATAATCTCCTTCAAAGATTAATTTTCTGATCACAGGCAGCGCTTTTAATGCGTTTGGATTGGCATTATTATAAGGACTTCCTGCCCAGACAGTATTTTCATTCAGCTGAATTCTTTCCTCAGAAGGATTACCATAAACCATTGTACCCAATCTTCCATTGCCTAACGGCAAAGCTTCCACCCACTGTCCTGCAGGATGATCATACCAGAGTTTCAGGAGAGAATCACTCTGTGCTTTGATGCTACTGAATATCAAAAGACAGCACAAGAGTAATAGTAATACTTTTTTCACATTTGTCTCCGCCGATTTTTCAAAATGTATTTAAACAACTACACCTTTTTTTAATATGATATTTGCGTATAAGGCGGATTCGCTTGTTGCAATTACTGCATAAGCTTTTTTAGCCCTTTCATAAAAGGCAAATTTCTCTATATATTCAAATTCCTTAAAAGGTTCTTTACTTTTTAAGATTATTTCTCTGTATTCGTTCCAGATAACCGGTTTGTAATTTTCACCGGGAGTAACTGCCATTAATGTTACAGGTTTTTCGACATAAGCATCCAATGGAAAGAATTTCAATGTTGCTTCCAGAACTACAGTAACTCCATGGCCATCCAACCTGAGCAGCTTTTGAGCAATTGAAGAACCAGGGAAATTTCCGTCTGCAATAACCAATTCATCCCCGTGCCCCATTTCCATTAAGATTTTTAATAAATTCGGAGAAAGTATACTTGGAATATTTTTTAACATTAATTTTCACCCATTATTTTAGATCGAAATTTCATTTTTAGAAAGCAGAAATAAAAATCTGAATTATGCTAAAGAATAATATTTAACGGTTCGATATCCATATATTGCAATTACAATAAAACTTATTAAAGGGAGAATAAAAGAAAAATTAACTGCAGGCAGCCCGGCAACCGTTCCGAGATCAATTATGGCTCCCTGTAAAGGAGGCATTAAAGCACCTCCCACAATAGCCATCACCAAACCTGCCGCTCCAAGAGTAGCATCATCTTTTAATCCTTCCAGTGAAATACCATAAATAGTGGGAAACATCAGAGACATAAATATTGATGTAGCAATTAAGCAATACAGCCCGCCCATACCCTGAATAAAAATGACACCAAGTATTGTAGCTATACCGCCAAAAGCAAAATAGACTAATAATAATCTGGAATTAATAAATTTCATTAAATATGTGCTGATAAATCTTCCTGTTAAGAACATTATCATTGCAATTATATTATAGTTTTGCGCTTCTGCCTTCGGAATCCCCAGATTATCGGCATATTGAATTATGAAAGTCCAGCACATTATTTGTGCTGCAACGTAAAAAACCTGAGCAATAACGCCTTCACGGTACTTTTTGTTTTTTATGAGCCGTTTAAATGTATCAACTGCATTTACCTGATGGTCAGCATAACTCCGTGTGGGCATTTTGGAAACTGCAATAATAACAAGCATAACGATTACAACAAATCCCAGCATTACATAAGGATCACGAATTACAGCTAAATCATGTGCTCGTATAGCGGCTTTTTTAGAAGTACTAAGAGTACTGAAAACCAATTCTCCTGCAGGGTTCCTTATTTCAGAATGTAAATTGGAAAGAATAAATTGTGAGGCAACAAACATTCCCAGCAATGAACCGATAGGATTAAACGATTGTGATAAATTCAATCTCCTCGTTGCGGTTTTTTCATCTCCCATGGAAAGAATATACGGATTGGCTGTGGTCTCTAAAAAAGCTAATCCGAATGTAAGTATATATAACGATATGAGAAAGAATCCAAAATGCTCAAATTTTGCAGCAGGGTAGAACAAAAGCGCACCGGTAGCATATAATGTAAGCCCAAGCATTATCCCTTTTTTATAGGTATATTTTTTTACAAACAAAGCAGCAGGTATTGCCATAGTTGCGTATCCGCCGTAAAAAGCAAATTGAATTAAAGAAGCTTTTGCAGTGGATATTTCCATTACGGTTTGAAATGCCGCAACCATAGGATTCGTTATATCATTTGCAAAACCCCATAGGGCAAACAAACTTGTAATTAATATAAATGGATATAAAACATCAAGTGAAACCACTTTTGGTTTTTGAACATTATTTACTGTGGCATTTCTCATGATTCTCTTTCTTAAAAATTGAGTGTTATTCAACCTGGAAATAAATTTTATATCTATCTAATCTCTTCATCAAAAACGACAGCCACTTTACCGCACTTCCCGCTTGCCATTAAATCATAGGCTTCGCCTGCATCTTCTAATTTGAATCTATGTGTAATTAATTTTTCCGGTTTTATTTTCCATCTTACCAATCGTTCAACAAGTTCTTCCATTCGCCAGATAGTTGTTACCCATGAACCGTAAATCGTTTTTTGATCATGGATGATATCTCTTGATGGCTGGAACTCAACAGTACTGCCTTCACCGATGAATGCAATTTTACCCCACTTACGCGTTGCCTGAATACATGTTAGACGTGCTTTATTATTAGCAGAACAATCGATTGATTTTTCAACTCCATATCCGCCTGTTAAATCTTTAATCTGCTGAACATTGTTTTCACCTGCAGTAATAACTTCATCGAACAAGCCGAGATTTTTAGCAATGGAAATTCTATCTTCAATGACTTCAATCCCGAAAATCTTCTGCGCACCCATTGCCCTGGAAAGCATGGCTGTTGCTAGCCCGACCGGACCTAAACCGGTAATCAACACGGCATCGTTTCCTGAAACCCCGATTTTTTCCAATCCTTCGTACACAGTTCCAAAGCCGCATGCAACCTGGGCGCCATCGGAATAGCTTAGTTCATCGGGTAAGTATACAAGATCTTTTTCTTCGGCAAGTAAATATTCTGCCATACCTCCATCACGCTGCCAACCATAAGCCCTTCTGTACTCACTCGTACAAGATATCATGTAACCTCTGCGGCAATCATTACAAACACCACAGCCTGAAATATGATAAACAATTACGCGATCATCTTTTTTAAATCTACGGCAGCCCCGACCAGTTTCGACAATTTGACCACTCGGTTCATGTCCTGCGACCATTCCGGGTTGATATCCTTCCGGACCCTTACCAAGATGTTCATGATATATAGCCCGTATATCTGAACCGCAGATTGTAGAAGATTTCATTTTTATTAATACTTCACCATGACCAGGAGCCGGGATGTCAAATTCTCTCAATTCTACTGTACTGTTTCCCGGCAGAATAGCTCCCTTCATTTTATTCATTGTATACCTTTAAATATTTTTAGATAACTTTTAAGGCGGAGTAATTTCTCTGTTCATGTCCCATAAATCTTCCCAGCTTTGATCATCTTTCCAGAGAAATACCTGGCCTTTTATTAACCTGCATTTCCTATCAATGGTTGAAATTGCTTCCATGTCATCCTCAGTTAATGGAGCAGTAATCACTGCTTCAATATTTTCCAAATAATGGTTTACCGAAAATGGAATAGGAATTTGTCCGCGCTGAACAGCCCATTTAATTGCAACCTGAGCAGGAGTAATTTTCAGGCGTTCTGCAATTGATAAAATCGTTTTGTCTTCAAGATCAACGGTATCTTCCGGCGTTCTATCACGTTCCGGACGGCCGGGTGAACCGAGCGGGCAGTAACCTACCGGCTGAATATCATTATTCAAACAAAAGCTAAATAGTTCCGGCTGTTGAAAATGAGGATGCAGTTCCATTTCGTTGCATGTTGGTTTTATCTTTGCATCTCTTAATAATAACTCAAGCTTGGGTACAGTCATATTCGAAGTACCGATATTCTTAACAAGCCCGGATTCGACAAGCTTTTCCATCTGGCGCCAGGTTCTCATAAATTTTTCATGGATGTATGGTTTTGCATTCGGGCTGCGTGATGAAACATCACATTTGGGCGGATGGTAATTAGGAAACGGCCAGTGAACAAGATACAGATCAAGATAATCTATTTGAAGATCTGCTAAAGATTTTCTGCAAGATTCTTCAACCTTATCATGCATATCATTCCACACTTTTGAAGTTATCCATAAATCCTCCCGTTTTAGAAAACCGCTTTTAAAGATTTCTTCTAAAACAGGACCTATATTTTTTTCATTGCCATAAACCGAAGCACAGTCAATATGCCTGTAACCTGCATAGATTGCTTTCTTAACAGTTTCTGCAACCAGTTCAGCTGGAACATAATCAGAGCCAAATGTTCCGAATCCTATACAAGGAATTTTACTTCCTGTATTAAGATTTTTAATCGGGATTGCATCTGTACTTATCCATTTTTCTTTTACTTCATTCATTATAGCATCCGGATTTTAAATAAATCTAAGACTATTGTTTGATAATAGAATTGTTCCAAATGAATTCTTCATCTATTAAAATGTTTTTCTTCATTTTAATACCTGGGTTATTAATTATTTCTATTAGAAGTTCTGTTGCTACACTCCCAATCTTTCTCGGGTCTTGATTTATAACTGAAAGCGTAGGAGTAAAAGTATTTGCAGTATCCTTAAAGCCAAATCCTGCAATACCGATATCTTCAGGAATTTTCAGCCCCTTCTCAACTGCTGCCCTATATACGCCCAAAGCTACTCGATCATTTACTGTTAATATTATTTCAGGAAGCTTTTTTGAATTATATAATTCCATAAAAGCATAATATCCATCAATTATTTCAAGACCTCCTTCTATAATCCATTCCGGTTTAATTTGAATTCCTTTTTTGGTAAGAGCATCTTTGTACCCCAAACATCTCTCTTTTCCTATGTTTATACTTGAATAGCCTGCAAAATGAGCTATCTTAGAATAACCATTCTCAAGAATTTTATTCAATGCGGCAACAGCTCCATCTCTGTCGTTATAAATAACACTTGAAAATTCTAATCCTTCGAACTGCCTGTCAAAAAAAACAAGTGGAATGTTAAGTCTTTTAACGTAATTGAAAATCTGAGGATTTTGAGTTTCCTGGGAGATGCATACCAAGAGACCGTCAACACGCAAACCAATCAACTTTTGTAAATTTATTTTTTCACTTTGCTGATTTTCCCTGGAAACAGCTACAAAGACATTATAATTGTGTCCGCCTGCGATATCAATTATACTATCTGTAGCATATGCAAAAAAACTATTTTCCAAATCGGGAATAATGACACCAAGTGTAAATGATCTGCGCGATGTTAAATTCTGAGCTATTAAATTTGGGATATATCCAAGTTCTTCAGCAGTTTCCAGGACTTTCTTTTTCATTTTGTCCGAGATATCTGGATGGTTTCTTAACGCCTTTGAAACTGTGATTCGAGTTACATTTAATTTTTTTGCAATATCCAGTTGTGTTATGTGATTCAAATTACTTACTCGCGTACTTTCTCGTGTAAATTAGAACAATATTTGAAATTAATCAAGAATTTTCTTTATTATTCCCTACTTATCTTTAACAATTTTACACCGTGTTTTTTTACGTACGTCGATATTTCATTATTAAATTCCCCAAGATCCTTTTTTGCCCACAAGTCCCGGACTTTACATCGGCCGTTAAAACCTAATTTAGAAAATTCTAATGTTATTTTTGCAGAATCTTTTGGCAAAGACCCTGTAGGATAAGTGGTAAATACATGGAACCTGACAGTAGCTCCTTCAATATGATTAATACATTCTTTATCAAGGCCGGCTATTGAGGAAAAAGTATCATACCCTTCAGGCAAATCATACTCGATAATTGAAGCAGCATGTGTACCTATACCGTTAGAATATACTTTGTTATCTACAATGAGTTTATTACCTCCAACACTTTTATCGATAGATGCGCTTCCCCATCCTGCAGTTGCGTTTAACCATTTAATATCTGTTAATTGTAATTTTCCAGTTTTACAAATAAGAGTTGGTTCGATCCAATCGGCATGATCCCAACTATTTCCATCCCCGCCATCAGTAACTACCAAGAACAGTTTTCTGGCCCCGGCAATATTCACATTAACACTTGTACTTTGTTCTCCTGGCTTATAAGTAATAAGTTTGCTGTTCCATAAAGCCAGACTATCAACTATCTGTTTTTGTTCAGAAGCATAAAATAGCGCCACATATTTAGCGTGACCATTTATATCATCAGCAGTCCATACAATTTTTTCCCCGTCATGAAAAAGAAGTCTGTTGTTTTTACTTTTGTTTAATACATTAAGAGCTTCCTCATTTGTAATTAAATTTAGAGTGAATTTATCATTATTGGGCAAATTTCCTCCAAACATAAGCGGCGAGCGGCAAATTAGAAAAAGCGACATCAATGTATACTGTTCATCTTTTGTAAGCAGGCTCATCCGGTTATCTCCTCGTTCCGCCCGGATTCCGATTCTTCCTAATGGCAGCATATCGCCATCCGGCCAATGACCCGGACTCATATAATGGATCCATTTTTCAAAAAGTGAAAAATGTTCATTTAATTGTGACCAGTTATCCCAAAAGTCATCTATTATTCTCCACATATTTGCATGCGTACTGATATGCTCAGCATCTTCAATCGGAGTTTCACCCGGAGAAGTGCTTAGTACTATAGGACGTCCACAGACATCAATGGCTTTCCGGATCAATTCAATTTCATTTTTGTGGTATGGGCGGGTTAAATCGTCCACTTTCACAAAATCAACACCCCATGATGCATATAATTTAAAAAGCGAATTATAATATTCCTGCGCACCAGGTTTTGCAGCATCTACAGAATACATATCATGAAGCCAAGTACACAACACCTTCTTATTGTAAATTTCGTTTGCTGTATACTTTGCACCCAAAACCGGCGTATTCTGTTCAACCGCTAATTTAGGAATTCCCCGCATAACATGGATGCCGAATTTAAGTCCTTTGCGGTGAATGTACTCAGCCAGAGCTTTAAATCCTTTACCATTTACTGCGGAAGGAAACCGGTTTACAGCAGGTGTAAATCTGCCGTAACTATCTATAGAAAAGATGGGATCTTTTTCATTGTATCCGTGTGTTTTTGGATTCTCCACATACCAGCGGATATCTACAACAATGTATTCCCAGCCATATTTCTTAAGATGCGCAGCCATATAATCGGCATTGTCCCTAACCTCCTGTTCAGTAACTGTGGGCCCGTAACAATCCCAGCTGTTCCATCCCATTGGAGGAGTTAATGCAAATTCACTAAAATTCTGGGCATGAAAAGATGCTGAAAAGAATACGATTAATATTTAATATTACTTTATAATTCATAGTGAATTGCCGTATGTTCTATTTATATCATTGTAAAATTTCCGTTTGAAGACAAAGTATAAAAAAAATTAATCCGTACTTCTCTCTTCAAATAGATAAGATCGCTTCAGAGAACAACTATTTCCTTTTTTCCATTATAATACATAATTTTATCCGGATTTTCTGTTAGTCCTACTCCGGTACCACTATTCAGGTTTACAAGAATAATTTTAAAGCTTCTTTCTTTTATCATCCCGGGGAATTCTCCTTTTCTGTCTTCAATAGTTAGTGTTCGATTATTATCATCCCATTTAAACTCAATAATAGCATAAATTCCTTTCTCATAATCATAATTATCATTTTCATCTTCATATAATGTAAAATTACCATTCGCACCGGGATAAATTCTTAATTCAATCGGATCTGTAAATTCAGCTGCGTATTGATTAAAGGGCCCCATTGGAATAATGGCTCCTTCTTTAATAAATATCGGTATTTGATCAATTGGAGTTGGAACATCCAGAGTTTGACCTCCGGAATATTTTTTACCTGTCCAGAAGTTATACCAGCCTGAACCAATTGGTAAATAAACCTTCCGGAATGTTTCTTTAGGTTTGGTAACAGCATTTATTAGAAAAGACTGGCCGAACATGAATTGATCATCAATATCATATACATGATGATCATTACTAAAATCCATCATAAGACCGCGCATCAAAGTATATCCTTCGTCAGTTACTTTCCATGCCATCGAATAAATATACGGTATTAAACTATATCTTAAGTTGTCAAATTTAAGTAATGCATCATAGGCCCATGTACCGGGTTCACCGAATCGGTATATCTCTCTTGATATATCTGTCCCATGCGAACGAAATACCGGGCAGAAAGCACCAAATTGAAACCATCTTACATAAAGCTCTTTATAATTATCGTCCGCCAGGTCTTTATCAAAATCCCCGTTCCTAAACCAGGCTCCTCTGCCAAGTTTACCCGCTTGTGCAGATTGAACAAAGAAACCGCCTATGTCTATAGTCCAATATGGTAAACCGGACATACAAAAATTCAATCCCGCAGGAATTTGATTTTTAAATACATTCCAGTTTGCTACAATATCTCCGGACCATGTTATAGTTGCATATTTTTGCTGACCAGTAAAAGCAGATCGTGTTAAATTAACAACTCTTTTCTTATCGGTTGTTAATCTTTGATTTTCATATATTCCTTTTGAATGCATCAGTGAATAAGCATTCATATATCGGGCGCCGGGACCTATTTTCGGTTTCATCTTAATTTTATAAGCATCGCAATTTAAATCCCAGCCATCCAGCTCAGGTTCTGTTGCATCGCACCACCATGCATCAATACCTTTGGAGAATAAACCTTCATTAGCCTGCTTCCAGTATAATGCACGGGCTTGCGAATTAAAAGCATCATAAAACGGACTATCGCCATCCTCGTAGAGAAAACCTTTATGTTTAATCATTTCACTATAATTCGAGGATCTTGTTGACATCTTGGGCCATACTGAAATCATCAAATGTACATTATACTTTGAATGAAGAGAATCCATCATTAATTCAGGATGAGGAAAGCGTTCCTTATTAAAACTTTTTTGTCCCCATTTACCATCATCCCAATATTGCCAATCAAGAACAATTGCATCGAGTGGAATTTTAAGATCCCGGTACTCCTTTACGACATTAAGAATCTCTGCCTGAGATTTATATCTTTCCTTTGATTGAATATAGCCATATGCCCACTTGGGAAATAATGGTGCTTTGCCGGTAAGAGTCCGATAGTTTTTAATTACAGAATCGGGTTCCGGACCATAAATGAAAAAATAATTTATAGCATCACCTACTTCCGACCAGATATATGAACCATACCGGTCATCATTAAATTTTGTGTAAGAATAATTATCCCAGAGTATTCCACAACCTTTTGTGGATAGTAAAAAGGGTACAACAGCCCTAGTGTTAAACTGAAATAATTCAACATAATGACCACGCCAATTGAATGCTCCTTCCTGTTGCTGACCTAATCCATATAAAGCTTCATCGTATGCCCATTTAAAAGATTGCTTAATGTGGAAACAATTTTCTGACACAACATTTGCGGGTTGTGCTTCTTTAGAATCCTCAATTAAAATCGGCACACCGGTTTTATTATAAAAACTTACCTGCAGGGTATTCTTATCGACTTTCGCTGTAACAGAACCTGTTGTCAACTGTAGTTGATTGACTGTTTCAAATATTTTCCAATCAGCAGATAATTTTGGTTTTCCAGATATGATTAGACTTTTCCGGGAAGAAAAATAATTCGCTGGCGATGATATGACCTGAATAATATTGTCATCCCAAATTTTAAGTTTTACTTTTTTAATTCCGCTTACTTTTTTCTGAGCTGTAACCACAACTCCATCAGGTTCCTTCTGAACAGATTGACCGAATATAAAGGAACAGGTTAAAATAAAACTTAAAAAGGCAATTTTACATATTGTTTTCATTTTTGTCCTTTGACTACTGACTTTTAACAACAATTTGAGCATCCTTTAATCTTGGTGATTTTGCCATAACGGTTATTGAACCTGCAGACCCTGGTTTTGAGCGAATAATTACCATAGTTAATCCGTTAAATGCCCTGCGTTCGTGGGATGGAAACGGAGTAAAGTTAGTTGGATCTCCATTTCCTGTGGCTAATATTTCACCATTACCTTCAATTTCAAACCGAATTTTGTTATCAGCTGTTGGAACAGTTAAACCATTTTTATCTTTAACTGAAATCGTAATAAAAGACAAATCTTTTCCATCTGCTTTTATCTGACACCGATCTGCAGATAACTTTAAGTGTGCCGGTTTCCCGATAGTTATAACAACATTCTCGGCCCACTTTTTCCCATTCTTATAAGTGATTACCTTCAACTCACCGGATTCATATTTCACGCTGTTCCAACGCAGACGATATTCATATTTTCTTTTTATCTTTCGACCCAGCGATCTGCCATTAAGAAATAATTCTGCTTCATCTCCGGAAGTAAATACGTGTACAGGTGTAACTTCACCTGTTCGATCAGGCCAATTCCAATGAGGCAGAATGTGAGCCGTTGGAAAATCCGGCCGCCACTTTGCCTGATATAGATAGAAAGCATCCTTCTTAAATCCAGCCAGGTCGATAATTCCTGTATATGAACTTCGGGCTTTATAGTATGGAGTCGGTTCACCAATATAATCAAAACCATTCCAGACAAACTCCCCGGCAACAAATGGATGGCGGTCTAATGCACTAAAAACTTTATCCGGAGAGGAACCAAAATCAACAGCGTAAAGATCATAAGAGCTTATCTGATGAATTTTTGAATTTCCTCCTCTTCCGTCACGAATAGGTGAACTAATATCTTGTGTTGCTGGGAACAGATAAACACCGCGGCTGCTGGCCGCAGATGCAGTTTCACTACTAAGGATAACTTTATTTGGGAATTTCTTATGAAAGGCATCATATTGCGGTTTAGTACGAATATGATTCGTTCCTTCAAACATAGAGTCTTGACGAATCCCTTCCCCCTGGTAATTCAAGCTGATGGCATCCATTACTGCAGGAAACGGCATATAAGGTTTTGCCCAGTTCATTGCACTTGTTACAGGTCGTGTTGTATCTTCTTCTTTAATTATATCAATTAATTGTTTACCTATTGCAGCACCTTGTTCGCCTGTATATTGTTCGCCAACTTCATTACCGTAACTCCATATAATAACAGAAGGATGATTGCGATCCCGCCGAACCATTGCACGTAAATCTTGTTCATGCCAGTCAGGAAAGATGAGATGAAAATCAAGCGGAGTTTTTTTCCTTTCCCATACATCAAAAGCTTCATCCATAACCATGAATCCCATGCAATCCGATAAATCAAGCAACTCGGGAGCAGGGGGATTATGTGAATGCGTATTGCGTTACATCCCATTTCCTTGCAGTATCTCAAGCTGACTTTCGGCTGCACGAGTATTGAATGCTGCACCCAAAGCACCAAGATCATGATGCTGATTGACACCTTTTATTTTTATTAACTCTCCATTAACATAAATACCGGAATCCGGATCAAAACGAAGTGAACGAATGCCGAATTTTGTTTCATATTTATCTAAAAGGTTTTTACCCTGATAAAGTGCGGTTATTGCAACATAACGGTTTGGAACTTGAGTCGGCGACGGTCCCCAGAGTCTGGGATTATTGATGATAACCGAGCTTTCAATTTCACCTTTTTTACCTGCTGATGCATTCGTTTTTAAGGGTTTGAAAGCTGCAACTGCATCGCCTGTTTTATTACCGTCTCTATTTAGCATAAAGATCTCAGTAATGGCAGTTACAGGGATATCTACTTTAGAATAGTTATCAATAGTTACTTTTAGATTAATCTTAGCAGAAGCTTTGGATACATCTTCGGTTGTTAAAATAGTACCCCAATGACCTATATGAACAGGATTTGTTATTGTCAGCCAGACGTTCCGATAGATTCCCCCGCCCGGATACCAGCGTGAAGAATTATTCGGATTGTCCAAACGTATTGCAAGCTGGTTATCATCACCGAATTTTATATAAGGTGTAAGATCAACACGCCACGAGGCATATCCATAAGGCCATCCGCCCACCAGATTATCGTTTAACCAGACCATTGCATATGACATTGCACCATCTACATCAAGGAAAATTGACTTGCCTGCGTCTGATACAAGGATATCAAGATTCTTCCTGTACCATGCAACACCGGGACTTGGTAAACGTCCCATTCCGCCTCCAACTTCAGGATTTGAACCTTCATAAAATGGTCCTTTAATTGCCCAGTCATGCGGCAGATTCACCTGTTCCCATGCACTGTCGTCAAAATCATTTTGAACAAACGGGAAATCGCCACCCGGATTACCTTCGGGTCGGACATAATGTTTAGAGGGATCTTTTATGAAATCATTGCCGGTTGGCAAAACCCATGGTTTAAGTACTAATTGTTTTGCACTTACATTTTCTACCTTGGTGGGTTTGGCATCAGGAACTTTATAATCTTTGTTTTCTTTAACTTCAGGACGAACATCGTAAATCAAGTCATCGGGTTTAGTTTCTGAATCATACTTATAAAATCGCCAGTAATCGTTAATCGAAATACGCTGACGTGAAATATTGTTATTTTCTGTTTTCGGCACTTGTGCCGATAATGATAACAAGGGTAATACAAAAACTGTAAACAGAGTAATTTCTATCGTGTCCCTCTTTAATCGATTGAAAATGTCTTTCATTCAATTACCTTAAATTTTTGACATATCCATTTTTTCCAATTCATCCAGATTATAGATTGGTCTCTCAATATCATAAGGAATTGGAAGCCGGCTGAATTGCTGAAAATATAACAAACAGCTGTCTTTCCAGATCTGGGCATCCCGGCACTGACGACGGAGTTTTCTTTGTACTTCGGAAAATCTTTGGTTGTCTATGTAGGGTTTTTCTTTATCCCACATTTTCTGAAATTCACGTACCTTCTGCAATCCATTTTCATAATAGTAACACATTGCATCCCACAAAGTACGTCCATTTTTCATTTTATAATTCCACGGCAGATGATGAAACCATAACAAGTATACTTCGGGACAAGTCTCAAGATCATTAAACTGAGAGTTGAGCGGCTCGTGATACTGGCTTACAGCATTACTACCTGCTTGTGTACGGTCGAACCCAATACCGTTTGTATCTGCCTGATGATAATAAGGGGGAGTCCAGTCAGGCCGTACATTTTTAGGTCCCCACCAGGGTCCAGGACCGTAATGATGATTAGCTGCAAAAATATGATGAAGCCCAAGAGGCATCATGTAATTTACAGCTGTTTCACGGCTCTGGAGCATCATTTGTTTAACCGGGTAAAGGAAATGTACCCGCCAATCAATATTATTTTTATCAGAAATTCCTGATTGATTTGAAAACGTCAGCTTGAGCCATTCTTCTGCAATATCATTACTAGTTAACTTATTATTCCATGCTAAACGGCCAAATGCATACCAGTTAGCCTGGGCAAAGTGATGTCCTGTCCAATTGGCATCCAGCCCGATATTGGATACACCGGCAATTGCAGTATATTTATGATGATAAATACTACCGTCGGTACAACGTGCAACAGTGCTTCCTTCTCCCTGCTGATATGTATCGCTGTTCATGAATTCTTCCCACATTGTTGATAAAAATACAAGATAAATTGACTGCCCTAAATATTCCTGGGTAATTTGAAGTTCCGGCATGATAGCTATCTTTTTCATAGCACCGAAAAGGGGATTAAAAGGTTCGCGAGGTTGAAAGTCAATCGGACCGTTTTTCACCTGGATAATAACATTGTCCCGGAACTTTCTATCTAAAGGCATAAACTCGGCATAGGCTTGTTTTGCACGATCATCGCTTGTCGGGCTGTAAACAAAAGCACGCCACATAACTATTCCGCCATAAGGTTCTAATGCATCTGCAAGCATGTTTGCGCCATCGGCATGAGTGCGGCCAAAATCCTGGGGACCCGGCTGACCTTCACTATTGGCCTTAACAAGGAATCCGCCGAAATCAGGGATTAGCGCATATATCTCCTTCATTTTATCTTTCCACCATTTTATCACTGTATTATTCAAAGGATCTGATGTTTTTAAACCGCTGAGAATTGCAGGTGAAGAAAAATTTACGGACAGATATGTTTTAATTCCATACGGACGCAAAACATCTGCAATTGCTTTTACCCTTTTCAGAACATTTTTAGTCAGCATAAGTGGTGATGCATTTACATTGTTAAGAACAGCACCATTAATTCCGATAGAAGCATTTGCACGGGCATATTCATTCCATAAAACTTTATCCTTTTCAGTAACTTTTAAGGAATCATTTCCGCTATGCCAGAATATTGATCTCCCTGCGTATCCGCGTTCTATTGTTCCATTCAGATTATCCCAGTGATTCAGCAAGCGAAGTTCATAGGATGGATTGGATATTACATGATTTACAGATTCGCCCGTTTTCTGACGGCGAAGTAAATCAAAAACACCATAGAGGATACCTAGCTGGGTGTTGGCCTGTATCTTTGATGTATCAAGTATATAACCATCACCTTTTATTGCTTTATTATTTTGGACACTTAAAACTATGCTGGCTTCGGGAGTTCCCTGCCATCCTTGTTTTAATTCATGTCGGGCAATATCTAATGTCACGGATTGTTTTGAGCAGATAATTTTAACCGGCTCAGGATTTTGATTCCGCAGCCATAATTTGTGTCCGTCTTCAGCTTTAAGAGACGGAACTATAAAGGACAATAAAAATATTATTGCTAAATTTTTCATCTGTTTTTTTCTATCTATGTATAAAAATATATTAAAAGCTGCATTGCTCTTATGATCATTTAATCTCTTTCTTATTCCTGTCAAGATTCTTCATTATGAAAATCTCTGTATTCTTCAAGCCGAGGTTTATCAGAGACTAATTTATATTTCAACCAGAGTTTGACCCATCATCGGCATAATTAAATGCGAGAAGATAATGAGTGAAAATAGAATGGTAAAAAAAAATTTCATAGTATATAATTATTTCGTTAGGCTATTTGTTATTCTTCTATTAAAAATAGAAATCAGATATTTCAATATTTGGAGATATTAATTTATTTATATTTATAAAGTCTTACTTTTTGAATACTGAAAGTGTTACCGGGTAAATCCATATGTCTTCCCTGGTGAGTTTGATCCCCATTCAATCGCAGACCAGGAATCCATTTACCATCAATAAATTTTCCTTCATCATCAATTCCTATTCCTACAATTTTATCATCATTCGCGGCTGATTTAAAAGTAATTA
This sequence comes from uncultured Ignavibacteriales bacterium, assembly GCA_963723205.1. Lineage (GTDB taxonomy): Bacteria > Bacteroidota > Ignavibacteria > Ignavibacteriales > Ignavibacteriaceae > CAVQBP01. The sequence goes on from CAVRQC010000035.1 coordinate 266,305, forward strand.
CCATTCCTCTACCTGCAACATAATATTCATTGGGTGATACCATAATTATCATGCCTCCATACCTGGGCTTTTCACCTTCTGTTTTTGGAGCATATGGCCAGCTGTACTCATGATGAACAATAAAAATATAATCTCCTAATTTTATTTCTGCTTTTTGACTAGCACTGTCCAGAAGAACTCCCGCCATTGTTCCTTTCCCCTGGTTTGATAAAATTAGAGGAGTAAGCTGTGCAAGTACATTATATCCCTTTGAAACCTGGTTATCCGAAGGATCGGGAAGTGATTCAATTGAAAAGGGGCTATAGCCCATCACATTATGCTGAGCAAATGCAAAGTATGCATTAACAACGCTCTGGTTATTTCCCACTTCAGGTATAAAAAATTGATTAAACATTTCCCCTTTTTTACTGATGTGTACATCAAACTTTCCTACCCAATCAGCAAAGTTTTGGAAATAAATATCCGGCGCAAGAAAATCAATGGCAGGTGCAGCTGCTTTCCAGATATCCATAAGATGAGGTAAAGGACCTCCGCTCGGATACTGTCCTGGTTTGTATCCCGGGCGAATTAATGCTGCGTTAACATACATAGGTAAAGGATATACTTTTTTACCTGCTTCGGCAACATAATTTGCATACCTAGCATAATTCCATGCCATAAATATTTCATCCGTACTCAAGCTTTTTCCGAAAATCTCTTCCCAGCTGCCTTTTGTTTTAAATCCGTTTTTCTGCCATAAATCATATAGAAAAGGATTAATTCTTTTTTTATTCTTATTTAAATAACTGATAAATTCTTCCGGTACATTATCATTAAAGGCTTCATTTGCACTTTTGCAATAGTCCCTTGCATCCGGTATCATACCGATTTCATTTTCCACCTGAACCAATACAACAGTTTGTTCATTCTCATCATAATCACGAATATGTTTCATTAATTTAGAAAAAGCATTAGCATCAGTGCTCCGATTGGTTTTATTAAAAGCCGTCAGAATTTCTTCAGCTCTTCCTTTTTTTTCCTGTGCCCTTGGAAATCTTTCTTCGTTTGTTTTTATCCAGAGAGGTACATAACAGGACATACTGTTTTTCCAGGTACCAAACCAGAGAAATACCAGTTTAATATTGTAATGTCTTGCAGCGGTAATTATACTGTCGACGAGAGTAAAATCAAATTCCCCTTCTTTCGGTTCAATGAGTTCCCAATATACCGGCACAACGAGAGTATTTAAATGCATCGCGACTATTTTCGGCCAGATTTTATTCATATAGTTTAAATCAGATGCGCTCGAATTTCCTGTTTCACCTGCGAGCATTAGTAAAGGTTTTCCGTTAACAATAAGCTGAACAGTATTTCCCTGTTTTGAAAGATGCGGAATATCTTTTTTATTTATATTGTTCTGTGATTGAGCAGAAACCGGTAAAAGAATAAAAAAACATATAATTAAACATTTAAGAAAATTTTTTCTAGTCAGATTATTCATTTTTATTTCCCTTGACAAACTGCAAATGTAATTCATGCATGTTTCAATATTGTGGTAAGATTTTTATTTTCGAAAGAGATTTTTTTTACTCCCATTTGTTTTTCACTAATACTGTTCATGAACAAAAAAATCATCATCATTTCTACAACAGGAAATTGACATGAAGGCCCGAACAGCATTTTTATATCGAAAAGTGTATCTGTCATACACCATCTTGGATATGAAAAAATAAATTAAATTTAAAAACAACAGGTCTTAAATAATAGCCACTTTTTACCATTTACTAACCAAATATCGTCAAACCCAAAATTATTATTATTGATAAAATTTCATTTAATATTTAGACTGAAATATGTATAAAATTCCACTTTACCTATACTTTTATAACTATTTAAAAACAAACAGCCTGCCCTGGACATGCAGGACAGGCTGTTAATGTTTTATAGACCTCCTCTTTTATTTCGAAGAGAAAATCTAAGATGCAGGTTACTTCAACAGCATTAATTTTTTAACACTAACAAAATTTCCTGCCTGTAATCTATAGAAGTAGACTCCGGAAGCAAAATTTGAAGCGTTAAAATTAATTGTATGATAACCGGCTGCTAAATTACCATTCACTAATTCCGCAACTTTCCTTCCAAGAATATCATAAACTACAAGACTAACATCACCTGCCTTCGGCAAGGCAAAATTAATTGTAGTTGTAGGATTGAACGGGTTAGGATAGTTCTGACTCAATGAATAAACGGTTGGTAAACCGGCATTAGCCAGTTCATCAACACCAGTAATTGTAAATGTACCCGTGTCAACTTTTACATTGGTAATATTCATTGCAGTTATTGAGTTGCCGGCATTAAGAGCAAAAGCAATTGAGTTAAATTTATCCGTACTTTGATTATCAACAGCTGATACGGCAAATCCATAACCACCGCCTTGCTTTGTTAGTTCAAATTTAACCATTTTTCCATTTGACGTTGGAGTAACCGATAAGCTAAAGTCGTAAGTTCCGGCTCCACCGGTTGATGGATCAGGAAGCTGGCTTCCAAGCGGGTAGTCTTTTGCTCCCCCGGGATGTAACCAAACATCATCTACAACTCTACCCCATGTACCCTGATTTCCATCACCCCAAGTTACAGCTCCATTACTTCCAGACTGAGCTATAAACAAATATCCAGTACAATGATCATCTGTTCCTGTCCAGCGGGTTGAATCAGGTAAAGTGGTACTGGCAGTATCTAAAATGTATGATCCGGCACTATCAGTATTGAATACACCGACATTGAAACTACTTGCAGCCCCGAATCCACCTCCTTCAAAATTAACATTACCTGTTATTTTGAGGGAACGTGTGGTAGTAGGAGTAAATGTTGAAAATTGGCCACGTAAAACTGCCCAATCTGTATTTGGTGCATTACCCGAAATAGTAGCATTCCCTGTAAATTCCCCGGGGGTAAATGACCATCCACCCATCTTATCTCCAAAAAATCCCCATGTATCAACATAGTATGCTTGCCATGGTGGTGCTGGTATGGTAATCGGATCACCCATATCAATTTTCGCTGCAATAATATCAAATTCAGTATGGTCACCATCTTTAGTCCAAAAAGCAACATTATTTAATTTATTAGTTACAGCAGGAGCCATAACAGTACCGCCAAACCAGTAGGTGGTTTGTGCACCTGCAGCAGCCTCTTTTACTAAAGACCATCTTACTTCGTCTGTAGTATCATTTACCTGCTGAACAGAAATAGCCCAGTTATAAGTTCCTGCGTCGATTACTGCAAGACGGGGAGCCTGTTCTACTACCGGTCCAACCGGACCGCCGCCATTACTATAGGTACTTGGCCAGTTGCCGTTTATAACTGACCACACTGAACCAACCCCGCCGCCGCCATTCGGCTGGTCAGTGCCGCCGCTTCTTGGTGTAAACTCGTATCCATAATAACCTTTACCTGCCGCACCAACCCACATCGCTGTGTCGGTAAGCGGATTATTAAGAGTAAGGCTGTCTCTATAAGTTATAGCGTAGCGCAGCGCAGTATAAGATGCACCGGGGCTGCCGACAAATTTCAACTGACCGCTGACTATAACAGCTTTATCAGTAGGTATTGTTATATCCTGACCAAAGCTTCCGAGCAAAGACGCCCCGTTTGATGACATAGGTTGTGTACCGGCTATACCGGCATCACCAACGACTGTGTTTGTATCATTCAGTACATCCCAGGCATATCCTAGTGAGGTTTCACCCCACTGATCAAGATAGTATGCTTGCCAGGGTGCAGGAGGAACAGTAATAGGATTACCTAAGGTAGCTCTGACTCCCATTAAATTAAACTGAGTATGGTCACCATCCTTAGTCCAAAAAGCAACATTATTGAATTTATCCGTTACCGCAGGAGCCAGAACAGTACCTCCAAACCAGTAACTATTATCTGTTTTTACCAGCAACCATCTTACTTCGTTGGTAGTATCATTTACCTGTTGAACAGAAATAGCCCAGTTATAAGTACCTGCTTCGATTACAGCAAGACGAGGTGCCTGATCTATAGCCGGTCCGATAGGACCACCGCCATTACTATAGGTACTAGACCAGTTACCGTTTATAATTGTCCAGATTGAACCACTACCGCCACTACCATTTGGCATGTCAGTGCCTCCGCTTCTCGGAGTAAATTCATACCCATAATACCCTTTACCTGCAGCTTTAACCCACATCGCAGAATCAGTATACTGATTATTAAGGGTAAGGCTGTCTGCATAAGTCAAAGCGAAACGTAGTGCAGTATAAGATTCACCGGGGCTGCCTACAAATTCCAATTGACCGCTGGCGACAACGGCTTTATCCATGGTTGGTTTGAGAGTATCAAAACCGCCGAGCAAAGATGCTCCGTTTGAGGACATAGGTTGTGTACCGCCCATACTAGCATTACCAGCAGCAGTAGAAGAATCATTCAGTACATCCCAGGCAAATCCCAGAGAAGTTTCACCCCATTGACTTACAAGAGCAGGATCCGGAACCCGTGTTACGATAATACTGTCAATCCAGATTGTCCTACCGCTGTTTTGCGCACCCCCAAACATAAATTTTACCTGATTGGTGGGTACATTCTCTGATGCAGCCACGGTATAACTGAAGGTTTGAGGCGTATCAGTAACTGAGACCGTATCATCTATACGTTTGGTATAGGGATCACCCGATAATTCAAATAAGTAGTTAATGAGTGCATCTGAATCGGCCACAGCCAGAAAGGATACTGTATATTGATATCCGGCAACAAGTGGAAGGTCATGAATCCTCTGTATTCTGAACATTTCCATTTGGGCACTGGTAATATCAGCTTTGTAAGAGTTTTTACCAGACAGTTTACCGGTAGTATCGATCGAAAAAGCAGCGGTTGCATTCGCGGCATCAATCCAGCCGTTTGCCCACTGACCTTGACCATTATCAAATTGCTCATACAGAACTGTATCTACCTGTGCAAGGAGCAAATTAGCTCCTGCCAAAAAAAAGAACACACTAAAAAGAATCATATATGTAATTCTTTTCATATTTCCTCCTGCTTTGAGTTAAAAATAATATTAGAAACGGTTCTAATACATTAAAATGCGCTGTTGAAATTGAACGTTTATTATAAATATTCCACCTCCTCCAAGTTAAGATCTTTAATTATTGATATCTATAAAATATAAATAGAGGATACCTCCAAAATTATTAAAATCCCGGAGGCTCCATATTTTTATTATTTCATTAGAACAAATTTCTTAGTAATAGATGCTTTATCAGACTGCAGCTTATACATATAAACCCCACTGGCTAAATCCGAACCGTCAAATGTAGCAACATAGTTACCAGCCTTTTGATTGCCGCTGAATAAAGTTGCTACTTCCTGCCCGAGAAGATTGTATACTTTGAGCGAAACAAATCCCGATTTTGGAACGGAGTATTCAATATTGGTCGTCGGGTTAAACGGATTCGGGTAGTTCTGACTAAGCTTATATTCTGAAGGTACAGCACCTTTTACTTCTCTAACCCCAACTGCGTTAGGATCTTTACCGGTTTCAAGCCATGTATCAATACGTGTCTGCTCATCACTTGCCTGTGCTTTCCACTGTGAATATTCTGCCGGCCACCAGTGGTACAAATCTCCTAACGGGAAACCACCCATTGCAGCAGTTTTTAGTGTCTCGTTGGTATAAGATAAACTTTCTCTTAAAGGCCATTTCTGTCCTCCGTTAGTATCATACTGCGCAATATTCCATGCCCATTGAGTATTTGTATTATCGTCCCATTTTTTATTTAAGAAAACCTTTAAAGAATCCATATTAATTGGCGGATTAATAAAGCCGGGATCAAGACTATCCAGATTAGCCGCGTTCATATAAGGCCATATTTTATTTCCATTGGAATCGGTTGAATCTAACATAGTTTTTGTAAGACTATTAAACATCGGCTGCGGAAGGGGTATATCATCATCAAGTCTCTGCTGGTGTTTAGCCTTACTATAAGGGCTGCCGTTCGGACCGTATCCCATCCAATCAATAAGCCATTGCTCAAGATAATAATTGTTGTTAGCAAAAAGTATATGTCTGTCATTTTCTGTAAATGGAACATTAAATCCGAAACCATTACTTATACCACTGCTATCTATAGGGGTTATAACGATAGTACCACCATTAATTCCATCTGGTGATGATGGGATGTAACCGTACATAAATGTATTGATAAAAAGTGAGTTAGTAACATACATATTGTGCCACCATCCCGATTCCAGTGAATGCATAACAACATCATAGAAAGTACAGTGGTTAAAGAAGACGTTATCTCCATAAACTTGTGCCTCCTGCATATAAACATAGCCTATATTTGCGAAGGTACAATTCTCAAATGTAACACTATCTGTATGCAGGCCTGTAGCTGCATAAGGAACAGAAACTGCTCTACTGTAATATCTGAAATGAACATCCGTAGCATTTCTAAAATAACAGTTAGTAAAATGTCCTATAAAATGTGTAGCATATGGTTGTATTGCACCGCTGGAACTTTGATTCACATAGTCGAACATAACATTCTTAGCTTCAATACGTCCGCCGGAAACCGTAGATGAGTCTCCTACACGTATAGTTGATCCATATCGGGTACCGTCAAGACTTGCCCATAATATCCATATATTCTGCATTTTAATCTCACCGGCAACATCAAAAATATATGTTTTAGTGGGGGCTGTGCTGACGGTCCAGCAAATCATGGGCGGCGCAGTTTCCTGTGTGTTTCCCGGAGGATCAGCATAAAGTTCAAAAGTTGCTCCCGGAGGAGTAGTTATAGAACCGGTCAGTACATAAGTACCATACGGTTTCAATTTGAAAACGGTATTTGACAAAGTTCCTCCATCTATAACTGCCTGTACAGCATCATTAAGAGTTCCTTCGGTTCCTCCCGTTTCCCAATAATCCTGAACTGTAACGGTATCTTTAGCAATCAATAACGAGGAAAAGATAACCGTAAAAAGAAAGAATTTTAAAAAAAGGTTCATGTTTTACCTCCATAAATTTAAATAGTATATATAAAAGAATTAATTATCATAAACGATATCTAACACCAAGATTCGCAGTTAATCCATAGTTTTGTTCAATAGTAAAACCACCGATTGATTTTTGAGCCGAGGTATTTCTTTCACTGTTGAGATTATTCATATCCAGGTAAAGTTCAATTCCATACCAGGGAAGTATCTGCCTTGCAGAAGCATCGATTCTGAAATAATTCCTGGTAAAACCATCCTGTTCAGTAAAATTTCCGATATTGCTGACAGCATTACCCTGGAACAAGAACGATAAACGGGTTGAAAACCCTTTATAATCGTAACCGATATAGGCATTCAAAATATCATTAGGTTGATCAATTAAACGCCCGGTGCGCGTACTATCAAAAACTTGAGTAATTGTCTGACGGGGACCAATAATAGTTGTCCTTGGATTCCTCCAGGGATATGTGGCAGTCGAAGAAATATGTGTGTAATTTATACCTAGCAATATTCCATTTAATGGTTCTGGTAAATACCAGAATCTTGTCTGAAGATCAAGCTCAACTCCTCTTACATATGCCATGTATGGAGTATTCATATAAGTAGACAAATTTGCTCCTTTAACAGGAATTGCTCCTCCGATATTAAAGTCATTAATGGTGAAAAGCCCATTAGGCGCTGTATCAAAAAGCGGATAATTTGTAGCATAAGTAAAGTCTTTTATCTCTTTATAAAAACCTGCTACTGAAAAAAGTCCTAATTCGTTACTATGGAAAGTTAATATAACATCATAATTATAAGCATGTGCCGGTCGAAGATGAGGATTGGCTGCTGTAACCCCTCCTAAAGTATAACTTATAGTAAAATGGGGTGAAAGCTGCTGAAAATCTGGGCGGGAAAGAGTTTGTGTATAAGCAGCCCGAAAATCAAACCAATCGGTTGCCTTATATCTTGCCTGAACCATTGGAAGCCAGAACTCATTTTCGGGTTGGGATGAAACAAAGAAACGTTTTTGAGTTTTCACGTCCCGTCCATCCAATAAATTCCAGGCATCATAGTAGCCTTTTTCTTTTTCATATCGTATACCGCCTACAACCATCAGATTACTATAGTTCAGCTCGGACATAACGTAACCTGCATAATATTTTTCGATGTATTTATAAGTATTCGGTAAGGTCTGGAAATAACCATCGAACCACCCGCCTGGTTGTGTTGCTGATGCATTATACGAACTAAATTGAGGATTATCAGCTATAAAATTGATTAAATCAGTTAATAAACCGGCATTGTTAGCCCATATCAAGCTGCCAAACTTATCATTCAGGAAGCTATCTTTATAGATTGAGGCATCAGGGGTAGTAAAACCGGTCGCAGGGAAACGAGCAATACTGCTGTTATAAACCAAATCCGGATGTCGTGCACGAATTCCATCTGCAATTGCTGTCTGGATATCGTTCGTTCCGGCAATAGTTGCATATGGGGTATTTTGAGCATTATGGTGATAAACATAACGATATTGGCCGCCGAACTTTAGATACCCTGAAAAACCACTTCCTAAATTAAATGGTGACTTAAAATCTCCTTTATAAGTTTGTCCGATTTCCTTATAATCTGAGCTAAAACGAGTTAGAGTATTTAAAAAGTTATTAGCTGTACCTCCGTAACTAACAAGATAAGTCAAATCCTCAGGAATTGTATTGGGTATTGAACTCCCAACTCCCCTGGTTTGCCTAAACTCAGATTGCGGTGCTGCAGGTAAATTATTCCTGGAATAATTATTTGCTGCTTTAAGATCAATAGTCATAAATCCGAGATCATATGTAAGGCCTAACGAATTGAGCATTAAATCAACATTGTTGTTACCCTCTCTATACCTCCAAATCAGATCATTTGTTAAACCAGTATAATCGTATATAGTTCTATATTCATTATAATTAGAATTCAAGCGGCTAAGCATATTAATAAACTTAAGAGAACCGGAAGGAAGTCTATAATCAAGTATCAGGTTTCCGCCATACCTTTTCCTCGTTTCAAAATGGCGGTTGAGCTGTACGTTTGATACCTTGACAGGGAGATACCCATTATCACCAACCTTGTCAGAAGATATTGAATAACTGGCATTCATATTATCAGCATCACGATCATAACTTTCAATATTTCCCAGTAAATATACACCAAGCTTGTCATTAAAGAAACGTTTACTAACCGATCCTACTGCCCTGTAGTTGCTATATGTATTGCTTTTAGCCGTATAGCCGGATTGCCAAAGAAGGTCCGCGTGTAATTCGGGTGGAGCTTCTCTCAATTCCATATTCACAACACCACCTATTGCATCAGCATTAAGATCAGGGGTTAATGCTTTATATACTGATATAGTTTTTATCATATAGGGAGACATCAAGGAAAGGTCTACACTTCTGTCGTTACTTATTCGTCCGGCTGTGCCGCCTTGTGAAGTTATCCCTATCTGAGTACTTCCGGTGGATGCAAGCGAAATTCCCCCGATAGTAATTTGATTGAATTTAGGAGCTAAACCTCTGATTACAATTTTGTTCGCTTCACCGGAGCTCTGCAGTGTGGAAATTCCAGGCAAGCGAGAAATTGCCTGCGCAGCATTAAAATCAGGCAGTTCCTGAATCCTTGCTTCGGAAACAATATTTGAGATTTTATCAGAAGTTAACTGCTGCTGAATGGCGGATATCTGACCCTGAGCCTGTGCAGTAATGGTTACTGTCTGTCCCTGTATTGCCTGAGCTCCCAGATAAAAATCCTGCTCCAGCATTCTATTTGGAGTTATAGTGATATCTTCTGTAACCGGGTTATAGCCAATATATGAAACAGTTATTTTATGATCACCGGCAGGCACATTACGAATAGTATATTTGCCATCCAGGTCGGAAGCGGCACCTAAGCTTGTTCCATCAATTACAACATTTGCTCCAACTAAATTATCTTTAGATTCCTTATCATAAATTCGACCTGTTAAAGAACCGGTTTGAGCAAAAGTGTTAGGTTGAAATGCCAATAGAAATAAAATAAATACGGAAAATAATCCGTATCTGACACGGTAAAAATCAAGTGTCATATTTTTCCTCCTCAAAGATAACTTGTAATTACAATTTATTAAGAACTATATAGTCTTAACTTTAAAAAGTTTCTATTTATTATTGAATAAAATAATGGTATCATACCCCCCCAATTGATAGACCCTCCGATTCGAAAAAGATGAGCTGTAAGTTTTAATTCTCATAAAATTACCCAACAATAATTAAATAGGTAAGATTCTAATTGAACCGATTCAATATTATTAAATTAATTTCATAAAGGCAAGGAAAAAACAATCTAAAAATTTCCAATTATTTTTTTAACCGGGATGTTTCCTGAAAAACTCCTTAAATAACAATGTTATTCTTCAAAACCATAATGGCTTTAAATTTCATCCTGATTTTTCCCGGCTTATACCTTTATAAAGAACTGTTATTTTATACTTAAACAATTATTCGCATTACATATTGAATATCGGATAATTAAATTAAATTTATGAACAAAGTCCGATAAATGGCAGCTACATTTAACAATTTATTAACCAGATAACGTCACACAAAAATTTTGCAGTTATTTAATATTTTGTTGTATTCACCAACACTTAGAGATATGCTTTTATTCTGCCAATTAATATTTTTAACATTTCATTCAATTATGAAAAACCTATGTCAGGAACATTTAGGTTATATTTGAATTTTTAGGGGAGGAAAATAATTAAGTATATGATTAGAAAATTATTTTTCCATTAAAACTTTTGAGGATTGTCTTATAACAAATTCCGTCTCCAGATAGACTTTTTCAATCGGCAATAGATTTGGGGCTTCAATATTCCTTATTAGAATTTCGGCTGCTTTTTTTCCAATCTCATGCTGCGGAGCACGAATTGTTGTTAAAGGGACAGGATAAATTTTAGCATAATATATATCATCATTCCCTATAATTGAAATATCATCAGGGACTTTAATATGCAATTCACTAAGAGCCATCATAACTCCAAGTGCCTGCTGATCGTTGAAACAAACTATAGCAGTCGGATAATCTATGCGTTTTTTTTCTTTAAAATATTCAATTGTTTTACAATAACTTTCATCATGGCTTGATCCCACTGGGACGATCATATCTTTATTAAATACCAAAGTGCTTTCACTAAATGCGTGGCGAAAACCCTCGATACGTTCTTGTGTATGGGATGATTGCGGCGGACCAGCAAAATGCACTATCTTCGTATGCCCTGCACTTATTAAATATTTAACTGCTTTTTTTATTGCTCTTAAATTATTAATTGCAACAACATTTGCCCGGATACCCTTAACATCTTCTAACAAAACAAAAGGATAGTTAATCATTTTCAATTTAAAGAGATGTTCGATTTCCGAAGCACCTTCTACAATCGGAGCTATTATAGTTCCCTTTACATCCTTCGCTGAAAAGAGATGTGAGAATCTTTTTTCACATTCATGATCATTTTCCGAACTGGTAACAATGACAGAGTATCCCTTACTATTAGCATATTCTTTAACTCCGGTAGCAATTGATGTATAAAAAGGATAATTTAAATCCTTTATAATTACGCCAATGCTTTTATATTGATTTCCATTTTTCAAATTTCTGGCAACACCTCTTGGACGGAAGTTTAATTCCTTCATCACTTCCAATATATGATCCCTTGTTACAGGCTTCACAGTATTTCGGGCATTAATAACAGCAGAAACCGTCCCCTTAGAGACACCAGCTTTTTTAGCAACTTCAACTATTGTTATTCTTTTCATAAGGGTTCAAAAACCTTTATAAGAATGCTACATAAAATTAGGAGGTAAATATAAATTGAACCGTTTCAATATTAAAAAAATAATAAATAAAAGGCAAGATTTTACCCCTATTAATTTAAAATTTCCTTGCAAAAAACGTTTGCAAAGAAATTTACACAGATTTAGCCCTTTTTATGAAGACTTTATTTATCGGTTAAAGGTTTATATTTTTTAGCTTCATCCAGTAAATCTTCTTTTCTATCTTTACTTAATTCCGAATTCGTCATAAATGATTGTAAAGTAACATCCATTTGTTGAATTAAATTACGTTTATAATAACTAGGTGCAAAAACGGAACCATCGAGCATATAAATTCTTTTTGTTTTTTCGTCAAAAAAAGTATAATTAATAAATGGTCCGCCCATACCTTTGGTATTCAATTCCCATAAACCCTGAGTAAGTATTGCATATTTCCCCTTAAAATTAACCTCGTTTGTAGTAAAATAATCTTGTGCTATAATAACATAAGAAGAATCATCGGTAGCACGATAATATTTTTTTGTCATTCTGTTCCTGATTGCACGAATTGAATCTGCGTTCAAGTAATCGGGCGAAGCATTGTCAATCCAGTGTACAAAAATCCATCTCTCCATATTACTTCCCGGTGCACGCCTGAGCCATACAAAATTATCCTTGGGTATATTCAATGCCACCTGATAATCTGCCTGCACATAGATTATCCACCCGTAGTTTTTAAGCAGCATTCCCTCAACATCTTTCTTTTCATATGGAGTACTATATAAACTCTGGGCTAACCTCTCATCCGATATCTTTTGAAAAGCATACAAAAGAGCATCCCTATGAGTTATAATATCATTTTTAAGTTCTTCCATAGTCGGAGCCGTTAATATCATTACCAGTTGATTTCTGGCCCAAAGATTATATTTATTAACATGCATATGTTTTTCTTTCATAAATTTTGCTTTTACAGAAGTATCCATTATTGCATTAATAAACTTGGAAGTTATGGAATTCGAATTCAGTGGAGCAACAATAATTAAATTTTTGCTTTGCTTAAAATTTTCCAGCTGGTTAGGTGATATCCTTTTTAGTGTAAACAAGTTTTCAGACTGGGGAGTATAAATCACTTTTTCAAACGTTGAGTCCATTACAGGTTCAAGCTGCTGGAATTCTGATGAATCTGCCATAACATAGATTTCATCTTCAGGTCCCACTGCCGGTTTATCGGCAGGATTACATGAGATTAGTAATAAAGCTGCAAGAAATAAACTTACAAATGTTAAAACTTTTATCATTTAATCAATCCAATACTGTTTATATTAATTGCAAGTTAGGTAATAAAATGGCATACAATAACCACATTGATAGTCCTATTGATATTGGAATAGAAAGATTATCATCAGCAAAACCAAAAGAGATATTTTCTACAATTGCACCAATAGCAGCAGCAATAATACCAATTAAGTATTCTGAAAACAATCCCTCTACCTTCGGGGTAAATAATACAACTATGATTGCACTAACAAAAAAGGCTAAAGTTCCCTCAAGACTTTTAGAAAGAAACTTATGCCTGCCGTATTTTCTTCCAATCAATGCAGCAAGCGAATCACTAATTATTAAAATGCTGAAAGCAGTTATAAATAAAATCTTTGGAAAGATCACAACACATAATACTGCTGAAATTAAAACGTAGGTAGCACCGTTAAGATTTTTTTTCCCGGTATCCAGTTCATGTTCTCTTAAAAGGAAACCGAATATAGAATAAAAAAATTTACCTGCTGTAGGTGAAAAATATCTTGATATGTCTATTACAAGTGCAACAAAAGAAACAATACTTAAGATTATTATTGCGGTTGTTTTGGATACAAAATAATATATTATCGGTATTGATAAAGAACAGAGATGAATTAGTTTGCGGACTACTTCATCTCTGTAATTAATAGAACCTTTGTCATTTTGAATCATCTTTTGAAAAAGGTTCTTTCAATTTACGTTTATCCAAAAGTTTTTTGACATGATCGGGAATTTCCGATCCATCTTCTTCCTGCATACTCCCGTTCTTTTTAGGAGGCGGAAGTTCCTCACCCCTGATTAGAGCATCAATTTCCTCCGAATCAAGGATCTCTCTTTCAAGGAGCTCTTTAGAAAGTTTGTGAAGAATTTCAATATTATCCTTTAAAATTTGTTCGGCTCTGCTCATTGCAACATTAACAATTCTTCTAATCTCATCATCAATTTCAATAGCTGTTTTTTCACTGTAATCCCTGTGCTTCTGAATTTCCCTGCCTAAGAAAATTTCTTCCTCTTTAGCACCGTAGCTTAAAGGACCCAATTTATCGCTCATGCCCCATTCACAAACCATCTTACGGGCAATACCAGTAGCTTTTTCAATATCATTACCCGCACCGGTTGTATAATGATCAAAAATTATCTTCTCCGCTGCACGACCTCCCAAAGCATAAGTTATAATTGATTCAAGATATTCTTTTGAGTAAGTATGCTTTTCATCAATTGGTAAATAACTGGTAACACCAAGAGCCCTGCCCCTGGGAATAATCGTTACCTTATGAACTGGATCAGCATCAGGAAGCATACGTGCAACAAGAACATGCCCGATTTCATGATAGGCTGTTGTTTTTTTCTCCTCTTCTGAGATTATCATACTCTTTCTTTCCATACCCATCATTACTTTATCTTTTGCTTCCTCGAAATCAATCATTTCAACTTTTTTCTTATTTTTTCGGGCAGCAAGTAATGCGGCTTCATTTACGAGATTTGCTAACTCAGCACCGGCCAAACCTGGCGTGCCTTTTGCAAGAATTTCAAGATTTACATTGATTTCCAAGGGAATGTTTCTTGTATGAACCTTCAGGATTCCTTCTCTTCCTTTAACATCCGGTCGATCAACCACAACCTGTCTGTCAAATCTTCCGGGTCTTAACAAAGCCGGGTCTAAAACATCGGGTCTATTAGTAGCTGCAATAATTATAACTCCGCTGTTTTGTTCAAAACCATCCATTTCAACTAAAAGTTGATTAAGAGTTTGTTCTCTTTCATCATGTCCACCACCTAATCCAGCACCACGATGCCTACCGACTGCATCAATTTCATCAATAAAAATTATACAAGGAGCATTTTTCTTTCCCTGCTCAAAAAGATCTCTAACCCTGCTTGCACCAACACCGACAAACATTTCGACAAAATCTGCACCGCTTATTGAAAAGAAAGGTACACCGGCTTCACCGGCAACAGCCCTGGCTAAAAGTGTTTTACCGGTTCCGGGAGGTCCTAATAGCAGTACTCCTCTTGGTATCTTTCCACCTAATTTCTGGAATTTAGTCGGTTCTTTAAGGAACTCAATCACTTCATGCAATTCCATTTTAGCTTCATCGGCACCCGCAACATCTCTGAATGTAATTTTTTGACCTGATTGAGTAATCATTTTTGCTTTACTTTTTCCGAAGGAAAAAATTCCGCGCGTACCACCCCCGGCACCCTGCATTCTTCTCATAATCAAAATCCATACACCAATAATTATAATCCACGGAATAAAACCGAGTAAAATATTTAACCATTCATTAGATTCTTTATCGAAAGTAAAGTTTATGTTTTTACTTTTCCATACAGCCTCCTGGTCCTTAATAATCGGTTCAGGAAGATATACCGAAATTTGCTTAACTTTTTGTGTGCGGTTATTTATTTCTAAATTTTCTTCTGTCTTTAAATCAGCCTTAAAGTAATAATCATTAACATCAGATTTCGTTATATGAGCTTTTAAGATATTATCTTCATTTAATATTTTTTGATACTGCATAAACGAAATTTCAACGTAATTACCGGAATCGTTTTTAAAAAGCTGCATAACAATAACTGCGGCAACAATTACCGCTCCCCATCCAAAAACCAACCTTATAACTTTTGACCAATCAAAATTATCATCAGGTTTATTTGGGCCTCCATTTCCTCCCTTTGGCGGTTTTTGCATTGGTCTTTTATCGTTATTATTTTCTGTCATGTAAAGTTTACTATTATTAAAAAAATACATTATAATATATATTCTCCGTTATTCATTTAAAACATATATAGCTCTTAAATTCCTATACTTTTGCGCATAATCAAGTCCGTAACCTACAACAAATTTACTGGGGATATCGAAACCAATATAATCAATTTTTACATTATATATAAGGCTATTTGGCTTAACTAATAGTGTAATTACTTTCCAGCTAGCCGGATTTTCCTTTAGAATCAGATCTTCTATAAACTTGATAGATAAACCGGAATCCACAATATCTTCAACAATTATTATATCTCTTCCTTCTATATTACAATTGAGTTCTTTAAGCAAAGTTACCTTGCCGGAAGAGATTTTTTCATCTCCGTAACTGGATAGTTTAAAAAAATCGATCTCACAATCTATATTAATATTTCTTATTAAATCTGCAAGAAATAAGAAAGAGCCATTTAAAATCCCGATTAGTACAGGAACCTTGCCGGAATATTCTGAAGATATTTGTGCCCCAAGTTCCTTAATTCTTTTTTGAATTACTTCTTCCGTTAATAACGGAATAAATTTTTCACCCTCTATTATTATTTCATCTTCTTTTATTTCAGGCATAGTTTATATATTTTTTTTGTATTACCGGTTAATTTAAATCTATTATCTAGTCTTAAGCCTAATACCCAAACAATATTATTTTG
Organism: uncultured Ignavibacteriales bacterium; assembly: GCA_963723205.1. Lineage (GTDB taxonomy): Bacteria > Bacteroidota > Ignavibacteria > Ignavibacteriales > Ignavibacteriaceae > CAVQBP01. The sequence goes on from CAVRQC010000035.1 coordinate 282,819, forward strand.
AGTTGTTAAAACTAACTGTTTTTTCTTAAGGATGGAAGGGATTTTTTGTTCATTTAAAAAATCAGAAATTTTTTTTGAACCGCTTCTTCCTCCTGACAGGTTAAATCCAATCGGATAAAATCTATCTCCCTCCTTCCATCTTCTAATGTTAAACTCACCGCATCTATCTCCCGAAATATATTCAATGCTTTTATCATTCGATAGTCTAACATTGTCCTTTGAGACCCGGCTAACATGAAGAGTTTTTCCATAAAGCTGAACCGGAACATCAATTTTTATTTTTTTATCTAGATGAAACTCTTTTTCTTTCGAATTTGCAAAGATAACTATTTGGTTTCTTTCTTTTACAGCCGAAACATTATCTGAAAGATTTACTATTTTCCCAGTTTTTAAATTAAATAATAAAATTATTTTATTAACGTCATTAAACGATAGCTGAACCAAAAAGTTTCGTTTTGCTACTTCTTTTAAAAAATCTCCTAATAGATATTTATCCAAATTTTTCAGTTTATCAGGGAATAAAGTTAAAAGATTCTGTTTTTTATCAAAATTAACAGTATTAAAAAAGGATTTTAACTCTTTATCAATTCTTAATGAAATTCTTTTAAATACCTCAGAAGAATTAAAAACGGAAGCTTCCAAAGAAGGATTCAACCTGCTTTTAATCAACGGAATAATTTCATTCCGAATAAAATTCCGCTCGTAATCATTACTGAGATTCGTTTCATCAATTCTATAACTTAATTTCTTCTGCCCAAGGTAATTTAATATTTCATCTTTGTTCAGATTAATTACAGGCCGAATAATATTTTCTCTTTTTACTGCAATACCGGAGATTCCTTTGATGCCGGTCCCTTTAATAAGATTCAATAAAACTGTTTCGGCATTATCATTTGCATTATGTGCAGTTGCAATTTTGTTATATTTATTTTTTTTTGCTGTGCTTTCTAATACTGAATACCTGATTTTTCTTCCTGCTTCTTCTAAAGAGATCTTCCTTCTTGAAGCAAAAGACTTAACATTCTTTTTAACAGAAAAAAATTCAACACCTAATTCTTTGCAGGTTATTTTACAAAATTTTTCATCTTCATCTGCAGTTTTACCTCTCAACCGGTGATTTACGTGGAGTGCACCTAATTCAATCTTGAATCTTCTTTTAAATTTATTCAAAAAATGAAGTAAGAAAACAGAATCAGGGCCGCCGCTTAAAGCAATTAAAATCCTGTCATTTTTATTGATAAGCTCCTTCTCATCAATAAACCTGATGACTTTTTGTTCGATATCTTTAATCAAAAAAATGTAATCCAAATTTAGGTTGAGATTTGTTATTTAACTCATATTACAAAACTCAAGTATGGTTGTAAGAATGAATGATGGTATTCCGGTTATCAAAAAACTAAATATTATCAATTTCACATTTAACATTTTCCATCTGGCTTCACTCCAGTTTACGCCAGCCAGGTTTTTCATCATTCACTTCCTTCCCTTCCATAATCCTTTCAACATATTTGCCTAATACATCAAACTCAAGATTGACAGAATCTCCTACTTTCTTTTGAGAGAAAACTGTTTCATCCCAAGTATGGGGTATGATCCCGACCGAAAAATTATTTTCTCCCAGCTGGGCAACCGTCATGCTGGTGCCATCAATTGAAACCGAACCGACAAAAATTAAATACTTGGAGAATTGAGCAGGAAAGGAAATTTTCATTAAGTGGCTGTTGGATAATTCCTGGATCTCTTGAACAACTCCGGTAGTATCAATATGCCCTAAGACAAAATGCCCTCCCAGTCTGTCATCAGCTTTTAGAGGTCGTTCAAGATTAACTTTATCGCCTGTATTTGTTTGACCGAGATTTGTTTTTTTTAATGTTTCCTCAATTGTGTCGACAGAAAAAGTATCTTTATCTTTTTCTACAACAGTCAAACAGCAGCCGTTTACAGCAATACTGCTGCCGATATCAAGATCATTTATAACTTTTTTTGCTGTGATTTTAAATTTAAACCCATCCCCTGTTTTAATTTTCCCTGAGATGTTTCCAACTTCTTCTACTAAACCAGTGAACATTTTTTTACTCTTTTTTGTAATTAAATTAATTGAAAATATAAAGAGAATATAAAATTAATAAATCGGATCCATTCCATACTTACCGCATGCATACATCATTAAAATTGATGCAAGATCAACAAGAACTTTTTTTTGATCCACCGTGTGGATAACCAGATTATAAACTTCCGCAACAAACTGCATATTTTTTAAGATTTTATTAAGTTCTTTATACGGCGGGCTCCCATGCCAGTCCGCAACAGCTTTAACAAGCATTTTTTCATATCTTCTTAAAAATTCACTAAAAGAAATAGTACTTTTTGAATGAGCAGTTCTCGGTCGGCAAATATTGATTAAATCATTAAAATAAGTATCCCATTTTTTAGCAAACTGTTTATTTCTATCTCTCATCACATATCTTGCTTTTTCAAGAGAGAAATGAGCTTTGGTATTATGTTTATCCTTTGAAGTTAAAGCATAGCCATCATAACTGGTAAATCCGCTTTCATCAATATATTTCCACCTTTTTAATAATTGTTTCGGAGTATATATCACAATAACTTTTTCCAGGGCACTATCTACAACAATAAATTTATTTTTCTGTTCAGTAATGACTGTAATCCAGTGTTCCCAATCATCAACACTCAAAATGCATGGTAATCCCTGTTTTAAATGATAAGAAAGAGCTTTTACAGCTTCATTTGGAGTTTCTCTCCTGAAATATTTCATTTTGCAGTTAAAACTTTTTGCAGCTTTAGCCAGCCCTATTTCATCTGTTCCATACCACCAAGTGCTACCGGCCTTTTTCCCGATTTCTCTTTCATTTTCAAATTTTCCAAGCATAACCAGCCCGTATTTAAGGGCAAACGGTCCGCACTGGTATTTGTAAGGTTGGGGATAAAAGCTCATAAAATAATTTTTTTTTGCTTTTTAAATTAAAAAATGTAAATGATTAAATCATTATACAAATTTTGTGTAAATGATAAAAATGTTTATTTTTTCAATATGAAAGAATTGAAAGTCGCAGTAGTCTGCAATGAACCACATCCCGAATTCTACATAAAATCTGTTGAACATGAAATAAAAGAGCTCGATTTTGTACCGTACTTTGAGGTAGAGGAACTTACACCCATTGAAGAATATGAAATTCTGACAGAAAAGTTGAATAAATCCGGGATTAATGCATATTTTTTAAATATCTTCGACGATATCAATATTCTTATTCAGGATATCAAAAAAAATAAGCCGGATATAATCTTTAATTTTGTCGAAATTTATAAAGAAAATTCTGCCTTTGAAATGAATGTGGTGGGCTTGCTGGAATTACTGAATATCCCTTATACCGGAGCTCCCCCAATGGCTTTGGCAAATTGCCAGAGCAAAGTTTTTGCTAAGAGATTGTTAAACTCAATCGGTATCAGAACTCCCAGGTTCACTGTTTTTAAAAAACCTGCTGCAAAATACAATCACAATTTAAAATTCCCTTTAATGGTTAAACCTGCATTTGAGGATGCAAGTGTAGGTATTGAAAATGAGTCGATTGTACAAAATAATAGAAAGTTAAAAGAAAGAATCGACTATGTTTTCAGAAATTTTGTACAGCCTGCATTAGTTGAAGAATTTATTAACGGCAGGGAATTGAATGTGGCAATTTTAGGAGATACAAATCCTAAAGCTTTGCCAATTAGTGAAATAACCTTTGACGAGATGCCGGATCATCTATATAATATTGTCAGTTATCAGGCTAAGTGGGATCCTCATCACGAATCTTATCATAAAACTATCCCTGTTTGTCCGGCAAAATTACCTAAGAGTTTAGAAACAAAGGCAAAACAAATTGCACTTAATTCTTTTAAATTTATGGGCTGCAGAGATTATGCACGTGTAGACATGAGACTTTCAAAGAATAATGAATTATATGTTTTGGAGGTTAATCCTAATCCAGATCTTACAGAAGGTGCCGGATTTATGAGATCAATGGAAACGGCAGGATATTCATATGTGAAGGCCTTAAGAAAAATTATTGAGTTCGCCCGGAAAAGAGGGGAAAGAAATCGTCGGAAGTAATTCCGATTGTAACCTTCGAGTTAACAATGAGAATTATATATAGTAAACCTTCTAAGGTTAATGTTTGGTATAATTATTTATTGCATACTACCTGAACCGTCACCTTCAAGGGTTTTCAATGTTTATATCAATTGACTTAACCTTGAAGGTTACAATGCTTTTCAATTAACCCAATAACTTCTTTCAAATTCTGAGCTTCATAGTCAGGTTTAATTAATATCGAAGGATCTAACGGGTATTTAGTTTTTCCTGTATAAACTAATATGCTTGTCGCGTTAAGTTCTTTTGCTCCCTGAATGTCAGTTTCTATATCATCACCAATCATTATGAAAGAAGTATCATTCTTAAATCCCAATAATTCAATTGCAGAATAAAAATATATGGGTGATGGTTTTCCGATGAGTACAGATTCTTTCCCTGCTGCATATTCAATCGCCGAGATAAAAGCTCCTGCATCCAGGCATAAACTTACACCATCAGGTTTCCAGAATTTATTTTTCTGCATTGCAATTAAATCAGCTCCGTTATAAACTCTTCTGAAAATTTCATTCAGTGTTTCATAGTTCCATTTATCACCGAGATCCCCTATAACAACTGCTTCCGGATTATTATCATCAATATATTCATGAAAATTCTTTTTAATATTTTCATCACAATAAACCGATACTTTTTTATAATTATTTTTCACATAATTAATTGCGGCATCCACTGAAGTCAAAGCAGGAATTCCAAAATCCATTTCATTTTCTTTTAGAAAATTTTTTATATCATCGGAAGTTTTAAGAGTAGAATTACTGATTATATATGAAGGTATTTTTTTTTCTGAAAGGAACCACAAAAACTTTTGTGCATCCGGGGCAGGTTTGGTACCTAATCTTATTATTCCATCGAAATCAATTAATACCGGAATGCTTTTAATCATTAAGACCTGATATTAATGATGTGGGAGCGATTCGGCAAATTGCCCCCACAATATTTTACTAATATTTTGAATCCTTAATGAACTTCTGCAAGCCGCGGGAATTTAGCTTTTGCTATTTCGAATACTCCGAACATTATACCTACATAAAACAAATCACCTAAAAGCGTATAGCTGAAGAACGGAATTGCAGCAGTATAACTTTCCATAATTCCCGCAAAATTTTGAGGATAAAGTGCGGAGCCGTACCACATAGCAAAATTGGTTATTAGAAAGAAACTAACTGAAGCAGAAATGGAAGCTAATATAACTTTGCCCGGTTTTTTTGCTCCTTGCAATGTCATACCTATAAGTACGATTAAAACAAAGCTTAAATAAATAACCCACATTTGACTATAAAAGCCGATAATCAGGTCTGTAAGAAATAAAGCTGCCAGCGGAATGATGAATGCAATCCATTTTTTAGAATAATATGCACCACCAAATAAAGCAACAGCACCGATTGCAGTAAAATTAGGGTAATGAGGTATAAGACGTGTAAATGCTGCTCCAAGTATTATCAAAGTCAAAACGATAAATCTTGAATTCATTATATTCTCTTTCATTCCTTGCTCCTTTTAATTTATAATAATAAAATATAAATAATTAATTATCTTTCAAAAAAGAAATTTAACACCGGCATATGCAGATAAACCGGGAGTTGCATAACCATAAACTTCTTCATAATATTTATTGAAGAGATTATCAATTCTCATACTCAGACTGACATAATCGAAAACTCTGTAAGACGCTGCAAGGTTGATAACCGTATAAGGACTCAATTCGGTTCTTTCTGAAGTAAATCCTGTAAAAATTTTATCGTCTCTTTTTCCTACATAAATTAAATCAATATTAGTGTTAATTTTATCGGAAAGATTATAATTAATATTTAAATCGAATTTATGTTTTGGTCTTCTTAATAAGGATTCGTTTTTGTCGGGAGAATTTTCACTTTTATCAATTGCGTTTGTATATGTATAATTAACTTTTAATTTTAAATTTTTAACAGGATATATATCCGCAAAAAATTCCAGTCCGTTTGTTGATGCCTTATTAATATTTATTTCCCTGTAATTCGCATCATACCAGAAAAGATCTTTATATGAATTATTAAAATATGTAACACCAAAGCTTAAATAATTATTAATGAATTGCTCAAACCCGGCATCCCACCCAATACTCTGTTCAGGTTTTAAATTCGGATTCCCGTAAGCAGGATCGAACAGGAAAGTTAATGATGGTGTTTTAAATCCTGTTCCTAAAGTTGCTTTTAATTTTGTGCCGGTCTGCCATATAACGTAAGCCGGTGCAATCCTATAAGTTATTTTATCTCCGAATTTCTGATGGTGATCGAGTCTAATCCCGATTGAGCTGAATAATGAATTCAGAAATTTAGACTGATTCTCTAAATATATTGCCGATGTTCTTAAGCTGCTGAAGGGTAGGATATTTCCATAAAAATATGAACTTGTAAAAGAATAATATTCCGTATAGGCTTTTTCCTGCTCAGTTTCTAATCCCAGAATAAATTTGATGTTCTCGGATAGATTTAAATTATTCTGCAGATCAAATTTTATTTTTCTACCGTCATAAAAACTGTTTGATGCAAAAGGATTATTTAATGTAGAATCAAAACTGTATTTCCTGACATTCCTGAAATATGAAAATCCAAGTTTCTGTGTTAATAATCCATTGAATAAAGATAAATTTCCTTCTGTTCTAAAAGCAGATTCATCAAGCTTAAAAATGTAAGTCGGATCGTCGCCGAACATACCGCCATGCTGATCATAATCTGTTTTTGCATTGTTATAACGGTAAAAGAAATTCAGACTGAAATTTTCAGAAAAATTAAATCCTAAACGTGAAGAAACATTATCATTATCTGTTCCATCGTTTTCAGTATTTCCATATTTTTTTGAAGCGGCTGAAAATCCTGAGGTTTTGTATTTACTGACTGTAATAGAGTAGTTTACAATATCTATACTCCCGTTAAGCCCGCCCAATCCTTTTACAGTTCCATATGAACCTCCTTCGAGTGAAAGTAAGGCTTTAGGTTTACCATAACCTTTTCTTGTCACAATATTGATTACTCCTGCTAAAGCATCTGATCCATACAGAATGCTCTGGGGTCCGCGGAGTATTTCAATTCGTTCGATATTATCAGTTGAGAGATCCGAAAAATCAAAAGTATTGCTCGGATCATTAGGCATGTTCATTTCAACACCATCAATTAGTACTAAAGTATGATTGGAATTTCCGCCCCGTAGAAAAATACTTTCCAATGCACCCGGACTTCCCTGCTGTGCAATATAAACTCCGTATTGATCTCTTAAAAGATCTGCAACATTAAAACTGTTTCTGTCGGCAATTTCAGCTGAATCGATAACAGATATTGAACTGGCAACTTCCAAAGTTGGAGTTGCAGTTTTAGTTGCTGATATCACTACCTCGGAAAGTCTGTATAAACCGGCAGTATCGGTTTTTTCAACGGTAAAATCCTGAGCTTTCAGAATTGTAAAAGAAAAGAAAAGAAAAAAAAGAAGAACCAAATAGTTTCTAAAATCCATTGAAGTTACTCCTTTCCGCCAAGCGGAATAAATTTATTAATAAGGTTGTAACTTCGTGGGGAGTTAATTAGAGTGATAAACGAAAAGTATAATTTGAGATTTCGTTAATCCTACCTCACCCGCGAAGGCAGATTATAATTTTTACGGCAGGTCTCCTGGCTTTGACAATTAACAATGAATAATAAATAATTAACAATTGTTCATTGTAAATTATAAATTGTCAATTGTTTTACAGTTGCGCGTCAGCTCCGGATTCTTCCGAATAACGGAAACACCGGATTCCCTATATTTCCCATTATCCCTTTTTAAGGAATTGGGACACCGTAAATATTTCAAAGAACTGAGTGAAGATAAAAGGATTTTATCTATTATCAAAGAAAAATATTCATAATTCGGTTTTAAGTACATTTTAGACTGGTTAATGACTACCTGAAGTTTGTAATCATATTAATATTTCCTATAGAAACACTATTGAAATGTTCAGGGAACTTGAAGTAACTTTCTAAACAATTCAATCCGCAATTTTTCTTCGTTTTTATAGTATTAATCTGGACTGCGCAAAAAATAGTAAGTAGGTGCTGATAATTGTATATAGTCCCTCTGGCTGTGGATTAATTTTGTCAATTTTGAAACACAAGGAATCTTACGGTTTTCAACTATGTTTCACATACGCTCCACCTCCAAGTTAACTCCAGTATGATTCCGCTTTAAAAATCGATCAAAGTCACTATGTTTCATTGTTAAATTTTGTCAGACCAATCATCAATCAGCTATAATCAATTTTCGATACCAACGCTTTAGCTGAGACAGCTCAACACATCCCCTCTTCCTTAGAAAAATCTACAGCAATATGTTCTTCATTCTCATAATTAATCGTTCTTCCGGAATTCGTAATTCACTCCCCTCAGCGGAATGTTCATGATTTTACTCATGTCGGATTATGAATATTTGATTATTTTCTAATCTTATCTTATCTGCGCTCTAATCTGTTAACCACGTATGCATTTTTGTAATAATATTTAGTGTAGTTAATGCCGGGAAAAAATTTCAGGTGAAAATATTTGTAGTACATTTTCGGGGAATTGCAAATTATTTAATAAATATCTTTTCTATCTTTTACTGAAATTTAACTTTTCTTTGTTTTACAAAATTAATTTGGACAGAACTATTGTAGCCCGTGTTGGGTCATAATAAAAGGTAACCGTAGAATAATAAAAAATTGTATTAATAAACAGGGTTACATTAGGAAAAAATAAGGGTATAAAGATAATAAATGGGATTAAGGGAAAGCTTGAAGCTAAGCGAAGAGAGGCGTAGCCGAACGCAGCTTAGCTTCTGGGAAATTTTATTAGTATAGTTTGAGGATACTTATAATTTTATTTTTCATTCTCTTCTCAAGTACAAAAGGATCAAGAGAACTAAAAGTTTTAGTAAGTTTTTTTTTCTTTGTTGGACTGATCTGCTCCGAAGCCAAAAGTCTTTGATAAGGAGTTTGTGGAGAAGAGAATTTTTTTACAATCTTAGAGCCGTCTCTTTTCTTTTCAATCAGTTTGAAAGAAGGGATAAAGAAGTTCAAATAAAATCTCCATCCACTCTGATAAAGCTCATTGAGCATGTCGACAGTTTTGATATTATCAAATCTCTGATAACCAATAAATTGTCTGACGTGAGTCCAGTTCTTCTCTTCAATATGAGCATTATCGTTTTTCTTATATTCCCTTGAACGTGTATACTGAACAGGATTTTTTTTATTTGTAAAATATTCCAGCAGCATATAGTTGAGCAGTTCTCCACCATTGTCACAGTCAAAACCAAGGATCTTAAATGGAAGCGCCTTTCTGATGTTTTTGAGGGCATTAAAGACGCCCTTTCTACCCTTACCCCAAACGGCTCTCTGCTCTGTCCATCCGGTTGCAATATCAACGATGTTAAGTGTATATGCAAATTGTCCCGAAACAGAAGATCCGCAATGTGCTACAGTATCTGCCTCTATAAAGCCTGGGACGGATTCATCCCATTGATTCAGTTTAACAGGAACCTGTGTTTTGATTTGAGTCTTTTGAGCAATCGCTTGATAGTGCTGGCTGAAATCTCTAGTAGGAGTTTTACCTCCTTTTCATTCAGAGAATTCTTTTTGTGAAACTGATAATATGGCAGCCATAATGGTATAGCCGCTTTTAATCTTTCTGCACAGGCAAGATTGGTTACTACCCATAGATCTTTCAGGAACTCTATGATTGCCTGGTGATGGTAAATTTTTGGTCTGCCTTTTTTCTTGTTTTGTCCGGTCTGCTTTTTTCCAAGAACTCTGATTGCGTATTTTCGATTAAATTTACAGACTGTGCAAAGTTCATCTAAAATTAGTGATTTTTCTGTTTTCCTTGCCAGGGAGTATCTTTCTCTGATCTCAATCAGATACTCTTTCTTTGCTGAATTGCTCATAGATAACCTTTAATATTCTTGGTTACCTATATTATGACCCAACGACCTTTTTACAAATCTTTTTCGGTTACTTTATTTATGGTCCAATGCGAGCCAATTTTTTACTCATCATTCCTTTGTTTTTATAATTTTAATTTTTTAAGTTTACAAAAATTATTGAAGTGATTTGATTACTGTGGCTACTATTCTTTATAACATTTCTTTAATAAGTAATTCGTTAAAGGGGAAAGAACTACTATTTAATCACGCAATTGAAATTTATTACTGTTTATATTTTATACTTCTGATTAAAGGAGAAGTTAATGAGTTGGTTTATTAGATATCTTGATTCATCACTCGGCAAGAAACTGGTTATGGCTGTAACCGGCCTCTTTCTGTATTTTTATTTAATTATTCACCTGGCTGCCAACCTGTTCCTTTTAAGAAACGACGGCGGTCTTGCTTTTAATACATACGCAGAGTTTATGGGGAGTGGACTAAATATTCCTATTAGATTTATTGAGATAGTCCTGTTCCTTTCTTTCGCTTACCATATCCTCAACGGAATAAGATTATGGTTCAATAATAAAAGTGCACGGCAAATTCCTTATAAAGAATACAAACCTTCTGCCAATAGTACATTTTATTCCAGGTTTATGATTCAAAGCGGAATTGTTGTTTTTATTTTTTTGATTATTCATCTATTGGATTTCTTCATTCCTTACAGGTTCAGCAGCCCGGACATGACTATGTACCAGTCTGCAGTAATGAAATTCAGTAATACATGGTGGTCGATAATTTATCTTATAGCTATGGTGCTTCTTGCATTCCACCTTGTTCATGCGTTCCAGAGCGGCTTTCAGACTTTGGGATTACGGCATACAAAATATACAGCTTTTATTAAAGGATTCGGTGTTGTTGTTTCAATACTGATATGTGCAGGTTTTGCACTTATTCCGCTCTATTTTATTTTGGGAGGAGGAAGATAAAATGGCAAACGATGTAAAATTAAACGCTAATGTCCCTGAGGGAAAGCTTGAAGAGAAATGGACTAATCACCGTTTCCAGTTGAAACTTGTTAATCCTGCAAATAAAAGGAAATATGATATTATAGTTGTAGGTACCGGATTGGCTGGTGCATCTGCTGCAGCTTCTCTGGCCGAACTGGGTTATAATGTTAAATCTTTTTGTTTCCAGGACAGTCCCAGAAGAGCACACAGCATAGCCGCACAAGGCGGAATAAATGCAGCAAAGAATTATCAGAATGACGGCGATAGTGTTTACAGGCTGTTTTATGATACCGTAAAGGGCGGCGATTACCGCTCACGCGAGGCTAATGTTTACAGGCTTGCTGAATTAAGTGTTAATATTATTGATCAGTGTGTTGCACAGGGAGTTCCTTTTGCAAGAGAGTACGGCGGACTTCTTGATAACCGGTCTTTCGGCGGTGCTCAGGTTTCAAGGACTTTTTATGCAAGAGGACAAACCGGGCAGCAATTGCTTCTTGGTGCTTACAGTGCATTACAAAGACAGGTTAATGCGGGTAAAGTAAAAATGTACCCTCGTCACGAAATGCTGGACGTGGTTGTTATTGACGGCAATACAAGAGGAATTGTAACGCGGAATATGATCACCGGTGCAATCGAATCCTATTCTGCAGATGCGGTTATTTTAGCAACCGGCGGTTATGGAAATACTTATTACCTTTCTACAAATGCGAAAGGCTCTAATGCAACTGCTGCATGGCGTGCTTATAAAAGAGGTGCTTTTTTTGCTAATCCGTGCTTTACACAGATACATCCGACATGTATCCCGGTTACAGGTCATTACCAATCAAAACTAACTTTAATGAGTGAAAGCTTAAGGAATGACGGCAGAGTTTGGGTTCCAAAGAATCCGGGAGATAAAAGACCTCCGAATCAAATTCCTGAAAATGAAAGAGATTACTATCTTGAAAGAAAATATCCTTCATTCGGTAACCTCGTACCCAGAGATGTTGCATCCCGTAACGCCAAAGAAATGGTCGATGAAGGAAAAGGTGTAGGACAAACAGGTGTTGCAGTATACCTTGATTTTGCAGATGCAATAAAACGTATGGGCAAGCAAGCTATAAGTGATAAATATGGGAACCTGTTTGATATGTACAAATTAATTACTGCAGAAGATCCCTATGAAGTGCCGATGAGAATTTATCCTGCAGTCCATTATACAATGGGCGGTCTTTGGGTTGATTATAACCTGATGACTACAATACCCGGTTTATTTGCTCTTGGCGAATGCAACTTCTCTGATCACGGAGCTAACAGGCTCGGAGCAAGCGCATTGATGCAGGGACTTGCAGACGGCTACTTTGTTATACCTTATACCATTGGCGGTTATTTAGCACAGCTAAAAAAAGACAAAGTTGATACCAACCATGAAGAATTCAAAAAAGTTGAAGCAGAGGTAAAGGAAAAGATAAATAAGCTGCTTTCTGTTAACGGAACCAAACCTGTAGATGAAATTCATAGGGATTTAGGACACGTCATGTGGGATTATGTAGGTATGTCTCGTAATGCTGAGGGTCTTAAAACAGCCATTGAAAAGATAAAAGAGATCCGGCAAGATTTCTGGAAAAATGTCAAGGTTACGGGCCAGAACGAAGAGTTGAATCAAGCTCTTGAAAAGGCTGGACGAGTATCGGACTTTTTGGAACTTGCCGAGTTAATGGCACTCGATGCATTGGATCGTAAGGAATCTTGCGGCGGGCATTTCAGGGAAGAATACCAGACTGAAGAAAATGAGGCAAAAAGGGATGATGAAAATTATGCTTTTGTAGCAGCGTGGGAATTTAAAGGAGATGAAACCCAGCCGGAACTTCATAAAGAAAATTTAGAATTTGAATATGTTCACCTTACCCAGAGGAGTTATAAATAATGGCTAAACTGAATTTGCATTTGAAGATATGGCGTCAGAAAAATAAAGATGACAAAGGAAAACTTGTTTATTATGAAGCCAACGATATATCAACAGACATGTCTTTTCTTGAAATGCTCGATCTGATTAATGAAGGTTTAATAAAAAAAGGTGAAGAACCTATTGCATTTGACAGCGACTGCCGCGAAGGAATATGCGGCAGCTGCGGATTATATATAAACGGAAGACCTCATGGGCCTATGAAAGGTGTTGCTACCTGCCAGCTTCATATGAGGCATTTTAAGGATGGTGAAACAATCACAATTGAACCGTGGCGTGCAAAAGCATTTCCTGTCATAAAAGACTTAATTGTAGACCGTTCAGCACTCGATAGAATTATTGCTGCAGGAGGATATGTATCAGTCAATACCGGCGGTGCACCAGATGCTAATGCTATTCCTATTGCAAAGGATCAAGCCGAATCGGCATTCGAAGCTGCTCAATGCATCGGCTGCGGAGCCTGCGTTGCAGCATGTAAAAATGCTTCCGCTATGCTTTTTGTAGGTGCTAAAGTCTCTCACTTTGCCAGATTGCCGCAAGGCGACCCCGAACGGGAAATCAGGGTAATCGCCATGGTTGAACAAATGGAAAAAGAGGGATTTGGTGCATGTACAAACACCGAAGCATGTTCTGCCGAATGTCCAAAAGAAATTTCAATGGATGTTATTGCACAGCTGAGAAGAGAATATTACAAAGCAATGGCAAAAGCAAAAGATTAGTTATAGTTGGGACTGGTTCAAGTATAAATGAATAGAATTAGTTAGTATTTATTTTTCATCTTTTTAAATATTTGGCATCCTTTCCAATGGATCATATTTTCCATTTTACTTTTACCATCTTTCATCACTTCCCTTTCTTAACAATTTTTTAACAATTATTTAATCCTGCCTTTATATTACAGGAGGTTATGTTTGTTAAGTTTCTCATGAAAAAATCGGAGAAACAAAATGCATTATTACATAATATCAATAGTACTTTATTTCATTTTAACATTTGCAGCTTTTTGGATAATTGATATAAAAAATGGAGAACTGCCTGCCGACAACAAACCGTAGTTTTTAATTAAATACAAAACACTAAATAAATTCCGGAAAAATCTTATTCCGGAAGATCTTTTATCCTACAAAAAGGGAGTATGCATGCAATTGGAAATTGCGGTAACAATTCCATCTTTGAACTGAAACACACCTTGTAAAGAATTTTAATCAATAACCATAGTTTATTTTTGAATTTCTTTTTTATCTCGTTAATTTAGTTTATAACTATTTTTTATATTCGATATAAAAATTTTAATAGGGCAAAGCTTTTTAACCGTTACTTTAAAATATAAATAAAGATAAATCTCGATAATTAAATAGGATAATTAACAATGAAAAGAACTCTACTGCTGATATTGTTATTCCCAATATTTATATACCCACAGGTATACCATTCTAAATGGGGTATTGAAGCAGGTTTAACTTATCCTAGGTATTTCAGTGTAACTGGGAATGGATACTCTGAGAATGGCAGCGGTGGTGTACATGCATCCTTAGAATATTTCTTCAATGAATATCTATCTTTACGTGTCCTTGGAAATTATTTATCAATGGAATCAATTTTTTTTAGAAATAATTCTTCCTATCATAATTTGAATACAGTTCATTTAATGTCTCTTAATTTGGATGTAAGTTATAGGTTCTTGCCATGTGAGTTGATCTCACCATATTTTTTATTCGGACTTGGGATAACAAATTTCAAATCCAGCAACCCTTTATCTAAAGATCTAAATAGATATGTCCGCGGTTATCAGGGTAATTTGGGATTGGGAATAGATTGGGGAATTACCAAGGATATTTCGCTCATGACAGAAGCAGTATATGTTACCTCAAGCGATAATAAGATTGATGGTAATTTTACTGTACAAGACAATTCGAAAGGAATATTCGGCGGTGACGGTGATACTTATATGACGCTTAATGTAGGTATTAAATGGTGGTTTGGAAAAGGAGATACATCTGATATATGCGCTAAATGCTGTCCCCAAGGTTTAAGAGAAAATGTTGTTGTTGCAGCTCCTGCACCGCCGCCGCCAATAACCGATACCCTATTTATCCATAAAACAGATACAGTATATGTAGAGAAGCCATACCTGTTCGGAATAAATTTTGACTTTGATAAATATAATTTGTTGCCTCAAAGTTATCCGATTCTTGATCATGCTATCAACGTTTTGAATCAATTTAAAAATCTCAAAGTTGTGATAATCGGTAATACAGATAACATAGGGAGCAGTGAATATAATATGAAATTGTCAAAGAAAAGAGCAGACGAGGTCTTAAATTATCTTGTTGATAAAGGAATTCAAAGAAACAGAATAACCGAAGAATGGAAAGGGAAGGAAGATCCTATTAAAAGTAATGCAACAGAACTTGGCAGGGCATTTAATAGGAGAGTTGAAATAAGGATTATTGAATAATTTATGAATTAATTTTCAAGCAAAGTTACCTGATAAAATTAAATTTAGTTAAATTATAAATTTGTAGGAGATGATATCTTTGGAATAAAATTTATTATAAACATTATGATAATTAAATTCCATTAAAAAAAAATTTAACAACGCAAGGATATCATCTCTTACTGTTAATGACTTTATTTCTCCGGATTTTCTTTCCAGAGATGTTCTTTTAACTCACCCAACTTTAAAAAATAATCGTAAATTGTAAAATTAGGACTAAAAAAGGATTAAATTACTTTGGATAAAACAAGTTTAGAAAAACTGAAGCATATACTACCCCGTCATCCGGAGATTCTGCAAAAAGATGAATTCCTTAATACTGCAGTTCTAATACCACTCATTTATATTAATAATGAATTCCATTTTTTGTTTGAAAAAAGATCTGCCAATATCAGGCAGGGCGGAGAGATTTGTTTTCCGGGTGGTGAACTTGATAAAGCTGATGATTCGAATTTCGAAGAAACAGCGATAAGAGAAACCGTAGAAGAACTAGGTATTGATATAAATAATATAGAAGTTATTGGAAAGCTGGGAATATTAGTCGGTGGTTCCGGAGCAATTATCCATACTTTTATCGGTGAATTGAAATTAAAAGACTTAAACTACTATAACATTGATAAAACCGAGGTAGAGGAAATATTTACAATCCCGGTTTCATTTTTTCAGAATAATCCGCCGGAAGTTTATCATGTCAGATTGGAATCACATCCTTATTATTTTAACGAAAATGGAGAAAAAATAATTTTACTACCGGTTGAGAAATTAAAACTCCCCTCAAGGTATGCAAGTCCATGGGGAATCAGAAAGAGAAAAGTTTTAGTGTATAAAACCGGAAATGATATTGTTTGGGGAATGACAGCAAACTTAGTTCATGAATTTGTAAATAAACTAAATCTGCTATAATGAAAAAAATTAAAACTAAAAATCTTCGTTTTCAGGCTACCAATAGCTCCGGTAATGTAAGTGCTGTTTTAATGACACCTGAAGATGTTAAATATCTTCTTGTTTTAGCACATGGTGCGGGAGCAGGGATGAATCATCCTTTTATGGAAATGTTATCAGAAAAACTCGTTGAAAAAAACTTTGCAGTTTTCAGGTACCAATTCCCGTATTTCGAAAAAGGAAGGAGAAGTCCTGATCCGCCTAATATTTTAACTGCAACAGTCAGGTCTGCAATAGAAACAGCATCAAATAAATTTAAAGGTTTACCGGTATATGCAGGAGGAAAGTCTATGGGAGGAAGAATGACTTCTACTGCCGCATCGAAAGAAGCTTTACTAAATGTGAAAGGGATTATTTTTTTCGGATTTCCGCTTCATGCTCTAAATAAACCTTCTTCTGAAAGAGCAGAACATCTGTTTAAAGTAAATGTTCCGATGCTTTTCCTTCAAGGAACACGTGATAAGCTTGCAGACTTGAATTTGTTGAAACCGGTTATTAAAAAAATAAAAGGAAAAGCAGAACTACATATTGTTGAGGGAGCTGATCATTCTTTTCGTGTATTAAAAAGTTCAGGGCGAACAGATGAGCAGGTAATCGAAGAATTAGCCAAATCAAGTCAGGAATGGGTTAAAAAAATATAAAATTCCTCCAAATCACCCCTATCAAATATCTGATAAATTATTAGAAATTTGATAATAATAGTCCATCAATCGTAAAACAATTACTTGGTATTTTCGTAAGAAGGATTCTTTTTAAATATGTTGACTATGGTATGAGAATTGTGTTTAAGCTGTAAAATCTTTCCCTAGAAATAGAGTCGTTCAGTTTCATAGAATGGGGAGATACTGAAATTGGACGACTCTATATTTTTAAGAAGATTATTAAAAGTATAAAATTTATAATTACTATACTTTCAGTATTTTTTTTAGCTGTAATGAGAATAGTTCAATAACAGATTCAAGTGATTTATTAAATGATAAGGTTATAATTACCGACAGCATAGATAAAAATTTAGAAAAAGATAATTTAAATATTTTAGATCAATATGTTTCCGGCGGCTGCAAAGAACATGAAATAAAAGTCTATGCTACAATAGCTATAATTAAAACAAATCCTCCGCAGTCAGAATTGTTTATTTCTCATAATGCTGATAATGACAGTTGTGAAGCTTTAATAACAAAAGAATTAAAAATTAATTTAATCCAATTAAGAAATTTTTACAGAACTAATTTTAACGGTATACAAATAATACTTTTCAGGATATATGAACCAAACTCAATAAATCCTGTATTGCCGCTGCTTGAATATAGAATTTAATTTATTAAAGATTATTTGAAATAAATAAACATATGGGGGAATTATGAAGAAGGTTTCTATTTATTTACTAATCATTTGTACTCCACTTATTTTTTTAAATTGCCAGGACGAATTTGTCATCCCTGAAGAAAATAGCGAACATTCGCTAACGATATCCGAACAGAAAATTGCGTCATCTTCCGAAATCTTCGGATTCAAGTTATTTAAGAAAATTTCTTCTTTTCAAAAAGATTCAAATATTTTCATTTCTCCTATTAGTGTATCAATGGCATTGGGAATGACTCTTAACGGAGCAAACGGATCTACAAATGACTCAATTAAGACTTTACTTGAATTAAACGGTTTAACGGAACAGGAAATAAATCAATCTTATCAAAGTTTGATTAACCAGCTTGTTAATCTCGATCCCAATATAATTTTCAATATAGCCAATTCCATCTGGTATATAAATTCAATGAATTTTGAACAGGAATTTATGAATACAAACAAAGCATATTTTAATGCAGAAGTTGCCGGTCTGGATTTCAGCAATCCTTCTTCAGTAGATATCATAAACAACTGGGTTAATCAAAATACAAACGGTAAAATTACTGAGATCCTTGAGAACATTCCCCGCGATGCAGTTATGTACTTGTTAAATGCAATTTACTTCAAAGCCGATTGGAAATATAAGTTCGATCAATCTTTAACTATCGACGGTTTATTTACATCTGCAGATGGTTCCAATCTTCCATGTAAAATGATGGTACAGTCTAATAATTTTAACTACTTATCAAACGAGCTTTTTCAAGCGGTTGATTTACCTTATGGAGATAGCCTCTTTTCAATGATTATTTTCCTGCCGAATCAGGACAAAAATATTGATGAAATAATAAATCTATTTAATCATGAGAACTGGAATTTATGGCTTGGCAGTTTTAATGTAAAAGAAGGAAAAATCTGGCTGCCTAAATTTGAAATCAGCTATGAAGATTCACTTAACAAAGTTCTTATTGCATTAGGAATGGGAAATGCTTTTTCATCTTCTGCAGATTTTACAAGGATGTATTCTAAGGGAGGGATTTTTATTAGTGCTGTGAAGCATAAAACCTACATAAAAGTCGATGAAGCAGGTACGGAAGCTTCAGCTGTTACTTCCGTTGAATTTGTGAAAGGAATTAATTCGAACTTTCAGTTAAAATTTAATAAGCCCTTTTTCTATATCATTCGGGAAAGAAATTCAAATGCTATTTTGTTTATCGGTAAAATGATAAATCCCGGTTTATAATTCCGTTATTAGAAATTATTCTAATTTTCAAAGGATTTGTAATGAAAAAATTTATTTTCTCTTTAATAGTCTTAGCCATTGCGTTATTATTTTTCCGATGCAAAGATCAACTGGTTTCTCCCTATGGTTTTCAAACACCTCCTCCAGGTAATGCCGAAAAATCTATATCTTCTTCATCCGAAACATTCGGATTAAAATTATTTAAGGTTATAAACAAATTTGAAGGGGATAAAAATATTTTCATCTCTCCTCTAAGTATTTCTATGGCACTGGGTATGACACTTAACGGCGCAAATGGAACCACATATGATTCAATGAAAGCAGCATTGGAATTAAACAGTTTAACACAAACTGAAATTAATGAAGCATACAAGAATCTAATTAATGTACTAACCAATATTGATCTTAAAGTAGTATTTAATATTGCCAATTCAATATGGTATAGAAATACATTATCGTTTCAGCGGGATTTTATTAATACTAATAAGACATATTTTAATGCAGAAGTAAGCGGGCTTGATTTTAGCGATCCGGGTTCTGTTGGTATGATAAATAGCTGGGTTGATCAAAACACTAATGGAAAGATAACGGAGATAATTAATCAAATTCCTGAAGATGCAATAATGTATTTGATAAATGCAATATATTTCAAAGGAGACTGGAAATACCAGTTTAATAAAGATTATACAAAAGATGATTTTTTTACTAAGCTGGATGGTTCCAAAGTTCCCTGTAAAATGATGGAACAGGAAAACAAGTACAATTATTTATCAAATGATATATTCCAGGCTGTTGAGCTCCCTTACGGCGACAGCTCATTTTCCATGATTATTTTTCTCCCAAAGCAAGATATAAATGATTTACTAAATCAATTTGATGAAACAAACTGGAATGTATGGATGAATAGTTTTAATGTAAAAAAAGGTGATATCTGGCTGCCGAAATTTGAATTAAACTATGATATCAGTCTGAATAAGATATTAAAGGTTATGGGAATGGGAATTGCATTTTCCAGATTAGCTGATTTCACAAAAATTTATTCTCCCGGTAATGTTTATATCAGTAATGTTAAACATAAATCCTATGTTAAGGTAGATGAGGAAGGGACTGAAGCCGCAGCAGTAACTTCAATTGAAATAAGCCTAACCAGTGGGATAGGAGGATCCGATAAATTTTATATGCGGATAGATAAACCGTTTCTTTTCGTAATCAAAGATAATCAAACAAATTGCCTATTATTTATGGGTAAAATTATAAATCCGGAATTGTAAAAAAGTAATCTGATTGAGAATGAAAAAAATATTACTGAAAATTTTATATATAATTATCCTCATTTTATTAATAACAAGTTATAAAATTACAAATCATTTCAAAACGGATTCTCAGGATAAATTTACTACCGGGATAAAAGGGCAGGTTTTCATAAGTCCTGTTTCACCGATTAGTAAAAAAGGAATTACAAATAAAGTACCTTACGAAGCATTTTTGAAATTTGTTTCTCCCAATAATGGAACAACAAAAAAAATTTTCACTGATGAAAACGGAAAATTTGAAGTTGCGCTCGATGCGGGCAATTACACAATAGTCCCTGAATCAATTACCCAAACCGGCAGTTATCCAATCGGTGAACAAAAATATATAATTATAAAATCCGGTGAAATAGCTTTTGTAGAAATTGATTTCGATTCCGGAATAAGATAACGAAGGAGAAATTCATATGAAAAAGTTCATGCTTATATTTATTCTCTTTACAAATTTTAGCTGCTTTTATAATCCCACCGGACCTGCACTTACAGAATTAGGAAAGGAATTCGATTTGCAATATGGTAAAAAAGCAGTTATAGGAAATGAAAATTTATATATCACATTTAAAGATGTTCTGGAAGATTCGCGCTGTCCAGTCGGTTATCGATGTTTTTGGGCTGGAAACGGTGCAGTTCTTTTAAAAGTTGAAAAGAGTAATTCTGATATAATAGTAGATACTGTTAATACTACTTTAGAGCCTCAAAACTTGTATTACCAAAACTATAATATTACTCTTAAGAATTTAAAACCATACCCCGTAGTTGATTCAGTAATAGAAAAGAAAGATTATATAGTTACCCTATTGGTTGAGAAAATGATCAGATAATAGATGAGAATTAAAGATGAAAAATGTTTTTCTTTTTATTATATCTCTTTTTTGTTGCTACAATTTCATTAGCTGTTCAGAACCCGGCCCAACAGAAACCAGTTTCAATAAATATAATGGAAATTGGCTATGGCTTAAAACGGAAGGAGGATTTTTTGCCAGAATAATCAAACCTAAAGACGGAATATCAGTCATAATATCTTATGATAATTTCGGGAAATTTACAGAATACAGGAATGACTCATTAAAAGTAATTGCCGGATATTGTTTAGGACAAGGAGAACATAATCAGGATAAAATAACTTATTCTGATATTATTACTTCTGATAATTTTTATTTTGATCCCATGCCTGATTACCCCGCTTTACAAAACGATACACTAGTATTATGGGATGGTATGATGGACGGCTTTTTCAGCTTTTATAAAAAACTTTATTAAATATAAAATATTGGAAGTATAAAAAATGAAAGCCATGATTTTTTTTGCGGTAATTTACATTATTTTTTCAGGATGTAATGAAAATTCAATAAGCGGAAACGAGTCAATTGAATACTCAGTTGATCAAAAATTATCATGCTTCTGTCCATTTGGTGATAGGACTGTCAGATTATTCGTTAAAGCTGATACCATTGCTGATGCAATTGATATTTCCAAAGGTATTCATTTATCAAAAAGTGAATGGAATAGATATAAGACAATAAAAGGGTTATTTGAAGAAATTTCCTCATTGGATACGTCAATCTTTACTGTAAAAGTATCATATGATCCGGTTTACCATTATCCTGCATTTATAAGCGCAAATCCGAAACCGGTTTATGTAAATGATACAATAGTTCAGGTAATTATGGATGCTGGTTTTTCTTATTCTACAAGTAATTATGTAAAGTATAAATAAAAATTATCTATTATTTTTTAATCTTCTTAACATTAAGAAAAATGAAAAAGTTGTATATGTTCTCCTTGCTTGTTTTGATATTTATTAGCTGTTCTGAAAAATCCAACTTTGTTCTTCCTGTTGATCAAATGGAATACAGAAAAATTGCATATGAGAATTTATCAGATGAAGAGAAAGGTACATTAACAACCGACTGGAAGGAAGCAGAAGTAAAACGGGGCAATTATTTATTTAAAGATAATATTAACTGGATAGTTTTTGACACGGGGGATAAATCGGGTTTTTCTTTAATGAGATCGAACGTAGTTTTAATTAATAATCAGCCTCTTGTACTTGTAATTTTTCATACGAATGTAGATGCATTATTGGGACCAATTGCTTTAATTATTGAACCTGGAACTAAGGAAATTGTTGGCGGGTTTTTAAGATATTAAAAGATAATATAGAGAACGATATTTATGTCTTTATTTCTTTTGACAAAGATTTAAAAGTATTGTAATTAAAAAATGGAGAAGTTATTTTTAATCAGGGTTTCGACAGGTAATTATGAAATATTTATCTTTAAGCCGCTCTTACTATAAAATCAGGATAATAGTCACATTCTGTATCGTTACAATACTTTTAGTACTGGTTTTTTCTTTTTTGAGCTACAGGTTTGTTAGAAAGCTCTATTTGGATCAGCTGAGTGACCAGGTAAATATTGTTACAAAAATGATTTCGCATCAAATAGATAATAGATACCTGGAACTTCTCCAGGTTGGTATTCCTACAAATTCCACAGTTAACTATTTCAAAAAAATTTTCTGGGAAAATTTAAACAATGGTTATCATTCACAGATTTTTATTTTCGATAAAGATTTCAATGTTATTGTACATTCGGATTCCAGTATAAATGCAAATGATCATGATCCTTTACTGCTGCTGAATCAGAAAGAAATTTCAGGCCTGCATGTAGATGAGTCTATAGTAACTTTACCATTTAAAGGCAACGACAATGAATGGTATTTGTGGGGCTTTTTCCGTTTGGATGATAATTATTGGCTGGCATTGAAAGAAAATGCATCCAAGCTTGAAAGAGTTGAAGAATTTGCTTCGGATTTTTTCTATCTTGGTTTGGGAGGAGTAATCTTAACTATATTGATTGCCTGGTTTATGACGCGTACATTAACAAAACCTATTGATCAACTGGTTGAATTCAGCCATAAAATCGGTCAGGGGAATTATCTTGTACAGGCTCCGCAAAATACTCACGGTGAACTTAAGATACTTGCCCAATCAATGGATAAGATGAAAACAGATATCGATGCGCACAATAAAGAAAAGGAAAAAATGCTGGCACAAATCGCTCATGAAATCCGTAATCCATTGGGTGGAATTGAACTGCTGGCTAACCTTACAAAAGAAGACCTGGTAAAGGAAAATAATTCATGTTCTACTTCAACGGAATATCTTGATAAAATAATTTGTGAAATTAATTCTTTGAAATCCTTAATCACATCCTATCTGAATTTCAGCCGGCCTTTACCGGCAGACCCGGGATGGATTAAGACAGATAAATTCTTTTAAAGAAATTGAATATAATTTTAAAACGAATTTGTTGAGAAGAAATATCAAAATTAATTTAAGAAATAATGTAGATAAAATTTGGTTTGACCAGTCTCATTTAAAACAGATTTTCCTGAATTTAATGACTAATAGTCTGGAATCAATCAAACAAAACGGGAACATTTCAATTTCAATTGTTAAAGAAAGCAAAAAATGGAAAATTAATTTCTCTGATGATGGATCCGGAATAGATGAAAAACACTTGTCCAGAATTTTCGAACCTTTCTTCACAACAAAAAAAGACGGAACCGGATTGGGACTTGCAATATGCAAAAAGCTCTGTAATGAAAATAAAGCTGAACTGAAAGTTGAGAATAATTCAGAAAAAGGTTTAACGTTTACAATAATTAAAGATATCCAAGTATAAATATGAATAACAAAGAAATCTTAGTTGTTGAAGATAATGATACCATGCGTCTTGGTATATCTGAAACATTAAAAAGAGAATCATATTCTGTCTTTGCTTTTGACAATGGCGTTGATGCCCTGAAAAAATTTGAATGTTCAAATATACCTCTTGCAATTCTTGATTTAAAGATGGAACCTTTAAATGGAATTGAGATACTTAAAAAATTGAAGGAGACAAATCCTTCGGTTGAAGTACTTATGATATCTGCCTACGGAACAGTTGAAGATGCAGTCGAAGCTATGAAGCTTGGCGCAATTGATTTTCTGACGAAACCCTTTTCTCCGGATGAATTGCGTATAAGAATCAAAAATATATGGAATAAAATAGAAAGTGAAAAAAGGATAGAAGAATTAATCGAACAAAACAAAATTCTTAATGAAGAACTCGGTTATGATGAGATGATTGGTAACTCATCTAATATGAGAGAAGTTTTTTCATTAATTGAACAGGTTGCGGGAAAAGAAAGCACAGTTCTGATTCATGGAGAAAGCGGAACAGGAAAAGAATTGGTTGCAAGAGCAATTCACAAAAAAAGTCAAAGATCCAGAAATGGCTTTATAAAAGTGAATTGCGGAGCATTAAATGAAAATCTTCTGGAAAGCGAATTGTTCGGGCACGAAAAAGGTGCTTTTACCGGGGCAGTCCGGCAAAAGAAAGGTAGATTCGAGCTTGCAGACAAAGGGACTTTATTTCTTGATGAAATCGGAGATATATCTCCTGCCATGCAGATTAAGTTGTTAAGGGTACTTCAGGAAGGTGAATTTGAAAGAGTCGGAGGCGAATCAACTATTAAAACCGATGTCCGTTTAATCTCAGCAACAAACCAGGATTTATCAAGACTAATGCTGGAAGGAAAATTCAGGGAGGATCTTTATTACCGGTTAAGTGTTATCCCTATTAAACTGCCTTCTCTGCGCGAAAGAAAAGAAGATGTTATTCTCCTGGTTGAACATTTCTTAAATAAATTCGCTTCATTAAATAAAAACAAAAATAAAATAGACAAGGAAGGAATAAAGCTTCTGCTTGAATACCCATGGCCGGGCAATATCCGCGAATTAGAAAATTTAATAGAAAGATTATGTGTTATTTCAAAGGATGTAGAAATAAACAGCGGATTAATTGCTATGCATTTGACCGGTAATATTCAAACCGGCGGCAATTATGATAATCTCCCGCTCGAAGATGCTCTTTTTGCTTTTGAAAAGAATTTAATTGTACAGGCTATGAAAAAAGCCGATGGAGTAAAAAACAGGGCAGCAAAAATACTGGGAATAAGTACGAGCGTTCTGTATTATAAACTCGATAAGTTTGGACTAATATAAATGAAATCTTTATTGTTTTTATTTGTTGCTATCTTAATCTTTTTACCGGTAAGGGAAATAGAATCTCAGGATCTTCCTTTACCGAACGATTTAGTTATGCTGGAAAACAAATACAGTGACCTTCAAAATTTTTATGAACAAGAAAAATTAGCTTTGGATTCCTTACAGGAAAAATTTAACAAAAGAATTAATGAAATTAATAGTGAAAAGGATAAAACAAATCCGGATAATGAAAAGATTACTTCCCTAATGTCAAATTCAGTGAATCTGTCCAACAGTATTGATAATCAGCAGAAAAAAATCGATAAAATTGGAAAATTAGTTACAGCTGTCAAAATTAAATTAAATGAAAGGTATACTGGAATCATCGATTCATTAAAACATATCGGGGCAAAAGGAAATGAGAATAAAGAAAATATTGATAATTTAATCCTATTTTATGCAACTAAAAGGCTAGAAGTTACTCCTGAGATTTACCGGCTATCATTTAATCCTTATAAAATTTTAGAATTGGATTTACATAAATCAAATGACTCGGCTTACAAAAAAATATATTCGGAATATTTTACCAGTGCAGTAAATGAGGTAAATAGCATTCTGACAAATATCTCGGAAGAAAGCAATGAAATAAACCAGGTAATTGAGCTTCAAAGAAAAGCCAATAGATTTGTTGAAGAAACCGAGCTGGAAAGCGGCATCACATCAAGCAAGCTATCACAATCTGAAGGAAAGAGTCTGGCAACGACAAAAACAACTCCGGAAACCGGCACAAGCTTAGATAATGGATTCATAGGTATGAGAGAAAGTAATTTAAATAATAATATAAAAGTTTATGAACAATTGTTAAATCAATTAAATACAATAAAAACATTATCTGTCAGACAAACCCCGGAAGAATCCATTCAGGCTCTTGAAAAAGAAATTGATCTCAATTCTTACGGAAAGCTTTTAAATGAAGTGAAAAAAAGACTGATTGAATATAAAAGATTGTTAATGCAAAAAGCCGGTTCTTTGCAATGACTTCGAAAAGTTTTTTTTTCATTTTTCTTCTCATTTTTGGTTCTCAAATTAATTTTGCCCAATTATCATTAAGATTAAATCTGGAAGGCGGATATTATCGATCGACATCGCAAAATTCTGCAGAGTCAGGACAGAAGGATGCGACCGCTCGATTAGACGGAGAAATTGGCTATAAATACAAAAATGATAATAATACACTATCTCTTAAGCTGAGAGCCAGACCCGAAATCTATGGATTAAATAATAATTTAAAAATCCTGAAGTTGAGGGCCGTGGGAAATTATTATTTAGGAGGTGACAATGTAAGCTGGGGATTTAACATAGTCGGTCAAAAAAATATATACAGCGGCCGAAACGTTAAATTAAATTTTCAGGATTTCATATTTATGTTTGAATCATTAGCAAAAATAGATATGAATTTTTCATTAAGATCGAATTTAGGTTACGGTTATCAAAGAGTATCTGATGACATAAATCAAAAAATGAATCTTGTTTTTCTTGATGCGGAAATAGTTCAGCAGGTATTTAGAAATGCAAAGCTCAGTTACGGTATTTATTCCGAGAGATTCTTTCTAAAGAATAATTATAAAGTTGAAAATACCGATAATAAGGGCTGTAGACTTGGACCACATATAAGTTTCGATTATTTAAAATCTTTCATAGTTAACTTTGATTATAGATACATCTTTCACATTTCTGATGTTACTCAGTCCCCTTCTTATGAGCACTGGATTAGATTGGTTGCAGGAAAACTGCTAGCTGAAAATTGGTCGGTATTTGTCTTAACAGATTATTATTTTAGAAAATATACAATTAAGAAATATTTGGAAAGCCCGTATTTATACTTGTACACTCCGATTAATGAAGATAACAGAATTAATTTAAAACTGGCTTATAGTATTTCGGAAATCACGGAGATTTATTTTAAGGCAGGTTATTTCAGGGAAAATTTATTTAACAATTATTCCTTTGCCGGATGGAATTTTTTAGTTGGTTTTGAATTTGAAAAATGATATGAATAGTTTTCAGAGTTCACAATTTGTATATTATTTAAGGAAAGATGATTTTTATCTTTCTAAAGTTGTTTTAATTTCTTTATTATTGAACTTTCATTATTTTTTATAGAAGTTTTAAGTACAGTCACGGCAAAAAAGTTCAAGTATTAAACAATTGATGAGATTTTTATGTTTGAAAAAGAAATAAAATTTATATCGGATTTCACAATAAATAAAATAAATTACCTCGGTTCATTTTTTACTTATGATGAGTTGTTTAATTCGGATATAAATCCCGCAATATTGAAATTTGTTTCTGCGGAAGTTGATTACAAAATTTATGAAGACAGAAAAAAGCTTCTTAGTCAATCATCCTTTAATTATTCGGGTTCTAAAATTGCCAGGTATCTTAACCTTATTGGAAAAGAGATAAAGAGAAGTACAAAAATAACTTATCATGATATAAAAGATATTATTAACCAGGCTGTTGCTTTTAATATCGACTATACAATCATACCCAATGAATCATTAATAAATCTTTTTTTTGATAAGAAACAGGAGATAAAAGCTGAAACCCTGAAATTCAAGTTAAATTATATCTACTATTATCCCCATATAAAAGAAATTTTAAGTGCATATATAGATAAAAAAAATGTATCTATCCTAACTTCTTCTGTTGTTAAAAAACTCTTATCTGAAATAAATAATCAGGTTCTCGCGGAAGCTCCTGAAAAAGTAGTAGAAGATGCAATTAATACTATGGCAGATTTTTACAACATTGGAAATACAGGAAGCCAAAAGCTTTCGGTAAAACTTGTTGAAATTTACTTAGAAAAAAATAACTTTGAGAAATATTTGAACAGGTTAAATAAAACTATTCTTCATGATTCAAAACAAAAACTCAATATAGATGAAATTAAAAGTATTTTATTTTCATCAGCTCCTGTAAAAGAAATTGAAGAAACAAAAGTTGAAGAGAATGAATTGGAAGAAGAACCGCTTCAGCCGGATGATACGGAAACTCAAATAACTGAAGAAAAAGATAAGATTGAAGAACTGCCTGAAGAAACTTTAGTCCGCCCTGGAACTCCCGAAGAAGATCAGAAAAATTCTGATCAGAAAGAAGTTGAATTTGATATTACAGAACATGAAAATCTGGATGCACTATATAGCTTTAATGAGGAGGAACAGGATGAAAATGTACCCCAAAAAGAAGACAGCACAAGTATAATTGAGGAAGAAAAAAATCAGGATGAATTAAAAATCTTAGATGATTTTAAAGAAGAAAATGCTCCGGTAATAAATAATGAAAATGACAATTCGCTTAATGAAAACGAAATTTTCAAAAGTGATGTAAAGCTGCAGGAAGAAAAGGAAGATTTATCCAATGAGCAAGAAAATAAAAAGACAAGAAATAAAGATATATTTTCATATCTAACCGATAAAGAAATTGAAAGAATAGTCGGCAATGTTTTTAATGATGATCGGGATGATTTTGCCAGCACAATGGAAAAAATTACGGAAAGCAGTTCTTATGAAGACGCTACTGAAATCTTAAAAAGCGTCTTTAAAAGCTATAATGTTAATCCATATTCTAAAGATGCCATCACTTTTACAAATTCTGTTTCAAATTATTTTGAGCAAATGTAAATTGTATCTGAAAGTGATTTTACGTAAAATGATTTATATTTGATTTATGTTTTATTAAATTAAATAATTGCTTCCCCTATCAATCAATTCGTTAACAATATTACTTAAATTACTTAATCGAAATGTTTATTGATTATGCTGAAATAGAAATTAAAGCAGGAAACGGCGGCAATGGAGCAGTAACTTTCAGAAGAGAGAAATATGTTCCTAAAGGCGGTCCCTCGGGTGGAAACGGCGGCAAAGGCGGCGATATAGTTATTGAAGCTCATCATAATCTTTCCACATTATTGGATTTCAGGTATAAAAGAATTTATAAAGCACAAAACGGGGATCCGGGAAGTAATTCACTTAAAGATGGAAAAAGCGGCAAAGATATTATAATAAAGGTACCTGTCGGGACAATAATCAAAAATGCTTCTACCAAAAAAGTTTTATCCGATCTTGATGAAGATAAAAAAAGAATAATTATAGCAAAAGGCGGGAAAGGCGGAAAAGGAAACAGCAATTTTGCCACACCAACAAATCAGGCTCCCAGATTTGCTGAAGACGGAAAACCCGGAGAACAAAACAAAATTATCCTGGAGCTTAAATTAATTGCCGATGTAGGGCTAGTTGGTTTTCCAAATGCAGGTAAATCGACATTAATTTCTGTTGTATCCGCAGCAAAACCTAAAATAGCCGATTATCCCTTTACAACTTTGGAACCTGTTCTCGGTATAGTAAAATATAAAGATTATCAAAGCTTTACTATTGCAGATATCCCGGGAATTATTGAAGGTGCACATGAAGGGAAAGGGCTTGGACATAAATTTTTAAGACATATCGAAAGAACCAAAATACTATTATTTCTAATCGATATAACTTCTGAAGATTACCAGGAAACTTTTGATACATTAAACAAAGAATTAAATAATTATAGTAAAGTTTTGTCCGGAAAAAAGAAAATTATTGCACTTTCAAAAGCTGACTTAATAGAAGAAGAGACTATAAAAAAATTTTCCGGGAAAAAGATAAAAATTAAAAACACGAAAAATGCTCAAAACTTACCTATATTTGTTTTTTCTTCGGCAACTAAATTTGGATTGGAAAATCTGCTTGACCAGATTTGGACTAATTTATAGTGTATTTAATCAAAAAACTTCTAAATTTCCTTTCTTTTAGCAAAAATTTTCATATAAATCTTTTAGCATTATTTATTAAATATTATTAATCTAATTATTATTGAATATTTTAATCCATTATGAGTTTTTGTAAAATATTCTTAATATATTTTCGGTTGAAAAATGAAAAAAATAATATAGTTTTGAACATAAACAAATATACCAGGAAGGGGCAATATGCTTAAATTAAATCATCTGAATTATTACAGGTTGCCTTGGAATTTAACTGATAATGCAATTTCATGGTTGGAGCCAACTGCAAAATGCAACTTACATTGTGACGGCTGTTATAGAAAAAATGAAAATAATAGCCATAAACCTATAGATGTAATTAACCAGGAGCTCGATGTTTTTACAAATTTACGTAAATGCGATGGTGTATCTATTGCCGGTGGAGATCCTTTAACTCATCCGGATGTAATTGATATAGTAAAATCGGTTAAAGAAAGAAGTTTAAAACCAATAATTAATACTAACGGATTAGCTCTCACCAAGGAACTTCTAAAAGAGTTAAAAAAGGCCGGTGTTTATGGATTTACCTTCCACATTGACAGCAAACAAACCAGACCTCATTGGAAAGATAAAAATGAACTGGAATTAAATGAACTCAGGTACCACTTTGCCAGTATGCTGGCAGAAGCAGGAAATATTTCATGTGCTTTTAATTCTACAGTGTATGAAGATACAATGCAGTACGTACCTGAGCTGGTTAAATGGGGACAAGAAAATATTGATAAGGTTCAGGTTATGGTTTTTATTCTATACAGGGCTGTAAACAATCAGCAAGTAGATTTCTATTTAGGCCCTAAAAAGATTGATATGGGCGAATTAGTTTATAATGAAGAGGTTGAAGAAAGAACAGATATACAGGCGGATGAAATCGTTGAGATTATTAGAACCAAATATCCTGATTTTGATCCATGTGCTTATTTAAACGGTTCGGAAAAACCGGATTCATTCAAATGGCTTTTAACAGGAAGACTTGGTACAAAAAATAAGATTTACGGCTACATGGGGAAAAAATCGATGGAAATAATACAGACCATGCATCATGTTATGTATGATAAGTATCTCGCCTATTCGGCTCCTAAGATGACAAAAAAAGGTAAATCAATGCTTTTACTTTCTCCATTTGATAAAGGTTTGAGAAAAACTTTTGCTAATTTCTTCAAAAATCCTTTAAATATTTTTAAAAGGCTTCATTATCAATCTGTTATGATTATCCAACCAGTAGATTTTCTTGAGGACGGCAGGCAGAATATGTGTGACGGATGCCCTGATATTACGGTTTGGAACGGAAAATTAGTCTGGTCTTGCAGGATGGAGGAACAATTAAAATACGGTCACAACATAAGAAGCTATCCAAAGAACTTCATGAATTAAATCCTTTTTATAGATGACATCTTTAAAAGGATGTCATCTATATCAATTCCCAATAATTAAATATTCTTCTTTAGAAAATATGCAATTTTACCCTATCATTTTCTTTTGAAATTTAGGGTTATTCTTCATATATTTACAAGCTCGAATAGAAATGGCGGGGTAGCTCAGTTGGTTAGAGCAGTGGAATCATAATCCACGTGTCGGGGGTTCGAATCCCTCCCCCGCTACAAAGGAATGGATGAATGGTTGATTCATTGAATGAACCAGGTGAATATTCAATTTATCGTTATCCATTTGGTTAGTATTTTTGTTTTAATTTAGGAGCTGAAGATGTATTTCATTTTAATAGCAATTATTTCCTTAATAGCGATTCTTTTGATGGTTATCGTTTTGCTTCAATCAAGCAAAGGCGGTGGATTAGCAGGAACATTCGGCGGTGCAGGTAATATGGGTTCAATGTTCGGAACAAGAAGAACAGCGGATTTTTTAAGTAAGGCCACTTGGTGGTTAGGAGGGATTCTTGCTGTACTTTCAATTATTGTTAATCTTTTCTTTTTACCCGGCAGTACAACATCAGAACAGAGACAAAGTATAATACAGCAATCCGGAAAGCAGAATATTCCACAGCAATCAACGTTGCCGCAAACAGCACCTCCAACCCAAATGCCGCAGCAAAATCAAAATACACCTCCGGGAACAACACCGGCGAAATAGATAAATTATAATGATAAAAGTATAAAGTTAAAGATATTACTCTTTTTACTTTATACTTTAATCTTTTTACCTAATTTTATTCCCAATCTGCCAGAATCTTTACAATTTCATCCTGAACTCTTCTGTAATAACTTTCACCCCTGTGATGAAAATCGAAGAAAATGCTTAATATTATCTCGTCGTTGCTTTTTGTGGTAAGATATCCCGATAAAGAACAAACCCCATTTAAAGTACCCGTTTTCCCGTGAAAATTATTTTGTGCAAAAGTATTATTTAATCTATTCCTCAAGGTACCATCAATTCCGGCAATACTTAATGAATTATAAAAGTCTTTAAAATTAACAAGATCAAAATACATTTTTTCTAAAAGCCCGACTATTGCACCCGGTGTAACCTGATCAAACCTCGATATCCCTGAACCATCTACAACTGCAGTTCCTTTGGAATATATACCGTTATCGGAAATAAAATTTAAAACTGCCTGGGTAGAATAGAAAGAATTACCCTGGTTTCCACTGGTTACCGCCCCGATAGTTTTGAATAAACACTCAGCCAGGAAGTTGTCACTGTGTTTATTAATCAGTTTAATCAAATCCTTCAACAAAATTTTTGATTCTGCTAAATTAATAGTATTTGAAGGGGTCACTCCTTTTACTGCTTTACCATCTACTTCAATTCCATAGTTTTTTAATTTACGTCTTAAAATTAGTGCCGCATGCAGAGGTGGATTTTTTACATAAACAACATACCTTCTCCTGTATCTTCCTCTCTTCCTGTATACAAAAGTTCGGTTTCTGTCTACTACAAGGGCGGAAATCGGCGGAAGCTTAACATTTGCTTTTTCATCTCTTATCCAGTCATCCCTGGTGTAGACTTCATCGAAATAAGAATCATCACCTACGATATTTCCCGTAACTTTTTTTATACCTTTCTTTCTCAGCTCTATTACCATTGTATCAATATCTTCAGATGTCAGAACCGAATTACCATAACCTTTTACAAAAAGATCACCATCAACAACTCCATCCTTAATATTCTTATCAGCCGATAAAATAACTGTTTTCAATGAATAATTTCCCCCCATTAATGATAAAGCTGTAGCTGTTGTAAAAAGCTTGGTATTTGAAGCAGGTATCATCGATTGTTTATAATTCAACTGGTATATAGTATCTTCAGTTAACGGATTGAAAATAAGGATACCGGAAATGGTGCCTTTGGGAAGATCATTAATAAGACTTTCAATCTTATTTCTTATAACTTCTTTAGAAGTTGGATAAGAGATTGTACAAACCAGTAAAACAAGCAGAAAACTTTTTTTAATCATCCGTTACAAAACCTATTACGCGTATATAAATCTTTTGGGGGAATTTAGATAACATTTTATGGATCTATCTTTTTATGAACATCCTCCTACCCCAAAATATTATTTTACAAAGTAAAAAATGAAAAACATAATACTGAATATCTTCGAAAAAACAACAAATAATTTTATTTTAAAGATAAATTAGAATAAGTTAACGAACATTAAAATTTTTATTTGGAAATTTTTTCAAAAATCATTGCCAAATATAAAATTTATGTGCATAAATAAAAGTCGAACCTTTGAGTATCGAAAGTATTTTTAATTCATCAAGGGAAAATTATGGCAAAAAAGAAAACTCTGCTTAAAGCATACGAAAATTTGGAATTCATAAATTCATCAGACGGCAGGATCATTCGAATGCTTTCTGAATTTCTTTATCCGCAAAGTATGTTTAAGAAACATAAAATTATTGATACAATTGTTTTTTTTGGATCTGCCAGATTGAAATCGAGAAAAGATGCGATTAAAGAGTATAACAAGTTCAAAACCATAAATCCAAAATCCACTAGTAAACTGGCAGAAAAATTAAGAATTGCTCAGCATTTTGTAAATATGTCTAAGTATTATGAAGATGCAGTAGAACTTTCAAGAAGGTTGACAGAATGGTCGTTAAAACTAAAAACTTATGCAAATCGTTTTATTGTTTGTTCAGGAGGTGGACCAGGTATTATGGAAGCTGCAAATAAGGGAGCAAAACAGGCCGGCGGATACTCAGTTGGATTGAATATAAGTATTCCTTTTGAACAATCTATCAATAAATATGCTACCCAGGATCTAAGTTTTGAATTTCATTACTTTTTTATGAGGAAATTCTGGTTTGCCTATCTTGCTAAATCCTTAGTCGTTTTCCCTGGTGGTTTTGGTACAATGGATGAGTTCTTTGAAATTCTCACTTTAATTCAAACCAGGAAAATTAAGAAAAAAATGCTTTTGATCGTTTATGATGAAAAATACTGGAAATCGATTGTGAACTTTGACGGTTTAGTACAGAACAATGTTATAAGTGCGGAAGATCTGAAATTATTTACTTTTTGCAGTTCTGTTACGGATGCTTTTAATACAATTACAGGACATTTTGAAAAATATTATCTGACCCCGAAAGAAAAGAAAAGAGAGGAACCCATAGTAGAGTTAAAATAAAAAAAGCTGTCAAATGACAGCTTTTTAATTACTCCATATTATCGGTTCGATGTGCTCTACGGGCAGCTTTCATCTTTTCCATTCTCTTCTTAATAGAAGGTTTGACAAAAAACGTTCTCTTTTTATACTCTTTAAGAATACCGGAACGTTCGTATTTTTTCTTAAATCTTTTTAGAGCTTTATCAATCGATTCGTTTTCACCGACGTTAATACCGACCAAATTTTTTCACCTCGCTTTATTGGTTTTATGCCTTAAGGCAGATTTTAGTTATAATAATGATTCAATTAATTTTTTATAACCGTTTTTTTGGAATTCGACTGCAATTGATTTTTGTCCGTTCGACATTACTTCTTTAGAAACAACCTTGCCAAAATCATCCCAGTTCTGATGATAAATTGATTCCCCTACAGAAAAAGATTTTTTAGGAGAATATACAGTGCAGTCTTCATTTTCGATTCCTTCCAAAGAAGGTTTATTATCCTTTACATCTTCAGTTAGATCTATCATCATAGTCTGCTTACATTTCTTGCACTTAGCCCATCTTTTGTTGCTTTCTTCAACAACCGATACTTCATTTGCCAATTCCATTTTAGTAACTGTATTACAAAAGCTGCAAAAAGCTTCTATATTTTTAACTCTTGCCATGGCAATACCTTCTTTACATTTTACTTAGCTTACAAATATATCAAAGAAGAGAAGGATAATCAAGGAAATATCATTTCTCTTTACCGCTGGGCGTTATAACTAAAACCGGGCGTTTTGCAAAACGTATAACTTTTTCCGCAACACTTCCTAACAATGTATGTAATAATCCTGTTCTGCCATGTGTAGCTATAACTATCAAATCAATGCTTTTTTCATCGGAATATTTATTTATTTCGACATAATCCAATCCTTTTCGTAAAACTGTTTCCATTGCTAAATTTTCACCATTAAAATTCTTTTTCACCTTTTCAGCAGTATTTTCCAATGATTTTTTGGCTTCTTCTTCAAGAGATTTTATAATTTTGTCTTCCGAAAGATCCAGCGACCTGATTGCCAGAATCGGGGGTGTTTTTTCCAGGACATAAAGAAGATGAAGTTTTGCATCGTACTGTTTTGCTATATCAGTTGCATATGAAGCAGCAGATAATGAAATATTACTGAAATCGGTCGGCAGAAGAATATTTTTTATATAAAACATTTTGTCACCTTTTATTTAAAGATTATCTCATATTTGAAGATGAGTGAAAAGTAAAGAAGTGTCATTTCGAGGAATCCCAATTGTAATCGGGTCAGGAAATCTTTTCAAAAAGCAAGATTTCTCCCTCCTGCCTACCGCAGACAGGTCGATCGAAATGACAATAGCTCTATTTGATCACCTTCACAAATTACCGGTAAATGTTAATTAGTGAAAAACCAAACCATTCAATATTGTTTTTTCAGAATTATCAATCTCCTGAACAAATCCATTTATCACTACATATTTTACTTCATTGTTTTTTTTAATAACCAAATTGGGAATGCTCTTCAATTCAATTTTATTATTGTTTCTGGGTGAATTGTTAATCCAGATATTTATAGGAAGTTCAGTTTGTGCTTTATTAAAATTTTTCGAATTCAAGATTATATCTGTACAACCAATCTTATAAAGAGAAACGATTTCGGAATTCTTTATTTCTTCAAATGAATCAAATTTTTTATCAAAGATTTTTCCCGGTTCAACCTTATAACCTGAGAAATCAAAATCCTTATAACCAAAATAAGTTGACAAATCTCCAATATCTTCTATGGAAGCTCTGTAAAAGATATTATTACCATCAACTTCTTTTATTTCCTCCTGGTTCAGTCCAATATCAATTTTATATTTTATGCCTTCCCTTTCATATTCCAGGTTTCTTAATATGGTACTCAAAATAAACTCACCATTAAAAGGCATTTCATCATAAACAATCTGCTTCTGTTGTTTATAATTCCCTTCAGCAATACTTTTAAATGAAGACAAAAGAACTATAAAATTCAGTTTTCTTAAAAACTGTTTTTCAGGATCATTTTTCCATCCGCCCGATTCAATTAGAATTGTACTTGCTCCCCACTTCTGAAAATTATCACCGAATGCCCTGGGTTCAAAATCATCCTGGTATTTGGCAATATGCCCGGGAATATACTCAGACATCATCGTATAATTTTCTGCTATAAGCTTTATTGCTTTTTTCCTTACCGGATCTACTGATTTCTTATAATTTATTGGAGGCGCCAAAAAAGAAAGTGCTGCCACATTAGGCCCTCTTCCGACAGAATATTTTATATTTTGATCATGAAGATTAAACCCGAAATCCGGTTTAATATTTTCGAATGTCTTTCTTAAAATCCTTCCTTCCGGTGTCTGCTGGTGTATGGCATCCCTGTTAATATCGATATCAAATGCATTTCGCCTCTCAAATATTTCTGCACCGTCGGGATTAACCATCGGCATAAAATAAATTGTTGTTTTTTTAAGAATAGTTTTTTTTAAATCATCAAATTCATCTCCACCAATAAAAAAATTAAAGATATCAAAAATTGCCATAGTAGCTGTTGATTCATCGCCATGCATTTGCGACCATAAAAAAATCTTCTTTTTGCCATTTCCTATTTTAATTGTGAAAATATCCCGGCCTTGAATTGATGAACCGGCTTTATTAACGCTGAAAATATTTATATTTTTTAATTTATTAATTAAAGGAATGATATCCGAGTGTTTAAATCTCCGGTTAGTCAGTTTCGCTTCTTTATACCTGGGATAGCAATAGTAAAGTCGATCTGCAAATTCAAATTCTTGCTGCATAAATTTTTTGCAATTATGATATTTGAATAAAAAGTCGTATAAATTTATTCAAATTTAGTTATAAGTGAACATAAAAACATATGTGCCCGTCACCTTAAAACTAGATAAATGGAATTTTTATGAATAATATAGGTGACTGGCACATTAGTTTAAATTAGGAGGTCATGTATGTCTACTAAAACTCTAAAAATAGGTTCAAAAATTCCATACTTTAAATTAAAAGGTGTTGATGATCAGGTATATAGTCTTGATACTTTTTCAAATAAAGATGTACTGGTTGTAATTTTCAGCTGTAATCATTGTCCCTATGTTCAGGCATATGAGGATAGAATAAAAGAAATTCAAAGTGAATTCGGTGAAAAAGGTCTTGCTGTTATTGCCATCAATTCAAATGATGATTCACAATATCCTGATGATTCTTTTGAAAATATGAAAAAGAGAGCGAAGGAAAAGAATTTTAATTTTCCATATCTACGGGATGAAGATCAAACATTAGCCAAAGCATTCGATGCATCCCATACACCCGAAATTTTTCTTTTTAACAAAGACAGAAAGTTAGCTTACCATGGCAAAATTGATGATAACTGGAAAGACATAAAAGCAGTTAAAAGTCAATACCTGAAAGATGCAATTACAGAATTGATGCAGGGTGAGGAAATTTCCGTACCCGAGACATTTTCTATCGGATGCACAATTAAATGGAAATGATGAAATTTTATTTCGGTTTTCGAATTGGTTAGAAACATGCTAAAATTTAGTTCAAGACCGATTAATTATAAAGCAACTCCCATTCTTTCTTCAAAATCATTTAACAATTTTAAAGGCCGGGGAGAAATGGCAAAACAATACAGGGGATATAGACGGGAAAAGGTTTTAATAGCTTCATTTAAAAAATCAGCTTTATATATAACCTTCTCATTTTTTAACAATGATTTCTGCAGAAGGATATATTTTGTTTTTTCGAAAATATCAAAATCATTTTCTGCATTAAATTTCTCAGCTAGTAGCTTTGAATCTTTCTTAAAGGAATAAAAGCTGAATTTATTATTTAATTTATAATGTTTAAAAATTTTAGTTATCTCCTTCCGGTTTGATAATAAATTTTGGTTAAAATATAAATCATTATCTACACTGTTATTTAAAAATATACCATACTCAATCCCCTTCTTATTAATATAGACATAAAACTCGCTGTCCATTTTAAACCTGCCGAAATGAATAAGAAAATAGTTCTTATAAGGCTTCTGTTTTGAGAAACGCATATCATTGCTGATGCGCATTAAAGTCTTATTAAACTTCGGCTCGGTTCTTATTG
Organism: uncultured Ignavibacteriales bacterium; assembly: GCA_963723205.1. Classification (GTDB taxonomy): domain Bacteria; phylum Bacteroidota; class Ignavibacteria; order Ignavibacteriales; family Ignavibacteriaceae; genus CAVQBP01. The sequence goes on from CAVRQC010000035.1 coordinate 321,767, forward strand.
AAGGATTTACATGATTAAAAAATTGACCGATTGAATTAACAAATGCACGTGAAGGTTCTACAATATAATTGTCATAGATTGACCGGTTAGAATTAAACCAATCTGAATTATTATTTTTCTCAATTTCCTGTAAAAATTTGAATGTGTTTTTTGAAAAACCTGTGAACGGCGGAGGAAGGTTTTTACTAAAAGGTTTAATAACGGACATTAATACATAACACCCAGACTAATAGACAGAAATACACCTCCGAAATTGCTTTTAGGTCTTCCGTAAAGGCTTTCTACTCCCTTATTGAAAAGATGGATTATATAATATCTTATATTCAATCCTATAAGACCTTTTTTATCTGTTCCAAAGTTTGCACCAAAACCGACATAACTACCCAATGCATAATTAGCATGAGCACTTCCGAATGCATTGAAAAATTCCTTGTCATAAGGAGACGTAAGAACTATAGTTGGTCCAACTCCCAGGTTAATAAATGGCCGCAGATTATCATATAAAGCATGTTCAAATAACCTGTACTGAATTCCGAAATTTACCGGGAGAAGAAAGACCCTGTTTTTTTTGCCAAAGGTATAAGTGTTTCCGTAAATATCCACATATTCAAACTCTTTTTCATCTTTAGCTTCCGAAACAGAAAAGTCAGCAAAAGCTGTAATTTCCTGTGTTATTTGATGATGATAAAAGATACCTAATCCAAATCCCCCTTCGGTAAATAAAATATCTGCCCCGTATGCATTATCGGGAAATACCATAGGGGGTTTTTCAGGTACCAGTTCCCCTATTTCCTGAGCATTTACATTGAAAAAGGTTATTATTAAAATTGCTAAAGAGAATATGATTATTTTCATAGTGTTTCCACTTTTGTAGACTAATTTAATTATCTTTAACTTTTTTTCAATACATTTATTTTACCAATTCATAACTTAAAATTCAACAACCAAAGGTCATTATGCCCAGGAATCTTGAACTAAAAGTACCATGCAATTCTATTAACAATATAATAAAAATCTTGAAAGGTATTAATGCCGATTACATAGGAGAATTAATTCAAAAAGATGTTTACTACCATATAAAAAATGGATTACTAAAATTAAGAGTCGAAAACGGCGAACAAAGTTTGATAAAATATACCAGGGATGAAACAGGAAATGATCGCTGGTCTGATTTTCAGGTTATTAAATTTTCGGATGGAAACGCTGAAGAATTTTTGAAGGATATATTTAATATTGAAACAGTTGTTGAAAAGAACAGACTCGTGTATATTTATGATAATACAAGAGTTCACCTGGATAAAGTAAAAGAACTAGGTGAATTCTTAGAGCTTGAAACTTTAGTTGTAAACGGACTTGAAGACGCAAAAAAAAGGTTTAATGATATTATTGATAAGCTGGAACTTGATTTAACTAGTCAGATAAAAAATTCATATAAAATTTTGATAGAAGAAAAGAAGATATGATTTTAACAAAATGTAAAGTCGAGTCCGTTGACTTAGACCAAAGGATTGATAATACAATAAAAAACGGGGAATTAAAGAAACTCTTATTAATAGTTCCGACTAACAGAAAAATAAGGCATTTAAAAAAAGATATAATTTCCTTTTCTCCCGGGAAAGCAACGGGCAAAATCAACCTGGAAACTATAGGTACCTATGCAATAAATCTATTTTTCTGTGATTCTCCCGGCAGCAAAGCTAATATACATCAAATGAAGATTTTAAGTGATGCTGCTTCATCTGTTTTACTTAAACAAAGCATTTACGGATGCAATCTTAAATATTTTGAAAATAATAAAGCTGTTCCTTCAGGTACGCTTGACAGGATTAGGAATGTAATTTCAGAATATAAAAAACACGGTATTACCCCACCTAAACTAAAACATGAATCCATTTCACTTGATGGAACTGAGAAATTAAAAGCAGAGGATATTGCAGATATTTATGAAAAATACCAGCAAAAATGCAATGAACTTCAGGTTAAAGAAATTGGTGATGTATACAGCGAAATAATTCAGTTGTCAACTGATGAATTTAGCAAAAGATTCATAGAACTCTACCCGGAGGTTAATTTAATTGTAATAAACGGATTTGACGAATTCACAATTCCGGAAATTGAAATAATTAATTACACTGCAAATATAAATAATGTTGAATTGTTTCTTCAGTTCGATTACTATAAATATAATAATTTGATATTTTCTCACCTTGATAAATGCTATAACACTTTTATTTCCAAAGGATTTTTACCCGTTATCGACAGTTCAAAAGGTGAATTGAACAGGATACAAATTCTTATAAGAGAAAATTTATTTAAGAAAAATCATGCCGGGAAAGTAGAGATTCTCAATCCTTCTATAAATAAAATTGCAGGACAAACTAGGGAAAAAGAGATAGAATTAATTGCCAAAGAGATTAAAAACCTGATAACACTTCAGGGAATCGAACCAAATCAAATTTGTGTTGCTTTTAATCTTATCCACAAATATTCTCCAATTGTCAGGGATATTTTTTCAACGTACGGTTTGCCTTTTAATTTAACGGACAGATTTTCACTTAATACTTCACCTGCTGTAATCTCAATAATCAATTTCCTTGAAATACTGGAAAATGATTTCTATTATAAAAATATTTTTAGAGCCTTAAGCAGCGGTTACCTGAAAACCGGTAATATTGATCTTTCCAATTTGCTGCACGCATCCGTTAATCTTAAAATTATTTCGGGTTTAAAAAACTGGATCGACAGTTTAAATAGAGGGATCAATCAGCCTGAGGATTTTGACGATGATGAAAATTCCTCACTTAATAAAGAGATATATAAAAAAGCTTTAGAAGATATTCATAAACTTGAAGAGCAGCTCGATCCTTTCAGCAAAAAAATGACCTTAAAGGAATTTGAAAAAAATTTCCTGGATTTAATCTTTTCACTCGACCTTCATAAGAAAATAATAAATAATGATAGTGATGGTTTCAGAAACGGCAATGAAACTATTGAAAAGAATATTAAAGCGGTTACCGTATTTATAGAAACAACAAAAGAAATACTGAATTTTTTCGAGCTGGAATACCCTGAAAACGAAAAATTCAGTTTAAAATTCTATTTAAATAACATTAAAACTGCAGTATCTTCTACAAGATATAATATAAAAGAGAAATCCGGATACGGTATACAGGTAACAACTTTAAATGAAATCAGGGGATTGAAGTTCGATTATCTTTTTATTGCCGGTTTATGCGATGGGGATCTGCCTACCCGCTATACCCCCGAGATATTTTTCTCCGGATCCTATGTTAAAAATGAACTCAGGCATCAAACCGAAGAAAGATATCACTTTTATCAATCATTATGTTCATTCGAAAAAGGATTATATCTTACAACTCCATTTCAGGATGATAGACAGGAGCTTGTCGAATCAAATTTCTTAAAAGAAGTTTCAAAACATTTCCATGTTATTAAAAAAGATGAAAAGGATTATTTAACTTCGGTTTACTCACAAGAAGAGTTGTTAAAATTTATAGGCAGAACTCTAACAAAAAATCCGGATGAAGCTAAAAGAATCAGAGAAAAAATTGAGGATAATTCAATCCCCTTTGACAGAATTAAAAGTTCTGTCTTAGTAGACCAGACAAGAATAAATGAACCATTTGGAGATTCCAAATATACCGGCGGTGTGTATAACGACCTTTCGGAGAGAGCAAAAGAAAACCTTAATAGTTATAAAGATAAAGAATATTCTATTTCGCAATTAGAAACTTATGCAAAGTGTCCTTATAAATATTTCGCTGAAAGAGTTTTAAAACTTAAGCCGCTTGAAGAACCTTCGGAAGAAATTGAAGCGTTGGAGATGGGAAGCCTGCTTCATAACATACTTTATGAATTTTATGAAACAATCAAGAGTAAAGGGATAATAATATCAAAAGCTTCGGATAAAAATTTTAACTATGCAAGACAAATTTTATTTAGAATAGCAGAAGAACAAATTAATGATGGCAATTTTAATGCGCCTCTTACTTTTTACGAAAAGGAAAAGATATTAGGGATAAACGGGAAATGGGAAAATTCAATTCTCTATTTATTTTTAAAAACCGAAAGAGAAAAAAATGAAAATTTCATACCTGAATTTTTTGAAGAAGCGTTTGGAAGTCTGTATTCAGGTAAAAGAAATATGAAAGGCAAAAGTTCCGTAAAAGAAATGAGAGCAGGTAATGTAAAAATCCGGGGTAAAATTGACCGGATAGACATTGATAAAACTGAAAACACATTTGAAGTAGTTGACTACAAATTAAGCGGAAAAAGACCTAAAAAGGATGAACTGGATGAAGGACTGTCTCTTCAGCTCCCACTTTATATGTACGCCGCGAAAGAAATAATCAATGCACAGCTTGAAAAGGATATCAATCCTGATGTTCCCAAAATATATTCATTAAAATTCAAAGAAGGAGAATTCGGTAAAATTGCAGTAAACCTGGGTCTAAAGAAAAGCAGTTCATCCGATAAAAAAAATGAAGTTATTAATAAACTGATACAAGAATGCCTGGAATATGTAGAAAAATTTGTTGATGCAATTAAACTGGGAAAATTTAATTTGACAACATTAAAAGACCGGGAAAATAGAGTATGCAGATACTGCAGCTTTAAAGCTATCTGCAGAATACAGGAAATTAATTAGGTAACATAGAGAATATCATTTAAGATGGATAGGTTTTAAATTAGAACTAGGAATTATCTTATAGCCACAGTTTAATATACTTGACAGAACTCAAAGCCTTTTTTAATGAATTGAATATTTTTATAAAATACTTCATTTTATTTTATTAAAATTAAAATAATATAATGTCTCTTTTAAAAACTGCCGTTTTCCTCTTTTTATTCAGTTTTTCAGCCTTTTCTCAAAATTTTGAAAAAACAAATAAAGAAAATCTTCAAAATGTTAATTCCCTGTTAAAAATTGAATACCCAGGTGATCCTGCTATTGATATTAAATATTATAAATTAAATCTTAAGGTTACTTACAACCCAAACTATTTATCCGGTTCGGTAACAGTAAAAGCCGCACCTGTTCATAATCCGTTGAATTCATTCTTTTTAGATTTACAGAATCCGATGATAGTTGATTCGATTGTATCGGGAAACGTAAAACTTCGCTTTTCACATGCAAATGCAAAGCTAAATATTACACTTAATAAGACTTATAATCAAAATGAAATTTTTGAAATAAAAATATATTACCAGGGAGTACCTGGTTCAAATGGGTTCGGAAGTTTTGAATTTGGAACGCATGGGAACAATGAACCTGTAATATGGACGTTAAGTGAACCATACGGTTCAAGTGATTGGTTCCCTTGCAAAGATACTCCTGCAGATAAAGCAGATTCATCCAATGTTTGGATAACTGTTGATAAGAATCTTTATGGAGTATCAAACGGGACACTGGTCGATATTGTTGAAAATCCCGATAATACAGCCACTTACAAATGGACCAATAAATATCCTATAGCTCAATATTTGATTTCTCTAGCTATATCCAACTATACGATTTATAAAAATTATTTTAAGTATAGTGAAAAAGATTCGATGCCGGTTATCAATTATGTTTATCCTGAAAACCTTGCAAGCTATAAAACCAATCTTGATAAAGTTCCCAAAATGCTGCATATAACTTCAGATTACTTCGGTTTATATCCATTTATTAAGGAAAAATACGGGAATGCAGAAATTGGTTGGAAAGGCGGCGGTGGAATGGAACATCAGACTGTGTCTTCAATGAGCAACTTTTCTGAAACTGTTCTTGTTCATGAACTGGTTCATCAATGGTTCGGGGATAAAATTACGTGCAGGGATTGGCAGGATATCTGGCTTAACGAAGGTTTCGCAACTTATGGTGAAATGCTCTATGCACAAAAAGTTTATGGAGACTCAGCTTATAATAACTTTGTTGCTCTGGATATGGCTAGAGCTAAAAATGCTAAAGGTTCCATTTATGTTCAGGATATAAGTTCTATATCTGAAATTTTTAATGGTAACAGGTCATATGCAAAAGGGGGAATTGTATTACACATGTTAAGGGGAGTTGTCGGTGATTCTGTTTTCTTTAAAATTATGAAAACCTATTCAAACGATCCGCGTGTTGCTTATGGTACTGCTGTAACAGCAGATTTTCAAAGAGATGCCGAAACTGTTTCCGGCCTAAACCTTGGGTATTTCTTTAATGAATGGATTTATGGTGAAGGTTATCCGAAATACAAAATTGATTGGAATGCAACTAAAATAAATAATAATTATGAAGTAACTGTAAATGTTAACCAGACGGTAAATATCTATACTTCCTTCTTTACAATGCCTGTTCAAATAAAAATTTCAACTTCAGCAGGTGATACGCTTTTTTCATTTTTTAATGATCATCAGGATCAGCGGGTAAAATTTTTAGTTAAAGGAAATCCGCTTTCTATTACAATAGATCCAAATAACTGGATTTTAAAAGATGCTATTACATTTTCTGATAGTAATAAAATATTAAATCCAATAAAATTTGAGCTAGAGCAGAATCATCCTAATCCGTTAAATCCTTTTAATCCGACTACAACAATTGAATATCGGGTGCCTGAACTTAATACAGTTTTAAATACCAATGTTAAGTTAATTGTGTATGATGTACTTGGAAATCAGGTTGCTGTTTTAGTTGATAAAGCTCAATCGCCAGGTAAATATTCTGTCGTATTTAATGCAAGCGGACTTGCAAGTGGAGTATATATCTACAGCTTAAAAGTAGGTTCCCTCGTTACAACAAAAAAGCTTGTACTTTTAAAATAATTTATTAAGATAATTCATTTATAGAGTAAATCTGAAATCCTTTATATTATTTTAGAAAAATTTCATTTTCTATCCAATTGAACTGGATGGAATCCACAATAATTATCTTTTATTTGTAATTCATCTTGACAAGTATATTAATATTTTTTAATTTTCCATTTGCCACTGCTGGTTAAAGCTGTGGCAATTTTTTTTGTCAAAAACAATCTGAGTATATAATTATGTCCGAAGCCAATTTTGTTTACTTAACTAAAGAACGATTAGTAGAACTTGAAAAAGAACTTCAAGAATTAAAAACAAACGGCAGAAAAGAAATTGCCGCAAAAATTGCCGAAGCCCGCGCACACGGGGACTTATCTGAAAATGCAGAATATGATGCTGCAAAGGAAGAACAGGGTTTGTTCGAACTTAGAATAAGCAAACTGGAAAATGTTCTTTCCAGAGCCAGGATAATTGATCCGTCACAATTCCCCAATGGTAAGGTACATATCCTGTCTAAAGTGAAAATAAAGAATTTAAAGACTCAGAAAATTTTTAATTACATATTAGTTTCTCCTGAAGAAGCAGATTTTCAAGCAGGAAAGATTTCGATTACTTCTCCGGTTGGTCAGGGTTTGTTGGGAGCTGAAACAGGTAAAAAGGTAAATGTTAAAGCACCTGCTGGTTTATTGGAATTTGAAATTCTTTCCATAGAATAGTATTATATACGACAAGTGGAATCTGCGATAAAAATTAACATCTTATTATTCTATTTTATAAAAGGTAATATCTTATAAGTGTCGGACGAATCTTATATAAAATTAGCAATTGAAATAGCAAAAAAGGGAATTGGTTCCGTAAGTCCCAATCCATTAGTCGGATGTGTAATTGTAAAAAACGACAGGATTATTTCTGCAGGTTATCATGAAAAATTTGGTGAAAATCATGCAGAAGTAAATGCTATTGAAAAGGCAAAAGAAAGCCTTGAAGGAGCAACTCTTTATACAAACCTGGAACCTTGTAGTCACCATGGGAAGACCCCTCCCTGTGTTAATAAAATAATAGATCAGAAAATAAAAAAAGTTGTTGTCGGCACTAATGATATGAATCCTTTGGTAAGCGGAAACGGGATAAGAAAGTTAAAATCGGCTGGTATTGATGTAAAAGTAGGTATAATGGAAAGTGATTGTATCGAACTGAACAGGTTCTTCTTTAAATATATAACTGAAAAAATTCCGTATATTACTTTAAAAGCTGCACTTACACTTGACGGAAGGATCGCCGACAAATCAGGTGATTCCAAATGGATATCATCTCTCAATTCAAGGAAATATGTTCATCAGCTCAGAGCAAGCTATGATGCTGTTCTGGTTGGTTACGGTACTGTAAAAAGAGATGATCCTAAATTAACCGTGAGACTGGCTGAAGGAAGAAATCCTCGCAGAATTATTTTAGATACTAAACTGGAATTAAATAATAAATTTAAACTCCTGATTAATAATAAGGACCGGAAACTAATTATTGTTACATCGAAAAGAAATGCCAGCAAAAAAGGGAAAATAAAAAAAATATTATCACACAATGCCGAAATCATTTTTGTAAAAGAGGATGCAAACGGGAAACTGAATTTAAAGAATGCATTAAAAGAATTGGCAAAAGTTAATATTTCTTCTATACTTGTAGAAGGCGGGAGAGAAATTTATACTTCATTTATTAAGAAAAACCTGTTTGATGATATAATGCTTTTTGTTACTCCAAAATTAATGGGCTGCGGTATACCGCTTCTTGGAAATATAAATAAGAGAAATATTAAAAATGCACTAAAACTTCGGGTAAGGAATACCGAAAGAATTGGTGATGATTTTTTAGTTGAACTAATTAAATAAATATTGATGGAAAGAAATAATAAACTTTTATCAAGAGTTTCTACTGCATTGTTATTAATTGACGTGCAGGAAAAAATTCTTGATGTCATGCTTAATAAAGAAGAAGTAGTTAATAATTGTGTGAAATTAATTAAAGGATTTAAAATTCTTAACCTCCCTATTTACTTTACCGAACAATATCCGAAAGGTTTAGGATCAACATCACATTTTTTATTAAAAGAACTTGAAGGTATAACTGCGATTCAAAAAACGAGTTTTAGTTGTTTGGGTGCGGGAAATCTATTTCAAAGTTTAAAAGATAACAATATTAAACAGGTAGTTATAGCAGGGATTGAATCACATGTTTGCGTTCAGCAGACAGTTCTCGATCTCCTGGCAAATAATTTCCAGGTTAATGTTTGTGCTGATGCAACCTCATCAAGAAAAGAAAAAGATTTGAATATTGCTTTGGAAAGAATGAGAAACAACAATGTAGAAATAACATCTGTTGAATCAGTTTTATTTGAGTTGCTGCAGGAAAGCAGGACAGATGAATTCAAGAAAATTTCTGCAATCATCAAGTGAATGGATGAATGATTGAATGAATAATTCCAAAACATTCACCAATTCATCCAATCAATAATTCAAAGTAAATGGGCTTACACTGGTTTAATAACCATAAGAACTACAGCTATATAAGGTGCAAGCGTTGCAATTGAACCCCAGATGTCCCACTGCTTAGCTAGTCTTCCATATTCATCCCAGTTAAATTCTCCTTCTTTTTGAGCAAGTGCCAGTATCTTTTTCTGAATGGGAACAACTTTAGCCATAAATGCAGCTCCTGACACAACAACTAAAATCAATGACCAGAAAACCCATGCTGTGGTAATTAAATTATAACCACCATGCAAGGCAGCGCCAATTCCAAAAACAATTATTATAGTAACACCAGGCATTGTAAAATACCTGTCAGCTTTTATAATTCCGTCAAAGGTATCTGCAATTTTTTTCGGATCTTTAGAAAGGTCAGCATGCTTTTTCCAGAACGGACCGACTGTTATATTCCCCAGAAAAATAATTGCACCAAAAATATGGATGAGTTTCAATATTAGATAAACCATTTTTACCTTCAATAAAATTAAACAAACTTAATATTATTTTCGTAGAATAAAAAGAATCAATAATTATCTTTAGTTTTCAATAATATCTACTCATTTCAAATTTTTCTTCTACATTATTTCGCTGTTAACACAGAAATAAGCTTATGGTTTAGTGATCCGTCACTATTTACAACCGGAAAATCACCTTTATAACCCCAATGACAATATGCAATATTATTTTCATTAAAAATTCCGCACATATCTCTATACCAGCGTAATGCTGTACTTTGCGGAATATGCGGATAAACACCAAATTCACCGCAATATAAATGGAGGCTGTTTTCTTTTGCCACCTTAATTGCTGGTTCTATAATTTTTTCTAAGGTATCTTTAGTAAAATAGCCGTTAGCCCCATCTCTCATTGCTTTTACTGCAGCCGGTGAGAGAGTTTTATAAAAAGATGTGTCAACAATCAATCCCGGATAATTAACTGGACCTTTATATTCTCCGATTGCAGTCCATGGTGCTGTATGATGAGTCAGCGCCATAGGCGTATAAAAATGAAAACTCAGAATAATATTTTTATCATCTTTTGGAAACTTTAATTCGGGAAAAGTTTGAGGGATTTGCCACATATCAGAACCAATTATGACAACCCTGTTCGGTTCCTTTTTACGGATAGCTTTTAAGACTTTACTAAATACTTTATTCCAGTCATCCGGATCTTTTGCTGTGGGTTCATTTAAGATTTCATATGCAATCATGCTGTCGGGATATTGATGCAATTCATCAGAAAGCTGCTGCCACATAAGAACCAACTTTTTCTGTTCGGTTTCATTTTTCCATAAAGGGTTTGATGTTTTATTAAAATAAAAAGACCGTATGATATGCAAATCGACAATTACGCGTAAATTATTTTCACCCGCCCATTGTATCGCATTATGAAGCAAATCAAATGCATCTTTATGCTTGTTACCGCTTGAATCCCAAAGCTGTACCTCATCTACAGGAATTCTTACATGATCAAAACCTGCAGAAGCAATAGAATCAAAATCTGCTTTGGTAATATATTCTCTTCTGGCTTCGCCCCTTTTTTCACTTTGTGATAACCAATGACTGATATTTACACCGGTTCTAATTTTAAAATTTTCAGGGAAGTTACTTTCTGTTTGCGAATAAACTGAAACAGTAAATAGAATTAAAATTAAAAATGAAAACTTTTTATTTGTCTTGAATATCATTATATCTCCGTATATTTAATTTTATTACAATAACTCGACTTCCTTCTGTAATTTGATATTTCTGGAAGAAGCGCCCACATCCAGAATGAATTTCCCTTTTTCTGCAAACCAGCTCTTAGTTGCAGGATTCCAGAATGAAAAATCTTTTTTGTCCAAAGTTATTTCAATCGTTTTACTTTCACCTGGTTTAAGCTCAATTTTCTTAAATCCTTTTAACTCTTTAACGGGTCGGGGTACGGAAGATTTAACATCATGAACATACAACTGCGCAATTTCCTTTCCTTCAACATCGCCTGTATTTTTAATATTAAAGCTAATAACAAGAGTATCATTATCATTAAACTTTTCTTTTGATACTTTTAGATTACTATATTCAAAAGTAGTATAAGATAGTCCATATCCAAATGGAAATAACGGCTCAATATTCCTGCTGTCGTACCACCTGTAACCAACAAAAACACCTTCAGTATAATAAACATTGAATACTTTATGTGCTTTTTCACCATCACCATTCCATCCGGTATAAAGTTTTTCACCTTCCGGGATATATCCATAACCGGGAGAATCCTTAAATTCCCTTTCAATTGTTATTGGTAATTTACCGGATGGATTTGTTTTGCCTGCAATTATTTCGGCCAAAGCAACATTCCCCATTTGACCTCCGTACCATGCATAAATAATTGCTTTTGCCTTAATGTTCCAATCGGTCATTCTGATTCCGCTGCCGGAGGTTACTATTACAACTGTATTAGGATTATTATTTACACATTCAAGAACTCTGTTTTCCTGATCATCCGGTAATGCAAAAGGCCTGTCCCGGCCTTCACTATCATCAGTCCCTATGTTACAAAGAACTAGATCAGCCGATTTTATTTCAGCGGGATTTGGATTCTCAATATAATTTAATTTACTGCCGAGTATCTTTTTTAATTCATCAAACATCAAGTGTATATCATATCCCTCAACTTCAGCAGATCCGCCGCCTCTTGCTAATTTTTTAACATAATTACCTGTGATTAAAATATTTTTGACTTCCTTTTTAATTGGCAGAACATTATCCTGATTCTTTAAAAGCACAATTCCTTCTCTCGCAGTTTGTAAAGCAACTGACTCATGTTCTCCATATTTGTCTAAATATGAAGGATCTTTTTGTCTGCCGTTTAATTTCATAGAAAAGTATGTCATCAGTATTCCTTTAACCATACCATCTATATCAGCAACATTTACTGCACCTGCTTTTAAAAGTGAATCAACATTTTTTAAAGCAAAAGCAGAAGGCATTTCCAGATCCTGACCTGATTCAACAACTTTTTCTCCATTATATACCGACCACCAATCCGTCATAACCAGCCACTTAAATCCTAATTGTTTTTTTAGAATATCTTTAATTACAAATTCACTTTGACCGCACCATTCTCCACCCAATAAATTATAAGAAGTCATTACAGCTCTGGCGCCTGCATCAATCCCGGCTTTGAATGCAGGTAGATTTATTTCATGCAGTTCTCTTTCACTGATAACAGAATTACTTTTTCTTCTAAAAAAATCTGTATTGTTTGCAACGAAATGTTTTAGCGTGGCAACTGTGCCGGTACTTTGTACTCCCTTTACATAATCTACAATCATTCTTGAAGCTAAAAACGGGTCTTCACCAAAATATTCAAAGTTTCTTCCGCACTGAGCCTGCCGGTAATTATTCATTCCAGGTCCCAGTAAAATACCAATTCCTCCTGCTCTGCATTCTTCTCCGATTGCTTCTGCATATTTATAAGCTAAATCAGGGTTCCAGGTAGCAGCTAATGAAATCGGACAAGGAAAAGCTGTTGATTTTTCAAGCTGATATTTTGAAAGATCTGCATCTCTGAATGATTTTCTAATATGTACTCCCTGAGTTGCATCAGACATATAGACTTCTCCAAGGTTTAATCTTGGAATAGATCTTATAAAAAAACTTTTGTCACCTCCTATGTAGGCGATTTTTTCTTCAATAGACATCAACGATAAAACTGAATCAGCCATTTTTTCAGATTGTTCATATAAAAGTGGTTTAAATTCATCTTTCGATTGTCCATTGATTTTTCCCGGAAAGAGAAATAAGAAGACCGTTAAAATGGTCAGGAGAATTGTTCTAGGCATTACCCCTCCATTATTTTTTCTTTTATTTGATTGAATTCTTTGAAAAATAGAACATATGTTATTTACAAAATACAAATATAAAAGACAACAAAAGAGATGAACTAATAAAACAAATGATATACTTAATTAGAACTTCTTCGGAATGGTTTTTATTATAATTATTACTTTTTTAGTAATAAATAATAAGTTATTCCCCAAATTAAATTTTTACTAGAGATGTAAGTTAAATTTTAAAATATGGGTAAGAAATAATTTCCTACCCATACTGTAAATTATTACAAATTAATTAATTGTAAACTCTTTTATCATTCCTCTTTCAGCCGAAGGTTCTGAAATCCACGCATAATTCCCGGGCTGTAAATCAACGGAGAAGTAAGATGTATAGCCAACCGGCATTTCCTGGGTACCGCCAAGAAACTCAGCCGGCGCAGGAGTTCTCAGGCCAATCAAATTCATCCAATCCATCCATTTTTTTAATTCTTCCATATTTGTATTTTCATTTATCCTTACAAGGTGAACATCATTTCCAAGCCCGAATTCCGGCTGCTCCTTAAAGTGTACTGCAACAAGATGTTTTCCGCTGGAAAGGTTACCTTCCGATTCAATCCTATTGTTGTAGAGACTTATTTCTATATCTGCGTCTTCGGGTTCTTTCATTTTGGAAATTTCATTTGTAACAGTAAGGGGTCTGATCATTCCTAATTCACTATGAAATTTTCCTTCTTCAGTTTTAACATAACATTCCATAGAATAAGTACCGGGTTCGAGTTTTATAGTAGTCTGTGAGGTTTTCCCTGGTGCTGTAAGACCGGCTCCTCCCATTACTTTAGCAGAAGCATACCATTTCGGAAGAAGAGTTCCTAAAAGAGCGCCTGCATCTGCTTTGCTTGCCCCTGCTTCCAAAGTATCCATTGCAGATACAAAAGGAGGCATCACTTCTTTATGATATCTTTCAAATGATACGCTGTCCGGAAGAAGAGTTAGAAAAAAGAAATGAGTTGCATGTCCTTCATTATTAAATCTAAAAGTTGTCCATCCCGAAGGAATTGAATCGGACACATAGAAATAGTAGTCTTTTGCCGTAACATCTACAATGTTCGTTGGAGGTGCCTTGCTGCATGAAATAAAGATTATAGAGAAAAAAATTATGAATGTTAAATATTTAATTAATCTCATTTGGTTCTCCTTTTTTTATGAAAAATTATTATTAAGTGTTGCAATCTATATCCTGATAAACTCCACCCTCCTGTTATTTGCTTTTTCTTCAGGGGTCGAGTTTTTATTCAGGGGTTTGTTCTCGCCCCATCCTTTTGTTTTCATCCTGGAATCATCAATACCTGAATCAACCAGCAAATTTTTTACTGCTGCAGCTCTTTCCTCAGATAATTTTTGATTAAAGGATTCATCCCCATCGCTATCAGTATGTCCTTCTATGCTGAATTTTAAATCCGGGTGTTCTTTCATCAGCTTAACAATTTCATTTATAGTACCCATAGATTTGGCATTTATATCAGCCTTATTAACTTCAAACAAGATCCCATGAGTAACAAATTTTCCGTCTGCCATGATTCTGTCATATAATTTTTTCCCTCCTTCATTAACCCTGATATTTTTTATTGACGACATTGTTATAAAACGGTTGTCAAAATCTGCTCCGATAGAAAACATTTCCGGTTTATACCCAAGGTTCGGGATATTTAATAATCGTTCTTCATTCATATATAATTTGAGGGATCTTTTATTAAACGAAATTGCTATATGTTTCCATTTAGGCTGCCAGTTCTTTTGCTCTTCTCTGAACGATGCAGTCTTTCCGCCGAAACTTCCCATTTTAATCTGGTTCCATGAGATATCAATAGAATTTTGCTTTTTACCGTTTTTCAGATTCATGGCATTACTTGTTCCTTCAAAAAACCTGACTTTATAAATATCCGTTCTGCGGCTTGCCAGTTTTTCAAAGTAAACATCAAACTCAATTGTAAAAACATCGGGCAGAAAATCTTCTTTTATCCATTAAAGGAAAAATGATTGTATTATTATGAACTAAATGAATAACCTTATCATTTCCAAGTGAAGCATTCTCTGCACTGCCGCTTGTTAAATCCCATCTTGATGGAAATTCACCGGATTCCTCCCCGGAGAGATTATCTTCAAAGATAATTTTTTCGCCCGGAACAAAATCATATTGAGACCAGAGTTTTAATTCTTTTTTAGATTCAATTTTGTTTGAAGAAATATTCTCACCAGACTCATTTTTAGAATTTTCAATCTTTATATTATTACCGGTAGGATTCTTTTCCTTTATCTTCTGCTTTTCCGCCGTTTTTAATAGCATCTTCAGTTCCTTCGATTCCTTTATCTATAGCTTTATCTGTTTCATTATCTATTTTTTTCTCAACTTTCTTTTTGATTTTTTCACCTAGATCAAATTGTGCAGATGAATAGGGATGAAATTGAAAAGATGAAAATAGCTGTTAATATTGATGTAAATAATTTCATTTGGTCCTCCATTATCTTTAGTAATACATCCCATAAAAGGATAATAATGGTTTAGAAGTCATTTAATTAATATCATTTTTCTTGAATTAGTATAGGTATTAGTAATAATCTTGTATATATAAATTCCGCTTGGAAGGCTACCTGCATTAAATGTAGCTTCATAATTTCCTGCATGTTGCTTTTCATTAACAAGCTCTGCTACTTTTTGACCCAGAAGGTTGTAAACATTCAGAGTTACAAAACCGCTCTTTGGTAAGGAATAACTTATTTTAGTAGATGGATTAAATGGGTTTGGATAGTTCTGTTTAAGCATGTATGAATTTGGTTCATTACTGATTTCCTGAAATACACCGGTTGGTGAATCTCCTGTATAACGAGCTATAATAGCGACAGTATAATTATTATTAACTTCGGCATGTCCTGCGACAATAATTTTTCCGTTTCTTTGAAAAGCAATTGAATAAGCCTTGGCAAAATCATACGATGGATTTGTATTGATATGAAGAGTATTTATACCATTTTCTCCAAATGTGTTATCCAAACTCCCATTAGGATTATATCTGGCAATCGCAAAAGCACTTTTGAATATATTATGAATTGTGTAACCGGCTACTACTATTTTCCCATTACTTTGAACCTTAATTGATTTAGCATAATCATCTGAAGAAGTATCAAAATGTTTAGTTGCAATACCATCAGTTCCAAAAGTATTATCCAAAGTACCGTCGGGGTTAAAACGCGTTATTGCAAATAGTGCATTATCTCCGCTATCTAAGTATCCGGCAGTAACTATTTTCCCGTCTTTTTGAATTGCAACCGAATTAAATTCTTCGTTCGAAGTTTTTGCTGAAGTTATAATACCATTCTTTCCAAAAGAATTATCTAACGTTCCGTCCGGATTCAGACGAACCATTTTATAATCATCATCATATTTGCTCGGATAATAAGAATAACCGGCCACTACAATTTTTCCGTCAGTTTGTAAAGTCGATGAATAAGCGACATCATCCGAAGTTCCAACCGGAGTAGTTACAATGCCATTTTCTCCGAATGTTTTATCCAAGGTTCCATCAATATTATATCGTACTATTGCAAAGACACGATATTTTGCCTTATCAGAATAACCAGCTGCGATGATTTTCTTATCTTTTTGGGATATTACCGACAGAGCCGCATCATCTGAGGTTCCAATAGGGGTAATCACAATACCATTTGTGCCAAATGTACTATCTAGTGTACCGTTCATGTTATAGCGAGCTATAGCAAAGTCATCATTACTACCATTATTAGAATTACCAGCAGCTATTATCTTTCCGTCATCTTGAATTACAGCAGAATTTGCTCTATCCTCTGAATTTCCTATTGGTGTATTAACTATTCCATTCTTACCAAAAGTAGTGTCTAATATCCCTTCCGGATTATAAAGTGATACTGCAAAGTCTTCATCATTTTCATTTTCAGAATAACCAACGGCCAGAATCTTACCATCACCATTTATTTTTACTGACATGACGAAAGTACTATTGTTTATATCAGTTCTGACTATTCCGCTTTCCCCAAAGGTTGTATCTAATCTTCCAGCCTGTGAAAAGGATTTCCCCGGCATAATCAAAAGACAGATAACAATAAAAAATATTTTAGAGATAAAATTCATCTATAACTCCTTATTTTCAGACATTTGTTTACGCTATGCTCAGCATCCCTGCGGGCAATTTCTCTTGAATCATTATTATCCATATAGTAAAAATTTAGCGTAACAGAATCATTTTTTTTGTTTCAATTTGATTTCCTGCTTGCAGCATATAAAAATATGCTCCGCTGGATAGATTGCCCGCATTAAAATCGATCTCATATTTTCCTGCCGGTTTTTTTTCATTCACAAGAACGTCAACTTTTTGTCCTAATATGTTGTAAACATTTAATGTTACGTGATCACTCTTTGATAATGAATAACTTATTATTGTTGATGGATTAAACGGGTTGGGATAATTTTGTGAAATATAAAAGCTTTTTGGAATTGACCTGTTTTGCTCTTTAATATCAGTTGCTTCATTACCAAAAGTCAGGTCATCCAGGAGAAAATATGATCCGCTGTAATCTCCGCCCGTACCTGGTAGATCTTCTAATCCAAATGTAATAATTGCGGTATCTGCAATATCACTGTTATAATAATTTATGTTAACCTGAAATTCTGCGAAGCTCGGATTGTTCATCTTGTATTGTTAAATCACCGTAGCCTATGATCTGTCCATCCTTCAGCATTTGAATTCTTATGTATATGGAATCATTATTAGGGGAAAGTTTATAATACCCCGACAGCGATTTATATCTGCTTTTGGAATTAATACCTGATATGGACTGCATAAAAGGGAAAATGGGAATTTCAACGCCCAATGCTGAGGTTACAATTACTTCTCCTTTTACAGAGTAAGCCCCGGAATGATTTTCAGTTGAAGGAGTTATGGTTGTTGTAAAATCATTATTAGTATACCAGCCGTCCGGATTACCATCAGTCCACTGTTCAAAACTGCTGTTTAATATTTGTGCATCTGACCATTTACTGGCAGCGAAAAGAATAATCAATAAGAAAAAGATTTTATTCATTATTGTCTCCTGTAAAATTTATTTTAGAAGGATCATTTTTTTAGTTATAGTCTTGTTTCCGGTTTGGATACTATAGAAGTAAATTCCGCTTGACAACCTGCTGCCGGCAAATTTAACTTCATAACTACCGGCCTTTTTTATTCCATTCACTAATTCGGCAACTTCTTCGCCAAGTATGTCGTAAACTTTCAGAGTAACATGTGCCTGTTTTGGCAAGTCATATTTTATAGTTGTTTCCGGATTGAATGGATTTGGGTAATTCTGGAACAAAGTAAAAGTATTGGGTATTTTCGATGAATACCTATCTTTTATTTCTGTAATCTCATTCGATATTAACATGGAGTCATCAATTGTTCCATCGTTCCCTCTATCTACTAATATTTTAACTTTCTTATCAGCCAGATTATTCCATTCCGGAATTATCTTATGTGAAGAATTTGAAGCTAACTGAACCTGTGAATGAAAGAAAAGCTTTTCTCCATCAGCTGATGCACTCCTCAAGTGAAGATCATAATTCTTCCCTGCACCATGATTGTTTAATAACAGATCCTCCCCATCCATTTTATTTATGTTTATGGAACCGCCCTGGGATATTACAATATTATTGATATCAAAATCTTTTTCACTATTTGGCTCGTTGATTATGGTTTGAAGTCTAATCCTTTTTGAAGACATATCCGGATTTAGAATTTCTATTCCATTAGAATAAATCAATTGATCACTTTCATTATAATCAGCATCATCCCTTCTGTACTTATAAATTATTGAATCTGCCATAATTAAAAGGTAGGAAGAAGAATCTTTGAAATTTGATAAATTAATTGAATATTCTCCTTGAGGGAGGTAGTATCCTGTCGGGGGATGAAAGTATCCGGTTACAGGAACTATCGGCATGGCATTATTGATATTATCCTCAACAGTGCTGTCTTTGTAATTTAATTCATTTCCTGCTGCAGATGAAATTGAAATATCTGCTTTTTGCGTATTATAAATAATAAATTCATTCGAATTACTATTTGAGGAATCTGATGCGAGTGGTTCAGCCGGTTTTGGTAAAACAGGAGTCGCCACATAATCGTAACTTTCTCTTTCCAGAAAAAGTCCATATACCCTGTTTTGTCCCCAGCCGCCTGCAGTTAAATCTGACCATGAATTTGCAGCTGAATCAATAAGAAAAACCTGGTTGGTATTGCCGGGCAGATTGGGATTATAAAATCTGAGAAAGAATTGCGATGTTTTACCATTGCGCTTAAGCTTGTAAGCGACAACTGAGTGAGCAGAATTCTGCTGTATATTATAAATTGTAAGCGTTCTGCCATCACCATTCGGCTTACGGAACATACGCTTTAATTGTGCTAAGAGCTGCTGTGCAGTAGTTTTCCAGACCCCTTTTTTGTACTGCAATTCTTTTTTCGTAAACTGAGTTGTATAATAATAATTTACCGTGTATCCCGAATCAGCATTAAAAGGTAAGCTGGAAAGATTATCGCCGAAAAACCCGGTTTCTGGAAAATTCTTCGTCCAGTAAAAACCTAACAGACTTGAAACTGAAAACCCGAAACATGCTCCATTCCAGGTACTATCATTATTGGCGTCCCAGTCGGCTACTGCATGATCATTGTAGCTGTCATCAATGAATCCTTCAAAATAACATTGGCTCTTACCAAAAACGTCGACCCAAAGCGGCCAATCTGGAAAACTGGAAGAAGGAGAATTATCCCAGGGATCCTGAAAGGGGTAAGTTTGTTTTATTATAGGATCAATCCCGCCCAGGTATCGAAATGCAGATTTATTATACCATGATCGGGGCCATATCGGAGGATTATTGTTTTTGAATGACCATCCATCTTCAGTTATTTTATATGGTTCCAATCCCCCTTTTACATTATCATTGAAACGGGTAAACTCCCATGGTTTGAATATAACAGACTGCACATCATTATTAGTAGTATCCTGGTGATCTCTTATTCTCAACCTCCCTTTTCTGCTAAGCAGGCTGTCCGGTACAACATCCCATATATACTTGTTGGAATCCGGGTAATTAGTTACTACATTCTTGTATGTTTTTCCATTATCCAGGCTGTAATCAATATCAACATTGGATACAGCTCCATCTTCCCACTTAATTGTATCAGGTTCTCCGGAAATTATAACATCATTAACTTCAGGTTTAGTTATTTCGATTGGTGAAATATCATCAAGAAGAAATTCTGTTCCGACATGTGCATTCTGCCCTCCCAAATAGGCATTTGTTGATATATAAATGACCATATCTGTCGGGAATACAGAATTCTTTACTAGGTACCTTATAGGCACTTTGAATTTATGGTAACCAGGACCGGTAGCTGAACTAATTTCCAGTCTACCTAGAGCTATGGGATTTCCAGCACCTCTCTGTAATGTAACCAGCACCTCAAGTTTATCTCCTCCGACAGGGGTAAAATTAAAATACCCCGTCAGAAACTTGGGTCTTCCCGTAAATGGAAATCCATTTCCTTTTGAACCGCTGGCTATTAAAGCAGGAGCAAGAATTGGCTCTGGTACCTGACCAATATCTACACTTATAGTTTTACAATTAGCTGCCCAATTACCATCATGTGCATATCCTGTACTGGTTACCGGATTATAGTTTAGTGTATCATTAACTTTCCATCCGGTTGGACCATTTGGCCCCCACTTTTCAAAACTTCTGTTCGGAAGCTGAGCTAAAGTGTTAAAAGAGAATAAACATAAAATCAGTAAAGATTTAATATGTGTTGAATTCATAAATTACTCCTTGAATTAACTACTGTAAGACTCGTAACTTTCTGTTTCAAAAAAAAAGCTTATTTTAAGAGAATCATTTTTTTAGATTGAATATTTTGTCCGTGGCTCAGGCTATAAATATATACTCCGCTCGGCAGGCTGCCGGCATCGAAGGTAATTTCATAATTCCCGGGTTGTTTTATACTGTTTACTAATGTTGCAACTTCTTCTCCAAGTATGTTGTAAACTTTTAAAATAACATGAGTCTTTTCAGGTAAATTATAATCTATCTTAGTTGTTGGATTAAATGGATTAGGATAATTTTGTTTCAGTACAAAATCTTTTGCTAAGGATTTTTTTTCTTTAACTACAGTTATTCCATTATAATGTATAAACAGTTCAGCAACATCTCCGTAGCCCCGATTTTTAAATGGATATGAATTCTTATAATCCGGTGTATCCCCCGGCAGCTTAAAATAACCATTGCGAAGTTCCCAGGCACCATTATCCAACATCTCGTTTTTTGCATGAGTTAAGTGCTGATTCAAATCATATTCATAAATAGTTCTCTGATTAAGCTCCCATTGACCGGATAAATTCCACCGGTCAACTTCCTTATGAGTTACATTATTGTCAGAATTATAAGTTAATTTTGATCTTAGAAAATTCTTCCATGTATTTGAAGTACTATCCCAATGTTCTTCCAGTACTAAAACTAAATTGTTGTTTGAATCATATGTATAGGATTCTTTCCAATCATTTGTCCATTTATTGTTAACCCAGTTTTTTGAAAGATAAATTGAGAGATTATTATTAGAATCATAAATGAGAGAATCCCGCCATTCATTAGATCCGCTGTTAATAGCTTCCTGTAAAATAAGATTGCCCTGTGAATCATAATTATAGGTTTGTTTCGCACCTTTTCCCCAATCCCCAAAAATCCAGTTATAAAATTGCCATGATTTTAATCTATTATCCGAATCATATGAATAATCGAATTTATCATAACTTTCCCAGCTTCCTTCATTCCAGGATTGTTCTATCCTTTCAACAAGGTTGTTTTGGGAATCGAAAGTCTGGATGATTTGGCCATAATTTTTCCACAAAGCTGACGTGCTGTCCCAGATTTCATCAAGGAGATTAGTATAATAGTCATCAATAAAGTGATTATTGTATGTTTGTTTATGTTTTTCGAGGATTGAATTATTATCATAATTAATTCTGAAATAAATTAAGCTGTCAATGGGAACCGAAGCCCCGGTTATTTTCTTAACATTTATGTTAAATGATTGAGTATCTGTCCCCCTTCTTCCGTCTTCAACCGTAATAACTACAGGATTAATTCCTAAATCACTCTGCTGAGGTATTCCTTTTAATTCACCTGAAGCTGTACCAATTGTTAACCAGGATGGTCCTGTGGTCAAGGTATAAGTCAGGTTATCTCCGTCAACATCTGAAGCTGTTACTGTATACGAATATTCACTGCCAACATAAGCGACCGTATCGGGTACCGAAGTAATAGACGGCGGAACATTTGACACATATGTATACTCATCGGCACCAATATCGGGAGTTGAAACATCTCTCATATCTCCGTCAATATCCATACTTACTTCTGCTAGCGGAACAGCTTTTCCATCAAGATCTGATGAATTTATATGAAGATCTGAATCCGAGAAAAAACCCGGATCGATAGACAAAGAATTTGTTTCTTTTCCGTTAGCTGTTTGTAAAGCCGACAAGTCTGTTCTGTCTCCATCCCAGACAGCCAGAACGGAACCGGTTGTATAAAGATCATTATAATCGGAGTTATCTACAGCTCCAACAGTACCGATATTTATTGCATACCCTCCGCCTGAATTAGTAAAGATATTGTCTTCTATATTTATACTGCTTCCATTGTAAGTGCTTAAACATGCATCATTAGTTGCAGTGCTTGTAACATTTATACTATTGAAATATATATTCAGATTTTCCGCATTGTTCAGACTAATACCTCCCCCTGCATTGTGAGTCTGATTAATAAAATTATTTGCTATTAAGCCCCGGCTTTTACCCGGTGAATCGGCACCGGTTGAAGATGACAGATAAATACCGGTTGTACCGCCAATCATTTTGTTGTCCGTTATCTCCAGACTACCGTCGCACTTATTCAAATAAAAATGATATCCCGGATCGCCCTCCATAGTATTATTATTTACTTTTAGATCCAGAACATACTCTATCCTCATTGTCATTTTATTAATTGAAGCAAATGAATTGCCGGTTATATTTACACCGCTTGAAACATTGGCAAAGTTGCCCATTGTATATATCGCAAAAGCTCCTCCTGAGAAATCATTGTTTGTTATTTTTAAGTTATTGAAAGTTGTATTTGCGATATAAATTTCGGCCAGTTTATTGGAACCGGAGGTTGTGAGAGTATCTTCAAGTTTATTTCCATTAATAACTATATCGTGAGCATTATTGTCTAAAACAATTATTCTATTGTAGTTATTCCCTTCTGCTTTAAGGGTTAAATTCTGAAAACTAATAAACCCTGCCCCGTTAAGTTTAATTACATAATTATTATCATCTGTTGAAGCATTATAAGATAAAACTGCATCTCTACTATTACCGGTCTCCGATTGAAAAGTAATAGTATTAATTGAATCTGCACCGGGAATTGAATCGATTTGAATATGTTCATTATAAGTCCCTGCTTTAACATTGAAAATAACTTTATTTGAAACTCCTGCAGATTCAAGTTGGCTAACTGCTTCGGTAAAGTTAGCATAGCTGCCGCCCGGACCTATAGTGTAGGAACCAGTGAACTGTGCTGTAATATTTGAATTAGCAGCACAAATAATTACTAACAAATATCTTAAATGCAGAAAAAATCTGTATCGTAACACTATAAATCTCCTTTAATTTTTTATTTTTTCTTAGATTTTCCGAACAAAGACTTCTTCTATTTTTGTAAGGTCATCTTTACTAATAAATTCAATTGCACCTGCTTCTATTGCAGACTCTATGAATTCGGGATCGTTAAACTGGGAAACAACTATTGTCTTTGCAGATGAATCGAATTTCAAGATTTCTTTTATGGCCGAGATTCCATCCATCTTTTCCATTCTAATATCCATCAAAGTCCAATCCGGTTTATGTTTCTTATAAAGTTTCACAGCATCGAATCCGTTTCCGCATTCATACATTACGTTAAAAAGATGTGCGCAAATATTTTTAAGTACTGCCCTCATATCGGGATTATCATCTGCAATGAGTAAGTCCATATTTCTCCTGAGTAATTAAACAGTAAACTAAAGGCTGTCATTAAAAACATAAATAGGCGGAACCCACTATTTTACATAGGTAGAAACCCCTATTTTATGGGAGTGGGAAATTAAATGATACTATACATGATAAAGTTTTAATCGAACGGTCAAGTTCATGTATATAGAAAGTTAAACGTATTCGAATGACAAATGACC